>NZ_JBAGLP010000038.1:0-304 GCF_036689775.1 Isoptericola haloaureus | reverse complement strand
CGCCCTTCGTTCGTCGTGGGCATGAAACCTGGTGGGCGTTTCGTCCTTTCACCTGCAGATATCATGCCCACTGCTGTCGCAGATCGGGCGTGCGTCCTGCAGGGCCCGCGTGTCGGAGGCGGGGCGGATCTCCGCGGGCTTCCCGGTCGACGTGGACGAGCCGTGCCCGCCCATGCAGCGCCAGCTCGCCGCGCTGGACAGGCTGAGCCGGTGGACGACGCCGAGCGGGTCGTCCGTGTTCGCGAGCCCGCCGGGGTGCGAGCCGGGCGGGTTCGTCGGCGACACCCTGCTCTCGTAGCCGTTG
>NZ_JBAGLP010000014.1:0-342 GCF_036689775.1 Isoptericola haloaureus | reverse complement strand
CGTTCGCGATGCTCGCCGGCGTCGCCCCGATCCCCGCCACCAGCGGACGAGTCACCAACCGACACCGACTCAACCGCTACGGCGACCGACAGCTCAACCGCGCGTTGCACACCATCGCACTCTCGCGGCTGCGCTCCGACGACCGCATCCGCCACTACGCCCAGCGCCGGACCTCCGAAGGCAAGACCCCCCGGGCGATCCGCCGCCGCCGCAGCCTGCGCCGTCACCGGGTGTGCCGTCGTCTGGTGGCGCGTGGCGCGGAACGTCGGAGCCGGCTCGACCAGCGGGGGCGAGCAGGTTCGCCGTGCGACGGGAGCGCTCGAGGAGGGCCCCGGGTCGCCC
>NZ_JBAGLP010000119.1:0-38465 GCF_036689775.1 Isoptericola haloaureus | reverse complement strand
CCAGTACGCCCAGCGCCGGACCTCCGAAGGCAAGACCCCCCGGGAGATCCGACGCTGCCTCAAGCGCTACATCGCCCGCGACCTCTACCGACTACTCGAAGCCGGACCCACCACCCCTTGACGAACCATAGGAGCGTCGCCCAGATGCTGCCGCTCTCGGCAGCACTCCGGATCACACCGACGAGGCCGCCGCGCCGACCAGCACGAAGGTGACGACCGCACCGACGGCGACCAGGGCCACCCTCCCACGCACGTCGGTCCCCCGACGGCCCGCGACCGAGGCCACCACGACGACGATCGCCGTCGCCGCCCCGGCCACGGCAGCCCCGCGCCACAGGTAGCCGGCGGCAGCCTCGAGATCGCCCGGTACGCCGAAGAGCGGCGCTGCGGTGATCATCGCCGCGAAGGCCAGGTAGGCGGGGATCATCACGATGCCGACGGCGCCCACGAGCCAGGCCAACGGCCCGGCCCACGCCGCCTCACCGGTCGCGCGACGGGTCGCCCGGGCACCGGGCGACCCGGGGCCCTCCTCGAGCGCTCCCGTCGCACGGCGAACCTGCTCGCCCCCGCTGGTCGAGCCGGCTCCGACGTTCCGCGCCACGCGCCACCAGACGACGGCACACCCGGTGACGGCGCAGGCTGCGGCGGCGGTGACCGCGATCCCGAGGTCGAGCCAGCCGACGAGCCGGTACGACCGGCTGTCGAACAACGCGTACACGCTCAGCCCTCGCCCCCGGACGAGCAGCCCGAACGCGACACCCGCCACGGCGAACGCCGTCAGACGAACCCATCGCGGACGGTGCCACACGAGCGCGACGATCAGCGCGGCTCCGGGGACGCCGGCCAGCAGCAGCGGCATCCCGACCCAGATCAGCACCGTGAGGACCTGTTCACCGACCGAGGGCGCCGCGGCACCGGCGATCCCCCGGACCGCCGCGGCCACCACGGTGGCGAGAAGCACGTAGCTCGACATCCCCCACGCACAGGTCTCGACACCCCGCCTCCACGGACGGACCGGCGCACTCGCCACGAGGCCTGCTTCCACGCGGGTCATGGCACCGCACGGACCATCGGCTGTCAACGCCCCGCGGCGCCGGGCGGCTCGATGGCAGAACATCGACGGGTGATGTCGATACCGCCACTCGTGACGGAATGTCGATGACCGCATCATTACTGCCATGACGATGATCCTGCTGCTGCTCACCCTGCTGATCGCCGGCGTCTGGATGACGGCGCTCGCACGGACCGTCCGGCGCGACGGGCTCGGGAGCCGCCGTCCGCCCCGGTCCCACCTCGAGTGGTGGGAGGGCGCCGAGCCGCGCTGAGGGCCGCTCCGGGAGGCGGCGGGCAGCGGGCAGCGCGGCTACGGCTCGAGGAGCTGCACGACCTCGACGCCGCACTGCACGGGGTCCGACTCCTGGCAGACCTCGTCGACCCACACCTCGACCATCGCCCCGGCGACGAGCACGGCCACGTCCGCTGCGGAGCCGTCGACGTCCAGCACCTCCGTGCCGTCGGTGAGCAGCGCCATCCCCTCGTAGTAGGGGTCCGACGCCCGCACCAGGACCGGCTGGCCCGCGCGGGCGTCGTCGTCGTCGAGCGCGCCGCCGTCGGCCACCACGCCCCGCACGTCCGACGGCTCCTCCGGGGCCAGGCCCACGCCCCCGCAGCCCGACAGCACCCCGGCTGCGGCGAGCAGGGCGGCGGGCGCAGCGGCGCGCCGGAGGGTCGAGGGCACGACAGACATCCGACCGCACCCCTGCTCACGCCGTCAACCAGCGTGTATCGGTAGGCATGTCTGCAGCCGCTCTGCCACAGTGGGCCTATGCTGCTCCGACGTCTCGCCCGCCCCCTGCTGGCCGTCCCGTTCGTCTACGACGGCGTCTCCACCGCCCTGCGACCGGCCGAGCACACCGAGGCCGCCCGCCGCGGCGCCGACACCGTCACGGAGGCGCTCGGCGTCGAACCTCTCGACGACACCCAGGTCTCCCTGCTCGTGCGCGCGCACGGCGGCGCGACGGCGCTGGCCGGCCTGCTGCTCGCCGTCGGGCGCACACCGCGGTCCTCCGCCCTCGCGCTCGCTGCGCTCACCGCGCCGCTGGCCGTGGTCAACCAGCCCTTCACCAGCAAGGGCGACGAGCGGCGCGAGCGGACCGACAAGTTCGTCAAGAACCTCGGCGCGATCGGCGCCGCCGTCATCGCCGGCATCGACCTCGAGGGACGCCCCGGCGTCTCCTACCGCATCGCCCAGAAGCGGGCCTCCGCCTCGAAGTCGGCCCACCACGCGGTCGAGAGCGCGTCGACGTCGGGCAAGCACGCCGTCGAGAACCTGGAGCGGTCCGGCAAGCACGCCGTGGCGAACGCCAAGCGGTCCGCCACCTACGCCGGCAGGTCCGCCTCGGCGTCGGCCCGGCACGCGACGCAGCAGGTCGAGCGCGAGCTGCGGTCGACCGCCAAGAACGCGAAGGCGAGCGCCAAGAGCGCCAGGGCCACCGCGAAGAGCGCCCGGGCGTCCGCCGAGAAGGCCGCGGCGAAGGCTGCCGCGAAGGTGTCCTGACGTCCGGACGGGGCCGCCGTCGTCGGACGCGGTCAACTAGTCTCGGGGCATGACGTCTGCGCCTGCCTCGACCGATCTGCCCCTGTGGGACGCCCCCGTCGCCGACGGCCCCCTGGAGGCCACGGTCGAGGTCCCGGGCAGCAAGTCGCTGACCAACCGGGCGCTCGTCCTCGCCGCCCTGGCCGACGGCCCCGGGACGCTGCGCGGCGCGCTGCGCTCGCGCGACGCCGACCTCATGATCGCCGCGCTGCGCTCCCTCGGAGCCACCGTCACCGAGGGCGAGGCGCCCAGCACCCTGCACGTGACGCCCGGTCCCGTCACCGGGAGCACGAGCATCGACTGCGGGCTGGCCGGCACCGTCATGCGGTTCCTGCCGCCCGTGGCCGCGCTGGCCGACGGCGACGTCCGGTTCGACGGCGACCCGGAGGCACGGGTGCGCCCGATGCAGCCGGTCCTCGCGGGGCTGCACGGCCTCGGCGTCCGCGTCACGGGTGAGGGCGACGAAGCCGGCGCCACGGTGCCGTCGCACCTGCCCTTCACCGTGCACGGCCGCGGGCACGTCGCCGGGGGGTCGGTGGACATCGACGCCTCGGGCTCCTCGCAGTTCGTCTCCGCGCTGCTGCTGGCCGCCCCCCGGTTCGACCGTCCGCTGACGCTGCGGCACATCGGCACGACGCTGCCGAGCCTGCCGCACATCGAGATGACGGTGGCCGCGCTGCGCGAGGTCGGCGTCGCCGTCGACGACTCCCGCGACGGCATCTGGCAGGTCACCCCCGGCCCGATCGCCGCCCGCGACCTGCGCGTGGAGCCGGACCTGTCCAACGCGGCGCCGTTCCTGGCCGCCGCCCTGGTCGCCGGCGGCACCGTGCGGGTGCCGGGCTGGCCGACGTCGACCACCCAGCCGGGTGCCATGGTCCCCGAGCTGCTGGAGCGGATGGGCGGCACGGCCTCGCTGGACGACGGCGTGCTCTCGGTGCGCGGCACCGGCGAGATCCACGGCATCGACGTCGACCTGCGGGCCGGCGGCGAGCTCGCGCCGACCTTCGCCGTGCTCGCGGCCCTGGCCGACTCCCCCACCCGCCTGCGCGGCATCGCGCACCTGCGCGGCCACGAGACGGACCGGCTGGCGGCGCTCGCCGCTGAGATCACGCGGCTCGGGGGCCGGTGCGAGGAGACCCGCGACGGGCTGGTCATCACCCCGCGCCCGCTGCACGGCGGGGTGTTCCGCACCTACGCCGACCACCGCATGGCCACCTCGGCGGCACTGCTCGGCCTGCGGGTCCCGGACGTACAGGTCGAGAACGTGGCCACCACCGCCAAGACCCTGCCCGGGTTCGACGGGATCTGGGCACGCATGCTCGGCCGAGGCACGGAGGACCAGGACTGATGGCCCGCCGGGTCCGCGACGAGCACGAACGGTTCGCGCGTCCCTCCAAGCACGGGTCGCGCCCGCGCTCCAAGCAGCGGCCCGAGCACGCCGACGCCGTCCCGGCGCTCGTCACCGGCATCGACCGCGGCCGGTACACCCTCGTGGTCGACGACGGCGGTCCGGACGAGCGCGAGATCCTCGCCATGAAGGCCCGCGAGCTCGGGCGGACCCGCACCGTGGTCGGCGACCGCGTCGACGTCGTCGGTGACACGTCCGGCCACGAGGGCACGCTGGCCCGGATCGTGCGGGTCACCGACCGCACCTCGACGCTGCGGCGCACCGCCGACGACACCGACCCGTACGAGCGGATCGTGGTGGCCAACGCCGACCAGCTCGTCGTCGTCACGGCACTCGCCCAGCCCGAGCCGCGCACCGGCATGATCGACCGCTGCGTCGTGGCCGCCTACGACGCCGGCATGGACGTGCTGCTGTGCCTGACCAAGGCCGACCTCGCCTCCCCCGACGAGCTGCGCGACCTGTACGAGCCGATCGGCGTGGACGTCGTGGTGACGCGGCGGGACGACGAGGACTCCGTCGAGACGGTCCGCGAGCGCCTGCTGGGGCGGACGTCGGTGCTGGTGGGTCATTCCGGCGTCGGCAAGTCGACGCTCATCAACGCCCTGGTGCCCGACGCCCTGCGGGCGACCGGCGTCGTCAACGACGTCACCGGACGCGGCCGGCACACCTCGACGTCGGCCGTGGCGCTGCGGCTGCCGAGCGGGCCGGGCTCCTCGGTGGACGACGACGGGCACGACGGCTGGGTCATCGACACCCCCGGCGTGCGCTCCTTCGGGCTGGCCCACGTGGAGCCCGAGCACCTGCTGCGTGCCTTCGAGGACCTGGACGCCGCGGCCGAGGAGTGCCCGCGCGGGTGCAGGCACCTCGCCGACGCCCCCGACTGCGCGCTGGACGAGTGGGTCGAGGCCGCCGCGGACGACGACGCCCGCGCGGCACGCGCGGCGCGGCTGGCCTCGTTCCGACGGCTGCTGGCCTCGCGGACCGACGCCGGCTAGGGAGCACCCCGGCCGAGGGCGCATCCCCTCGGACCGACGACACGCGCGTCTCGCCTGGCGTCGCGGCGCGCCCCGTCGACGTCGCGAACCGCTAGCGTGTGAGGGTGGCCACCTTTCAGCAGACTCCCAGCCCACAGGGGCACGGGCGCACGTACGAGGACGACCTGCGCCTGGCCCACGTGATCGCCGACCAGGTCGACTCGATGACGATGTCCCGGTTCCGTGCGGTCGACCTCCACGTCGAGACCAAGCCGGACCAGACGCCGGTCTCCGACGCCGACCGCGGCGCGGAGGAGTTCATCCGCGCCCAGCTCGCCCGTGCCCGCACGCGTGACGCCATCGTCGGCGAGGAGTTCGGCGAGGCCGGCAGCGGGTCGCGCCGCTGGATCATCGACCCCATCGACGGCACGAAGAACTTCGTGCGCGGCGTGCCCGTGTGGGCGACGCTCATCGCGCTGGCCGACGGCGACGAGGTCGTCATGGGCCTCGTCTCGGCCCCGGCGCTCGGCCGCCGGTGGTGGGCCGCCAAGGGCTCCGGCGCCTGGACCGGCAAGTCCATCGCCGCCGCCACCCGGATGCACGTCTCCGGGGTGTCGTCCCTGGGCGACGCCTCGTTCGCCTACTCGTCCCTGGACGGCTGGGAGGAGCGCGACAAGCTCAACGGGTTCCTCGACCTGACCCGCGAGTGCTGGCGCACCCGCGGCTACGGCGACTTCTGGTCGTACATGCTGGTGGCCGAGGGCGCCGCCGACATCGCCGCCGAACCCGAGCTCGAGCTGTACGACATGGCGGCCCTCGTGCCGATCGTCGTCGAGGCCGGCGGCCGCTTCACCTCGCTCGACGGCGAGGACGGCCCGTGGGGCGGCAACGCCGTGGCCACCAACGGGCTCCTGCACGACAAGGCGATGGTCTACCTCGGCTGACTCCCCGCCACTCCCCCGTCGTTGTGGGCGTGAAATCTGCAAGCCGTCGATGCCGACGACCTGCAGATTTCACGCCCACAACGATTGAGGGGGCGCAGCGATGCGGGGGCACAGCATTACGGGAGCGACGAGGGTCAGGGGCGCGGGATCTGGTGGACCTCGCTCGGGTCGTACCAGAGCAGGTCCCGGTCGGTGACACGCTGGACGGCGTCCGCGAGCGCCTCGTCGTCGTCGGCGTCGACGGCCGCCAGGACCGCCCGGACGTCCTCGGCGGCGGCCGGTTCGTCGACGTGCACGGCGGCCAGGGGCACGTCGGGGAGGTCGCGCAGCACCTGCACCGCCGACGTCGCACCGCCCGCTGCACCGTCCGCGACGACGTCGTCCTCGACGTCCGCCGACACGACCACGCGCACGGGCGCCGCACCCGGCCGGGCCGCGATCAGCGACAGCGAGTCGTCGGCTGCCGCGAGGAAGGCCGCGTACTCGCGCCCCTCGTCGTCGGCGTCGGCGAGCTCGGCCGCGAGCGCTCCGGTCACGGCGTGCGCGCCCCGCGGGCCGACGGGCCAGCGGGTCACCCGCCCGACCACGGCGGTGTCGAGCTCGTCCAGAGTGGCGGGCACGTAGATGCGCATGGGGACAGTCTGCCCGACCAGGCCTTGCGGGGCCTTCAGGCCACCAGCTCGCGCACGTGGCCGGCCAGGGCGGCGAAGCCGTCCCGGGCGGACGAGGACGGCGCATGCTCGGCCAGGCTCCGACCGGCGAGCACGGCGGCGTCGCACGCGGCGGCGTCGTCGGGCACGGGGTGCACGTCCGTCACCCCGCCGTAGCGGGCCAGCGCGGCGGCGACCGCTGCGGCGGGGTCCGGCCCGACCGCCGTCGACCGCACCCGGTTGGCGACGACGACCCGCCGGCCGGCCACCGGGACCGGCGCCTCGCCCAGGTCCTCCAGCGCCCGCACCAGCCGCTGGATGCCGATGGGGTCGGCGGCGCCCACGACCACCACGACGTCGGCGGCCTGCAGGGCGGCCAGGGTCGCGCCGTTGCGCTGCGGCGCGTGCGTGTCGTACATGAGCAGCTCGTCGGCCTCGACCAGCGGCCCGCAGTCGACCACCGTCCAGCGCGCCAGGTCGCGGGCGCGCTCCAGGACGACCTCGACGGCGCTGGCCGGCAGCTCGGGCCACCGGGACGCCCGGGTGATCCCCGTCAGCACCCGCAGGCGACCTGCCACGACCGGGGTGTGACGGGCGAGCGTGGCGAGGTCCAGGCTGCCCTGCGACGCCGCGCGGGCCGCGGCCGCCAGCCCCGGGGCGTCGTCGAGCAGGCCGAGCCGGGCCGCGAGGCACGAGCCGTAGGTGTCGGCGTCGACGAGGAGCGTGGTCTCTCCCGGCGGACGCTCGGACGAGGCCCGACGTCGCCCCCGACGCCGCGGAGCGGCACCGATCCCGGCGAGCTCGGCCGCGAGCTCCACCGCGGTGGTGGACCGCCCCGGCGCCCCGACCGGCCCCCACACCGCGACCACCTCACCGCGTCGCCCCGGGGGCGCGCCGTCGTGCTCGAGGTCGGCGAGGTCGAGCTCGCCGGTGGCCAGCGGGTCGTCGATCGGGGCGGTGTCCCGCACGGCGTCGAGGAACCCGGGGTCGCCCGGCCCGGTGAGCACGGCGTCGACGCCCAGCGCCTCCGCCCGCTCCGCGCCGCCGGCGTGGGTCAGGGCCACGACCCGGGTCCCGGCGGCGTGCAGCCGTCCGACGGCCTCCCGGTCGAGCCCGACGAGGTCGGCCGTCACGACGGCGACGGTGCCTGCTCCGGCGGCCGCGGCGGCGAGCAGCTCGGCCACGTCACCGCACCGCCGGGTCACGGTGGCGCCCGACCCCGGGGCGCCGAGCGCGACGACGACGTCGGGCTCCTCCGGGCCGTCGACGGCGCACAGCACGGTGACGGGTGCGGCCATCAGGCACCCGCCACGGGGACGACGGCGATCGACCCGTCGGCGCCCAGCGCGGCCAGGACCGACGGCAGGTCCTCCGTGCCGACCAGGACGTGCACGGTGCCGCCGTCGGCCACGACCAGGCCGCTGTCCGAGACGTCGACCTGCTCGACGACGACGTCGGCGACGAGCGGCACGGGCTCGGGCGCGTCGCCCTTCGCCCCAGGTCGCGCCTCGGGCACGAACCAGAGGTCGACGACGGCGCCCGCGCGGATGCGCTCGGACAGCCCGGCGGAGATCGGCACGGCCACCGCCCGGACGTCGACGCCGTCGGCCGGGCCGAGGGCCGCCGCGGCCACGAGCTCGCCGTCCTCGACGACGCGCAGGGCGACCTGGTCGGTGGGCGGACCGGCGTCCGCACGCAGGTACCGGGCGGTCTCGGTGCCGAGGTTGACGTCGACGACCCGCAGGCTGTCCGCCGCCACGGGTTCGCCGGGTGTCAGGGTGCCGGCCGCGGCGTAGACGGGCACGGTGCGGTCCGCGTCCGCGACGACCCAGGACCCGAGAGCGACCGCACCGGCCACGAGGACGAGCCCGACGACGAGCCGGGGATCTCGCCAGGTGGGCCGGCGCAGGCGGGGTGCGACAGGGGTCGGCAGGGCGTCGTCGTTCACGGAGCGGTCCTTCGGTTCGGCCGGGCGCATCGTCGCGTCCGGCGGGCGGGGGCCGTCGGTTCGCCGCCACTCTAGCGCCGGGACCAGCGACGATGCAGTCGTCTCCCATCATCCGGGACGACCGGGTGCCCCCGCCACCATCCGCGACCCCCTGTGGACAACCACGATGAAGCAGCACGACTGTGTCAGGATGGGGCCATGGCCGGTCGCTTCCTCTCCCTCGCCGAGGTCCAGGAGATGCTCAGCATCTCCGCCACCCAGGCCTACTCGCTGGTCCGCACCGGGGAGCTCCCTGCGATCCAGGTGGGTCCCAAGAAGGTCTGGCGCGTCGAGGCCGCCCAGCTCGAGGAGTACATCGAGCGGCAGTACGCGCGCACCCGTGAGCGCATCGCCTCCGGCGAGATGTGATCACGCCTCGCTGACCCGCAGCAGCGCGGCGAACGGCACGACCCGGGTCACGGGCCGGGCCCGGTCGACCTCCGCGACGTCCAGGTGGTCGGCACCCACCCGCGCGATGCGGCCCACGACCTGACCGGACGCGGTCCGCACCCGCACGCGAGCACGGTCCCGCTGCAGCCCTCGCAACGCCGTCCCCAGCCCCAGCCGGTCGGTGCGCGCCGCCGAGGGCCGCGCGTGCGGCCCGAGCCCGACCAGCCCCGCCACCGCGGCCAGGGGCACGACGTGCTGCACCCGGCCCCGGGCACCCCGCGCGTCGAGCTGCAGCCACGTGTCGGCGACGTGCGCTACTCCCCCCTCGAGCACCTCCCCGTCCCGCAGCTCGACCCGGAGCAGACCGTCCGCGGCGCGCAGCCGGTCGGTCAGCCCGACCGAGGCCTGCTCCGCGCGCGTGAGCTCGGCGACGGCACCCTCGCGCTCGGCGGCCTCCTCGGCCGCGAGCTGGGCCTCCAGGTCGGCGAACAGCAGCGCCCAGCGCGAGGCGTCCGACGGCGTCATCGACATCCCCTTCCCGACGGCGGGTGGACCGGACCAGCATGCCCGCTCTGGACAGGAACGCCGAACTCTGCTGGGATATCCGACATCACAGCGCATCAAACGCTATCAACGGACATGATCAGAGTGGATCAGATGACAACCATGAGAAGAGCCGACGTCGCGGGACCGACGGGCGCCGGGCGGTCGCTGGCCGGGCTCGTGGCGTGCGCCGTCGGCGGCGCCGTCGTCCTGGTGCTGCTGGGGCTGCGCCTCGGGGCGATCGTCCCGCGCGACGGCGGGACCGCCACCCGCACCGGGATCGACCGGTGGGTGGAGATCACCGTGCTGACCGTCGGCGCGGCCGCGACCGCGTGGCTGACGCTCGGCGCCCTCGTCGCACTGGCGTGCGTCGCCGTCGCACCGCGGCACCGCGCCCGGGCGGTGGACACCGCGCTCGGCCGGTGGACCCCCCGCGTGGTCCGCCGGCTGGCCCGCGGTGCCGTCGGGCTCGGCGTCGGCGCAGGCCTGGCACTCGCCCCGACCGCCGCGCTGGCCGACGAGCCCGTCGACACCCCCGCGACCGTCCTCGACGTGGGCTGGCGGTCGACGGCCGACGTCGCACCCGACCGGAGCGACGTGCCGGAGGACGTCTCGGCCCACCCGATCGCCCTGGAGCCGCGCGCACCCTCGGTGCCGGACCCGCAGGTCGGCGGCACGTCCGGCGCCACGGCCGAAGAGGCCTCCGTGGCGGCGACCACGTCCTCCGACGCCGCTCCCGCGTCACGGGCGACGACCGGCCCCGACGCGGCCGAGGTGGTGGTCCACCGCGGGGACAGCCTGTGGGAGATCGCGGCCCGCGGGCTGCCGGCGTCCGCCACGGACGCGGAGGTCCTCGCCGCGACGACCCGGTGGCACGAGGCCAACCGCGACGTCATCGGCGCCGACCCCGACGCGATCCTGCCGGGCCAGGTCCTGCGGGCCCCCTGAGCCCCGCATCCGTTGAGCCCCGCACCGCCGACCACCGACCGCCGTCCTTTCGTCACGAACCCCGAGGGAGCCGTCATGACCGTCACGCCCACCGCACCGCCCCGTCAGGACCCGCCGCGGAGCTCCCGGCCGCGCCGGCTCCGCGTCTCGGCGCCTCCCGGCGGCCGGCCGCCCGCGCGCCCGCCCCAGGCGCCGACGCAGCGTCCGCCGTCGCGCCGGGTGCGGGTCGGAGCGGACTCCGCCCCGCCGGCTCCGGTCCCCGGGCGCCCGCTCGCCCCGACGGAGGGGTCGGCCGCCCCGCACCCCGCGGACCCGACCGCCCTGTGCTGCTCGGTGGTGCGCGCAGCCGTGGAGGTGCTGCGGGGCGAACGGCCCGTGGCTCAGGTGGCGCGCTGGGTCACGCCGCAGGTGTACGACCAGCTGACGCAGCGTGCCCGCCTGCTGCGGTCACGCCCGGCGGCGGCAGCGACGACGCGGCCCGTCGCCGTGCGGCGGGTGCGCATGGTGCGGCTCGGCGCCGGGACGGCGGAGGCCACGGTCGTGCTCGAGGACTCCGGACGCGTGCGCGCCGCGGCGGCCCGGCTCGAGGTGCACCGGGGCACCTGGCGGGTCGCCGTGCTCGAGCTCGGGTGAGGACGCCCCGGTCCCCCGGGGGCGTCCGCTCACTCGTTGGCGCCGTGGCAGACCTTGTACTTCTTGCCCGAGCCGCAGGGGCACTGGGCGTTGCGGGGCGTGCCGGGGAACGTGCGCCCGTCGGCGTTGGCCGCGCTCGCCTCGCCGTGCAGCGCACGGCGCGCCGCCCGGGTGTCCCCGGTGCGGGAGGTGGACCCGTCCTCGCTGGGGGCCGTGTACTGCAGGTTCTGCGGCCGCTGCGGCGTCTCGAGACCCTTGGCGACGAGCGTCGGCTCCTCCGAGCCGCCGAACGCCGCCGGGATCTCCTGCTCCGAGGTCGTGTCCGTCTCGGCCTCGACCGGCTCGTCCTCGGTGGCCGGGGCCTCCTCGACGACGTCGGCACCGGCCACCGAGGCCGCGCCGGCAGCGATGCCCTGGGCGGCCGAGGACCCGGCCGTCGCCGCCGCCGACTGCACGGAGACCTGCGGACCACCGCCCGCGGCACCCTCCTCGCCCGGCTGCTTGACCTGGACCTCCAGGTTGAACAGGTAGCCGACCGACTCCTCCTTGATGGCCTCGGTCATGGCCTGGAAGAGCTGGTAGCCCTCGCGCTGGTACTCGATGAGGGGGTCGCGCTGGGCCATCGCGCGCAGCCCGATGCCCTCCTTGAGGTAGTCCATCTCGTAGAGGTGCTCACGCCACTTGCGGTCCAGCACGGACAGGACCACGCGGCGCTCGAGCTGGCGCATCGCCGGGGACCCGAGGGAGTCCTCGCGCGCCTGGTAGGCGACCCGCGCGTCGGAGAGCAGCTCCTCGAGGAGCATCTCCTTGGTCAGGCGGTCCCGGCCGCCGGCCTCGTCCACGACGTCGTCGACCGTGATCGAGACCGGGAAGACCGACTTCAGCGCCGTCCACAGCGAGTCCAGGTCCCAGCCCTCGGCGTTGCCGTCGTCGGCGGCACCCTCGACGTAGGCGGTGACGACGTCGGTGAGGAAGTGCTGGACCTGCTCGTGCAGGTCCTCGCCCTCGAGCACCCGACGTCGCTCGTCGTAGATGACGGTGCGCTGGCGCGCCAGGACGTCGTCGTACTTGAGGACGTTCTTGCGGATCTCGAAGTTGCGCGACTCGACCTGCGACTGGGCGCTCTGGATACCGCGCGTGACCATCTTCGACTCGAGCGGCATGTCGTCCGGGAAGCCGGCGCGGCCCATCATCGACTCGGCCAGCCCGGAGTTGAACAGCCGCATGAGGTCGTCCTGCATGGACAGGTAGAAGCGCGACTCGCCCGGGTCGCCCTGTCGGCCGGAGCGGCCGCGGAGCTGGTTGTCGATCCGGCGGGACTCGTGCCGCTCCGTGCCGAGCACGTACAGCCCGCCCAGGTCGACGACCTCCTCGTGCTCGGAGGCCACGGACTCCTCGGCCTTGGCCAGCACCTCGGGCCACGCGGCCTCGTAGGCCTCCGGGTCCTCGGTGGAGTCGAATCCGCGCTGGGACATCTCGGCGACCGCGATGAACTCGGCGTTGCCTCCGAGCATGATGTCGGTGCCACGGCCGGCCATGTTCGTGGCGACCGTGACGGCGCCCTTGCGTCCCGCCTGGGCGACGACGGCGGCCTCGCGGTCGTGCTCCTTGGCGTTGAGGACGTTGTGGGGGACGCCGGCGCGCTGGAGCAGCGTCGACAGCAGCTCCGACTTCTCGACGCTGGTGGTGCCCACCAGGACCGGCTGACCCTTGGCGTGCCGCTCGACGATGTCGTCGACGACGGCGTTGAACTTGCCCTCCTCGGCCTTGTAGACGAGGTCGGGCTGGTCCATGCGGATCATCGGCCGGTTCGTCGGGATCGGGACGACGCCGAGCTTGTAGGTGCCCTGGAACTCCGCGGCCTCGGTCTCGGCCGTACCGGTCATGCCGGCGACCTTCTCGTACTGGCGGAAGTAGTTCTGCAGGGTGATCGTGGCGAGCGTCTGGTTCTCCGCCTTGATCTGCACGCCTTCCTTGGCCTCGATGGCCTGGTGCATGCCCTCGTTGTAGCGGCGCCCGGCGAGGATACGGCCGGTGTGCTCGTCGACGATCATGACCTCGCCGTTGAGCACGACGTAGTCCTTGTCGCGGTTGAACAGCTCCTTCGCCTTGATCGCGTTGTTGACGAACCCGATCAGCGGGGTGTTCAGCGACTCGTAGAGGTTGTCGATGCCGAGGTAGTCCTCGATCTTCTCGATACCCGGCTCGAGGATGCCGACGGTGCGCTTCTTCTCGTCGACCTCGTAGTCGGTGTCGCGGTGCAGGCGCTTGACGACCTTCGCGAACTCGACGTACCAGCGGTTGGCGTCGCCCGAGGACGGGCCGGAGATGATCAGCGGGGTCCGCGCCTCGTCGATGAGGATCGAGTCCACCTCGTCGACGATCGCGAAGTGGTGCCCGCGCTGGACCAGGTCGTCCGGCGACCAGGCCATGTTGTCGCGCAGGTAGTCGAAGCCGAACTCGTTGTTCGTGCCGTAGGTGATGTCGGCGGCGTACTGGCGGCGACGCTCGTCCGGCGTCTGCCCGGAGACGATGATGCCCGTCTCCATCCCGAGGAACCGGTAGACGCGGCCCATCAGCTCGCCCTGGTACTTCGCGAGGAAGTCGTTGGTGGTGATGACGTGCACGCCCTTGCCGGTCAGGGCGTTGAGGTAGGCGGCGGTCGTGGCGACCAGCGTCTTGCCCTCACCGGTCTTCATCTCGGCGATGTTGCCGTGGTGCAGGGCGGCACCGCCGATGAGCTGGACGTCGAAGTGACGCTGGCCCAGCGTGCGGCGCGCCGCCTCGCGGACCGTGGCGAAGGCCTCCGGGAGCAGCTCGTCCAGGGAGGAGCCGTGCTCCAGGCGGTCCTTGAACCGCTGGGTCTCCTCCTGCAGCTCGGTGTCGCTGAGCTCGGTGAAGCTGTCCTCCAGCTGGTTCACCTGCTCGGCGAGCGCGGTCAGCTTCTTGAGGGTCCGCCCCTCGCCGATGCGGAGGATCTTCTCGAGGATCGCAGGCACGCAGTACTCCCGTGTCGGTGGTGCCCGGGAGGCCCCGAGCCCGTTCGCTGGTGCCGACGGGACCCGCTGGCGTCGCCCTCGTCGCCCGTCGCACCGTCTGACATCCTATTCGCTCTCGCGGCCCCGGTGGGCCGGGTTCGCGACCGACGAACGACGAGAGGGTGTCCGGACCGGGCTCAGCGACCCGTCGAGAGCACCTCGGCGGCCCGGTCGGCGAGCTCGGCGCCGGCCGCCCCGTAGATGTGGAACACCGCGTCCGCGCCGTGGCGACGCAGCTCGGCGGCGTCGTCGTCGTACCGGGCGATCGCCGCGACCTGCCCCTCGAACCCGGCGTCCTGCAGGCGGGACAGGGCGATGAGGTTCGCGTTGTGGAACGGCATCGCCAGCACCGCCAGGCGGACGTGCCCGGCCCGTTTGACCCGCGCCCAGAACTCGACGTCGGTGGCGTCCGCGCGCACCACCTCGAAGCCGTCGCCCTGCAGGGACGACACGCGGTTGACGTCGTGCTCGACGCCCACGACCCGCAGCCCGTACTCGTCGCGCAACCGGGCGCACGTCGTCGACCCCACGCGCCCCAGCCCCATGACCAGGGCGTCCACGTCGCCGATGTCCACGACCCGGTCGTCCGGGTGCAGTCGGGAGGGATCCTTGGGCGGCAGGAACCGGGTGAGCCAGGCGGCGATCTCCACACCCCGGCGGTTGACCGCCGCCGAGAGCGCGAAGCTCGCCGCGACGGCCAGGGAGATGACGATCAGCCAGTCGTCGTCGACCATGCCGACCTCGACCCCGACCGCGACCACGATGATGCCGAACTCGGAGTAGTTGCCCAGCGCGAGCCCGGTGAGGAAGGCCGTCCGACGGCGCAGCCGGGCCGTCCACAGCAGCACCGCGTAGGCGGCGGCCTGCAGCGGCAGCATCAGCAGCAGCACGAGAGCCAGCGCGACGTGCTGCGGCTCGGGCGTCCCGTGCAGGCCGATCTCGAGGAAGAACGCGACGAGCATGACGTCCTTGAACGTCATCAGCGACCGGGACATCTCGCCGGCGCTCGGGTGGGCGGCCAGCAACGCCCCCATGACCAGGGCGCCGACGTCCCCGGACAGGCCGAGGTGCTCGAACAGGTAGAAGCCGGGGCCGAGGGCCACCGCGACGCCGAAGATCGCCTGCAGCTCGCCGTGGCCCACCCGGGACCAGATCGCGTACAGCACGCGCCGCCCGGGGATGAACAGCAGCAGGGCGACGGCCCACAGGCTCGGCGGACGTCCCTCGGCGATCGCGAGGAAGGTCACGGCGACGATGTCCTGGATGATGAGGATGCCGACGGCGATGCGCCCGTACAGGCTCGTCGCGTCCGACCGGTCCTCGAGCACCTTGATCACGAACACCGTCGAGCTGAAGGACAGCGCGAGCGCGATGAGCGCGAGGGTGCCGAGCCCGTCGCCGGCGACCAGCGCCATGCCCATCACCGCGAGCAGGCCGAGGAACCCGATGCCGACCGCGACGGCCAGCACCATGTGGCTCACCGTCGTCAGCCAGATCTCGGGCCGGACCAGGGAGCGCACGTCCAGCTTCAGCCCGATCGTGAACAGCAGCAGCGCCACGCCGACCTCGGCGATGGTGGCGAGCCCCGGCAGCTCCGGGGCACCCGCGGCGCCGAGCGCGAACCCGGCCGCGAGGAACCCCACCAACGGGGGCAGGCGCACCAGCGTGGCCAGCACACCGCCGACGAACGCCACGCCGAGATAGAGCGCGAGGGTCTCCATGGGCACCTCCTCCCCCGTGCGCCGATCCTACGGTTCGAGAGCCCCCGGGGGGGACCTCAGTCCGGCATCCGGGTCCCCGCGGTCGCCGCCAGCGCCGCGGACAGGTCGCCCCGCGGGGCCACGGCGACGTCGTCGAGACCCAGCCAGGCCGCGAGCGTCCACAGCTCCGCCGCGAGGCGGCCGGCGGTGTCCGGACCGGTGTCGTCGGTGCGGTGGGCGGCCAGCACGCGCAGCACGCGCCCGGCCCGGTCGGCCTTGAGGTCCACCAGGGCGCCGATCCGCTCACCCTCGAGGAACGGCAGCACGTAGTAGCCGAGGCGCCGCTGCGGGGCCGGGGTGTAGATCTCGATCCGGTAGTGCACGTCGAACAGGGCCAGCAGGCGCCGACGTTCCCACACCAGGGGGTCGAAGGGGCTCAGCAGCGTGGCGGCCTCGGCCCGGCGGGGCACGACGGCGTCGCGGTGGCGGTAGGTGCGCTCCGGCCATCCCTGCACCTCGACGGGCACCAGCGTGCCCTCGTCGACGAGCTCGTCCAGCGCCGTCCTGACGGCCGGACCGCGCAGCCGGAAGTAGTCCCGGAAGCACCGGACCGTCCCGACGCCGTGCGCCCGGGCGCCGAGCTCGAGCAGCCGGCGCACGGCGACGTCGTCGGGCACCGGCGGCGTCGCCCGGACCGCGGGCGGCAGCACCCGCTCGGCCAGGTCGTAGCAGCGCTCGAACGACCCGTTGCGCCGGGCCGAGAGCACCTCACCGGTGAAGAACAGGTACTCCAGGCAGCGTTTCGCCACCGACCAGTTCCAGCCCCACGCCTCGCGGGACCGGCCGCCCGACCGTCCGGCGGCCTCCAGCTCGGCGTGGATCCGGCCGGCGGTGACGGGCCCGAGGTCCGTCACCAGCGAGCGCACCAGGTCCAGCTCGACCGGGTGCGCGTCGGTGGCGCCGGCGATGACGCCCCACGCCTCCTGCTGCGCCGCCCGGCGGCGCCACTCCAGCAGCGGGTAGGTGGCGGCGGGGACGTAGGAGGCCTCGTGCGCCCACGTCTCGACCAGCTTCCGTGGCGCCCGCCCGGCCGCCCGGTCCAGCAGCGCGGTGTCGTACGGCCCGAGGCGGGAGAACAGGGGCATCAGGTGGGCGCGGGCGAGCACGGTGACCGAGTCGATCTGCAGCAGGTTGATGCGCTCGACCGTGCCGGTCAGGCGGCGCATGGTCACCGGCGCGTCGCGCCGGGGCCGGTCCAGCGCCTGGGCGCGCAGCGCGACCCGCCGGGCCTGGGCCCGTGTCATCGTCTCCACGCCCGCCATCGTGCCGGACCCCTCCGACACGCGAGCGGGTCCCTGCCCACGACCGTGGGCAGGGACCCGCTCCTGCGCCGAACCTCAGGTCAGCTCGGTGACGGGGGCCGCCGCCGCGCAGGTGGTGTCCAGCTCGATGACCCCGTAGGACCACCCGCGACGCCGGTACACCGCCGCCGGTCGTGCGGACTCCTTGTCGATGAAGAGGAAGAAGTCGTGGCCCACGAGCTCCATGCGCTCGACCGCGTCGTCGACGGTCATCGGCTCGCCGTGGTGCAGCTTCTGACGGATCACCACCGGCGAGTCGCCGAGCTGGTGCTCGATCGCGTCGCCCGGCGACTCCAGCACGGCGTGCTCCGGCTCGGACCGCTCCGCCAGCACCTCGTCGACCGTGCTCGGGTCGGCGAAGGGACGCGAGTCGTCCGCGGCCCGACGCCGGTGGTCCTTCTTGTGCCGGTCACGCGACCGCCGCAGACGCTCACTGAGCTTCTCCATGGCGAGGTCCAGCGCGGCGAACCGGTCGTCCGCGGCCGCCTCGGCGCGGATGATGGGCCCCTTGGACCGCACCGTGAGCTCGACCCGCTCGCTGACGTCCGACAGCCGCGGGTTCTTCTCGTGCGTGACCTCGACGTCCACGCGACGCGTGTTCGGCGAGAGCTGGGTGATCTTGGTGAGCTTGTCCTCGACGTGGTGACGGAACCGGTCCGTCACCTCCGTGTGCCTGCCGACGACGGCGATCTCCATCGTGTCGCTCCACTTCATCAGGGTGGCCGCCGCATCTCGCGGCCGGCCGGGGAGTTCGGTCTGGGCACCGTTGCCGGTGCCAGGGATGGCACCACCTCCCGGTCGCCGGGTCGTCGCCCGGTCCGCTCGTGCGATGCGACTCCCTGCCGCGTGCGGCGGGGCGTCGTCGGATACTCACAGTAACCCCAACGTGACCTCGGGGTGAACCGCTGGCGGCGATCACGTGCCCAGGCGTGTCGCGGCGCCGTCCGGCGGGGGTGTCGCGGCGAGCACGAACGCCCCCAGGACCTGGTGGCCGCCGCGGCCGAGGACCTGCTCGGCGACCGCCAGCGTCGCCCCCGTGGTCAGCACGTCGTCGACGAGCACGCAGACCGTGAGCTGCCGCAGCCGCCCGTGCCGCAGGGCGACCGACGCCGCGAGGTTCCGCCCGCGTGCCCGGGCGCCCAGGCCGACCTGGTCGCGCGACGGGCGCCGGCGCAGGGCGGGCACGACCCTCGCCCGCAGGCCTGCCGCCGCGAGCCCGTCGGCGACGGCGTCGGCGAGGGTCCGCACCGGTTCACGTGCCCGACGCCACCGCGCCCCCGGGGCCGACGGGGCCGGCACCACCGCGACCGGCCGCGACGCCGCGGCCGCCCGCAGCCGGGGCGCCGTCGTGCCGGCCGCCCGGCGCAGCGCCGGCACGAGCAGGCGGTCCAGGTCCGCGCGCCCGCGGTCCTTCCAGGCCACCACGAGGTCGCGCACGGCACCCGCGTAGTCCGCGAGCGCCCAGGTCGGCAGGGGGCCCGCGCCGTCCAGCCGGTCCAGGCGGGGGGCACCGGCCTCGACCCGTCGGGGCGGGTCGCCGACGGCGGCACGCGCGCAGCCGGGGCACCACAGCACGTCGGGGAGCCCGCACCCGGGGCAGAAGACGGGAACCACGAGACGGGCCAGGTCGGTGAGCACCCGCCGAGCGTGCCCGACCGGTCGCGGTCGACGCCGGTCCGGGCCCTCGACGAGCACGGCCCGGTGCACGGTGGCCGGCTGTGGGCGACGCGTGCGGGGCGTCAGCCGGGGTAGGCGACCGCGACGACGTCCTCGGCGACCGTCGGCCAGAGCGCAGCGCTCTGGCGCGTCTGGAGCACCCCGTCCGCGTCGAGCACCAGCATCGGGCTGGCGCCCACCCCGGACGCCACGGCGACGGGGGCCCCGGGGGTGACGAGCGTCCGCGACCCGGCGTCGGCGGTGCCGGCGAGCCCGCCGACCCCGGCCACGGACAGCACGCGGGTCCCGTCCGGGTCCCGTCCGAGCAGCACCACGGTCGTCTCGTCGGACCAGTCGGCCGCGGCCACGCCCGGCACCGGCGCACCGACCCGCCACGGCGTGGACAGGCCCGTGGGGACGTCGTCGGCGTCCCGCTGGACGGCGGCGACCCACACCTCCGGGCCGTCGGACCCCTCGACCACGACGACGACGCGAGCGGCCTCCGGGGACACCCGCACCGACCGCACCGGCCGGTCGACGAGCCACTCGGCCTCCAGCGGCGCGGCCCGCCCCGCGGCCCCCACGACCCACAGCTCGCCGTCCACCGCGGTCCACACCGTGCCGAACCGGTCGACCGACGGGGGCAGCACGCCGTCGCCCTGCAGCAGCTCCACCGGTGCCTCCTCGGCCGTGAGGCGCAGCAGACGGTCGGGACCGTCGCGCACCACGACCGGTCCCTCGTCGGGACCCGTCCCCACAGCGGTGAGGTCGAGCCCGCCGGTGCGCAGCGGTGCGGCGAGCTCCACGAGCTCCGTGCCGGCCACGCGTCGCAGGGAGGTCGCCCCCTCGGCGTCCTCCACGACGGCGAGCGCGTCCCCGACGGTCACCGGCCGCGAGGGCGCGTCGGCCGGCTCGACCGCCAGCGGGTTGCTGCCGTCGGACAGCTCGACGCTGCGCCCGTCGCCCTCGCGCAGGGTCTCCTCGAGCTGGGCGACCAGCAGGGCGCGGTCCTCGGCCGGGGCGGCGGAGATGGCCGACGTCACCGACACGCCGATCACGCCGCGGTCGTCCACGCTGACGGAGTCGATCGCGAGGGTCGTCCCCTCCGGCACCACCGAGACGACCGACTGCCGCAACGGTTCCGGCGGACCGGCCAGGATCTCCTGCGTGGCGGCGGTCCGCCAGGACTGCTCCGGGTACCACCGCACGTCCGGGACCCACCAGCGCCGGTCCGGGGTCGGGTAGTACAGGGTCGTGCGGTGGAAGGCGTCGGCGAGGAAGTTGGCCAGCACCAGCAGGCCGTCGTCCAGCTCGGTGATGCGCCACTCGCCGTCGGTCCCGCGCGACAGCTCGTAGCCGACCTCGACCGTGCTCGGCGCGGGCAGCTCGGTGTACGTGCCGGTCTCGTCGATGGTGGCCGTCACGAGCGCCTCGCCCTGCACCGACGTGGTCGCCGAGGAGTCGTCGAAGTCCTCGACCGTCCAGTCGGGGTACTCGGCGAGCACCAGCACCGGGGCGCCCCGGTCCCACTCCGACCAGGCGACCGGCGTGAGGTACTCCCGGGCGACGGTGAAGGTGTTCGTCGAGGCCGGCCCGAACTGCGCCACCGAGACGAAGTCCTGCACGATCTGCTGCGGGTCGGCGCCGGGCGACGGCCCCTGGACGTTGAACCCGACCTCCACGGGGTTGTCGACCCGGACCTCGCCCTCCATCACGTCCCCCGAGGTCGGCATCGACGCGCAGCCGACCAGGACGAGCGCGGTCGCGACGAGGCCGGCGACCGTCGTCGCGACCCTCCGCAGCGGTGCGTGCGCGCTCATGAGGACTCCTCCTGGCTCACCGAGAGGTCGGGGATCGCGGTCGGCGTCGGCCCGGTGGGCGGGTTGACCACCGGCACCTGGCCGGTCGGCACGTGGCGTCCGGTCGAGCGGGCGGGCCCCTCCAGCGGCAGCGGCGAACCGGTCAGCTTGATGCCGGCGCGCCGGGGCAGCGTCAGGCGGAAGCTGGCCCCCGCGCCGGGGCTGCCCCAGGCCTGCAGCCGGCCGGCGTGCAGCCGCGCGTCCTCCTGGGAGATCGCCAGGCCCAGACCGGTGCCGCCCGTGGTGCGGGCACGGGCCGGGTCCGCGCGCCAGAACCGGTCGAAGACCCGGTTGAGCTCGTCCGGCGTCAGGCCGATCCCGTGGTCGCGCACCACCACGGCGACGGCCTCGTCGTCGGCCCCGACCGACACCTCGACCGGGTTGCCCTCGGCGTGCTCGACGGCGTTGACCACCAGGTTGCGCAGGATGCGCTCGACCCGCCGCGGGTCGATGTCGGCGCGCACCGCCTCGCCGGGCATGTCGACGGACAGGAACACCCCCTTGCGCTCGGCCAGCGGGGCCGCCGTCTCCACGACGGCGGTCACCACGTCACGCAGGTCGCGGTGCTCGACGTCCAGCACCGCGGCCCCGGCGTCGAACCGGCTGATCTCGAGCAGGTCGGTGAGCAGCTCCTCGAACCGGTCGAGCTGGGTCTGCAGCAGCTCGGCCGACCGGCGGGCCGCCGGGCCCAGGTCCTCGCGCGCGGCGTAGATGACCTCACCCGCCATCCGCACGGTCGTCAGCGGGGTGCGCAGCTCGTGCGAGACGTCGGAGACGAACCGGCGCTGGGAGGCGGACAGCTCCTCCATGCGCGCGATCTGGTCCTCCAGGCTGGACGCCATCTCGTTGAAGGTCCGGGCCAGCGTGGCCATCTCGTCCTGGCCGCGCGAGCCGGGCATACGGACGTCCAGGTGGCCCTCGCCGAGGCGGGACGCCGCCGTCGCGGCGCGACGCACCGGAGCCACCGTCTGGCGGGTCACCGTCCAGGTGAGCAGGCCGATCATCGCCAGGATCACCGCGCCGCCGACGGCCAGCGTGCGCTGCACGAAGCGCAGCGTCTCCTGCTGGGAGGCGAGCGAGTACAGCGCGTACAGCTCGTACGTCCCGGCCGAGGCGAGCTCGACCGTGGTGCCGAAGACGACACCGGGCTCGTCCTGGCCGGACTCGCTGTACGCGGCCGGGATGAGCACCGACTGCAGCACGGGGCCGTCGGTGGTCAGCGTGGCCTCGCGCATGGCCGGGCTGACGACGTCGCGCACCGACAGGTCCTGCCGCGAGGACGGGTCCACCAGGGGCAGGCTCTGGTCGGGCGCCTGGCGCAGGAAGTAGTCCTGCGCGCTGGAACCGATCGCGCTGAGTCCGAGGATGACGTCGCGCAGGAGCGACTGCTGCTCGCCGATGGTCGTGGCCGTCGAGGCGGAGAACCGTGACTGGGTCTCCTGGACGAGCGCGGCGTTCTCCGCCTCGATCTGGTCGATGCGCTGCTCGAACAGCCCGTCCCGCACGGAGTAGGACAGGAACAGGCCCAGGACCACCACCACCAGCACGCCCAGGGCGAGGGCCGAGGTGACCACGCGCACCTGCATCGAGGAGCGCCAGCGCAGCCCCAGCGAGCGCGCCCCCGCGGCCACGGGGTTCTGCGGTCCGGTGGCGGGTCCCTCCGCCGCGGGGACGCCGTCGTCGTCCGCGGTGGGTCGACCCGCCCGCTCGTCAGCGGGCGGCACCGGCCTTGTAGCCCACACCCCGCACCGTCTGGACGACCTCGGGGCTCTCGGGGTCCTTCTCGATCTTGGAGCGCAGCCGCTGGACGTGGACGTTGACCAGGCGGGTGTCCGCGCTGTGGCGGTAGCCCCACACCTTCTCCAGCAGCACCTCGCGGGTGAACACCTGCCAGGGCTTGCGCGCGAGCTCGACGAGCAGGTCGAACTCGAGCGGCGTCAGGCTGATGCGCTCGCCGTCGCGGGTGACCGCGTGGCCCGTGACGTCGATCTCCACGTCACCGATCTTGAGGCGCTCGGGGCCGGGCTCGTCGGAGCGGCGCAGCCGCGCACGGACGCGGGCGACCAGCTCCTTGGGCTTGAACGGCTTGGTCACGTAGTCGTCGGCACCGGACTCCAGGCCGAGGACGACGTCGACCGTGTCCGTCTTGGCGGTGAGCATGATGATGGGCACGCCCGACTCGCCGCGGATCTCCCGGGCGATCTCGATGCCGTCCTTGCCGGGCAGCATCAGGTCGAGCAGCACCAGGTCGGGCTGCAGGGAGCGGAACATGCCGATCGCCTCGTCACCGTCGGCGCAGAAGCTCGTCTCGAACCCCTCCGACTCCAGGACGATGCCGATCATCTCGGACAGCGCAGTGTCGTCGTCGACCACCAGGACACGGGACCTCATGGGCACAGTCTGCCAGGTGGGGCGGACATGCACGTCCGGGCGCGCCCGGGGGACCCGCGGAGGTTATAGGGTCGGTGGCGGTCCCGCACCGCCCGTGTCTCGCCCGAGGAGTCCGCATGAGCTCGCCCGACCAGCCGACCCCGCCCTCCGGCTGGGGGGAGGCTCCGCGCCCGCCCGCGTACGGGCAGTACGGCCCGGGGCAGTACGGCGGCGGGTCCGGCGGCGGCGACGCCGGCGGAGGACCGGCCACGCCGCCCTCGCCCTACGGCCCCGCGGCGAGCAAGCCGGGCGTGGTGCCCCTGCGCCCGCTCTCCCTCGGCGAGGTGTTCGACGGCTCGTTCTCCTCGGTCCGGCACAACCCGGGCGTGATGCTCGGCCTGGTCACGCTCGTCGTCGTCATCGCCACCGTGGCGGCCACCGTGCTGGCCCAGGTCGCCGTGCCGTGGCTCACCGGACTGTTCTCGACCGCGCCGCTCGACGACCCCGAGGTCGGGATGCTGTTCCCCGACGCCGGCGCCATGGCGCAGGTCGTCTCGATCTCGCTGGCGATGTCGCTGACCCTCGTGGTCGCCCAGCCGATCGCCGAGGGCGTCGTCACCGTCTCGGTCAGCCAGTCGGTCATCGGCCGCAAGCTCTCGGTCGGCGAGGTCTGGTCCCGGGTCCGTCCGCGCCTCGGCGTGCTGATCGGCTGGATGCTGCTGCGCACCGTCGGGCTCTTCGTCGGCTACACGGCGGCCGTCGTGCTGGTCGTCCTGGTCGTGGCCGGCACCAACGCCGCCACCGGCTCCACGGCCGCCACGGTGCTCGTGGCGATCCTGGGCGTGGTCGCCGTCGTGGCCGCCGCGCTGTGGCTGTGGGTCCGGCTGCTGCTCGTCGCCCCCGCCCTCGTCCTCGAGGGCCGCGGGCTGGGCAGCACCCTCGCCCGGGCCTGGCGGCTCACCCGCGGCAACTACTGGCGCATCCTCGGCACGATCCTGCTGGCGAGCATCATCGCCGGGCTGGCCGGCCAGGTCGTCGGCGTCCCCCTCGCCTTCGCCGGGCAGGCCGTCGACGGCACGGCGGTGTTCGGCTGGGGCTACCTCGTGGCGTCGATCGTCGCCTCGGTCCTGACCACGCTCATCTACCTGATCTTCGTCTCCGGCGTGGTGGCGCTGGTCTACACCGACGTCCGCATGCGCCGCGAGGGCCTGGACGTGCGCCTGGCGCAGGCCGCCGAGCGGGCGGCCGCGGAGCAGGCCGGCCCCGCCGGGCCCACGGCGCCGGGACCGCCGCCGACCGGATCCGCCCCGCAGTGGTGACCACCCGCGCGGCCGCGGTGCTCGCCGAGGTCCCCGTCGACCCCGACCGGGAGACGGCGCGCCGCTGGCTCGTCGAGGAGCTCGCCCGGCCCGAGTACGCGCAGGACCAGTCGTGGCTGACGCGCCTGCTGGACTGGTTCCTGGGGCTCTTCGACGGACTCGGCACCGTCGACGGCGACCCCCTCGTGCTGGCCGGCGTCGTCGTCGGCGTCCTCGCCGTCGTGGCGGCGCTGGCGTGGTGGATCGCCGGACCCGTCCGGCTGCGGCGCCGTGCGCAGGCCCGGTCCGTCGTCGTGCACGACGACGACCCGCGCACCGCCGCCGAGATGCGCGCCGCGGCCGACGCCGCCGCCGCACGCCAGGACTGGGCCACGGCGGTGCTCGAGCGCTTCCGGGCCGTGGTCCGCGACCTCGAGGAACGAGCCGTCCTCGACGAGCGCCCCGGCCGCACCGCCCAGGAGGCCGCCCGCGACGGCGGCGCGCGCGTGCCGCAGATCGCCGACCCGCTGCGGGCGGCCGCCCGGCTGTTCGACGGCGTCTGCTACGGCCACCGCCCGGCCGGCCCCGGGGACGACGACCGGCTGCGTGCTCTGGAGGAGCAGGCGGCCGCCGCGCGACCCGCGACCCCGACGACGGCGGACGCCCCGTGAGCGCCCCCACCACCGAGTCCACCGGGACCTGGACGGCGAGCGCCACCGGGGACGGCACCACCTTCGCCTCGCGCAGCCGCCGCCGGTGGCGCACCGTGCGCTGGGCGCTGCTCGTCCTGGTCAGCCTGGCCGCGCTCGTCGCGCTGCTGGCCGTCCTGCGGCCCCCGACCTCCACCACGCCGTACGACACGGGCAACACCCGCGACGACGGTTCGCGCGCGCTGGCCCAGGTGCTCGAGCGCCAGGGCGTCACCGTCCAGCAGGTCGACCAGGTCGCCGACGCCGTCGCCGCGGCCGGACCCGGCACGACGCTGCTCGTGCCGCCGTCGCCCTTCCTGCTGACCCAGCAGGCCGAGGCGCTCGCCGGGACCGAGGCCGACGTCGTCGTCGTCGACGCCGGGAACGAGCTGCTGGGCGCCGTCTCGGCGGGCCGGATCGGACGCGCCGAGCGCGGGACCACGCCGCCGACCCCCGTCGCGCCGGAGTGCGAGCTGCCCGCCGCCGTCGCCGCCGGCGCCTCGCTCCTCGAACCCGGTCTGGAGGCGCTGGCCGACGGGGTGACCACGTGCTGGCCCGGTCGGATGTCGAACACGGCGGCGCTCGCCACGACGGAGCAGGACGGGCGCACCGTCACCGCGGTGCACGACCCCGCCTTCCTGCGCAACGGCGACGTGCTCACCGAGGGCAACGCCGCACTCGCGCTGCACCTGCTCGGTCAGCACCGCCGGCTCGTCTGGCTCGTCCAGGACCCCGGCGACCTCAGCGCGACCGACCTGGACGCACCCTCCGGACCCGGCTCCCCCGGCGAGTCCGCCGGGCTGGCCGACCTGCTGCCGCCGTGGTTCGGCGCCGTGGCCTGGTGGGCCCTGCTCGTGGCGGTCGTGGCCGCGCTGTGGCGGGTGCGTCGCCTGGGCCCGCTGGTGGCCGAGGACCTGCCCGTCGTCGTGCCCGCCGCCGAGTCCACCCGCGGTCGTGGCCGGCTCTACCGCCGCGCGCGCTCGCGCGGCCACGCCGCGGCCGGCCTGCGCGCCGCGGCCGCCGCCCGCATCGCCCACCGGCTCGGGTTGCCCCGCTCGGCCGACCGCGCCACCGTGGTCGACGCCGTGGTCCGCGCCACGGGCGGCGACCCGCACACCGTCTCCGACCTGCTGTACGGACCACCCCCGGCCGACGACGTGGCGCTCACCGAGCTCGCCCGCCGGCTCGACACCCTGGAGAGCGAGGTTCACCGACCGTGACCCACCCCGACGAGAACCTGCCCGCCGGCACCCCGCGGGACCGGCCGGTCGAGACCGCCGAGCCCGTCGAGCAGCCGACCGAGCACTCCCCCGAGGCACCGGCCGAGCCGGGCGTCCAGGAGACCGCCGCCGCACCCGCCCCGGAGCCCCCGCAGCCCTCGCTCGAGCTGCGCCGCGCGCTGGCGGGCGTGCGCACCGAGGTCGGGCGCGGCGTCGTCGGCCAGGACTCCGCGGTGACCAGCCTGCTCATCGCGCTGCTGTGCTCCGGCCACGTGCTGCTCGAGGGGGTGCCCGGCGTCGCCAAGACGCTGCTCGTCCGCTCCCTCGCCGCGGCCCTGGACCTGGACTCCAAGCGCGTGCAGTTCACCCCCGACCTCATGCCCGGCGACGTCACGGGCTCCCTGGTCTACGACGCCCGCACCGCCGAGTTCTCGTTCCGCGAGGGCCCGGTGTTCACCAACCTCCTGCTCGCCGACGAGATCAACCGCACCCCGCCCAAGACGCAGGCCTCCCTGCTCGAGGCGATGGAGGAGCGGCAGGTCTCCGTCGACGGCGAGCCGCGGCACCTGCCCGAGCCCTTCGTGGTGATCGCCACGCAGAACCCGGTCGAGCACGAGGGCACCTACCCGCTGCCCGAGGCGCAGCTCGACCGGTTCCTGCTCAAGGTGCTGCTCCCGCTGCCGGAGCGGGACAGCGAGATCGAGGTCCTGGCCCGGCACGCCGCCGGCTTCGACCCGCGCGACCTCGCCGCCGCGGGCGTGCGGGCCGTGGCCGGTCCGGAGACCCTCGCCGCGGCCCGCGCCGAGGTGCGCCGGGTGGAGGTCGCCCCCGAGGTGCTCGGCTACGCCGTCGACATCTGCCGCGCCACCCGCCAGTCCCCGTCGCTGCAGCTCGGCGTCTCCCCGCGCGGCGCCACCGCGCTGCTGGCCGCCTCGCGGGCCTGGGCATGGCTCTCGGGCCGCATGTACGTCACGCCCGACGACGTCAAGGCGCTCGCCTTCCCCACGCTGCGCCACCGCGTCCAGCTGCGCCCGGAGGCCGAGTTGGAAGGGGTCACCGCCGAGACCGTGCTCGGCACCGTGCTCGCCGCCGTCCCGGTCCCCCGCTGACATGGTGCTGACCTGGCGGGCCGTCGTCCTGGCGGCCCTCGGCGCGGTGCCGGTGGCGCTCTGGCCGGTGCCCGGCGTCGTGCTGGTCTGGGCGCTGGTCGTCGTGGCCGTGTGCGCCCTCGACGTCGTGCTCGCTGCCTCCCCGCGACAGGTCGCCCTGCAGCGCTCCGTGCCCACCGCCGTGCGGCTGGGCACCCCGGTCGACTCCCGGCTCGTGGTCACCAACGCCGCCCGTCGCCGGCTGCGCGCCGTCGTCCGGGACGCCTGGCCGCCGTCGCTGGCCGCGGAGGCCGACGACGCCGGTCGCCGTGCGCACGACGACCCGGCGGCCCCGGTCCGCGCGGCCCGGCACACCGTCGACCTGGCCCCCGGGGACGCGGTGCGCCTGCGCACGCCGCTGCTGCCCACCCGCCGCGGTGACCGGTCGGCGGGACCGGTCACGGTGCGCACGCTCGGCCCGCTGCGCGTGGCCGGCCGCCAGGCGTCGATCCCCGTCGGCGGTCGCCTGCGCGTGCTGCCGGAGTTCACCGCGCGACGCCACCTGCCCAGCCGCCTGGCGCGGCTGCGCGAGATGGACGGCCGCGCCGCCGTCCAGGTACGCGGCGAGGGCACGGAGTTCGACTCGCTGCGCGAGTACGTGGTCGGCGACGACGTGCGCTCCATCGACTGGCGCGCCACGGCCCGGCGCGGCGACGTCGTCGTGCGCACCTGGCGTCCGGAGCGCGACCGGCGCGTCGTCGTCGTGCTGGACACCGGACGCACCTCCGCGGCGCGGATCGGCACGGTGGACGACGGTGCGGTCAACGTCGGCGGCACCCGGCTCGAGGCGAGCGTGGAGGCGGCCCTGCTGCTCGGGGCGCTGGCCGACCGCGCCGGCGACCGCGTCCAGGTGCTGGCCTACGACCGGGCGGTGCGCGCCCGGGTCGCCGGCGCCTCCGGCCCGCGGCTCCTGCCCGCGATGGCTGACGCCCTCGCCGCCGTCGAGCCGGTGCTGCTGGAGACCGACTGGACGGGCCTGGTCGGGCAGGTCCGCGCCCGGGTCTCGCAGCGGTCGCTGGTCGTCCTGCTCACCTCGCTGGACCCCGCGGCCGTCGAGACGGGGCTGCTGCCCGTGATCGACGGGCTCGCCGAGACCCACCAGGTCGTGGTGGCCGCCGTCAGCGACGCCGAGGTGGCGGCGCTCGGGGCGGGCCGGGAGTCGGTCGAGGAGGTCTACGACGCGGCGGCCGCCGCGCGGGGCGACCTGGACCGGTCCGCGGTGGCGGCGGTGCTGCGCCGCCACGGCGCCGAGGTGGTCGAGGCGCTGCCGGACGAGCTGGCGCCACGACTGGCGGACACCTACCTCGCGCTCAAGGCCGCCGGTCGCCTCTGACTCCCCGCTAACCCGCTGTGGGTATGAAATCTGCAGGTGTTCTTCGACGGACACCTGCAGATTTCATGCCCACAGCGCTGGGTGAACGCTGGGTGCACGCTGATGAGCGCTGGCTGGGGTCAGCCGGCGGTGGGCAGCACGGCACCGGCGCGCTCGGCGTCCAGATCGCCGGTCTCCCCCGCGGCGGCGGCACGCCGGCCCAGCACGAGGGCGTAGGCGAGGAACGCGGCGAGGGCGAGTGCGCCGATCACGATCTTGAGCCACCACGGCAGCGCCGAGCCGGTCACGAACCCCTCGACCAGGCCGGACAGCGCCAGCGCACCCACCAGGCCGACGGCGACGGTCACCAGCGAGCGCCCCTCGGCGGCCAGCGCGGTGCCGCGCCGGCGCGGACCCGGGTCGACCCACGTCCAGAACAGCTTCAGCCCGGCGGCCCCGGCGACGAAGATGCTGGTCAGCTCCAGCAGCCCGTGCGGGGCGATGAGCTGGCCGAAGAGCGCGAGCTCGCCGTGGGCAGCCATCATGCCGCCGGTGGCGCCGATCTGGACCGCGTTGTTGAGCAGGACGTACACGGGGAAGACCCCCGTGATGCCGGTGGCGATCATCTGCGCGGCGATCCAGGCGTTGTTGGTCCACACCATCGCCGCGAAGGACGCCTGCGGGTCGTAGTAGGAGGCGAACGCCTCGTCGACGTACTGCTGGCGCTGCGACGGCGTGCCCATCGCGGCGAGCGCGTCGGGGTCGACGGCGACCCAGACCCCCGCCGTGACGGCCACGGCGAGGAAGGCGACCGTCACCCCGAGGATCCACCACCGGATGCGGTACAGGGCCGCCGGGACGGTGACGACGGTGAACCGCACCACGTCGGACCAGGCGGGCTCGTGCGCGCCGGTGATCTTGGTCCGCGCCCGGGCGAGCAGCTCGGAGAGCCGGGTGACGGTCGCCGGGTCCGGGGCCGTCGATCGCACCGTCGACAGGTGGGTGGCCACGGCCTGGTACAGACGGACGATCTCGTCGGCCTCGGCACCGTCGAGCCGGCGCCGCTTCGTCAGCTCCGTCAGGCGGTCCCACTCCGGGCGGTGCACGGCGGTGAAGGCGTCCAGGTCCACGGCGGCTACCCTGCCACATGTGACGACGCACCGAACGGACGGAGGCACCGTGACCGACGGCATCCTCATCGGCGAAGGCGTGGTGCTGGACGCCCGTCCGGCCTCCTTCGCCTCGCGGTCGGCGGGCGCGCTGATCGACGTCGCCGTGACCGTCGCCGGGTTCGTCCTGGCGTTCTGGCTGTTCGCGGGCGTCCTGGTCTGGCAGACGGACGTCGTGGCCGGGACGCAGTGGGGGCGCGCCGCCCTGATCGCCGTCTTCGTCCTGCTGCTCGTCGTGCTGCCGACGACCGTCGAGACGCTCACGCGGGGACGCTCGCTCGGCAAGCTCGCCGCGGGCCTGCGCGTGGTGCGCGACGACGGCGGCCCGGTCCGGGTGCGCCACGCCCTGGTGCGGGCGCTGGTGGGGGTCTTCGAGATCTGGCTGACGGCGGGGGCCGGCGCGGTCGTCACGTCGCTGGCGAACCCGCGCGGCAAGCGGCTGGGCGACGTCCTGGCGGGCACCTACGCGGTGCGGGTCCGCGGTGCGCGCGGCTGGGAGCAGCCGTTGACGATGTCCCCGGCCCTGGCGACCTGGGCCCGGACGGCCGACATCCGCCGGCTGCCGGACGGCCTGGCGCTGCGCGCGCGGCAGGTGCTCGACCGTGCACCACGCCTGGCTCCGGCGTCGCGGACGCGTCTGACCGACGAGCTGGCCGCCCAGGTGGAGGCCTACGTAGCTCCGGGGCCGCCGTCGGGCACGCCCGCCGAGACGTTCCTGCACGCGGTGCTGCACGAGCGTCGCGACCGGGAGCTGGCCCGGGGACGCAGCGAGCGCGAGCGCGCGCTGCGCCAGGCCGAGTCGCTGCACCGCCTGCCCTACGGGATCGCCGACCCGCGCGACTGAGTCCCGGCGCCCGGCCGGGCGGGGGTGCGCAGCGCCTCGACGCCGGCCCGCACGAACGCCGCGAGGTCGTCGTCGCCGTCGCTCGCGACCCAGGCCTCCGCCGCCGCCGCGAGCATCGCGGCCACCGCGCGTCCGCGGACCCGCGCGGCGAAGGCGTCGGCCCCGCAGCCACCTTGCTCGGCGGCCCCCAGGGCGTCGCCGAGCTCGGAGACGGCCTGCTCGAACACGGTGCGCAGCGCCGGGGTGGCGCGCAGCAGCCGCATCTTGCGCAGCCAGGCCTGCGCCGTCGGGCCCCCGCGGCGCCAGCCGTGCGCCGCCGGTCCCGCGAGCGCCGCCTCGACGGCGTCCACCGCCCCCACGACGGCAGCGTGGCGGAGCAGGTCCGCGAGGAAGGCGTCGTCCGCCTCGTCATGGACGACGAGCATCTCCTTGGTGCCGAAGTGCCGGTAGACCGTGCGTTCGGCGATCTGGGCCGCGGCGGCCACCTGGGCCACGGACACGGCGTCGAAGCCGCGCTCCTCGAAGAGGTCGAGAGCGACCTGCTGGACGTGCCGCATCGTCGACCGGCGACGTCGCTCGCGCAGGTCCATGACCCTCCCCCGTCTCGCCGACCGCAGAGGACAAGAGTACAGTCACTGCCAACTGGCAGCGACTGACACTGGAGAACCGGCGTGACCGACCCCGTGATCGACATCTCCGGCCTCGTCAAGACGTTCGGCTCGTTCCGCGCGCTCGACGGCTTCGACCTCCGCCTCGACCCCGGGGAGGTGCGCGGCTTCCTCGGGCCCAACGGTGCCGGCAAGACCACCACGATCCGCGTGCTGCTCGGGATGATGCGCGCCTCGGGCGGCCGCGTCCGGCTCTTCGGGCAGGACCCGTGGCGCCGGGCGGTCGCCCTGCACCGGCGGCTGACCTACGTCCCCGGCGACGTCGCGCTGTGGCCCGGGCTGACCGGCGGCCAGTGCCTCGACGTGCTCGGGGCGTCGGGCGCGCCGCTCGACCCGGCGCGCCGCGACGAGCTCGTCGAGCGCTTCGACCTGGACCCCACCAAGCGGGTGCGCGACTACTCCAAGGGCAACCGGCAGAAGGTCGCGCTGGTGGCCGCCCTCGCCGCGCGCGCCGACCTGCTCGTGCTCGACGAACCCACCTCCGGCCTCGACCCCCTCATGGAGGAGGTCTTTCGCGAGTGCGTCACGGAGCGGGCCGCCGACGGCGCGGCGGTGCTGCTGAGCAGCCACATCCTGTCCGAGGTCGAGGCGCTGTGCTCGACGGTGACGATCATCCGACGCGGGCGGGCCGTCCGGGCCGGCACGGTCGCCGAGCTGCGGGGCCTGGCCCGCACGACCGTGCACGCCGTCACCCCCGGCACCCCTCCGGACCTCGACGGCTTCGACCTGCACGACCTGTCGGTCACCCCCGTGGCCGACGGCGGCGCGGGCCACGACGTGACGTTCACCGTGGAGCCGGGCGACCTGGAGAAGGTGCTGCGGCCGCTCGTCGACGCCGGGCTGACGGGCCTGACCGTGCGCCCGCCGAGCCTCGACGAGCTCTTCCTGTCCGAGTACGACGGGGCACCGGCATGACGGCCCCGGGCACCGGCACGACGAGGCGCACCGGCGCCGGGCTGACCGCGGTGCTGCGGCTGCAGCTGCGCACCGGGTGGAAGGCCCTGCTGGCCTGGGTGGCCGGACTGGTCGGGGTCTACGCCGCCACGGTCGCGGCCATCGACACGACCTACGGCACGCCGGAGCAGCTCGCGACGTACCAGGCGACCGTGGGCTCGGACCCGACGATGGCGGCGATCAACGGCACCCCCTACGGCGCCGACACGCTCGGCGGGGTGGTGGCCAACGAGTTCGGCTTCATCGCGGCGATCGCCGTGCCGCTCATGGGCCTGCTGCTCGTGACGCGCTCGACGCGGGCCGCCGAGGAGAACGGGCTGCTCGAGCTCCTGCGCTCGCGGGCGATCGGCTCCCGCGCACCGTGGAGCGCCGCGCTGGGCGTCACGGCCGGGGCCCTCGTGCTCGTCGGCCTGGGCATGGCCGGTTCCCTGCTGGCCTACGGCGTCGAGGCCGCCGACGCCGCGCTCTACGGAGCCTCGGTGACCGCGCTGGGCCTGGTGTTCGCGGGCGTCGCGACCCTGGCCGGCCAGCTTCTGCGCCGGGCCGCGGGGGTGGTGGCCGTCGGCATCGTGGTGCTGGGTGCCGCCTACGTCTTCCGCGCGATCGGGGACGTCGAGGACAACGGCTGGAAGTGGCTGTCCCCCCTGGCCTGGCAGCAGGAGACCCGCCCCTTCGCCGAGGACCCGCGCGTGTGGCCGCTGCTGCTGGCCCTCGGCGTGGCCGCGACGCTGAGCGGGCTCGGCCTGGCGCTCGTCGGCCGTCGCGACCTGGGCAGCGCCGTCGTGCCGAGCCGTCCCGGGCCCGCCCGGGCGGGCCGGTTCCTGGCGAGCGGCCCAGGGCAGGCCCTGCGCCAGCACGGAGCGACCCTGCTGGCCTGGGCCGTCGGCGCCGCGCTGGTCGGGGCCGTGTTCGGCGCGTTCACCGACGACATCGCCGACGTCGTGGCCGCCAACCCCGACCTGCAGGCCGCCTTCTCGGCGGGCGCCGCCGGCGACCCGACGAGCTGGTACCTGTCCTTCACGCTCGTGCTGGTGATGCTCATGGCCTTCGGCGCGGCCGCGCAGGTCGTGGCCCGGGTGCGCCGCGAGGAGACCGGCGGTCGCCTGGAGGCGGTGCTGGCACGGTCCGTGCGGCGCACGACCTGGCTCGGCACGCACGCCGCGGTCGCGGTGCTCGGCGGCGCGCTGGTCGCGCTGGCCGGCGGCGCCGGGCTGGCGGTGACCGCCTCGCGCGCCACCGGCGACACCGCCGGGGCGTTCACCGCCGCGGTGCAGTACCTGCCCGCGGTGGTCGCCGTCGTCGGCCTCGGGGTGGCGCTGCTCGGCCTGCTCCCCCGGGCCCTGGGGCTGCTCTGGGTGGCGATCGCCTACGTCGCGGTCGTCGAGATGCTCGGCGAGACGCTGAGCATGCCCGACGCCGCGCTCCAGGTCTCGCCGCTGCACGCGATCGGGCGGCTGCCGGCCGAGGACCCGTCCGGCACCGGGGTCCTGGTGGTCGGGGCCGTCGCGGTGGCGCTGCTCGGCGCCGGGCTGGCCGGCTTCCGCCACCGCGACGTGCCCCGCTGAGCCGTGCCCGCCCGGCAGGGCCGGGCGGGCAGGGGCGCGGGCTCAGTACCGGTAGTGCTCCGGCTTGTACGGCCCCTCGACCGGGACACCGAGGTACTCGGCCTGCTCGGTGCTGAGGTCGGTCAGGCGCACACCGAGGGCGTCCAGGTGCAGCCGGGCCACCTTCTCGTCGAGCACCTTGGGCAGCCGGTAGACCTGGCGGGCGTACTGCCGCTCCTCGGCCGGCCGGGCCATGTCGGCGAACAGCTCGAGCTGGCCGATGACCTGGTTGGCGAACGAGTTGGACATCACGAACGACGGGTGGCCGGTCGCGTTGCCCAGGTTCAGCAGGCGCCCCTCGGACAGCACGATGATCGACCGCTCGGCGCGGTCGCCGTCGTCGTCGGCCGGCAGCGTCCACTCGTGCACCTGCGGCTTGATCTCGGTCCTGACGACCCCCGGCACGCCCTCGAGGCCCGCCATGTCGATCTCGTTGTCGAAGTGGCCGATGTTGCCGACCACGGCCTTGTCCTTCATGGCCAGCATGTGCTCGACCCGGACGACGTCCTTGTTGCCGGTGGTGGTGATGAAGAAGTCCGCCTCGCCGACGACGTCCTCCAGGCGCGCGACCTGGAACCCGTCCATGGCGGCCTGCAGCGCGCAGATGGGGTCCACCTCGGAGACGATCACGCGGGCGCCCTGGCCGCGGAAGGCCTCCGCCGCCCCCTTGCCGACGTCGCCGTAGCCGGCCACGAACGCGACCTTGCCCCCGACGAGCACGTCGGTGGCCCGGTTGATGCCGTCGGGCAGGGAGTGGCGGATGCCGTACTTGTTGTCGAACTTCGACTTGGTGACGGAGTCGTTGACGTTGATCGCCGGGAAGAGCAGCTCGCCGGACTCGGCCAGGTGGTACAGCCGGTGCACGCCGGTGGTCGTCTCCTCGGTGACTCCCCCGATCTGCTCGGCGATCCCGGTCCAGCGCAGCGGGTCGATCTCGAGGTCCCGGCGCAGGACGTCGCGCACGACGTTCATCTCGTGGGTGTGGTCCGGCTCGCCGGGCAGCGTGTTCGGCGGCACGGCGCCGACGCGCTCGTACTGCAGACCGAGGTGGACGAGCAGGGTCGCGTCCCCGCCGTCGTCCAGGATCAGGTTCGGGCCCTCCCCGCCGGGCCACACGAGGATCTGCTCGGTGCAGTCCCAGTACTCCTCGAGGGTCTCGCCCTTCCAGGCGAAGACCGGCACACCCTGCGGGTCGTCCGGCGTGCCGTGCGGGCCGACGACGACGGCGGCCGCGGCCTCGTCCTGGGTGCTGAAGATGTTGCAGCTCGCCCAGCGCACCTCGGCGCCGAGCGCGGTGAGCGTCTCGATGAGGACGGCGGTCTGCACGGTCATGTGCAGCGACCCGGCGATGCGCGCGCCGGCCAGCGGGCGGGTGTCGCCGTACTCGGCACGCAGCGCCATGAGGCCCGGCATCTCGTGCTCGGCGAGCCGGATCTGGTGCCGCCCCGCCTCGGCCAGGGCGAGCGAGCGGACCTTGTAGCGGCCCGGCGCCTCGTCGAAGCCGCCGGCCGGCCGGCCGGTCGTCGCGATGGTGTCGGTCATGGGTGCCCTCCTGGGACGTCGTGGGACTCGTGTCGCGCGCTGGGGGCTCCCGTCGGCGCTGGTCCCAGCGTAACCGGGGCTCGGGCACTACTTCCGGATGGATTGTTACCGAACCGTGATCTAGAGTCCGAGGATGGGCTCGACGACGCACACGGCATCGCGCATGCACCTCCTCGACCTCCTGCGCTTCGGCGCGGCGATGGCCGTCGTGGTGTACCACTTCACCGCGACGCCGACGGCGAACCGCTACTGGGGCGCGGACGTCACGGGCCTGTTCGAGGGGATCAACCAGGTCACCCGCTACGGCTGGCTCGCCGTCGAGGCTTTCTTCGTGATCAGCGGCTTCGCGATCCTGTGGAGCGTCCAGGGCCGGACGCTCGCCCAGTTCACCGGCTCCCGCGTCGGCCGCCTCTACCCCGCCTTCTGGGCGTGCGTCGTCCTCACCGCGGCGCTGCAGGCCCTGTGGGACGACGGGCGGCACCTGACCGCCGTCGAGACCGTCGCGAACCTGACGATGGCGCCCGACCTGCTCGGTGCCGAACCCTCCCAGGTCGTCTACTGGACCCTGCTGGTCGAGCTCAAGTTCTACCTGCTCGTGGGCCTCGCGCTCGCCGTCGGCCCGCTGACCAGGGGACGGGCCGTCGCCCTGGCGCTGGGCTGGCCCGCCGCCGGCCTGGTCGCCCAGGGCCTCGGAGCGCCCGGACTGGCCGAGGCCCTCGCCGTCCGCCACGCCGTGTACTTCGGCATCGGCATGCTGCTCTTCGTCCTTTGGCGGGACGTCGAGGCACGTCGCGTCGCGGACCTCCCTCCGTCGACACGGGTCGTGCCGTCGGAAGCCACGCAGATCCGGGCGGAGCTCCCCGGCACAGGTACCGTCGTCGTCGCACTGGTGGTCCTGCTGGTCCTCGGCGCGGTCCAGGTGGCGGTGTCGGCCGGGAACGCCGCCGAGCTCCAGGGGGTTGCCGTCTCACCGATCGCGTCGGTCGCGATCTTCCTCGTGAGCGTCGCCGCGCTGTGGGTCGCTTCCCGCCCGGAGGCGACGCGGCGGACGCCACGGCTCGCCGCCGCGGGCGTGGTCGGCGGCGCTCTCACCTACCCCCTCTACCTCGTGCACACGCAGTTCGGGTGGGCCGTGACGGACGGACTCTCGAGCATCGGCGTCGGCGCGTGGACCACCCTCGGTGCCGCGACGGGGATCTCGCTCCTCCTCGCGGCCGGCCTCCACTACGGGGTGGAGCGACCGTTCGGGGCAAGACTGCGGCGGACCGTCGTCGCGGCCGCCGAACGTGCCGGGGGGCGGGCCGAGACGTCGGCCCGCCCCCCGGTCCGGAAGAGGTCCGGGTTACTGCAGCCCCTTCATCCACTGCGTGATCGGCGCGTAGGACCCATCCGGCCCCCTCGAGTCGTCGTAGACCTGCCAGACGCCGTCACGCGCGGCGGTGTGCGAGCTCACCGAGGCCTCGACCCAGAAGAGCTCGCACCCCCCCTCGGTTTCCATCGAGTACCCGAAGGCGGTGGTCGACCAGCCCGACCCGACGTACTGGAAACTCACCTCGGTGGCAGGATTCCCCGTGTATCCGGAGAGCGGGCAGATCCACAGCTCAGTCCCGACGTAGGGTGTGTCGCCCACCGTGAAGTCGCTGGTCTTCGAGGCCGCCTGGAACAGGTACCAGCTCCCGACGAAGATCTTGCCGGTGTAGTACGGGTCGGACTCCAGCGAGTCGACCCATAGAGTTGCGGGCCTCGTGTACTTCGTGCCGGCCGCGTTGCGGACCCGGAGGCGGTACTCGTCCAAAGTTCGGAAGGACTTGGCGGTCATCGCCAACGTGCGCGACGTCCGCCCCTTCATGTTCTTCCAGATGCCGGTCTCGGCGGTGCGGCGCTGCCACTGGTACGTCAGCTCGCCGCCCGTGGCCGAGCCGGTGAACCAGATCTTGGTCCCGGACAGGACGTAGCGGTCGTTGGGGTTGCCCGTGATCCGCGGCGTGGACACGCCGTCGGGCCAGCGGACGGCCGAGGTCCAGCGGCTGCTGCGCGACGTCAGGAGGTACGCCTGCCGCTTTCCGGTGACCTTGACCTTCAGACGCGTGCCGTGCTCGGCCTTGGTGAGGGTGTAGCGCTTGCTCGTCGCTCCGGCGATCGGCTCGCCGTCCGCGAACCACTGGTACTTGTAGGCCCATGCCGTGGGCTTCCAGTCCTCCACGACCTTCGCCCTCACCGTCTCGCCGACCCGCAGCGAGCCCTTGATCACTGGCCGGGAGGTCGACGAGAAGGGCTTCGACACGCGCGCCCAGTCCGTGGTGACCTTCTTACCGTAGTAGCCCGGCTTCGCGCCACGGATCGTCACGGAGATCTTCTTGTTGTGCTGCCACTTCTTCGGCGTGTACTTCTGCCCCGTCGCACCCGATATCTTCTTCCCGTCGAGGCGCCACTGGTAGGTGAACTTCCAGACGTTCGGCGTCCACGACCGGGACATCGGCTTAGCACGCAACGTCGTGCCGATCTTCGCCCGATCGCCCGGCTTCAGCCCGGCGATCTCGACGTCGGCGGGCCGTAGGTAGCCCTTCCGCACCTTCGTGCGATCACTCTCGCGGTCGATCGGCGCAGCGCCTTCCGGCTCGCCGGACACCCGGACCCAGAGCTGGCCTCCTTGGTGAGCCGGCTTGAGCGTCACCGTCCGCCCAGAGGTCGCCGTGAGGGCTGCGACCGTGGTGATCGCTTCCTCTCCGACGAACCACTGCCGAGTCAGGGCCGTACCCTCAGGCCACTCGCCGGGGTCGACCTCGACGGTCTTCCCCACCCGGACCGTGCCGACGACGGTCGGCACGGCGTCGACGACGATCGGCTCCGTCGACGGCTCCGAGGTGGGCTCCGTCGACGGCTCCGAGGTGGGCTCCGTCGACGGCTCCGTCGACGGCTCCGAGGTGGGCTCCGTCGACGGCTCCGTCGACGGCTCCGTG
>NZ_JBAGLP010000118.1:0-1098070 GCF_036689775.1 Isoptericola haloaureus | reverse complement strand
GACGCCACGCTAGACATCACCGCAGCGCCCGGGAAGGGCCTCGGGGCGACGGCTGCGTGAACAACCGGTCCGCCGTCGGTGCGGGGCACCGCCGGGACTACTCGCCGTCGGCGGGGATGGCGGCCCGGCCGCTCGGGGAGTAGAGGAAGGGCGCGCCGGTGAGGGCAGGTCTCGAGGCGCCCCCGCCCGCGAGGACGAAGACCGAGGCCGTGGTGGCCGGGGTGTTCTTCTTGCCGGAGAAGATGCGCATCACGGTGGACTCTCCGGACGAGAAGGCGGGGATGAACCCGGAGTCGCTCTGGCCCCAGACCTCCAGCGTCGGGTAGGCGTCTCGGATCCACAGGGAACCCAACAGCTCCTGGTGCGTGACCGCCACGGTGGCGTCGCCGTCGGGCGAGCAGGACGCCCACAACGTCACCGTGTTCCTGGCGTTCCCTGGTGTGTAGGACGCCTGGTAGGTGCCGTCGGCCTGGAAGACGCCGTCGGACTCGGTCACGACGGGATCGTCGGCCGCGGCCGGGACGGCCGTCAGCCCGAGGGCGACGAGGCAGGCGGCGGTCACGGCGACGAGGCGTCGGCGGATCGACATGAGGAATCCTCTCCGGAGCGGGACGCAACGGGTCCTACCCTGGTCCGGGTCCCGAGCGCTCGCCGCCGGAGCGCGGGGTGAAGTTTCGGCGCCTCAGGGCCGCCGTGCCTGGACGAACACCACCGAGTCGCCCAGCAGCGGCATCCGCTCCAGCTCCCGGGCGTCCTCCAGCCCGGCCGCCGTGAGCAGCTTCTCGATGCCGCCGTCGGCGTTGTCGGCGTCGTAGGCCGTGCTGCCGGGACCGTGCCCGGGCTGGTGCCCCTCGCCGCCGTGGCGGTGCCCGCGCCCGTGACCGGCGGCGTGGGCGCCGGCGTGGTCGCCGGCGAAGTCCGCGATCGTCACGCGTCCGCCCGGCCGCAGCACCCGCACCAGCTCGGCGGCGAGCTGCTGCTTCTCCTCCGGCGGGACGTGGTGCAGCACCAGGGACGAGACGACGTGGTCCTGGCCGGCGTCCGGCACGGGCAGCCGGTGCGCGAACCCGCGGATCAACGTCACCTCGCCGGAGCGCCGACGGCGCAGCTTGCGGGCCGCGCGGCGCAGGGAGTCGCCGTCGGGGTCCAGCCCGGTGACGACGGCGTCCGGCGTGGCCTGCAGCACCTCGCGGCTCAGGTTGCCCGTGCCGCAGCCGACGTCGAGCACGTGCTGCCCCGCGGTGATCCCCGCGATCTCGATCGTGCGCCGGTAGAGGCGGTGCACGCCGCGCAGGCGGGCGGTCAAGTCGTACCAGGGCATGAGCCAGGCGCGACGCATCCCGGGCAGGAAGTCGTGGTCGGACTCCTCGGGGCGGACGTCGTCGATCAGGCGGACGGTGGCGGGCATCGGACCTCCGGTGGACTGAGGCTTCATGGTGCCCCGCCGTCCGGCTGAGGGACAGCCGGTTTGCCGTTCTGGCAACCGTGCGACGATCGCCCGAGATCCGTTCCCGTGACCGAGAGGCAGGACATCGTGCTGCGCAGCACCGACCGCATCGAGACCACCCACGCCGGCTCCCTGCCGCGCACCGCCGAGCTGCTCGCCGCCAACGCGGCCCGCGAGAACGGGGACGCCGACGGCGAGTTCGGCCCGCTGCTGCGCGACGCCGTCGCCGACGTCGTGCGCCGCCAGCAGGACGCCGGGATCTCCGTGGTCGGCGACGGCGAGTACGGCAAGTCGATGTCCTCGCCGATGGACTTCGGCGCCTGGTGGTCGTACTCGTTCCAGCGCACCGGCGGTCTCGAGCTCGACACCGACGCGCAGTGGGTGCTGGCGGACGTGCAGTCCGCGCCCGGCGACGTGCGGCTGACCGGGTTCGGCAACCGCCGCGACCAGGCGCGGTTCCGCGAGGCGTACACCGACCCGACGTCGGGCATCTTCCACGGCGAGGGGCCGGGGCAGTTCCCGAAGGTCACCGGGCCGCTGACGTACACCGGGCAGGCCGCCGTCGCGCAGGACGCCGCGAACCTGCGGGCCGCCGCCGACGCCGCCGGGGTGACCGACGCGTTCGTCACCTCGATCGCGCCCGGGTCGGCGACGCGGATCCACAACGAGTACTACGCGACGCACGAGGAGTACGCGTACGCGTGGGCCGACGTCCTGCGTGAGGAGTACCTCGCGATCGTCGACGCCGGGCTCGTCGTGCAGATCGACGACCCGGGGCTGGCCGAGTCCTGGGACCAGGTCACGCCGGAGCCGACCGTCGCCGACTACCTCGACTTCTCGCGGATCCACGTCGAGGCGCTCAACCACGCGCTGCGCGGCATCCCGCCGGAGAAGGTGCGGTACCACCTGTGCTGGGGCTCGTGGCACGGGCCGCACTCCACGGACCTGCCGATGCGCGACATCGTCGGGCTCATGCTCGACATCGACGCCGGGGCGTACTCCTTCGAGGCCGCGAACGTGCGGCACGAGCACGAGTACCGCGTCTGGGACGACGTCGAGCTGCCCGAGGGCAAGCTGATCCTGCCGGGCGTGGTCTCGCACGCGACCAACGTGCTGGAGCACCCCGAGCTCGTCGCCGAGCGCATCGAGCGGTTCGCACGGCGGGTCGGCCGGGAGAACGTGCTGGCCTCGACCGACTGCGGGCTCGGCGGGCGCGTGCACCCGCAGATCGCGTGGGCCAAGCTCGAGTCGCTGGCTGCCGGCGCGCGGATCGCCTCGGAGCGGCTCTGGGGCTGAGCTGTCTCCCGTCGGGGCTGAACTGTCTCCCGTCGGGGCTGAGCTGTCTCCCGTCGAGCGTCTCTGTTCCTCAGGAATCAGGTCTCGATTCCTGAGAAACAGAGACGCTCGATCGGACGGTGCGCGGCCGGGCCATTTCGATAGCATGTGCTATCGGAGGTGACCGCATGGAAGGCGAGGAGTCGGCCGTCGAGCGTGCGTTCGCGGACTATCTGGCAGGTCTGGGATCCCGTGCGGACGACCTGCGCGCCGAAGCGAGCCGGACGCTGGAACGCGGTGTCCGCCAGGCGCATGATCTCGGGTGGAGCCAGCGCCGGATCGCGCGGTCGTTGGGGCGCAGCCAGCCTGAGGTCAAGCGCCTCCTGGGCCGTGCGGTCGCGTCGGAGGCCGTAGCTCTCACCGAGGCGGGGGGCGGCACCGTGCTCGACGCGGTCCTTCGACAGCATCGGGACGACGTCGTCGACGCAGCGGCCAGGCGCGGAGTGCGTCACCTGCGCGTCTTCGGCTCCGTCGCTTCCGGCGAGGACGGCCCGGAATCGGGCGTGGATCTGCTGGTCGACGTCGACGACGGCGTGGGCCTGTTCGCGCTGGCCGCGTTGGAGGCCGAGCTCTCGGCCATCCTGGGCCGGCCCGTGGACATCGTCCCCGAGCGGTCGCTCCGTCCTGCGGTGCGAGCATCCGTCGTGGCGATCCCGCTGTGAGGCGCGACGACGTCGATCACGCCCTGGAGGCGCTCGAGCAGCTGATCTCGCGGTGATGTCCGTGTGTGACGACGGCGCCCGACCCTGACGGGTCGAGCGCCGTCGCCGTGAGTGTCGCCGTGCGCGCAGCCGGGCCGGGCGGCCCGGGCCTCGTGATCAGGCCGCGGTGGTGACCTCGATGCGCTGCGGGGTCGTGCCGGCGAACACGCCGGCGACGGTGACCGTCAGGACACCGGCGTCGTAGGACGCCGTCACCGCGTCGGCCTCGACGGCCCTCGGCAGCGTGACGACCCGGCGGAAGGCGCCGAAGCGCACCTCCGAGACGCGGCGGCCCTCGGACTCCTCGCCGCGCTGGTCCTTGCGCTCGCCGCGCACGACGAGCTTGCGGCCCTCGACCTCGACAGTGACGTCCTCGGCCGGGTCGATGCCCGGCAGGTCGAGGCGGGCGACGAGGTCCTCGCCCTCGCGGTACACGTCTGCGGCGGGCTTGGCGTCGGCGGGGGCTGCCGGGCGCGGGGTCCACAGGTCGCGGAACAGCGCGTCCGTCAGCGGGGTGCGGGTCAGGGTGGCAGTCATGGGTGCTCCTCTCGTGGATGGTTCCGAGGAGTACAACTTGAGTCACCCCGACTCAATTTCCGGGTTCGCCGTGGGCGGACGGCGGCGTCGGGGTCGGGTGGGCGGACGCCGGACCCGGGATTGAGCGGAGAGCTCAGTCGCGCAGCGGTGAGCCGACGACGTCGAACCGGAACCCGCCCATCTCCCCGGACAGCAGCGGCCTGGCCGCCGCGATGGACGCCTGCACGCCGGGCAACTGCAGCGAGTCGCGGTGCGCCGCGGCCGACGTCCAGATCTCGGCGACGTAGACGGTGTCGGGCTGCTCGTCGTTCACGCCGACCTCGTAGGACAGGCAGCCGGCGTCGGCGAGCTCGTCGCTGCGGGCCGTCAGGTGGGCGACCAGCTCGTCGCGCTTGCCGGGTACGGCTCCGAGGGTGCCGACGTTCACGAAGGTCATGCCGGCGACGCTAGCGACCGCCCCCGACATGTCCCGGCCGGTCCGGGCGTCAGGTCCGGACGTCGCCGTCGACGTAGAGCCACGTGCCGCCCTCGCGCACGAACCGGCTGAGCTCGTGCAGCCGGCCGCGCCCGCCGTCGTCGTCGGCGAACGTCGCGACGAACTCGACCTCGCCGGCGTCGTCGAAGGGCCCGCCCGCGCTGGTGCCGAGGATGTCCAGGCGCCGCCAGCGGCGGCCCGGGTCCAGGTCCAGCGACGCCGGGCGGGTGCGCGGGTGCCAGGTCGCGCTCAGGTAGTCGGCGTCGCCGGAGGCGAAGGCGCTGTAGCGGGACCGCATCAGCGCCTCGGCGGTCGGGGCGGTGCGCTCGCCGCGGTGCAGCGGGGCGCAGCACTCCCCGTACGGCAGGCCGGACAGGCAGGGGCAGCGGGTCGCGTCGTCCACAGGTCCATGGTCGCGTACCCGACCGAGGTCAGGCCGCGCGGTCCACGAGGACCGCGAGCTGCACCCGGTTCACCCCGAGCTTGTGGCAGGCCGTGCTGAGGTGGGTCTTCACGGTGGCCGCCCCGAGGTAGAGCTCGGCGCCGATCTGGGCGTTCGTCAGGCCCCGGGCCGCCTGGTGGGCGATCTCGCGCTCGCGGTCGGTGAGCCGTGCCAGCTCCGCGCGGGCCTCGTCCCGCCCTCGGGCGCCCGACGCCTTGCCGACCTGCTCCACGACCACCCGGGCGGCCCGTGGCGACAGGGCCCCGTCCCCGGCGGCGACGGCCTCGACGGCTGCGACCAGCTCGTCCGGGCCGGAGTCCTTGGCCAGGAACCCGGCGGCGCCGGCGTGCACGGCGTCGAGGATGGCCGACTCCGTGTCGAAGGACGTCATGGCGACCACGCCCGGCGGGTCGGGCAGCTCGACGACGGCGGCGGTGGCGCGCACACCGTCGAGGCGTGCCATGCGCAGATCCATGAGCACGACGTCGGGACGGTGCGCCCGGACGGCGGCGACCACCTCGTCCCCGTCGGTGGCCTCGCCGACGACCTCCAGGCCGCGTGCGGTGAGGATCTGTCGCAGGAACTGCCGCACCATCGTGTCGTCGTCGACGACCAGAACCCGTGTCACGGCCTCGACACTACTGGTGACCTGCGACATCGTCGGAGCAGCTCCAGCCCGGGCCGGCCGCGGGAGTGGCGCGGGAGCGGCGCGGGCACTGGACCTGCTCGGCTACGCCTCCGGCGTCGGCGACCAGGGCAGGTGGGCGCGGACCAGGAACGAGTCGTCGTCCTGGCGGCCGGCGTCGAACGTGCCGCCGAGGGCCTCGCAGCGTTCCCGCATCCCGCGCAGGCCGGAGCCGCTCCCGGGCGCCGCCGCGGGCCCGGCGGCAGGGCCGGCGGGGTTGCGTACCGAGACGTCGATGCCGTCGACCGGTCGCGCCCGGACGCTGACCGCGACGCGCGCGCCGGGGGTGTGCTTGGCCGCGTTGGTCAGCGACTCCTGCACCACGCGGTACACCGTGCGGGTCAGCGTCGGCGGCGCGGCGTCACCGTCGGTCACGAACACCGTCGCCACCAGGTCCACGCCCCGGTCCCCGGCGCTGTCGAGCAGGTCGGCCAGGTCGTCCAGGGTCCAGTCCCGACCCGCATAGTCCTCGGCGCCCTCGCGCAGGGACGTGATGAGCGTGCGCATCTCCTCCAGCGCACGGTGCGCCGAGGACCGCATCGACCGGGCCGCGTCGCCGGTCTCGGCGTCCTCCGACGACACCTCCAGGGCCGAGGCCTGCAGCGACATCAGGGAGAGCTGGTGCGCCACCGTGTCGTGCATCTCGCGGGCGATGAGGTCGCGCTCCTCCTGCCGTGAGAGCTCGGTCTGCAGCGTCTCGGACCGCGCCTGGTACGTCGCAGCCCGTCGCGACTCGGCGGTGGCGACGGAACGGGCGGCGTCGGCGTCGGCCCCGGCCCGGGTGGCGACGCGGCGCAGCAGCCCGACGCCGACGGCGAGTCCCAGGGCCAGCACGCCCAGGATCAGGTATCCGAGAGGCGTCATGTAGGAGGTCGCGCCGCCGTCCTCCGCGGTCGCGGAGAAGATGACGTTCTCGCCCTCGCGAGCGGCGTCGCGCCAGAACGTCGCGATCAGCGCCAGCGTCGTCGCGCCACCGCACAGCAGGCTGCGTCGCAGGTCGGTGCGCGCCACCACCCAGGGCAGGGCGAGGAGCGGGGCGACGGCGCCGAGCGGGCTGACGATCCCGACCGCGGCGGTCGCCAGGCACACCGCGACCGGGTGCGTGGTGCGCCACCACACGGCTGCTGCCACCCCGGCCGCGACGACGAACCAGAGCAGGAAGACGGCGACCTGGGTGTTGGTGAGCTCGGCCGGTGCCGCGAAGGCTGCGCCCGTGACGGCGCAGAACCAGGTGACCGCCACGGCGCCGATCGACCCCCACCGGCTCGCCGTGCGACGCCCCTGGCCGGGCGGCCTCGGGGTCGGTCCGGCGGGCGGGGAACCGGGGGAGGGCGCGTGCGGCATCGGACCCGGGTACGGCGTCGGGCCGGGGTACGGCGACGGCGGGTAGGGCGACGGCGCAGCCCCACCGGCGTACGAGGCCGGGGAGGGCGCCGCGGACGAGCCGGCGTACGGATCGGGCGCGGCGGCTCCCTCGTGGGAGCCGGGGTAGCCCGGCACAGGGCCGCTCGGACCACTGGCAGGGCCCGGCGGCGGCCCTCCCGGGCTGGACGACGGCGGGTACATACCGGGCAGCGTACGGCGCGCCTCCGACGCCGGTCATCACCCGATCGGGTCGGCAGCGCGGCCCGAGGTTCCCCCGTTCGGGTCGGTGGGTCGAGCCGCCCGGGGGATCCGCCGTCGGGCACCCGGAGCCGAGGATCGATCTCGTTCGATCACCGGCTCGACGAAGGAGCGATCATGTCCGACCAGCAGCAGCACCCCGCGTGGTCTCCGCAGACCCCGCAGCAGCCCGCCCCGCAGGGCCAGGTCCCGCAGCAGCCCGTTCCTCCGGGCGGGTCCGGAGCGCCGCAGGCTCCCGAGCCGGGGCCGCAGAAGAGCTGGTTCGCGCGCCACAAGGTCCTCACCGGCCTCGGCGTGCTCGTCGGGATCGCCGTCGTCGGCGCCGCGTTCGGCGGTGGCGGCGACGAGGCGCCGGCGGACGCGGGCACGACGGCGGAGGTCGCCTCCGAGGACGCCGCGACGACCGAGGACTCCGGTCAGGACGCCGGGACCGACGACGGCGCGGCCGCGGACGGTCAGGACGCGGCCGATGCCGAGGAGCAGGCGGAGGAGCCCGCCACCGACGCCGCGGACCTGCCGGGGCTCGGCGACGCCGCGCGCGACGGCAAGTTCGAGTTCACGGTGACCGAGCTCGAGGACGGCGTGGCGCAGATCGGGAACGAGTACCTCAACACCGAGGCCCAGGGGCAGTTCGTGCTCGTCCACATGGCGGTGGAGAACATCGGCGACGAGGCGCAGTACTTCGACGGCAGCAGCCAGAAGCTCGTCGACACCGAGGGTCGCACGCACTCGGCGGACTCCGAGGCGGCGATCTACCTCGACGACTCGAACAGCTTCCTCAACGAGATCAACCCGGGTAACACCGTGGACGGCGTCGTCGTCTTCGACGTGCCGACGGACGCGACGCCCGCCACGCTCGAGCTGCACGACTCGGCGTTCTCCGGCGGTGTCGAGGTCTCGCTGCAGTGAGACCGGACGTCCGGGGCGGGCCGTCGCGGTTGCGGCCCGCCTCCGGTGTCGGGTAGACATCTGCCCAGGTCAACGAGTGATCGGCGACACGTCCTCCGCGTGCCGATCCGGCAACCGCGCTCCTCGCGCACGGTGCCTCAGGAGGAAGACCGGCCTCGCGCCGACCGGCGCGGGGAAGAGCGGGGTCGCCGACGGCCTCCGGGCTCGTTCGCGCGTCCGGGTGGCTGTCGGCCGGCTCCCCGGACGAAGGAGCAGAGATGTTTCCCGAGCTCGACGAGCAGGTCCTCGCCCGGCTGCCCTGGGAGATCCACGAGCAGCACAGGAACTCGTACCACCTGGCGATGTTGAGCTGTGCGGTGCGCGACCAGGCCGGGCGCGGGCTGCGGTGGGTGGACCGGCACCGCCTGGCGTCGTGGCGTGGGAGTCTGCGGGAGGTCAACGCGGTCGTCGTCTACGACTGGAAGACGCCCGACGGCTTCTACGTCGTCCCCAGGCTTGAGGGCGACGGCGACCTCACGCGCCCGCCGATGGTGGGGGAGGCCGCGTGACCGCCGGGGCCGCCGGTGCGCAGCCCCTACGCGTCCCGCGAGAGCGTGCCGGTGGCGACGTCGACGCGGTAGTGCTCGTCGTCGTCCCCGAGGTCGACCTCGACCTCCCAGTAGGCGAGGCCGTCGTCCTCCTCGAGCTCGGCCTTGTCCAGGACGCCGCCCGAGGACTCGACGACGCGGACGATCGCCTCGCTCAGGCTGACCTGCGCGCGTCCGAGGGCCTCGCGGTCGTCGTCGCCGAGGTCGTCGCGCTTCGTGTCGGTCGTCGCGATGCCGGTGTCGTCCGCCTCGGCCTTCACCTTCAGGCGATCGTCGCCCTGCGTGAGCTCCAGCTTCCAGCGCGTGCCGTCGTCGTCGCCCTCGACCTTGAAGGCGCCCGCGCCGAAAGTCGCCTCCATCGCGGCGATGGTCTGCAGGGCGCGGTCGGTGTGCGGGTCGAACGACGGGTAGGTGGGGGTGTCGGCCGGCTCGGGCTCCTGGGCCCGCGGGCTCGGGGTGTCCGACGGCGACGGGCTGGGGCCCGCCGACGGCTCGGTCGGCGTGCTGCTCGGTGCGGGCGACGTCTCCGCGGGGGAGGCAGCCGGCGTGGCGGCGTCCGGAGCGGGCGCCACGTCGGCGGAGCAGGCTGCGAGGGCGAGGCCCGCCGCGACGACGACGGCACCGGTGCGGGCCGCGCGTCGGGCCGGGGCGAGGCGGTGGGCAGGGCAGGACGGCATGGCGGCCATTGTGGCGGAGATGGACGGGAGCGGGACATGTGCTCGCTGTAAGACCCGGGGAGGGTGAAATCAGGTGAATCGTCACACCAACTCTTGGAACGTCCGTGACCTGAAACGATTCGTCAGGTACCAAAGGAGCATGCCCCGCACGCACCCCTCGACGCCCGACTTCCCGGACGACGGCGGAGCCGAGCGAGCGGTCTGGGAGGCGCTGCGCGCGGAGCTCCCGGACGACGTCGTGGTCTGCCACGGTGTGAACCTGCAGGAGTACGACCAGGAGTACGAGATCGACCTCCTCGTCGCCTGGCCCGGCGTCGGCATCGCCGTCATCGAGGTCAAGGGCGGGTACATCGAGCGGTCCGGCGGGTCCTGGTACCAGGGCAGCGGCGACGCGCGGCACCGCATCCAGCCGGTCCGGCAGGTGCAGAGCGCCCGCCACGTGCTGCAGGCGCTGCTGCGCGAGCGGGGCGAGCCGGCGTCGTCGTCGCGCACCGCGCACCTCGTGGCGTTCCCGCACCGCTACGTCTCGGGCGGGTGGGACTCGTTCGACCTGCCGCGGGACATGGTGATCGGGCGCGACGACCTCGAGAGCCCCGGCGGGGTGGCGGAACGCGTCAAGCACGCGATCGAGCGGCACGGCCAGGGGTACGCCCCGCTGGACGAGGACGCGCTGGACGGACTCGTCGCCTGCGTGGCCGGCGGGTTCCCCAGCCAGTCGGAGCACCTGACGCGCGCGCTGGAGCACGAGACCCGGCTCGAGCAGATGACCCGTGACCAGGTGCAGATCCTGCGGGCCCTCTCGCAGGTGCGGCGGATGCGGGTGGTCGGCGGCGCCGGCTCGGGCAAGACCTACCTGGCGCTGGAGCAGGCCCGACGGCGGACCCGGGCGGGGGAGCGGGTGGCGCTGCTGTGCTACTCGCGGGGCCTCGGCCGCTACTTCCAGCGGATCACCGCGACCTGGCCCCGCCGCGACCAGCCCGCCTACGTCGGCCTCTTCCACGAGCTGCCGGTCTCCTGGGGCGCGGTCGGCGGGCGCGACGACGACCCCGACTACTGGGAGCGGCACCTGCCGACCGAGCTGGGGCGCCTCGCGGCGCTGCGCGGACCGGACGAGCTGTTCGACGCCGTCGTCGTCGACGAGGCGCAGGACTTCGGCGACCTGTGGTGGCCCTCCCTGCTGCGGTGCCTGCGGGACGCCGACACCGGCGGGGTGTACGTGTTCCTCGACGACGCGCAGCGGGTCTTTCCGCGCGACGGCCAGGTGCCGCTGGAGCTCACGCCGGTGACCCTGGACGAGAACCTGCGGTCCACCAAGCAGATCGCGCAGGTCTTCGGGGCGCTGTCCGACGACGTGGTGAAGCCCCGAGGGCTCGACGGGCCGCCCGTGCGGGTGGTCGACGTGCCCGCCGAGACCGCGGTCGAGGCGGCGGACGACGCCGTCGAGGCGCTGCTCGCCGAGGGCTGGGAGCCCGGCTCGGTCGCGCTGCTCGCGACCGGGCGGCGGCACCCCGAGCAGGTCAACGAGGTGGAGCTCGGCGGGTACGCCGAGTACTGGGACGCGTTCTTCGCCGAGCAGGACGTGTTCTACGGGCACGTCCTCGGGTTCAAGGGGCTCGAGCGATCCGTGGTGGTGCTGGCCGTCAACGGGGTGCGGGACCTCGAGCGGGCACGGGAGATGCTGTACACCGGGCTGTCGCGGGCGCGGACCCTGCTCGTCGTCGTCGGGGATCGCGAGTGGATCGAGGAGGTCGGGGCCGAGGGCGTACGGCGGCGGCTCGAGAAGGCGGAGGGGTGGTCACCGGCGGTGTGACCGAAGGGCCGAGCAGTCTCAGTGGGCGGCAGCGAACTGCTCCAACCGTCAGGCCAGGTGTTCGCGGGAGGGCCGGTGGCCCAATACGGATCGAGGTCGACCCGACGACCTGCGCACAGGACTCGACAAGATTGATCAGGCCGCCCGGTGAGGGGACACTGAATCGCCCTGGGTTTGTTGGAGGCTCGTGGCGCCTTGGCGTGATGTCGAAGCCCCGAGGACACTGGGCCCTGCTCCTTGCCCGGCAATGCTCGCGTCGGCACGCCGTCGGATCAAGCCGAGGTTCCCGACCTTGCCTGGTCCAAGTACCCGTAGATCGACTCGGCGATCTTTCGGCCCAGCGGGATGGGAACGGCGTTGCCGATCTGCTTCGCGATGTCGAGCCTGCTTCCGCACCACTTGAACGAGGCTGGGAAGCCTTGAAGCTTGGCGGCCTCGAGATGGGTGATCGGGCGGTCCTCCGTGGGGTGCAGGTAGCGGCCCTTCTCGGGCTTGAAGAACTCGGTGCGGATCGTCACGGACGGGGTGCCCATGCGTGCCCGGCCCATGACGTCGCCCGATCCTGTGTCGTGGGCATCCCAGGACGGCGTGGAGAGGTACTCGAGCTCCGCCTTGCGCTCGCTCCCCCCGGTACGGACAGCGACGACGAAGCGCTCGGACTTGCTGCGTCCAGAGGGTCCGCCAGCCGCCGGCTCGCCCTTCTCCAGGAGGCGGACCGTCAGAGGGACGAGCGTCACGCTGCCACTTGCGACGACGCGGTACGAACCGTCGACCACCAGATGGCCGCTGGCGTCGCGATACTCACCGGATCTTTCGATGATGACTTCCTCGCCGCCGTCGAAACGGCAGGAGTACCTGCCGCGCAGATCTTTCCGGTTTCCTCCCGCAGGGATCGCTCGGTATCGCGCGAGCGAGAGCGGCTCAGGGTTGCGCCCGATGTGGAGTTCCCGGGCAGTGAACGGTCCCCGATGCATACCCTCGACGCCGGGGACTGGTCGCGGCCCACGATCCGGCAGGTCTGAGCGCAGAGCGAGCTTGGCCGTCTGTCGGAAGAGCGGGTCGACGCTCAGCCACCGTTTCCTGCCGTCTGCTCCGTCCTTCGAGTGTGTGGGTTCGGGATAGCGCAACAGATCTCGCTCGAGGTCGACGTCGATGCGGCGGCCGATGACGATCGCGCGCCGTCGGGCCTGTGGGGCACCGAAGTCGGCAGCGTTCAGCAGGTAGTGGCGTTCCCGCGCCCAGCCCGTCGGCCCGTCCTCGGCCGCCAACGGGTCGACGAGTTCGTAGTTCGTCAGGTCGGCACCCCCGATACGCTGCTTCAGGTCCTGGAACTCGACAGACCGGAGGAATCGGTCGACGTTCTCGATAACGAAGACCTTCGGCTGGAGGGCAACGACCACCTTGATGAACTCTTGCCAGAGCTGGTTCCGCTCGGCGCGGACCTTCTCGCGGTTGAGGCCCGAGAATCCCTGGCAAGGCGGGCCGCCCACCACCACGTCCACCTCGCCGGGGCCCCATGGCGGCGTCCACTCCCTGATGTCTGCACGCGCAATGATCGGCGGCTCCAGACCTCGTGAACGAGCCGCGGTGCCGCCGAAGTTCAGGGCGTACGTCGCGGCGGCGGACTCGTCCCACTCAACAGCACCCACGGTGTGGAACGCCGGCCGCGCACAGCCCTCCGGCTGGTACTGGTGGAACCCCTCCGTAAGGCCACCGCAGCCAGCAAACAGGTCTAGGACCTTGATCGGTGGCACGCAGAGTGCGTCAGGGCTCATCCAACAATCCTAACTGCTGCCGGCCTGATCATGACCTGCGAAAACATGCATGTGTTGGAGCGGTTTGACGCCGCCCCTGGGCAGTCGGGCTGCCCGTACTTCGGGCGGAGGTACGCGGCGAACCAGCCTGTTGAGCGGAGACCGCGACGCGCGGACAGGACCCTGCAGGGTGCGTTCAACCGCCGCTGGCGTTTGGACACGCGATCGTTTCACCCGTGTGCGGCAGGGAGTTGCCCCGAATCATAGATAGGGTCATGACCGCACGAAGCCGTATGAAAGGTGTTAATGGTGACTGCGCCCGACCCGATGTACACCGCGTTCCTGAACATGCTCGAGACGAAGACACCGGTCGAGGCGATCAAGGACCTCCAGGCGTTCGGAGTGCCTGCTGAGAACATCGAGAGCATCAGGCTTCGGTTCGACGCGGAGACTCAGCAGATCAAAGAACTGGACGAGCCGCGGGTGGTCGCCCTGGATGGCCGAACGTCCTGGTACACCGGTCCGCGGGCGAACGACCGCTACTGGCCGGCCGTCGAGAAGCTGCTCAAGGCGGACGGTTGGACCGATGGCCTTGACGTCCTGGACGACTCATCGACTCGCGTGGTCTCGCTCTTGAATCACCCCAAGGAGAAGACTTTCCGGTCCCGCGGCCTCGTCGTCGGACACGTTCAGTCAGGAAAGACGACGAACTTCACCGCCGTCATTGCGAAGGCGGCTGACCGTGGCTACAAGTTCGTGATCGTGCTCTCGGGCATTCACAACGGGCTCCGACGTCAGACGCAGCGCCGGCTGGAGCAGCAGCTCGTCGAGCCCAACCCGGGGTACTGGCACCCCCTCACGACGCTCGACCAGGACTTTGTGCCCACGGGCAACCCCGCCGGGTTCTTCGGACCGAGCTCGAAGAACGTCGTGCTCTGTGTGGTCAAGAAGAACGCAACGAGGCTGCGCAAGCTCGCTGCCTGGCTGGCGAAGGCATCGAAGCACCTCGAGGACACCCCGACGCTGATCATCGACGATGAGGCGGACCAGGCGACCGTCGCGACGAAGACGATCAACCCTCTGATCCGCGAGATCATGAACGGGCTGCCTCGCAGCGTCTACATCGGCTACACCGCGACGCCTTTCGCCAACCTGCTGATCGACCCTTCGGCCGCGGACCTGTACCCGAGAGACTTTGTCGTCAGCCTCAAGAAGCCCGACGGACACTTCGGTACCGAGGTCATCTTCGGACGGGACGCCGTTGACGGTGAAGAGGCCGATGACGTCTGGGACGGCTACGACATGGTCCGCACCGTCGAGGACGGCGACGTGCCGCTGCTCCGGCCGATGAGACGCGTCGACGTCGACGGCTTCGCTCCCACGATGGTGCCATCGCTCCGTGACGCAGTGCGCTACTTCCTCATCTCCACTGCGGCACGACGTGTTCGCGGTGGCGGTAACCCCCACAGCACGATGCTCATCCACACGAGCGTCAACACGGCCGTCCACCTGAGCTACCGCCAGCCGCTCCTCGACCTCCTCGCCGAGACGAGCGCGGGCCTCAGCGAACCGTCTTTCGTTGAGGAACTGCGGCACACTTGGGAGTCCGAGTGCGAAGCTGTCGAGGCGGCAGAGTTCGGGGAGAAGCCGGTGCCCTTCGACGCACTCTTCGACCACCTCCCCGCGGTGCTCAAGTCCTGCCGCGTGATCATGGACAACTCGAGCAGCGAGAACCGCCTCGACTACGAGAGCGGTCCCGTCGTGGCCATCGCAGTCGGTGGCAACACCCTGTCCCGCGGCCTGACCCTCGAAGGGCTCTCTGTCAGCTTCTTCGTTCGCGCTGTCTCGGCGTACGACACTCTCCTCCAGATGGGCCGGTGGTTCGGCTTCCGTAACGGCTACGCCGACCTTCCCCGCATCTGGATGACTGCAGAGCTCGAGTCCTGGTTCCGGCACCTCGCCGTGGTCGAGCACGAGATGCGTGCCGACATCGACCGCTACATGACCGAGAACCTGACCCCGACGGAGTTTGCGGTCCGTATCCAGACTCATCCCGCACTACTCGTCACCGCCGCGGCGAAGATGAAGGACGCGGTGCCAGCCTCGGCCTCCTACGGAGGTCAACGTCTCCAGACCCACTACTTCCACACCGACACCGACTGGCTTGGCGAGAACATCAAGGCCGCGCGTGCGCTCGTGAGCGCAGCCGAGGCCGAGGCGGACGATCACCGGGTGGAAGGTGCCCAGCATGTCTTCACCTCCGTTCCGCACACGGCGGTTTTGAACTTCCTCAGCAAGTACGGCTTCCACAAGAAGTGGGCGATTGCCAACTCGCAGCTGCTCTCGGACTACATCAGCAAGAGGGTCCAGGACGGGGAACTGAAGCGCTGGAACGTGGCAGTTATTGGCAACACGCCGACGGGTGCCAACGACTTCAGCTTCTCGGATGGCGTCACCGTTGGTCTGGTCGCTCGTGCCCGCCTCGACAACACCGAAGCGCACGTGGTCGACATCAAGACGCTGATGAGCCGCAAGGACGCCGCCGTCGACCTCCCGGGGAACTACGGGCGGGCAACTGAGCACGACATCTTCCTGGCCCGCGCCACTTTCGCTCCTGACACCCCGCTGCTGGTCCTCTACGCGATCGACAAGGACTCGAAGCCTGGGACCAAGAAGTCTGAGAAGAGCCGAAAGCCGCTCGGTGCCGAAGAGCATGTCATCGGGGTCGGCATCGTCTTCCCATCCGCCGTCGGAGCAGACGCGAAGGCGAACGGCTATGTCCAGGCTGACCTCTCCGGGGTCGGCGAGCTGGAGGAAGAGGACCTCAGCATCCTGGAGGCCGACGAGTGACCAGGGAAGCATCGAACCCCTTCGACATCGCATGGGCACGGCTCACCGACGAGCCACCGTCGACGGAGACCCGGCTGCGGGCGCTCGAGCTCGACCACTCGACACCATGGGGCAAAGTGACGCTGGCCATTGACAGTGACGATGTCCGGCACCTGCTGGTTCCGGTGCTGTCCACCACACGGTTTCGCGCAGGCCTGGATGGTCCCGGCCTTACGTTGCGCAAGCGCTTCCTCGAGGACGCCAGCAGTCGAACGACGTACGCGGACCTCTCGTGCCCGCGCCCCGAGCTTGCGTACCTGTTCGACGAGCTCTGCACCGACGTCCTGCGCACGCTCCCGGGCCGTGAGAAGCAGCCGCTCAAGGCTGTGTACCAGGTGATCGACCGGTGGCAAGCGCTCTTCGAGCGCCCCGCTGGACGGATGGAGCGACAGGTGGCTTCCGGACTGTTCGCCGAGCTCCTCGTGCTCCGGCGCCTTCTGCAGACCGATGCCAGCGCGCACCGGACCTGGACCGGGCCGACCGGACGGCACCACGACTTCTCCGGCGGTGCGATCGACATCGAGGTCAAGGCGACTACTCTCGCGGCCGGCTATGTGACCGAGATCCATGGTCTCGAGCAGCTCGAGCCTGCTCCTGCCTCGACTCTGCTGCTCGCGTGGTTCCGTCTGGTCGCTGAGGTCGAAGAGGGACGGGGTGTGAGTCTTCAGGTGCTCGCCGAGGAGTGCCTGGAACTCGCCGACGACGAGCAGGCGATGCGTAGTCGACTTGCACAGGTCGGCTACCTGCCGGGGGTCGTCCGCGAGAACGACGTGCGCGCGTTCACGACCTCCGAGGAACGCTGGTATCTCGTCGACGAGACCTTCCCCCGGATGACGCGCGCACAGCTCGGCGCGGCGGGTGTGGACGAGCGCGTCAAGGACGCCAACTACACTATCGACCTTGTCGCGGAGGTGCCGGGCAACGAGGAAGAGGTCGCCATGCACTTGAGCGGCTGGAGCGCGCAAGCATGACCACGCCCCCTCGATGGGTGTCCCAGCCGTTCCGTGCGGAGGGAGCACCTGTCGCCGAAGGCATTCGGAGTCAGCTCGGCCGGCCTCAGCTCGACCTGCTGACCGTCCTCGTACGCGAGGCGGCACAGAATAGCTGGGACGGGCGCTCGGAGACCGGGGAAGACGTCCGCTTCGGGCTGGACCTGTACACGGTCAGCCCTGCCCACGCCCCAGTGTGGCGTAGCAGCCTCACCGAGGGAAGTCCGCAGAACTCTGAGCACTTTCCCCTCCGGAGGTCTCTGAAGGAGGGCACGTCGATCCGTGTGCTTGCGGTCTCCGACCGCGGGACCAAGGGACTGGGTGGACCGACCCGAGCAGATGTGGTGAAAAGCGGACGACGGGACTTCGTGACGTTCGTCCGCAACGTCGGAGAGGCCCGCGACGCCGAGCTCGGTGGCGGGACCTACGGGTTCGGCAAGGGCATCTTCTTCATGCTCTCTAAGCCCCGCGCGATCCTGATCCATACCCGAACCGAGCACGAAGGCCACCTCCAAACTCGGCTCATCGGTTCCGTCCTTGCCCACAGCTATGTTGCCGCTGGGGCGGAAGGCGAAGCGCGGTTCACCGGGCGGCACTGGTGGGGAACAGAGTCTGACGACGTCGTCGAGCCCCTGCTTGACACCGAGGCTGACGAGTTCGCCGCGCGGCTCGGCCTGATGCCGTTCGGGTCGGGCGAGACGGGAACCACGATCTACGTCATCGACCCGGAGATCGACGACAACTTCGAGGATCAGGAAGAGGTCGGTCGCTACCTCGCCGAGACCATTGCGTGGCAACTCTGGCCCAAGATTCTCGAACGTCCCGACGGACTCGCAAGGATGCGCTTCCACGTCAACGTTGACGGCGTCTCCTACACGGTCCCCGATCCCGAGACGACGACTCCGATCAGTCTGTTCGTGACGGCATTCCGTCAGCTCGACAGCGGCGAGGCCCGATCGGTCGAGCATCGGACGCGCAGCCAGCGGCTCGGCCAACTCGGAGTCACCAAGACTGTGCTCCCGCCGTGGGATCACTCGAAGGCCGCAGCCAGCGCCGGGTTCGAGAGGAACTTGGTGCACCACGTCTGCCTCATGCGGGCTCCTGAGCTTGTCGTCAACTATCTCGCGGGACCGGAACCGTCCTCCGAGTACCAGGGCTATGCTGGCGTGTTTCGTGCGGACACGTCACTCGATGGGGTGTTCGCCAAGGCGGAACCTCCGACTCACGATGCCTGGAACCCCGACAGCCTCCCGCGCGACGAGGCAACACTGGTCCGGGTCGCCTTCACACGGATCAGGGAGGCGCAGGTAGAGCTGGGCGGTCTGCGTGCCGTCGTCGACGGTGCGGGCGAGGGAGTGACGCTCGGAGCTGCCTCGAACTACTTCTCCAGGCTGATGCGCGGTTCGACCGGGTCCGGGGGCTCAGTCTCGTACAACGAGAATGACGGAGCGCGCGGCGGTGCCGCGCAGGGTACGCCCGGGGGATCAGGTGGCGCCGCGGGCGGCACCCGTTCCAGTGGAGGTGGAGCTGCTTCCCCTGCCTCCCGGTCTCGCCTACGAGTGGAGTACGTCGGCGAGCCGCAGTTGAGGAGGTTTCGGAGCGGCCGCGTGATCGTGCAGGAGTTCATAGTGCCCGCGGCTGCCGCTGTCACCCTCGAAGCCAGGCTGAAGATCGTGACCGGCATTGAGCGTGGTGGACGCGAGAACGGTGGATCGAACGTTGGTGTGATCGGCTGGGAAGGACCTGATGGCGAACTTCTTCGGTCGATCAGCCCAGAGGTCGTCAGTGACGGCGAAAGCACGTGGAAGCTCTTCGTCCAGGCTGCGCCGGACATGATGATCGACCTTGACATCCACGCCGTGGGGGTGCGCAGTTGACCCGGATTGCCCTTCCCTACCTGACGCCCGACCCCCAACTGATCGAGGCTTCGGACTGGCTGCTGACACTTCAGGGCGAAGAGGTCCCACTCCCGGAGCACCTGGACGTGTGGGACTACAACCTCGACCTGTGCGTTCGACGCCTCGTCACCGTCGACGCGGACGCGGTGCGCAAGCAGTGTGCCCTCCCGCCTGACGCGCCGCTTGCGATGAGCGTGGTCTGGCACGCCCGTGGATCGGGACTTCGTGCTCGAGCCGCGCTCGTCGAGGTTGGCGAGGCGAAGCCGGAGCTGGAGCTCGCCCTGACGATCCCGGGGTCGAGAGTCAGCGGAACGCTCGCAATCGACACACTCCTGATCCTGCCCCGAGCCGTTGCGCACCTGGACCCGATCGCCCCTCGTCGGGCGGGGTCGGTGCTCTGGAGGAGTCGGTCAACACTCCGATTGCAGGGCGACGGGTCGCAGTTCCCGATCGCCCTCGCGGACTTCACTCAGTCATCTCTACCAAGCGCTGCTGGATGGCACCTCGAGATCGACGGTCCGCTGGACGCCGCGGCGATGGGTTCGATCCTCTTGCTCGTGAACAGCCGGCACAAGGTTGTTGCGAGGGCGTTCGCGAGCGCTGGAAAGCCCCGACCGACTGACAAGCTAGTTCTGTCCGCTGTGTACAGCGACGTGGCCCGCACTCTCGTCGAGCACGCGCTCACCCGAGACGACTTCGTCGACGAAACCGAGTTCGCCGATGAGTCCCTTGGGGCCCTGCTTCGGGACGTGTTCGCTCAGATGTTCAGCGGACGTTCGATCCGTGACGTTCGACTGCGGGCCAAGGACAGCCCGACGTTCGTCGCCACCGAGGTTCAGGCTTCCGCAGGGATCTTCGGAGGAGTGGCGTGAACTACCTCTACCCACGCCTGCTCACGAGCCGCGCGCGCAGGCTTTTCGCGGAACTCCAGTCCGAGAGTGCTTCAGACACGCTCGCCCGGCGCAGCAGCACCAGTGACGAGGGCGCTGTGTACCTTGCCACTGGTGGCGCCCGGGTGCCCAGCGAGCATCTCGTCGCGGTCCAGGCCGCCGTGCGCCAGATCGCAGTCACGCACGGCTTTCCTGACGATCCCAGCGCCGCGCAGAAGACCGCGTTTGACGCCGCCGTCGCTGCGTACCTGCACTCAGCGGCGGGGCTCTCCCCCGCTGAAGCAGGAAGTCGTGAGGTCTGGGCGTTCTTCGCCCTCGTGTTGCTACCTGACATCGCCGCGTGGAGGTTCGACGTAGCGCAGGAGGACCGCTTCGTCGCAACTGACATCACGCGCCATGTGTTCGGGCGTCTCTGGTGGCGTGCCGAGCTGTTGCTCGACAGCAACAGCGTCCAGCCCTATGCCGCGATCAGCGTGCTCGGTGAGGCCGACTTCGACCAGATCTTTGCGAGACGTGAGGTACTCGGGCAGAACCCTGCGACCGTCAGGCAGCTCGTCCTGGTCCTCGCTGAGCTTCGTGAGGATGCAGCCGAAAGTGGCGTCCCCTCTCGCACATTCATCCGTGAGACGCTCAAGGAGCTCATCAAGCTATCCCCCTTCCTTTCGCTTCAGTCACTTGATGAGGTGGAGTTGGGTGCCGAGATTCGCGAGACTGCAAGGGCGGCGATCGAGGTAGCGCGGACGCGACCGGACGCGGGCGACGGAGCTCGTTAGCCGCGCTGCCTACGACGAACGAATGACGGTTGTCGGCCCTCATCCCGGGGCGTCGCGTGCCGCAGTGAATCGATGGATGAGCGCTGCCCGCAGGCGCCACACGAAGTCTGAGCTTGACGTGCGTCAGCGTCTGTACGCGCAGGGAATGCGGTATAGCGTTCAGCTCCCAGTACCCGGGCTAGCCGGGCGAACGGGACTGCTGCACGGATGGAGTCTGACCCGCTTCTCCGGACAGTTTCGGTTGGTTGATCATGCCGTGCCTTGAGCGGCGGTGTGGAGGTGCTCGAACTCGATCGGACTGTTGTAGCCGAGGCCGGAGTGACGGCGGAAGGGTTTTAGAAGCCTTCGATCCACTCGAAGATCGCCGCGGCGAGCTCGGCGCACGTGTGCCATTGCTGGCAGTCGAGGAGCTCGCGCTGCATCGAGGACCAGAACGACTCGATCATCGAGTTATCCACGCTGGATGCCACGCGACCCATCGATCCCAGGAGGCCGGTGGCGCGGAGCCGGTGGCCGAAGATCCAGGACTTGTATTGACTTCCTCGGTCCGCATGCACGATGGTGCCAGGCGCGGGACGGCGACGCCACCGTGCCATCTCCAGGGCGTCCACGACCAGCTCGGAGCGCATGTCGTCCGCGACGGACCAGCCCACGACCTGGCGCGTGAACACGTCCAGCACCGCGCAGCAGTACACGCGACCGTCGCCGGTCGGATGCTCGGTGATGTCCGTGCACCACAGCAGGGCCGGGCCCGCGGCGGTGAAGTCGCGGCGCACCAGGTCCTCGTGCGGTGCCGGCGCCGGGCGGTGGCCGCTACGCTTGCGCCGGTGACACACCCCGACCAGGCCCGCATGCCGCATCAATCGGGCGACTCGCTTGCGTCCGCACCGGAGCCGCAGCACGTACCCCCGCATCCCGGGGCCTCGTCGAGTCAGGTCAGCCTGCGTATGAGCAGGGCGAAGCGCAAGGACACTGCCCCTGAGGTCGCGCTGCGTCGGCTGCTGCACGCTCGGGGGCTGCGCTACCGGGTTGCGTGGCCCGTGCCGGGGCAGAGGCGTCGGACGATCGACATCGCTTTCACCCGTGCCAGGGTCGCAGTCTTCGTCGATGGGTGCTTCTGGCATGGCTGCCCTGACCACGGCACCGAGCCGTCCGCGAACAGCGAGTGGTGGGCAAGCAAGCTCGCGGCCAACCGCACCCGGGACCTAGATACCAACGCGGTGTTGGATGCCGCTGGCTGGGCGGTCATCCGTGTGTGGGAGCACGAGAGTCCTCGAGAGGCGGCGGACCGGGTCGCCGCTACGGTCGCAGAGCGGAGCCACGAGCCCTCCGCACGAAGCTCTAGGGCCCAAGTTGAGAGAGACCGCGCTGCGCGTCGGTCCTAGATCACGACGTCCACCACGACTCGAGGCGGCGCTCGGCCGCCATACCTGGTGGGGGCTGCGCCATCGCCGATCCGAGGGGTGCGTCAAAGATCTATCGTTCGACTCCGTGCGCAATGGCGCCAACGACGACGGGGAGCGCTGGGGCGAGTAGGCGGCTACTGCCGCACAGCGCGCCGCCGCAGCTCGCCGATCAGCCACGGGTACGGATCCACCAATGCCGGCCGTTCTGCCCGGATCTGCCGCCCCAGCTCCTGTAGCTCGCCTGCAGCCGTGTAGTACCGCCCTCGCGTCTGACCGTGCGCCTCGAGGAGCCCGGCACGGACGAGCGCACGCAGGTCGCGGCTCGCCGTCTGCTCCTCGATGCCAGCCTGCTTGACGTAGGTCGGCCGCACGACGCGCAGACCGCGCACAGCATCGAACAGCGCGTCGCCCGTCCGTTCATGGAGGCCGTGCTGGGCGATGAGCTCGTCGAGCTCGACCCAGGTCCGGTCGGCCTCGTCGAATCGGCGGCGCAGCGTCTGCGCCTGCATGTGGTGGGCGCGCAGACTGAACTTGATCCACAGCCCCGCGTCGTTCTCGGGGTGCCAGGAGCCCTCGCCGGTGACCGCGAGGACGCGGTAGTAGTCGTCCGTGTTGTTGCCGAGCCATTCCTCGATGCTGGAGAACGTGGGTTCCAGCACGCGGTCCTGGGCGAGCACGAGGGTCTGCAGAGCGCGGGCCATCCGACCGTTGCCGTCCTTGAACGGATGGATCATCACCAGGTTCAAGTGCGCCATCGCGGCGTCGACCAGCGTATCGGTTCCGTCGGTGCGCAGGGAGCGGACCAGTTCGTCGATCAGCCCGGGGACGTCGTCCGCCGACGGTCCTTCATAGACGGTGGCGTCGGCGGCCTCGTCGCGGACGTAGATCGGGCCGGGGCGAAACCGCCCCGGGTCCACGGAGAGATCGTGCTCGAGCAGCATGAAGTGCAGCGACCGCAACGTCTGTGAGTCCACGGTGAACCCGTCGTCGGGCGCCATGCGCAGGATGTACGTCATCATGCGCCGGTAGCCGAGGATCTCGGACCAGGTGCGCTGATCGGCGCTCATCGGGGGTTCGTCGTCCACGGCAGCGAGCGCGTCCTGGTCCGAGACGGTGTAACCCTCGATAGTGTTCGATCCCTGGATGGCGCGTGCCTGCGTCGTTCTCCGCATGCCGCTGGTCCAGCGCCGCGGCGTCCGCAGCATCATGGCGAGCGAGTCCCGTAGGTCGCGGATCTCGGCGACCACACCCGAGTCCTCGAGATCGGTCTCGGGAGTGCGATAGATCGTCGGCACGCGCGTCTCCTCCCGATGACACTATGACTCAATTATTGTGTCATCGACGCCTCCTGTGACGCAATCATTGAGTCATCGCGTCATCCGACCGACCCCGCGCAAGAACTCACGCACCCGTAACACGCCCTCCCTCCAGCGGAAACGCGCCGTCTTTAGCGTCGACTTAACGCGCGCCGTCCGCGGCGCAACCGCCCGAGGACGAAGGGACCAGCGATGAGCGACGCGACGACCACCACGGAACCAGCAGCTCCGCCCGGCAAGCACCCGGTGGACGAGATCCCTCGCCTCGCACGGCTCTTCCCGCTCGGGCTGCAGCACGTGCTCGCCATGTATGCGGGAGCCGTGGCTGTCCCGCTCATCGTGGGCGGCGCCCTGGGCTACTCGGCCGAGGACCTGGCGTTCCTCATCAGCGCGGACCTGTTCGTCGCGGGCATCGCCTCGATCATCCAGTCCGTCGGTTTCTGGCGGTTCGGTGTCCGGCTGCCGCTGATGCAGGGCGTCACGTTCGCCGCCGTCGGCCCGATGATCAGCATCGGCACCACCTACGACATCACCGCGGTCTTCGGCGCCACCATCGCCTGCGGGTTGTTCATGATCCTCGTCGCGCCGTTCTTCTCGGCGCTGCTCCGGTTCTTCCCGCCGCTGGTCACCGGCACGGTCATCCTCATCATCGGCGTCTCGCTCATGGACGTCGCCGCCGGCTGGATCACGAACCAGAACGAGTCCGCCGCGCCGTCGGACCTGGGCCTCGCCGCTGGCACGTTGCTGTTCATCGTGCTGATCGAGCGGTTCGCGCCGCCCGCCATCGCCCGGGTCTCGGTGCTGATCGGCCTCGTGCTAGGCACCCTCGCCGCGCTGCCGATGGGCAAGGTCGACTGGTCGGGCGTGGGCGAGGCCGGCTGGTTCGCCGTCGTCACCCCGCTGCACTTCGGCGTCCCGACCTTCCCGCCGGCCGCCGTGCTCTCGATGCTGGTCGTGGGCCTCGTCATCATGGTCGAGACCACCGGCGACATGATCGCCGTCGGCGAGATCGTCGACAAGAAGGTCACGAAGAAGCGCCTCGCCGACGGCCTGCGCGCCGACGGCCTGTCCACCGTCCTCGGCGGCTTCTTCAACACCTTCCCCTACACGGCGTTCGCCCAGAACGTCGGCCTGGTCAGCCTCACGGGCGTCGCCTCGCGGTTCGTCGCGACGATGGCCGGCCTCATCCTCATCGTCCTCGGTCTGGTGCCGAAGGTGAGCGCCGTCGTCGAGGGCGTGCCCACCGCCGTGCTCGGCGGCGCCGGGATCGCGCTGTTCGGCATGGTCGCGGCCTCGGGCATCCGGTCGCTGACGCGGGTCCGCTTCAACAACAAGAACATCCTGGTGGTGGCCGTCTCCCTCGGCGTCGCGATGCTCCCGACGGTCACGCCCGAGATCTACGCCGAGTTCCCCACCTGGTTCCAGCTCATCTTCGACTCCGGCATCAGCGCCGGGGCGATCACCGCGATCCTGCTCAACCTGCTCCTCAACGGTGACCAGCTCACCGAGCAGGACAGGCAGGACATGGCGCCGCACGACGCCGTCCGCGGCGTGCAGCCCGCCGTGCTGGGCCACGTCTCGCCCCCGGACCCGGCGCCTGCCGAGTCCGACGGCGAGCCGGAGACCGCCGGCGAGACGAGCGAGCGCTCCTGACCGGACCTCTCGTGCCCGACGGCGGAGACGCCGTCGGGCACGAGAGATCGGCCGCGCCCGGCCGAATCGGGCGCTGTTCAGTAGTCTCATCGTGACTAGGCTCATCGCACCAGGGTTAGCGCGAGCCGCCGCCGTCCTCGGCCAGAACCTCCCCGACCCCGCGCTCCACGAGCGACCCGATCGGCGGGTTCGTCCGCTCCTCCCACAGCGCCACGGCCAGCGCCAGCACCACGATCCCGGCCCCGACCAGCGGCACCGACCGCACGTCGACGAGTGCCACGAGCAGCGCCCCGAGCCCGGACCCGCCGGCGATCCCGAGGTTGAACAGCGACGACGAGATCGCCTGGCCCATGTTCGTCCCGCGCGGCGAGATCAGCAGCACCCGGTGCGACAGCACAGGGGGCACGGTGGAGAACGAGAACCCGAACAGCGCGAGGAACGCCACCGCGGCGACGGGCCACGACCCGAGGGTCCACAGTCCGACGAGCGCCACGACCAGCACGATCATGCCCACCAGGAGCGCGCCCACCGGCCGTCGGTCCAGGAACCGCCCGACCGTCACGGCCCCGACGACACCCGCGCCGCCCTGCAGCAGCAGGAGCACGGGCAGGTCGGACTGGGAGAACCCGGCGACGTCGATGAGGAACTGGGTGACGAACGTGATCATGCCGAACGACCCCGTCACGGCGAGCACGGTGACGACCATGAGCGAGACGTACCGCCTCATCGAGGGGAACGGCGCTTCGCTCGCCCCGCCGGACCGCGGCGACACCGCCGGGAACAGCACGATGACGACGACCATGATGACCGCGGACACGGCGGCGACGGCGGCGAACGACCACCGCCACGACGTCGCCTCGCCGAGCCACGTACCGGCCGGCACGCCGAGCACGGGGCCGAGCGAGTTGCCGATCGCCAGCCGGGCCATCGCCCGGCCGCGGACGCCGGGCGGGAACAGCCCGGCGGTCGCCGGGACGACGGCGACCCAGAACAGCGCCTGCGCCATGGCGGTCACCACGCGCGCCGCCATGAGCTGCTCGTACGACGGCGTCAGCGCGGCCCACAGGGTCGCCACCGCGGCGACGCCCGCACAGGCGGCGAGCACCCAGCGGCGCTGCAGGTGCCGGGTCAGGTGCGCCAGCGGCACCGAGGTCACCAGGACGACGAGCGCGTAGACGGTCACGAGCAGCCCGATGGCGGCCGTGGTGCGGTCGAGGTCGGGCGCCATGAGCGTGAGCAGGCCTGCGGGGAGCTGTTCGACGGTGACGAACAGGAACGTCGACGAGGCCATCGCCAGCAGGATGACGGTGGCGCGGCGGGGGTCGACGGTGGGCCCGGCAGTACTCATCGAATCGATTCTACGAGTCGTCGCGTCACGTCGCTCCGACGAGCCCTCAAGGCACGGTCGGCGAGGAGAGAGGGAGGGTCAGGGGCGCTTCCAGTCGCTGTCGAGCATCCCGTAGACCAGGGTGTCGGTCCACTCGCCCTTGGACCACCAGTCCGCGCGCAGGTAGCCCTCGCGCTGCATCCCGACGCGCTCGCAGAGCTTCGCCGACGCCGTGTTGCGGGCGTCGAGCTGGGCCACCACGCGGTGCATCCGGTACCGGTCGAACGCGATCGCCAGCAGCGACCGCAGCGCCTCGGTCGCGTACCCCTTGCCGGTGTGCTGCGGGTGGAACGCCCAGCCGACCTCGCCGCGCGAGGACGTGTCCCCGGTCGTCCACAGGGCGATGTCGCCGACGACGACCCCCTCGTGCTCCACGACCAGCGCCAGCGCCGACCCCGGCTCGTGGATCCCGTCGCGCAGCATCCGCCGCGCGACGTTGACCTCGGCCTCCTCGCGCGTCCACGGCTCCTCGAGCAGGAACCGGGCGACCTCCGGGTCGCTGTAGTACGCGAGCATCGGCTCGACGTCGCCCTCCCGATAGGTGCGCAGCACCAGGCGGCTCGTCCGCACAGGCAGGACGGCGCGCAGGGGAGCGGTCGGTTCGGTCACGGTTCGGAACCCTAACCCGCCGCGGCGACGCTCACCCGCCACGGGACCCGCCGTCGGAGGCGAAATTCCGTGGCGCCCGCGCCATGCTCCGGTCATCGTGGAGTCATGTCGTGGCACATCGTCGAGGCCCCGCACGCGGACGGCCCCGACCACCCGGACGCGTGGGCCTACCGCGGGATCGCGGAGGTCGAGCGCGCGGTCTCCCTCGCCGACCGCGGCCTCGCCGACGGCGCCCCCACGGCGCGGGAGATCGCGGTCGCCATGGCCGACCAGACCTACCGCCGCCGCCACCGCCTCGTCGCGGTGGACGACGGCGCCACACCGGCCGACGGCGGCACCCCGGCGGGTGGGCCGCGCGTCCTGGGCCACGGGGTCGTCGGCTGCGACCTGCTCGACAACGTCGACGTCGCCGACGTGCATGTCGCCGTCCACCCGGGCCACCGGGGCCGGGGGATCGGTGCGGCGCTGGCGGACGCCGTCGTCGACCGGGCTCGTGCCGAGGGCCGGTCCCGTCTCCTGGCCGAGGTCGAGTTCGCCGCCGAACCGGCCGCCGACGCGCCGGACGCCGTCGTCGCCCCCACCGGCAACGGCCGGATCTCGGCCGGCCTGCCCGGGCTCCGGCTCGCCCGCGCGGCCGGCCTGGACCTGAAGATGATCGCCCGCCGCTCCGTCCTCGACCTGCCCGCCGACGCCGACGTCGTCGCCCGCCTCGAGCAGGAGGCGCGCGCCGCCGCGGGCCCGGACTACCGGCTGCACGTGTGGGAGGACGACCTCCCCGACCGGTGGCTCGACGGGTACGCCGCCCTCGTCGAGCGGCTGACCATCGACGAGCCCAACCCGGGTCTCGACCTCGAGCCCGAGCACTGGGACGCCGCCCGGTTGCGCTACGAGATCGAGCAGGCCCGCGCCGTGGGGAGCCGGTTCGTCACCACCTGCGCCGAGCACGTGCCCACCGGCGAGCTCGTCGCGGCGACGCTGCTCGACCACGACCCGCAGCACCCGTCCTACTCCGACCAGCAGACCACCGTCGTCCTGCCCGAGCACCGGGGCCACCGGCTCGGGATGCTGGTCAAGTGCGCCAACCTGCGCGAGCACGCCCGGCGATGGCCCGCCGTCCAGCGCATCTGGACGTGGAACAACGAGGACAACCCGCACATGCTCGCGATCAACGTCGCGATGGGGTTCCGGCCGGCGGGCGGCTCGGCGGTCCTCGACGCCGCCCTCGCCGACGTGCGCCCGCTGTCACGTTGAGGCGACGGGTCGGAACGGCATCACATCGGCAGTTCGTGGCCGGATCGGCAGTTCAAAGTGCCGACCCGGCCACGAACTGCCGATCCGATGCCGACCTGACGCCGACAAGACGCCCCGTCAGCGCAGAACGGCCCCCACCGTCAGAGCCGGAACTCGGCCACGACGCCTGCGTGGTCCGAGAGCCAGAAGGGCGGCGCCCCCTGGAACGGCTGGTCCCCGACGAGCTCGGCCCGGCTCCCGTCCGACCGCGCGGCCCCTCGGGAGAGGACGAGGTCGATCCGATGGTCCAGCGTCGACACCGGGTTGTTGAGCGCCCCGGGGGCCAGCGGCGGCGTGTTCGACCGCTGGCAGCAGGTGAAGCCCGCGCCCAGCACGTCCTCGTCCCAGGCGTCGCGGAGCTTGCCCGGTGCGGTGAGCTGCGCGTAGCTCGTCGTCGTCGACCCGTCGGCAGCGGAGTTGACGTCGCCCACCACGATGACCGTGCCGCCGCGCGCCGGGCCGGCCAGGAGCTCGGCCGCCTGGGCCTGCTGGATCTCCGGGAAGGCTGCGATCTCGAGGTGGGTCGTGACGAAGCGGAACGGCTGTCCGTCCAGGGTCGCGTCGATGCTGGCCCACCCCCGGTCGAAGGAGATATCACCGGCCGGGGTGTCGAAGGCCCCCTGCGCCGCGTACCGACCGCTGCGGGGGTCGTCCCAGCGCAGACCGGGCGTGTCGTCGTTGACGAGGATGACGTCCCGGTCGTCCAGCTGCACCGTGCACGTGACGAAGGGAGGCGTGGGGACCAGGCAGCCGGGGAGCGCCAACGGGACCGGTCCGATCGAGGCGTTCTCCGACACCGCGGCGACCGAGTAGTCCAGACCGCGCGCGTCGAGCGAGGCCTGGAGGATCGCCAGGAAGTCGTAGCCCGCCGGGGCGCCGGGGCCCGTGGTGGTCCAGCGGGCGACCTCCTGGAGGCCGATCAGGTCCGGGCCGTGCGCCTCGATCTCGTCGGCGACGGCCTCGGCACGGGCCGGGAAGTCGGTGTACTGGACCGTAGCGTACATCTGGGCCACGGCCGTGACGAGCTGGTCCGGCGTCGTCGCCGCCAGGGCGGGGTCCAGGCTGGTCCCCACGTAGAGGTTCTGGGTCATGACCACCAGGTCGTCCCCGCCTGCCGGCGTGGCCTGGGCGGGCGCCGTGGGGACGGCCGCGAGCAGGGCCACGGCCAGGGCGGCCAGCAGCGTGCGGACACGGGTGGGCTGTCGAGTCGGGATGCTCCGTCGCATCACGGCCGCCTTTCGACGAGACCGGCTCCCTGCCGGAGTGGCGGGGGCTCGGCGAGACTCATTCTGCTCCGGCGCTGCCGCGCTCGCAGCGGATCCGCGCAGAGCCCTCGACACCACGCGTTCGGCACGGGCGCGTAGCGTGGGGGGCATGGCCGACCGACTCCGCTCCGCCACGTCCCCCTACCTGAGGCAGCACGCCGACAACCCGGTCGACTGGTGGCCGTGGAGCGAGGCCGCCTTCGCCGAGGCCCGCCGTCGCGACGTGCCCGTCCTGCTCTCCGTCGGCTACGCCGCCTGCCACTGGTGCCACGTCATGGCGCACGAGTCCTTCGAGGACGACGAGGTCGCCGCGGTGATCAACGAGCACTTCGTGCCGATCAAGGTCGACCGTGAGGAGCGCCCCGACGTCGACGCCGTCTACATGGCCGCCACCACGGCCATGACCGGGCAGGGCGGCTGGCCGATGACGGCGTTCCTCACGCCGGACGCCGAGGCCTTCCACTGCGGCACCTACTTCCCGCGCGAGCAGTTCCTCGAGGTGCTCGGCGCCGTCCGGGACGCCTGGGCCGACGCCCGCGACGCCGTCACCCAGCGCGCCGGCGCCGTCACCGAGGCCGTCGCGCAGACCACGGCGGGCATGCCGGCCGCACCCCTGGACGACGCCGAGCTCGCCGCCGCCGTGCAGACCCTGCGCGGCGAGGCGGACACCACGCACGGCGGGTTCGGCGGTGCCCCCAAGTTCCCGCCGTCGATGACCCTCGACCACCTGCTGCGCCACCATGCCCGCACCGGCGACCCCGAGGCGCTGGAGATCGTCGAGCGCACCTGCACCGCGATGGCCCGCGGCGGCATCTACGACCAGCTCGGCGGCGGGTTCGCCCGCTACGCCGTCGACGCCGCCTGGGTCGTGCCGCACTTCGAGAAGATGCTGGCCGACAACGCCCAGCTCCTCGGCGTCTACGCCCGCTGGTGGCGCGCCACGGGCTCGCCGCTCGCCGAGCGCGTCGCCCAGGAGACCGCGAGCTTCATCCTGCGCGACCTGGCGACCTCCACGCGCGGCTTCGCCTCGTCCCTCGACGCCGACACGGTGGTCGACGGTCGCGGCGTCGAGGGCCTCACCTACGTCTGGACGCCCGCCCAGCTGCGCGAGGTCCTCGGGGACGACGACGGCGACCGCGCCGCGCAGGTCCTCGGCGTCACCGAGCAGGGCACCTTCGAGCACGGCACCTCCACGCTGCAGATGCCGACCGACCCCGACCCGGAGTGGTGGGCCGACGTCCGGGCCCGGCTGCGCATCGCCCGCCTGGAGCGCCCGCAGCCGCACCGGGACGACAAGGTCGTCACCGCCTGGAACGGCATCGCGATCGCGACCCTCGCCGACGCCGGCGCCATGATGGACCAGCCGCTGTGGGTGGCCGCCGCCCGCCACTGCGCCTCGTTCCTGCTCGCCGAGCACGTCGTCGAGGGGCGGCTGCGGCGGGCGTCCCGCGGCGGCCTCGTCGGGGACGCGCTGGCTGTCGCCACCGACTACGGCGACCTGGCGCGCGGGCTGCTGTGCCTGCACCAGGCCACCGGCGAGGCGCAGTGGCTCGACTCCGCGGTGCACCTGCTGGACAGCGCGATCGAGCTGTTCGCGGGGGAGAACGGCAGCTTCTACGACGTCGGCTCCGACGCCGAGCGCCTCGTCGTGCGCCCCCGCGACCCCAGCGACGGCCCCGAGCCGTCGGGCCAGTCGGCGATGGCCGAGGCGCTGTTCACCGCCGCCGCGCTCACCGGGTCCGAGCGGTACCGCCGGCTCGCCGAGGACGCCGTGCGGGCCTCCGGCACCCTCGCCCGGCGCGCCCCCCGGTTCGCCGGCGGGGTCCTCGCCGCCGCCGAGGCGCTCGCGGACGGGCCGCGGCAGGTCGCCGTGGTCGGGGCGCGGGCCGGCGGCGACGGCGGTGTGCTCCTGGACGCGAGCCGCGCCGGGATCGGGGTACGCCACGTGGACGACGACGTCGGGTCCGGCCGGGCGGCCGAGCTGCTGCACGCCGCACGTCGTGCGCACACCGCGGGCGCCGTCGTCGTCCCCGGGATGCCGGACATGTCCGGGGTGCCGCTGCTCGCCGACCGGCAGCTCGTGGACGGCGAACCCGCCGCCTACGTGTGCCGCGGGTTCGTGTGCGACCGGCCGGTGACCACCCCCGAGGAGCTCACCGCGGTCCTCGAACGCTGACCCGCGACCGGTCGACAGAGCCGGCGGCCCAGGTCTCGGGACGGCCCGGTCAGGGCAGCGTGAGGGCGTCCAGGTCGCCGAGCGAGCCGTCGAAGACGTTCATGTCGATGTGCTCCTCCTCGCCGACGTACCCGTCCAGGTGGTCCCGGTCGGAGTACTGCCAGAACTCCCAGCGCTCGCGCGGCAGGTCCGGGGTGAGCGCGACCGACCGGATCCACAGGGGGTACCGGTCGTAGTCGTCGCCGAGGTAGGAGCTGCGCAGCTCCTGGGTCGTGTAGATGATCGGCGGCGCGCCGTAGTGCGCCTCGAGGTCGGCCAGCAGGGGGTCGAGGATGCCGCGCAGCTCGTCCCGGCTCGGCGGGTCGGTGAGGAACTCGCCGTAGTACTCCACGTCCACCACGGGCGGCAGCGTGCCGGCGTCGGCCGGCACCTGGGAGACGACGTGCGCCGCCTGGCGCTCCCCGGGGCTCTCGAAGCTGAGGAAGTGGTAGGCGCCGACCACCAGGTCCGTGCTCCGTGCACCGTCCCAGTTGGCCGCGAACCGCTCGTCGACGTGGCTGGAGCCCTCGGTGGCCTTGAGGAACGCGAAGTCGAGGTCCTGGGCGGCCAGCACCGGCCAGTCGATCTCGCCCTGGTAGCTCGAGACGTCGACGCCGCGCACCTCGTAGCCGCCGACCAGGAACCGGTTCGGCCACACCACGCCGTTCCACACCAGCACCGCCAGCACGCCCGTCACCAGCGCGAGCGCGCCGAGCCCCGCCGTCCACCGCAGCCACCGCCGTCGTCCGGCCCTCCGCACGCCCATGCGTCGATCCTCGCAGGTCGTGGCGGCACTCCGGTCCGGGCGGACAGACGACGCCGGGGTCGGCTGCAGAGTGTCCGATAGAGTGGCTGCAAAATGTAGCCTGGAGTGTCTGCAGAATGTCGCGCATCGCGATGCGCCCGATGTCGCTCGCCGAGTCGGGCGAGTCGACGGCGTCGACCTCCCTCGCCGCTCTGCTCGACGGTGAAGCCGTCCCCCCGGGCTCCTCTCAGATCGCCGTCGCGGACCTCGCCCAGCTGATCGTTCGTGGAGGGTGGCCCCTGCACCTGGGGATGGCCGACGACGCGGCGGCGCAGGCCGCCGTGGACTATCTGGCCTCGATCGCGCAGGACGACCTGTCCCGGCTCGACTCCGCACGCCGGGACCCGTCACGAGCCAGCCGGGTGCTGCATGCGCTCGCTCGCCACACCGCCGGTGAGCTCGTCGTGGAAAGGCTGACCCGGGAGATCGACGGCCCCGACGGGCCGCTGGCGCGGACGACCGTCTACGACTACCTGCGCGACCTGCGTCGACTTCTCGTCCTGGAGGATCAGCCGGCGTGGGCTCCGCACCTGCGTTCCCGCGCCCGCTTGCGTTCGAGGTCGCGCGTCCACCTCGTCGACCCGTCGCTGGCCGCTGCCGCGCTCGGTGCTGATGCCGACGGACTCCGCTCCGACCTCAGATCTCTCGGACTGCTCTTCGAGTCCCTGGTGGTCCGCGACCTGCGGTGCTACGCCGACAGCATCGACGCGACCGTGTCGCACTACCGGGACTCCGACGATCTTGAGGTGGATGCCGTCGTGCAGCGCCGCGACGGCGCCTTCGCCGCGTTCGAGGTGAAGCTCGGGCAGAGCCAGGTCGAGGAGGCGGCGACGAACCTCCTGCGTCTGGCGAGGAAACTCGACGTCGAGCGGACCGGACGTCCTGCTGCCCTGGTCGTCGTGACCGGCGCCGGGTACGCCTACCAACGCCCGGACGGTGTGGCCGTCGTGCCGATCGGCACCCTCGGGCCGTGAGGCGCGGCGCCCGGTGTGCGTCGATCCTCGCAGGTCGTGGGGCAGGTCACGGAACCCGCCGTCGCGGCCGTTCGTTGGCCCGGACGACCCCGCCCGTCCACCCCGAAGGACCTCTCACATGCCTGCGCCCGCCACCGCCGTCCCGCCGCTGACCGGCCTCGGCCGCCTCTTCGCCGTCGTCGCCTGGGTCGAGGCCTTCACCTGGGCCGGGCTGCTCGTGGGCATGTACCTCGAGCACGTCGCGGGCGTCACCGACCTCGGCGTCTGGCTGTTCGGGCGGCTGCACGGCGGGGCGTTCGTCGCGTACGGCGTCGTCGCGCTGGTCGTCGCCGTGCGGTACCGGTGGGGGCTGTGGCGCACCCTCGCGGCGCTCGCCGCCGCGGTCCCGCCGCTGACGACGATCCTCGCCGAGGTGTGGCTGCGCCGTACCGGCCACCTGGTCGCCCCGGAGGCGCGCGTCGAGCCGCGTCGGGCGGTCAGGGCACTGTGATCTCCTCGCCGACGGCGGGCCGCACCGTGCGGGTCACGCCCTCGCGCTGCAGCGAGGTCAGCACGCGGTCGGCGATCGACAGGCCCGTGTCGTTGAGCAGCCCGTCGTGCACGCCGACGACGGTGTGCGGCGCGATCTCGCGGACGTACCGGACGAGGTCCACGGCCCGCAACCACGGGGCGTCGACCGGGGTGACCAGCACGGGGACCGGCCCGTCCCAGGGTGTGTGCCGGTCGCCGGTGACGAGGACCGTCCCGGCGACGAAGTAGGAGAGGTTCTCCGGCCCGGCCGTCTCGGGGTGCATCGCGGCGTGCTCCCCGCCTCCGACGACGACGTCGAGCCCGGCGACGGACACCTCGTCGCCGGGGGAGAGGACCTGCCACCGCGCGGCGGTCTCCGCGTCGAGCGCGGCGCGCACCGAGGCCGGTCCGAGGACCGGGATCCCGCGCCCCAGCGCCTCGGTCAGGACCTTGGGATCGGCGTGGTCGGGGTGCTCGTGCGTGACCAGCACGGCGTCGACCCGGTCGAGGTCGGGTGCGGGCCAGAATTCCCCCGGGTCGATCAGGACCCGGCCGCCGTCGGCCACGATCTCGAGGCAGGCGTGGTGGTGCGTGACGATCCGCAACGCTGGCTCGGTCATGCCTCCCGACCCTAGCGCCGGCGCGCTCCGACGCGCGCTCCGATGGCCCTCGGGTTAGCGTGCCAAGAGCAACTGCTGCTCGGGGCGCGCAGGTCAGGCGCTGCGGGCGTCGCCGACGGAGTGGGAGCTGTCATGACGCGTGCTGCTCGGGAGATCCGCCGCCCCGCCCGTCGTGCCACGGCACGCCTGGGAGCCCTGGCCGTCGCTGCGGGGCTCGTGGGCGCCGTGTCCGTCAGCCCGGCCCAGGCCGTCGTCGAGCGGTACGACCCCTTCGCGGTGAACCAGGGCTTCTCCGCCGTGGCCACCGGCGACGCCCGGCTGAACAACGGCGAGTTCGAGGGGTCGGTCGCCGCGTTCGGCAGCCTGTCGACGACCAGCCAGAACTACCCGTTCATCCACCAGGCCGCGGGCAGCCCGGACTACACCGTGCCGAGCGTCGACGGCGACCCGGTGCGGGTGCTCGCGGACCGGTTCACCGGCACCGGGACCGTCGTGGTGACCAACCGCGACGACTCGGGCACGATCGCCCCGGACTCGCCCGAGGCCACCGCGACCGCGAAGCTCGTGGACCTCGCCGGCGTCTCGGCGGCCGAGCGGGGCTCGGGGTACACGCGGCTGACCAACGCCGCCGGCGGTCTCCTCGACCTGGAGTCGCTCCCCTACGACGCGGCCACCTGGCAGGACGCGGTGGCGACCGAGCGCGGGAGCGTCGCCGACTACTTCGGTGACCTGGACGCCCAGGTGGCGCAGACGAACCAGTGCCTGGCCGCCCTGTACCTCGACCCCGAGCTGGGCCACGAGGTCACGGTCACCGGCGACGCGAACCTGACCTACCTCTCCGACGTCAGCGACAGCGTGCCGAACTGGCTCGACTACGAGGACGTCGCCGGCACCGTCGTCAAGCTCGACCAGGTCGGCGGATGGCGCCCGACGGCGCAGGCGCCGCTGGTCGTCCGCGTCTCGGACCCGACCACGACGATCGGCCCGCTGAACATCGAGGGCTGGAACGACCAGGAGCTCTCGCGCTACATCCTGCTCGACCTGTCCGAGGTCACGGGCCCGGTCACGATCGACGGGCTCGAGTACGGCGCGGTGTGGGCCCCGGGGGTGGACGTCGTCTACACCTCGTCCCGGACGACCAACGGGCAGTGGTTCGTCGACGACTTCACCACCGGCGGTGAGAACGGCGGAGGCGGTGGCGAGATGCACCATCTCGCGTTCGCCGGTGAGCTGCTCTGCGACGTCGACGACCCCGCGATCACCTCGCAGGCCGCGGTCGCGGACTCCGCGGACGGCCTGCTCCCCGCGGACGGCGGCACCGTGGTCGACACGGTCTCGTACACGGGCCTGGAGCCCGGCACGGAGTACACCGTGACCGCCACGGTCTGGACGGCCGACGGCACGGACACCGGGATCACCGCGACCACGACGTTCACGCCTGCTGCCCCCAGCGGCAGCGTCGACGTCGAGATCCCGGTGACCGCCGAGCAGGCCGCGCCGTTCGCGGGCCAGGACCTGGTGATCTTCCAGACCGTGACCCTGGGTGGCGACGAGGTGGCGAGCCACGAGGACCTGGACGACCCGGACCAGACGGTCACCGTGGCACCGATCCCCGCGACGGGCGGGTTCGACGTCGTCAAGCTGCTCGCCGGCGACGCGGCCTCGCTGGTGGACCCGTCGGTGACGTTCCTCGTCGCGTGGAGCGTGACCGCGGGACCCTCGATCGGTCGCTCCGGGACGCTCGAGGTGCCGGCCGACGGCACCGTCGTCGCAGGGCCCGACGACCTGCACGCCGGGGACGTGGTGACCTTCGCCGAGCCCGTCGCTCCGGACATCGCGGGGACCGTGCAGACCTCCGCCGTCATCTCCCCCGCGACCCTGACGATCGACGTGTCCGGCCCGACGACGCCGGTCGTGCGGCTGACCAACACCTACGACATGGCCGACGCCACCTTCACGATCCGCAAGGAGGTCACCGGGGACGCCGCCGACCTGGTGCCGCCGGGCACGACCTTCGACGTCGACTGGGAGGTCACCGCCGGTCCGGACGCGGGGGAGTCCGGCACGCTGACCGTGCCCGCGGACGGCACGGTGGTGGACGGACCGACGCTCTCGCACGGGGACTCGGTGACCTTCTCCGAGCCCGACCTGCCGACGGTCGACGGCGTCGTGTGGGGCACGCCGACCGTCGACCCCGACCCGCTGGTGCTGTCCGCGGCAGGTGCCGTCGACGTCACCGTCACGAACGAGGCCGTCCCCGAGCAGGTCGAGGGCGGCTCGATCGAGGTCGCCAAGGAGCTGACCGGTGACGGGGCCGTCGTCGTCTACCCGGACGTCGACTGCGTCCCCGACGGCAACCAGGGCGGCGGCAACGACGGCGAGTGCGAGGACCCGCCCACGTACGAGATCACCTGGACGGTCACCGAGGGGCCCTCGGCCGGCCGCACCGGCACGGTCGCCGTGCCGGGGGACGGCAGCCCGGTGGAGCTCCCCGGCGCGGGCGAGGACCCGTTCGTCGTGGGCGACGTCGTCGAGCTCGGCGAGGTCGTCGGCCCGGACACCGCGGGCGCGGAGCTCACCGGCGTGACCTTCGACCCCAGCACCGTGGTGATCGTGCCCGGTCCGGGCGACACGGCGACGGTCGACGTGACCAACAGCTACGCGCTCGCCGAGGTGCTGTTCCGCGCCCACAAGGTGGTCGACGGCCCGGGGGCGGACCTGGTCCCGGACGACGCGACCTTCCCCCTGCACTTCGAGGTCGTCGACGGCCCCTCGACCGGTGTGAGCGGCACGGTCGCGCTCCCCGGCGACGGCACGGTCGTGGACGGGCCGACCCTGCGGCACGGCGACGTCGTCGAGGTCCGGGAGGGGTCGCTGCCGGTCGTCGACGGGGTGGTCTGGGGCGAGGTGACGGTGGACCCGACCGAGCTCACCCTCGACGCCGCCACCGAGGTCGTCGACGTCACGGTCACCAACACCGCCGACGTCGTGCCGACCCTGTCCTCCGAGGTCTCCGTGACCGACCCGGCGCCGGGGGCCCGCCTCGCGTACTCCGGCGGCTCCGTCGTCGACACCGTCCGCTACACGGGTCTGGAGCCCGGCGTCGAGCACACGGCGGCGGGGCTCCTGGTGACACCGGACGGCACGTCCACGGGGATCACGGCGGGTCCGGTGACCTTCGTGCCGGACGCGGCCGACGGCACCGTCGACATCACCTTCGCGCTCACCCCGCAGCAGGTCGACGAGTACGCGGACCAGCAGCTCGTCGCGCTGCAGGCCGTGCGGCGCGACGGCGAGGTCGTCGCGGTGCACGCCGACCCGACCGACGCGGCGCAGACCTTCGTCGTCGCCCCGGCACCGACCCTCTCCTCGCAGGTGGCCGTGGTCGGTGCGGAGTCCGCGACCCTCGGGCCCGACGGCGGCACGGTGGTCGACACCATCGGCTTCACCGGGCTCACCCCCGGGCTCGAGTACACCGTGGCCGGAGCTCTCGTCACCGAGGACCTGGTCTCCACCGGCGTCGTGGGCGCGACGACCTTCGTGCCCGACACCCCGGACGGGACCGTCGAGGTCGTCTTCGAGGTCACCTCGGCGCAGGCAGCCGCGCTGGCCGGGAGCCCTGTGGTCGCGTTCCAGGGCGTGTTCCTCGACGGCGAGCTCGTCGTGGCCCACACGGACCCGGACGACGCCGCACAGACCCTCGAGGTCGCGAGCCCGACCCCCACGCCCAGCCCGACCCCCACGCCTGGCCCGACCATTACTCCCCAGCCGCCCAGCCCGCAGCCGTTCCCCCTGCCCAGCCCCGACCCGACCACCCCGGCACCGGTGCCCACCGCGCCCGACGGCGGCGGCGACCTCCCGGTCACCGGGCCCGGGGCGGTGGGCGCCCTCCTGGCGGTCGCGGTGCTCAGCCTGCTGGCCGGGCTGGGCCTGCTGCGGTGGCGCCGTCGGACCCTGGGCTGACCTGACCCGGCGGCCCGGGGCTCAGCGCCCGTCGAGCATCGCCGCGAGTACCTGGACGACGCCGTGGTCGGCGTTGCCCGGGGCCGTGTGCGCGGCGCGGGCCAGCACGTCCGGGTGGGCGCCGGCCATCGCGTACGACCAGTCGGCGGCGTCGAGCATCTCGAGGTCGTTGAGGTAGTCCCCGAACGCCACCGTCTGCGCCGGGGTGACCCCGAGCGTCGCCTGCAGCCGACGCAGCGCGACCCCCTTGTTCACGCCCGGGTTCATCACGTCGACCCAGTGCGGGCTCGACACGACCACCTGCAGCGTGCCGGCGAGGTGCTCCAGGGAGGGGTAGGTGCCGGTCGCGGAGTCGACGTCGTCGTACACCGCCACCTTGAGCACCTGGTCGTCGATCGCGAGGAGGTCGTCGACCACCGTGAGGTCGGTGTAGTAGGTGCTCACGTGGTCGACGAACCCCGGGTCGGCCCGCTCGACGTAGGCCGAGCGGCGTCCGGCGACGACGGCGCCGCCGCGGACGGGGTCGATGCCGCGCACGGCACGGACGATCGCGCCGACCGCCTCGGGGGCCAGGTCGTCGGTCGCGACGGCCGCCCCGCCGCGGGTCACGTAGGTGCCGTTCTCCGCGATGATCACGAGCTCCTCGTGCCCGGGGGTCCGCTCGGGCGGGAACGCGGCGGCGATGGTGGCGTGCTGTCGTCCCGAGGCCGGCACGAGGGTGATGCCCGCGTCGTGCATCCGGGCCAGCAGCGGCCACAGGCCGTCGGGCACCCGGCCGTCGGGGTCGAGCAGCGTGCCGTCCATGTCGGTGACGACGAGGCGCACGTCGGCCGGGCGGGGAACCGGGGGGAGAGGCATGGGACCAGGATCCCCGATCTCCGGTGCGCCGTCGTCGTCGACCGCCCCGTGGACATTTACCGACCGAGTGGTAGATATTCGTGCTACCGTCGTCGACGGACACACTGCGAAGGGATACCCATGGCTGTCGACACCACCGCGACGACGCGTCTCGCCGTCGCCGACGTCCCCCGGCTCGTCGCCGAGCTGACCCTGGAGGAGAAGGCCTCCCTCTGCTCCGGGCAGGACTTCTGGAACACCCAGGCGGTCGAGCGCCTCGGGATTCCGGCCGTGATGGTCACGGACGGACCGCACGGGCTGCGCAAGCAGGCCGGCGTCGCCGACCACGTCGGGCTGAACGACTCGGTCCCCGCCACCTGCTTCCCGCCCGCCGTCGGGCTCGCCTCCACCTGGGACCGCTCCGTGGTCCGCCGCGTGGGCGAGGCGCTCGGCGTCGAGACCCGCGCGAACGACGTCGGCGTGCTGCTCGGGCCCGGCGTCAACATGAAGCGCAGCCCCCTGTGCGGCCGCAACTTCGAGTACTTCAGCGAGGACCCGCACCTCGCCGGCGAGCTCGCCGCCGACCTCGTGGACGGCATCCAGTCCCAGGGCGTCGGCACCTCGCTCAAGCACTTCGCGGCGAACAACCAGGAGACCGACCGCATGCGCGTCTCCGCCGAGGTCGACGAGCGCACCCTGCGCGAGATCTACCTGCCCGCGTTCGAGACCGTCGTCACCCGCTCCCAGCCCTGGACGGTGATGTGCGCCTACAACAAGATCAACGGCGTCTACGCCTCCCAGGACCCCTGGCTGCTCACCGAGGTCCTGCGTGACGAGTGGGGCTTCGAGGGCCTCGTCGTCTCCGACTGGGGCGCGGTCGACGACCGCGTCGAGGGCGTCGCCGCCGGTCTCGACCTCGAGATGCCGTCCTCCGCCGGGATCAACGACGCCCGCATCGTCGCCGCCGTGCGCGCCGGCGAGCTCGACGAGGCCGTCGTGGACCAGGCCGCCGCCCGGGTCCTGACGATGGTCGCCCGTGCGCTGGAGGCTGCGGCCGACCCGGGCACGTTCGACGCCGCCACCCATCACGCCCTCGCGCACGAGGTCGCCACCCGCACGGCCGTGCTGCTCAAGAACGACGGCGACGTGCTGCCGCTCGACCCGTCCGCGGCCGCCGACCTCGTCGTCGTCGGCGAGATGGCGCGCACCCCGCGCTACCAGGGCGCCGGGTCCTCGCAGGTCAACCCCACCCGCCTGGTCAGCGCCCTCGACGCGTTCGCCGAGCGCGGCTTCGACGTGCCGTTCCACCCCGGCTACGTGCTGGCCGAGGCCGCCGGGAAGCCGGGGCAGGACCGCACCGACGCCGAGCTCCGGGCCGAGGCCGTCGCGGCCGCGGACGGGCGCACCGCCGTCGTCTTCGCCGGGCTGCCGGGGGTCGACGAGTCCGAGGGCTACGACCGCGAGCACATGGACCTCCCCGCCGCGCACCTCGCCCTGGTCCGCGAGGTCGCCACCGTCGCCGCGCGCACGGTCGTCGTGCTCTCCAACGGCTCGGCCGTGACGGTCTCCGGCTGGGAGGACGCCGCCGACGCGATCCTGGAGACGTGGCTCGGCGGCCAGGCCTCCGGGTCGGCGACCGTCGCGCTGCTGCTCGGCGAGGCCTCGCCGTCCGGCCGCCTGGCCGAGTCCATCCCCGTCGCGCTCACCGACGTGCCCGCCCAGCTCAACTTCCCGGGCGAGAACGGTGCCGTCCGGTACGGCGAGGGGCTGTTCATCGGCTACCGCGGGCTCGACGCCACCGGGGCCGACGTCTCCTACCCGTTCGGCCACGGCCTGACCTACACCTCGTTCGGGTACGGCGACCTGACGGTCGACGCCGACGCGGTGACCCCGGCGACGGCTCCGGACGACGTCGTCGCGCGCGTCGCGTTCAGCGTCACCAACACCGGGTCCCGCGAGGGTGTCGCCGTGCCGCAGCTGTACGTGGGCCGTCCCGGCTCCGCCGTCGCACGCGCCCCGCGCGAGCTGCGGGGCTTCCGGACCGTCGCGCTGCAGCCGGGCGAGACGCAGCGGGTCGAGCTGGCGCTGACCCGCCGCGACCTGTCCCACTGGGACACCGCCACCCACGGCTGGGTCGTCGAGCCCGGCGCGGTCGAGGTGGCCGTCGGCGCCTCGTCCCGCGACCTGCCGCTGACGGCCACGGTCGACCTCGTCGCGCCGACGGCGGAGGTGCCGCTGCGCGCCGACTCCACCATCGACGAGTGGCGGCGCCACCCGGAGGCGTGGGCGGCCCTGTCGGCGGCCATGGGCGACGCCGCGCAGATGTTCGACACCGAGTCCGACCCCGCGATGGCGGCCATGCTGTCCGCGATCCCCGCGGTCAAGGTCACCACGATGGGCTTCGCCGAGGGACTCACCCCCGAGAAGTTCTCGGAGCTGCTCGCGCAGCACGGCCGGGCCTGACCCGGAACCGGGAGCGCCGGCCGGACCGTCAGGGTCCGGCCGGCGCGCCCGGTGCGTCACGCGCTCGCGACGGTGGAGCGTCGCACGACCAGCTCCGGCTGGTAGACGGTCTGGCGCGGGATCGTGTCGGGGTCCTCCGACTCCTCGAGGAGGATCCGCAGCGCCGTGGCGCCGATCGTCGTGCTGGGCTGGCGCATCGAGGACAGCGGCACGGCGGCGGCCGCGGCGAACGAGATGTCGTCGAACCCCATGATCGCGACGTCCTCGGGGACCCGGAGACGGCCGTCGCCCACGATGGCCTGCAGCAGCCCGAGCGCCACCAGGTCGTTCGCCGCGAAGACGGCGTCGGGCCGGTCGGCGGGCTCCCTCGCGAGGAGACGCTCGCCGGCTCCCACGCCGGCGGCGACGCTCGTGGTCCCGGTCGCGACGACCTCGACCGACACGGGCAGGCCGGACTCGTCCGCCGCGACCCGCGCCCCGGCGAGCCGGTCGGTCACCTGACGCAGGGTCAGCGGCCCGCCGACGAAGGCGATCCGACGCCGGCCGGTCGCCAGCAGGTGCTCGACGGCCATGCGCCCGCCGGCCACGTTGTCCACCGAGACCGACGAGACCGGTTCCTCCCCGCTGAACCGGTCGACCAGGACCGTCCGGATCCCGCGTTCCCGCAGCTGGTGGAGGCGTCGGCTCACGTCGCCGACCGGAGCGATGAGCAGCCCGCGGACGCGGTGCTCCTCGAACAGGTCGAGGTACATGCGCTCGCGGGCGGGGTCCTCGGCCGAGCTGCCGTAGAGGAGGGCGATGCCGCGGTCGGCCGCCTCGTCGGCCGCACCGCGTCCGACGTCCTGGAAGAACGGCACCTGGCTGTCGACGACGATCAGCCCGATGCTGGCCGTGACGCCGGACCGGAGGTTCCGCGCGGCCTCGTTGCGCACGTAGCCGAGCTCGCCGATGGAGGCGCGGACGCGTGCCAGCGCGTCCGGGGAGACGCTGTCCGGTCGGTTCAGCGCGTTGGACACCGTGCCGACGGACACGCCGGCGTGCCGCGCGACGTCCCGGACACTCACTTGGCCCACGTTGTCTCCTCCTCAGACATCAAGCAGATCACGATCGAGCGTCGGCCTTGACCACCGTCGGTCGGGTCCGTAGATTAAACCTGAACGACCTTGAAACGTTTCATCGTTCGTTCAGTGACCTCAGGATAGTCCGCCTCGACGAGGAGGTATCGGTGCAGTCGGACACCACGTCGGCGACGCCAGCGTTGGAGCTGTCGCGCGTCGTCAAGTCGTTCGGTGCCGTGGTGGCGCTGCGATCCGGGAGCCTCCGGCTCCACGACGGATCGATCCATGCGCTCATCGGCGAGAACGGGGCCGGGAAGTCGACCCTGGTCAAGATCATCGCGGGGCTCTACCGGCGCGACGGCGGTGAGTTCCGGCTGCGCGGCGAGGAGGTCGACTTCCACAGCACCGCCCAGTCGAAGGCCAACGGCATCGCCGTCATCTACCAGGAGCCCACCCTCTTCCCGGACCTGTCCGTGGTGGAGAACATCTTCATGGGGCGCCAGCCCACCGGCCGGCTCGGCCGGATCGACCGGGCGGCCATGCGCGCCGAGGCGACCGAGATCTTCGACCGCCTGGGCGTGTCGATCGATCCCGACCGTCCCACCGACGGGCTCTCGATCGCGGACCAGCAGATCATCGAGATCGCCAAGGCGATCTCCCTGGACGCGAGCGTCCTGGTGATGGACGAGCCGACGGCGGCGCTGAGCGGCGTCGAGGTCGACCGGCTGTTCTCGGTCGCCCGCAGCCTGCGTGACGAGGGCCGTGCGCTGGTCTTCATCTCGCACCGCTTCGACGAGGTCTTCGACCTGTGCGACACCGTCACGGTGATGCGCGACGGCGCCCACGTGGACACGATGCCGATCGCGGAGACGACCGTCGACGACATGGTGCGCATGATGGTCGGCCGCGACGTGACCGAGATGTTCCCCAAGCTCCCCGCGGAGATCGGCGAGGAGGTGCTCGCCGTCGACGGGCTCACCCAGCCCGGCGTGTTCCACGACGTCTCCTTCACCGTGCACGCCGGCGAGATCGTCGGCCTGGCCGGCCTCGTCGGCGCCGGTCGCAGCGAGGTCGCCCGTGCCGTCTTCGGCGTCGACCCCTACCGCGAGGGCACCGTGCACGTCGGCGGCGCACCCCTGCCCAAGGGGCGTCCGCGGGCCGCGATGGCCCGTGGCCTGGCCCTCGTGCCCGAGGACCGCCGGCGCCAGGGACTGGTGCTCGACCTCCCGGTGACCCGCAACATCACGCTCGCGGTCCGCGACCGGCTCGCCCGGTTCGGGCTCATCTGGGGGAGCCGCGAGAACGAGTCCGCCCGCGTCTGGGCCAGCCGCCTCGAGGTCAAGACGGCGGCGCTCGACACCGAGTCCGGCACCCTCAGCGGCGGCAACCAGCAGAAGGTCGTCCTCGGCAAGTGGCTCGCCACCGACCCGAAGGTCCTCATCGTCGACGAGCCCACCCGCGGCATCGACGTCGGGACCAAGGCCGAGGTCCACCGGCTGCTGTCGCAGCTCGCCCAGCAGGGCATCGCCATCCTGATGATCTCCTCCGAGCTGCCCGAGGTGCTCGGCATGGCCGACCGGGTCCTCGTCATGCGCGAGGGCCGGCTGACCGGCGAGTTCAAGCGGGAGCAGGCGACCCCCGAGGCCGTCATGCTCGCCGCCACCGCAGACGAGGAGCCCGCCCGATGACCACCACGGCCACCACTCCGACGCATCCCGTCCTGGCGGGCCTCGGCCGCCTGATCCGCGCCCGCGAGACCGGGATCGCGATCGCCATCGTCGCCGTCGTCACGCTCGCGACGGTCCTCAACCCGAGCTTCCTGTTCTCGAACGACGGCTTCCGGGACCTCTTGCTGACGCCGTCGCTGCTCATGGTCGTCGCGATCGGGCAGGCGATCGTCATCATCACGCGGAACGTCGACCTGTCGGTCGGTTCCGTCGTGGGCCTGACGGCGTACCTGACCGGCACCCTGTTCGTGCAGGTGCCCGGGCTCCCGATCGTCGTCGTCTTCGTCGCGGGCATCGCGCTCGGCGCCGTGCTCGGCCTGATCAACGGTGCCCTCGTCGCCTTCGCCAAGGTGCCCGCGCTGGTGATCACCCTCGGCACGATGTACATCTACCGCGGCATCAACGTGGCCTGGACCGGGTCCGACCGGATCAACGCATCCGACATGCCGGCGGCCTTCCGGGGGCTCGGCACGGACACGGTGCTCGGGCTGCCCGTCCTGACCCTGCTCGCCGTGGTGGTCCTCGTGTACGCCGCCTGGCACCTGCGCAACCTGCGCAGCGGCCGCGAGCTCTACGCGATCGGGTCCGACCCGGCCGCCGCCCAGCTCTACGGGCTCCGCGTGACCCGTCGCATCCTGGCGGCCTTCGTGGTCAGCGGGTCGGCGGCCGGACTGGCGGGCGTCCTCTACGCCGCCCGGTACGGCACCGTCAGCTCGAACGCCGGGTTCGGCTGGGAGCTCGAGGCCATCGGCGCGGCCGTCATCGGCGGCGTGGCGATCTTCGGCGGTGTCGGCACCGTCTGGGGAGCGGCGCTCGGCGCGTTCCTGCTCCTGACCATCAACCGTGCCCTGCCGATCATCGGCGTGGACGACTTCTGGCAGCGCGCCGTCGTGGGCGTGCTCATCATCGGCGCCATCGTGCTCGACCGCATCGCCGCGCAGCGCCAGCACCGACGACTCGTCGCACAGAGGGAGGAGACCCGATGACCGCCACCACGGAGGCAGCGGCGCCCCGCACGTACGCCGCCCACGCCCAGCCGCTCTGGCGCCGCGTCCTCGTCACGCGGGAGGCGTCCATCATCGGTCTCCTGCTCGCGGTGATCGCCGTCGCGATGGCGACGGTCCCGAACTTCGACAGCCCGCTGACGGTGACCTACCTGCTGCGCGAGACCGCGCCGATCCTGCTCATCGCGCTGCCGATGACCCTGATCATCATCACCGCCGAGATCGACCTCTCGGTGGCCAGCGTGCTCGGGCTGGCCAGCGTCGTCACCGGGCTCGGGGTCCAGGCCGGCTGGCCGCTCCCCGTGGCCATGGTGGTCGCCGTCCTGGTCGGTGCGACGGCGGGGGCGATCAACGGTGCGCTGGTGACCGTCGTCGGGCTGCCGTCCCTCGCGGTGACCATCGGCACGCTCGCGCTGTTCCGCGGCATCGCCGTCGGACTCCTGGGGACGACCGCCATCAGCGACTTCCCCGAGACGTGGACCGACCTGGCCCGCACCAACATCCCCGGGACGCCCGTCCCGGTCGTCATCATCGCGTTCGCCGTGCTGGCGCTCGGGTTCGCGGTGCTGCTGCACTTCACCCCGTTCGGCCGGTCGCTCTACGCGATCGGGCTCAACAAGGAGGCCGCGGCCTTCTCCGGCATCGACGTCGGCCGGTCGAAGTTCTGGCTCTTCGTGATGAGCGGGACGGTGGCCGGGTTCGCCGGCGTCTACTTCACCCTGCTGTACAACAACGCCCGCGGTGACAACGCCATCGGCATGGAGCTGCAGATCATCGCCGCCGTCCTGCTCGGCGGGGTGTCCATCTTCGGCGGCCGCGGCGCCCTGCACGGCGTCATCGCCGGTGTCCTGCTCATCGGGACGCTCGGCAGCGCACTGCGCCTGGCCGGCGTGACCAGCGACATCATCAACGTCCTGACCGGCCTGCTGCTCGTGCTGTCGGTCGTCTCCGCCAGTGCCCTGAGCTGGGTCCACCAGCGACGGGTCGCCGCCCTGGGCCGACGGCGCGGCCGATCGCCCGGGACCTCGTCCTGACCCCGACCCGACACTGACCGCAATCCCCGTACCTGACGAAAGGAACGACGATGTTCTCCTTCCAGCACCGTGCACGCCGCGGTCTCGCGCTGACGGCCTTCGCCGCCGGCACCGCGCTCGCCCTGTCCGCCTGCTCCGGCGGTGACGACGCCGGGTCCGACGGCGGTGACGCCGGCGGCGGCGGCAGCGAGGAGGCCGCCTCGATCACCTTCCTGCCGAAGAGCCTGGGCAACCCGTACTTCGACACGTCGAACGCCGGGGGCGCCGACGCCGTCGAGGAGCTGGGCGGCACCTTCGAAGAGGTCGGTCCCTCCGAGGCGAGCCCGACCTCGCAGGTCAGCTTCATCGAGACCGCCGCCCAGCAGGGAGTCGACGCGCTCGTGGTGTCGGCCAACGACCCGGAGGCGATCTGCGACGCCCTGAACGAGGCGCGGGACGTCGGCGTCGCCGTCGTCACCTTCGACTCCGACACCAACCCGGAGTGCCGCGACCTGTTCGTCAACCAGGCCACGGCCGAGGGCATCGCCCAGGCCCAGGTGGACCTCATCACCGAGCAGATCGACGACTCGGGCCAGATCGCGATCCTGTCGGCCTCGGCGAACGCGACGAACCAGAACGCGTGGATCGAGCTCATGGAGGCCGAGCTCGACGCCAACCACCCGGACGTCGAGCTGGTCGAGGTCGCTTACGGCGACGACGACGACCAGACCTCGTTCGACAAGACGGCCGCGCTGCTGCAGACGTACCCGGAGCTCGAGGGCATCGTCTCGCCGACCACGGTCGGCATCGCGGCCGCCGCGCGCTACCTGTCCACGTCGGAGTACCAGGGCGAGGTCGCGCTGACCGGCCTGGGTACGCCGAACCAGATGCGCGAGTACGTCGAGGACGGCACCGTCGAGGCCTTCGCGCTCTGGAACCCCGCGGACCTCGGCTACCTGTCGGCCTACGCCGCCAACGCCCTGGCGACGGGTGAGATCTCGGGCGAGGCCGGCGACACGTTCGAGGCGGGCGAGCTCGGGTCCTACGAGGTCGACGAGGAGGGCACCGTGCTGCTCGGCGACCCGTTCGTGTTCGACGCCGACAACATCGGAGACTTCGACTTCTGAGAAGTCGAATGGAAGCCGGTGCCCGGGAGATCACCGGGAAGTGAACCGGGCACCGGCTTCGTCAGCACGGCCGTCAGCACGGCCGTCCCGGCCCCCGCTCCACGGAAGGAGGGGTACTTCGATCTTAGGACGCTCGACGACGACGTCGGAAGCGTCCACCCCCGACGGGCTGCGGCCCGTCGCCCCGGCTGATCATCGCCGCTCAACGACGAGTCATGATCTCGAGGAATCGGAGTGTGTTCACCATGATGTCCAGGACCGCGACCGCGACGGACCGTGCCTGCCACGGTGCCCTCGTCGCCCCCACGGGGGTGGCCCTGCCATGAACCGCATCGCACGAACCACCATCGTCACCGCCGCCGCCGCGGCGCTCACCCTGCCCCTCGCCACGGTGCCGGCGTCCGCCGGTCCGGGCGACCACCCCGTGTCCGTCTCCGGACTGAGCGTCGACGGACGCGACGACACCCCGCTCGACGTCGACAGCGACCGTCCGCTGCTCGGCTGGACGATGACGAGCGAGGACACCCCCGGGAACCCCTGCTACGACGCGTCGGCCGCGGGGACCTGCGCGATCGACGAGCAGACGGCCTACGAGATCGAGGCCGCGTCCTCGGTCGCCGACCTGGAGGCCGGCGACCTGCTCTGGGACTCGGGCAAGATCTCCTCCGACCGGCAGGCCAACATCGCCTACGGCGGGGACGACCCGCTGGAGTCCCGCGACAGCGTGGCGTGGCGGGTGCGCGTCTGGGACGCGCTCGGTCACCCCTCGGACTGGAGCGAGCCGTCCACCTTCAAGATCGGGCTGCTCCAGCAGAGCGACTGGGGCGACGCCCGCTGGATCGAGCAGGCGGACCGCGACCCGGCGGACCCGCTGCCGATCTTCGCGCGTCAGTTCGACCTCGACGAGGACAAGGACGTCGCCTCGGCCCACCTCTACGTGTCGGGCGCGGGGCTGCACTACGCCACCGTCAACGGCGAGAAGGTCACCGAGGAGCACCTGGCCCCCGGCAACACCAACTACCAGCTCTCGACCGAGTACCGCACCTACGACGTCTCGTCCGTGCTCGAGCCGGGGGAGAACGCCGTCGGCGTCGAGCTCGGCAACGGCACGGCGTACGTGCGGCGCTCGATCCACAACGAGGAGGTCGGACGCACCTCCCCGTACGCCTGGTGGCAGAGCCAGATCAAGGGCAGCGGCGAGCTCGTCGCACCGGTGGAGGCCGGGGCCACGACCGTGCTCCTGACCAGCACCGAGGACTACCACGTCGGCGGCACGATCAACATCGACACCGGCGACGGCGGTGACCGCCTCGAGTCGCGCGTCATCACCGACATCGGCACCGCGGGCGAGGACGGGACCGGCATCTCCTTCGAGCCGGGCCTGGACGCGGCGCACGCCGTCGGCGCGCACGTGACGGCGTCGGGCAACAACATCGCCGAGACCGACCCCAGCGCCGGCGCCGCGGTGACCCCGCGGATGATCGCGCGTCTCGAGGTGTCCTACGCCGACGGGTCGAGCGACGTCGTCGTGTCGGACCGTGACTGGCGGGCCGCCTCCGGTGCGCTCGTCACCGACGCCTGGTACTCCGGCGAGGACTACGACGCCCGCCGCGAGCAGGTCGGCTGGAACACGCCGGGCGCCGACCTCACGGACGGGGCCGAGCGTCGCGACGGGTCGGCCATGAACTGGGCCGCGGCCGGGATCGCCCCGCCGCCGAACCTCGCCACCGAGCTGGTCGCGCGCCAGGCGGAGGGCATCTACGAGGCCGAGCGGTTCACCCCGCAGAACATCACGAACCCCGCCGAGGGCGTGTGGGTCTTCGACTTCGGCCAGAACTTCGCCGGGTTCGCCCAGCTGGACCTGCCGGAGCTGCCCGAGGGCACCGTCGTCAAGGTCAAGCCGGCGGAGAGCCTCGCCGAGGACGGCACGGTCGACCAGGGCTCGCTCGGGCCCGGGTTCCGCGGGAACGACCTGTTCAACTCGTACACCACCGCCGGTCTCGAGGGCGGCGAGTCGCGCACGCCGATGTTCAACTACTTCGGCATGCAGTGGGTCCAGATCGAGGGTCTGCCCGCGGACTACACCCCGACGGCCGACATCGTCACGGGCCTGCGCCTGCAGGCGGCGACGCCGGAGGTCGGGACGTTCGACTCGTCGAACGACCGGATCAACCGCATCAACAAGATGGCCCGCTACTCCATGGCGTCGCAGATCTTCTCGACGTTCACGGACTGCCCGGGTCGTGAGAAGCAGTCCTACCCGGCGGACTACACCATGCCGATGGACGGCTTCTCGCGGATGTTCGAGTTCGACGCCTACCTGCGCACGACGCAGCGCCACCTGGTGGAGGGGCAGTCGATCGCGGACTCGTACATGTTCGGCAACGTCGCGCTGAAGACGCCGGTCCACGACTGGGGCTACACGCGGCGCTTCGGCGACGAGATCAACTGGGGCAACGGCATCATCCTGGTGCCGGCGTTCCTGTACGAGTACTACGGCGACACCCGGGTCATGACCGAGACCTACGACCGGATGGTCTACTTCGTCGAGTACATCCAGCGCGAGAAGGCGGAGGGCCACATCGTCGACGGCGCTCTCGCCGACTGGGTCTCGGCCGAGCAGACCTCCGGGCGCATCACCGGCACCTGGGGCTACTACGTCATGATGACCAAGATGGCCATGATGGCGGAGCTGACCGGCCACGACGAGGACGCCGCCGAGTTCGCCCAGACGGCGGAGGACATCAAGGCCGCGTTCAACGACGCGTTCCTCAACACCGACCTCGGGTACTACACCGAGGACGGCACCGGCGCCGACGGGGCCACCCAGGCCGCTCAGGCGCTGCCGCTCGACGCGGGCATCGTGCCCGACGAGTACCGCGAGTCGGTGCTCGAGCGGCTCGTGGAGGACGTCCAGGAGTTCGGTCCCGACGACGGCCCGCACTTCAGCGCGGGGACGATCGGGCTGGCCGCCGTCGTGCGGCAGCTGACCGACAACGGTCACGGCGAGGTCCTGTTCGACGCGCTGCAGACGGACACCGAGCCCGGCTACGGCTACTTCATGGAGTCGACGACGGCGAACCCGGACGGGTTCACCACGATCGGCGAGCGGTGGACGCGTGGCAGCTCGAAGAACCACATGATCCTCGCCCAGATCGTGGAGTGGTTCCAGACGGGTCTGGTCGGCATCGACCGGGCGGACGGCTCGGTCGGGTACGACGAGCTCGTCTTCAAGCCGCAGCCCGCCGGCGACCTGACCTGGGTCGAGGGCAGCTTCGACACCCCGCGCGGGGTGGCGAGCAGCCGGTGGGACAAGACCGACGAGCACTTCACCCTCACGATCGAGGTGCCGGCGAACACGACGGCCGAGGTCTGGGTGCCGACCGGTGGCGACCAGGCGGTGCTCACCCCGAACCGTGCGACCTTCGAGCGCGTCGAGGGCGAGTTCGCGGTGTACTCCGTGGGCGCCGGCGAGTTCACCTTCGTCGCCGCGGAGGAGGGCTACGACGACATCGCCGCGGCGGTGGAGTCCTTCGCCGGTGACGGGGCCCTGTCGGAGCAGCTCGCCGACAACCTGAGCAAGTTCATCGACCGGGCCCGCGAGGCCTCGGCCGAGGGCAAGGCCCAGACCGCGGACAGCGCGCTGCGCGCGTTCCGCAACCAGATCGAGAACGCGAACTCCAAGCGCGCCTCCGACGAGGCGGTGGCGGAGCTCGCGGAGATGGCCGCGGACCTGCAGGCCCTGCTGCGCCAGGAGGGAGGCATCCCGGTCGACCGGTGACGGGGTGACCTCGGCGGCGTCGCCGCCGAGGTGACCTGATCGGCCACGCCACGGGGCGGGTGCGCACGCGGGAACGCGGGCGCACCCGCCCCGTGCTCGTCGGCCCCTCGCCGCCGACGATTCCGCGCAGACCGTGATGCGACTGTGATTGACGCGCTTCGTCGAAGCGCCGTACGATCAACGAAAGCCCATCGGTGAATAGTTTTCGCAGAGGCGGACGCACCAGATGGATTCCTACGAGGAGGTAGGCATGTCTGCGCACACACATCGAGCAGGTCCGGTCGCACTGGCCGGGCTGGCGGCCACGGGTCTCGTGCTGGCCGGCTGCGCCGGAGACGGGGACTCGAGCGACGCCGAGGCGTCGGCCGAGGGCCCGGTGACGCTGGAGTGGTTCCAGGGATCGGGCGTCGAGACCAACATCGCGACCGCCGAGGCGCTCGCTGACACGTTCAACGCATCGCAGTCGGACATCGTCGTCGAGGTCGACGCGTCGGGGCCCAGCGACTCCGCCGAGCTGGACAACCTCATGAAGACGCGCCTGGCGACCGGCGAGATGCCCGACATGTTCTGGTACAACAGCGGGTCCCTGCTGCAGGCGCTGAACCCGGACCAGACGATGCTCGACATCTCCGACGAGGGCTTCGTCGGCGACCTGGACGACTCGTGGGTCTCGGCCGTGTCGACGGACGAGGGGATCTTCGGCGTCCCGGTCCAGACGGCGGGCGGCGGCGGGATGTTCTACAGCATCCCGATCTACGAGGAGCTGGGGCTGGAGGTGCCGACCACCTGGGACGAGTTCCTGGAGAACTCCGACGCCATCCGGGACGCCGGCTACACGGCCGTCCAGCAGACGCACGGCGACGCCTGGACCGCCCAGATCATCGTCCTCGCCGACTTCTACAACGTGTGGGCGAACGACAACGACTGGGCGTCGAAGTACACCGCCAACGAGGTGAACTTCGCCGACGACCCGGTCGCGGTCAAGGGCTTCACGAAGCTCCAGGACGTCTACGAGCGCGACTACATGAACGAGGACTACGCGTCGGCCCTGCTGAACGACGGGCTCGAGGCCGTGGCGACCGGCGAGGCCGGGCACTACCCGATGCTCGGGTTCGCGCAGGCGACGATCGCCACCAACTGGCCCGACCAGGCCGAGGACGTCGGGTTCTTCGGCGTCCCGGGCGAGGCCGACACGGAGCCCGGCACGACGATCTGGATGCCGCCCGCGCTCTACGCGCCGGCCGACACCGAGCACCCGGACGCCGTCAAGGAGTTCATGGCCTTCGTCGCCAGCCCGGCGGGTTGCGACGCGGTCACCGAGGCGCTCGGCGCGACCGGTCAGTACCTGGTCGACGGGTGCACCGTGCCGGACGAGGCCCCGCGGATCGTGGCGGACTTCGGTCCGTACTTCGAGTCCGGCAACGTCGCGCCCGCGCTGGAGTTCCTCTCGCCCGTCAAGGGTCCGAACCTCATGCAGATCTCCGTCGAGGTGGGCTCGGGAGTCCGTGACGGCCAGAGCGGCGCCGAGCTGTACGACGCGGACGCCGCCAAGCAGGCGCAGCAGCTCGGCCTGCCGGGCTGGTAAGCCGACGCCTGTCCACCGCGGGGCCGCCGGCGCGCCGGCGGCCCCGCCCCGCCTCACCCCAAGGGCTCACATCATGGCGACACTCGCCCCTCCTGACGCGTCGGACACCGCGGCACGGACGCCCGGACGGCGCTCGTCCTCGCGCAAGTATGCGAACCGCATGTACCCGCACTGGTTCCTGCTGCCCGGAGCCGCGGTCTTCGTCGTGCTGTTCATCGTGCCGACGTTCGCGTCGTTCTACTACGCGTTCACCCGCTGGACGCTGTTCGACGTCGAGTTCATCGGCTTCGACAACTTCGTCACGTTCTTCAGCGACCCGCAGCTCAGCAAGGGTTTCACGAACACCCTGATCTTCGGCGCCCTGACCTCGGGCCTGAAGATCGTGCTCGGGCTGCTCCTCGGCGTCCTGCTCACCTCCAACATCTGGGCGCGCGGGTACCTCCGGGCCGTGGTCTTCTTCCCCGTGCTGGTGAGCGTCGTCGGCGTGGGGATCACCTTCCAGGCGCTGATGGACCCGTACGACGGCGTCATCAACGAGTTCCTGGCGATCTTCGGCATCGACGGTCCGGGATGGCTGACGAACCCGGACCTCGCCCTCTACTCGATCATCCTGGTCGACGTGTGGCGCGGGGTCGGGCTGGCAGCGCTCATCTACATGGCAGGACTCGTCGCGATCCCCCAGGAGTACTACGAGGCGGCGCGGGTGGACGGCGCCACCGGGTGGCACCGGTTCTGGAACGTCACCGTGCCGCTCGTCCGCCCGGCGACGACCACCGTCATCATCCTCTCCCTCATCGGCGGGCTCCGGGAGTTCCAGCTGATCTGGGTCATGACCGGTGGCGGACCCGGGTTCGCCAGCGACGTGCTCGCGTCGGTCATCTACAAGCAGTACGCCTACGGCTTCTTCGGCCTGTCCACCGCGGGCAACGTCGTGCTCTTCGTGGTCGTGAGCGCTGTCATCCTGCCGCTGTTCTGGTGGCTCAACCGAAAGCAGACAGAACTGTGAGCCGCACCGTCTCGCGCCACGTCTACGGCGCCGTCGCCGTGCTGTTGTCGGCGGCCATCTTCCTCGTCCCGTTCGCGTTCATCGTCCTGCAGTCGCTCAAGACGGGTCCGGACTCGGCGGGCCTGCAGTTCTCCTGGCCGGTCGACATCGTCTTCTGGGAGAACGTCGTCGCCGTCTTCCAGGCACGCGACTACATGCTCATCACGGCGTTCATCAACAGCACGATCCTGACGGTGCTGTCGGTGTCGATCATGGTGGTGCTGGCGGCGATGATCGGCTGGGTGCTCGCCCGGCGGCCGTCGCGCTGGAACGGGGTGATCACGTTCTTCGTGCTGGCGGGGCTGATCGTGCCGCCGGCCATCGTCCCCACCGCCCGGCTCATGCAGACCCTCGGCATCTTCAACACGATCGGCGGACTCGTCCTCATCGAGGTCGCCTTCGGCATGTCGTTCTGCGTCCTGCTCTTCCGGGCGTTTGTCTCGAACGTCCCGCGGGAGCTCGACGAGGCGGCGACGATCGACGGCGCCGGCCCGATCCGGCTGTTCTTCAAGATCGGCTTCCCGCTGATGAAGAGCGTGATCGTCACGGCCATCGTCGTGCAGTCGGTGACGGTGTTCAACGACTTCGCGAACCCGTTGTACTTCGCCCCGGGCGAGGAGAACGCGACCGTCCAGCTGACGCTGTTCAACTTCCAGAGCCAGTTCCAGACGACCTGGAACCTGCTGTTCACCGACATCCTGCTCATCACCATCCCGCCGTTGGTGATGTACATCTTCTTCAACCGTCAGATCGTGGCCGGGATGACCTCCGGCGCCGTCAAGGGGTGACCTCGTCCGCATGAAACATCGATATCTCGGCAGCTCCGGACTGAAGATCTCGGAGATCACGCTCGGCAACTGGCTGACGCACGCGTCCCAGGTCGAGGACGACGCGGCGGCCGCGTGCGTGCACGCGGCGCTCGACGCCGGCATCACCACCTTCGACACCGCCGACATGTACGCCGACACCGAGGCCGAGCGGGTTCTCGGCGACGCCCTGCGAGGGCAGCGCCGGGAGTCGCTCGAGATCTTCACCAAGGCCTACTACCCCGTCGGTCCCCAGGGTCCGAACGACGGGGGGCTGTCCCGCAAGCACCTGATGGAGTCCATCGACGGGTCGTTGCGGCGCCTCGGCACCGACTACGTCGACCTCTACCAGGCGCACCGCTGGGACAACGCGACGCCCCTGGAGGAGACGATGGTGGCCTTCGCCGACATCGTCCGGTCGGGCAAGGCGCTCTACATCGGCGTGAGCGAGTGGACCGCCGACCAGCTGCGCGCCGGGGCCGCGCTCGCCCGCGAGCTGCGGATCCCGTTCGTCTCGAACCAGCCGCAGTACTCGGCCCTCTGGCGCATCATCGAGGCGGAGGTCGTCCCCGCCTCGCGCGAGCTCGGCATCTCGCAGATCGTCTGGTCGCCCGTGGCCCAGGGCATCCTCACCGGCAAGTACCGGCCCGGTCACCGGCCGCCGTCGGGCAGCCGCGCCACCGACGGCAACGGCGGTGCCCAGATGATCACCCGCTTCCTGCGGGACGAGGTCCTGGAGCGTGTCGAGAAGCTGCGGCCCGTCGCCGACGAGCTCTCGCTCACCATGGCGCAGCTCGCCGTGGCCTGGGTGCTCCAGAACGACAACGTCTCCGCAGCGCTCATCGGGGCCTCGCGTCCCGAGCAGGTCGCCGAGAACGTCGCGGCGTCCGGCGTCGTCATCCCCGCCGAGCTCATGGCGCGGATCGACGAGGCGCTCGGCGACGTCGTCGAGCGCGACCCGGCGAAGACCGCCGCGGAGTCCCCCGTGCGCTGAGGGCCCCGGAGCACGACCGCGCCCGTCGTCCCCGGCCGGGGACGACGGGCGCGGTCGTGCGTGCTCAGGCCGCGGTCAGGTGATGGGTGCCGCCCACGACCTCCTCGACGCGGCCGTCCGGCAGGACGATCTCGGCGGGGAGCCCGTCGGGCAGCGCGACCTCGAGGGTGAAGCCGTCGTCGTCGCGCCGCCACGCGACCGAGACCCGACCGTGCCGGGTCTCGTACGCGGTCTCGGCCCAGTCGATCCCCGGGCCGGGCACGGGCTCGACCCGGACGCGGTCGTAGCCGGGGGCGGCGGGACGGAGGCCGCCGACGACCTGGTAGATCCAGTCGGCCACGGCACCGAGCGCGTAGTGGTTGAAGCTCGTCATCTCGCCCGGGTTGATCGACCCGTCGGGCAGCATCGAGTCCCAGCGTTCCCACACCGTGGTCGCGCCCATCGTGACCGGGTACAGCCACGACGGGCACGACTTCTCCAGCAGGAGGGCGTACGCGTCGTCGACGTGCCCGGTCTCCGACAGGGCCCACGTGATGAAGGGCGTGCCCGCGAACCCCGTCGTCACCGTGTAGCCGGCCGCCCGCACCAGCTCGGCGAGGCGGTCGCCCGCGACGGCCCGGTCGGCGTCGTCGAGGACGTCGAACGCGATCGCGAGGGCGTACACGGTGGTGCAGTCCGACCGCACGACGCCGTTCTCGACGTAGTGCTCGTTGAACGCCGCGCGCGTGCGGACCGCCAGCCGCGCCCACCGCTCGGCGTCGGCCGTCTCGCCGGCGACGGCGGCCGCCTCGGCGGCGAACCGCGCCGTCCGGACGAGGCACGCCGTGGCCACGACCGACGGGTCGGCCTTGCCGGCGCCCGGGTCCTCCGGCGGGGCGTCGGGGTCCAGCCAGTCGCCGAGCTGGTTGCCCAGGTCCCACAGGCCCGTGGGCGAGATGTAGGGCTCGACGGACTCGAGGTGCATCTTCATGGCCGGGTAGTGCTCGGCCAGGCGTCCGGCGTCGCCGTACGCCGTCCACAGCGCCTGGGGGACCCAGACGGCCGCGTCGCCCCAGATCGCGGTGGCGGCCCACGGGGGCAGGCTGAAGTCCTCGGGCCAGCGCTCGTACTTGAGCACGTCGGGCACGACGAGCGGCACGCCGCGATCGGCCGAGTGCTCGGTCTCGACGCGCAGGTCGGCGAGCCAGTCGTGCAGGAAGTCGGCCGAGTCGAACTGGAAGGCCGCGGACGCCGCGTAGGCGGCGATGTCGCCGGTCCAGCCCAGCCGCTCGTCGCGCTGCGGGCAGTCGGTCGGCACGGAGAGGAAGTTGCCCTTCTGGCCCCACACCGAGTTGTGGACGAGCTGGTTCACGTCGGGGTCGGAGCAGGCGAAGGTCCCGGTGCGGGCCATCTCGGAGTGCACGACGACCGCCTCGAGGCTGTCGGTGGTCAGCTCGCCGGGCCATCCGGTCACCAGGGCGTAGCGGAACCCGTGGAAGGTGAGCGTCGGCTCGAACGTGTCCACGCCGCCCGAGAGGACGAACAGGTCGCGGGCGGCGGCGCCCCGCAGCGGTCGGGTGCCGAGCTCGCCGTGCTCGAGCACCTCGGCGTGGCGGATCTCGATCTCGGTGCCGGCGGGACCCTGCACCGTGCACCGGAGCCAGCCGACGAGGTTCTGGCCGAAGTCCACGAGCGTGCCTCCGCCCGGTGCCGGCCAGATCTCGACCGGACGGAGCGTCTCCTGGCGCCGCACGGGCGGGCCCACCGGGGCGACGAGGGTCGAGCGGTCGACGTCCACCTCGTGCACCGTCAGCGGCGACGGGCGTCCGCGCAGGCGCGCGTCGATCGTCTGGCCGTCGTAGAGGGAGTTGCGCGGGACCTCCGTCGTCTCGGCCGACCAGTCGTCCCCGGTGGCGACACGCTGCGTGGAGCCGTCCCGGTACGTGAGGTCCAGGACGGCCGCGACGGCGATCTCCTCGCCGTAGTTCGCCCGCGCGTCGGCGAAGCCCAGGTCGCCCCGGTACCAGCCGTTGCCCAGCACGAGGTCGAGGCGCAGCGGTCCGTCGCCTCCGGCGACCAGCTCGCGCACGTCGTGCTCCTGGTACGCCAGCCGCCACTCGTACGAGGTCCAGCCCGGGTCCAGCACCGAGTCCGACACGGGCGTGCCGTCGATGCGGGCCTCGTAGACGCCGTGGGCGGTGGCGCGCAGCACCGCGCCGGTGATCTCGGCGCGGGGCCGGTCGAGCTCGCGCTCGACCCAGAAGCGGGCCGCCGCCTCCCGGTCGGCGTCCGAGCCGAGGAAGCGCGCGCCGTCGAGGGGATCGGTCGTCATTGTTCTCTCCCTGGTGGTGGGGCGGTCGTGGGCAGGAACGGTCAGCCGGCGGCTCGCGCCACGGCGACCGCGAGCCGCGCGAGCTCCACCGCGCGGTGGTCGGCGCCGCCGGGATGCTGCATGGGGGAGGGGACGTAGCCGAAGGCGAGTCCAGTGCGGGGGTCGGCGAACGCGAGCGCCCCGCCGGCGCCGTCGTGGCCGAACGCGCCGAGGCCGGCGAACGGCTGCCGCGGCTGCGGCAGCATGAACATCATGCCGAAGCAGTTGGGGACGCCGAGCACGCGGTCGGTGCCCCACGCGTGCTGCTGCGCCATCTCGGCGAAGACCTCGGGGGCGGCGACGTGCACCCCGCCGCCCGGCAGCGCGGCGGCGTAGACCTGCGCGAGGCCCCTCGCCGAGCCGACGCCGCCGATCGCCGCGAAGCCGGCCCGGCGCACCGCGGGGTTGTTCGTGCTGGCGCCCTCCGCCGAGCGGTCGTCGGGCACGGAGAAGTTCGAGAACACCGCCTCGGCGATCGCGTCGGCCGGCGGTCGGGCGGCGACCTCGGCCGCCTGCTCCGCGGTGAGCTCCGGGTCCCGGACCGGGACGTAGCGGCCGTCCCGGTCCTCGGGCAGGCCGAGGTGGAGGTCCGCGTCGAGCGGACCGCGGACCGACGTCTCGTACACCGTCTGCAGGGTGCGTCCCGTGACCCGCCGCACGAGCTCCTCGACGAGGATGCCGATGGTCAGCGCGTGATAGCCGAACGCCGACCCGGGACGCCACAGCGGCCGCTGTGCGGCGAGGACCGCGGCGGCGGCCCGGGAGTCGACGACGTCCGCCACGCCCAGCGGTCGCTCCACGAGCGGGAGTCCCGCCTGGTGCGAGAGCAGCTGCCGGACGGTGACCTGGTCCTTGTCCGCCGCGCCGAACTCGGGCCAGTAGTCCGCGACGACCCGGTCGGGGTCGAGCAGGCCGCGGTCGAGGAGGTGGGCGACGACGAGCGCGGCGACCCCCTTGGTGGCCGAGTAGACCCCCGTGACCGCGTCGACGGTCAGGTGCGGACCGCCGGCGAGGTCGAGGACGGGCTCGCCGCGGACCCGCACGCTCAGCTGGGCGCTGAGGGTCGGGTCCGCCTCGACCAGGGCGGCGAAGCGGTCGGCGACGGACCGGAAGGCCGGGTCGCACCCGCCCTGGAGCACGTCGTGGCTCATCGCGCCGTCTCGACGGACAGGTCGACCTCGGCCGGCAGGTCCTCGACCGAGAACCCGGCGCGCACCACGTAGGTACCGGGCTCGGTGCGCCATCCGTCGTCCCAGTGCTGGAAGGCCCGGGCGGCGACCGGGACGTCGACCACGACGGTCTCGCCCGGACCCGCCGTCGCCGTCGCGAAGCCGCCCAGCCAGCGCACGGGCCGGTCCACCTCGGACGGCGTCGCGCGCTCGAGGTACACCTGCGCCACGGTCTTGCCGGCGCGGTCGCCCTGGTTGGTGAGCCCGACGCGCAGCACGGCGTCGTCGCCGGCCGTCAGCGTGGCGGGTGCGTCGACGTGGTCGATCCTCCAGGAGGTGTAGCCCAGCCCGTGACCGAACGGGTACGCCGGCGCGACGCCGGCCCGCAGCCAGGCGCGGCTGCCCACGTGCACGCCCTCGGCGTACTCGAGGACGCCGTCCACGGGGCGGGTGTCCGACACCGGCACCTCGTCCTCGACGTCCGGCCACGTCACCGGCAGGCGGCCGCCCGGCTCGGCGTCGCCGCCGAGGACCTCCGCCAGGGCGTCGCCGAACGCCTGGCCCGGGAACCAGCTGACCAGGACCGCGGCGACGTCGTCGCGCCAGGGCAGCAGCACGGGCGCTCCGGAGTTCACCACGACGACGGTCCGCGGGTTCGCGGCGGCCACGGCCCGCACGAGGTCGTCCTGCCGTCCGGGGAGGGACAGCGAGGTGCGGTCGAACCCCTCGGACTCGACCTCGCCGGAGGTCGAGACGACGACGACGGCGACCTCGGCGGCGGCTGCGGCGTCCGCCGCCTCGGCGATCAGGGCGTCCGCGTCACGTGTGGTGGGCGGCACGCCGACACCCAGCGTGAGGGCGTCGGGGATGCCTTCGGCGAAGGGTCGGAACGTGACGGTCACCAGCGTGTGCGACGCCGGGGTGGGGATCTCGACCGACTCGCTCGGGGGGTGCAGGACCGTCGCCGCCGGGTCGTCGCCGGGCCGGAGGTGCTGCTCGCCGGTGGCGACCTCGACGCCGTCCGCCGTCACGGTGTAGCCGGCGACGCCCACGATCCCGAGCCGCGTCACGGCGTCGTCCGTGCGCCAGCGGAAGCTCATCTCCACCCGGTCGGCCTGGACCACCGGCGAGTCCCACGCGAAGCCGACCACGCGGGACGCCCGGCGGTCCTCCTCCAGCGTCACCGTGCCGTCGGCGTCGAGGTACCGCACCGTCATGCCCGGGTCCCCGTCGGGGGTCGTGACGTCCTCGTCCGGCAGGTCCGCGACGCCGCGCTGCACGACGGCGCCCAGCGACCAGGTGACGTCGGCGTCCGGCCAGCGCCGCGCGAGGCCGTCGACCGGTGTGCTGACCGACGGCGGGATCACCGTCGCGCTCCCGCCGCCCTGGGTGCGGGCGACGCGCGCGCCCTCGCCGACGAGCGCGATCGAGCGGGGCGACGCCAGGGGCAGGAGCCCGTCGTTGCGCAGCAGGACGGTCCCGGCGACCGAGGCGGCGTGCGCCGTCGCGTGGGCGTCGTCGGCCGCCGGCCGCGTCGGGGCGGGCAGGCTCTCGAGCGCGCCCACCCGGGCGGCGAGGGCCAGCAGCCGGTCGACCTTCCGGTCCACGGCCTCGACCGGGATGCGCCCGTCGTCGACGGCGCGGACCAGCTCCGCACCCCACGGCCCGTCGGGGCCCGGCATGACGAGGTCCTGGGGGTGCCGTGCGCTCTCGAGCGTCCGCACCGCCGTCCAGTCGCTGACCACGACGCCGTCGAACCCCCACTCGTCGTTCAGCGGGGTCGTCAGGAGGTCGTTCTCCGACGCGGTGCGGCCGTTGATCGAGTTGTAGGCGCTCATGACGAGCCGGCAGCCACCGTCCACGACGGGACCCTCGAACGCCGCGAGGTAGACCTCGCGCAGCGTGCGGTCCGCGACGCGGACGTCGACGGTGAACCGCTCCGTCTCGGAGTCGTTGGCCACGTAGTGCTTGACCGTCGCGCCGACGCCGAACGCCTGGATGCCGCGCACGTAGCAGGTCGCCAGCTCGCTGGTCAGCAGCGGGTCCTCGCTGAAGGCCTCGAAGTGGCGGCCGCCGTACGGGGTGCGCTGGATGTTGATCGTCGGTGCGAGCACGACGTCGGCGCCCTTGCGCACCGCCTCCCCGCCGAGCCCGCGGCCGACGCGCTCGACCATGTCCCGGTCCCACGAGGCCGCGACCGCGGTGGGCGACGGGAAGTTGACCGACGGCGAGCGCTCGTCCCACAGCTGCCCGCGGACGCCCGCGGGGCCGTCGGAGAGCACCATGGAGCGCAGTCCGACGGAGGGCAGCGGGGCCGTGGACCAGGAGTCCTGCCCCGTCAGCAGCCGCACCTTCTCGTCCAACGACAACGACTCGCGCAGCTTGCGCAGGTGTGTCCTGGTCTCGTCGTCCATCATCGTCCCCGCTTCGTCGAAGGTCCGGAAAACCGCTCATCGACATGATTTCACACATCCGGCGCGGCTACTATGGCCGCATGGCATCCCGTGGTCCCTACGCGAAGGGTCTCGCCAAGCGCGAGGAGATCCTCGACGTCGCTCTCGACGAGTTCGCGCGCCGCGGGTACGACCGGACCTCGATGCGGGAGATCGCCCGGCAGTCCGGACTGAGCCAGGCGGGCCTGCTGCACTACTTCAGCGCCAAGGAGGAGCTCTTCCTCGCCGTGCTGCGCCGGCGGGACGACCGGACCACCGCACCGGACGAGTACAGCCACTCCCACTCGGTCGGCGAGCTGCTCGGGGCCGTCGAGCGGAACGCCGACGAGCCGGGCCTCGTGCGGCTGTTCGTCTCGATGTCGGCCGAGAGCGCCGTCGGGGACGGCAGCGTCGCCCACGACTTCTTCGTGGAACGGTACCGGTGGCTGACCGAGGAGATCGCGACCGACATCCGGGCCCAGCAGGAGGCCGGCGAGTTCTCCACCGCCGTCGACCCCGAGGACGCGGCGTCGATCCTCGTCGCCGTCGCCGACGGCCTGCAGCTCCAGTGGCTGCTCCGTCCCGAGAGCGTCGACATGGGTGCACGGATCAGCATGTTCTGGTCGCTCCTCAAGGCCGGGGCGTCGGTCCGTCAGGGCGACTTCCTAGACTGACCCCGTGCCGTCACCGTCGCAGAAGCAGCCCGCCCCGCCCGTCGTCGACCCGGTCGTGCTGACCGACCTCGACCCCGGTGAGGCGGCCGAGCTCGCCCCCGGTGCCGACCTCGAGGGCCGCGTCCACACCGGGATCGACGTCGACCGCCTCGAGCTCCGCGGCGCGCAGGCCCACACCTCCCGGCTCGACGGCCTGCGGGCCGGCGAGGCCGACCTGCGTCACCTCACGCTGACCGAGGTCGTCATGACCCAGGTCGACGTCCCGGTCGTCGCGGGCATCCGCGGCCGGTGGCGGGACGTCGAGGTGCGCGACGCCCGGGTCGGGTCCGCCGAGCTGTACGAGTCCTCCTGGCAGTCCGTGCGGTTCGTCGGCTGCAAGCTGGGCTACGTCAACCTGCGCGGCGCCACGCTGGCGGACGTCGTGTTCACCGACTGCCAGATCGACGAGCTCGACCTCGTCCAGGTCCGGGCGACCCGGGTCGCGTTCGAGGGCACGAGCGTGCGCCGGCTCGACGTGCAGGCCTCCACGCTGCACGACGTCGACCTGCGCGGCGCCGACCTCACCGAGCTGGTCGGGACCGACGCGCTGCGCGGCACCACGGTCACGAGCGAGCAGCTCACGCAGATCGCCCCGATGCTCGCGGCCAACCTCGGCATCACCGTGACCGGCTGACCGGGAGCCGAGGATGCCGAAGATCAGCGAGGCCACCGTCGTCGAGCACCGCGAGGCCCGGCGGGCGGCGCTCCTCGACGCGGCGCGGGAGCTGCTCACGGAGCAGCCCGACCAGGTGCCGGGGCTCGGACGGGTCGCCGAGCGCGCGGGGCTGTCCCGGTCGGCGGTCTACCACTACTTCCGGTCGCGCGACGACCTCCTCGACGCGGTGATCGCCGACGCCTTCCCGCGCTGGGAGCAGCGGATCGCCACCGCGATGCACGGGTGCACGGAGCCCCGGGACAAGGTGCTCGCCTTCGTCGCGGTCAACCTCGGGCTGGTCGCCGACGGGGAGCACGCCCTGGCCCAGACCCTCGCCGCGGCGGTGCCGACCGAGGAGATGGCGCGCCGGGCGCGCGCGTTCCACGACAGCCTGCTGCGCCCTGTGCGTGAGGCGCTCGACGACCTCGGCGTCGCCGATGCCGACGCCACGGTCGACCTGGTCAACGCCGTCGTGCTCGCCGCGGCACGCCGCCTCGAGTCGACCGGGGACCTGGAGGCCGCGCGCCGGAGCGTGGTCGACCTGCTCGACCCGTACCTGAGGGAGCAGCGCCCGGTCCAGGACTGAGGCGCCCCGGTGTGCCCCACGTCACCGTCCCGGGCCTGGCGCTCGACATCTTTATCGACGTAGTGTCGACAACATGTCGACGGCACGTCGACATCGTAGCCCTCCGTCGAAGGACCTCCGATGTTCCTCGCCCTGCGCGCCCTGGGCCATCAGCGCGGCCGGTTCCTCCTCATGGGAGCCGTCATCGGCCTGCTCGCCCTGCTGACCGTCATGCTGTCCGGGCTGTCGACCGGTCTCGTCAACGACGGCGTCTCCGGCCTGCAGCACCTGCCGGCGTCCGCGGTCGCCTTCGACGAGGGCACCCGGGAGGACAACGCCTTCTCCCGGTCCGTGGTCGACCCCGAGCAGCGCGACGCCTGGGCCGGGCAGGACGGTGTCGAGGAGGCCGAGCTGTTCGGCGTGTCCCTCGTCAACGGCACGACGGCCGACGGCGACCAGGTGGACCTGACGCTCTTCGGCGTCCCGCCCGCGTCGTTCCTCGCGCCGGATCCGGCCGCGGGCGAGGGGCTGGGGAACCCCGGGGGGATCGTCGTCTCCGACACCGCCCGCGACGAGGGGGTGGAGCTGGGCGACACGGTCGAGCTGGACCGGGTCGGGACCGAGCTGACCGTGGTCGGGTTCACCGGCCGCCAGGACACCTTCGGGCATGTCGACGTCGCCTACCTGCCCCTGGACACGTGGCAGTACCTCGCGACCGGGCGGTCGCAGCCGGGGGCACCGACGGCCGACCTCGTCGCGGCCGACCGCCTCGAGACCGCCAGCGTCGTGGCGCTGCGCACCGTGGACGGTGCGGACCTGGCCGAGGCTGTCGACGTCGCCGCCGGTGACGCGGCGGCCGGGACCAGCGCCCGCACCTTGGACGAGGCGTTCCACGCCTCGCCGGGCTACACCGCGGAGACCACGACGATCGAGATGATCCAGGTCTTCCTCTACGCCATCGCGGCGCTCGTCGTCGGGGCCTTCTTCTCGGTCTGGACCGTGCAGCGTCAGCACGAGCTCGCGGTGCTGCGGGCCGTGGGCGCCCCGACCGGTTTCCTGCTGCGGGACGGTGTCACCCAGGCCGCCGCCATCCTCGCCGTCTTCTCGGCGCTCGGTGTGGGTGCCGGGGTCGGCCTCGGCGCCCTCATGCCCGCCGGCATGCCGTTCGCCCTCGAGGCGGGCCCGATCGCCGTGGCCACGGCGCTGATGGCCGGCCTCGGACTCCTCGGCGCGGCGCTCGCCGTGCTCCGCATCGTCCGCATCGACCCGCTCACGGCTCTCGGAGGTCAGCGATGAACACCCGGACCACCACCACCACGACCCGTCCCGCCGACACCGACGCCGCGTCCGGTCTGCGGCTCCAGGGCGTCACGCTCGACCTGGGCGACGGCGACCGCACGGTGCACGCCCTCGACGACGTCGACCTGGCCGTCCGCGTCGGCGAGCTGGTCGCCGTGGTCGGCCCGTCCGGCGCGGGCAAGTCGAGCCTGCTGGCCGTCGCGGGCGCGCTGACGGACGCCACGTCCGGCACCGTGCGCGTGCACGGCACGAACCTCGCCACGCTCGGTCGGCGACGCCGTGCCCGGTTCCGGCTCGCGGAGATCGGGTTCGTGTTCCAGAGCGGCAACCTGGTGCCGGCCCTGACGGTCGCGGACCAGCTCCGTCTGACCCGCCGCCTGGCCGCCCGCGGTGCCTACGACCCGATGCCGCTCCTCGAGGCGGTCGGGATGTCGCACAAGGCCGACCGGCGTCCCGCCGAGCTCTCGGGGGGGGAGCGGCAGCGGGTGGGCATCGCGCGCGCCCTGGTCAACGACCCGTCCGTGCTGCTCGTCGACGAGCCGACGTCGGCGCTGGACCGGCAGCGCAGCCAGGACGTGGTCGGGCTGCTCGCCGAGCGGACGCACTCCTTCGGCGTGGCGACGGTGATGGTCACGCACGACCATGATGTTCTCGGGCACGCCGACCGCGTGGTCGAGATGGCCGACGGCAGGCTCCGGGACCTGTGACCCGGACCGTGGCGCCGACCGTGGGACCGGAGCGAGGGGAACAGATGACCGACGAGGCGGGACGGACCGGCTGGCTGGCCTGGGTGGTGCGCGCGGTCGCGGCGGCGGGGATCGCCGTCGTCGCCTGGGCCCTCCTGACCGGCTGGGGAGCCGTGGTGCACGGGCATCCCGTCTACGCCGTGCTGCTCGGGGCGACGGTGGTGGGCGGCGCGCTGGTCCTGTGGGCGTCCACGCGCCGTCGGCGGGCGCACTCCGGCCGGCGGCGCGTCCTCGACGTCGTGCTGGTGGTCCTCGCCGTCGGATGGGTCGCGGCGGTCGCCTGGCTGCGACCGTTCGTGGCCGTCGAGCCCGCCCTGGACGCGATGGAGTCCGACGACGTCGTCACGGTGACGCAGACCCCGACCCGGGTCGAGCTCGCGCCGACCGGCGAGCCCAGCGGCACGGCCGTCCTGTTCCAGCCGGGCGCCAAGGTCGAGGCCCGCGCCTACGCCGCCGTGCTGCGCCCGGTGGCGGAGGCCGGCCACACCGTGGTGATCGTCAAGCAGCCCCTGAGCATCGGTTTCCTGGCCACCGGTGCGCTCGACGCCGCACGGGCGGACCTGCCCGACGTCGAGCGCTGGGTCGTGGGTGGGCACTCGCTCGGCGGGGTGGTGGCGGCCATGGAGGCCGACGCGGCCGACACCGACGCCACGGCCCCCGCCGTCGGGCTCCTGCTCTACGCCTCCTACCCGGCCGGCGACGTCAGCGACACCCTGACCGCGGCGGTCGAGTCCGTGTCGGGGTCGCGCGACGGCCTCTCCACACCGGACCGGGTCGAGGCCTCGCGCGCCGATCTCCCGCCGGAGGCGTCGTTCACGGTGGTCGACGGCGCCGTGCACGCCTTCTTCGGCGACTACGGCCCGCAGCCCGGGGACGGGACCCCGACCATCTCCCACGACGACGCGCGGCAGCAGATCGCCGCCGCGAGCAGGGCGTTCGTCGACGGGCTCAGCGGCTGACCCGCCCGGCCACGTGCGCGGGCACTCTGGCGGCGCCGGTACCGGCTCGGCTACGGTCGGTCCGTGCAGCTGTTGGTCGTGGAGGACAACGAGCACGTCGCCGGCGCGCTCGTCTCGGTCCTGGGCAAGCACGGATACGACGTCATCCGTGCCGGGGACGGGTCGACGGCGCTCGACGAGCTGAGCCAGCACACCGACCTGGTGCTGCTGGACCTCGCGCTGCCGGACATGGACGGCTTCGAGGTCTGCCGCCGTATCCGCAAGGTGTCCGACACCCCGATCATCATGGTCACGGCCCGCACGCAGCTCGACGCCCGGATCCGCGGGCTGGAGCTCGGGGCGGACGACTACGTCACCAAGCCCTACGACATCCGCGAGGTGCTGGCCCGTATCGACGCCGTGCTGCGCCGCGGCCGCGCCCGCGAGTGGGACGGCCGCCAGGAGGCCGCTCGGGTCGAGGTCGCCGGCCTGCACATCGACCTCGCGGCCCGCGAGGTGCGTCGTCCGGACGACTCCACGGTCTCGCTCACCCGCAAGGAGTACGACCTGCTCGCCCTGCTCGTGCGGCACCGCGGCACGGCGCTGGCCCGCGAGCGGATCCTGCGGGAGGTCTGGGGGTCGAGCTGGAAGGGGCTCGGGCGCACCCTGGAGGTGCACGTCGCCTCGCTGCGCCGCAAGCTCGGTGACCCGACCGTCGTCGAGACGGTGCGGGGCGTCGGCTACCGCGTCGCCGGGTCCGCGTGAGGGCGCGGCTGACGGCGCTCGTCTACGTGCCGGTCGCCCTGGTGCTGGTCCTCGTCGGCCTGCTGTACGCCGCGAGCGTCACCCGTGCCCAGCAGCAGGACGTCTTCTTCGACCGGGTGCGGGACGCCTCGTACCTGACCATCACCGCCCGCCAGGCGATCCTCGCCGACGACCCCGGGATCGTCGCCGTCGACCTCGAGCGCTACCGGCAGGTGTACGGCATCCGGTCCGCCGTCGTCGACCAGGCCGGGGTGACCCTGGCCGCCGCCGGCCTCGAGGTCGAGGACTACCCGCAGCGGCACACGGCGATCGCCGGACGGCCCAGCGAGATGACGACGAGCTTCTGGCCGTGGGACGTCGACGAGGTCGTCGTGGCCGAACCCGTCCACGACGGCGAGGACGTCGTCGGGGCGCTGGTGACCGTCTCGGACACGCAGGCCCTGGAGCGCAACATCTGGCTGAGCTGGGGGCTGCTCACCGCCGGTGGCGTCGCCGTCGCGCTGCTGGCCGTGCTCATCGCGGACCGCACCGCCGGCTGGGTGCTGCGCCCCGTGCGGGTGGTGGACGCCGCGATGGAGCGGATGGGCTCGGGCCGCCTCGACGAGCGCATCCCGCCGTCGACTGGGCCGCCCGAGCTGCGGGAGGTCGTCACCCGGTTCAACGAGATGGCCGAACGCGTCGAGCAGCTGATGCGGCGCCAGCAGGAGTTCGTCGCCAACGCCTCCCACGAGCTGCGCAACCCGCTCAACGCCCTGATGCTGCGCATCGAGGGACTCGCGCTGACCGTGCCGCCCGACCAGGTCGACGAGGTCGAGCACGTGCGTGCCGAGGCGGAGCGCATGGCGCAGATCCTCGACGCCCTGCTGCTGCTCGCCGACGACGCCGGCATGGGCCCCGCCCAGCCCGTGGACCTGGTCGAGCTCGCGGAGCGGCGCATCGACGGCTGGCGGCTCGTGGAGCGCGGTCGTGAGGTGCGGCTCACCGCCCCCGACCGGCCGGTGTGGGCCGGCGTCGACCCGACCGCGCTCGGCACCGCCCTGGACACCATCGTGGACAACGCCCTGAAGTTCTCCCCGCCCGAGGAGCCGCTGGAGATCGTCGTGCACGACGAGCCCGGGCGGCTCGAGATCGTGGTGCGGGACCACGGCCCCGGCGTCGCCCCGGACCACCTGGCCCGGCTCACCGAACGGTTCTGGCGCAGCCCGGGCCACAGCAACGTGCGCGGGTCCGGCCTCGGGCTCGCGATCGCCTCCGAGCTGCTGTCCTCCGCCGGCGGCAGGCTCCGGCTCGAGCTGCCCGACGACGGCGGGCTGCGGGCCCACCTGCAGGTGCCGGCCTGGGACGACGAGCCCGAGGAGGAGCCCGCATGAGGCGCACGATCGGTGCCGTGACCGCCGCCCTGCTGGCCCTCGGCACGCTGGCCGGGTGCTTCGGCGGCGAGGACAGCTCCTGGTCCGGCCGCCTGCCCGACCGCCTCACGATCGCGACCGGCGGCACCACGGGCATCTACCACGGCTACGGCCAGGCGCTGGCCGACGTGCTGGCCGAGCAGCACGGCGTCGAGGCCGAGGTGCTGTCGACCGGCGGGTCGGTGGAGAACCTCACGCTGCTGGCGGACGGCGAGGCGCAGCTCGCGTTCAGCGCGGCCGACGCCGTGGCCGACGCCGTGCACGGCATGGGGGCCTTCGACGCGCCGGTGGACCTGCGCGCGCTGGGCCGCGTCTACGACGACTTCGCCCACCTGGTGGTCCCTGCCGAGTCGTCGGTCGAGGAGCTGGCGGACCTGCGGGGACGTCGTGTGTCGGTCGGTGCCACCGGGTCGGGCACGTCGCTCATCGCCCGCCGGGTGCTGGCCGCCGGCCGCCTGCCGGAGTCCGACCTGCGGGTGGTCGAGCTGGGCATCACCGAGTCGCTCGACGCGCTGAGCACCGGCCGCATCGACGCGTTCTTCTGGTCCGGCGGTCTGCGGACCCCGGGCCTGGTCGAGCTCGCCGAGGACACCCCGGTCCGGCTGGTCCCCCTCGACGGCGTCGTCGACGAGCTCCGCGACCGGTACGGTCAGGGCTACCGGCACGGCACGGTGCCCGAGGGCACCTACGGGCTCGAGGCCGACGTCGAGACGCTCGCCGTACCGAACATCCTGGTGGTGCCGACCGACCTGCCGGACGACGCCGCCCACGGGCTCGTGGCGACGCTCTTCGGTGCGCGCACCGTTCTCGCCGAGCGGGCTGCCGCCGCCCAGCTGCTCGACCGGACCCGCGTGATCTACACCGAGCCGGCCTCGCTGCACGACGGGGCGCTGCGCTACTTCCGCGAGGTCAAGGACTGACCGACCGCGCGGCGGGCCAGGGACCCGGCGGGCGCGGCCTCGGGCAGCGGGGGCACCGTCCGGAGCCGGTGCCCGACGCCGCCGCGCCAGGGCGTCTCCGGCGTCACCGTGGGCGGGTAGCCGTCCGGGTTCGTGCGCTGCCAGCGCCAGTGGTCCCGGCAGATCTCCTCGAGCCCGCGGCGGGCCCGCCACCCGAGCTCCGTCGCGGCGCGCTCCGGGTCCGCGACCGCCGAGGCCGCCGTCGGGGGCCCGGCGGCGACGACGCGGTACGGCACCGTCCGTCCCGTGACCCGCTCGAACGTGCGGATCACCTCGAGGACGCTCGCGGCGCGTCCGGTCCCGAGGTTCCAGGTGGTCATCGGCCGGGCGGCCGTGTCCAGGCGCTCCAGCGCGGCGACGTGCCCGTCGGCGACGTCGGCGACGTGCACGACGTCGCGCACCGGCGTGCCGTCCGCGGTGGGGTGCCGTCCGCCGAACACCTCGACGGCGTCCCGGCGTCCGGCCGCGACCTGCCCGACACGGGTCAGCAGCCCCGTCGCCGAGGAGGCGCCGTCCTCGCCGAGCCGGCCCGAGGGGTGGGCGCCCGCCGTGGTGAAGCAGCGCAGCACCGCCACCCGCAGCGCCGGGTCCTGGCCGACGAGGTCGGTGAGCAGGTGCTCGTTCGTGGCCAGGCTGCGACCCAGGGGGGAGACCGGCGCGAGGGCTGCCGACTCCGCGAGCCGACCGCCGTCGTCGGACGGGCCGTAGACCGCGGCGGACGAGGACAGCACGAGGCGGTGCACCGCGTACCAGGTCATGCAGCGCAGCAGGGTGAAGAGCGTCGACAGGTTCGTCTCGTAGGTGTCCAGCACACGGCTGTCGCTCAGTCGCGCGGACCGCAGACCCGCCAGGTGCACGACGGCGTCGAAGCGGGCCGTGGCGAAGACGCGCTCCATCGCGTCGATGTCGGCGACGTCGGCGGCGTGCGTCGTCACCTGCCGGCCGGAGACTCCCTCGGCGCGGGTGAGCGCGGCGGGGCTGCCCGCGCTGAAGTCGTCGACGACGTCGACCGCGTGCCCTGCCTGGAGCAGGGCCAGCACGACGTGGGAACCCAGGTAGCCGGCCCCACCTGTGACCAGGACCCGCATCTGACGTGACCCCCTGAACGATTCGACGTGCTCCACATGGTGGTGGTCGGCGCGGGCGCTCCACAGCGGGGTTGAGGGAATCCTGAGCATCTCGCGCGTTTCGGGGTGATCTGTGCCACCCTGCGGGCATGATCCGACTCCTCGCGCGCACCGCCGTCTTCCTCCTCGCCGCGGCGATCGGTGTCGTCCTGACCGACGTCCTCTTCGACGCCTTCGGCTGGGAGACCTTCGACGTCGTCTGGGGCGACCCGCTGGGCTTCGTCCTGGCGGTGGTGATCTTCGCGCTGGCACAGGCGGTGCTGTCGCCGTTCTTCGCCCAGCTCGCCCGCCGCAACGCCCCGACCCTCGTCGGCGCGGTCGGGCTCATCACGACCTACGTCGCGCTGCTGGTGGCCTCCCTGGCCTCCGACGGCCTGACGATCTCCGGGTGGCAGGGCTGGGTGATCGGCCCGATCGTCGTCTGGCTCGTCACGATGCTCGCCACCTTCCTGCTGCCGGCCTTCATCCTCAAGCAGGCCGTCGAGGAGCGCCGCGACCGCGACTGACCGGGGACCCGACGGGGTCGCCGCCGGTCGCCCCAGGAGGTGACACCGTGGGGACGACGCAGGACGGTGCGGTCGGCGTGGTCGGCGGCGGGATCGTCGGGCTCGCCGTCGCGCGCGAGATCGTGCGGCGACGACCGGGGACCCCGGTGACGGTACTCGAGGCGGAGGACCGCCTGGGCGCCCACCAGACCGGGCACAACTCCGGCGTCGTGCACGCGGGGATCTACTACCGGCCCGGCAGCCTCAAGGCGACGCTCTGCACGCGCGGCCGGAGCCTGCTGCAGGAGTACTGCGCCGAGCACGACCTCCCGTTCGACGAGGTGGGCAAGCTCGTGGTCGCGGTCGACGAGTCCGAGCAGGGCCGCTTCGACGCGCTGGAGGCCACGGCCCGCGAGAACGGGGTCCCGGGGCTGCGCCGGCTCGACGCGGGCGCGATCGCCGACGTCGAGCCGCGCGCCGTCGGCCGGGCGGCGCTGCACTCGCCGCGCACCGCGATCACCGACTTCGGTGCGGTCGCGCGACGGCTCGGGGCCGACATCGAGGCCGCCGGCGGTCGAGTCATGCTGAACACCGCCGTCACCGGGATCCGGCAGGGTGCCGGTGACGTCACGGTGTCGACGCGGCACGGGGCCCGGTCCGGCACCTCCGGCGACGGCAGCGCCGAGCGCGGCCGGCACACCGTGAGCAGGCTGGTGGTGTGCGGGGGCCTGCAGTCCGACCGGCTCGCCGGCCTCGTCGGGGGAGGCCGGAACCCCGCCATCGTCCCGTTCCGGGGCGAGTACATGGCGGTGCGGCCCGAGAAGCAGGACCTGGTCCGGGGCATGGTCTACCCGGTGCCGGACCCGCGGTACCCCTTCCTCGGCGTGCACTTCACCCGGACGGTCGACGGCGGGCTGGAGGTCGGGCCCAACGCCGTCCTCGCGCTGCACCGCAGCTCCTACCGGCGTCTCGCCGTCGGGCCCCGCGACCTCGCCGCGACGCTCACCTGGCCCGGTTTCTGGCGGATGGCTGCGGAGCACTGGGTCACGGGCGTCCGGGAGATCTACGGGTCGGCCGTGCCGTCCGCGTTCCTGCGCGCCGCGCAGCGCTACGTCCCGGCGATCGGCGCGACCGACGTCGTGCGCGGGCGCTGCGGACTACGTGCCCAGGCGGTGGCGCGGGACGGGTCCCTCGTCGACGACTTCGTCGTCGAGTCCTCGGACCGCGTCACCGTGGTGCGCAACGCCCCGTCGCCGGCGGCCACTTCCGGGCTGGCGATCGCCGAGCACGTCGTGGACCGTCTCGGGGGATTCGACGCCAACGGGTGAGACGTCCGATGGGGGACCTTCGTCCCGCGCAGGTGGTGACGAAGGGCGGTTCCGTGCCGTGCGCGACCCTCCTACGGTGGAGTGTGCCCGCCGGGTTCCTGCCGACGAGATCCCGGCGGGCACCGGACGGTGACAGCGCCGTCAGGCGGCGGGTGCGTGGGCCCCGCGGTCGGTGAACGCCTCCTTCGGCACGACGAGCAGCAGCACGGCCGCCACGAGGGCGGTCCCGCCGCACACGACCCAGACCGTCATGTAGCCGGTCAGCGTGCCGGCGGTGCCGGTGACCGACTCGGCGGCGTTCGCGCCGGCCGCGCCGAGCAGGGCGATGCCGAACACGCACGAGGCGATCGCCCCGCCGACGGTCTTGACCGAGTTGGTCAGGCCGGTGGCCACGCCCGTCTGCGTCGGTGGCGCCGCGGCCGCGGCCGCGGCGGGCAGCGCGGCCACCAGCGTGCCGGATCCCAGCCCCACGATCACCATGTTGGTGGCCACCTGGACGTACGTGTCGTGCAGCGGCAGGAACAGCCCGAAGCCGACGGCGACGGCCAGGGCGGCCACGAACAGGGTGAGCCGCGGCGAGACCAGCGCGGCCACGCGCGGGAACGACAGCGCCCCGACGATCATGGCGATCAGGTACACCCCGATGAGCAGCGACGTCTGGAACCCGGAGGTGCCCAGCCCGTAGCCGTACACCGCGGGGTCGGTGCGGGCGAACGTGGACAGCGGTGCCTGGGCGCCGAGCACGGAGACGCCGAACAGCCCCGCGGTGAGGAACACCGGGGCCAGGGCGGGGGAGCGGAACATCCGCACGTCGATCAGCGGGTCGTCGTGGCGCAGCTCGGCGCGCACGAAGGGCCAGAGCAGGAGCAGCCCGGCGGCGACGGCGGCCCAGGCGACCGGCGAGGCGACGCCCTCCAGCCGCAGCAGGCTCAGCCCGCCGGTGAAGGCGAGCAGGGCCAGCGAGATCAGCACCAGCCCGCGGGTGTCGAGGCGGCCGCCCACGGGGTCGGGGGTCTCGGCGACGCCCAGCCAGACGACGACGAAGCACGCGCAGACCAGGAGCGCGGGGACGAGGAGCACGACCCACAGGGGGAACGAGTCCACGAGCGCCCCGCCGGCCAGCGCACCGGCGATCGCGCCGGCCTGCAGCGCGGCCACGAGGACCCCGGCGGCCTTGGCGGTGACGGCCGAGCGGTTCGGCAGGTCCCGGGTGCGCAGCCAGACGAGCGCGATCTCCAGCGGCAGCCACACGACGTAGAAGCCCTGCAGCGCCCACGCGACGAGGAAGACGGCGAACGAGTCGGTGAAGGGCAGCACCAGCGAGGCCGCCGCCGTCACGGCGGTGGACCACAGCAGGATGCGCCGGTGGCCGACCATGTCGCCGAGCTTGGCCAGGGCCGGCACCACCAGCGCCGACAGCATGAGCTGGCTGCCCTCGAGCCAGTTGACGTCGGCGTCGTGCACGCCGAGATGGCGGGCGACGTCGGTGAGCAGCGGCGTGTAGAACCCCTGGATCACGCCGCTGGTCAGCTCGACGAAGGCGAGGAAGCCGACGACGACGGTCATCGACGCGCCGGTCGTCGGCCGTCGCGCGGCGGTCCCGGCGCTCATCCGAGCCGCTCCAGCAGCGTGCGGTGGAAGAGCTCGCCGCGCTCCAGCTCGCTGATCTCGACCCGTTCGTCGACGCCGTGGATCGACGCGCGCTGGGCCGTCGACATCGTCAGCGGCGCGAACCGGTAGACGGCCGGCGCGAAGCGGTGGAAGTACCGCGAGTCGGTGGCGGCGAACACGACGTAGGGCACGGTGGCGGCACCGGGGTGGGAGACCGCGACGGCGTCGGCGATCCGGGCGAACCGCTCGTCGTCGGTCGGCGACTCGGGGGACGGCTCGCTGGCCTCGAGCACCTCGACGTCGACCTGGTCGTCGGCGATCCGGCGTCGGATCCGTTCGACGGTGCCGTCGACGGACTCGCCGAGCGCGATGCGCAGGTTGAGCGTCGCGGACGCCTGCGAGGGCAGCACGTTCGCGGCGGTGCCGCCGTCGAGCATGGTCGCCGCCACGGTGGTGCGCACCAGGGCCGCCGTCTCGCCGCCGCGGGCCACGAACGCCTGCGCGGTCGCCCGCGGGGACGCGGCCAGCGCGCGCAGCGCCGTGCGGCTCGCCCCGCTCGCGCGCTCGGCGAACCGCCGCAGCAGCTCGCTGATCGCCCGGGGCGTGCGCGCGGGGAACGTCCGCGGCCCGAGCCGGTCGACGGCCCGGGCGATCCGCCGCACCGCCGTGAGGGTGGGGGGCATGGAGGCGTGGCCGCCGTCGCCGCGCGTGGAGAGCCGGGCGGTGAGCACCCCCTTCTCCCCGACGCCGACCATCGCGGCGGTGCCGGTCACCATGGGCAGCGGGGAGTCGACGACGGCGCCGCCCTCGTCGAGGACCATCCAGGGCACGATCCCGCGGGCCTCGAACGTCGCGGCGATCGTCTCGGCCGACGGGCCGTGGCACTCCTCGTCCCCGCCGAGGGAGAGGTAGACGTCGCGGGCCGGGACGAACCCGGCCGCCAGCAGGTTCTCCACGGCCTCCAGCAGGACGACGAGCGGCCCCTTGTCGTCGAGCGCGCCGCGGCCGTGGACCCAGCCGTCGGCGATCCGGCCGGCGAACGGCGGGTGGGTCCAGCCGTCGGACTCGTCCACGGGCACGACGTCGAAGTGCGCCATGAGCACGAGCGGCCCGTCGTCGGCGTCCCCGCGGCCGCGCCAGCGGAAGAGGAGGCCGAGGTCGCCGAGCCGTTCCCTGCTCAGGTGCTCGTGCACGAGGGGGTACAGCTCGGCCAGGAGGTCGACGAGGCTCTCGAACGGCTCGTGCCCTCGGCTGTCGATCTCGGCGGAGACGGTGGGGATCCGGATCAGGCGCGCCAGGCGCTCGGCGGCGCCCGGGCGCGGTGTGACGGACGCCACCTCAGGTCGGTTCATGCGGGCAACCGTAGCGGTCCGCTGTCACGAACAGGTCACCACGGTGTGACTCGATCTCATTCATTGAGACCCCGTCGCCCCCGCGCGCATCAGGGTGCGCCGGGCCGCGGGCCTCGGCAGGCTGGTCGCCATGGACCCGTCCCGCCGTCGTCTGCTCGTCGCGGCGCTCGCCACCGTCGTCCCGGTCGTGGTGCTCGCGGTCGTCGCCCCCGCGGTGGTCACCCCGTACTTCCTGGGCATGCTGCCGACCGTCGTCGCGGGAGTCGCCTCGCTGCGCCGGGCCTGGTTGCTCGCCGGCCTGACGGGTGCCCTCGCGCTCGTGGCCCCCCTGGCCGGGGCGCAGGTGTGGTCGGCGGTGGTGCTGATGACGCTCGTCGCCGCGGCCCTGGGGCTGGCGGCCGGGCGGGGCTGGAGCTCGGGCGGGGCGCCCGCCGCGGTTACCCTCGCGGCCCTGACCGTCTCGCCCCCGGCGCTGGTCGACGCGGACCCGCGGACCCTGGCCGGTGCCTGGCCCCTCGCCGCCGCCGTGCTGGCCGGCGGCGTGGTGACCGCGCTCGTCCTCACCCTGCTCTCCCGCGGGGTGCCCCGCCCGGTCCACGACCCGCTGACCGGCCCCGAGCTGAGGTTCTACGTGTCCGCCCTGGTCGTGGTCACCGCCGTGGGGACGTGGTGGGCGACGACCTGGTTCCCCGACACGCACTCGTGGTGGCTGCTGCTGACGTTCTACCTGGTGATGGTGCCGCGCACCGGGGACATCACCGCCCGCGCGCTGGCCCGGGCCGGCGGCACGGTCCTGGGCGGGCTGGTCGTCGTCGTCCTCGTCGCGCTCGACGTCGCGCCGCAGGCCATGTCGCTGGTGGTCGCGGTCGGCGTCGTCGGCTCCGTCGTGACGATGCTGACCGCCCCGTACTGGGTCTACACGATCTTCCTCACGCTGACCGTCGTCGGGACCACGACGGGCGACGCCCCTGTCGCCGGCGCCCTCGAGCGGGTGGGGCTCACCCTGCTGGGTGCCGGGTCGGCCGCGGGCATCCTGCTGCTCGCCCGGCTGCTGAGCCACCGCAGCGGGCGCCGTGCCGACCGACCTGCCGGCCGACCTGCCGGCCAGGACGCGGTGCCGGCCGGGTCAGGCGACGCCGGTGGTGCCCAGCAGCGAACCGACCGCGAACGTCGCCCCCAGGGCGAGCGCGCCGCCGACGACGACCCGTAGCACGGCCCGGTCGATCCGGGCGCCGCCGATCCACGCGGCGACGCCGCCGGTCAGGGCCAGCGCGACGAGCACGGCCACGAACGTGGCCGCGATCTTGGCGGGCTCGGGCACCAGGAGCACCGTCGCGAAGGGCAGCAGCCCGCCGATCGAGAACGCGACGAAGGAGGCGAGGGCCGCGTGCCAGGGTGAGACGACGTCGTCCGCGTCGATGTGGAGCTCCGCGGACAGGTGCGCACCCAGGGCGTCGTGCTCGGTCAGCTCCACGGCCACCTGCCGCGCGGTCTCGTCGGAGAGCCCGCGGTCCCGGTAGAAACCGGCGAGCTCCTCGAGCTCCTCCTCGGGCATCGTGGCGAGCTCGTGCTTCTCCTTGGCGATGAGCGCCTTCTCGGTGTCCGACTGCGAGGAGACCGAGACGTACTCGCCCAGCGCCATCGAGATCGCGCCGCCGACGAGGGCCGCCAGACCCGCGGTGATGATCGCGGCGTGCGAGGTCGTCGCCGCGGCCACGCCGACGACGACGGCCGCCACGGAGACGATGCCGTCGTTGGCGCCGAGCACACCCGCGCGCAGCCAGTTCAGCCGCTGGGCGAGCCCGGCCACCGCGTGCGGTTCGTCGGAGTGCGCGGTGCGGACCTCGGGGTCGTCGCTCATGGTTCCAGCGAAGCACTGTCCACGTGCCGCCGCCAGCAAGGGAAGGCTGGCCGAATCCTGCTAGCGTCCGACGCGTGAGCAGCCATGGTTGAGTCGACGGTGACGATCCACGACGTCGCCCGGCACGCCGGTGTCTCGGCGGCGACGGTGTCGAACTACTTCAACTGGCCGGACAAGCTGTCCGACCGGATGAAGAAGCGTGTCGCCACGGCGGTCACCGACCTGGGGTTCGTCCCCAGCATGCCGGCGCGGCAGCTGCGGCGGCAGCGCAGCGGCATCGTCGGGCTCAGCGTGGTCAACGCCTCCAACCCGTTCTTCGGCGGCATCGCGACCGCCGTCGAGCAGGTGGCCGAGGACGCCGGGCTGTCGGTCGTGGTCGGGTCGTCCCACGAGTCGCCCGTCCAGCAGGAGAAGTTCCTGACCCTGTTCGAGCAGCTCCGGTTCGACGGCGTGGTCGTGGCGCCGTCGGACGACCAGCTCGAGCCGCTGCGCAAGCGCCACGACCGCGGGACGCCCGTGGTGCTCGTCGACCACGAGGACCCGGACGGCCGGTTGTCGTCGGTGTCGCTGGACCATCGCGAGGGCGGCCGGATCGCGGCCGGCCACCTGGTGGACTCCGGCCGCCGCCGGCTGCTGTTCGCCGCTGGTCCGGAGGGCGTGCGGCAGGTGGCACGCCGCCTGGAGGGGGCGCGTGAGGCCGTCGCCGAGCGCGACGACGTCCGCCTGGACGTGGTGCGCTCCTCCGACCTCGACATCACCGTCGGGGAGGAGACGGGCCGGTGGATCGCCGCGCTCGACCCTCCCGAGCGCCCCGACGCGGTGTTCGCCGGCAACGACCTGCACGCCATCGGTCTCGTGGACGCCCTGGTCAAGGCGGGGATCCGGGTGCCCGAGGACATCGCCGTGGTCGGGTACGACGACATCCCGTTCGCCCGGCGGGCTGCCGTCCCGCTGACGACCGTGCGCCAGCCCATCGCCGAGATGGGCCGGGCCGCGGCCCGGTTGCTGCTGGACGAGATCGCCGAGCCGGGACGTCCGCCGCGGGACGTCGTCTACCCGCCCGAGCTCGTGGTGCGCGCCTCGGCTCCCTGACCGTCCGGTCAGTCGTGCGTCGGGTGCTCGTGGGCGGGGTGGGTCTCGGGCTCGACCTGGAAGGTCGAGTGCTCGACGCCGAAGTGGTCGCGGACGCACTCCTGCAGCTCGTCGAGGATCTGCCCGGCGTGCCCGTCGCGGAAGCACGCGGCGTCGACGACGACGTGCGCCGAGAGCTGCGGCAGCCCCGTCGCGATGAGCGAGGCGTGCACGTCGTGGATCGCGTGGACGTGCTCGACGCGCAGCAGGTGGGCGCGGACGTCGTCCAGGTCGAGGCCGGGCGGCGTCGACTCGAGGAGCACGGCGGTGGTGTCGCGCAGCAGCACCAGCGCGCGCGGCAGGATCAGCGCACCGATGAGCAGTGCCGCGACCGAGTCGGCCTGCTGCCACCCCGTCGTGGTGATGACGACGGCGGCGACGACGACGGCCAGCGACCCGAGCGCGTCGTTGAGCACCTCGAGGAACGCGGCCCGCAGGTTGAGGCTGGCGCCGCGGCGTCCGGCCAGCACCGCCAGGGCCGCGAGGTTGCCGACCAGACCGACGACGCCGAACACCACGAGCTCGGTCCCCGGGATCTCGGGCGGGTCCTGCAGCCGCTGCACGGCCTCGACCAGCACGAAGACCCCGACGGCGAGCAGCAGCGCGGCCTGGGCCAGCGCGGCGAGCACCTCCGCGCGCCGCAGACCCCACGTGCGCCGCGCCGTCGGCGGGCGCAGCGAGGCGTGCGCCGCGAACAGCGCCATCCCCAGCCCGGCGGCGTCGGTGAGCAGGTGCGCGGTGTCCACGAGCAGGGCGAGGCTGCCGGTCACGACGGCGCCGACCACCTGGGCGACGACGATGCCCACGGTGATGCCGAAGGCCGCGCCCAGCCGTCCGCGGTGGGTCTCGTGCGTGCCGTGGTCGTGCGCCATGACGGCCCTCAGGCGGCGGTGCCGGCGGGGGACGTGGGGGCGACCATGGCTCGACCCTACGGGACGGACTCGGCGAGGCGGGCCGGCAGGTCGGCCGTGACGACGAGCCCGCCGTCCGCGCCGTCGACGACGTCGAGGCGGCCGCCGAGCAGCGTCGCCCGGTCGCGCATCGCGGCCAGGCGCGCGCCGTCGGCCCCGTCCGGCGCGGGGCCGGGCCCGTCGTCGGCCACGACGACCCGCAGGCGTCCTGCGGAGACGCCCAGCTCGACGCGGACGGTCGACGCCGCGGCGTCCGCACCCACGCGCGCCAGGGCGCCCTGGACGATGCGGTAGGCCGCGGCGTCGACCGTCGCGTCCAGCGAACCCCGCGGGACGTCGACCCGGGTGGTCACGCGGATCCCGGCCGCACGCACCGCCTGGACCAGGGCGGCCAGCCCGGCCGGACCGGTCACCGCCGGCAGGTGGTCGCGCGTCCCGGGGACCGCCGCCGAGGCGTCCGTGCTCTGCTCCGTGCCCTGTTCCGCGAGGCGCAGCAGCAGGGCGGTGGCGCGCAGCTCGTGCACGGTGGCCGACGTCGCCTCCCGGACGTGCCGCAGGGCCGTGCGGGCCGCGTCGTCGTCGCGCCCCACGGCGCCCGCGGCCACGTCGGTGTGCAGGGCCACGAGCGAGAGGTGGTGCCCGACGACGTCCTGGAGGTCCAGGGCGACCTGGAGACGCTCGGCCCCCGGGCCGGGCTCGACCGGGCCGGGCTCGACCGGGCCGGGGCGGTCCGGAGGGGCCGGGGCGGACGACGGGGGCCGTGGACCGGGCGCGACACGGTCGGGGCGGTCCTGCCGGCGCGACCGCACCAGGACGCCCACGCAGACGGCCGCGACCACGACGGCCACGTCGCCGAGCAGCAGGGCGACGACGTCCGCGCCGGCGCCCGGACGGGCGGGACGCAGCGCCGCGACCACCAGGACCAGGGCACCCCCGGCCGCCGACGCCCACCCCGGGCGGCCCTGCGCCGCGGCGGCGCACAGCGCCGGCGCCGCCACCAGCGGCGTGCCGAGGACGCCGAGGTCCGCCACCGCGCACACCGCGGCGCCGACCAGGGTGAGCACGAGCATCGGTACGGGTGCCCGGCGGCGCAGCAGCACCAGCGCCCCGAAACCGGCCGCCGCCGCGTACCCGCCCGGCGGCGTCGCGGAGTCCAGGACGAGCAGCCCCGACAACGCGAGCGCCGTCGCGGCCGCGGCCGCGACGTCGACCCACCGGGCGCTGCGTCCCGGGACACGGGTGCGGACGGCGTCGTCGACGTCGGCGACACCGTCGGGGGCCGGCGGGGCGGGCACGTCGACAGCGTAGGTCCGCGTCCCCGACCGTGCAGTCGGGAGGCCGGGAACCGCGCGGCGCGGGACGATGGACGCATGGCGGGGCAGCTCGTGCGCCGCTACCCGTGGGTGGCGTCCTCCCTGGTGGTGCTGGCGCTCGTCCTCGGCCTCCTGGCCGGCGGCGAGCCGACGGTCGCGCGCTGGGTCGGCTCCGGGTGGGCGCTCCTGGTGGGTGCGCGCATCGCCGTGCGCATGGTGCGGGACCTGATCGCGGGTCACTGGGGCGTGGACCTGCTCGCGCTGACCGCGATCGTCGCGACCGTCGTCGTCGGCGAGTACGTCGCGTCGCTGGTCGTGGTGCTCATGCTCACCGGCGGGCAGGCGCTGGAGGACTTCGCCGGGCACCGGGCCCGCCAGGAGCTGCGTGCCCTGCTGGAGCGCGCGCCGACGCGTGCCCACCGCCTGGACCCCGGCGGCGGCGTCGTCGACGTCGACGTGGCGGACGTCCGGCCCGGCGACCTGCTGCTCGTCCGGCCCGCCGAGGTGGTGCCCGTCGACGCCGAGCTCGTGGGCCCGGAGACCGACTTCGACGAGTCGTCGCTGACCGGCGAGAGCCTGCCGGTCACGCGCGGGGTCGGCGACCCGGTGCTGTCCGGGGTGCTGAACACCGAGCAGGCGGTCACCCTGCGCGCCACCGCCGCGGCGGCGGACAGCCAGTACGCGCGGATCGTGGCGATGGTCCGCGAGGCCGCCGAGTCCCGGGCGCCCGTGGTCCGGCTGGCCGACCGCTACGCCGTGCCGTTCACGCTCTTTGCCTTCCTCGTGGCCGGCGCCGCCTTCGCCTACCACCGCGACCCCACGGTCGTGGCCGAGGTGCTCGTCGTGGCCACACCGTGCCCGCTGCTCATCGCCGCCCCCGTGGCGTTCCTCGGCGGCATGAGCCGGGCCGCGCGCCACGGGCTCATCGTCAAGGAGGCCGGCACCCTCGAGCGTCTGGCCGCCGTGCGCACGGCGGCCTTCGACAAGACCGGCACGATCACCGTCGGCCGGCCCGCCCTGCTGGCGGTCCGGGCGCGACCCCCGTGGGGGAGCGACGAGCTCCTGCGGCTCGCGGCGTCCGCCGAGCAGTACTCCTCGCACGTGCTCGCCACCACCATCCAGGAGGCCGCCGTCGAGCGCGGATTGGCGCTCGACAGCGCACAGACCGCCCGGGAGGAGGCGACCCACGGCGTCGCGGCGCGCGTCGGCGGGCACGACGTCGTCGTCGGCAAGCTCCGGCGGGTCGCCCGGTCCGCGCCGGACGCCGTCGAGGAGCCCCTGGAGCAGGGGGAGCTGGCCGTGTACGTCGCGGTCGACGGCCGGTTCGCCGGCACGCTGGTCATGAGCGACCCCGCGCGGCCGGACGCCCGCGAGACGATGGAGGAGCTCGCCCGGCTGGGGATCACCGGGACGCTCATGCTCAGCGGCGACTCCACGGCCACCGCCGAGCACGTCGCCGACGCCGTCGGCATCGCCCGCGTGCACGCCGAGTGCCTGCCCGCCGACAAGGTCCGCCTCGTGCAGGAGCTCCCGGACCGGCCCGTCCTCATGGTCGGGGACGGCGTCAACGACGCGCCCGTCCTGGCCGCCGCCGACGTCGGGGTGGCCATGGGCGCTCGCGGGTCGACGGCGGCGAGCGAGTCCGCCGACGTCGTCATCCTCACCGAGGACCTCCGTCGGACGGTCACGGCGGTGCGCGTCGGACGGCGGACCATGACCGTGGCGCTGCAGAGCATCTGGCTCGGCATCGCACTGTCGGTGGTGCTCATGGGCGTGGCGGCCACCGGCGTGATCCCCGCCGTCGTCGGCGCGCTGAGCCAGGAGGTCGTGGACCTGCTGGCCATCCTCAACGCGCTGCGGGCGCTGCAGGACGACCGGTCCGACCGGGTCGACGTGCCCGGCTCGGCCGCCGAGCGGGCGGAGGGCGCCGCCCGGGCAGGTGGGGTCCTGCGGCCACGGCTACGGTGACGGCATGGACCTCGCCACCCGGCTGCTGCACTCCCGCTGGCTCGTCCGCGCGCCGATCTGGCTGTTCCGGATCGGCGGTGGCGTCCTGTTCGGCGGACGCCTGCTCCTGCTCCAGCACCGGGGCCGCACCACCGGCGCGCGGCGCTTCGCGGTCCTCGAGGTCTCGGGCCGGCCGGACCCGGACCGCCTGGTCGTCGTCGCCGGGCTGAACGCCCGCCCGCAGTGGTACCGCAACGTCCTCGTCGAGCCGCGGGTGCTGGTCTCCGTGGGCCGACGCCGGGACGCCCGTGCCCTCGCCGAGCCGCTGGACCCCGACGCCGCCGCGGCACGCCTGCGTGAGTACGCCGACCAGCACCCGGCGGCCTGGGCGCGGCTGGAGCAGGTCGTGACCGCGTGGGCCGTCCCGCTGGCCGCCGCGCAGGGCGAGCGGGACTGGCGGCGCGTCGTGCCCGTGGTCGAGCTGCGGCTCCTGGACGGCTGAACGCCGCGCGCCCGGCACTACTCGCCCAGCTGACGGCCTACCCCCGCGGCGAGGGTGTAGCCGGTGCCGAACGCGGCGGACATGTCGGCCGACTCCGGACGCAGCCGCGCGACGGCGTCCTCGACCTCGGCGGGGGACCGGCCCGCCGCGGTCAGGTGCTGTCGTCGTTCCCGGACGAACGGCGTCGTGAAGCGCTCGCACAGCACGTCCTCGTCCGCCAGGACCCGCTCGCGCGCCGCGGGCAGGGCGCCGGGCGGCGGCGGCAGCAGACCCCGCATTCCGGTGGTGACCATCGTCGGCGCGAGGCGGGCGGTCGCCGTCAGGGCGTCGAGCCCGAGGGCGACGAACAGGCCGTCCGAGGCGTCCTGCTGTCGCGCGACGGCGATCTCCCGGGAGCGGACCGCACCGACCACCACGCCGGCGTCCCGCACCGCGGCCCGCGCGAGCGCCTCCGCGTCGGCGTCGTCGACGGCGGGGTCGGCCAGGGTGGTGGCGGCCCCGGCCACGTAGTCGTCCACCGCGGACAGCCAGTACCCCGCGGAGGTCTCCGTGGTGGAGGTGGCGGCGACGACGTCCCGCAGGGCGAGGACGTCCAGGTCGGGCTGCACGACGGCGGCGAACCGGCCGGTGCCCTCCGCCAGCTCGGGGCGGTCCCGCACCCCCGGCTCCCGCGGCGGCGGGACACCGGCCTGCCGCTCCGCGGCGTCGCTCGCCGAGACCAGGAAGGGCGCGTAGGCCGCGGCGATGCGCGCCCCGGTCGTGTCGTCCACGGGGTAGCGCCCGGCCAGCAGCCCGCCGGGAGCGACGAGCTGCCCGGTCGCGGCGGACGACAGGAACGCGGCCCGGTGCCGGCCCTCGCGACCCTCGGTGCGGACCCCGGCGGCGACGGCAGCGGCGAGCAGCCCCGCGACGGCGGTTCCGCCGTCCGGCCAGCCGTCGGGCGGGGCGACGCCGAACCAGGCGCGAGCGCGGTGCCCGGCCGTGTCGTCGGTGGCGTCCGGCGGCACCAGGTGGTCCAGGGCCGCCGGCGGGTCGGCGGCCAGGCCCTGGGCGACCGCGACGGTGAGAGCGCCCGTGGCCGTCGTGTCGGCGTGGGAGTCGCGGCTCGTGGTGCGGCGCTCTACCAGGGCCTCCGCGGCCCCGGCGTGCACGGCGGCCGGCAGGGTGGCCGGCAGGGTGGCCGGCAGGGCCGGCGCCAGCAGTCCGGCCGCGAGGTCGGCCCGGCCGCCCAGCTCGACGGCGGCCCGGGGCAGGTCGGCCACGAGGGCGTGGCCGAGGGCGTGCTGCTCGGCCGGGCCGGCGTGCTCGGCCCAGGCAGCCAGCCCGGCGGCCAGGAGCTCGACGACGTCCGGGTCGGTCACGCCCACCCCGAGCGCGGCGTAGAGGTCGGCCGGGGTCGTGCCCTCCCAGAACGCCGTCCACCGCACCGGGTCGTCGCCCGTCGCGCGCAGCGCCGCGACGAGCTCGTCGAGGGCTCCGTCGCGCGCGGTGCCCGACCGGGCCGCGCGGGCTGCGGCGTCCACCCGGGCGGCCAGCTGGGCGCCGTCGGCCCAGCGGTCCCGGAAGCCGGTCAGGCCGACCCCCGCGGACACCGCCCAGCGCACGGCCTCGACGTGCCCGAGCCCGTCCAGCCGTCGGGCGGCCCGGCGCGAACCCGCCTCCTTGGCGTCCCGGGCGCGGTGCCAGCGCGCCTCGGCCTCGGCGACGTCACCCAGTGCGGCGTCCCGGCGGGCGCGGGCCGCGGCGGCGAGCCGCCCCGCCTCGACGTGCTGCGGGTCGACGGGATCGAGGGCCAGCAGCCAGGCGGCGTCCTCGTCGGCCTCGGCCCGGCGCACCCGCTCCGTCGCCGCGGTCCGGCGCTCGATCGCGTCCAGGGCGTCGCGCTGCTCGCCCTCCAGCGCGGCCGCCCGCCCGGTCAGCACCCGCGCGGACTCGCGCAGCACCTGGTAGCACAGGCTCCCGCGGCCGATCAGTGCGGTGACGGCCTCCCGCGCGGCGTCGACCGCTCCGGACCGGTGCCGCATCATCGACCGGTCCAGCACGATCAGGTCGGCGCGCAGCGCCGACAGGGCCGAGGCGGCACGTGCCGCGGCGCCCGCGAGCTCCTCCAGCGACGCCGGCGACCCGGACAGGGGCTCGAACGGCCGGTCGGTCGTCACCCGCCCTCGCCCACCCGTCGCGCGGGGCCGTCCGGCACGAGGCCACCCGGCACGAGGCCACCCGGCACGAGGTCGCCCAGCACCGCCGCGGCCACCCGCCGCGCGACGGCGCCCTCGGCGGTGTCGAACGTCGCCGCGGTGGTCGCGAGCCGGTCGCCCAGCCCGGTCAGCGTCGTGGCGAGCGACCGGGACGTCGGAGCCCAGGCCGCGGCGAGGTCGTCGATCGCGGCCGCCAGCGTTCTCTCGCCGGCCGCCCGGGTGGCGTCGACGGTCCCGGTGAGCCCGGTGTCCGCGGTCGCGTCGAGCAGCTCGGCGGCGGCGTGCGCGTGGCGTGCGGCCGTCGCCAGGTCGTCGGTGTCGAGGTCCAGGTGCGCCATGCGCCGGACGCTAGCGACGGGACGGAGCCGACCACCGCCGTCGTCCACAGCCTGTGGACGGCTCAGTCCCACCACAGCCGGTACCAGTGCTCGCCGGACTCCTGCGGGGACAGGTCGCCGGGTCGTCCCCACCACCGCGTCACCTCGTGCGGCGGCACGTGCGCGTCGTCCACGCCCAGCGCGGCGACGACTCGCTCGAGCTCGTCGCACTGGCAGCCGGGACCGTGGTGGTCCCCGAGGACGAACGCGTCGTCCGTGCGCACCAGCACCCCCTCGACCGTGACGCGTTCGTCGCACCGGCCCGGGCCCACCACGTAGCCGTGCGCGCGCAGCCGGTCCGGGTGCGCCACCACGGCGCGCAGCACCGTGCCCAGGCTCGGACCGTCGTTCTGGCGCTCGGCGGCGAGGTACCTCGGGTCGAGCCGGTCGAGCAGGGCCGTGGCGACCGAGGCGTCGAGGTCGACGAACCGGTAGAACGACGCCGCGCCCCAGGCGTCCGGCATCAGCACCGGGCCCAGCACCTCGTCGAGCCCGCGACGCAGCAGCCAGCCGTGCCGGTCGGCGCACCAGTGGTGCCTCGCGTCCGGGTCGGCGGCGAGCCGCTCCTCGGCCCGCCAGGCAGTCGTCAGGTCGACCAGCTCGGGGTGGGTGAACCGGCGGGCGGGCAGGGTCGGTGTCGGCATCGGTGCTCCTCGCGACGGGTGCGGTACGTCCGGTCACCGTGCCGCCCGCGCGGGGGCCGCCGTCGGCCCCGGCCCGTCCGCGGCGTCGAACCTGTGGACGACGCGGCCGGTGCGTGGCCGCCCCGCGTTGCGCCCGGGGAGAACGGGCGTGACAAGTGGCCGTGGACGGCGCATGCTCTTACCTGATGTCTGACTCCACGACGCGACCCACGCCGCGCACCTACCCGCCGACGCCCACCAGCGAACCGGTCAGCGACGAGCTTCTCGTGGTCCACCTCAAGGGTCGAGACACCGAGTACTTCCGGCGTCCCGAGCTCGTCGAGCACGAGGTCGCGGACGGCGTGCTGACGGTCACCCTCGCCGGCGACGACGAGAGGCCGCGCCGCACCCGCCACTTCCCCCTGGGGGAGGTCGCCGAGTACGTCGTCGAGGCCCCCAGCCCCGCCTACGAGACGGCCTTCGACGCCTGGACGCGGAACGAGTTCGGCGTCGACGCCGAGACGTACCGCTCCATGCGGGACACCTCCCAGGGCGTGGCCATGGCCGAGAAGATGCGGCTGCAGATCGCCCAGGGCCTCGGCGTCGACCCCGACCAGGTCCACTTCGGCGGCTCCTTCACGATCGACGAGGACGACGACTGGGACTCCTCGGCCGACGACGAGTAGAGACCGGGCTCCCGACAGGGTCCCCGACGAGCTCCCCCGGCGGCGATGAGTCCGCGGCCCGGGCGTCGTCGGTACGGGTATGACGACCACCACCCGCACCCTCGACGTGCCCGGCGCCGTGCTGACCTTCGACGTCCACGCACCGCGCCGTGAGGCCGGCTGCCCGCCGCTCCTCGTGATCGGCAACCCGATGGCGGCCGACGGGTTCGCCGAGCTCGTCGCCGAGCTCGGCGACCGCACGGTGATCACGTACGACCCGCGCGGCACGGCCCGTTCCCCGCGCGAGCGGCCGACCGACGAGGTCACGGTCGACGACCACGCCGCCGACCTGCACGCCGTCGCCCGAGCCGTCGACCGGGGCCCGATGGACGTCCTCGGCTCCTCCGGCGGCGGCGTGACGGCGGTGTCCTGGGCGGCCGCGCACCCCGGCGAGGTCCGGCGGCTCGTCGCCCACGAGCCGCCGCTGACGGCGCTGCTGTCCGACCGGGACGTGGCGGTGCGCGCCCAGCAGGACGTCGTCGACACCTACCACCGCTCCGGGACCGGTCCCGCGACCGCCAAGTTCCTGCGCCTGGTGTCCGCCACCCAGCCCCTGACGCCGGACTACCTCGACCAGCCCGACCCGGACCCCGCCGCGTTCGGGCTGCCGACCGAGGACGACGGCCGGCGCGACGACCTGATGCTCGGCACGTCGCTGGCCACGATGCCCCGGTGGCAGCCGCCGCTGGACGACCTGCGCGCGGGCGTCCGCAGCACCGACCTGCGGGTGCTGCCCGCTGTCGGGGCCGCCTCGCCGCCGGGCGGGCTCGCGTACCGCGGCGCGGTTGCCCTGGCCGAGGCGCTCGCGGTGCGTCCCGTCGTCTTCCCCGGGGACCACGGCGGGTTCGCCCGGCACGCGGGGGCCCCGGACAACGATCCGGCTGCGTTCGCGGCCCGGCTGCGTGACCTGTTGGCCTGCTGACGAGCGTCGCGGCAACGCCGGCGTCACAATCGTGCGAGATCATGGACGGCGGACCGCTCGCCGGTCCGTCCGTCCTGCCCACGCACCCTGGAGGCCCGAGTCATGACCTCGATCGTGGTCGTCGGCTCCGTCAACGCCGATCTCGTCGCCCGTGTCCCGAACCTGCCCGTCCCCGGGGAGACGGTGCTCGCCGACTCGATGACGGTGATCCCGGGGGGCAAGGGCGCCAACCAGGCGGTCGTGGCCGCCCGGCTCGGCGGCGAGGTCGCGTTGATCGGCGCCATCGGCTCGGACGCCTTCGCCGACAGCGCGCTCGTCGGCCTGCGTGACGCGGGGGTCCGGCTGGACGGCGTCGAGACCGTCGACGGCCCCACGGGCGTGGCCCAGATCTGGGTCGACGACCAGGGCGAGAACTCGATCGTCGTGGTCCCCGGGGCCAACCGCGCGGTCGACGCCGACGTCGTGGCCCGTCACGTGGACCTGGTCGCCGGGGCCGACCTCGTCGTCCTGCAGGGGGAGATCCCGCTGCGCGGCACCGAGGCCGCCGCGCGCGCCTGCGGGGGACGGATCCTGCTCAACCTCGCCCCGGTCGTGCCGGTCGCTGCCGACGTGCTCGCCCTGGCCGACCCTCTCGTGGTGAACCACGGGGAGGCCGAGCGGCTGCTGGAGGAGTCGGAGCGCCCGGTGCCCGAGTCCCCGTTCGCGGTCATCACCGAGCTGCTCGCGCTCGGACCGCGGTCCGTCGTGCTCACCCTCGGCCCCGCCGGCGCCGTCGTGCTCGAGCCCGCCGCCGGGGACGAGGGACCGGTCGTGGTGCCCACCCCGCACGTCGAGGCGGTCGACACCACCGGTGCCGGCGACGCCTTCGTCGGGGCGCTCGCCTACCGGATCAGCCAGGGCGACACCCTCGTCGACGCCGCCCGCACCGCGGTGCGCGTCGGGGCGTTCTCCGTCGCGACACCGGGTGCCCAGCCGTCCTTCCCCACGGTCGACGACGTGCTGCCCTCCCTGCGGGGCTGAGCCCCGCACCGCCCGCACCGCCCTGCACCACCGCTCGGGGCGTGCGGTCACGGCCGGGCCACGTAGTAGGCGTTGATGAAGTCGTCGGGCAAGGACGCGATCCGCACGTCGGAGAAGCCCGCGGCCGCCAGCATCCGCAGTGCGGTCTGCCGTCCCCACGCCGTGCCGAGACCGTCACCACCCTCGGCGAGGGAGACCGTCATGCAGTGCATCGTCGAGACGGTGTACAGGAACGGGGCCCACGGCAGGTCGACGTTGTCGTCCACGACGCTGGACGCGTCCATGTCCACCATGAGGAACACGCCGTCCGGATCGAGGTGCTCGGCGACCTGCTCGAGCACCCGAGCCGGGTGCGCCTGGTCGTGGACGGCGTCGAACGCGGTGATCGCGCCGAACACGCCGGTCCCCGACAGGTCGGCCACGTCCCGGACGTCGAAGCGCACGTTGCCCAGCGCGAGCTCGTCGGCCTCGCGGCGTGCGACGTCGATCGCATCGGGCTGGAAGTCGAAGCCGTGGAAGTCGCTGTCGGGGTAGGCCTGCGCCAGCAGGTTCAGGGCGTGTCCCTGTCCGCAGCCGATGTCGGCGACCCGGATCCCGGCACGCAGCCGCTCGTCCAGCCCGTCCACGAGGGGGATGATCCGGTCCAGCAGCGCGGCGTCGTTGGTCTGGGCGCTCTGCTCGGCCATGAGCCGGTCGAAACGTTCGAACGCGTGGTACCCGAGTCCGCCGCCGTCGGCGAAGCAGCGCACGATGCCGTCCTCGACCCGGGCGAGCATCGGGATGAACTGCAGCTGGGAGGCCAGGTTGTCGGCCCCCGCGGCCCGGGTCAGGAGCGCCGCGTGCTCGACGGGCAGGTGGTAGGTGTCGCCCGTCGGCTCGTGGAGCACGATGCCCGCGACGGTCATGGCGTCGAGCCACTCGCGCACGTAGCGCTCCTGGAGGCCGGCGGCCGTCGCGACCTCGTCGCTGGTCGACGGCGGCAGTCCGTCCAGGGCGTCGAAGAGCCCCGTACGGTGCCCGACGCTGGTCATGAGCGCTGTGGCCCCGCGTGCAAGCGTCGTGAGCATCTCGCCGGCGAACTCCGCGACCCGGTCCGCGTCGGGTGCCGTCGGCTCGGCCCGCCCGGCGCCGGTCGTCGTGGTGGGTGTCGTGGTGGTGGTCATCGTTCTGCCCTCCGTCCGATCGATCACCTCCGACGGTAGGGACGGCGCCGCGGGCGGCACATCGGCAGGATCATGCAGATCCTCGGCCGATGTGCAGGCTGATGTGCAGGCTGATGTGCAGCGCGGACCGCCCCCGCGACCGTCTCAGAGCAGGGCGTGGTCCCGCGCCCACGCCACCGCCCCCGTCCGGGAGGCCGTGCCGAGCTTGAGGTAGATGTTGGCGAGGTGTCGTGCGACGGTGCGCTCGCTGATGTGCAGCCGTCGCCCCGCGTCCCGGTTCGTCGCGCCGTCGGCGACGGCCGCGAGGACCTCGACCTCCCGCGGGGACAGCTCGTCCGACGCAGCCCGGCGACGCCCGCGTGCTGCCAGTCGTCGCGCCGCGTGGTCCGCCCCGAGCGCCTCGAGGCCCGAGGCTGCGAGGTCGCGTTCGGCGCGTGCGGAGTCGTGGTCACCCAGAGCGTCCAGGACGTCGGCGATCTCGACGCGGACACGCGCCACCTCGTGCGGCGCGTCGATCTGCCGCCACCGGTCCAGCGCCTCGCGCAGCTCCGGGAGCGCCAGCGCGTCGCGACCGTGCGCGGCGTGCAGCGCGCCGCGCCACCGGCAGGCCTCCGCCCGCCAGCACGGGCTGTCGTGCCGGTCGGCGATCTCGCCCAGCTCGTCCACGAGTACGTCCGACGGTTCGGCCACGGGCTCGGCCAGGCCGACCTCCACGCGCGCGGCCAGCAGGGGAGCGCGCGCGAGGGGGTCCGCCGTCGAACGCAGGGCGGCGTCGAGCATCGCGGCCGCACCGGCACGGTGTCCTTGCTCGAGCTCGAGCAGCGCCAGCCCGGGCAACGGGTCCCGCCCCCGTGCGCGCGCCCGGTCGTACGCCTGCCGCGCCGACTCCGGGTCGCCGCGCAGCCGGTGCACCTCACCGGCGCGGTAGTGCGCCTCGGCGGCGGCGGTGACGTCGAGGCCTTCGAGGTCCGCGGCAGCCCGGCCCGCCTCGTCGAGCGCGCGCCGCCACTGGCCGTGCACCTGCATCAGCTGCACGCGGTGCACGCGGCAGATGCCGGAGAACAGCGTGGCCGGAGCCAGACCGCGGCACCACTCCTCGGTGACCCGCGTCCAGTGCTCGGCGCGTGGAAGGTCGCCGAGGTCGTGGCAGACCTGCATCATCCGGCAGTACAGGTCGCCCGCCCACTGCGGCGCCGTCCGGCCGCCCAGCACGGGCACCATCGCCTCGTCGAGGAACGACCGCGCCTGCGGGACCCGGCCGCGGTGCAGAGCGCACCGGCCGCGCAGGAACAGGGCGTGCGCCTGCAACGTCGGTTCGGCGTGCCGGTCCGCGAGGGCGAGGACCCGGGCGGCGAGGTCGTCGGCCGTCGGGGCGTCGTCGGCCTCCAGCGCCGCGTAGGCGTCCAGGACCAGCAGGTACCCGTGCTCGACGGCGTCGGGGACCTCGTGGAGGACCCGACGCGCACGGGCCAGCCAGCCCGCCCCGGCGGTGAGGCGCCCCCGCACGACCTCGGGGACCCCGATCTCGAGCGCCGCCATCCCGGCACCCGGGAGGTCGCCTCCGGCGAGCCGCAGCTCGACGACCCGCGCGGCCGTGGCGACGTACTCGTCGATGTCCCCGAGCCACCAGCAGCAGTCGGCGAGCGCCGCGAGGTCGTCGGCCTCGAGAGGTCGTGCGGCGTGCAGCTCGAGATAGAGGGCACGGGCGGCGGCCCACCGACGGTCCGAACAGGCGCGTCGCGCGGCGTCGAGCCCGTCGTGGTCAGCGGTCATGGCGAGCCTCCGCTCTCCGTCGGCCGGCGCTAGGCGGCCAGCCGCAGCAGGCCCCGCACTCCGGGCTCGGTCGCCGCGCGCAGCCGGTCCTGGACCGCCTGCACCTCCGGGCGCTCGCGGTCCTCGGGCGAGATGCGGCTCGGGTTGAGGGTCGTCCCGTGCGACCAGCGGGCGAGGTCGTGGTCGGCCATGAACGCCGCGGTCGAGAGTGCCCCGGCGGCCTGGCCGGCGACCCACTCGCGCGGTGTGGAGAAGTATCCCGTCGACGGGCACAGCGCGTTGAGCCCGGCGTCCGACCGGTCGCCCCGGGTGGCCTCCACGTGGCCGATCAGCGCGGCGCCGAAGCAGGGGAACCCGGCGCGCACCGGCTGCACCACGATCCGCCCGGGCGACCAGATCGGCACGACGGGCCGGACCCGGAGGCCCTCGGCGGCGCAGTGCACGACGACGGCGTCCCGCGGCACCGCCACGTCCCCCGCGTCCAGGTGGAGCACGCCCGGCGACGCCCGACGCAGGTGACCACGGCGCACGACCTGTTCCACCGAGCGCAGCAGCTCCAGCTCCCAGCGGGCGAGCGTGGGGACCCGGGCCATGGTCGGCCGGACCCCGGGGTCCAGGCGCAGCATCACGCCGACGTCCTCGAGGCGCGTGAAGAACGCGTCCACGGTCGGTGCCTCGGCCGCCGCCTCCAGGAGCTCGGCGACCATGGTCCGGAACACGGCGGCGTCGGGCTGGACGACGGCACGGTCCAGCATCCACGGGTCGCGCGGCCGTACCCAGGTGATCTGGTCCGGGTGGGTGCCGCGCTCGAGCAGCCACACGACGGCGTCCGTGGCCGTCTTGCCGGACCCGACGACGACGAACGACCCGGCGTCGTCGGCCACCGTCGGGAGCTCGCCCACGGGCACGCACCGCACCTGCTCGTCCACGACGAACGGCGGCGGCGTCAGCGCGGGGATCGTCGGTGCGAGGTAGCGCGCGTCGACGACCCGGCGACGGACCCGCACCGGCCGCACGGCGCCCGTGGCGCGCTCGACGAGGGTGCCGTCGTCGGCCGCGTCGTGCCCGCCGAGGAACGTCACCCGTCCGCTCGCCACGAACCGCTCGGTCAGCACCCGGTCGTAGTAGGCGCACACCTCGGCGCCCGTGGCGCGGACGTGCAGCCCGGCCTCGGGGCCGGAGGTCTGCACGCCGCCGTCGAGCGACGTGGAAGCCACCCCGTAGAAGGAGGAGGCCTGGTGCAGCCGCACGAACGGGTAGGCGTCGCGCCAGTGGCCGCCCGGTGCGTCCCGGCGGTCGACGAGCGTGACGTGCACGTCCTCGTGGTCCAGCAGCGCGTCCGCGAACGCCATCCCCGTGGCGCCCGCGCCGACGACGAGATAGTCCGTCTCGAGGGGCTGGCCCATCTCCTCATCATGGCACGGTCGAGCACCTGGTCACGTGCCGGGCATGGCCCCCGGCACGGCGCTAGCGTGAAGAGGACGGGCTCGCACGAAGGAGTGAGTGGCACATGACGTTCGACGGCAAGGTCGCCCTGGTGACCGGGGGCGGCTCGGGACTCGGGGCGGCGATCAGCAAGCAGCTCGCCGCCCGCGGTGCGCGGATCGTGAACACCGACATCAACCTCGAGGCGGCGCAGCGTGTCGTCGACGAGATCACGGCCGACGGGGGCGAGGCGACGGCCGTCCAGCAGGACACGGCGAACGCCGACGACGCGGCCAAGGTCGTCCAGGCCGCCCAGGAGGCCTACGGCGGGCTGCACTACGCCGTGAACAACGCGGGGATCGGCGGCAACCAGGCGCCCGCGGGCGAGCTCGACGTCGAGGACTGGAACCGGGTCATCGACATCAACCTCAACGGCGTGCTCTACGGCATGCGCGCGCAGATCCCGGCGATGCTCGAGCAGGACCCGACCGCCTGCGCCATCGTCAACATGGCGTCCATCCACGGCACGGTGGCGGCGATCGGCAACGGGGCGTACACGGCGGCCAAGCACGGTGTGGTCGGCATCACGAAGAACGCCGCCGCCGAGTACGGGCCCGCGGGGCTCCGCATCAACTGCGTCGGGCCGGGCTACATCCGCACGCCCCTGCTGGAGGGCCTGCTGACCCCGGAGATCGAGGAGGTGCTCGTCTCCAAGCACGTGCTCGGCCGGCTGGGCCGTCCCGACGAGGTCGCCTCCGTGGTCCGCTTCCTGCTGTCCGACGAGGCGTCGTTCGTCACCGGTGCCTACTGGCTCATCGACGGCGGGTACACGACCGTCTGAGCGGTGCCCGGCCACCTGGAGTTCACCTGATCGATCGGTGCTGGTCACCGTGGCGCCGCACGCCTGCCACGGTGCGGGGCCACCATGAGGCGCACCCGGAGCCCCTCGGGTCGCACGATCCCGGGCCCGGGCGACGGAAGACCGCCTCGGGGGAGGGCACATGGCCGCGATCCGGATCGAGAAGCGCAAGCCCTGCGGGACGGTGCGCCGCGTCTGGCGCGCCGAGGTCCTGGGCTTCGACGAGTGGGGCGACTGGTTCTCCGTGCCCGACGGCGCCGGCGTGCTCCTGCTGCCCGTGGCGGACCCGTGGGCCGCGTGGTTCCGCCACGACGGCTCGGTGCGGGTCGACATCGCCACCGAGGTGATCGCCGCCGCGCCGGTGAGCTCGTTCGTCGACCTCGACCTCGACGTCGTGCGGGACGCCGACGGCGCCGTGCGTGCCCTGGACCGCGACGACTTCGTCCACCGCTCGCCGTCGTACCCCTCGGCCTGGGTCGACCTGGCCTGGGAGGCCTGGGAGGACGTCCAGCACGACATCGCCCGCTTCACCGAGCCGTTCGGCACCGCGGCGGACCGCTGGCTCGAGCGTGCGCCGCGCCCCGTGGCGCGACGCCTGTCCGCCTGACCCGAACCGTGGACACCCCGGACGCCCTCGACGTCGTGCTGCGGCTCGCCGTCCTCGTCCTGGTGCTCGGCGGGCTGGTGGTTCACGCCCTGCGGCCGCGCCGGCGGCGGCAGCGTCCCGGCGCCCGGTACGCCACGACGCTCGCGCGGCCGCTCGCCCCGGCCCCGACCGTGGTCCGTGCGCTGCTGGCCTTCGTGGCGCTGGGACTGCTCGGGTACGGGCTGCAGTCCTTCACCGGGTCGGGGGACGGGCTGTGGACCCCGGTGCTGGTGGGAGTCCTCGCGCTCGGGCTGCTGTGGGTCACGGTCGTGCCGCTGCTGCGGGACGTCGCCGACGCCGTCCGGCCCGCCGTCGTGGTCGGGACCGTGACCGACCGGCGCCGGCACGTGTACCGCGCGTTCGGGCACGACGGTCCGTACGAGCTGGCGTCGTTCTTCGTCACGGTCGTCGACGACGCCGGGGCGATCCGGGAGTTCCAGCTCCACCAGCACGCCTACCGGCGGTTCGCCCGCGGCGACCAGGTCCGTCTCGCCGTCGCGGGCACCAGCGGCTACGTGCACTCGATCGTGCCCGCGCCGGTGGGGACGGTCACGACCGGCGGCAGATGACGTCCGTGCACTCGCGCTGCAGCGCGACGTCCTGCCACATCGCGTGGTGCGGCGCGGCGTTGGAGCACACGACCGATCCCCAGGCATCGACGGCGTCGGCCAGCCGGACCGCGTCGCGGCAGATCTGGGCACCGACCGGGCCCTCCTCGAACCGACCGTCGCGCGGGGTGTAGCCGACCCATCCCTCGCCGAGGACGAGCGGGACACCCATCCGGGCCGCGGTGTCCGCCGCGACGCCGATCCACTCGCGCAGCCGGTTCGCCATCGCGATGCGGTGCGCGCCGTAGCGGTCGTACAGCCAGCGGTCCACCGCCTCGGGGTCGCACCAGTCGTGCACATAGATCTCGGCGTGCCCGACGATCGAGGCCCGCCGCTTCCACTCCTCGTCCGCGGGCGGGGCCCACGAGGCCAGCCGAGGCGCGTCGGGGCGCAGCAGCTCGGCGTCGGCCCGCTCCTGGGGGAAGTCGGCGGGGTCGCCGCGCAGGGCGAACTCCTCGACGAGCTGGTCGAGCACGCCGTAGACGTACGGGTGCACGCCCAGCACCTGGGCGTTGCGGGGCACGCCGCGCATGGCCGTGACGGGGACCGCGGCGTAGTTCGGCCCGCACAGCACGTCGGGGTGCCGGGCGGCGAACGCCTCGACGGCGGCCTCGAGGCGGTCGCGCAGCTCGACCACCGGGTCCTCGACGCCGGGCAGGCCGGCGGTGAGGTGACCGGCCTGGACCTCGTTGTGCGGCTCGACCAGCGCCACGGTGTGGTCCAGCCCCTCGGCCACCAGCAGGTCGACCAGGTCGGCGAGCGCCTCGGCGAGCAGCACCGCCCGGTCGGCGGGGGGCACAGCGGTCAGCGCGTCGTACCAGTCCCGCTCGGCGGCGAACGCCGGGCTCTGCTGGTACTCCCAGGAGGAGACGACGACGGCGAACCCGTGCCGGTCGGCGGCACGGAAGAACGCGAGCAGGTGGGCGCGGGCGTCGATCGTCGTCGGCCGGGCGACGTCGTACCACCGCACCCGGGAGGCGTACCCGCCGCCGATCGGTTCGAGCCGCAGCGCCGAGGTGTCCAGCCCGCTGCGGAACAGCAGGAACGGCATGGCGCAGATCCGTACGGCGTTGTAGCCGCGCTCGGCCGCGGCGGTGAAGGCGGCGTCGAGGTCCTCGAACGGCTCGTCGGGGCCGGTGCGCACGTACCAGGAGAAGTCCCACAGGGTGATCGCCAGCCGGTCGGGCAGGTGGTCGGGCACCCGGCCCGCGGACCGGGTGCGGGGGACGTCGTTGCCGGTGACCATCGTGGTCCTCGTCGTGGATGTCATCGGGTCTCCTGCTCGTCGTCGGAGGGTGGGGGCACGGCGAGCCCGACCCGGGCCACGTGCACCACGTCGACCGAGCGGATCCGCGCGCCGTCGGGGACGTCGCGCACCGCGGGGTCGACCCGCACGCCGGTCGCGCGGCGCCAGGGCAGCAGCTCGAGGGTGAGCCCGTCGCGGGCGACCTCGTCGCGCCAGGGGGTCAGGTCGACGTCCCAGTCGCGTCCGTGCCAGAAGTGGTCGCCGATCACGGTGCCGTCGGCGAGCGGGTCGCCGACCACGGCCCGGCCCACGTCGCCGGACCAGGCGACCCGCAGCAGGACCCGGTCACCCGGCGGGGCGTCGAGGAGGTCGGCGGGGACGTCCAGGCGGACCCGGGCCGCCCCGGAGAAGTCGGTCGGTGCCGCGAGCCGGTGCGCGGGGCCTCCGCGCCGCGGGGCCGGCGGTGCCGGGGCGTGCGGCGCCGGGTCGACGGCCAGGCGGTGCCGACCGGCGCGCGGGGCGGCCCCGGTGCGCGACACCCACCCCTGCGCGGGGCGCCAGCACGCGATCCGGACGTCGGGACGTTCGGTCTGCGCCACCAGGTGCCGGGCGTCGGGGGACACCGACAGCGGGACGTCCGACAGCAGCAGCCGCGGGCGGCCGCCGAGCTCGAACCGGTAGACCTGGTCGGCGCTCGCCTCGTCGAGCACGAGCAGGCGGACGCCCGGCAGGTCGACCGTGGTGCCGGGACCGGGTGCCGTGGTGAGCGTGACGACGGTGCCGCCGTCCAGGGTCCCGGCCGCGACCGGTCCGGCGACGGGCACCTCGCCCTCGAGCACGAGCTCGACCGGCACGCCGTCGGTCGCGGTCAGGACGACCAGCGGCGTCCCGTCAGGGCCGCCCTCCTCGAGACGGGTCAGCAGCGCGGCCGTCGCGCTGCGCAGCACGAGGGCCTCCGTCAGGGGGTAGCGCACGGGCCAGACGACGGACACCCCGGCGGGCAGGTCGACCGGCCGCGAGGGCACCGTGACGGGGCCGTCGTCGAGCTCCACCGTGAGCTGCACGTCGCGCTGCGCGGGCAGCGGGGAGTGCGCGGGCTGGTAGGTCGTGGCGAACACGTACCCGCGCCGCCCGTCGGAGCGCACCGCCCAGCGCAGCTCGTCCGGGTCCGCCGAGCCGCCGCCCACGGTGGCCGGCATCGTCGCGAGCGCCGCGCCGTCGGCGGCCAGCCACAGGTGCTGGCGGCGCAGCAGGTGGTGGTGGGCACGGATCTGGCCGTGCTCGCCGACCGGGGCGCCGAAGTCGTAGCTGAGCGTCGGGACGTCGTTCGGGTAGCCGGTGGCCTGGGACTCCTGCTCGGTCCAGTGCGGCCCGGTGCGCTGGGTGCCGCCCGCATAGACGTAGTAGCCCTGCCAGACCGACCCGCTGCCGATCGTGGCCAGCGCCAGGGCGGCCACGTCCCGCGGGGTCACCAGCGGACGGCGGTGGTAGGCGACGTGCATGCCGCCGCCGAGCTCGCAGGTCGCGAACGGGGTGGCGGGCCGTGCGGGCGCGGTCCCCGCGTCCCCGGTCCCTTCCACCGTGCCGTCGTCGGCCAGCGCCGCGCGCACGTCTGCTCCGACCCCGAGGTCGTCGCGCACCGTCGAGTACCGGAAGTGCTGCGCGGCCCAGTCCGGCCAGCCGTCGTCGGACTCGGCCCAGAAGCCGTCCGCGTACCCGCTGTACACGTCGAGCAGGTTCTCGGGGAGCCGGGCGCCGCCCCAGCCGGTCGCCGTCCACACCGGGACGTAGATGCCGGCCTCCTCGGCGACGCGGCGCAGCGTCGCCAGGTGTCCGGGGTCGTCGTAGAGCTCGTTCTCCACCTGCACCCCGACGACGGGGCCGCCGTCGGCATGCAGCAGCCCGCGCAGCTGCGCGGCGATCTCGCCGTACAGCCGCCGCACCAGCGCCAGGTAGCCGGGGTCATCGGTGCGCAGCGCGAGGTCGCGCTGGACCAGCCAGTCGGGAAAGCCGCCGTAGCGGGCCTCGGCGTGCGACCACGGCCCGATCCGCACCACGACCTCCAGCCCGTGCGCGCCGGCGAGCTCGACGAAGGCCCGCAGGTCGAGGTTCCCGTCCCAGCGGAAGTCGCCGGGGGCCGGTTCGTGCGCCTGCCAGAACACGTAGCTCGCCACGGAGTCCAGCCCGCCGGCGCGGGCGTGCCCCAGCACCTCGGACCACCGCTCGCGCGGGACCCGGCCGTAGTGGATCTCCCCGGTGACCGGGAACCAGGGCCGGCCGTCGCGCTCGAGCCAGCGGTCGGTGACGCGGATCGGCGCGCTCATCGCACGGCCTCGGCGTCCTGCTCCGCGTCGAGGGCCGCGAGCCGGTCGCGCAGCACCTCGACGCGGGCGTCGTGCTCGGCCTGGACGTCCTGGTCGAACAGCAGCATCGTCGGCAGGGAGGTGGCGAAGTAGTCGACGGTCGCGGTCCGTCCGGCCTCGGTCCCGACGTACCGGGCCAGCCCGTCGCGCAGCGCGGCGGCCTGCGCGTGCCGCCCGAGCCGGCGCAGCGCCCGCACCGACGCGGCCGTGGCCTCGGAGTGCTCCTGGACCTGCATCACCTGGAAGTCTCCCTGTTGGTCGGCCGCCGTGGTCCACGCCGCGCGCGCGTCCGCGTCCCGGCCGGCCGCCGCACGAGCGTCCCCGAGCAGCAGGTGCAGGTCGGCGGTGTTGGCCAGCGGATGGCGCGCCTCGCCGAGGGACTCCGGCGGGTCCAGCGCGGCCTCGGCGTGCCCGACGGCGGCGGTCGCGTCGCCGTCGGCCAGCGCCGCCCGGCCCAGGGCATGGTGGGCCTCCTCCCAGGCGGCGAGCACCCGGCCCTCGCCGCCCTCCCACGGTTGGAAGGACCGGCCGGCCAGCACCGCGACGGCCTCGGCGGGGCGTCCGACGGCGGTGAGCAGCTCGGCGAGCTGGACCGACAGGTCGTCCCGCGCGTCGACCAGGTCGCGCCGGGCGAGGAGCGTCGCGAGCCGCTCGTCGGCACCGCGGCCACGGCGGCCGGCGAGCTGGTCCGCCTCGTACAGCAGCCGCGCGTCGTCGGGGGCCAGCGCGCGGGCGGCGTCGTAGTGCTCCGCCGCACGGTCGGCGTCGTCGAGGACGTTGACCGCCGCGACGCCGAGGTTGCGCAGCACGACGGGGTCGGTGCCGTCCTCGGCCGCCGCCACCTCCCACGCCGCGACCGCCTCGTGCCGGCGTCCGACGGCGTACAGGGCGTGCCCGGCCAGGGCGGCCAGGAACGGGTCGCGCGGCCACGCCGACCGCAGCCGGGCGAGCACGTCCAGGTCCCCGGCGTCGGGGAAGCACCACCGCCGCTCGAGGCGCGCGGCCGCGTCGACGCCCGCCCGGGCCGCCGCGTCGGCACCGGCGGCGAGGTCGAGGTCTGCCCGGTGCAGCAGGGCCAGCGGGGCGACGTTGCGCCGGCCGGGCAGCGTCCCGGCGCCCGCGACCTCCTCGAGCAGGTCGCGGGCGGCGTCGGTCTCGCCCACCGAGGCCTGCTCCCGGGCGACGTCGAGGGCGATCGTCGGGTCGTCGGTGCGCACGACGTCCTGGCCCAGACGCGCCGCGAGGTCCCGTGCCCAGGCGTCCAGCGGGTTGGTTGCCAGGGTGCCCCGGACCAGGTCGTGGGCCCGGGCGTCGTCGCCGAGCCGCCGCGCGGCGATCGTGGCCAGGTTGCGCGCCGCGGTGTGCTGCGGGCTGCGGGCCAGCAGCCCGCCGAGCGCGGCGTCGGCCTCGTCGTCCCGCCCCGCGGCCAGGTCGATCCGGGCCGTGGCCACGGTGGCGGCGTCGCGCCAGGCCTGGTCCCACAGGGCGGTGCCGAACGCCTCGCGGGCCTCGACGGGGCGTCCCTGCCGCACCAGCACGACGCCGAGCCGGTAGTGGGTCTCGCCGTCGCGCGGGTTGGGGTTGCGGCGCGTCAGCCGGGCCACGGCCCGGCGCAGCAGCTCCTCCGCCTCGTCGAGACGGCCGGCGTGCAGGCGACGTGCCGCCAGCGCCGTGGCGCAGCGGGCGTCACCCGGGTCGCGCCGCAGCGCCTCGAGCCAGTACGGCTCCGGCGAACGGGTGGCGTGCCGGTACTGCTCCAGGTGCAGGCCCGTCAGGTACAGCTCGTCGGTCGCGCCGATCTCCTCCGGCGGCGGGGGCTCGGTCGCCACGAGCCCGTCGACGGCGGCCTCGACGTCCGCCGGGGGCGCGACGGCCCGCGGTCGCCAGCGCACCAGGACCTCCTCGCCGTGGGTGACGGTGAGCTCGTGGGCGGTCGCCGGCACTCCGGGCACGGCCGGCAGCTCGCGCACGAGCGGCGCGCCGGGCGCGACGTCGGCCGTCTCGTCCAGGAGCACCCGGTCCTCGGCGCGCAGCACGATCCGGGCGCCGGGTCGCGGCGCGGTCACCGCGACCCCGACCCGCACCCCGTCCGGACCGTCCGGATCGTCCGGACCGTCGGCGGGCACGGTCAGGCTGACGGCGGCCTCCCGGGTGGCCTGGTGGGCCGGGCCGATGTCCTGGATCGGGTACCAGTACTGGGAGAAGGTCTTGGTCTCCCCGGGCGCCAGGAAGGCGAAGTCCGGCTGGTTGTCGGTGAACACCCCGGCCATCAGCTCGACGTAGGGGCCGTTGGTGTCCGTGAGGTGGCGGTCCCACGCCCAGCCGAACGGGGCGTCGCCCCACGTCCACATCTTCTTGCCCGGTGCCACGCGGTGGTCGGCCCAGTGCACGAACCCGGCCCGCGCACCGTGGTCGTAGCCGCCGAAGAAGTCGTCCTGCGTCCCCAGGCACATGTACGACGTCGGCACCGGGATGTTGCGGTACCGGTCCAGCCGGTCGCCGTCCGGACGCTCCGGCGTGCGCCGTGCCGGGTAGTCGACCCCGTAGTAGCGGCCCGAGGCGGCGGGGAACGTGGTGACCGCGCGCTTGGCGTGGTCGGCCACCACGGTGACGTCGGTGGGGAAGAACGCCTGGTAGTCGTCGCCCGCCGCGGCGGCGACGTTCGCCCACCACAGGAACGTCTGCACGTCGTCGGTGCGGTTCACCAGCCGGCCGCGCAGCTCGATCAGCGCGCTGTCCGGGGCGAGCCGGATGCCGTGCATACCCTGCATGCGGCGCAGCGGGTCGTGGTCGGAGCACCAGACCGTCACCGCGCCGTCGTCGTCGGTCTCGAGGTGCGTCTCGACCGGCAGGGCCGTGGCCGGACGGTGGTGCTGCGGCCAGTTCAGCTCCACGCCGCCGGAGACCCACGGGCCGGTCAGCCCCACCAGGGCGGGTTTGATGACGTCGTTGCGGTAGAAGAAGTCGTAGCCGCGGGTGCGGTCGAGGCCCACGTGGATCCGCCCGCCCAGCTCGGGCAGGATCATCAGCCGTACGTAGGCGTTCTCCAGGTGCACGGCCTGCCAGCGGCGCGGAGCCTTGGTCTCGGCGACCCGGTCCACGAACGGCATCGGGTACACCGCGCCCGAGGACCCCTGGTAGACGCGCTGGTCCAGGTAGGCGGGGAACCGGTCCGGCTCGGCGACGGCGTAGGTGTCGATCGGCACGGCCTCGCGCCAGACGCGGACCGGCCGGTCCGCGAGGTGCTCCGGGGCGGGCGGCAACACGATGCGGGACGGCGGGGCGGTGGGTTCGGACGGCACGGGACGACGCTACGACGACGTTGCGGCCGCACACGATGGGCGATTCCATGGCACGCATGGACGAAACGACGGCATCCGGGGTCGAGGGCCTGCACGAGGGGTTCGCGGGGCAGCGGATGGTCGTCGTCCCCCGGCCCGCCGTGCGTGCGGCTCGCGGACGGCCGGTCACCGACCGCCTCCTCGTCACCGACGCGGGCGTCTTCCCGCACGCGGTTCGGCACGGCCGGCAGCGCGTCCGTGGTGCCGGCGAGCACGTGCTCCTCGTCTGCACCGCCGGCGCCGGATGGTGCCGGACCCCGGATGGACGTTCCGCCGTCGGACGCGGTGACGTCGTGCTGCTGCCCGCGCGGGTGGCGCACGAGTACGGAGCCGCGGTCAACGACCCCTGGTCGCTGTGGTGGTTGCACGTCCTCGGCCCGGACGCCGACGAGCTCGTCGCCGCCGCCCGCGACCTCGCCGGCGGCCCCGTGGTCCACCTGCGCGATCCCGCCCCGGTGGCCAGCCTCGTCGGGCAGGCCGTCGACGCCCTGGACACCGCCACCGCCGGCGGTCTGGTGCAGGCAGCCGGCTGCGCCTGGCACGCCCTGGCCCAGGTGGTCGCCGCCGGTCGGCGCCCGCCCGGACCCGCCCCCGACCCCGTCGAGCGCGCCCTGGCGCACCTGCGAGCCACCACGCCGCGACGCACGTCGGTGGCGGCGCTCGCGGCGCTCGTCGGCCTCAGCACGTCCCAGCTCGGGGCCGCGTTCCGTGCCCGCGTCGGCACCTCGCCGCTGCGCTACCAGACCGACCTGCGCATGGCCCGCGCCCGCGAGCTGCTGGACGCGACCGCTCTGCCCGTCTCCGCCGTCGGGCAGGCCGTGGGGTACGCGGACCCGCTGTACTTCTCGCGGCAGTTCTCCCGGGTGCACGGACAGTCCCCGACGGCGTACCGCGGCCGGGCGCGGTGACGGAAACCCTCGGAACGGCGTGCCAGCGGGTCCGGTGCGACGGTGGATCGATGGACGACTCCTCGCCGCCGCGCACGGTCGCGGCCCTGTGGAACGACCGCCTCGGGCGCCCGGCGGTCCGCGCCGCGCAGGTGCTCCTGCTGCTGGCGCTGGCCGCCTGCGTGGTCTTCGCCCTGACCCGGCTGTCGCTGCTGGTGATCCCTGTGCTCATCGCCATGGTCGTCGCCGCGGCCCTGGCACCGCTGGTCGGCATCCTGCGTCGGCTCGGGTGGCCGGCGCTCCTCGCGACGTGGGCCACGCTCCTGACCGGGCTGCTCCTGCTGGCGCTGGTGGTGTGGTTGGTGACCCTGGCCTTCCAGGACGAGTGGCCGCGCCTCGTCGACGAGGCCGGTCGCGGGATCGAGGAGCTGGAGCGGTTCGTCACCGACGGCCCGCTGGGGATCAGCCCGGACCAGATCGAGTCGGTGCGGCAGTCGGCCATGGACGCGCTGTCCAGCGACCAGGTGCAGTCCGGGGCGATCCGTGGCGCGACCGCCGCCGTGGAGGCGGTCGCCGGACTGCTGCTCGGCGTCGTCGTGCTGTTCTTCCTGCTCAAGGACGGGCGGCGGATGTTCACCTTCCTCATCACGCCGCTGCGCGCGGCGACCCGGCGGCGGGCGCTCCAGGTCGGGGAGCGCTCGGTCGAGGTGCTCGGCGGGTACCTGCGCGGCACGGCGATCGTCGCGGCCGTCGACGCCGTCTTCATCGGGGTCGGCCTGATGATCGTCGGCGTCCCGCTCGCGCTGCCGCTGGCCGCGGTGGTGTTCCTCGGCGCGTTCATCCCCCTCATCGGCGCGGTGCTCGCGGGCGCCCTCGCCGCGCTGGTGGCGCTGGTGACCAACGGTCCGATCGCGGCGCTGATCGTCGTCGCGATCGTCATCGCGGTGAACCAGCTCGAGGGCGACCTGCTGGCGCCCGTGGTCATGGGCAAGGTGCTGTCGCTGCACCCGCTGGTCGTGCTGTCGGCCCTGACGGCGGGCACGGTCCTCGCCGGGATCGTCGGCGCGCTGCTGGCCGTCCCGCTCACCGCCGTCGCCTGGGCGGCCGCCAAGGAGTGGAACGCGACGGCGCCGCCCGGCGAGCGGCTCGTCCCGGAACCGTCGGACGCCGAGTCCGGGTCGTGGTCCGAGCACGAGTCCGGGTCCGGTCCCGAGAGCGACTGAACCCCTTGTGCTTGACGTAGCGTCAACCTCTACCGTCGAGCCCATGAGCCGTTCCATCCAGGACGTCGCCCGCCTCGCGGGTGTCTCGAGCCGCACCCTGCGGCACTACGACCGCATCGGCCTCCTGCCGCCGTCGGGCACGGGGCACGGCGGGCTGCGCCACTACGACGACGGAGCGATCCGCCGGCTGCAGCGCATCCTGCTGCTGCGGGACCTCGGGCTGCCGCTGGCCGAGATCGCCGACGTCCTGGACGCCCAGACCGACGAGACCGCCGCGCTGCGGCGGCATCTCGACGTGCTGCACGACGAGCGCCGCCGGATCGACCGGCAGATCGCCTCGGTGGAACGCACGCTCACCGCGCTGACCGAGAGGAGGCCCATCGTGGCCGAGGAGATGCTGGACGGGTTCGACCACACGCGGTACCGCGACGAGGTGACCGAGCGCTGGGGCGCCGACGCCTACGCCGAGTCCGACGCCTGGTGGCGCGGGCTGGGCGTGGACGGGCAGGCCGACTTCCGCGAGAAGACGGAGGCCCTGGGCCGGGCGTGGACCGACGCGGCCGGGCGCGGCGTCGACCCGACGTCCGACGAGGCGCAGGTGCTCGCCGCGCGGCACGCCGAGTGGCTGGGGTCGATCCCGGGGACACCGGGGTCCGACGTCGGGCGCCCGCCGAAGGAGTACGTCGTCGGGCTGGCCGAGATGTACGTCGCCGACGAGCGGTTCGCCGCGAACTACGGCGGCGTCGAAGGGGCGACGTTCGTGCGCGACGCGCTGCTGGCCTTCGCCGAGCGCGAGCTCTGACGGAGCCGGTCGAGGCTGCGGCGCCGGTCAGGTCTGGCCGGTGGGACACTGGCCGGGTGAGCGACGACTGGGCCCGACAACGCACCGAGGCCGCCCACGAGCACGCGGCGCGGCTGGCCGCCCGGCAGGACGCCGAGCACCGGCAGGCCGAGGAGCTCCTCGCGCGGTTCGTCGAGGCGGCCCGCGCCGCGGACCTGCCGACCGAGGCGCTCCAGGTCAAGGGCTACGGCGGGCGCGGGACTGCCCGGACGCTGCTGCACGGCTGGTACCTGCGCGCCGACCGGACGGCCGCCGTCGCGACCGACGGCGACTTCTACGTGCTCACGGCCCCGCTGACCCTCCTCGACCGGGTCCGCGGCCTGAAGCCGGAGCCGAAGCGCCCACCGCTGGTGCTCGGCGCCGGCGGCAAGGACGGCGACTCCATCGACCTCGTCGACGCCCTGGAGCGGCTGCTGCCCGGCTGGCAGGACCGCACGACGTAGCGGCGGGTCAGGTGTCAGCCGCCGATGCCTGACTCGCCGCGACGTCAGCAGGGGCCCAGCGCCTCGTCGAGCAGCCGGCCGACCTCGACGACGGCCGCGTAGCCCGCCGGTACTCCGTCCAGCACCGTCGCCGCGGCGTGGTGCCCCGGCACCGGGTTGTCCACGTGCGCGTTCTCGATCGCCAACGGCCCGGGCAGCGGGAACCCGTCGGCGTCCAGGTCGCGCAGCGTGAGCAGGTCGCGGGGGTCCCCCAGCGCCACCCAGCGCTGCACGGGTGGCGGCCAGGTCAGGGGAGCGACCGCCTCGACCGCCTCCCGCACCGCGGTGATCGCCAGCGGGGATCCGAGCGTGACCAGCAACGGCACGTCGTCGAGTCCCGGGGTGGTGGACCGCAGCACGTCGTAGGCGACCACCGACCCGAGCGAGTGCGCGACGACGACGGCCGGTCCGTCACCGGCGATCGCCGCGGCCACGCCGGCGTCGATCGTGGTCCGTGCCTCGGCGTCGGTCAGGTAGACGTACACGTCCCGGACGAACAGGAGCAGCACCGCGCTGCTGAGTCCGGGAACCCAGCGGTCGATCGCGGCGAGCGCCGCGGACAGCGCCGCCCACAGCGACCCGCCGCTCAGGGCGGCGGGGGCGAGGGCGGGTGCCGCCGTCACGGTCCCGGTCGTCGCGAGCACCTCCCGCGCCACGCCGAGCGCGAACCGCGCGGCGTCCTCGCTCATCCCCGGCAGGCCGTGGGTGGTGATCGGCGGTGGTTCGTCGCCGCCGACGACGGCGTCGAGCGCGTCGCCGTAGAACACGAACGTGGCGTCGGCGTCGGCGAGGCGCAGTGACGAGTCCGCCTGGGCGAGGCCGGTGTTCAGCGCGGCGAGCCACTCGGCCTCGAGCCGTTCCGGATCCAGGCCGCCGGTGTCCCGGCCGGGCAGGAGGACGAGGCGGGTCACAGGGGCTCCTCGACCAGCACGCGCACCTCGTCGGCGCAGCCCCAGCTCAGCGTGACGCCGGCGCCGCCGTGCCCGTAGCAGTGCACGACCCGGCCCTCGCGTTCGAGCCGCACCTGTGGGCGCGCGGGACGCAGCCCGACCACGTGCCGCAGCACCCGCGCCTCGCGCACCTCGGGTACGAGCAGGGCGGCGCGTTCGAGGATGTCGGCCGCCGTCGCCGCCGAGGGCTTGCGGTCCCACGCGCCGTCGTCGTCGGTGCCGCCGACCACGACCTCACGCAGGCGCGGCACGACGTAGGTCGGCCCGGTGGCGTCGAGCCACCAGCGGTCCAGCCCCCACTGCTCGAGCACCACGACCTGCCCGCGCACGGGGTGCACGGTCTCGTCGCCGATCAGGTCGCGCGCCCCGAGGCCGGTCGTGTTGACCACGACGCCGCTCTCGGGCATCGCGGTCAGGTCCCGCTGGGTGATGGTGCCGCCGAGCGCCGTGACGCGCGCTGCGAGCCACGCCAGGAAGACGGGCATGTCGATCACGGGGGAGGTGAAGGTCCAGCCGTCGGTGTACGACGGCGGCACGTCGGCCGTGCGCGCGAGCTCCGGCACGGCGTCGCGCCACCAGGGGTCGGCCGGTCGCTCGGTGAAGACCTCGGTGCCGGCACGCATCCGGACGCCGGACCCGGGGTTCTCGGCGGCGAGGCCGGCGAAGGTCTCGAACGTCCGGGCGGACCAGGCGGTGACCCGGTCCTGGGCGAGGGCGGCACCGTCCCGCGAGAACGCGAGGTACGGGTACCATAGGGCGGCCGAGACCGCGGAGGTGGTGTCCTGCGGCAGCTCGCGGGCGAGCACCTCGACCCGGTGCCCGGCCTCGAGGAGCCGGACCGCGCAGGTCAGCCCCATGACCCCGGCTCCGACCACCGTCACGTCTGCCATGGGCGCGAGTCTGCCAGAGGAGTCCCCGTCGCCCCGATCGCCGATCTCGGCAATCCGGGCGGCGAGAGGGGGGTCGAGCGGGGGAGCGGCTTAGGTTCGCCAGAGGACGTCGAGCGGAACGGCGGCGAGGCGGTCACCCAGCGGGGCGCTCGTCGGGCCGGTGTGGAGCACGATGCCGGCGACGAATCGCTTCCCCAGGTGATCCCGCAGCCGCGTGAGCCATCGTGAGTCACCACCTGTGACGCGTGCGGTGGCCTTGATCTCGAGCCCGGCGACACGGCCGTCGCCCGTCTCGAGGATGAGGTCGACCTCACCGCCGGCCCGGTCGCGATAGTGGCTGATGCGGAACGACTCGTCCGCCCACCCCTGGTGCCGACGGATCTCGGCCGACACGAACGCTTCGAGGAGATGCCCCGCCACGTTCCCGTGGGCACCCGGCGCGAGGCCGTCCGTCGTGACGTTGATGAGGCGGGCTGCCAGTCCGGAGTCCAGGAGCATCGACTTGGGGCGTGCGACGACGCGTTTGGACAGATTGGTCGACCAGGCAGGTACGCGGTGCACGAGGTACAGGGTCTCGAGCAGGTCGAGCTGGCGGGTCAGGGTCGTGGCCGGGATGTCCACGGCGTTCGCCAGGCCGCTCACGTTGAGCTCTTCGGCGTTGCGTGCCGCCAGGATCCTCAGGACGTCCGGGAGCCGGTCCAGCGTCTGCATCGCGGAGACGTCCCGAGCGTCCCGTTCGACGATGCGAGCCAGGTAGTTGTCCAGCCACTGGTTCCGGCGTCGAGCCGTGGTCCGGGCGAGGGCCTCGGGGTAGGCGCCGGCGACGGCACGGTCCAGGTAGTCGCGACGTTCCAGTGCGCCGCCGTGGTCGAGGAAGAGCTCACCGGACAGGAGTCGGTCGACGAAGCGCTCCCGATGGCCTGTGAGCTCACCCTGGCTGAAGCCGAGGAGCTCGATGCTCTCGGCCCGGCCGGCCAGGCTGTCCTCGGCGGCGGGCAGCCGCAGGAGGTCTGCAGAGCCGGTCAGGAGGAACCTTCCCGGTCGAGGGTCCTCGTCGACGGCGGCCTTGAGGGCGAGAACGAGTTCCGGGGCTCGCTGGACCTCGTCGATCGCGAGGAGGCGGTCCGGGCTCTGCCGCAGGAACGTCGTCGGGTCGGATCGTGCCGCGAGACGCGTGAGCTCATCGTCCAGGGTGACCAGTCGGCCCTCTCTGGCCCGGACGAGGTCCCGGACGAGGGTGGTCTTGCCCACCTGGCGCGCACCCTGGACGACGACGACGCGGGTGTCGTCCAGTGCTTCGAGGGCGCGTCCCCGCACATGGCGTTCGATGGTGCTGGTCACAGCGCCACGGTACGCGCAATCTGGTGGATCCGCACCATCTGCGCGGTGAATTCGCAGTCCGATGCTGGTGGATTCGCAGCATACTGGTGGCTGATCCGCACCGCCCCGACGCCTCAGTCGAGCTGGCCTCGCCTGAGGCTGCGGTTCCGCTGCGGGCGGGTGCCTTGCTCCGCGGCGGCCCCCACCCTGCGCTGCACCTCCGCCTCAGTCGAGCGGATGCAGGATCCGGTGCAGGAACTCCCGGGTCCGGGCTCGGCGCGGCGCCGAGAACATCTGCGCCGGCGCACCCCGCTCGACCACCACGCCGTCGTCGAGGAACAGCACCTCGTCGGCGACGGCTCGGGCGAACTCCAGCTCGTGGGTGACCACGACCATCGTCCAGCCCTCCTCGGCGAGCTCCTTCATCACCGTCAGCACCTCGCCGACGAGCTCCGGGTCCAGCGACGAGGTCGGCTCGTCGAAGAGCAGCAGGTCGGGCTGCAGGGCCAGGGCCCGCACGATGCCGACGCGTTGCTGCTGCCCGCCGGACAGCTCGCGGGGGTAGGCGTCGCGCTTGTCCGCGAGCCCCACCCGGTCCAGCAGGGCCAGCGCCCGGGACTCGGCCTCGGCGCGAGGCACGCCGCGCGTCTGCACCGGTCCCTCGACGACGTTCTGCAGCACCGTCAGGTGCGGGAACAGGTGGTGGTGCTGGAACACCATCGCCGACCGGTCGCGCAGGGACTCCCGCGCGGCCCGGGCCCGGCGTCCGGCACGGCCCCAGGCGCGCCGGGGACTGCCGTCGAAGGTCAGGTCGACCTGCTCGCCGGGTCCGCCGTCGACCACGATGCGCCCGGCGTCGGGCGTGGCCAGGCCGTTGAGCGAGCGCAGCAGCGTGGTCTTGCCGGACCCGGACGGGCCGATGAGCGCGACCACCTCGCCACGGTGCACCGTGAGGTCGATGCCGCGCAGCACGTGGTTCTCGCCGAAGGACAGGTGGAGCCCGGTGGCGGACAGCAGGGGTGCCTCAGACATACTGCTCCAGCTTCCTCTCGAGGCGGGACTGCCCGAACGACAGCACCGTGCAGAAGATCCAGTACACGATCGCCGCCTCGGTGTAGATCAGCAGGAAGTCGTTGGTGAACGCGGCGATCTCCTGGGCCTCGCGGAACAGCTCGGTCACGAGGATCAGCGACGCGAGCGAGGTGTCCTTGACCAGGGAGATGAATGTGTTCGACAGCGGCGGCACGGACACGCGGGCGGCCTGCGGCAGGATGATGCGCCGCAGCGTCCGACGGCGGGACATCCCGACGACGTAGCCGGCCTCCCACTGGCCGGTCGGCACCGACAGGATCGCGGCGCGGATCACCTCGGCGGCGTACCCGCCGACGTTGAGGGAGAACGCGACGACGGCGCTCGGCCACGGGTCGATGGTCAGCCCGAGCGACGGCAGCCCGTAGAAGATGACGAAGAGCTGCACGAGCAGCGGGGTGCCGCGGATCGCCGAGACGTACGCCCGGCCCACCCAGGCGAGCACCGGGTGGGCCGAGAGGCGCAGCATCGCGACGCCGAGGGCGAGGACGAGCCCGATCGCGAACGAGGAGAGCGCGAGCGGGATCGTCCCGGTCAGGCCACCCAGGACGAGCGGCCAGAACGAGTCGGTGAAGAGCTGGACGTCCATCAGCTGGTGACGTCGGCCCCGAAGTACTTCTCCGACAGCTCCGCGAGGGTCCCGTCCTCACGCAGGGTGTCCAGCGCGCCGTCGATCGCCTCGGCCAGCGCCGCCCGCTCCGGGGTGACGACGAACCCCATCTCGGAGGTCTCCTCGGTCTCGGCGGCGATCTGGATCGGCGCGTCCGGGTTCTCGGCCTGGTAGTCGAGCACGGTCAGCGAGTCGTTGATCGTGGCGTCGACGCGGCCGGTGCCGAGCAGCTCGACGGACTGGGCCCAGCCCTCGACGGCCTCGATCTCGGCGCCGGACTCCTCGGCGAGCGCTCGCCAGTTGCTGGTCAGCGACTGCGCGGCGGTCAGGCCGTCCAGGTCGTCGAAGCTCGTGATCGAGGTGTCGCCCTCGGGTACGACGACGGCGCCGCGGGAGACGGTGTACGGCTGGGAGAACGCGTAGTCCTCGAGGCGCTCCGGGGTCATGGACACCTGGTTGGCGATGGTGTCGAACCGGCCGGCGTCCAGCCCGGCGAAGATCGCGTCCCACTGGGTCTCGGCGAACTCGATCTCCAGACCGAGCTCCTCGGCGACGGCCTCGGCCACCTCGACGTCGTACCCGACGAGCTCGCCGGAGGCGTCGTGGAACGTGAACGGCCGGTAGGTGCCCTCGGTGGCGACGGTGAGCGTGCCGTCCGCCACGAGGTTCAGGTCGCCGGAGCCCTCGGCGGCGGTGCTGCCGCCCGACGCGCCGTCGTCGGCCGCGCCGCACGCCGCGAGCGCCAGCGCGGTCAGGGTGGCCGTGGCGGTGGCGATGAGGGCGGACGAGCGTCGCATGGGGGTCTCCCGGAAATGATCGAAGATGTTGATGGATGGCATCGATGGTGGCGATGCGCACCGGACGGAACAGCACGCCGGGACCGCGACATTCCCACTGTGAGCGACGACACGGGCTCGTCGGGGCACACCTGGCCCGCAGGACGTCGCCCGGTGCCCGAGCGGAGGACGTCCTGGGGGAGAGGGGGTTCAGTCCTCGTCGCCCTCGAACCCGATCAGCCAGTGCAGGCCGAACCGGTCGACGACCTGTCCGTCCGAGGCTCCCCACGGGCGGGTCTGCAGGTCCTCGACGACCCGACCTCCCACGGACAGCCCGGCGAACCAGCCCCGCAGCGTGGACGGGGCAGCCGCTCCCAGGAGCGACAGCATCATGCCCTCGCAGTGCAGGGGCGTCTCCCCCTCGGCCGCGTCGGCGGCGAAGAGATCCACCGGCCCGTCCGTGAGGTAGCCGTGGGCGATGGCGTCCGCGGGCCCGTCGGTCCGGCCGAACTCGGCGAAGGTGTGCAGCTGGGCGCTGCCTCCGAAGACCTGTGCGTAGAAGGTCAGCGCCTCCCGGGCGGTGCCGGCGAGAGCGAGGTACGGCGTCGGTGCGCTCATGCCACGACGCTAGCGCCCCGCTCGCCCCGCGTCCGGGCGGGGCACGCCGGGGACCGCACCGATTACGGTGTCCGCGTGACCGTCCTGCACCTCGCGAACGCCCGCCTGGCCGGGCATCCCGACCGCCCCGTGGACGTGCTGCTCACCGACGGGCGTGTCGCCGCCGTCGTGCCCACGGGCGCTCCGCTGCCCGGCGCGCTCGGTCTCCGGCGCGGTGCCGCGGAACGTGTCGACACCGGCGGTCGCACGGTGGTCCCCGGGCTGTGGGACGCCCACACCCACCTGACGCAGTGGGCGATGGTGCGCCGCCGGCTCGACGTCTCGACCGCCACCGGCCCCGCGCACGCCGCCGCCCTGGTCGGCGCCGCGCTCACCGACGCCCGCCGGCACCCGGCGCCCGGCCGCCCCTTCGTCGGCTTCGGGTTCCGCTGGGCCACCTGGGACGACGAACCCACCTCCGACGTCCTGGACGCCGTCGCCGGCGAGATCCCCGTCATCCTGCTCTCCGGCGACCTGCACTCCGCCTGGGCCTCGACCGCCGGGCTGCGCTACCTCGGCATCGCGCACCACCCCACCGGGCTGCTGCGCGAGGAGGAGTGGATGCCGGCGTCGCCGGCGATCGTCACGGTGTCCGACGCCGACGCCGACGAGCTCGTCTCCGACGCGGCGCGCGCCGCCGCCGAGCGCGGGGTCGTGGGGGTGGTCGACTTCGAGGTCGACGACAACCTCACCGCCTGGCGGCGCCGGGCCGCGGCCGGCTGGGACCGGCTGCGGGTGCGTGCCGCCGTGTGGGAGCAGCACCTCGACGCCGTCCTCGAGGCCGGGCTGCGCCACGGCGACGCCCTCGTCCCGGACGGCGGGCCGACGGCGGAGCTCGTCACCCAGGGCCCGCTCAAGGTGATCTCCGACGGGTCGCTCAACACCCTCACCGCCTTCTGCTTCGACGACTACGTCGGGTTCGCCGGGCCCGACGCGCACGGCATCCTCAACGTCGCGACCGACCATCTCGTCCCGCTCATGTCCCGTGCGCACGAGGCCGGGCTGCGCTGCGCGATCCACGCCATCGGCGACCACGCCAACGCCCTGGCGCTGGACGCCTTCGCGGCCTCCGGCGCCCGCGGTTCCGTGGAGCACGCGCAGCTGCTGCACCCCGACGACGTCGCCCGCTTCGCCGCGCTCGGCGTCGTCGCCAGCGTGCAGCCTGAGCACGCCATGGACGACCGCGACGCCTCGGACGAGCTGTGGGCGGGCCGCACCGACCGCGCCTTCCGGCTGGCCGACCTGCACGCGGCCGGGGTGCCGCTCACCCTCGGCTCCGACGCGCCGGTCGCCCCGCTGGACCCGTGGTTCGCCGTCGCCTCGGCCGTCACCCGGTCCCGTGACGGCCGCGACCCGTGGCACCCCGAGCAGCGCATCGACCTGGCCACGGCGCTCGCGGCCTCGACCGACGGCCGCGGGGTGCGGGTCCGGCCGGGAGACCCCGCCGACCTGGCCGTGCTGGAGCTGGACCCGCTCACGCTGTCCGACGACGGCACCCGGACCGGTGTGGTGACGCTCGCCGAGTCGCTGCGCGACCTCCCGGTGGCCGGCACGCTCGTGGCCGGCCGGTGGACCTACCGGGGCTTCTGAGATGTCCGACGGCGGTGGTCCGGACCCGGTCGGGACGTTGCGCGCCCGCCTGGCCGCGGCCGAGGAGCGCATCGGCCGGCAGCGGGCCGTCGTGGACGGCATCGTCGCCTCGGTGCGGGGCGAGAACGTCGACGACGAGCACGACCCGGAGGGCGCCACGCTCGCCTGGGAGCGCCAGCAGGCCGCCGCGCTGCTCGCCGAGGCGGAGCGCGAGCGCGACGCCCTGCGTGCCGCCCTCGGCCGGGTGGAGGCCGGGACCTACGGCGTGTGCGAGGTGTGCGGGCGGGCCATCCCGGCGGGCCGGCTCGAGGCGCGGCCGGCGGCGACGCGGTGCGTGGAGCACGCCCGGTGAGCGCCTGCCGGGAGTGCTACGGGGCGAGCAGCGCCAGCGGGACGACGGCGACGCCGTCCTTGCGGCGGTAGGCAGAGGGTCCCGTGGTCACCACGACACGTTCGAGGACGCGGTCGCCGAGCTGGTCGTGCAACCAGTTCAGGTGGCGGACGTCCTTGTCGCTCACGCTGCCTGCCAGCTTGACCTCGATCGCGACGAGCTTGCGGTCGGGCCGTTCGACGATGATGTCGATCTCGCGGTTGGTGTCCTTGGTGCGCAGGTGTCCGACGGTCGCTCGAGCGCCGTCAGCGTAGACCTTGATGCTCTGGACCACGAGCGACTCGAACAAGGCTCCGAGCCAGGTGCCGGTGTCGGCTCGTGCCGCAACGCGGTCCCCTTCTCCACGCAACAGACCGTCCTGGGTGACGCCCACGAGTCGTGCCGCGAGTGCCGGGTCCACCAGGTGGTGCTTGGGCGTCCTGGTCAGGCGCTTGAGGGGGGCGAACAGAGGGAGCCATGCGGGTACCGGGTCGAGGATGAACAGGCGCGAGAGGTGCTCGCGGTAGATGTCGACCGTCTGGCGAGCGGGTTTGTCGCCGTCGCCGGTGGTGGCCGCGTCGAGAATCGTGCTGTACGAGGCGTCCGTCGCTGTGGCGGCACCGTAGGCGGCGAGCCAGCCGGTCAGCGCCTCGGGGCGGCGGACGTGGATGCCGTTCTCCGGGAGCTCGCGCTCGACGATCCGTGCCAGGTAGCTGTCGAGCTGGACGTGCCGGGCGGGCTCCGGGAGGTGTCGGATCCCGGGGAATCCGGACCGGAGGATCTCGTCGACGTAGTGCGGCAGCCCGACCTCCGACGTCCCGGTGATCTCGGGGCGGTGGCCGTCCAGGAGGGTGCGTAGTGAGACGGTCGGCGTGCTGACGGCTCGTTCGGCGAACGACAGGGGGCGCATCGTGAGGGACACGATGCGCCCGGCGCCGGAGTGGATCCGGGTTCCGGGCGCGACGCCCGCCGAACCCGCCAGGAGGTATCGCCCGCCGGTGAGGTCGTCGTCGACGGCGCGCTTGATCCGGTCCCAGACCGGCGGCTCGAGCTGCCACTCGTCGACGAGGACCGGGGGCGGCACCCGCGTGACCTGGCCGACGTCGGCCGCGACCGTCTGCCGCTGGAGATCGTCCGCGAGGTTGACCACGGTGCTGGCCCGTTGTGTCGCCGTCGCGGTCTTGCCCACGCCTTTGGCGCCCTCGAGCGCGATGGCGGCCAGGTGCGGGAACAGCTCGTCCAGGGCGTCGTCGATGATGCGTCGGCGGTACCGCATGGCGGAAATCTAACAGATGGCCGCCAATCTATCTAACAAATTGCGATGCCCCCATCTGGCAATCAGCCGGGTCTCTGTCCGACAGATGGTCGGGTGGAGGAGCCGGAGCGGGCGGCGAGCAGCGGGGCGCCACCGGGACTGCCGGACCTGGAACGGAAGGCTGGGTGAGCATCTGGTGGCGTGTGTGAGCATGACCGGGTGCGGGTGGAGTCGGTGACCGTCGACGGCGTGGTGAGCCACGTCGTCGACCGGGTGCTGTCCCAGGACGCGGACCGGCCGGTACGGCTCGTCGTCGACGGCCACCCGTCCACCCACCCGGAGAGCCTCGCCGACGCGCTGGTCCCGCCGCTGCAGGTCGCCGGGCGCCCCGTGGCGCGGGTCCGGGTCCGGGACTTCTGGCGCCCCGCCTCCCTGCGGCTCGAGCAGGGCCGGCGGGACCCGGACGCGCTGCTCGACGACTGGATCGACGTCGACGGCCTCAACCGGGAGGTGCTGACCTCCGTCGTGCGGCGCGGCCGCTGGCTGCCGTCCCTGCGCGACCCGGACGTCGACCGCCCGACGCGCGCGGCGTACGTCGAGGCGGCGCCGGGCACGGTGGTCGTGCTCGACGGGTCGCTCGCCCTCGGCCGGGGGCTCGACGTCGACCTCGCCGTCCACCTCGCGCTGCGCCCGGCCACCGAGACGCGTCGCACCCCGCTGGACGAGGCGTGGACGCTCGCCGCGTACACCCGGTACCGGCGCGAGGCGGCGCCCGAGCGGCGGGCCGACGTCGTCGTCCGGTTCGACCACCCGGACCGGCCCGCGCTCCTGGGCCGCTGAGAGGCCGCTGACCTGCCGCGACGCACGACGTTGCCCTGCTCGAAACATGACCGGGGCAGAATGCCTCCATCGACTCGCACGTCGAGGGGAGCTGGACATGATCGTCGCGCCGTTCGGGCGTTTCACCGAGGGTCGGGTCCCCGACCCCGGCATCGCCGCGCTGTTCACCCGGGAGAACCGGTGGCAGGCGCGGCTCGACGTCGAGGCCGCGCTGGCGCTCGCCGAGGCCGACGCCGGCGTCATCCCCAAGGAGTCCGCGCGGGCGATCGCGCTCACCGCCCGCATCGAGAAGCTCGACATCAAGCGCGTCCTCGCCGCGACGGCCGAGGCCAGCCACCCGCTGGTGCCGCTCATCGAGGAGTTCGCCCGCGCCGTCGGCTCCAAGCACGGCGGCTGGGTGCACTGGGGCGCCACCACGCAGAACATCACCCAGACGGCCGACGTGCTGGTGCTGCGCGACGCGCACCGCGTGCTGCTGCGCCAGCTCGGCGGCGTGCTGCGCGCCGCCGCGGCGCTGGCCGAGGGGGCCGCCGACCTGCCCATGGCGGGGCGCACGCACTCCCAGCACGCGGTGCCGGTCACCTTCGGCTTCAAGGTGGCGGTGTGGATCGACCAGCTCGTGTCGCACACCGAACGGCTCGAGCGCCTGGACGACCGGCTGTTCTGCGTGCTCATGGGCGGAGCGGCCGGCACCTTCGCCTCCTTCGGGGACGCCGGGCGCGTCATCGAGGCGGGCGTCGCCCAGCGGCTGACGCTGCACCCGATGCGCGTGCCGTCCCGGTCGGTCAACGACGGCATCGTCGAGCTCGTCCTGGTCCTCGCCCAGCTCGCGGGCACGATCGGCAAGATCGGCAAGGACGTCTACGCCCTGATGCAGCCGGAGTTCGCCGAGGCGTTCGAGCCGGTCCCGGACGGGACCGTCGGGTCCTCGACCATGCCGCACAAGCGCAACCCGCAGCTCGCCCTGGACCTGCTGACGATGTCCGCCGAGCTGCGCGCCCTGGCGGCGCCGGCGCTGGAGTCGATGCTGCACGACCAGGAGGCCAACGGGGCGATGACGGCGCTGCTCGAGGACGTCTCGGCGTCCGCGGCGGTGCTCGCGGGCGACATGCTGGCCCGGCTGCAGGTCATCATGGCCGGTCTCGAGCTCGACCCGGCCCGGATGCGGGCCAACATCAAGCTGTCCGAGGGCATGATCGGCTCCGAGGCGCTGATGCTCGCCCTGGGGGAGAAGATCGGTCGGCAGAAGGCGCACGACGTCGTCTTCGAGGTCGCCCAGGCGGCGGCCACGCAGGACCGCCCGTTCCTGGAGCTGCTGCAGGCGGACCCGCTCGTGGGTGGTGCCTTCGACCCCGACGAGCTGCGCGAGCTCATCGATCCCGCGAGCTACCTGGGGCTGTCCTCGCAGATCGCGGCGGACCTGGCCGAGTGCGCGATCCTCACGGCAGACCGCCTCGACCGGCTGCCCGAGCGCGCCCCGGTGATCACGCGCTGAGCTCCCGACACGCCCGCCGTCCGGGTTGCACAGATCGGTTGCTCCCGGCACAGTGAGTGACGTCACAGCCCTGAGCAGGGCCGATGTGCGACACGCAGGGGGAATGCATGACGCGCGCGGACAGCGTCCCGCAGGCACGGTGCCTGCGCCGCTGGACGCTGCGCGCCCTCGGGGTCGCCGTCGGCGCCGTGACCACCACCCTCTGCCTCACCTCGACGGCCGCTGCCGCCGACGACACCGGGTCCGGCGACGGCTCCGGCGGTCTGCTCGGCGGGGTCGTCTCCACCGTCACGGACACGACCGGGACGATCGTCGACGACGTCGTGGAGCCGGTGACGACCACGCTCGAGAAGACCGTGGAGCAGGCGACCCAGCCGGTCGAGGCTCCCGAACCCGCACCTGAGCCGGAGCCTGCACCCGAGCCCGAGCCCGAGCCGGAGCCGGAGCCCGAGCCCGCACCCGCGCCGGAGGCCGCGCCCGAACCGGCACCTGAGCCCGAGCCGGAGCCCCAGCCGGCCGAGACCTCGGCGCCCGCCGAGCAGGAGCCGGCCGGGACGAGCAGCTCCGGGACCTCCGACGAGCAGCAGAGCGGCTCGTCGACGCAGCCCGCCGCCGCGGAGCAGGACGAGAGCACCCCGGAGGCGGAGTCCTCCACGGCTGGCTCTTCCGAGACCGAGTCCTCCGAGACCGGGTCCTCCGACGCGCTGCCGTCCGAGGACTCCGGCGGAAGCATCCTCGGTGACGTCGTCGGGAGCGTGACCGACCCCGTCGAGGACGTCACCTCGCCGGTGGGCGACCTGGCGGGCGAGGTCGTGACCGGCGTGACCGAGCCGCTCACGGATCCGGTGCTCGACCCCGTCACCGAGACGGTCGCCCCGGTGACCGACACGGTGGGTGGTGTCCTCGCGCCGGTGACCGACGCCGCCGCTCCGGTGCTCGACCCCGTCGGGTCGGTCGTCGGCACCGTCGCGGACACGGCGTCCCCGGTCCTGGAGCCGCTGAGTCCCGTCCTCGACCCGCTCGGCCCCGTGCTGACCGACGTCACCGAGCCCGTCGCCGGTGTCGTGGACCCGGTGCTGGAGCCCGTCCTGGATCCGCTGGACCCGGTGCTGGACCCCGTGCTGGACCCGCTGGACCCGGTCGTCGAGACGCTGGACCCCGTGCTCGACCCCCTCGACCCCGTGGTCGACACCGTGCTGCCCGGCCGGGACGAGGATCCCTCCACGGGCGACGGCTCGGTGCCCGGACCGGTCACCGACGGGCCCGCCGTCGTCGCGCCGACGGACTCTGCGCCGACGGGCCCCGCGCCGGCCGGCCCCGCGTCCGCCGTCGAGGAGGCCCCGGCGGCCGTCGAGGCGGCGGAGCCCGCGCCGGTGGCGGCGGCCGCCGACCGCGCCGCGCAGCAGGTCGAGCCTCGTCCGGAGACCACGCCGGCCTTCGCCGCCGTCGTCCCGGCTCCGGCTGTCACCGTCGAGCACCCCGGCGCGACCGTCCGTTCGACGACCGCCGCCCCGGCGGCCGGCGGACCGGCCGCGTCGGCTCCGCAGCTCAGCACGAGCGCGGCGGGCGGCGCCTCGAGCAGCCTCCGCGGTGCGTCGGGCGCCGGTGACGCCGGGGCCCAGCTGACCGGCCGCCCGCTCGCGGGCGCCACCACCTACCTGGTGCCCGCCGTCGACGCCTTCGTCCACCTCCCCACCCCCCACTCCGAGATTCCTGTCTCTCCTGCCTGACGTGGCCTCGCCGCGCCCGTGAGCGCGGCACGCCGCGGGTGGCTCCCGCCGCCCGCCCACCACGTCAGGAACAGGAGAGACAGTCATGCGTACGAACGCGCGCCGAGTGCTGCAGTCAGCACTCGTCACAGGCGGCCTGCTGGTCGCCGGGGCCTGGACGGCCCACGCTGCCGAGGACGACGTCGTCGACGTCGAGATCGGCGAGGACACCTCGGTCGAGCTCAACCTGGCCGAGGTCACCGAGGAGTCGAACGACGCCTCGCTCGACACCCCGATCGACCTGCCCGAGGTCGACACCGAGCCGGTCGAGGAGCTCGTCGACGACATCGTCGGCGAGGACGGGCCGGTCGACGACGTCCTGGGTGCCGACGAGCCCACCGAGACCACGACGGACGACGTCGTGGACGCCGTCGCCGAGGACGTCAGCCAGACCGTCGAGGACGCCACCGCCGGTGACGTCGAGGCGGTCGTGGAGGACGTCGCCGGTGAGGACGGGATCGTCGACGACGTGATCGAGGACGGCGGGTCCGACTCCGCCGCCGACGGCACGGCCGGGACGGTCACCGAGACGGTGGAGGACGTGGCCGGGACGGTCACCGAGACCGCCGAGGACACCGACGGGTCCACGGGGTCCGACGGGCTGTCCGGGACGGTCGACGCCGTGCTCGGCGAGGACGGCCTCGTCGACGACGTCCTCGGTGCCGACGAGCCCTCCGAGGGTGTGACCGACGAGGTCGTCGAGGAGACGGTCGACAACGTCGAGACCACCGTGGACGACGCCCTGGAGGGCGACGTCGACGCCGTGGTGGACGACGTCGTGGCCGACGACGGCGTCGTCGACGACGCGCTCGAGGACGGCGGCGTGGACGCCGCCCTCGACGAGGTCGACGCCGTGGTCAAGGACGCCGACGGTGCGCTGGGCGCCGACGGGGCCGTCTCGGAGACGGTCGACGGGCTGCTCGGCGAGGACGGGGTCGTCGACGACGTCCTCGGTGCCGACGAGCCCTCCGAGGGCGTGACCGACCAGGTCGTCGAGGAGACCCTCGACAACGTCGACGGCACGCTCGACGAGCTGCTCGAGGGCGACCTCGACGGCGTGGCCCGCGAGGTCCTCGACGAGGACGGTGTCGTGGACGACGCGCTGGAGGACGGCGGCCTCGACACGGTCGTCGCCGACGTCGTGGACTCCACCGGCACGCTCGACGACCTGCTCGGGACGGATGACCTCGTCGAGGGCACCGTGGACGGGATCGCCGGTGAGGACGGCCTGGTCGACGACGTCGTCGGGCCGGACGAGCCCGAGGAGGGCGTCACCGACGGCCTGCTCGACGAGATCCGGAACGACCTCGACGAGACCGTGACGGAGCTGCTCGAGGGTGACCTCGTCGGCGTCGTGGACTCGGTGCTCGACGAGGACGGCCTGGTCGACGACATCCTCGAGAACGGTGCCGGCGACGGTTCCGACGGGAACGACGGTTCCGACGGTGGGGACGACGGTTCCGACGGGAACGACGGTTCGGACGGGAACGACGGTTCGGACGGGAACGACGGCTCGGACGGCTCGGACGGCTCGGACGGCACCGACGGCACCGACGGCACCGACGGCACCGACGGGAACGGCACCGATGGCTCCGGCAATGGTTCCGACTCCGGCACCACGGGCGGCATGACGACCGGCGGATCCGACGGATCCTCGGGCGTGCTGACCTCGTCGTCCGGCGGTTCGGCCTCGACGGTGACGTCCTCCGGCACCGGGATGCTCCCGCAGACGGGTGCCGAGACCGGTCTGCTCGGTCTGGCCGGCCTGCTGGCCGCGCTGGGGATCGCCCTGGTGGCCCAGCGTCGTCGGACGCTCCGCCCGGGCGTCGTGACCGGCTGATGGCCGGCTGACCCGAGGCCACGTGGCCGAGCCGGTGCGGTGCCTGGAGCGTCGCAGGGGGGCGCACCACGCCCGCGCCGGCTCGGCGTGGCCCGACAAGCTCGTGACCGGCCGCCGGTCGGTCACGGAGAGACGGCGTGGGTCCGGTCCGTCGCTGGGGAGCGCGCCGGACCCACGCTGTCGCCCTGTCCGCTCAGAGGGAGCGCAGGTCTTCGGACACCTGGTCGAGGGCGCCGGGCGTGAGCGCGTAGTAGGCCCACCGCCCGCGCTGGCTGCGGGTGAGCAACCCTGCCTCGACGAGCACCTTGAGGTGGTGGCTGACGGTCGGCTGGCTCAGCCCGACCGGTGCGGTGAGGTCGCAGACGCACGCCTCGTGCCCTTCCTGGGCGGCCACGAGGGAGAGCAGCCGGACCCGCGCGGGCTCACCGAGGGCCTTGAAGACCCGGGCGAGCGTCGCGGCGCGGTCGTCGTCGAGCCCGGTCGCGGCCGGTGCGGTGCAGCACGCGGGCGGTGCGGCCTCGGGGGCGGGCGCTCCGGTCGTCGTCATGGCCTCATCTTGCCACGTATCGACAAGTGTGGATATGTTGTCGACCCAACAACGTATAGACACTCATCGATCTGGAGGCGTGGCATGGGGACGACGACGGAGCATCCGGTCGTGGTGATCGGCGCCGGCCCGACCGGCCTCGCCGCCGCGGCGCACCTGCTCGAGCGGGGCCTGGACCCGCTCGTCCTCGAGGCCGGCGATGGTCCCGGGGCCGCGATCGCGCAGTGGGGGCACGTCCGGCTGTTCTCGCCGTGGCGGTACTGCCTGGACACGGCCTCCCGGCCCCTGCTCGACGGCGCCGGCGGGTGGGAGGTGCCGGACCTGGACGCGCTGCCGACCGGCGCCGACCTGGTCCACGACTACCTCGAGCCGCTCGCGGCGACCCCGGCCCTGCGCGACCGGATCCGCTACGGCGTCCGCGTCACCGCCGTCGTCCGCGACGGTGCCGACCGCACGCGCTCGCTCGGGCGCGAGCGGCGCGCCTACCGCGTCCGCACCCGGAGGTCCGACGGCGGCACGCGCGACGTGCTCGCCCGTGCCGTGATCGACGCCTCGGGGACCTGGACGCGTCCCAACCCGGTCGGCGCGCACGGGATCCCCGCCGTGGGTGAGTCCGACGCCGGGGCCTACCTCACCGGGCCGCTGCCCGACGTCCTGGGAGCTGAGCGCGACCGGTTCGCCGGCCGGCACACGCTGGTCGTGGGGATGGGCCACTCCGCCGCCAACACGCTGCTCGCGCTCGTCACCCTCGCCGGCCAGGTGCCCGGCACCCGCGTCACGTGGGCCGTCCGCGGCGGGTCGGCCCGCCGCCTGTTCGGCGGCGGCACCGACGACGCGCTGCCCGCCCGCGGGCTCCTGGGCAGCCGGCTGCGCGAGGCGGTCGACGCGGGGCGCCTCGAGCTGGTCACGCGTGCCGCGGTCGACGAGCTCGTCCCGGACGGCGACGTCGTGCACGTGCGGGGGAGCGGTCGTCGCGACGGCGTCGACGGGCCGCTCGACCTCGCGGTGCACCAGGTCGTCGGCGCCACCGGGTTCCGTCCGGACCTGGACATGCTGCGCGAGGTCCGGCTCGACCTCGACCCCGTCGTCGAGGCGCCCGTCCGGCTGGCCCCCCTGATCGACCCGAACCTGCACTCGTGCGGGACCGTCGAACCGCACGGGGAGTCGGTGCTCCGCCACCCCGATGCCGGCTTCTACCTCGCCGGCATGAAGTCCTACGGCCGGGCGCCCACGTTCCTGCTCGCGACCGGCTACGAGCAGGTCCGTTCGATCGCCGCCGCGCTCGCCGGGGACCGGGCGGCCGCTGACACCGTGCGGCTCGAGCTGCCGGCCACCGGCGTCTGCTCGACCGACCTCGGTGGAGACGGTGGAGGCGGTGGAGGCGGTGGCGACGGTGCCGACGGGGCAGCGTGCTGCGGGACGACGGCGGAACCGGGCCCGCAGCCCGTCGAGCTGACGCTCGCGCCCCGCTAGCCCGCTGCCGGCGCGGTGGTGGCCCGCGCGATGGTGGCCGAACGCCGCGCGGGTGCCCACGCCCGGTGCCACAGTGGTGCCATGACCTCGCGCCCCGCGGTCCGCCGCGCCGCTGCCGCCGTCCTCGCCGTCGTCGTCCTCGCCGTGGTCGCCGCCTGCGCCGCGGGCCCGAACCCCGGCCTCGACACCGCTCCGCCGGGTGCCGAGGACCCGGCGGGGTTCTGGTTCGGCCTCTGGCAGGGCATGATCCTGCCGGTCACCTTCGTCGTGTCGCTGTTCACGGACACCGTGTCGATCTACGAGGTCCACAACAGCGGCAACTGGTACGACTTCGGGTACGTGCTGGGCATCTCGTTCGTCTTCGGCGGACCGTTCGGGGCGAGCCGCGCGCGTCGCTGAGTTCCTCGTCCGGCGCCGAGGTGCGCCGGACGGCGGCCCGTCGACCCGGCCCGCCGACCAGCCCGTCGTGACCACGTCGCGCGGCAGAGGCTTGACGCGGACGCGTGCATGGCGTGCAATATATTGCATGCCGGTTCCTGCCGAGACGCTCCCGCACCGTCCGCTCCTGCGCGACGAGGTCTACGCGCGGCTGCGTGACGCCATCGTCGACGGCACGCTCGCGCCGGACGAGCAGCTGCGGGACGCCGAGCTCGCTGCCTGGCTCGGCGTGAGCCGCACACCGGTGCGCGAGGCGCTCCTCGAGCTCGCCCGGGCGGGGCTGGTGCGTGCCGTGCCCGGCCGGTCGACCGTCGTCGCACCCCTGGACGAGACGAGCGTGCGGGACGCCCAGTCGGTCGTCGCGGCGATGCACCGGGTGGCCGTCGAGCAGGCCGTGCCCCGGATGACCGCCGACGACCTGGACCGCATGCGCGCCGCGAACGCAGCGTTCGCCGCGGCGCAGCGGAGCGGCGACCCGGACGCCGCGATGGTCGCCGACGAGGAGTTCCACGCCGTCGCGCTCGACGTCTGCGGCAACGCCGCCGTCCGGGACGTGATCGCCCGCTACGAACCCGTGCTGCACCGCGCCGAGCGGCTGCGGTTCGCCTCCCACGAGGGCCGCGACTCCGTGGCCCGCCACGACCGGCTCGTCGCCCTGTGCGCCGCGGGCGACACCGCCGGCGCCGCGGCCGTGGCGGAGCAGACCTGGCTCAGCCTCACCGTCCCCGGACGGCCGGAGACCGTACGACCCGACACCGAGGAGACACCGTGACGCTCGACGACTTCCCCCGCTACCCGCTCACCTTCGGCCCGAGCCCCCTGCAGCACCTGAAGCGGCTGTCCCAGCACCTCGGAGGCGCCCAGGTCTGGGCCAAGCGCGAGGACGTCAACAGCGGTCTCGCGTTCGGCGGCAACAAGGTCCGCAAGCTCGAGTACATCGTGCCGGACGTGCTCGCCTCGGGCGCCGACACCCTGGTGTCCATCGGCGGGTACCAGTCCAACCACACCCGCCAGGTCGCCGCCGTCGCCGCCCACCTGGGCCTGAAGGCCCGGCTGGTGCAGGAGAAGTGGGTCCCGTGGGACGACCCGACCAACGACAAGGTCGGCAACATCCTGCTCTCGCGCATGATGGGCGCCGACTCCCGGCTCGACGACGCCGGGTTCGACATCGGCATCCGCGACTCGTGGAAGTCCGCGCTGCGCGAGGTCGAGGAGGCCGGCGGCACCCCGTACCCGATCCCCGCCGGCGCCTCCGAGCACCGTCTCGGCGGTCTCGGCTTCGCGAACTGGGCGTTCGAGGTCGCCCAGCAGGAGAAGGAGCACGGCGTCTTCTTCGACACGATCGTGGTCTGCACCGTGACGGGCTCCACGCACGCGGGCATGATCGCCGGGTTCGCCGCCCTCGAGGAGCTCACCGGCGTGCGCCGCCGCGTGCTCGGGATCGACGCCTCGGCCACCCTCGACAAGACCCGCGACCAGGTCGGCCGGATCGCCCGGCACACCGCCGAGCTCATCGAGCTGGGCCGGGACCTGCGGGACGACGAGGTCCAGGTCCTCGACGGCTGGGCCGGCGACCTCTACGGCATCCCCGTGGAGTCCACCGAGAACGCCATGCGGCTCGGGGCCGAGCTGGAGGCGATGATCACCGACCCCGTCTACGAGGGGAAGTCCCTCGCCGGGCTGATCGACCTCGTCGGCAGCGGCGACGTCCCGCGGGACTCCACGGTCCTCTACGCCCACCTCGGCGGGCAGCCGGCGCTCAACGCCTACCACTCGCTCTGGTCGTAGCGGTCAGCGGTCCGCCGAGCAGCAGTCGTCGCCGCAGCCGCAGGTGCCGCCGTCGGGCCCCTCCGATCTCTCGGCCCCGATCATCGCCGCGACGGGGGTGCAGCAGGCGTCGCCGCGCCAGGCCTCGAGTCCTTCGCGCACCGCGACGGCGGCGATGACGAGCGCCGCGAGCGGGTCGGCCCAGGTCCAGCCGAGCGTCGAGTTGAGCACCAGCCCGACGAGCAGCACGGCGGACAGGTAGGTGCAGATCAGGGTCTGCTTGGAGTCGGAGACCGCCGAGGCGGAGCCGAGCTCCCGGCCGGTGCGGCGCTCGAACCAGGACAGCAGCGGCATCACGGCGAGGCTCACGGCGGCGAGCACGATGCCGACGGTGGAGTGGTCGGGCTCGGCGGCACCGAGCAGGGTGCGCACGGCGTCGACGGTGACGAACGCGGCCAGGCCGAAGAACGAGAAGGCGATGACGCGCAGCGCCACCCGTTCGCGCCGGTGCGGGTCGGGAGCGGCGAACTGCCAGGCCACGGCGGCGGCGGAGAGCACCTCGACGACGGAGTCGAGCCCGAACCCGACCAGGGCCGCGGACGAGGCGAGACGGCCGGCCGTGAGGGCGACCACCGCCTCGACGACGTTGTAGGCGATCGTCGCCGTGACGATCCAGCGCACCCGGCGCTCGAGCACCGCCCGGCGCGCCGTCGTGAGCGAGCGAGGGCCGGAGCCGACGGAGGTCATGGCACCCACGCTATCGGCGTCCGCGCCGGACCAGGCGCACCAGGATCCCGACGGCGAACACGCCGGCTCCGGTGAGCACCGCCGCCACGGGCAGCGTCACGACGAGCACGAGGCACGCCACCAGGCCGAACCCCTGCAGCAGGCGGGGGTACAGCCGGTGCTCGCCGGTCTGGGTCCACGCCGCGGCGTTCGCGACCGCGTAGTAGAGCAGCACGCCGACGCTCGAGAACCCGATGGCACCGCGCAGGTCGACCGTCAGCACGAGCACCACGACGACGGCGGCCAACGTGACCTCCGCACGGTGCGGGACCGCGAACCGCGGGTGCACGGCCGACAGCCATCCCGGCAGGTCGCCCCCGCGCGCCATCGCCAGCGAGGTGCGCCCGATCCCCGCCACCAGCGCGAGCAGCGCCCCGAGCGAGGCCGCGGCCGCGCCCACGCGCACGACGACCCCGGCCCAGGCCGAGTCCTCGACGGCCGCCGCGAGCGGCGCCGTCGTCCCCGCGATCCCCTCGAGGCCCAGCGAACCCAGCAGGGTCACGGCCACGACCGCGTACACGACGACGGCGCCGGCGAGCGCCAGCAGCACCGCCCGGGGGATCGTGCGACGCGGGGCGCGCACCTCCTCGCCCATCGTGGCGATGCGCGCGTACCCGGCGAAGGCGAAGAACAGCAGCCCGGCCGCCTGCAGCACGCCGTACGCCACGGCCCAGCCGCCGTCGGACGCCGCGCCGCCGTCGGACAGCGGCGAACCTGCCGGGCCGGACACCCCGGCCCACACCACCGCCGTCCACGTGGCCAGCACCAGCAGCACCACGGCGACGATCCACCGGGTCAGCCGGGCCGTGCGGGTCACGCCCCGGTAGTTCACCGCCGCCAGCGCGACGACGGCGGCCGCCGCCACCGGGCGCTCCCACCCGGGCGGGGCCGCGTACGCGGCGAAGGTCAGCGCCATCGCCGCGCAGCTCGCCGTCTTGCCGACGACGAACCCCCAGCCGGCGAGGTAGCCCCACCACTCGCCGAGGCGCTCGCGGCCGTAGACGTAGGTGCCGCCGGCCACGGGGTACTGCGCGGCCAGCTGGGCGGAGCTGGTGGCGTTCGCGTAGGCCACCAGGGCCGCCAGCGCCAGCGCCCCGAGCAGGGCCCAGCCCGTCCCCGCCGGCAGCACGGCGCGGGCGGCCGGGGCGAAGGCGGCGAAGACGCCGGCGCCGATCATCGAGCCGAGGCCGATCGCGACGGCGTCCTTCGTGCCGAGGCGGCGGGCGAGCTGGGTCACCGGGTCGGGTCCTTCCGGGGTCGTGGGGGCGTGCGCGCTCATCCTGGCAGGCCGCGGCCCCGGACGTGGCGCTGGTAGGTGGTGTTGCCGCCGGACAGGTTCGCGACGTCGGCGAACCCGAGCCCGCGCAGCACGTTCTGGCCGGCGTTGCCGGTGACGCCCTTGTTGCAGTAGGTCACCGTCGGCAGGGCCGGGTCCAGCTCGCCGGCCCGGCCCCGCAGCTCGGCCAGCGGGATGTGCACCGAGTCGTCGACGGCGGATCTCGCGCGGTCCTTCGCCGAGCGGACGTCGACGACCTGGATCGTCTCGCCGCCACCGCGACGGCGGTCCAGGTCGGCCGACGACACGAGCGCGGCACGGTCCGTCACCGCGCCGTCGAGCGCCATGCCCGTGTAGTGCACCGGGTCCTTGGTGGTGGCGAACGTCGGGGCGTAGGCGAGGTCGAGGTGGAACAGGTCCTCGGCCCGCGCGCCGAAGGTGATCGCGGTGGCGAGCACGTCGACCCGCTTGTCCACACCCGACGGGCCGACGATCTGCGCACCGAGCAGGCGCCCGGTGCCGCGGTCGGCGACGGCCTTGATCAGCATCTCCTGCCCGCCGAGGTAGGCGGGCCGGTCCGGCTTGATGTTGTGCACGACGACGGGGTCGAACCCGGCCGCGCGGGCCCGGTCCTCGGTGAGCCCGGTCTGGGCCACGGCGAGGTCGAACACCCGCACGATCGAGGTGCCCAGGATGCCGCGGTGCTCCAGGTCCCCGCCGGTCAGCGCGTCCCCGGCGATGCGCCCCATCTTGTTGGCGGTCGACCCGAGCGGCACCCAGGTCGGCTCACCGGTGATCAGGTCGAAGCTCTCGGCGACGTCCCCGACGGCCCACACGTGGTCCACCGACGTGCGGCCGACCCGGTCGACGGCGATCGCCCCGGTGTCCCCGACGCGCACGCCGGCGGCGCGGGCGAGGTCCAGGTTCGGCCGGACGCCCACCGCGACCACGACGAGGCCGGCCTCCACGAGGTGCTCGGCGCCGTCGCGCCCGACGACCCGCACGGCGCGTGCCGCGCCGTCGTCGGCCGGCTCGATCGCGGTGACCTCGGCGCCGGTCAGCAGCTCGACGCCGTGCTCGGTCAGCTCGTCGTCGACCCGGTCGGCGACGTCGGCGTCCAGCCGCGGCATGGAGTGCGCCTCCATCTCGACCACGGTGACGTCGAGGCCTCGCCCGACGAGCTGCTCGGCGGTCTCGAGCCCGATGTACCCGGCACCGACGACGACCGCCCGCTCCACGCCGCGCGACTCGATCCACGTGCGGATCGCCCGGGCGTCCGACGGGGTGCGCAGCGTGAAGACGCCGTCGGCGTCCGTCCCGGGCAGCGGCGGCACGACGGGGGAGACGCCGGTGGCGAGCACGAGCTCGTCGTAGTCGTCGGTGGACGTGGTCCCGGTGGCCAGGTCGCGGACGGTGACGGTGCGCGCTGCGGCGTCGACGCCGGTGACCTCGCGGCCGGTGCGCACGTCGATGTCGTAGCGCTGCGCGAACCACGCGGCGTCGCGCGGGGTGAGGTCGTCCATCGACTCGACCTCGCCGCCGAGATAGTACGGCAGCCCGCAGCCGGAGTAGGAGATGTCGGCGTCGCGGTCGTAGACCACGATCTCGGCGTCCTCGGACCCGCGGCGGGCCTTGGCCGCCGCGGAGGTGCCGGCTGCGACCGAGCCGACGACGACGATCTTCGGCGCGGCGCTCATCCGGCGACCCGTACGTCGAGCGAGGCGAGCAGGTCGCGCACGCGCCGCTCGATCTCGTCCCGGATCGGTCGGACGGACTCGATGCCCTGGCCGGCCGGGTCGTCGAGCTCCCAGTCCTCGTAGCGCTTGCCGGGGTAGATCGGGCAGGCGTCGCCGCAACCCATGGTGATGACGACGTCGGAGGCCTGCACGGCGTCGTCGGTGAGCACCTTGGGCTGCTCGGCGCGGATGTCGACGCCCTGCTCGGCCATCGCCTCGACGGCGACGGGGTTGATCGAGTCCTTCGGGGCGGACCCGGCGGACCGGACCTCGACGCCGTCGCCGCCGAGGGCGCGCAGGAACCCGGCGGCCATCTGGGAGCGGCCGGCGTTGTGGACGCAGACGAACAGCACGGAGGGGGTGGTCATGTCGGGTTCCTCTCAGAGAATCTCGTCGAGCAGGCGGTGGACGCGGGCGTCGAGCTCGGCGCGGATGGCCCGGACGCCGGCCGGTGAGGCCAGCGCCGGGTCGCCCACGACCCAGTCCTCGTACCGCGTGCCGGGCAGCACGGGCACGGAGTCCCCGCAGCCCATGGTGACGACGACGTCGGCGGCGCGCACGGCGTCGTCGGTCAGCGGCTTGGGGAAGAAGACGTCGTCCGGAGCGCCGAGCTCCTCGAGGACCGGGCGGACCACGTCGTGCACGTCGCCCGCGGGCGTGGAGCCGGCCGAGCGCACCACGACGCGGTCCCCGGCGCTCCGGGCCAGCAGCGCGGCGGCGAGCTGGGAGCGGCCGGCGTTGCCGACGCAGACGAACAGCACCTGGGGCGGGTGGTCGGCGTCGGACCCGGGAGCCTCGATCGTGCGGTTCTTGGCGGCGTCCGCCAGGCGCTGGCGGGCGAAGTGCTCGGTGAGCGCGACGAGGTGGACGGGGATGCCGCCGCGGCGGGCCAGAGCGGTGTACGACTCGCGCACGACCCGCAGCGCCTCGTCCTGGGTGGTACCCGGGATGCGCTCGGCCAGGGACTCGGCGAGCCGGCCGAGCTCGCGGTCGACGTCGACCAGGCCGTGGAGCTCGGTCCACCGCCCGGCGCCCGGGTCGTCGGCCGTGGCGACCCGTCCGGAGTCCGCGACGGCCGGGGCGAACCGGTCCAGCAGCGTGGTCACGGCCGTGCGGTACACGGGGGCGACCCGGTAGAACACCGAGGTGCCCCGCCGCTCGGCGTGCAGCACGCCGACGTCCCGCAGCACCTTGAGGTGGTGGGAGACCGTGGGCTGGGAGACCTCGGCCAGCTCGGCGAGGTCGCCGACGTGGGCCTCGCCGCCCGGGGCGGTGGCGATCGCGGACAGCATGCGCAGGCGCAGGGGGTCGGCGAGCGCCTTGAGCACCCCGGCGACCGCGACGGCCACGTCGGGGCCGAGGGCGCGGCCGTCGGCGGGGACGGCTGACGGTGCGACGGTCATGAGCGGACCTCCTCGTCCGAGGGCAGGGTGCCGAACCACCGGCGTCCGACCCACAGGGTGACGTACACGAGGCCCACGAGCACGGGGACCTCGATGAGCGGCCCGACGACGCCGGCGAGCGCCTCGCCGGAGGTGACGCCGAAGGTCGCGACGGCGACGGCGATGGCGAGCTCGAAGTTGTTGCCCGCCGCGGTGAACGCGAGCGTGGCCGTGCGGGCGTAGCCCAGGCCGAGTGCCTTGCCGACGACGATGCCGAGGCCCCACATGATCGCGAAGTAGGCGAGCAGCGGCAGGGCGATCCGGGCGACGTCGCCCGGATTCTCGGAGACCTGCTCACCCTGCAGGGCGAACAGCAGCACGATGGTGAACAGCAGGCCGTACAGCGCCCAGGGCCCGATGCGGGGGACGAACCGCTCCTCGTACCAGTCGCGTCCCCGGGTGCGCTCGCCGATCGCCCGGGAGGCGAAGCCGGCGGCGAGCGGGACGCCGAGGAAGACGAGCACGTTGAGGGCGATCTGCCCGACGGAGACGTCCAGGCCCGCGGTGTCGAGGCCGAGCCAGCCGGGCAGGACGGTCAGGTAGAAGTACCCCAGCACCGAGAACATCACGACCTGGAACAGCGAGTTGATCGCCACCAGCACGGCGGCGGCCTCCCGGTCGCCGCAGGCCAGGTCGTTCCAGATGACGACCATGGCGATGCAGCGGGCGAGGCCGACGATGATCAGACCGGTGCGGTACTCGGGCAGGTCGGGCAGGAAGACCCAGGCGAGGGAGAACATCAGGGCCGGCCCGACGAGCCAGTTGAGCACCAGCGAGCTGACGAGGAGCCGCTTGTCGCCGGTGACCGCGGCGACCCGGTCGTAGCGGACCTTGGCGAGCACCGGGTACATCATCACCAGCAGCCCGAGCGCGATCGGCACCGAGATGCCGCCGACCTCCATCGCCTCCAGGGCGTCGCCGAGCACGGGGACGAACCGTCCGAGCAGCAGACCGGCGACCATCGCCAGGCCGATCCACAGCGGCAACCAGCGGTCGAGGGTGGACAGGCGGGCGCGGACGGGCGCCTCGGCGGTGGTGGTCAACGTGCTCTCCCTCGTCGCTGATTCGATCGACATCAATATAGACGATCATCTATCCAAGAGTCCATCGGGGCGCCTCTTGCCCAGGGTTGAACACGTGTTTAGTCTGGTGAGCATGAGTTCGACGACGGCTCCCCACGGATCGACGGACGGTCTGCGCCCGGCGTCGGACGACGCGACCGCCCCGACCCGCGACCGCATCCGCGACGCCGCGGTGCTGCGGTTCGCGCGGTCCGGGTTCACCACCTCCGTGCGCACGATCGCCGCCGACGCGGGTGTCAGCCCGGCCCTGGTGATCCACCACTTCGGGTCCAAGGACGCCCTGCACCGCGAGTGCGACGAGCACGTGCTCGCCTGGATCGTGGAGTCGAAGCGGCAGAACATGGGCCGCGCCACCGACGGTCAGCTGTTGCAGGTGCTCGCCGAGTCCGACGAGTACGCCCCTCTGCTCGGCTACGTGATGCGGTCCCTGCAGGCCGGCGGCGACGTCGCCCGGGCGTTCGTGGAGCACATGGTCGACGACGCCCGGGTCTACACCCGCGAGGCCGTCGCCGACGGGATCGCCAAGCCGAGCGTCGACGAGGACGCCCGCGCCCGCTACCTGGTGCTGTCCGCGCTCGGCACACTGTCCCTGGCCCTGACGCTCCACCCGCCCGAGGACTCCGAGAACCTCGGCTCCACGTTGCGGACGTTCATGGCGGAGCACTACCTGCCGATGATCGAGATGTTCGCCCAGGGGTTCCTCACCAGCCGCCGCATGCTCGACGACTACCTGCTCTACCTCTCCGACCCCCCGGCGGACGGCGAGTCCGACGACGCACCCGCCACCGAGACCCCGAGCGAGGAACCATGACCAGCACCGCACCGACCGGCACCCGGAGCGCCGACGCGCCCCCGATCGAGATCCACGACCTGCACAAGCACTTCGGCCCCACACGCGCCCTGGACGGCCTCGACCTGACCGTGGCCGAGGGCGAGGTCGCCGGCTTCCTCGGCCCCAACGGCTCCGGGAAGTCCACCACCATCCGGGTGCTGCTCGGGCTGCTGCGCGCCACGGCCGGCGACGCCCGGCTGTTCGGCGCCGACCCGTGGCGCGACGCCGTCGACCTGCACCGCCGGCTCGCCTACGTCCCCGGGGACGTGACGCTCTGGCCCCACCTCACCGGCGGCGAGGCCATCGACTTCCTCTCCCGGCTGCGGGGCAAGCCCGACCCGCGCCGCAAGAAGGACCTGCTGGAGGCGTTCGAGCTCGACCCGACGAAGAAGGCCCGCACCTACTCCAAGGGCAACCGGCAGAAGGTCGCGCTCGTGGCCGCCTTCGCCACCGAGGTGCCGCTGCTCATCCTCGACGAGCCCACCGCCGGTCTCGACCCCCTGATGGAGGCCGTCTTCACCGAGCACGTGCGCCAGGCCGCCGCGCAGGGCACCTCGGTGCTGCTGAGCAGCCACATCCTGTCCGAGGTCGAGAAGGTCTGCGACACGGTGACGATCATCCGTGCCGGCCGGGCCGTCGAGTCCGGGACGCTGGACGAGCTCCGGCACCTGACACGATCGAGCGTCACCGCCGTCGTGGAGGGCGACCCGGCCGCGGTGGCCCGGATCGACGGGGTGCACGACGCCGTCGCAGCGACCGACCCCGAGGGCACGCGGCTGACCTTCGACGTCGACAACACCGCGATGGGCGCCGTGCTCACGACGCTGTCCGGCCTCGGCGTGCGCTCGTTCACCGCCGCGCCGCCGTCGCTGGAGGAGCTGTTCCTGCGCCACTACGGCGACGACGTGTCCGACGACGGAGCGTCCGACGACGGCGGCGCCGCGGACGGCGCAGGCTCCCGGTCCGGTACGGGCTCGGGGCCCGGCGCCGGTCGGCACGCCGCAGCCACGACGAGCGAGGCGGGTGCGCGATGAGCGCCGCGGTGGCCACGGCGCCGGGCGCCCGGGCCGAGCCGGCCCGGGGGGCCACCCTGACCGGCACCGGGGCCCTCGTCCGCTTCATGCTGCGTCAGGACCGGGTGCGCCTGACCGTGTGGGCCGTCTCGGTCGTGTTCTTCTACACCTACTTCACGTTCGCGCTGAACCTGTTCTTCGACGACACCGCCGCGATGCAGGGGCGTGCGGCACTCATGGAGACCCCCGTCGGGATCGTCATGGGCGGGCCGGGCTACGGCCTCGAGGACTACTCGACCGGCGTGGCGATGTCGAACGAGGGCATCACCTGGATGGTCCTGGCGCTCGCGATCCTGTCGATCCTGCACGTCGTGCGCCACACCCGCGCCGAGGAGGAGTCGAACCGCTCGGAGCTCGTCCGGGCCGCCGTCGTCGGACGCCATGCGCCGGCCGTGGCGGCCGTCGTCACGCTCGTGCTCGCGCAGGCCGTCATCGCCGTGCTGTCCGCCGGGGCTCTCGTCGCGGTCGGCGACCTGGCCGTGGCCGACTCGTTCGCGCTCACCGTCGGGTCCGGGCTCAGCGCGATGGTGTTCGGAGCGGTCGCTCTCGTCGTGTGCCAGGTGGTCGGCCACGCCCGCACCGCGACCGGCGCGAGCCTGGCGGTGTTCGCCGTCGCCTTCGTCGTCCGGGCCGTGGGGGACATCCGCGAGCTCGGCGGGTCGACGCTGTCCTGGTTCTCGCCGATCGCGTGGGCCCAGCAGATGCGCGCCTTCGTCGACCTGCGCTGGTGGCCGATCGCCCTGAGCGTCGTCGTGATCGCCGTCCTGCTGGTCGTCGCCGCCCTCCTCGCCTCGCGGCGGGACTTCGGCGGGAGCCTCGTCGAGACCCGTGCCGGTCGGGCGGACGCCGGGCCCGCGCTGCGCGGCCCGCTCGCCATGGCGTGGCTGCAGCAACGCTGGGCGCTGCTGTGGAGCTGCCTGGGCCTCGGGCTGATGTGGTTCGCCTCGGGCACGATGCTCCCGGGCATCGGCGACATGATCGGCGACATGATCATCGACAACCCGATGCTCGCCCAGCTCTTCGGGGCCGACCCGTCCCAGCTCGCCGTCGGGTTCATCAGCGTGCTGGTGCTGTACGGCGCGGTCTGCTGCGCGGCCTACGCCGTCGTCATGGCGCAGCGGCCCAAGGCCGAGGAGTCCTCGGGGCGCGCCGAGGTCGTCTTCTCCCACCCGGTCTCCCGGCACCGCTGGCTCGGTGCCCAGGCCGCGGTCGCGGGGGTGGGCACGGCCGTGCTGCTCGCCGTCAGCGTCTACGCGTTGTGGGGCGGCGCCGTGATCGCCGGCTGGGGCGATCAGACCTTCTCCGACTACTCCGTCGTGGTGTGGACCTACCTGCCGGCGCTCGCCGTCTTCCTCGGGCTGGTCCTGGCGCTGTACGGCTGGGCACCGCGCCTGACCGGGATCGGGTGGGCCCTGGTGGCCTACACCTTCGTCGTCGGGATGTTCGGCCAGGTCTTCGACCTGCCGGACTGGGTCTACCGCGTCTCGCCGTTCGACTGGGTGCCCGAGGTGTTCTCCGGCGAGCCGTACGCCGGTGACGTCGCGGTCCTGTGGGCGGTCGCCGTCGGGCTCGGTGTCCTCGGGTTCGTCGGGTTCCGCCGTCGCGACCTCGCCACGGGGTAGCGGCTCGGCCGGCTCGGCCGGACCAGCCGGACCAGCCGGACCGGCCGGACCGGCCGGACCGCTCCGGCTCGCTTCAGCCGGCCGTGAGGCGGGACGCCGCGGCGAGCACCACCCGGCGCGGCAGCGCGCCCACCACGGCGCCGGCCAGGGCGTTCGCGCGGCCGGACACGACCGTGGCCGGCGGCCGACGGCGGTCCAGCGCGCGGAAGAGCGTGTCGGCGACCTGCTCGGGGGTCTGGAAGCGCCCGACGGCGGCGTCCTCGGTCCCGACGACGTCGAAGAACTCCGTGCGCGTCGCGCCCGGGCAGAGCGTGATCGCGTGCACGCCGGTCCCGCGCAGCTCGACCGACAGCGCCTCGGTGAAGCTGAGGACGTAGGCCTTGGTCGCGCCGTAGACGGCCATGCGCGGGACGGGCTGGAACGCCGCCGTGCTGGCTACGTTGACCACGGCCCCGGAGCCGTGGGCGACCAGGTCGGGCAGCAGCGCGCGGGTCAGGTCGGTCAGGGCCGCCACGTTGAGGGCGACCTCGTCCTCGATGCGCTCGGGGTCCTCCTCCAGGAGGGCTCCGTGGGTGCCGAACCCCGCGTTGTTCACGAGGGTGCCGACCGGCTTCGTGGCCGCCCGGGCGGCCTTGACGACCGCGGTGACGCCGTCGGACGTGCGCAGGTCGGCCGGGACGACGTCGGCCTCGACGCCGTGCTCGGCGCGCAGCCGGGCCGCGAGCTCCTCGAGGCGGTCGGTCCGGCGGGCCACGAGCACGAGGTCGGCGCCCCGGGCGGCGAGGCGGGCCGCGACGACGGCGCCGATGCCGGAGCTGGCGCCGGTCACCACGGCGGACGAGCCGTGCAGGTCGAGGGTCATGGCGTTCTCCTGGGTCGAGGTGCCGGGGTTCCTCAATGTAGGCAGCGCCTACCAATGTTGTCAACGCCTACATCGACGCTATCCTGAGGGCGTGACCGGTACCTACCACCACGGCAACCTGCGCGCCGCCCTGCTCGACCGCGCGGAGGAGGTGCTGGCCGACGACGGCGTCGACGGACTCTCGCTGCGCGGCCTGGCCCGCGACCTCGGCGTCAGCCACGGCGCCCCGGCCCGGCACTTCCGCGACCGGCAGACGCTCCTCGACGCCCTGGCGTTGCGCGGGTTCGAGCGGCTCGACGCGGCGCTGGCCGCCACCGGCGGCACGTGGCAGGAGCGGCTGCGGGGGCTGGCGCGCACCTACGTCGACTTCGCCACCGCGAACCCCGCCCTGCTCGCCGTGATGTACGCCGTCAAGCACGACCCCGACGCCACCGCGGCGCTCCGGGCCGAGGCCGGCCGCGGCCAGGAGCTGCTGCGCGACACCCTGCGCGCCGGTCAGCGGGCCGGGGAGGTGGTCGAGGGCGACGCGGACGAGCTGGGGACGGTGCTCTTCGCCGCCGTGCACGGGGTCGTCCAGCTCGCCGCCGGCGACCTCCTCGGCGGAGCCGACGTCGACGACGTGCTCGAGGCCACGGTCGCGGTGTGCCTGCGCGGGATCGCGCCGTCTGCGGGGTCCGTCCTGACCGCCGGGTCCGCGCCGGCCGCCGGGGCCGTCCCGCCCGTCGGGGCGCCGTCGTCGGACGCGGGCTAGCGTGACCCGGTGACCACGACACCCGACGACGGCCCCGACGAGGCGGTCGCGCCGCTGCACGAGCCGCTGGCGCACGGGCTGCGCCCCCGGCACCTGACGATGATGGGGCTCGGCTCCGCGATCGGCGCCGGCCTGTTCCTGGGGTCCGGCGAGGCGATCGCGACCGCGGGCCCGGCGGTGCTGATCAGCTACGCCGTCGCCGGCGCGATCGTCGTGGCCGTCATGCGCATGCTCGCCGAGATGGCCTCCGCCCTGCCGGCCTCCGGGTCGTTCTCCGTGTACGCCGAGGTCGCGCTCGGCCGGTGGGCCGGGTTCCTGCTCGGGTGGCTCTACTGGTTCATGCTGATCATGGTCCTCGGCGTGGAGGTCACCGGCGTCGCCGAGATCGTCACCGCGTGGTGGCCGGCCGTGCCGCAGTGGGTGGTCGCCGGCGTCGTCGTCGCCGTCTTCGGCGGGATCAACCTGGTCGGGGTGCGGCAGTTCGGCGAGGCCGAGTTCTGGTTCGCCCTGGTCAAGGTCGCCGCCATCGTGGCGTTCCTCGCCGTCGGCCTGCTCGTCGTCCTCGGCGTGATCCCCGTCGCCGGCAGCGTGCTCGGCGACTGGGCCACGCACGGCGGCTTCGCGCCCGCCGGCGTGCCGGGCATCGCCGCCGGGCTGCTCGCCGTCGCCTTCGCGTTCGGCGGGATCGAGATCGTGGCGATCGCCGCGGCCGAGGCCCGCGACCCGCGCGACGCCGTCGCCCGCGCCACCCGCACCATCCTGTGGCGCATCCTGGTCTTCTACCTCGGGTCCGTCGCGATCATCGTGGCGCTGGTGCCGTGGGACGACGCCGACGCCCTGACCTCGCCCTTCGTGGCGGTCCTGGAGCTCGCCGGGTTCGACGGCGCCGCGCGGCTCATGGAGGTCGTCGTCGTCCTGGCGCTGCTCAGCGCCTTCAACGCCCAGATCTACGGGACCTCGCGGATGCTCTTCTCCCTCGCCGAGCGCCGCGACGCGCCGGCGGTGGCGACCCGGGTGTCCCGGCGCGAGGTGCCGTGGGTGGCGGTGCTGGTGTCGGTGTTCTTCGGCGTCGTGGCCGTCCTGCTCAACTGGCTGCTGCCGGAGGTGCTGCTGTCCGTCCTGCTCAACGCCGTCGGCTCCGCCCTGTTCGTGGTCTGGCTGCTCATCACCGTCTCCCAGCTGCGGCTGCGGCCGCACCTGGAGGCCGAGGCGCGGCGCACCGGGGTGCCGCTGCGCCTGCGGATGTGGGAGTTCCCGTGGCTGACCTGGCTCACCCTGGCGTCGCTCGTCGGCCTGGCCGCCCTCATGCTGTCCGACGACGCGGCGCGCGCCCAGCTCGTCGCCACGGCCGGGCTGGTGCTCGTCATCCTGGGGGCCCACGCCCTGCTGTCCTGGCGACGTCGGGGCCGTCCGGGTGCCCCGACGCCGCCGGAACAGTGGGAGCATGACGTCCATGGCTGAACTCCTCGCCGTGTGCCGCGTGCACGAGCTGCACCCCGACCCCGGCACCGTAGGCGTGACGGCGATCGACAAGCGACCGGTCGACGGGCGCGTGCGTGCCGGACGGTTCGGCCTGTACGCGGACGTGCAGGCGGACCGGGCGAACCACGGCGGCGTGGACCAGGCGGTGTACGCCTACGCCGAGGAGGACGCCGGCTACTGGGCCGAGGAGCTGGACCGCGACGTGACCCCGGGGCTGTTCGGGGAGAACCTGCGCACCCGCGGTCTCGACGTCTCCGGCGCCCTGATCGGTGAGCGGTGGCGGATCGGCACGGCGGTGCTCGAGGTGACGCAGCCGCGCACCCCCTGCGCCACGTTCGCGCGGCGGCTCGGGTCGCCCGAGCGGTGGGTGCGGCGCTTCACCGAGGCCAACCGCACCGGTGCGTACCTGCGGGTCGTGGAGACCGGCGAGCTCGGCGCGGGCGACGCGGTGGAGGTGGTGCGGCGGCCGTCGCACGGTGTCTCCGTCGCCGGCTGGTTCGGCGCCTGGAACGCCGGCCCCTCGGGGTTCGCCGAGGCGGCCCGCCTGGCGACCGCGCTGCGGCGCTCCGCGGACGACGACGAGCTGCGACTGAGCGAGGACATGGACACCCGGACGACGAAGGCGATGACCCGATGAGTGCCACGCACGCCCCCACCACGGCCGACCACGTCGTCCTCTGCGACGACGCCGGCCACCGGACCGGCACGTTCCCGCGGGCCGAGGTCCACACCACGGACACGCCGCTGCACCTGGCGTTCTCCTGCTACCTGCTCGACGCCGCGGATAACCTGCTGATCACCCGCCGGGCGCTGGTCAAGCGCACCTGGCCCGGCGTGTGGACGAACTCGTTCTGCGGCCACCTGCGGTGGACCGAGGAGATCGAGGACTCGATCGCGCGGCACGCGGAGCACGAGCTGGGCGGGGCCGTCACCGACGTCGCCGTGGTGCTGCCCGACTTCCGCTACCGCGCCGTGGACGCCTCGGGCGTCGTGGAGAACGAGATCTGCCCGGTGTACGTCGCGCGCGTCGACGGCGGGCTGACGCCGAACCCGGACGAGGTCTCCGAGCACGTGTGGGCGCCGGCGGCGCAGGTGCGGTCCGCCGTGGCCTCGGCGCCGTGGGCGTTCAGCCCGTGGATCGGGTGGCAGCTGCAGGCGCTCGCGGCGGTCCCGGCCGCGGAGCGGACCCCCGGAGCCCGGGTGCTGGCCGGGGCGCTCGGGCTCGACTGAGCGGAGTTCTCGACTGAGCGGAGCGCTCGGGCTCGACTGAGCGGGAGCTCTCCACAGGCTTCGCCGCACCCCTTGCGGCCCGCACGGCCCGCCAGTAGTGTCGAACACATGTTCGAGAGCGACGCTTCCCACCCGGCGCGGCACGCCGTCGGGCCTCGTCGACCTCGGACCTCGGGGTCCGCTGCGGCCTGTGCCCCGGTCGCAGCGGACCCGGCGCCCGGCGCCGGCACCCGCGTCGAGCGTGCCCTCGTGTCGCTCATGGCCCGGTCCGTCGGCGCCGTCGCCGGCGTGATCGGTCCGGTCCGCGGATCGGCGCGGCGCCCCGGACGTGCCCCCGAGCTGTGGTGGGAACCGGCGGCGGTGAGCACGGCACCGGCCGCGGGTACGCCGTCTGCGCCGTCTGCGACACCTACCTCGCTGCCTGCCCCGGGGCCGACGCCGGTCGCCGGGCCGGACGTCGCACCCGGCCCGCCGTACGGCGCCCCGCTGCACGCCCTGCTCGACGCGCCGCCCGGCCCGGAGGTCGCCCGCGGGCTCGCCGCTCTCGATCCTGCCGACCTCGACGACCTGTCCCTGGTGGAAGTGTTGGCCGCGTGGGAGCGGCTCGCGGCCTGGGCCCAGGCGGGGTCGGCGCGGGTGCTCGCCGAGTCCCTGGAGCGGACGAGGGGATCGTCCCGGCACGAGTTCGTCGTCGACGAGGTCGCAGCCCGGCTCGGTCTCAGTCGCGCGGTCGCCGAGCAGCACGTCACGGTCGCCCACGGGGCGCACACCCTGCCGGAGGTGGCCGACGCCCTGGCCGAGGGCTCCGTGGACCGGCGCAAGGCCGAGGCGCTCGTGGCGACGGGTCGGCTCCCCGACGACCGGCGTCGCGAGGTCGTGCGGGAGCTGCGCCCCGAGCTCGAGCACCTCACCGTCCGGCAGATCCGCGACCGGATCCGCCGTGCGGAGATCGCCGCGGATCCCGAGGGTGCCGCCGAGCGCCACGAGTCCGCCCGGCGCGCCCGGCACGTGACGCTCGAACCGGTCGACGACGCCATGGCCTACCTCACCGCGTACCTACCCGCGGACGACGCCGCTCGGGCGTTCGCGCGGATCGACGACCAGGCTCGACGTGCGCGGAGCGAGGCGGGGGAGGCGCGCGGCCTCGGCGAGTGCCGAGCCGACGCGATGGTGGCTCTGCTCACCGGAACAGCCGGCAGCACGGACGGCACCGACGGCCCGGACGACGCCCGCGGCCGGGCCGTGCCCTCGAGCGCGGTCGTGCCCGGCGGCGCGCCCGGCACTGCTCGTGTGCACGTGACCGTCGCGGCGTCCACGCTGCTCGGCACCGACGACCTGCCCGCGATCCTCGCCGGCCACGGTCCGATCCCGGCGGCGATGGCTCGCACCCTCGCCACCGACCCGGACGCCGTCTGGCAGCGGATCCTCACCGACCCGGTCACGGGGGTGCTCACCGACACCTCGTCCCGGAGCTACCGACCGGGACGGGCGCTGCGCGCGGCCGTCGTCGCGCGGGACGCCACGTGCACGTTCCCCGGCTGCCAGGTGCCGGCCCGGCACGCCGACCTCGACCACATCGAGCCCTTCGACGCGGCCGACGACCGTCCGCAGACGACCGGGGACAACCTGCACGCGCTGTGCCGCACGCACCACCGCGCCAAGACGGTCGGGGGGTGGGACGTCGTGCGCGACCCGGTCTCCGGGATCACGACCTGGACGTCCCCGAGCGGCCGGCGCTACCGGCGGTCCCCGCATCCGGCCGACCCTGCCGCCGGGTCGCGGGCGGATCCTGGTGGGGGACCACCCGCTCCGGGCTGACCGCTTCGGAGCTGACCCTCTCCGGGCTGACCGAGTCCGTCGTCCGCACCCGGCGCCGTGCACCACACTCGCCGACACCTGCCTACACCGCGTGGTCGTCCCCGACGAGGTTCCACGCCTCGATCGTGGGGCGGCCGTGCGCGCTGCCGAGCGCGCAGATCGCCGCGCAGCCGAGCTCGAGGTGGACGCCGAACGAGGCGTCGACGTCGAGCCAGCTCGTGGCCAGCACCCGGAGCAGGTGACCGTGGGCGACGACGAGCACGCTGCCGCCCCCGGCGAGTACTGGGCGGGCGCGCGCCAGGAATCGGTCGGTGCGCGCGCGGACCTCGGCCAGCGTCTCCCCGCGTGCTCCGGTCGTGCCGGGGTCGCCGGTGCCCGGGTCGACCGGCCCGGGGACGTCCACCCCGTCGCGGAAGATCTCGTACGGGTGCCCCAGGGCCTCGCCCACCTCGGCGGACGTGCGTCCTTCCACCGGTCCGTAGTCCCACTCGGACAGGTCGGGGTCGACGATGCCGTCGGCGAAGCCCGCCAGCTCGGCCGTTCGGCGCGCGCGGGTGAGGGGCGAGCAGAACACCGCCACCGGCGCCAGCCCGGCCAGCCGCCGTCCCGCGGCGCGTGCCTGCTTCTCACCCTCCGGCGTCAGGGGGACGTCCGTCCGACCGGTATGACGCCCGGCGCGCGCCCACTCGGTGTCGCCGTGCCGGAGGAGGACGAGCCGGGGCGAGTCCGTCGCGGGGAGGGCCATGGCCCGATCGTCCCGCATCGCGTCGGAGGTCGCGCCCGGAGGGCGAATTGTGGCAGTCTTCACACGTTTACCACATCTGCGTCCTGGAGGGCGTCCGTGCTCGTCTTCGCTCTGATCGGCGCCGCCGGTCTCGTCCTGCTCCTGCTGTCGCTCGTCGTCGGGGAGATCGTCGACGTGGGGGACGGTGCCCTGTCCGGGACCTCCCTGGGCGTCGGTGCCGTCGTCTTCGGTGCCGTGGGCTCCGTCGTCACCGTCAACGGCTGGGCCCCGTGGATCGCCTACGTCGCCTCGGCCGTCGTCGGTCTGCTGGCCGTGCTCGTGGCCCAGCTGCTCATCCGGCGGCTCAGCGCCACCGAGGACAACGCCCACGTCGACCTGGTCGGCGTCCAGGGCACGGCCATGACGGACATCTCCCAGTCCTCCGGCGAGGTCGCCCTCGACGCGGTGAGCGAGCTCGAACGTCGTCTGGCGTGGTCGATGGAGCCCATCGCCTCCGGGACACGCGTCGTCGTCCTCGAGCACCAGCCCAACAGCGTGCGTGTCGGGCCGTACCGGCCCGAGGACGCGCGCTGACCGTCACTCTCCGAGAGGAGTCGCGCTCCGGCGCGCAACCATGGACAGCTCCACCAGCTTCGTGACCACGATCGCCGTGGCCGCCGTCGTCGTCGCCTTCCTGGCGATCGGCATCTTCGTGGCCCAGCGGATCCGCCGCGTCCCGCCGAACCAGGCCCTCGTCATCGTCGGCCGGGGTGCCGGCCGCAAGGACATGGCCGGGCAGAAGGTCGTCATCGGCGGGCGCACCTTCGTCTGGCCGATCCTGCAGCAGGGTTTCGCCATCTCGCTCGAGCAGCGCCAGATCGGGATCACCGTCGAGGGCGTCGACTCGAACCGCATCAAGATCGCCATCAAGGCGTCCATCAACTTCAAGGTCCGCGGTGACGACGAGGGCGTGCGCCGTGCCGCGCAGCGCTTCCTGTCCCAGCAGGAGCTCCTCACCGAGATCATCGCCGAGTCCCTCGAGGGCTCGCTCCGCTCGATCGTCGGCGACATGTCGATCGAGGAGATCATCTCCGACCGCAAGGGTCTGTCGGACCGCGTCGTGGAGTCCACCAAGCGGGACCTGGCCGAGCAGGGGCTGCAGGTCGACATCCTCAACATCTCCGACATCTCGACGCCCGGTTCGGACTACCTGGAGAACCTCGGTCGTGCCGAGTCGGCCCGCGCGCTGCAGGTGGCCGAGGTGTCCGAGGCCGAGGCGCGCCGCGCCTCGGAGTTCGCGGCCATCGAGGCGGCCGAGCAGATCGCCGAGCGGCAGAAGGCCCTCGACCTGAAGAAGTCCGCGATCCAGGCCGACACGGACAAGGCCCAGGCGGAGGCCGAGGCGGCCGGACAGCTCGCCCGGGCCGAGCAGGACCGTCTCGTCGCGCTCCAGGAGCGCGAGGCGCTCTCGGAGAAGGCCCGCGTCGAGCAGGAGCGCCTCGACATCGAGGTGCGCAAGCCGGCCGAGGCCCAGGCCTACGCCGAGGTCCAGGAGGCCACCGCGCGGCGCGACTCGCAGAACGCCGCCACGGAGGCCGAGGCGTTCAAGCGGACCACCATCGCCGAGGCCAACAAGTCCGCCGCGATCCAGGACGCCGAGGCGGCCGCGGAGGCCGTGCGCCGTGCCGGTGAGGCCGACCGCGACAAGCAGGTCGCGCTCGCCGCGGGTATCCGGGCCGAGGGCGAGGCCCGCGCCGCCGCGACCGAGGCCGAGGGCCGTGCGGAGGCGTCCGCCACCGATGCCAAGGCCGAGGCGCTGAAGAAGTACGGCGAGGCCGCGCTCGTCCAGGAGCTCATCGAGCGCCTGCCGGAGATCGTGCGGGCCGCGGCGGAGCCGATGGCCTCGATCCAGGGGATGACGGTCGTGTCCACCGACGGGGCGTCCGCGGTGACCAAGAACGTCAGCAGCGTGCTCGGCGAGGGCCAGGCGGTCGTCAAGGAGCTGACCGGTATCGACCTCCACCAGCTCCTCAGCGGGCTGGCCGATCAGCAGGAGCGGGGCACGTCGGTGGCCGCGTCCAACGGCGGCTGAGCTCACGAGCCGGGACGCTCGGCCCCCGTCAGTCGAACAGGGTGCCGAGCTCCCAGCCCGGGCCGCTCGTCGGCGTCGACGACGCACGTCGCGCGCCGACCGGCTCGGGCTCGGGGCCGTCCACGGGACCGTGCGACGTCTCGCGGGCCGCGGAGTCGTCCAGGAGCAGCCCGTCGAGCTCGCCGCGCCCGGCCGCCCAGTCCTGGGCCGCCAGCTCGGCGAGCTCGCGCGCACGGGTGGTGAAGGGGCTGTCGACGTGGCCCCGGACCCAGCGGAACCGGACCGGCCCCGGGCGTGCGGAGATCGCCTCGTCGAGCGCCTGGACGGCGTCGCGGTGCGGGACCTCCTCGCCGGAGGCCGTCCGCCACGCGTGCGCCTTCCAGCCCTCCAACCACTCGGAGGCGCACCGGATCGCCCACTGCGACCCCGACTCGACGAACAGGGGCTCGTCGCCCGGGTGGGCCTCGACGGCGTGGCGCAGCGCGGTCAGCTCGGCGACCTGCGCCGTCCCGTCGGCGGCGCCGCCGGAGTCGAAGCGGCCGGAGCCATGGGCGACCCATGCCCAGCCGATCGCGTCGCCGTCGGTCGGGCAGGAGCCGTCGGTGCTGACAATGATCACGCCGGTGTCCCTCGGAGTCCGCGGATGCTGTCGCGTGTCGGGCGACGGGTTCCATTGTGCCTTCTCCCGGTGACATCCAGGTGAATCCTCCGGGTGCGGATCCTCCGGCGTCCGGCTCGCGGAGGTCCGCAACCCTCCCGGGCGGTCCCGGCAACCGGCGGCGGCGACCACCGGAACGCACGGACCGCCGTCGGACGCCATGATGGTGCCCCATGGACGCGACCACGCCTGCCCGCACGCCGGCCGAGATCCGCCGGTGGCGACGCTATCTCGCCGCCGAGCGCGCCGAGGCCGCCGTCTACCGCGACCTCGCCTCGCGGCGCACCGGCGAGGATCGCGAGATCCTGCTCGCCCTCGCGGCGGCCGAGAAGCGGCACGAGCAGCACTGGCTGGACCTGCTCGGCGACGACGTCGGCATGCCGCTCCAGGGCGACCTGCGCACCCGGACGCTGGCCTTCCTGGCGCGCCGGCTGGGCGGGGTCTTCGTGCTGGCGCTCGTGCAGCGCGCCGAGTCGCGGTCCAGCTACGCCGACGACGACCATGCCACCGCGCAGATGGCCGCCGACGAGCAGATCCACGAGGAGGTCGTGCGCAGCCTGGCGACCCGGGGCCGCAACCGGCTCTCGGGCTCCTTCCGGGCCGCCGTCTTCGGGGCCAACGACGGTCTCGTGTCCAACCTCGCGCTCGTGCTCGGCATCGGCGCCGCCGGCGTGACGACCGGGACGGTGCTGGTGACCGGTCTCGCCGGCCTCCTCGCCGGCGCGCTCTCCATGGGCGCCGGCGAGTACGTGTCGGTGCGCTCCCAGCGCGAGCTGCTGCAGGCCTCGACACCGGACCCGTCGGCCACCGAGGCGCTGCCGGACCTCGACGTCGACGCCAACGAGCTCGCGCTCGTCTACCGCGCGCGGGGGATGGAGGCGTCCGAGGCCGAGGCGCGGGCCGACCGCGTGCTGGCCCGGCTGGAGGCCACGGGCGTCGTCGAGGGGATCGCGGACGACGAGGAGCCCGACGACCACGAGACGCACGGCACCGCCTGGGGCGCGGCCGTGTCCAGCTTCCTCTTCTTCGCCTCCGGTGCGATCGTCCCCGTCCTGCCGTACCTGTTCGGGCTCGAGGGGACCGTCGCCGTCGTGGTCGCCAGCGTGCTCGTCGGCGTGTGCCTGATCGTCACCGGTGCGGTGACGGGGCTGCTGTCGGGGACGTCGCCGATCACCCGTGCGGTGCGTCAGCTGCTCATCGGTTTCGGCGCTGCCGGCGCCACCTACGTGCTCGGCCTGGCGTTCGGCACGAGCGTCGCCTGACGAAGGAGTAGATTGCCTCGGGTGTCATCCCCAGTCGACGTGGACATCCATCACGACCCCGAGCACGGTCGGTACGAGGCACGGGTCGCCGGTCCCCCGGGTTCGGCCGCGGAGGAGCCGCACGCGATCGGGGTCCTGCGCTACCATCGCGAGGGTGACGTCGTGGTGATCCCCGGGACCGTCGTCGTCCCCGAGCACCGTGGTCAGGGGGTCGCCGACGCGCTCGTGCGCCGTGCGCTCGACGACGTCGCCGCTGCGGGAGCGACGGTGCGACCGGACTGCTGGTTCGTCGAGACGTGGCTGCGGCACCACCCCGACTACCAGCACCTGCGGTGGCCGCAGGACTCGTCCGGCGGGAGCATGGACGCATGACCGACACCCCTGCCGTGACCGTCCGCGACGACCCGGAGCGTGGTGTCTTCCTCGCCGTGCTCGACGACGGCACCGAGGCCGGCGGGGCGTACTACCGCCACGCCGACGGCGTCGTGACCTTCACGCACACCGAGGTGCCCTCCGACTACGAGGGCCAGGGCGTCGGGTCCACGCTCGCCCGTGGTGCCCTGGACGCCGTGCGCGAGCGCGGCGAACGAGTCGTCGCGGAGTGCCCGTTCATCAAGGCCTACGTCGAACGCCACCCCGAGTACCAGGACCTGCTCGCCGGGTAGTCCCGGCTGCGGGCCGGAGCCGGCCCGCAGCGGTCGCGGTCAGGCCAGCGCGTCGGAGACGACCTGCTTCGCCTCGGCCTGCACCTCGGCCAGGTGGTCGGCGGACACGAACGACTCGGCGTAGATCTTGTAGACGTCCTCCGTGCCCGAGGGGCGGGCCGCGAACCAGGCGTCCGACGTCGTGACCTTCAGCCCGCCGATCGCCGCCCCGTTGCCGGGGGCCTCTGTGAGCTTGGCGGTGATGTCCTGGCCGGCGAGGCTGGTCGAGGCGACCTGGTCGGGGGAGAGCGCGCCGAGCCGGGCCTTCTCCTCGCGGGACGCGGGGGCGTCGACCCGGGCGTACCAGGACTCGCCGTACCGTGCGACGAGGTCGGCGTGGTGCTGCGACGGCGTCCTGCCGGTCGTGGCGATGATCTCCGAGGCCAGCAGCGCCAGCAGGATGCCGTCCTTGTCCGTCGACCAGACGCGGCCGTCGCGGCGCAGGAACGACGCGCCGGCCGACTCCTCGCCGCCGAAACCGACCGCGCCCGTCAGCAGTCCGGGCACGAACCACTTGAACCCGACGGGCACCTCGACGAGGCGGCGGTCCAGGCCGGCCGCCACCCGGTCGATCAGCGCGCTGGACACCAGGGTCTTGCCGATGGCGGCCGTCGACGGCCAGTCCGGCCGCGCCCCGCCGTACAGGTACTGGATCGCGACCGCGAGGTAGTGGTTCGGGTTCATCAGCCCGGCGTCCGGGGTGACGATGCCGTGGCGGTCCGCGTCCGCGTCGTTGCCCGTCGCGACGTCGTACGGCGCGCTGCCGCCGTCGTCCGGGCGCATGGCCTGCACGAGCGAGGCCATCGCGTGCGGGGACGAGCAGTCCATGCGGATCTTGCCGTCCCAGTCCAGGGTCATGAACGCCCAGCGCGGGTCGACCTGCGGGTTCACGACCGTCAGGTCCAGGCCGTACCGTTCGCCGATCTCGCCCCAGTAGTCCACCGAGGCTCCGCCCAGCGGGTCGGCGCCGATGCGGACGCCGGACTCACGGATGGCGTCCAGGTCGAGCACGTTGGCGAGGTCGTCGACGTAGGTCGACAGGTAGTCGTGCCGGTGCGTCGTCGAGGCGGCCACCGCGACGTCGAGGGACACCCGGTGGACCCGGGAGAGGCCGCCGGCCCGCAGCAGGTCGTTGGCGCGGTCGGCGATCCAGCGGGTCGCCTCGGAGTCCGCGGGACCGCCGTGCGGCGGGTTGTACTTGAAGCCGCCGTCGCGCGGCGGGTTGTGCGACGGCGTCACGACGATGCCGTCCGCCTGCCCCGGACCCGAGGTCCGCACCCCTCCCTCGGCGGCCGCACCGTTGTGGATGAGGATCGACTGCGACACCGCCGGGGTCGGGGTGTACGCGTCGCGCGCGTCGATCATCACCGTGACGCCGGCCCCCGCGAGCACCTCCATGGCGGTCTGCCACGCCGGCAGGGACAGCGCGTGCGTGTCCCGGCCGAGGAACAGGGGCCCGTCGATGCCCTCGAGCGCGCGGTACTCGACGATCGCCTGCGTGATCGTGGCGATGTGGGCCTCGTTGAAGGCGCCGTCCAGGGAGGACCCCCGGTGCCCGGACGTGCCGAACGCGACCTGCTGGGCCGGGTCCTCGACGTCGGGCCTGATGTCGTAGTACGCGCCGACCACCTGGTCGACGTCGATGAGGTCGTCGGGCTGGGCCACCTGGCCGGCGCGGGGATCCATGCTTCGATCTTGCCAGCAGGGGCGCGGTGTGTCTCCCCTGGACGGCGGGTGAGACGGGTCAGGACTCCTCGACGCGGCCACGGGCCGGTGCGTCCGTCTCGACGGGCCGCCGCACCGCCCGGGTGACGAGCACCAGCGCGAGGAGCACCACGAGCGTCACGAGGAGCCCGAGGGCGGTCCCGGCCCCGAGGGCGATCGCGACGTAGCCGCACAGCGCCGCCACGGCCGCGCCGCCGGCGTACGGCAGCTGGGTCAGCACGTGCGTGATGACGTTCGCCCCGGCGCCGGTGGAGGACAGGATGGTCGTGTCGGAGATCGGCGAGCTGTGGTCGCCGAGGACGGCTCCGGCCAGCACGGCGCCGAGGGCCGGCAGCAGCAGGTCGGGTTCGCCCAGGCTGTTCATGATGCCGCCCACCAGGGGCAGCAGGAGGGCGAACGAGCCCCACGAGGTGCCGGTGGCGAAGGCCATCGCCGCTGCCAGCACGAACACCACCGGTACCAGCCAGGAGGCCGCCAGGTTCGCGTCCTCGACGAGGCCGCCCAGGTAGGCACCGGTGCCGAGCTGGTCGATGAGGCCGGTGAGCATCCAGGCCAGGACGAGGATGCTCACGGCCGGCCACATGGAGCGCAGGCCCTCGACCCAGCCCCGGCCGAAGTGCCGGGCCGCGAACGCCGGGTTCGGGCCCGTGTAGCGCAGGTAGTAGAAGACGGCGGCGGCCAGACCGAGCACGCCGCCGACGAGCAGCGCCGCGCTCGTGTCCGTCGCGGCGAGGATCTCCACGGGGTCCCAGGTGCCGGCCGCCGCGTACCCGGTCCACACGATGCCGGCGAAGACGCCGACGACCAGCAGCACGAACGGGACCACGAGCGCCCGCTTGGCACCGGGGTGGTGGACGGGCAGGTCCTCGGCGAGCCGGCCGGGGATGTCGTCGTCGGGGTCGAACGGCTGGTCCTCGTGGACGGCCCGGTGCTCCTCGCGGCGCATCGGGCCGACGTCGAGCCGCAGCAGGACGGCGAGCCACACGGTCACCGCCGCGGCGATCGCGTAGTAGTTCGCGGCGGCCGCGCCGAGGAACGCCTGCACGCTGGAGGCCGTGATCGCCGAGGCCGCGACGATCGGGGCGAGGATCCCCATGATGTAGGCGCCCCAGCTCGAGAACGGCGCGAGCACCGCGACCGGCGCCGACGTCGAGTCGATGATGTACGCCAGCTTGGCCCGCGAGACGCGGTGGCGGTCCGTGACCGGGCGCGAGGCCTGCCCCACGGCGAGCGCGTTGAAGTAGTCGTCGATGAAGATGACGATGCCCATGATCGCCGGGAGCAGCTGGGCGCCTCGTCGGGTCCGGATGCGTACGACGGCCCAGTCGGCGAAGGCCTTGGTCCCGCCCGACATCATGATCAGGGCCGCGATCACGCCGAGGACCAGCGTGAACACCAGGATGTAGACGTACCAGGTGTTCACCGCGCCGTCGACCCAGAAGATGACGGCGAAGGACTCCCCGACCAGCCGCAGCGTCTCCAGCGGGTTCAGGTCGGCCACCAGCAGGGCGGCCGCCAGGACGCCGGCGCCGAGGCTCAGCAGCACTCTCTTGGTGAGGATCACCAGGGCGATGGCCAGCACCGGTGGGACGAGCGTCAGGATCGGGTAGTTCTCGAGCACGACGTCTCCTCGCGGCCGGATGGCACGACGCTAGGGCCACGGGGCGCATCCGGCATCCCGGCGGGACGAGCACGGCCGATCAGGCAACCCGGCCCGGCCACTGACCGCTCAGCCGGCGTCGAACCGGTCGTGCTCGTCGGTCTCCTCGTAGCCCGCGTCGGCGTCGATCGCCTCACCCTTGAACCGGGGGTCGGTCACCGCCGGGTCGTGGGCCAGCAGCAGCCGTGCGAACGCGTTGGGCGGGATCTGTCGGGCGGGCCGGTCGTGCCGCGGCTCCTGCTCCGGCGCGGGGGTCGTCATCGTCGCCTCCTTTGCCGGTCCCTTCCAGACTAGGCCCGCGAGGTGCCTGGGCGCGCGTGGTTGCGCAGAGCGACTTACCGTGCTCGAGGCGGGCGTCCCGACCCGTCACCGACGAGGCGACGGAGACGGTCGCATGGTCCAGCTCAGCAGTCTCTCGCGCAGGATCGCCGCCCTGCTGCTCGCCGCCGCCGTCGTGATGGTGCCCGCCGCGGCAGACGTCGCGGTGGCACCTCCCGCCGACGCCGCCGCGAGGCCGGTGGCGGCTCCGCTGAAGAACGACACCTACGTGCTGTCCTCGTACTACGGCCCGCGGTGCATGCCGGTGCGTTCGGCCTCGGCGTTCCACCGGGGCCAGGACCTCGGGGCCGCCCGCGGCACCGACGTCCGGGCCGTGGCCGGGGGCACGGTGCGGCGCGCCGGCGCCGTGCGTGGCTTCGGTCAGTGGGTCGTCGTCGACCACACGATCGACGGCGTGCGGTTCTCCTCCCTGTACGCGCACCTGATCGACGGCGACCGGCGCGTGACGGCAGGTCAGCGGGTCAGCAAGGGACAGCACATCGGCGACGTCGGCTCGACGGGCACGTCGACCAGCCCCCACCTGCACCTGGAGATCTGGCGCGGGGGCTACGGCACGGGCCGGACCGTCGACCCGCTGCGGTTCCTCGAGAGACGGGGCATCGACCTGACGACGAGGTCGATCCGCAACTACTCCCGGTCGGTGCCCTCGTCCTGCCGGTACTACACCGCCGCCAAGGTCAACTTCCGCACCGGCCCCGGGACGGGGTACCGGGTGATCCGCGAGCTGCAGTCCAACGTGACCCTCGGCGCGCTGCCCGGTGACGAGTCGGGGGTCTGGCGCAAGGTCACCCGCTCCGGGCGCACCGGGTGGATCCACCGGGACTACGTCTCGCCGGGCTACACGTCGCAGGGGACCCGCTACGTGCTGGCAGGGTCGCTCAACCTGCGCTCGGGGCCCTCGACGTCGCACCGGGTCAAGCGTGCTCTGCCTCGCGACGCGAAGGTCGCCCTGCTGCGCACCGGATACCGCAACGGCGTGTGGCAGCGGGTCCGCCACGGTGGCACCAACGGCTGGGTGTCGGCGCGCTACCTGGCCCTGAACCGCGACGGGGCAAGCATCGTGCCGAAACCGTCGGGACGGACGTACGCCTGGGTCGACACCAGCACGCTCAACCTGCGGTCCGGCCCCTCGGCCTCCGACCGGGTGCGGCTGCGGCTCCGTCGCGAAGAACGCGTGCGCCAGCTCGAGCGGGTCACGGACGGCTGGGTGAAGGTGCGCCACGACGGCAGGACGGGCTACGTGGCAGCGCGCCACCTGACCTCGTCCCGGCCCTGACGACCGGGCCCGTACCGACCCGGCACGCGGCTCAGTCCAGGTAGTCGTCCACGAGCCGCGCCGCGATGCCGGTGTACGACGCCGGGGTGAGCTCGGCCAGCCGCGCCGCGACGTCGTCGGGCAGGCCGAGGCCGCCGACGAACTCGCGCATCCGCGCCTGGTCGACGCGGTTCCCGCGGGTGAGCTCCTTGAGGCGCTCGTACGGGTTCTCCATGCCCTCGACGCCGGCCACGGACGCGGCGCGCATCGCCGACTGGACCGGCTCGCCCAGGACCTCCCAGTTCTCGTCGAGGTCGGCGGCCATGAGGTCCGCGTTGACGGCGAGCGCCTGCAGACCGCGGCGCACGTTGTCGATCGCGAGCAGCGAGTGGCCGAACGCCGGGCCGATGTTGCGCTGCGTCGTGGAGTCCGTCAGGTCGCGCTGCAGGCGGCTCGTCACGAGCGTGGCGCTGAGCGTGTCCAGGAGCGAGCAGGAGATCTCGAGGTTGGCCTCGGCGTTCTCGAACCGGATCGGGTTGACCTTGTGCGGCATCGTCGAGGACCCCGTGGCCCCCGCGACGGGGATCTGGGTGAAGAAGCCCATCGAGATGTACGTCCACACGTCGGTGGCCAGGTTGTGCAGGATCCGGTTGAACCGCGCGACGTCCGCGTAGACCTCGGCCTGCCAGTCGTGGGACTCGATCTGCGTCGTCAGCGGGTTCCAGGTCAGCCCGAGGTGCTCGACGAACCCGCGCGAGACCGCCGGCCAGTCGGCGTCCGGGACGGCGACCGTGTGCGCGCCGAAGGTGCCGGTGGCGCCGTTGAGCTTGCCGAGGAACTCGGCCCCCTCGATGCGGCGCAGCTGGCGACGCAGGCGGTGCGTGAGCACCGCGAGCTCCTTGCCCATCGTGGTCGGGGTGGCCGGCTGGCCGTGGGTGCGGCTCAGCATCGGCACCTCGGCGTGCTCGCGGGCCATGTCGGCGAGCTGGTCGGCCAGCGCGGTGGCGGCCGGGAGCCACACCTCGGTGACGGCGTCGCGCACCATGAGCGCGTAGGACAGGTTGTTGACGTCCTCGGAGGTGCAGGCGAAGTGCACCAGCTCGCTCACGGCGGGCAGGTTCGTCTCCCCGAGGACCTCGGGGGCGTCGGCGATGCGGCGCTTGATGAAGTACTCGACCGCCTTGACGTCGTGCACCGTCTCGCGCTCGATGGCGCCGAGCTCGGCGATCTCCGTGGCGCCGAACGTCGCGGGGATCGCGCGCAGGTAGGTGATCTCGGTGTCGGTCAGCGTCGGGGCGCCGGGCACCACGGGGCCGGGGACGACACCCTGGGCCGACTCGGTGCCGTTGCACAGCGTGATCAGCCACTCGACCTCGACGTGCAGGCGCTCGCGGTTCAGGGCCGCCTCGCTGAGGTGGTCGACCAGCGGGCCGACGGCGGAGCGGTAGCGGCCGTCGAGAGGGCCGAGGGCGATCGGCGGGGTGACGTCGGCCAGGGACACACGGGTGGGCTGCGCAGTGGAGGTCACGCCCGGCATTCTCCCACGGGCGCCCTCCACCCCCAGGGGTGGGTGTCCACAGTGCGGGCGACGGGGCGGACGGCGGGGCGGCCACCGCCCCTAGCGTCCCCGGCATGCCCCTGCACACCTCCGACGTGGCCGACGCCGCGGCCCGGCTCCGTGACGCCCGTCGTCGCCTCGCCGACGCCGTGGCGACCCTGCACGTGGCCCGGGGCCCGGGCTGGGACTCGCCCGCGGCGGACGCGTGCCGGGAGGCCGTGGCCGACCGGCTCGCCGCGCTCGACACCGACCGCGGGACCGTGGACCAGGCCGTGCACCTCGTCGACGGGTGCCTCGGCCCGTGAGCCGCGACCCCCGGGACACGCTGCGCATCGTCGGCGGCGCCGTCGTCACCCGCGTCGACGCCGAGTCCGTGCGCTCCGCGGCGGGCCGGCTGGCCGACGCGGCGGCGTCGTTGCGCGCGGCCGCCGGCGACTGCGTCCGTGCCGGCCAGGCGCTGGAGCGCGCACGGTGGGCGCCGGCGCCGCTCGGGGAGACGGACCCCGGCCGCCCCGCCCGGCTGGCCCGGGCCGGTGCGCTCGTCGACGACGCCGCGGCGGCGCTGGGACGGCGGGCCGACGAGTGCGCGCTGCTCGGTGAGCGGCTGCTGCGCGCCGCCGGGCTGTACGAGCACACCGAGTCGCTGGCCGCGCGGGTCCTCGGTGCGGGCGTCACCGGCGCAGCCGGTCTGCTGGGGCTCGGGATGACCGGGTTCCTGCGGACGCCCGCCGGACGGCCCCTCCTGCTGACCGGGGCGGCGGGTCTGGCCGGGCTGTCCGTCCTCGCGCCCGACCCGGACGCCCCGCGCCCGGCGCCGCGGGCCGTGCCGCAGGGTCCGCCCGCCCCGCCGGCCGGGGACGGCGACGGGCCGGGGGGCTCGGTGCTGCGCACCGTCGCGCCGGTCGTCGACGAGGCGCTGACCGGCCTGGGCGTCGGTGTGGCGCTCGGCGCCCCGGGGCTGTCCGGCGGCGACTTCTCGGTGACCGGGGGAGCGAGCGTGCTGTCGAGGGCCGTCGAGGCCGTGCTCGGGACCCGTGCGGTGCTCGTCGACGCCGTCGACCCGGCCACGTTCACCGGGGGCCCGCCGGACCGGGACGACCGCCCCGCCGGGAGCGTCGCGGAGGCGTTGGCCCGCACGGCGGACCTCTACCCGCACGGCAGCGGGATCCCGGGACGGCCGGCCCCCGGGCCGCCGCCCGGCACGATCGCGGTCGAGCGGGTCACCCACGCCGACGGCAGCACCTCCTGGACGGTGCTGATCCCGGGCACCCAGGCCCTGCTGTCCCCGCGCAACCCGTTCGACGTCGACACCGACCTCGACCTCGTGGCGCGCAGGACCGCCGACGTCGCCGACGGCGTCGTCCGGGCGCTGGCGGCGGCCGGGGCCGGGCAGGGCGAGCCCGTCGTGCTGGTCGGGCACTCGCTCGGCGGGATCGCTGCGGTGTCCCTCGCCGCGTCCCCGGCGTTCCGGCGGCGGCACCCGGTGGGCGGCGTCGTCACCGCCGGCGCCCCGACGGCGACCTTCCGCACGCCGCCGGGGGTGCCGGTGCTGCACCTGGAGAACACCGAGGAGCTCGTCTCGCCGCTGGACGGTCGCTCCAGCACCGAGAACCCCGCCACGGCGGACCGGGTCACCGTCGGGCGCGACCTGGCGGACTCCCGGGACCCGGCCGACCGGGCGGCGTCGGGCGGCGTCGCTGCGGCGCACTCCGTCGGCACCCACCTGCGCACGCTGGCGCACGCGCGGGACGCGGGCAGCGTCCAGGTCGCCTCGGTCGCCGGCCGCCTCGACCGTCTCCTGGACGGCGAGCGCGCCGAGACCCGCTACTACCGTCTCCGGCGCGCCCGCGTCGGGGACGGGTGAGGCACGGCCCCGGGGATCAGCTCTTGTCGCCGGGGACGACCCAGCCGATGACGGTCTGCAGGATCGCCAGGATCAGCGCGATCCACAGGTACCACCAGAAGCCGCCCTCGATCTCCAGCCCCCAGTTGCCGAGCCAGTTCTGGCTGGTCAGCCACTCCGTGAGCCACAGCATCCCGGCGTTGATGATGAGGTAGAACAGCCCGAGCGTGAGGATCAGCAGCGGGATCGACACGATGCTGACGATCGGCTTCACGATCGAGCTCACCAGCGTGAAGATCAGCCCCACGCCGACGATGGCGAGGACGCGCCCGAGGACGTCGTCACCGCCGAAGATCTCGAAGCTGTCGAAGATCAGGTCGCAGATCCACAGGGCCAGCGACGTCACGACGAGACGTGCGATGAAGTTCATGGCGGTCATCGTTCCACGGTCCCGTCCGGGGTGACACCCCTGCCGGGCGTCGTCGGGCCACCGGAGGTGGCATCCTGGACCGCTGTGAGCTCACCGGCATCCGACCAGACCGTCCCCCTGCGCGCCGCCGTCGCGGCCCTGCCCGCCTACGTCCCCGGCGCCCGCCCGTCGGGGCAGGCGTGGAAGCTGTCCTCGAACGAGAACCCGTACCCGCCGCCGTCGGCCGTCGTCGCGGCGATCACGGAGGCCGCCACGGAGGTCAACCGGTACCCGGACATGTTCGCCACCGAGCTGGTCGAGGCGCTCGCGGCGCACGTCGGCGTCGCGCCCGAGCAGGTCGTGGTCGGCAACGGTTCGGTGGCGGTGCTGCAGCACGTGCTGGAGGCCGTCCTCGAGCCGGGCGACGAGGTCGTCTACCCGTGGCGGTCCTTCGAGGCGTACCCGATCATCACCACGATCGCCGGGGGCACCTCGGTCACCGTGCCCGTCGCGGCCGACGGGCGGCTCGACCTGCCCGCCATGGCCGCCGCCGTCGGGCCGCGGACCCGCGCGGTGCTCGTGTGCACGCCCAACAACCCCACCGGCCCCGTGGTGCACGCCGACGAGCTGGAGACGTTCCTGGCCACGGTGCCGCGGGACGTGCTCGTCGTCGTGGACGAGGCCTACCTCGAGTTCATCCGCGACCCCGAGGCCCCGGTCGGCATCGACCTGCTGCGCCGGCACCCGAACGTCGTGCTCGTGCGCACGATGTCCAAGGCGTCCGGGCTGGCCGGTCTGCGCGTCGGGTACGCCGTCGCCGAGCCGCGCCTCGCCACGGCGGTCCGCTCGACGTCGACGCCGTTCGGCGTCAACCACGTCGCCCAGCGGGCGGCGCTCGCCACCCTGCAGCCCGCCGTGCAGGCCGAGCTCGCCGAACGCGTCGAGCACCTCGTCGCCGAACGCACCCGCGTGTGGGACGCGCTGCGCGCGCAGGGCTGGGACGTGCCGGCCACCCACGCGAACTTCGTGTGGCTCGCCACGGGGGAGCGGACGGCGGAGCTCGCAGCCGAGGCAGCGGCGGCCGGCGTGCTCGTGCGCCCGTTCGCCGGCGAGGGCATGCGGGTGAGCATCGGTGAGGTCGAGGCGAACGACGCGTTCCTGGAGCTCGCGGCCGGCTGGCTCTGACGGCTCAGCGGGGCAGGTTGCGCAGGTTCGAGCGCGCCATGGACATGACCTCGCCCATGCCGCCGCCGAAGATCTCCTTCGTCATCGCCGTCGTGAACCCGCGGATCTGACCGGAGGTGATCGACGGCGGGATGGACAGCGCCCGCGGGTCGGTCATGACCTCCACCAGGGCGGGGCCGTCGGAGTCCAGCGCGCTCGAGAAGGCCTTGGCGAGGTCCTTCGGCTTCGTCACGCGCTGCGAGGGGATGCCGACGGCGGTGCCGATCGCGCTGTAGTCCACCTCGGGCGAGTCGGTGCCGTGCGAGGGCAGCCCCTCGACGAGCATCTCCAGCTTCACCATGCCGAGGGTGGAGTTGTTGAAGACGACGACCGTCACCGGCAGGTCGTAGGCCCGGACCGTGATCAGCTCGCCCAGCAGCATCGACAGCCCGCCGTCGCCGGCCAGCGCCACCACCTGGCGGTCGGGCTGGGACATCGACACCCCGATGGCGTGCGGCAGGGCGTTCGCCATCGACCCGTGGATGAACGACCCGATCACGCGGCGTCGGCCGTTCGGCGTGAGGTACCGGGCGGCCCAGACGTTGTTCATACCGGTGTCGACGGTGAACACGGCGTCCTCGGCGGCGGCCTCGTCGAGCTGCACGGCGGCGTACTCCGGGTGGATCGGCGTGTGCTTCTCCACCTTGCGGGTGTACGCGCCGACCACCTTGGTCATGACCTTGGCGTGCCGGTCGACCATCGCCTCGAGGAACTTCCGGTCGCTCTTGCGCTCGATCCGGGGGTTGAGCAGCCGCAGCGTCTCGCCGACGTCGCCGTGCACCGGCAGGTCCAGGCGCGTGCGCCGGCCCAGGTGCGAGGCGTCGATGTCGATCTGCGCGGTGGGGACGTCGTCGGGCAGGAACGAGTCGTACGGGAAGTCGGTGCCGACGAGGATCAGCAGGTCGGCGTCGTGGACCGCCTCGTGGCAGGAGCCGTAGCCGAGCAGGCCGGACATCCCGACGTCGTGCGGGTTGTCGTACTGGATGATCTCCTTGCCGCGCAGCGAGTGCCCCACCGGGGCCGCGGCGAGGTCGGCGAGCTCGAGGACCTCTGCGCGGGCGTCGCGCGCACCGGCGCCGACGAACAGCGTCACCTTGCGGGCGGCGTTGATCGCCTCGGCGAGCGCCGCGACGTCGGTGTCGTGCGGGACCACGCGCGCGGGGCAAGCCCCGGGGATGAGGATGGGTGCGTCGTCGTCGGGGACCTCCTCGTCGGCGACGTCGCCCGGCAGGGTGAGGACCGCGACGCCTGGCTCGGCCAGGGCGTGCTGGATCGCCGAGCGCGTGACCCGGGGGAGCTGGGCGGCCGTCGAGATCATCTCGGAGAACACCGACGCCTCGGTGAACAGCCGGTCCGGGTGGGTCTCCTGGAAGAACTTGGTGCCGATCTGCGCGCTGGGGATGTGCGAGGCGATGGCCAGGACCGGCACCCCGGACCGGTTGGCGTCGTACAGCCCGTTGATCAGGTGCAGGTTGCCGGGGCCGCAGGAGCCGGCGCACACGGCGAGCTTCCCGGTGACCTCGGCCTCGGCCGCCGCGGCGAAGGCGGCGGCCTCCTCGTGGCGCACGTGCACCCAGTCGATGCCGTCGGTGCGGCGGACGGCGTCCACGACGGGGTTCAGGGAGTCTCCGACGATGCCGTAGACGCGTTCCACGCCGGCGGCGACGAGCTGGTCGACGAGGTGTTCGGCGACGGTGCGAGCCATGCGGGGCCTCCTGCGGTGGCGGGACGGGTCTCTGGCGATGCTGCCGCAGGCGTCGGCGATGTGCGCGGGGAAGGGGCGTGGCACCGGTCACCGCGCGTGGTGGGATGGCCGGATGAGCGAGGAGGACGACACGGAGCAGGTCTTGCTGGCCGACGACCACGGCGTGCGGTGGCCCGTGTGGGCGGACGGCGAGCCGACTGTCGAGCTCCGGCACGTGCTCACCGAGGAGCTGTGCCTCCGGCTCCGGCGCTGGGCGGCGGAGTTCAACGCGTCCTACGACGAGCTGCTCGGTTGGCCTCGTCGCGAGGAGATGGAACGCCATCGTGCGGAGGGCATCGAGCTGTACCGCGCGCTCCGTGCCGAGCTGGTGGGCGTCCGAGTTCGCTTCGAGTACTGGGAGGTCGACGTCGACGGCGTGGCGGACGAGGACGACCAGCTCTCGCTCGGCGGCTGACGGGCTGGGTGCATCACCGGCATGGTGGGATGGCCGGATGCCGGGAATCCACCACCTCGAGCTCTGGGTCGACGACATCGAGGCCGTCGCGGTCGACTGGGGCTGGCTGCTGCCCCGGCTCGGCTTCCGTCTGACGCAGGAGTGGCCGCAGGGGTGCACCTGGTCCGACGGCGGGGCGTACCTGACGCTGACCACCTCGCCGAACCTCTCTGCGGACCGCCACGACCGCCGTCGTCCCGGGATGAACCACGTGGCGTTCGACGGCGGCACCCCGGCCGCTGTGGACGCGCTGATGGCTGCCGCACCCGAGCACGGCTGGGCGCCGCTGTACGCCGAGCGGTACCCGCACGCGGGCGGGCCCGACCACTACGCCGGCTGGCTGGAGAACGCCGCCGGGTTCAAGGTCGAGGTGGTCGCCGACAGCGCCGCCCGCGCCGACGAGGCCCGCGAGGCCGCAGCGGCCGCGTACCGTCCCCTGTCGCTCGACGACGGCCCGGTGCAGTACGTCCACGGCCCGGACTCGTCACCCTGCCCGGACGTCCCCGTGGGCAGCACCGAGTCGTTCGACCTGCTCAGCGACGTCTTCCCCGGCACGACACGGCGGGTGTGGGTCCACGTGCCGGCCGGTGTCGACCCCGCCGAGCCGGTCGGTGTCGCCGTCTTCCACGACGGCTGGTGGTACCTCGACCCCGACGGCGAGATCCGCGGCGGCGTGGTGCTCGACAACCTCGTCCACCGCGGCGAGATCCCGCCCACGATCGGGGTGTTCGTCGATCCCGGGGTCTTCCCCGACGTCGAGGATCCCGAGGCGCGCACGAACCGCAACGCCGAGTACGACGCCGCGGACGACCGGCTGGCCCGGCTGCTGCTGGACGAGGTGGTCCCGGAGGTCCGACGGCGGCACGTGCTCAGCGACGACCCGAGCCGGTGGGCGGTGGTCGGCGGGAGCAGCGGCGGCAACGCCGCCTTCACCGTCGCCTGGCACCGCCCGCAGCGGTTCGGCCGGGTGATCGGGTTCCTGTCGAGCTTCGCGCAGATGCCCGGCGGCAACCCGTACTCCGAGCTGATCGCCCGCACGCCCCGCAAGCAGCTGCGCGTCCTGCTGCAGGCCGGCCATCGTGACCTCGGCTGGAACGAGCCCGAACACAACTGGTTCGCGGAGAACCTGCGCACCGCCGCGGCGCTCGCGGAGGCCGGCTACGACGCCCGGCTGGTGCTGGGCGACGGCGGGCACGACCCCAACCATGCCGGAGTGCTGCTCCCGGACGCGCTGCGCTGGCTGTGGCGGGACGTGGAGGTGCGATGAGCGCCTCGACGTCGAACGGCGTGATCCCCCGGGGAGCGCGCCCGCACCTGGCCGTCCTCGCCCGCCGTCGGGGAAACGAACATCCGCAGGAGTTCTGCACCAGCGTGAGCAGGGCTGGTGGAATCGCGTCGAACCGGCATCGCCCCGTGGGAGTCAGCGTCTGAGCAGGCTCTGGGAGTACTGGTCGAGGACGATGAGGATGCCCTGGTGCTCCCAGACACGGTTGCGGCGCAAACCGGTCCGCTCGGTGAGAACCCCGGCCTCGGTGAGCTGGGTCAGCGCGTTCTGGGCTGTCTGACCTGCCATGCCCAGGTGCTCGGTGAGGAAGCGTGCGTTGATGACCGGGTGGGAGACGAGGTGCGGGAGCACCCGCCAGGCGACTGCTTGCCGCCGGAGGCCCCGGAGCTGTTCGCGAGCGGCGTCGACCTGAGCAGCCAGGTCGTCGACGAGTCCGGATCCGGAGGAAGCGGCGAACCGGGCAGCGTCGGCGAACCGCTCCACGATGGGACGGGCGTCGCCGTCGCGGTAGGCGGTCAAGGCCGCGAAGTACTCCTCTGTCTGCTTGAGCAGTCCCGCGGAGACGGGGGCGGTGGTCGCGGTGACGATCCGTTGGGCCCGCAGGATCGAGTGGACGACCGCGCGTCCGGTCCGACCGTTCCCGTCCACGAAGGGGTGGATGTTCTCGAACTGTGCGTGCGCAACGGCTGCCTGGAGCAACACCGGCAGGTCGTCCCTTCGCATGAAGTCGACCAGATCGTCCATCGCGGGCGGAACCAGTGGGGCCTGGGGGGCGACGTGCGTGGCCCCTCGTGGGCTGATCGCGCTCGTTCCGATCCAGACGAGCTGGTCGCGCCACCGGCCGGCACGGTCTGCCCAACCGGGTTGCCCCGACATCAGGGCATGGTGCATCGCCAGGATCGCCTCGGCGTCCAGCCGGTCGGCGAGTGCCAGGGCCGCTTCCATCGCGCGGACGTTCGCCACCACCAGGCGGGCGTTCTGGGACCGGGACTGCTCGATCTCGGCAAGTGCGAGCTGACGCGGCCCCACGGTGAGGTCCTCGATCTGGGAGGACGACGCCGACTCGGTGCGCAGAAGGATGGAGCTCATCGGCCCTAGCGTCGGACTCGTCGTGCCGAGCATCTTCGCTGCGTACTCGTCGAAGCGGCTCAGCGCCGCGGAAGCCTCCTCGACGTTCGCGGCCAGGTCGGTGGGGGTCTTGGGCATCCATCGAGCGATCGCCGGTGGGACTGTGGAGCGGTACGGACCTGAGGCTGCGGCCCGAGCCGACCGACTCGCCATCCCCTCCGCGTCGGCGACCCAGTACTCGTCGACGTCTCCGAACGCGGGAACCGTGATCATGACCTCATCTTAATCAAGGTTTCCGCGAAAGTTTGACCAACGGGCCAGGCCTACTCCAGGTTCTCCAAGTGTCGCAGCGCCGCCGGGATCGTCTCGTCACCGGTCGTGAAGCGTACGAACTGCCCGATCGTGGTGTCGATGCGCAGCGAGGCGGCCGCGACCTGGGCGACGTCGGCGCGCGGCACCTGCGAGGGCTCGCCGCGCTCGACCCGCTCGTCGGCGCCCAGGACCCGGATCCGCCCGGTGGGCGGGTCGTCGGTCAGGCTGCCCGGTCCCAGGATCGTCCAGTCCAGGTCGGTGGTGCGCAGGTGGTCGTCGGCGGCGAGCTTGGCGTCCGCGTACGGGTAGAAGCTCGCGTCGGACGGGACGCCGTGGTCCGGCACGGAACCGACCCACGACACCATCACGTAGCGGCGCACGCCCGCGGCGGCGGCGGCGTCCATGGAGCGGATCGCGGCGTCCCGGTCGACGGCGTAGGTGCGGTCGGGGTTGCCGCCGCCCGCGCCGGCGGACCAGATCACGGCGTCGGCGCCGTCGAACGCCTGGGCCATCTCCTCGGTGCTCGCGTGCTCGACGTCGAGGAGCAGCGGCTCGCCGCCGATGTCGGCGACCCGGTCGATCTGCTCCTCCCGGCGCACGACACCGACGACGTCGACCGCGGGGCCGGACCCGCCGTCGGACAGGAGGGGGACCAGCTGGCGGGCGACCTTGCCGAGCGCGCCGATGACGACGACCTTCATGACGGACCTCCGTGGTGTCGGGGGAAGACCTTCCCACCGTCGCGCACCCTGCGGCGGAGCGCCAGCGATGCCGTCACGTCGCGACGGTGTGACAGCGGCCCGTCCCGGCTACGGTCGGGGGATGGACGCGACCGCGGACGAGCTCATGGTGAGCGAGAGACGGCTCGCGCGGGGCGCCGGCGGCGACTACGCCGAGGTGCTGCACCCGGACGCCGTGGTCGTCGTGCCGGGCGCTGTGCTCGACAAGGCGGCTTGCGTCGCGGCGATGGACTTCTCGCCGGGCTGGGACGACGTGGATCTCGGCGACGTGCGGCTCGTGCGGACCGCCGACACCGCGACGGTGGTCTACCGGTTCACGGGGCGCCGGGCGGGGACACGTACGCGGCGACACTGGCCAGCACGTACGTGAGCACCGACGACGGCTGGCGACTGCTCGTCCACCAGCAGACACCCGACTGACTCACCGACCTTCGCCCACGACGTCGGAGGGCGAGTCGCCCTCGAGGTAGCGCGGCCCGGGGCCCAGGACCGCGGCCCGGTCGTCGGGGTTCTGCAGCGCGCACCGGTCCAGGGACAGGCAGCCGCAGCCGACGCAGGAGTCGAGGTCGTCGCGCAGCTGTTCGAGGACGGCGATCCGTTCGTCGAGCACGCTGCGCCAGGACTGCGACAGCCGCCGCCAGTCCGCGGCGGTGGGGGTGCGCCCGTCGGGCAGCGTCGCCAGGGCGTCCCCGATCTGCTCGAGCGTCAGGCCCAGCCGCGACGCGGTGCGGATGAAGGCCACGCGGCGGAGCGTCGTGCGCTCGTAGCGGCGTTGGTTCCCGCCCGTGCGGTGGGCCGCGATCAGGCCTCGTTCCTCGTAGAAGCGCAGGGCCGACGGCGCGACGCCGCTGCGGCGCGCGACGTCCCCGATCGTCAGGTAGCGCTCGACCATCACGGGACCCTCCCCTTGACCTGAAGTCAACTTGAACTCCGAGTATCGTCCCATGACGGCGCCCCTGATCCCACCTGCCCACCGGCTGGACGCCGGCAGGGTCCGTGACCTCGTGGCCCGGGTGACCGGCGACGAGAAGCACGACCCCAGCGCCCACTCCACGCTCGACGTCGTGCGGGTCCTGTACGACCGGGTCCTGCGGGTCGACCCCGCGGTCCCCGAGCACCCCGACCGCGACCGGTTCGTGCTGTCCAAGGGCCACGGGCCCGCCTCCACCTACGCCGTGCTGGCCGCCCGCGGCTTCTTCCCCGAGCCCTGGCTGGACGACGTCGCCTCGTGGGACTCGGCGCTCGGGCACCACCCGGACCGCACCCTCGTGCCCGGCGTCGAGATCGGCAGCGGCTCGCTGGGCCACGGGCTCCCGCTCGCCGTCGGCATGGCTCTCGGCCTGCGAGGACGCTCCCCGGCGCGCGTCGTGGTGCTCGTCGGGGACGCCGAGCTGGACGAGGGCAGCAACGCCGAGGCGATCCAGGTCGCGGGGCGGTTCGCGCTGGGCAACCTCACCTGCGTCGTCGTCGACAACCGCAGCGACGGGCACGGCTGGCCGGGCGGCCTCGCGGCACGGTTCGCCGTCGAGGGGTGGACGACGACGGACGTCGACACCCGCTCGGACGACTGGCTCGCGGCCGTGTTGCGCCGGACCGAGCCCCACCGGCCCACCGCCGTCGTCGTCGACACGACCCGCGCCGCCGCGGCGGCTCCGGGACGGACGGTGCCGGCATGAGCGCCCCCGGCACGAGCGCCGGCCCGGACCTCGACATGCGCACCCGTTTCTACGCCGAGCTCGACCCGCTGCTGGACGCCCACCCGGACCTGGACGTCGTCCTCGCCGTCATCGGCGCCGCCCGGCTCGCCCGGGTGGCGGACCGTCACCCCGGCCGCGTGGTCGACGTCGGCATCCGCGAGCAGGCCATGATCGGCGTCGCCGGCGGGCTGGCGCTGACCGGACGGCGCCCGGTCGTGCACACGTACGCCCCGTTCCTGGTCGAACGTCCCTACGAACAGCTCAAGATCTCGCTCGGTCACCAGGACGTCGGCGCGATCCTCGTCAGCATCGGCGCGTCCTTCGACGCGAGCGCCGCGGGACGCACCCACCAGGCCCCGGCCGACGTCGCCCTCGTCGCGGCGCTGCCCGGGTGGACCGTGCACGTCCCCGGGCACCCGGACGAGGTCGCCGCCCTCCTGCACGCCGAGGCCGGCCGGTCGGGACGCGCCTACGTCCGGCTGTCCGGGCAGCGCAACGAGCGGCCACGGCCCACCGACGGACGGGTCCACCTGGTGCGCGACGTCGCCGACGGACCCGGCGCCGGGGCCGGCGCCGCACCGCTCGTGCTCGCCGTCGGGCCGATGCTCGACACGGTGCTCGCCGCCACCGCCGACCTGCCGGTGCGGGTCGCGTACACCGCGACGCCGCACCCCCTGGACGCGGTCGGGCTGCGGCGGCTGGCCGGGTCGACGCCGGCGCTCGCCGTCGTCGAGCCGTACCTGGAGGGTACGAGCGCGGCCGCCGTGGCGGCGGCGCTCGCCGACCGGCCGGCGCGCGTCGTCCACGTCGGGGTGCCCCGGGACGTCGAGCTGCGGCGGTACGGCTCGCCGGACGACCACGCCGCGGCGCACGGCCTGGACGTGGCGGGCGTGCGCCGTCGGGTCGAGACGTTGGTCGCTCGTCGCGTCGGCAGTCCGTCGTCAGGTCGGAAGTCCGAACTGCCGACCTGACGACGGACTGCCGACGAGATCGGCGGTCGCCGAGCCGGTACGTCAGGACGTCGAGCGCGGTTCCGGCTCCTCCGACCGGTCCGCCGGGTCCCCGTCGTCCCCGGTGCCGTCCTCGTCGGTGTCCAGCGGGATCGGGTTCCCCTCCTCGTCGAGCTGGCCGCCCTGGTTGAGGAACTCCTGGGAGGACTCGAACTCCGGGGTGTCGAACACCTCGCCGGCCAGCGGGTCCTCGACCTGCTCGACCTCGACGGGGTCGCCCGTCTCCGGGTCGAGCACGACGTCGCTCGGGTGCAGAGTCCGGTAGGTGATGATCTGCGGCTCCGGTTCCGCCTCGGGCTCCGGTTCCGGTGCGGCCGCCGTCCGTCCGTTCGTGCGCGTCGTCGACAGCCCGTCGAGCGTCATCGAGACGTCGCCCAGCTGCGGACGGCGGCGCAGCGCGGAGGCCAGCGGTGGCGGCTCGGGCTCGGCCTCCTCGGACTGCGGCAGGACCTGGATGTAGCTCGGCATCGTGGCCACCTCGTGGCGGAACGCCTTGATCAGGGAGATGCACGCCAGGACGAGGATGATCGAGAACGGTGCGGCGGTCGAGATCGACAACGTCTGCAACGCCGTCAGGGCGACGTTGCCGCCGACCACGAGCAGCACCGCGGCGGCCACGCCCTCGAGCACGGCCCAGTAGACGCGGGTCGTGGCGGAGGTCTGGGTGCTGCCACCGGAGGCGAGCATGTCGATGACCAGCGAGCCGGAGTCGGAGGACGTGACGAAGAACAGCACGACCACGACCATCGCGACCACGGACAGCAGGACGGGCAGACCGCCGGGGAACGACTCGAAGAGCTGGAACAGCGCCGTCGTGCTGTTGACCACCATGTCGCCCGTCTCGGGGTCCTCGACCAGCATCGTGCCCTGCTCGCGCTGCTGCAGGATCCCCGAGTCGCCGAAGATCGTGAACCACAGCAGGGAGGCCATGGTCGGCGCGAGGAGCACGCCGACGACGAACTCGCGGATGGTGCGCCCGCGGGAGATGCGGGCGATGAACATGCCGACGAAGGGCGCCCAGCTGGTCCACCAGCCCCAGTAGGCGATGGTCCAGGCGGCCTCCCAGCCGTCGCTGGAGAACGGGCCGGCGTGGAACATCGTCTCGGGCAGCAGCGAGAGGTAGACGCCGGCGTTCTCGGGGATCGACTTCAGCAGGAAGATCGTCGGGCCGAGCAGGAAGACCACCAGGGCCAGCAGCGCGGCCACGGACATGTTGAAGTTCGACAGCCACTTCAGACCCTTGTGGACGCCGGAGACCACGGACCAGACGGCGACGGCCGTGATGCCCGTGATCAGGCCGATGATCAGCGGGTCGGACGTCTCGGCCCAGCCGAGGAACTCCAGGCCGCCGAGGATCTGGCTGATGCCGAACCCGAACGAGGTCGCGACGCCGAACAGGGTGCCCACGATGGCGACGGTGTCCACGGTGTGGCCCATCCAGCCCTCGACGCGCTTGCGGCCGATGAGCGGCTCGAGCAGCCAGCGCACGGCCAGCGGTCGTCCGCGCCGGAAGGACATGTACGCCAGGCCGAGGCCGACGACGGCGTAGATGGCCCAGGGGTGGAAGCCCCACTGCAGCATCATCAGGCCGACCGACTCGCGCGCGGCGGCGTCCGACTCCGGGGCGTTGCCGAAGGCCTCGGGCGGGGCCACGTAGTGCCACAGCGGCTCGGCGACGCCGAAGAAGACGAGCCCGATGCCCATGCCGGCGCTGAAGAGCATGAGGAACCAGGAGACGACCCCGAACTCGGGGCCCTCGCCGTCCCGGCCGAGCCGGATGAGCCCGATCTTGGAGAACGCGCAATAGAGCGCGAACACCAGGAAGATGTTGACGGCGATGACGTACCACCAGCCGACACCGTCGGTGATCCAGGTGTTGAGCTGCGTCGTGGCCTCCTCGAGCGCGTCGCCGGCCACGTTGGCGAAGACGATCGTGGCGACGATCAGCCCGATGATGATGATGGAGGCCGGGATGAAGACCGGCCGCAGGATCGCCGAGCGACGGCCCTCGGAGCCCGGGTCGTGCTCCGACGAGGTGGCGGAGTCCTGTGTCGGCGGTGTGGAGGTCACGGTACGTCTCTCTTCGTGTCGCGAGGCGTCGGTCACATGCTCTCCACGGTAGATGATCCACGGAAGGTCGCGGGAAAGTGGTCCGCGACCATGCCGTTCGCCGCGCACTCCCTCGCGGCCTGTTGGAGGAATCCTCCAAAGCGGGACGGCGAGCCTTGGACGGCTTGCCGGGGGGCGATCCCCCGGTCCGGCAACCTACGCTGGCGTAGGCTACGAAGGCGTAGGTTCGGGGTCGCCGCAGTCGCGGCGGAGGACTCCGGGCCTCGCGCGCAGCCGGAGCAGCCCAGCCCCGCCCGGGGCCGCCAGCGAAGGAGACCGTGTGCCGCACCAGGTCATCGACGGGTCCGACGTCGGGTCCGCCGACGTCACCCCGCTCGTCCAGCTCGTCGCCCCCACCGGGGAGCGCGTCCACGAACCCGACAACGACGGTGACCATCCCGGTTACGCGGCACGGGTCGCCCACCTGACCGGTGACGACCTGCGCGCGATGTACCGCGACATGGTCCTGACGCGCCGGTTCGACGACGAGGCCACCGCGCTGCAGCGACAGGGCGAGCTCGCCCTGTACGCCCAGGCGACCGGCCAGGAGGCCGCGCAGGTGGGCCCCGCCCACGCGCTGGCCGCCCCGGACATGGTGTTCCCCTCCTACCGCGAGCACGGCATCCTGCACGTCCGCGGCGTCGACCCGGTCGACCGGCTGCGGCTGTACCGCGGTCAGGACCACGGCGGCTGGGACCCCGCGGAGCACAACGTCGCGCTGTACACGCTCGTCATCGGCTCCCACGTGCTGCACGCCACCGGGTACGCCATGGGCGTCCAGCGCGACGGCGCCGTCGGGACCGGCGACCCGGAGCGGGACACCGCCGTCGTCGCCTGCTTCGGCGACGGCGCGACGAGCCAGGGCGACGTCAGCGAGGCGCTCGTCTTCGCCGCCGTCAACGACGCCCCCGTCGTGTTCTGGTGCCAGAACAACCAGTGGGCCATCTCCGAGCCGACCACCCGCCAGTCCAGCGTCCCGCTCTACCGCCGCGGCGAGGGCTTCGGCGTGCCGAGCGTGCGCGTGGACGGCAACGACGTGCTCGCCTGCTACGCCGTGATGGCCGAGGCGCTGGAACGGGCCCACGCCGGTCACGGACCTACGTTCGTCGAGGCGTACACCTACCGGATGGGCGCCCACACCACCTCCGACGACCCCACCCGGTACCGCGAGCGCGCCGAGGAGGAGCACTGGCGCCAGCGCGACCCCATCGACCGGCTCGCGGCCCTGCTGCGCGCCGAGGGCCACTGGGACGACGACTGGGCCGGGGATGTCGCCGCCGAGGCCGACGCCCTCGGGGAGACCCTGCGGGCGGGCGTCCGCGCCCTGGACGCCCCGGAGAAGACGTCGATGTTCGACCACGTCTACGCCACGCCGCACGCGCAGGTCGCCGCCGAGCGCGCGTGGTTCGAGCAGTACGAGGCCGAGACGGCCGAGCAGACGGCGCAGGACGCCGCGACCGCGGAGGTGGCCCGATGAGCACCCAGACCATGCCGCTGGCCAAGGCGGTCACCGCCGGCCTGCGGGCTGCCCTCGAGGCCGACCCGTCGGTGATGCTCATGGGCGAGGACATCGGCCGGCTCGGCGGCGTCTTCCGCGTCACCGACGGGCTCCAGAAGGACTTCGGCGAGCACCGGGTCGTCGACACCCCGCTGGCGGAGTCCGGCATCGTCGGCACCGCCATCGGGCTGGCGATGCGTGGCTACCGGCCCGTGTGCGAGATCCAGTTCGACGGGTTCGTCTTCCCCGCCTACGACCAGATCACCACCCAGCTCGCCAAGATCCACAACCGCTCGCGGGGCCGCATCCAGGTGCCCGTCGTCATCCGGATCCCCTACGGCGGTGGGATCGGTGCCGTCGAGCACCACTCGGAGTCGCCGGAGGCGCTGTTCGCGCACACGGCCGGCCTGCGGGTCGTCTCCCCGGCCACGCCGCAGGACGCCTACGACATGATGCGCGCCGCCGTCGCCTCCCCGGACCCGGTGATCTTCCTCGAGCCCAAGGGCCGCTACTGGTCCAAGGGCGACGTCGACCTGGACAGCCCGGTGCCGTCCCTGGACGACGCCGCCGGCCCGGACCCGCTCGGGACGGCCCGGGTCGCCCGGTCCGGGACCGACGTCACCCTGGTCGCCTACGGCCCGACGGTCGCCACGGCGCTGTCCGCGGCCGAGGCGCTCGCCACCGAGGGCACCAGCGCCGAGGTCGTGGACCTGCGGTCGGTGTCCCCGCTGGACGTGCCCACCGTCGCGGAGTCGGTGCGCCGCACCGGGCGCTGCGTCGTCGTGCACGAGGCGCCGTCGTTCTTCGGCTCGGGGGCGGAGCTCGCCGCACGCCTGACCGAGGAGTGCTTCTACTCCCTCGAGGCGCCCGTGCTGCGGGTCGGCGGGTACCACGCGCCCTACCCGGTGGCGAAGCTCGAGCACGAGTACCTGCCGAGCGTCGACCGCGTCCTGGACGCCGTCGACCGCACCCTGGCCCACTGACCCGCCTGCTGACCGGAGGAACGAGATGAGCACCCAGCGTTTCCCCCTGCCGGACGTCGGCGAGGGGCTGACCGAGGCCGAGATCGTCGAGTGGAAGGTCGCCGTCGGCGACACCGTCGAGGTCAACCAGGTCGTCGTCGAGATCGAGACCGCCAAGTCCCTCGTGGAGCTGCCCAGCCCGTGGGCCGGCACCGTGACCGCGCTGCTGGCCGAGGAGGGCACCACGGTCGACGTGGGCGCGCCGATCCTCGAGATCGGCGACGGCGCGGCACCGGCCGCCGAGCCGGCGGCACCGGCCGCGCCCGTCGAGGAGACCGCCGCGCCGCAGAGCCCGTCCAACGGGGAGTCCTCCGGGTCTGTGCTCGTCGGGTACGGCACCGCCGACGCCGGGGCGGGCGGTCGGCGCCGGCGTCGGCGCGGCGGGGCCGCTGCGCCGACGGCCGAGCTTGCCGCGACGCCGGCCCCGGCTCCTCCGGCCCCGCCGGCCCCGAAGGCTCCGACTGCCGAGGCGGCGCCGGCCCCGGCCATGGTGGCCCCGGCGCCGGAGCCCCCCGCGCCGTCCGGCCCCTCGATCGACCGTGCGATGGTCAGCGTGCCGGCGGCCTCGTCCCCGGCCGACGCGCCGTCGTCGACCCGGGTGCGGGTGCTGGCCAAGCCGCCGGTGCGCAAGCTGGCCCGCGACCTGGGGGTCGACCTGGCCTCGGTGCACCCCACCGGCCCCGGCGGGATCGTCACCCGTGAGGACGTCACCGCCCACGCGGCGGCGGCCGAACCGCGGGCTCTGGCGACCTACCCCGGCGACGACCAGCCCTGGATGGCCTCGGGCGGCGTCTCCGACGACGGCCGCACCACCCGCGTCCCGGTCAAGTCCGTGCGCCGGCGGACCGCGGAGGCGATGGTGGCCAGCGCGTTCACCGCCCCGCACGTGACGGTCTTCCACACCGTCGACGTGACGAAGACGATGAAGCTCGTCGAGCGGCTCAAGAGCGACCGCGACTTCGCCGACGTGCGGGTGACGCCCCTGCTCATCGCGGCCAAGGCGGCGCTGCTGGCCATCCAGCGGCACCCGGAGATCAACGCGAGCTGGGACGACGAGGCGCAGGAGATCGTCTACCAGCACTACGTGAACCTCGGGATCGCCGCGGCGACCCCCCGGGGCCTCGTGGTGCCCAACGTCAAGGACGCCCACCGCCTCGAGCTGCTCGGGCTCGCCCAGGCGCTCGGTGAGCTGACGGCGACCGCGCGGGCCGGACGCACGACCCCGGCGGACATGTCGGGCGGCACGTTCACCATCACCAACGTGGGTGTGTTCGGCATCGACACCGGCACCCCGATCCTCAACCCGGGGGAGTCGGGCATCCTCGCGTTCGGGGCGATCCGCCAGCAGCCGTGGGTGCACAAGGGCAAGATCAAGCCCCGCTGGGTCACCCAGCTCGCCCTGAGCTTCGACCACCGGCTCGTCGACGGCGGTCTGGGCTCGCGCTTCCTGTCCGACGTGGCGAAGGTGCTGGAGGACCCTGCGCAGGGGCTCGTCTGGGGCTGACCGGCGCCCCCCGTGCCCGCGCGCTTCCCGTGGCCGCGTCCTCCCCGTGGCCGCGAGATCGACCCACCCGGACCGAGATCGATGCACCGTCAGTCGATCTCGGCCGCGGTGGGTCGATCTCGCGCGGAGGCGGCGAGGGTCACAGCGACGGCGGTCCGGGACGTCCCCGCACGCCGCCTACCCTGGATGCTGTGACCGCGCCCACCGCCCCGACGACCCGCCCCGCCCCGGCACCCACGTCGGCGCGCCCCTGGTGGCTGATCGCCGCCGGGCCGGGCGCCGTCGTCGTCGCCCTGCTCGCCCTGCTGGCCGCCGGCTCCTACTCGGGCGCCTTCGACCCGCTGGGGACCTTCAGCGACCCGGGGCCGGCGGTGCGCTGGGGGCTGCCGGCCGCGACGGTGCTGTCCGAGCTCGCGCTCGCCGTGACCGTGGGCGGCCTGTTCGCGGTCGCGTTCCTGCTGCCGCGCGGACGGCACACCGACCGCGTCCTGCTCGTGGCCGGCTGGGCGTCGAGCCTGTGGGCGGTCGCCGCCGTCGTCCAGCTCGTCCTCCGCTACTCCTACGTCTCGACGATCTCCCTGGCCGCGGAGACCTTCGGGCAGGGCCTGTGGCAGTTCGTGCTCGACGTCGAGCTGGGGCAGATCGGGCTGTGGACGATCCTGCTGGCTGCGGTCACGTCGGCCCTCGCGCTGGGCGTGCGGGGTCCCGTCGGTGCCCTGTGGACGGCCGTGCTGCCCGGGGCGGCGCTCGCCCTGCAGTCCACCACCGGGCACGCCGCCGGGGCCGTGAACCACGACCTGGCCGTCGGGGCGATGCTGCTGCACCTGGTCGGAGCGGCGCTGTGGGTCGGGGGACTCGCCGCCCTGCTCGTGGTCGTGCTCACCCGCACCGGCCGCCGCGGCGACGACGACCGGCTCGCCGCGTCCGCCGTCGCCCGCTTCTCCCCGGTCGCGGCCTGGTGCTTCGTCCTGGTGGCCCTGTCGGGCCTGATGAGTGCGGTGATCCGCATGCAGCACCTGGACGACCTCGTCACCCGCTGGGGCGTCCTGCTGCAGGCCAAGGCCCTGCTGCTGCTCGCGCTCGGTGCGTTCGGCTGGGCCCACCGGCGCTGGATCGTGGGTCGGCTCGCCACCGATCCCGGGCGGGTGCGGCGGCTGTACTGGCAGCTCCTCGCCGCCGAGCTCGTCACCATCGGGGCGGTCTCCGGCGTGGCGGTGGCGCTCGGGTCGACGGCGCCGCCGGTGCCGGACGAGGAGCTCGTCGACGCCTCCCCGGCCTTCCAGCTCACCGGCTACGCCCTGCCGCCCGAGAACACCCTGGGCAACTACTTCACGCAGTGGAGCGTCGACCCCCTGTTCGCCGTCGCCTGCGCCGCCGGGGCGCTGGTCTACGTCACCTGGGCGCTGCGGCTGCGGCGCCGCGGCGACCGCTGGCCGGTGGGGCGGACGATCTCGTGGTGCGCCGGCATGGCGATCATGGTCTGGGTGACGAACGGCGGCCCGTCGGTGTACGGGCACGTGATCTTCTCCGGGCACATGACCCAGCACATGGTGCTGGCGATGGTGATCCCGCTGCTGCTGGTCCTCGCGGCCCCGGTCACGCTCCTCCTGCGGGCGGTCCCGGCGCGCAAGGACGGCTCGCGCGGGCCGCGCGAGTGGGTGCTCGCGATCGTGCACTCCCGTGTCGGCAGCTTCGTGGCGAAACCGGTCGTGGCGGCGGTGATCTTCGCCGGCGGCATGATCGCCTTCTACTTCACGCCGGTGTTCGGCTGGGCGCTGTCGAACCACGCCGGCCACGTGTGGATGATCATCCACTTCACGCTCGCCGGATACCTGTTCGCCAACGCGCTCGTCGGCATCGACCCCGGTCCGCAGCGCCCGCCGTACCCGCAGCGGCTGCTCCTGCTGTTCGCCACCATGGTGTTCCACGCGTTCTTCGGGGTCGTGCTCACCACCGGCACGTCGCTGCTCGTGGCCGACTGGTTCGGGAACATGGGACGGCCGTGGGGGCTGCCCGCGATCGACGACCAGCAGCTCGGCGGCGCCATCGCCTGGGGGATCGGGGAGCTGCCCACGCTGGTGCTCGCCGTCGTCGTGGGCGTGCAGTGGGCCCGGTCCGACGAGCGCGAGGCCCGACGCAGCGACCGCCGGGCGGAGCGGGACGACGACGCCGAGCTGCGGGCCTACAACCGGATGCTGGCCGACATGGCCGAGCGCGACGGGCGGGACTGAGCCCGCCTGTCCCGGCGGGGTCGGTCAGCCCTTGACCGACCCCGACATCAGCCCCCCGACGAAGTACTTGCCGAGCAGGATGTACACCAGCAGCGGTGGCAGGGAGGCGAGCAGGGCGCCCGCCATCGAGACGCCGTAGTCCTGCAGCAGCGCGCCGTTGGCCAGGTTGTTCAGCGCCAGGGTGACCGGGCCGTTCTGGCTCGAGGAGAAGAACACCGCGAACAGGAAGTCGTTCCACGCGTTGGTGAACTGCCAGATGAGCACGACGACGAAGCTCGGCACCGAGATCGGCAGGATGATCGACCAGTAGGTGCGCAGCATCCCCGCGCCGTCGACCCGTCCGGCCTCGACCAGCTCGTGCGGGACGGTCTGGTAGTAGTTGCGGAAGATCAGAGTGGTGATCGGGATGCCGTAGACGACGTGCAGGATGATCAGCGACGGGACGCCGCTGGGGACCCCTGCCCCGAGCATCAGCTCCAGCAGCGGGATCATCACCGCCTGGTACGGGATGAACATGCCGAACAGGATCAGCGTGAAGACGACGTCGGCGCCGCGGAACGACCAGCGCGACAGCACGAACCCGTTCATCGACCCGAGCATCGCCGAGATGAGCGCGGCCGGGACGACCATCTGGAAGGTGCGTCCGATGGCGGGGGACAGGGCGTTCCAGGCGCCGACCCAGTTGTCGAGGGTCCAGTCGGTGGGCAGGTTCCAGGCGCGCGCCGGGGAGGCGTCACCGGCCCCCTTGAAGCTCGTCACGAACAGCACGTAGACGGGGATCAGCACGATGAGGACGAACACGATCATCGCCGCGTACTTGGCGGTGCGGCCGACCGTGAACCGGGGGCGCGCGGTGTCGTCCCGGAGCTCGACGGGTTCGCCCGTGACGCCCGGTGGCGTGGAGACGTGGGTGCTCATCGCTTCTCCGCCTTGTGGGTCCGGACGAGGTAGGGCACGACGACCAGCGCGACGATGACCAGCAGGATCGTCCCGACGGCGGCTGCGTCGGCGTAGTTGAAGCTCGACTTGAACACGTACATGTCGACCGCCGGCACCTTGGTCTGGTAGTTCGCCGGCTTCGAGATCGACATGATGAGGTCGAACGACTTCAGCGACATGTGACCGATGATGATCAGCGCGGACAGGGCGATGGGCGACAGCTGCGGGAAGAGCACCAGCCGGTAGAGCTGCCACTCGCGGGCCCCGTCCACGCGGGCGGCCTCCCGCAGCTCGTCGGGGATGCCGCGGAAGCCGGCGAGGAACAGCGCCATCACGTATCCCGAGAGCTGCCAGATCGCCGGCAGGGCGATCGCCAGGATGCCGAACGTGATGTTGTTCCACCAGTTGTTCTGCAGGAAGTCCAGCCCGACCATCTGGAACAGGCGGTTGAGGCCGCTGGCGCCCTCGCCCTGGTTGGAATTCAGCAGCCACCGCCACACGACGCCGGAGGCCACGAACGACACCGCCATGGGGAACAGGTAGATCGAGCGGAAGAACCCCTCGCCGCGGTCCGGCTTGTCGAGCATCCAGGCCCAGCCGAACCCCATCACCATGGTCCCGACGAGGAACGCGACCGTGAACAGCACGAGGTTCGTCAGCGAGTGCTGGAAGTCGTCGCTGCCCAGCAGGGCGACGTAGTTCTCGAACCAGACCGTCGTCACGGGCTGCTGCCCGGTGGCCTGGGCCGCGGTGTGGTTGTCCGTGATCGAGGTCCGGAAGTTCGCGGCGATGAGGCCGTAGACGAACACGGCCAGCAGGATCAGCGACGGGGCGAGCAGCAGGAGCGGTGCTCCGAACCGCCGCAGACGGTGTCTCATGCGTCCTCCCGGGGGCGGACGGTGGCCGGCCGGCCTGCGGGCCGGCCACCGTCCGACGGCGTCACATGGTCGCCGCGGCCAGCTCGGACTGGAACGTGGCCAGGTCCGAGGCGCCGGTGGTGAACTTGCTCGTGGCGTCCGAGATCGCGTTGAGCGTGGCGACCGGTGTCGCGGCGCCGTGCGCGAGCGAGGACACGATGGTGTCGCTGGCGAACGCCTCGACGGCGGTCTGCTGGTACTCGGAGAAGTCCGAGGTGTCGGCGTCCGTGCGGGCCGGGATGGACCCCTTGGCCTTGTTGAACGCCTCCTGGCCCTCGGTCGACCCGGCGGTGTCGAGCCAGGCGCGCGTCCCGTCGGGGTTCGGGGCACCGACCGGCATGGTGAACGAGTCCGCCAGGAAGTCGAACTCCCCGTCGGTCCCCGGGACCGGGAAGTAGACGTAGTCGTCGGGCGCCATCGAGCCCGCCTCCTGGAACGCCGCCTCGGCCCAGTCGCCCATCACGTTGAAGCCGGCGTCGCCGTCGATGACCTGCTGGGTCGCGTCGGGCCAGTCGAGGCCGTCCCGGTCGCCGTTGGTGTAGCTCATCAGCCTCTCGAAGTGCTCGAGCGCCGCCGTCACCTCGGGGCCCTCCCAGTCGGTCGACCCGTCCCACAGCCCGGTGTAGGCCTCGGGACCGAGCGTGGACAGCAGCACCGTCTCCAGCAGGTGGACCTGCGTCCACGTCGTCGCGATCGACAGCGCGGTCGCGCCGGACTCCTGCACGGCGTCGAGCGCCTCGTACCAGGCGTCGAGGTCGGCGTACTCGGCGGCGGGGTCCAGTCCCGCGTCCTCGAGCACGGTGGGGTTGGCCCACACCACGTTCGCGCGGTGGATGTTCGACGGGACCGAGTAGATCGCCCCGTCCTCGGTGGTCAGCCGGTCGACGAGGTCGGGCGGGAACGCGTCGGTCAGGCCGAACTCGTCGTACAGGGCCGAGACGTCCTCGATCTGCGCGGCGTCGATGTAGTCCTGCAGCTCCGCTCCGGCGTGCGCCTGGAACGTGTCCGGCGGGTCGCCCGCCTGCAGCCGCGACTGCAGCAGGTCCTTCGCCGCGGAGCCCGCGCCGCCCGCCACGGCGCCGTTGACGAAGGTGAAGTCGGGGTGCTGCTCCTCGAACACCCCCACCAGGGCGTCGAGCCCGGCCTTCTCCGAGCCGGCGGCCCACCAGGTGAAGACCTCGACCTCGCCACCGGCCATGTCCTCGCCGCCGGTGCTCCCGTCGGAGGTGTCGCCGGTGTCTCCGGATCCGCCGCAGGCCGCCAGGCCCAGGGCGAGGACGGCGGCACCCGCCGTCGCTGACACGAGTCGTCCGCTACGCATGCTCCTCATCGCCTTCGGTGCGGTGCGAGGGGATCGCGAGCCCGGGGCCGCGACCAGGCGCGTCGGTGCGCCCGTCATCCCCACTTTTCAGAGAACGCCTGGCAGAAACCGTTGTCAACACGCCGTCCGAACTTCACCCGAACCGTGACCGGTGCGTGATCCTGCGGCTGACGAGCCCCGCGGGCGACGGGTCCCCTCGCGCTGGTGCCGCGGTTCAGAAGAGCTCGTCGAGCACCCGCGGGGCCAGCCCCAGCGCCGTCGTCGTGGCCAGCCCGTCCGTGACGTTGACGGTCCGCACGCCGGGCAGCGGCTCGGTGACGACGAACGGGTCGGCCACCGGCGCGGTGCGGGCACGCACCGGCTCGGTCGCCGTCCAGCGGCCGAGCACCGTGAGCGGACCGGTGCCGAGCAGCTCGGCGGTCGCGTCGAGCAGCAGCCCGTCCACCGCCTCGGAACGGCCCGGCACGTCGGCGGGCGCCCGCCCGTCACCGACGACGACGGAGCCGTCGGCCTGGGAGTGCAGCGACAGGTGGATCTCCGCGGCGAGCAGGTCCGGCCGGTGCCGGCGCCACCGGTCGCGCACCTCGCCGAGGGCCCGCGAGTGCAGGTAGGCGGCGTCGCGCAGCACGGTCGTGCCGCCGAGCACGACGGGCCCGGAGGCGAGCCGGGCCTGCGCGGCGACGTCGTCGGGCGTGGGCGGTGCGACGCGCAGGAGCTGGCGGCGCACGGGGGTCAGGTCGGCCCCCGCGGACCAGAAGAGGGAGCCGACCGCCTGCCCCGCGGCGACCACGACCCGCTTGGCCACGACCTCGCCCCGCGAGGTGCGCACCAGGGTGCAGCCGCTGCCGGCGTCGAAGGTCTGGGCGGCGGTGCGCCAGGCGACGTCCACCTGGGGGCGCGAGGAGAGCCAGTCGCAGATCGCCAGCAGCGCGGCGTAGGGGTCCAGCCGCAGGTCGAGGGGGAGCCACACGCCCCCGACGGCGTGCGCGACCGGGGTCCGGTCGGCCACGCTGCGGTGGTCGAGCAGCTCGGCGTCGCCGGCCCGCGCGGCGACGAGGTCGTCGAGCACGGCGAGCTCGTCGGCGTGCTGGGCGACGACGACCGCGCCGCTCTCGCGCACCCCGAAGCCGGCGTCGCGGCCGAGCTTCAGCCAGCGCTCCCGGGAGGCCAGGGCGCAGGCCAGCGCGGTCGAGTCCTGGGTGGTGACGGCCACGTGCCCGCTGCGCCGGGCGGTGGACCCGTCGGGCCGGGCGGCGCCGTCCAGGACGAGCACCGAGTGGCCCCGGGCGTGGGCCTCGACGGCGTGCGCCAGCCCCACGATGCCCGCACCGACGACGACGAGGTCGACCTTGGCGGGCAGGGGAGGCGGGGCGCTGTCGTGACTCACGTCCAGAATCTGCCTGAGCCCGAGGGCGCCGTTCAAGGCGCACGTTGCCCCCCGACGAGGTGTTCGGCCACTGTTCACCTGGGGTTCGGCCCGGCGTTCCCGGAGCGTCGCGAGCGCCCAGCGGCAGCCCTGTCGACGGCGTCGTGCGGGCTCGGCCGTCCGGGGCGTGTGGTAGACCCGGGAGGGTGACTCAGGACACCTCCGCGGAGACCCCGCGCACCCCCTTCGACGACCTCGACGACTACCTGGCCCTCGGCCGCCTCGGCGGCCTCGCCCTCAGCGCGGACGGGCGGCGGCTCGTCACGACCGTGCAGACCCTCGACCCGGAGCGCACCGGCTCCGTCTCGGCGCTGTGGGAGATCGACCCGACCGGCGCCCGGCCGGCGCGACGCCTGACCCGCAGCGCGGCCGGCGAGTCCGCGGCCGTCTTCACCGCCGGCGGCGAACTGCTCTTCACCTCCGCCCGCCCCGACCCCGAGAGCACGGGGTCCGACGACGAGAAGAAGGCGGCCCTGTGGGCGCTGCCTGCGGACGGCGGCGAGGCGCGCGTGGTGGCGACGACGCCGGGCGGCGTCGGCGGGGTCCTCGCCGCCCGCGACGCCGACGTCGTCTCCCTCTCGACGGCCGTGCTGCCCTCGGCCGACGACCTCGAGGCGGACGCCGAGCTCCGCACGGCGCGCCGTGACACGAAGGTGAACGCGATCTGGCACACCGGCTACCCGGTACGCCACTGGGACCACGACCTGGGCCCGGACGCGCCGCGCCGGTACGCGTTCGCCCTCGGCGACGTGGCCGAGGGGGAGCGGGCCGAGCCGCGTCAGCTCACGGGGGCCGGCCGCCAGCTCGAGGAGCACGACGCGGCCCTGAGCCCGGACGGCGGCACGCTGGTCACGAGCTGGGCGGTCGCCGACCCGGGTGCCGCGCGCCGCACGATCCTCGTCGCGATCGACACCGCCACCGGCGAGCGGCGCACCCTCGTCGACGACCCCGACGCCGAGATCGGCGCGCCGACCGTCTCCCCGGACGGTCGGTGGGTCGCCTACGTGACCTCGACGATCACGACGCCCACCGACCCGCCGGTGGTCCGGGCCGCCCTCGTGGCGCTGGACGGCAGCGGCGAGCCCGAGGTGCTCGCCGACGACTGGGACCGCTGGCCGTCGTCGCTGACCTGGCTGCCGGACGCGGGCGGGCTGGTCGTGACCGCGGACGACGACGGGCGCGGCCCGGTCTTCCTGCTCACGTTCGACGGTGCGCCCGGCGAGGGGCCGGTGACCGTCGAGCGGGTGACCGCGGACGACGCCGTGCTCACCGACGTCCGCGTCGCGCCGGACGGGTCGGCGCTGTACGCGCTGCGCACCTCCTACGCCGCGCCGTCGGAGCCGGTGCGGGTAGACCTGGCGGCGTTCGTCGCCTCCGGGGAGCCGGGGGAGCGCGCGCCGGTCGACGCCGTCGCCCTGCCGTCCCCCGTGCCCGCCCCGGAGCTCCCGGGCTCGCTGACCGAGGTGGTCACGACGGCGGCCGACGGGACCCGCGTCCGGGCCTGGCTGGCGCTGCCCGCCGGGGCGTCGTCGTCGGACCCGGCGCCGCTGCTGCTGTGGATCCACGGCGGCCCGCTCGGCTCGTGGAACGCCTGGTCGTGGCGCTGGAACCCGTGGCTGATGGTGGCGCGCGGGTACGCGGTGCTGCTGCCGGACCCGGCCCTGTCCACGGGGTACGGCCAGGAGTTCGTCGCCCGCGGGTGGGGTGCGTGGGGCGACGCCCCGTTCACCGACCTCATGGCGGTCCAGGACGCCGCCGAGGCCCGCGACGACGTCGACGCGTCCCGGACGGCCGCGATGGGCGGCTCGTTCGGCGGGTACATGGCGAACTGGGTGGCCGGGCACACCGACCGGTTCCGCGCCGTCGTCACCCACGCCTCGCTGTGGGCGCTGGACGGGTTCGGCCCGACGACGGACCACGCCTACTACTGGGCGCGCGAGATGACCCCCGAGATGCGCGACGCGCACAGCCCGCACCGGTTCGTCGGGGACATCACCACGCCGGTGCTGGTGATCCACGGCGACAAGGACTACCGGGTGCCGATCGGCGAGGGCCTGCGGCTGTGGCGCGAGCTGCTCGCCGACTCGGGGCTGCCCGCGGCGGACGACGGCTCGACCGTGCACCGCTTCCTGTACTTCCCGGACGAGAACCACTGGATCCTGACCCCGCAGCACGCGAAGGTCTGGTACCAGGGCGTGCTGGCCTTCCTGGCCGAGCACGTGCTCGAGGTGCCGGCCGGTGAGGGCGACACGGTCCTGCCGACGACCCTCGGCTGAGGACCCGACCTCCTCGTGGCGCCTACCGGGGCGTCACGAGGAGGTCGACCAGCCGCTCCAGACGGGCGATGGCCTGCTGGTCGGCCGGGGCGCCGAGCACCGCGGCCCGCGAGCCGGCGTCCTCGACGCACATCAGCAGGTCGACGGCGGTCGGCGTGTCCACGATGAACCGCAGGTCGAACTGCTCCAGCAGCCCGTCGATCACGGCGGCGACCTCGCCGCGCAGGCGGTTCTGGGCGCCGACGTACTGCTGCGCGACCTCGGGGTCGCGCATGGCCATCAGCTCGAACTCGGCATTCATCAGGCACCACAGCCGGTGCTCCTCCTCGTCGAGCTCGAACGCGACGAGGACCTGCCGGACGGCGTCGCGGAACCCTTCGGGGGTCGCGGCGCGGGCGGCGGCGAGCTGGGGGCCGAGCTGCTCGAGCGACCGCAGATGGTCGCGGGCCTTGCGCTCCACGAGGGCGTGGAACAGCTCCTCGCGCGAGCCGAAGTTCGAGTAGAACGCGCCGCGGGTGAACCCGGCGGCCTCGCAGATCGCCTCGATCGGGGTGGCGGCCACGCCGTGCTCGGAGAAGAGCGCGAAGGCCGCGTCGAGCAGGCGCTCACGGGTGCGCTCGCGGCGCGCGGAGCGCACGCTGGTGGCGTGCTCGGTCGTCACGTGGGCCCTCCCTGGAACGTGGTGCGGTGCCCACTGTAGCCAGTGCACCGGTGTATCCGATACATTCGTGCATCGGATACAGTGGCGTATCGATCGTCCTGTCGTCCCAGCCCTCGGGAGTCCCGCGTGTCCTCCGTCCTGTACTCGCTCGGCCGCTGGGCCGCCGGCGCGCGTCGGCTCGTCGTCGTCGCCTGGCTCGGGATCCTCGTCCTCACGGGGGCGGCCGGCGGCCTGCTCTACCAGGGCTTCGACAACTCGATCACCATCCCGGGCACGGAGGCGCAGGAGGCGCTCGACCAGCTCTCGGCCACGTTCCCCGAGGTCAGCGGGTCCTCGGCGCAGATCATCGTCGTGGCGCCGGACGGCGAGACCGTCGAGTCCGACGACGTGCGCGGGCCGGTCGAGGACGCCGCCGAGGAGATCGGCGAGCTCGACGAGGTCCGGGTCGTCACCACGCCGTACGACGACCAGCTCTCCGCCTCGGTCAGCGACGACGAGCAGGCCACGATCCTGCAGGTCCAGCTCGACGGCGACGCGTTCTCGATCAGCGACGCCACCAAGGACGCCCTGCACGAGACCACCGACGAGCTGTCCGCCGCCCTCCCGGCCGGCGCGCAGGCCTCCCTGGGCGGGGAGCTGTTCTCCACCGAGCTGCCCGCGCTGAGCATCGTCGAGGCCGTCGGCCTGGTGATCGCGCTGGTGGTGCTCGTGCTCACCCTCGGCTCCTTCGTCGCCGCCGGGCTGCCGCTGGTCAACGCCCTGGTCGGGGTGGGCGTGTCGATGCTGCTGCTCCTGGCCACCACGGTGCTCGGCCCGATCAACTCCACCACCCCGATGCTCGGGCTGATGCTCGGTCTCGCCGTCGGGATCGACTACGCGCTGTTCATCGTCTCCCGCCACCAGGAGCTGCTGCGCGACGGCGTCGACGTGCACGAGTCCGTCGCGCGCTCGACCGCCACGGCCGGGTCCGCCGTCGTCTTCGCGGGGCTGACCGTGATGATCGCGCTGGTCGGCCTGAGCGTCGCCGGGATCCCGTTCCTGTCGATCATGGGTGTCGCCGCGGCCGTCGCCGTCGGGTTCGCCGTCCTGGTCTCCCTCACCCTGCTCCCGGCGCTGCTCGCCCTCGCGGGCGACCGGCTCCGCCCGAAGCCGCGCCGGAAGGCCCGTCGCGGGAAGGCGGTCGCCCCGGTCGCCGACGCGACCGGCCACGAGAACCGCTTCTTCGCCGCCTGGGTCTCGGCCGTGACGAAGAAGCCGATCGTCACCATCGTGCTCGTCGTCGTCGCGCTCGGGGCCCTCGCGTTCCCGGCCACCAACCTGCGCCTGGCGCTGCCCGACGCCGGCTACCTGCCCGAGGGCAACGAGGCCCGGCAGACGTACGAGCTGGTCGGGGAGAACTTCGGGGACGGGTTCAACGGGCCGCTGATCGTCACGGGCACGATCATCGAGTCGACCGACCCTCTCGGCCTCATGGACGACCTCGCCACCGAGATCGAGGCGCTGCCCGGCGTCGCCGACGTCCCGATGGCCACGCCCAACCAGAGCGCGGACACCGGCATCATCCAGGTGGTCCCCGAGGGGGCGCCGGACTCCGAGGCGACCAAGGCGCTCGTCAACGAGATCCGTTCGATGCACGACTACTGGATCGACGAGTACGGCGTCGACCTGTCCGTCACCGGGTTCACCGCCGTCGGCATCGACGTGTCCGACAAGCTCGGCCAGGCGCTGCTGCCGTTCGGCATCGTCGTCGTCGGCCTGTCGCTGCTGCTGCTCATGATGGTGTTCCGGTCCATCTGGGTCCCGGTCAAGGCGACCGTCGGGTACCTGCTGAGCGTCGGCGCGGCGTTCGGCGCGGTCACCCTCGTGTTCGAGAACGGGCTGTTCGCCGACGCGCTGCACGTGACCAAGCTCGGTCCCGTCATCAGCTTCATGCCGATCATCCTCATGGGCGTGCTCTTCGGTCTGGCGATGGACTACGAGGTGTTCCTCGTGTCCCGGATCCGCGAGGACTTCGTCCACAACGGACGTCGCGCCCGCCGTGCCGTGCACACCGGCTTCCAGGGGGCCGCCAAGGTGGTCACCGCGGCCGCCGTCATCATGTTCAGCGTCTTCGTCGCGTTCGTCCCCGAGGGCGACATGTCCCTCAAACCGATCGCGCTCGGCCTGGCGGTCGGCGTCGCCGTGGACGCGTTCGTGGTGCGGATGGTCCTGGTCCCCGCCGTGCTCGCCCTCCTGGGCGACCGGGCCTGGTGGATCCCGCGCTGGCTCGACCGCGCCCTGCCGACGTTCGACGTCGAGGGCGAGGGCATCGCCCGCGAGCTGCGCCTGGCCGACTGGCCCGGGCCGCGGCCCGACGGCCGCGAGGACGCCGTCGCCGCGCACGAGGTCACCGTCGCCGGGCCGCACGCCCGCCCCGGCGACGCGCCGCTCGTCGGCCCGGTGAGCGTCCGGGTCCCCGCGGGCGGAGCGCTCGCCGTGCACGGTGACGCCACCGCGGCCGTCAACGCCCTGCTGCTGGCCGTCGCCGGCCGCATCCACCCGGACGACGGCGTGGTCAAGACCGCCGGGTACGTCCTGCCCGAACGGGCCCCGGCTGTCCGGTCCCGCGTCGCCGTCGTCGACGCCGCCGCCCCCGACGTGCCGGCCGCCGGCACCGTGACGCAGGCCGTGCGCGAGGGCGCGCGCGTCGTCGTCGTCGACCGGACCGACGTCGTCGCCGACCGCGCCGACCGCGAGGCGCTCGCCCACGCGCTGTCGGCCGCCGCCGGCACCGGGACGACGCTGCTCGTGGGGTCCACCGGGGTCGCCGCGACCGACCTGCTGCCGACCGGAACGCCCGTCCTCGACGTCGGCTCCGGCTGGGGCTCCCCCGGCACGTTGCACGGCGGGGAGACCCCGCCACCGCCGCCGGCCGAGGAGCACGGCGCCGACGACGAGCACGCCGGGCACCCCGAGCACGACCAGAACTCCACCACCCAGGAGGTGCGGGCATGAACCGCGTCAGGCAGAACCCGTGGGCGGTCGCAGCGGTCGCCCTCCTCCCCGTGCTCGTGCTGGGCATCCTGCTGGCGTCCCTGTGGAACCCGGTCGACCGCCTCGACACGGTCCCCGCCGCGATCGTCAACGACGACGAACCCGTCGAGATGGACGGCCAGACCGTCCCGCTCGGCCGCCAGCTCGCCGCCGGGCTGGTCGGCGGTGCCGAGGACTCGGACGTGAACTACGACTGGACCATCACCGACACCGAGCAGGCGGCCGAGGGGCTCGACGACGGCACCTTCGCCGCCGTGGTGACGATCCCCGAGGACTTCTCGGCCGCCGCGACGTCGTTCGGGTCCGAGGACCCGACCGAGGCGCGCCAGGCGACGATCGACGTGTCCACGCCCGCCGGCGGCCGCGTGGTCGACGACGCGCTGGCCCGCATCGTCGCCACCACGGCCACGACGGTGCTGGGGTCCTCCCTGACCGAGACGTACGTGGACAACGTGCTGATCGGCTTCAACGACCTCTCCGACGGGATCGGGGAGGCCGCCGACGGGGCGAACCAGCTCGCCGACGGTGTCGACGAGACCGCCTCCGGGGCCGACGACCTGGCCGACGGCGCCCGGCAGTACGCCGACGGAGTCGGCCAGTTCGCCTCCGGTGTGGGCGAGGCGGCGGACGGTGGCTACGCGCTGGCCGACGGCGCGGACCAGTTCGCCTCCGGCGTCGGGCAGGCCGCGGACGGTGGCTACGCGCTGGCCGACGGCGCGGACCAGTTCGCCTCCGGCGTCGGGCAGGCCGCGGACGGTGGCTACGCGCTGGCCGACGGCGCCCGGCAGTACGCCGCCGGTGTCGGCGAGGCCGCCTCCGGGGCGGACGAGCTCGCGACCGGCGCCGACCAGTACGCGGCCGGCGTCGGGTCGGCGGCGACGGGGGCCGAGGAGCTGGCCGCCGGCGCCGGGCAGGTCGCCGACGGTGTCGACGGCATCACCGGGGGCATCGTGGAGAGCGCCGACGGGGCCGACGACCTGGCCGCCGGGGGCTACGAGGTGGCCGACGGCGCGGACCAGGTGGCCACCGGCGTGCGCCAGCTCGCCGACCAGGCCGGCCAGATCGACGAGCAGGTGCCCACCGAGGACCAGATCCAGGCCGGGCTCGACGAGATCTCCGCCGGCTACGAGGCCAACGCCGCCGAGATCGCCGCCGCCCTGGACGACGCCGAGGCGGCCCTGGGCTGCGCGACGACGCCGGAGAGCGACGCCTGCCAGCAGCTCGAGACGATCCGGACCGTCCTGGCCAGCCTGGACAGCGGGGTCACGGGCGAGTTCGACGAGCTCGCCGACCAGCTGCTCGGTGCCCGCGGGCAGCTCACCGACCTCGCCGAGGGGACCGACCAGCTCGCCACGGGGGCCGAGGGTGTCGCGACCGGTTCCCGCGGGATCGCCGACGGGACGGCCGAGCTCGGCGACGGGCTGCGGGACCTGGCCGACGGCAACCGACAGGTCGCCGCCGGTGCCGACGGCGTGGCCGACGGGGCCTCCGAGCTCGCCGCCGGGGTGAACCAGCTCGACTCCGGGGCCCAGCAGCTCGCGGGCGGCGTGGACGACCTCGCCGACGGCGTCGGGCAGCTCGACGCGGGCGCCCAGGAGCTGGCGACCGGGGTGACCGGGTTCGCCTCGGGTGTGGGTCAGCTGGACTCCGGTGCGCAGGAGCTGGCGACCGGGGTCAGCGGCTTCGCCTCGGGTGTGGGTCAGCTGGACTCCGGTGCGCAGCAGCTCGTGACCGGTGCCGACGGCGTGGCCGACGGCTCGGGGCAGCTCGCGGACGGCGTCGACCAGTTCGCCGACGGCGCCGACGAGCTCGCCGTCGGGCTGGACGAGGCCGCCGCGGGGATCCCCACCTACTCCGAGGACGAGCGGGAGAACCTCTCGGGCGTCGTCGCGAACCCGGTCTCGGCACCGGGGGTCGACGACCTGTCCACCGGTGCCACGGGACCGCTGTTCGCCGTCGTGGCCCTCTGGCTCGGGGCCCTCGGGCTGCTGACCGTGTACCCGCCGGTGGCGGCGCACGCGCTCGGCTCGACGCGGTCCTCGGTGCGGCTCACCCTCGAGGCTCTCGCCCTCCCGGCCGCGATCGGCGCCGGCACGGGTGCTCTCGTGGGCGGGATCCTCGCCGCGGTCGAGGGGGCGTCGCTCCTGGGCTGGGTCGGCGCGATCGCCATCGGCGTCCTGGTCTCGGTGTGCTTCGTCGCGGCGCACCTCGGCTTCCTCGGCTGGCTCGGCCACGTCGGGCGCGGCATCAGCCTGCTGATGGCGGTGCTGCTCATCGGCACCGGCGTCGTGGCCACCGTGCCGGACGCCCTGGTCTCGCTGGTCGAGTTCCTGCCCACCGGTGCCGGTCGGGACGCCTTCGCCGCGGTGCTGCTGCCCGCGGTGGGCGGACTGGGGCTGGCCCTGACCGCCCTGGTGCTGTGGACCGGCGTCGGGCTCGTGCTCGGGATCGCCGCCGCGGCACGCGCGCGGCGCACGCGGGTGGCGGCTCTGCTGCGCGCCTGACCGTCAGGACGCCTGGCTCAGCGCGTGGCCCGGGGCAGCGGCACCGGGTCACGCGTCCAGGCGACCGTCACGGCGTTGCCCGTGGCCTGCTGCCAGCGGGCGACCAGGGTCGCGTCGGCCTGCCACCGGGCGCTCGGCTCGAGCAGGGCGACCTCGCGGTAGTCCCTCAGCGCGGCGAGGTCGTGGCTCAGAGCCCAGCGGACAGCGGCGCGCACGTCGGTGACCGTCGGATTCCTCATCACACCCAAGAGAGGGTCCAGGACGGGATCCATGACGTGATTCACGACACTTTCTCGGACTTTTCCGTTCCTGCACCCGGCGCGCCCGCCGGACCCGTCGTCGACGGGTGGGTGAGACTCGCGGCATGGATCTGACCCAGGCGCGCGAGATCAAGGCCCAGCTCACCGGCTACGCCCGTGACCTGGCGGAACGCTACGGGGTCGCCGTCGGTCCGCAGTCCGCGGCCACGACGGCCCCCGACCCGGTGCGTGCCCCCACGCTCGCGATCGGCCTGGCCCCCGCCGGACGGTCCGGCGAGTTCGAGATCGCCGTGCGCTACCGGCTCGGCCTGCCGGCGGCCCGCGCCGTCGTCCGCCGGATCGCCGCCGAGGCGGGGCCGTCGCCCGACGTGCGGCGCACCGGCCGCATCCGCCGGCTCGGCCCCGGACGGCGGGGGTCCACCCGCGACCCCGGTCTCGACCCGCAGCCGCCGGTCGCCACCGCCCTCGCCGTCGGGGAGACGGGCCGTGTGCGTCCGCTGCGCCCCGGGGTGTCGCTCGCGCACGTCGACGTCACCGCCGGCACGCTCGGCGCGTTCGTGGTGGCCGACCCGGCGTGCACGGCCGTTGGGCACCTGCCCGGCGGCCCGGGCGCCCTCTACGCGCTGTCGAACCGGCACGTGCTCGACGGCGTCCCCGGCGACGGGGTGCTCCAGCCCGGGCCCGCGGACGGCGGTCGCGACCCCGTCGACCGCGTCGGCGCCGTCGCGGCCGTGGTGCCGCTGGCCGCGGGGGAGCGCGCGGCGGTCGACGCCGCCGTCGCCCTGCTGGACTCCGCGGAGGTGGACCCGACCTACCCGGTGGGTCCCGTGACGACGACGGCGGAGGCGGTGCCCGGCGACACGGTCGAGAAGATCGGGCGGACCACCGGCCACACGCACGGGCGGGTCAGCGCCGTGGAGATGGACGACGTGCTGGTCGGGTACGGGCCCGAGCTCGGCGTCCTGGCGTTCGACGGCCAGATCGAGGTGGAGTCGACCGGCACCGGGCCGTTCTCCCGGGGCGGGGACTCCGGGTCGCTCGTGTACCGCCACGACGCCACCGCCCTGGGGCTGCTGTTCGCCGGCTCGGAGACCGGGGGGCCCCACGGGACCGGGCTGACGTACGTGAACCCGATCGGCGCCGTCGTCGGTGCCCTGGGCGTGCGCCTCCTCGGAGCGGCCGGCCAGGACCGCACGGGTCAGGACCACACGGGGACGGGCGAGCGGGCCTCGCCGAGCGGGACGAACACGCTGTAGCGGTCGCCCCGGTAGGAGAACCGCGAGTGGATGAGCGGCGTCTGCGCGGCGTACGTGCGCCGCTCGATCCGCATCACGGCGTGCGTCCCCGTCATGCTCAGGAGCCGGCACTCGGTGTCGGTGGCGTCGGCGGCCGTGATCGTCTCGTCGCCCCCGGTCGGGACGTGGCCGCGGCGCCGCAGCTCGGCGTCGAGGCTCTCCGGCACCCCGTCGTCGAGCAGGTCGGGCGCGAGAGCGGCCGGGATCCAGGCGTCCTCGACCGCCCAGGGCTCACCGTCGGCGGTGCGGACCCGCAGCACCCGGTGCGCGTCGTCGCCGGGCCGCAGCGCCAGGACGTCCGCCACCGCGGCCGGGCAGGGGCGTGTCGCGGCCTCGAGCACCTGCGAGCCGGGTGTCATGCCGCGGCGCCGCACCTCCTCGCCGAAGGTCGTCAGGCGCATCTCGAGGTCGGCCGGCGGGGGTGCCACGAACGTGCCGCGGCCCTGCGCCCGCTCCAGCAGCCCGTCGACGACGAGGGCGTCGATCGCCTGCCGGACCGTCATGCGCGAGACGTCGAAGCGTTCCCCCAGGGCGCGCTCGGACGGGATCGCGTCGCCCACGGCGAGCTGGTCCACGAGCTCGGCCAGGTAGGCGCGGACCACGCGGTACTTCTGACCGGTCCCGTGCCGGCCGGCGGGGCGCGTCGCCATCGTCGAGTCGTGTCCTCCCTGACACCGCCGGACCTCGGACGGGTCGTCCGCCACAGTCTGCCACCGACCGCTCACGGCACGGCGAGCAGGGGGTCCCTGGGCTCGACCGCCGCCCCGGGCGCGGCGCGCAGCTCCACCTGCTCCGGGGACGCCTCCAGCAGCACCACCGGGCACACCGCCGAACGTCCGCCGTCACGCACCTCCGCCGGGTCCCACTCGACCATGAGCTGACCCGTGACCACCGCGTCGCCTTCGGCGACGTGGACGGTGAACCCCGCCCCGCCGAGCTGGACGGTGTCGATCCCCAGGTGCACCAGCACCGCCGGACCGGACGGCGGCTGCACCACGAAGGCGTGCGGGTGCAGCTTGACCACCCGCCCGTCGACCGGTGCCAGGACCTGCGACCCCGCGGGCTCGACGGCGGTGCCGGGGCCGACCATCCCGGCGGAGAAGACCGGGTCCGGGACCTCGCCGACCTCGACGACGGTCCCGGCGACGGGCGAGCTGACGAGCAGGGTCATCGGTCCTCCTGGGATTCGGGGGCGGCGCAGTGCCGGGTCCTTGACACAGGGTGCCGCATCCGACAGCGTGCGAGACACACGACGGCTCGGTGACGCGCGGGTGCGGGACCGGTGGGGCGGACGGAGGCCACGGAAGCGATGAGCACCACTCTCTCAGGAGCGCCGGTCAGCCCCGGCCGGGCCGCCGGCCCGGCCGCGACCATGCCCCCGCCGGTGCCCGAGCCCCGCACCACGCGGCTCGGCGGCGAGGACGTCGAGGCCGCCGTCGGGCACCTCACCGCCGCCGCCCGCGACGTGCGGGACGAGCTCACCGACCGGGCGGGACGGGCGACCGGCACCGCGGCCGACCTGCTCGCCGTCACCGCGGCGATGGCGGCGGACCCGGCCCTGGTGGCGGACGCCGAGCGCCGCATCCGGAACGACCACCTCACCCCGGAGCGCGCGATCTGGGACGCCGCGCGCGGCCTGATCAAGCAGTTCGAGAAGCTCGGCCCGCCGCTGGCCGAGCGCGCCCGCGACGTGGGGGACGTCCGCGACCGCATCGTCGCCGAGCTCATCGGCGTCCGCCCGCCCGGCGTCCCCCGCCTGGACCACCCGTTCGTGCTCGTCGGGGACGACCTCGCCCCGGCCGACACCGCCACGCTCGACCCCGAGGTCGTCCTCGGCGTGGTCACCAGCGGCGGTGGGCCGACCTCGCACACCGCGATCCTCGCCCGGGCGCTGGGGATCCCCGCCGTCGTGGCGGTCCGCGGCGCCGAGGAGATCGCCGACGGCGACACGGTGCTGCTCGACGGGTCCGCGGGGGTCGTGGTCCTCGACCCCGACCCCGACACCGTCGCGGCCGCGCAGCAGCACGAGGCGGAGCGGCGGGTGTTCGACGGCACCGGGCGCACCGCCGACGGCACGCGGGTCGAGCTGCTCGCCAACGTCGCCGACCCGGCCGGGGCGCAGGCCGCGCTCGAGGCGTCGGCCGAGGGCGTCGGGCTGTTCCGCACGGAGTTCTGCTTCCTCGGCCGCAGCACCGAGCCGGGAGTCTCCGAGCAGGTGGCCGCCTACCGCCAGGTGCTCTCCGCCTTCCCGCGGCGCAAGGTCGTGGTGCGCACCCTCGACGCGGGGGCCGACAAGCCGCTGCCCTTCGTCACCGCCGACGGCGAGCCGAACCCGGCGCTCGGGGTCCGCGGCCTGCGCACGGCGGCCGCGCGGCCCGGGGTGCTCGACCGGCAGCTGCAGGCGATCGCCGTGGCGGCCGAGGCCGAGAACGCCGAGGTGTGGGTGATGGCCCCGATGGTCGCCACCGCCGGCGAGGCCGCCGACTTCGTCGCCGCGTGCGAGGCGCACGGGCTGCGGACCGCCGGGGTGATGGTCGAGGTGCCCGCCGCGGCGCTGCGGTCCGCCGACGTGTTCGCGCACGCAGCCTTCGGCTCGGTCGGCACCAACGACCTCATCCAGTACACGATGGCGGCCGACCGCATGCTCGGCGAGCTCGCCGCCCTGTCCACGCCGTGGCAGCCCGCGGTGCTGGATCTGATCCGCGCGACCTGCGCCGGTGCCGCCCAGCACGACCGTCCCGTCGGGGTGTGCGGCGAGGCGGCGGCGGACGCCACCCTCGCGCCCGTGCTCGTCGGCCTCGGCGTGCGGTCGCTGTCGATGACGCCGCGGGCGCTCGCCGACGTCGCGGCGGTCCTCGAGCGGGTCACGTTCGACGAGTGCGTCGACCTCGCGCGGCTGGCCCTGGCCGAGTCCGACCCGATGGCGGCGCGGCACGCGGTGCGGGACGCGATCCGGCCGGTGCTCACCGACCTCGGGCTCTGACGGGGCCACCGGCCCGGCACGGCCCAGGATGGCCCAGCGCGTCCCGGGACGGCTCGGCTCAGGACGGCTGGGGGTCGCGGAGGAACTCCTCGAGCCGGTCCAGCACGGCGGCGGCCGTGTCCTCGTCGGCCCCCGCGCCCTCGTCGACCGAGAGCGTGACCGAGGTGCCGGCGTCGGCCCCGAGCGTCATCACCGCGAGGATGCTCGCGGCGTCGACGGGGTCGCCGCCGTCCCGGGCGATCCGGACGGGGACGGGCTGGGACGCCGCGAGGCGGGTGAACAGGGCCGCCGGGCGGGCATGCAGTCCCTCGCGGATCGCGACGACGGTGTGGCGCTCCATGACGACATTCTGCCCGCTCCCACCCGCGTTGTGGGCATGAAATCTGCAATCTCGAGCCGGAGATCACCTGCAGATTTCATGCCCACAACGCGCGTCCGCGCGTGGCGGAGCGTCTCAGCGGTCGGTCCGGTTCTCGGTGTCGGGGTGGGAACCCTGCCGCTCGCCGCGGTCCAGGGCGGTGATCGCCGCGACCTCGTCCTCGCTCAGCTCGACGTCCACGGCCCGCAGGTTCGAGGCGATGCGCGACGGCGTCACGGACTTGGGGATGACGACGACGCCGCGGGCCAGGTGCCAGGCGAGCACGACCTGGGCCGGCGTCGCGCCGTGGTCCTCCGCGATCCCGGTGATCACCGGGTCCTCGAGCACGGCGCCGCGACCGAGCGGCGACCAGGCCTCGGTGGTGATGCCGTGGCTCTCGTCGAAGTAGCGCACGTCGGCGTTGGTGAACCACGGGTGCATCTCGATCTGGTTCACCGCGGGCACGACGGTGGACTCGTCCAGGAGGGTGCGCAGGTGGGCGGGCTGGAAGTTGGACACCCCGATGGCGCGGGCGCGGCCGGAGCGCAGGATCTCCTCCAGCGCCCGCCACGCCTCGAGGTACCGCCCGACGGCGGGCAGCGGCCAGTGGATGAGGAACAGGTCCACGAACTCGAGCTGCAGCTCCGACAGGGTCCGGTCGAAGGAGGCGAGGGCGTCGTCGTAGGCGTGGTGGCCGTTGTTCAGCTTGCTCGTCACGAAGACCTCGCCACGCGGCAGGCCGGAGGCCGCGATGGCGTCGCCGACGCCCCGCTCGTTGCGGTACATCTGCGCGGTGTCGATGTGCCGGTACCCCGCCTCGAGGGCGCTGAGCACGGCGTCGCGGGTCTCGTCGTCGCCGATCTTGTAGGTCCCGAAGCCGAGCTGGGGGATCGGGACGCCGTTGTTCAGGGTCACGGTGGGAATCGTCGTCACCGGTCCATCGTGGCACTGCTGGGCGCCGCGGGGGACAATGGTGCCCAGGAGGTGGTGGCGATGGCCACGATCGACCAGGCCCGTGCCGCCAAGCGGTCGCTGCGGGAGCGCATCGCGCAGGTCGACGGAGTCTGCGGAGTCGGGCTCGCCCAGCGCGGCGACGCCCACGACTGGGTGCTGCAGGTGAACGTCACCACGGTCGGGGCGCGCAAGGACGTCCCGCCGGCGGTCGAGGGCGTGCCGGTGCGGGTGCACGTGGTGGGGGCCGTCCAGGCGCTGTGACAATGGGGCGGTGAGCACCACCCCCACCCTGCCCAAGGTCCGCGCGTCCGAGCTCGTCGGCCGTGGCTGGTTGAACACCGGCGGCCGCGACCTGGACCTGGCCGCCCTGCGCGGCAAGATCGTCGTGCTGGACTTCTGGACCTTCTGCTGCCTGAACTGCCTGCACGTCCTGGACGAGCTGCGCGAGCTCGAGGAGGCGCACCGCGACGTCCTGGTGATCGTCGGCGTGCACTCGCCCAAGTTCGCCCACGAGGCCGACCCGGACGCCCTGGCCGCCGCGGTCGAGCGCTACGACGTGCGCCACCCCGTCCTGGACGACCCGGAGCTCGTGACCTGGGACGCCTACACGGCGCGGGCGTGGCCCACGCTGGTCGTGGTCGACCCGGAGGGGTACGTCGTGGCCCAGATGGCCGGGGAGGGTCACGCCTCGGCGGTGGAGGCGCTGGTGCGCGACCTCGTGGCCGAGCACGACGCGAAGGGGACCCTGCACCGCGGTGACGGCCCCTACGTGCCGCCGACGCCGGAGCCGACGACGCTGCGGTTCCCCGCGGCGGCGCTGACCCTGCCGGGCGGCACCCTGCTGGTGGCGGACGCCGGGCACCACGCGCTGGCCGAGCTCGCGCCCGACGGCGAGACCCTGGTGCGGCGCATCGGCTCCGGCGAGCGGGGCCTGGCCGACGGCGGCCCCGGCCCCGACGGCACCCACGCCGCCCGGTTCAGCGAGCCGAACGGGTTGTGCCTCGTGCCCGAGAACCTGCGCCCGCAGCTCGGCTACGACGTCCTGGTGGCCGACACCGTCAACCACACCCTGCGCGGTGTACACCTGGAGTCCGGTCAGGTGTACACCGTCGCCGGGTCCGGTCACCAGTACATGGTCGGCGGTCAGGAGAACGTCGAGCTGCCGGGCCGGGCACCCCGCGCGCACGCCGCCGACGAGGAGCTGCCCGCGACGTCGGTCCGGCTCTCCTCCCCGTGGGACGTGGCCTGGTCCGGTCCGCTGGGCGCGTTCGTGGTCGCGACGGCCGGGAACCACACCCTGTGGGCGTTCGACCCGGTGGCGTTCGACGGGCACGGCAGCCTGCGCCTCCTGGCGGGCACGATGAACGAGGGGCTCGAGGACGGGCCCGGCGAGCAGGCGTGGTTCGCCCAGCCCTCCCGGCTCGCGCCGACCCTCGACGACGACCGCCGGCCCGACGGCGGGTTCTGGCTCGCCGACGCCGAGACCTCGGCGCTGCGCCGGGTCGTGCCCGCCGACGACCGGGCCGACGACCTGGCCGACGACCCGGCCGACACCCCCGGCGGCAGCCCCGCCGTCGTGGTGCGCACCGCCGTCGGGCAGGGGTTGTACGACTTCGGGCACCGGGACGGAGCCGCCGACCAGGCGCTGCTGCAGCACCCCCTCGGGGTCGCCACGCTGCCGGACGGGTCCGCCGTCGTCGCCGACACCTACAACGGCGCGCTGCGCCGGTACGACCCGCGCTCCGGCCAGGTCACCACCCTGGCGACCGCGCTGGCCGAACCGAGCGACGTCGTCGTGCAGGCCGACGACACCGCCGTGCACCTGCTCGTCGTCGAGTCCGCCGCGCACCGGCTGACCCGCGTGGCGCTGCCCGCGGACCTGGCCGGCGAGGTGCTGGACGCCGGCGCGCACCGCGTCGCCCGGGAGGCGACCGCGATCAGCGGCGGAGCGGTGCACCTCGAGGTGCCGTTCACCCCGGCGCCCGGCCAGAAGCTCGACGACCGCTTCGGACCGTCGACCGAGCTGCGGGTCAGCGCCACCCCGCCCGAGCTGCTGCTCGACGGCGCCGGCGACGGCACGGACCTGCGGCGCGTCCTGCGCGTCGACCCCGCCGTCGGTGAGGGCGTCCTGCACGTCACCGCCAAGGCGGCCTCCTGCGACCTGCCCCCGGACGACGTGGTGCTCGGCCCGGACGGCGAGCCGGAGGACTTCTTCCCGGCCTGCCACCTCGCCCAGCAGGACTGGGGAGTGCCGGTGACGGTCGCGGCCGACGGTGCCGCGACGCTCACCCTGCCCCTGCGCGGCTGACCTCCGTCGGGACGGCACGCCCCGGCACCGTTAGAGTCATGTCCCCGCCCCACGACCGGACGGAGTGCCGTGCTGCCAGTCCTGCTGCTGACGTTCGCACTGGCCCTGGCGGCGCCCGTCCTCGTGGCCCGGCTCGGCCGGCGTGCGTTCTGGATCCTCGCCCTGGGTCCTGCCGCCGCCGCGGGCTACGCGCTGGCGAGCACGACGGCGGTGCTGGACGGCCGGTACCCGGTCACCAGCATCCCGTGGGTGCCGGGGCTGGACCTGTCCCTGGACCTGCGCCTCGACGCGCTGTCCTGGCTCATGCTGCTCGTCGTGGGCGGGGTCGGCGCCCTGGTGCTGGTGTACTGCTCGGCCTACTTCGCCCGGGACGCGTTCGGCACCGGGCGGTTCGCCGCGACGCTCACCGCGTTCCCGGGAGCGATGATCGGCCTGGTGGTCGCCGACGACCTGCTGCTGCTCTTCGTCTTCTGGGAGCTGACCACGGTCTTCTCCTACCTGCTGATCGGCCACTACGCCGACCGCAAGGCGTCGCGGCGGGCCGCGATGCAGGCCATCGTCGTCACCACGGCCGGCGGGCTGGTCATGCTGGTCGGGCTCATCGTGCTCGGCGTCTCGACCGGCACCTGGCGGCTCTCCGAGGTCGTGGCCGCGCCGCCCACGGGAACCGCCGCCGTCGTGGCGTCGCTGTGCCTGGTCGCCGGCGCCGCGACCAAGTCGGCGCTCGTGCCGTTCCACTTCTGGCTGCCCGCCGCGATGGCGGCGCCCACGCCGGTCTCGGCGTACCTGCACGCCGCGGCGATGGTGAAGGCCGGCGTCTACCTGGTGGCGCGGTTCGCGCCCGGCCTGTCCGGGGAGCCGGTGTGGCGCTGGTCGGTCGTCGCCCTCGGCGGGGCGACCCTGCTCGTCGGCGGCTACCGGGCGCTGCGCCAGCACGACCTCAAGCTCGTGCTGGCCTTCGGCACGGTCTCCCAGCTCGGTCTGCTCGTGCTGCTGCTCGGGCTGGGGACGCGGGCGGCCGCGCTCGCGGGGCTGGCCCTGCTCGGCGCGCACGCCATGTTCAAGGCGACGATGTTCCTCGTGGTCGGGGCCGTCGACGTCGCGACCGGCACGCGTGACCTGCGCCGGCTGTCCGGGCTGTGGCGGGCCATGCCGGTCACGGCCGCCGCCGGGCTGCTGGCCACCGCCTCCATGATCGGGGTGCCGCCGACGGCGGGCTACGTCGCCAAGGAGGCCGCCCTGGAGGGGCTCTGGCACGACGTGACCCACGGGGCGGACGCGCTGGAGGTGGCCGCGCTGGCCGCCGTCGTCGTCGGCTCGATCCTCACCGTGACCTACGGCCTGCGGTTCTGGTGGGGCGCGTTCGGCACCAAGGCGTCGCCGGCCGACGGCGGCGCGCCCGACGGTGGCACCCCGGCCGTGCCGCACCGCCGCCAGCCCGTGCTCCTGGTCGCGCCGCCCGCGGTGCTCGCCCTCGGCGGCCTGCTCGTCGCGCTCGTGCCGTCGGCCGGGGAGCGTGTGCTGGCCCCCTACGCCGACACCTACCCGGCCGGCGACCCCGGACACCTGGTGCTGTGGGGCGGCCTGACGCCCGCGCTGGCGACCTCCGCCGTCGTGCTCGCAGCGGGTGCCGTGCTGTTCTGGCAGCGCGTGCGCGTGGAGCGCTGGCAGGCCGCGCTGCCGTCACTGCGCGGCGCGGACGTCGTCTACCGGCGGTCCATGCGCCGCCTCGACGACCTGGCCGCCGACGTCACCGGCGCCACCCAGCGCGGTTCGTTGCCGTTCTACCTCGGCATCGTGCTGGTGGTCCTCGCCGTGGCCCCCGGCGCGGTCATCCTGTCGGGGCTGCTCTCGGGCAGCACGGTCGCCGTCGACGTCGTGCCGTGGGACCGGCCGGCGCAGGCCGCGGTCGTGGGGATCGTCGTCGTGGCGGCCGTGCTCGCGACGCGCGCCCGGCGGCGGCTCAAGGCCGTCGTCCTGGTCGGGGTGGCCGGCTACGCCAACGCCGCGCTGTTCCTGCTGCACGGTGCGCCGGACCTCGCCCTGACCCAGGTCCTCGTCGAGACGGTGACGCTCGTGGTGCTGGTCCTCGTGCTGCGCCGCCTGCCGCCCTACTTCACCGACCGGCCGCTCGCCGTCAGCCGGTGGGTGCGCCTCGCCCTGGGCGTGACGACGGGGGTGGTCATGATGGCGCTCACCCTCGCGGCTCCGCTGGCGCGCGTGCAGCAGCCCATCAGCGTCGACTTCCCCGCGGAGTCCGTCGAGTACGGCAGCGGGCGCAACATCGTCAACGTCACGCTCGTCGACATCCGCGCCTGGGACACCGTGGGCGAGCTGTCGGTGCTGCTCGTCGCCGCCACGGGCGTCGCGTCCCTGGTCTTCCTGCGCCAGCGCAGCGGAGCGGTGCTGCGGCTGTCCCGGGCACCCGGCGCCGACCGCGACGACGGCGGCCCGCGCCGCGGCGTGTGGCTCGCCGCCGGCCGCACCCTGACGCCCGAGCGACGGTCGGTGATGTTCGAGGTCGTCACGCGACTGGTCTTCCACGCGATGGTCGTGTTCGCGCTGTTCCTGCTGTTCAGCGGCCACAACTCCACCGGCGGCGGGTTCGCGGCCGGCATGGTGGTGGGGATCGCCCTGGCGGTGCGCTACCTCGCCGGCGGCCGGTACGAGCTCGGCGAGGCGATGCCCGTGCCGCCGGGCCTGCTGCTCGGCACCGGCCTGTTCCTGTCGGCGGGCGTGGGGCTCGTCGCCCTGCTGGGCGGCAACGAGGTGCTGGAGAGCTTCACCTACGACGTCCACGTCCCCCTGCTGGGCGACGTCCACCTGGTGACGTCGCTGTTCTTCGACGTCGGGGTGATGCTCCTGGTGGTCGGCCTCGTCCTGGACCTGCTGCGCACGCTCGGCGCGGAGATCGACCGGCAGGGCGAGCTGCCGGAGAACGTCGTGGCCGTCGTGGGGGAGGGGTCGCGATGATCGTCCTGGAGAACACCCCGTCCGCCGTGCTCGTGCTCGCCGTCGGCGTGCTGTGCGGCGCCGGCGTCTACCTCCTGCTGGAGCGCCCGCTGACGCGGGTCCTGCTCGGGTTCATCCTGCTCAGCAACGGGGTGAACCTCATGCTGCTCGTCGCGGGCGGCCGGGCCGGCGCGTCGCCGATCGTCGGCAACGCGGGCGACGAGCCGATGAGCGACCCGCTGGCGCAGGCCATGACCCTCACCGCGATCGTCATCACCCTCGGGCTGTCGGCGTTCATCCTGGCGCTCGCGTACCGGTCCTGGCAGCTGCACGGCCACGACGAGGTCGCCGACGACGTCGAGGACCGCCGCGTCGCCCGGCAGGCGGCGCTCAACGCCCCCGCCTACGAGGACGCGGACGCCGCCGAGACCGGCGAGTCGCTCGACGAGGAGGCCGCCACGGTGCACGACGAGGTCGCGGGCGACGACGCCGGGACGGAGGCGGACCGATGATCCCCGCCGCCTGGGGTCCCGAGACCCTCGTCCCGCTGCCGGTGCTCGTGCCGCTGTTCGCCGCGGGCCTGACGCTGGCGCTGCACCGGTACGCCAACGTCCAGCGCACGATCTCCGTCGTCGCGCTCGTCGCGGCGACCGCGGCCTCCGTGGGACTCGTGTTCGCGGCCGACGGCGGTCCCGTCGTCGTCGACGTCGGCGGCTGGGCCGCACCGGTCGGCATCGCGCTGGTCGCCGACCGGCTGGCCGCCCTGATGCTCACGGTCAGCGGCGTCATGCTGCTGTGCGTGCTGCTGTACTCGCTGGGTCAGGGCGTGCCCGAGAGCGAGGCGGAGACCGTCGACGAGGCGCGGGTCGGCGGCGCGATCCCGGTGGCGATCTTCCACCCGACCTACCTGGTGCTGGCCGCCGGCGTCTCCAACGCGTTCCTCACCGGGGACCTGTTCAACCTCTACGTCGGGTTCGAGATCCTGCTCGCCGCCTCGGCCGTGCTGCTGACGCTCGGCGGGACCGCCGAACGGGTCCGGGCCGGGTCGGTGTACCTCATCGTGGCGCTGGCGTCCTCGGTGCTCTTCCTTGCGGCGATCGCCCTGATCTACGCGGCCACCGGCACGATCAACATGGCCCAGCTCGCCGTGCGCCTGCCCGAGATCGACGACACCGTCCGCGTGGCCCTGCAGCTCCTGCTGCTGCTGGCGTTCGGCATCAAGGCGGCCGTCTTCCCGCTGTCCTTCTGGCTGCCGGACTCCTACCCGACGGCACCCGCGCCGGTCACCGCGGTGTTCGCCGGCCTGCTGACCAAGGTCGGCGTGTACTCGATCCTGCGCACCCAGACGCTGATCTTCCCGGACAGCCCGGTCGTGGACCAGATCCTGCTCGTCGTCGCGCTGGCCACCATGGTGATCGGCATCCTCGGCGCCGTGGCCCAGAACGACGTCAAACGGCTCCTGTCCTTCACGCTGGTCAGCCACATCGGGTTCATGATCTTCGGCGTCGCGCTGGCCTCGGAGGCCGGGACCGCCGCCGCGATCTTCTACGTCGTGCACCACATCTCGGTGCAGACGGCGCTGTTCCTCGTGGTGGGGCTGGTCGAGTGGCGCGGCGGGTCCACGTCGCTGGACCGGCTCGGCGGGCTGGCCAGGCTCGCCCCGCTGCTGGCGGTGCTGTTCTTCGTCCCGGCGCTGAACCTGGCGGGCATCCCGCCGCTGTCGGGGTTCCTCGGCAAGGTCGGGCTGCTCACCGAGGGGGTGCGCGACGGCACCCCGCTGGCGTGGGCCCTCGTGGTGGGTTCCGTGGTGACCTCCCTGCTGACCCTCTACGCGGTGGTCAAGGCGTGGAACAAGGCGTTCTGGCAGACGGCGCCCGTCGAGATCCCCGAGCACGCCCCGATGCCGCGCAGCATGGTCTGGCCGGCCGCGGCCCTGGTGACCTTCGGCGTCTCGCTGACCGTCGTCGCGGGCCCGCTGTACGGGTACGCCGACCGCTCCGCGGCCACGACGATGGACGGGTACACCTACATCGAGGCCGTGTACCCGGGCGGGTCCGACCGGGGCACGGGGCAGTCCGTGGACGTCACGGACGCCCAGACCGACGGCTCGGACGGGGGTGACGGATGACCGGCGCCGAGTCGGAGCACGCGCGGGGCGGCCTCGGCCGTGTCCTGGCCCAGTGGCCCGCCCTGGTCGGGCTCACCCTGGTCTGGGTGCTGCTGTGGGGGCAGCTCTCGTGGGGGAACGTCGTGGGTGGACTGCTGCTGGCGGTGCTCGTCGTCGTCGCCTTCCCGCTGCCGCCGATCCCGTCGCGGGGGACGTTCCGCCCGGTGCCGTTCGCCGGTCTGCTCGGCCGGTTCGTCACCGACCTCGTGGTGGCCTCGTTCCAGGTCGCGTGGGTCGCGGTCCGGCCCGGGCCCCAGCCCCAGGGCGCCGTCGTGCAGGTCCGGCTGCGCAACCCGGACGACGTCTACCTCACGACCACGGCCGTGCTGTCCACGCTGGTTCCCGGCTCGATGGTCGTGGAGGCCGAGCGGGACACCGGGATGCTGTCCGTGCACGTGCTGGACATCGAGCGCTCCGGCGGCCCGGACGGGGTGCGGCAGTACCTGCTGGACCTGGAGGACCGGGTGCTGCGCAGCTTCGCGCCCCGGGACGTGCTCGCGCGCTGCGCGGCGCAGGACGGGACGGAGGGGACCGGATGACCGTCGTCGTCGTGGTGGCCGCGGTGATGGTGGCCGTGGCCGCGCTGCTGGCCCTGGTGCGCATCGAACGCGGGCCGTCGATGCTCGACCGCGCGCTCGGGCTGGACCTGCTCGCGGCGACCCTCGTCGGCGCGATCGCGATCGAGGCGGCCTGGAACCGGCGGACCGAGACCATCCCGATCCTCGTCGCCCTGTCCCTCGTGGGCTTCGTCGGCTCCGTGGCCATCGCGCGGTTCGCCGCCCGGGAGCCGTCGCGCGCGGAGCGCCGGGCCGTGGACGACCGGGCTGCGGACGACCGGGCTGCGGACGACCGGACCGCGGACGACCGGGAGGAGGACCGATGACCGAGGTCGAACCGGGCTTCTGGACGACCGTCGCCGACGTGGTCGCCGCCGTGAGCCTGCTCGCCGGGGCGTTCCTGACCCTCGCGGCGGCGGTCGGCGCGCTGCGCTTCGACTCGTTGCTGGCGCGCATGCACGCGATCACCAAGCCGCAGGTGCTCGGGCTGGTCCTGCTGCTGCTCGGGCTCGCGCTCCGGGTCCGCAGCTGGTCGGCGGTGGCGATGCTCGTCCTGGTCGTCGTCTTCCAGCTCGCGACGGCGCCGGTGTCCGCCCACCTGGTCAGCCGTGCCGGCTTCCGCACCGGCAAGGTCGACCCGGACACGCTGGTGCCCAACGAGATGGACCCCGAGGCGCGCCGGGACTAGCGGGTCAGCAGGGCCAGGAGCTCGTGCAGGGAGTCGACGACGTCGACCCGCGCGGCCTCGGGGCGGGTCGCGTGCCAGTAGCCCCACGGGCCGCGGCGGATCAGCACGGGCCGCATCCCGGCGTCGGCGGCGGGGAGCACGTCGTTGTCCAGCCGGTCGCCCACGTAGGCGATCTGGGACGCCGGGTGGCCGGCGAGGTCCGCGACCCGCGCGAAGAACTCGGGCGCGGGCTTCTCCACCCCCCACTCGTCGGAGGTGCGGATGCTGTCCACGGGCAGGTCCATCGCCTCGAGCGCCGCCCGGGCCTGGGGTGGCTGGTTCCCGGCGACGACGACGGCGAGACCGGCCTCGCGCAGTGCGGCCAGCGCCGGCCGGACGTCGGCGTAGAGGTCGTCGGCGTCGAAGTTCTCCCGCAGCCCCTCGGGATCCTCCAGCGCCCACCGGGCCATCTCGGCGTGCAGGTCGAGGCCGGGTCGGGCGAGCGAGAAGGCGTCCGCCAACGGTCGGTCGGTCGCCGCGCAGGCCCCGACCAGCCCGAGGAACGTGCCGCGCGGCACGTCGAGCCGGTCGGCCCACCGCGAGAAGATCCGGGTCTCGTCGATCAACGTCTCGCCGACGTCGAACACCACCGCGCGCACCATGGGACGCAGCGTAACCGGCGCCCCGCGACCGCAGCGGCCGGGGGCATTCGGGGGTAACGTGTCCAGCGTTCTTTCAGGTGGCCGACCTAGGGTGGCGACATGGCCGAGACGCCGATTCCCGTGACACTCTCCACCGCGTCGGTGTACCCGCGTCGCGCGGCCTTCGCCTTCGAGGCGGCCGCCGAGATCGGGTACGACGGCGTCGAGGTCATGGTCTGGTCGGACCCCGCGACGCAGGACCCGGCCGCGCTCTCCCGGCTGGCCGAGAGGTCCGGGGTGCCGATCCGGTCCATCCACGCCCCGACGCTGCTCATCAGCCAGCGGGTGTGGGGGCGGTCCCCGGCGGACAAGCTGGCCCGCACGGTGGACATGGCCGCCGAGCTCGGCGCCGGCACCGTCGTCGTGCACCCCCCGTTCCGCTGGCAGTACAAGTACGCCCGCGGGTTCGAGGAGCAGGTGCGCGAGCTCAACGCCTCCGGCCCGGTCACCGTGGCGGTGGAGAACATGTACCCGTGGCGGCCGCACTCCCGCCTCGACCGGGAGCTCAAGGCGTACCTGCCGGGCTGGGACCCGTCCGAGCACGACTACGACGCCGTCACGCTCGACCTGTCGCACGCCGCCATCGCCCAGCAGGACGGCCTGGACCTCGTCCGCGAGTTCGGGGACCGCCTGCGGCACCTGCACCTGGCCGACGGCACGTTCAACATCCGCGACGAGCACCTGGTCCCGGGCCGCGGCGACATGCACTGCGACAAGGTCCTCACCGAGCTGGCCCACAACGGCTTCAGCGGCGACGTCGTGCTGGAGATCTCCACCCGCAAGGCCCGCGACGCCCACGAGCGGCACACCGACCTGGTGGCGGCCCTGGAGTTCGCCCGTGCCTACCTCGCTCCGGTCCCGGTGCCGTACACGCCGCCGGAGCCCGAGCACCGCCACCGGCCGTCCGACGCCTGGTGGTGAGCGCCCGGGGGTGAGCCGGGCGCGCGACCCGCTGCGGTCGGTCGCTCAGGCCGCCATCTGGGGCCGCGCGCCCACCGCGCGCAGCACGAACGTCTCGGTCGCCCGGATGGTGCGCTCGCGCCCCTCGGGGTCGCTGGGGATGAGACGCCCCGACAGGCAGGCGTTGACGAGCTGTACGGTGGGCTCGATGTCCTGGGGCGGGAAGGCGCCCGTCTCGACGCCCTCGCGCAGGATGCGCTTGAGGATCGACTCGACGATCTCGGCGTGCTCGCGCAGCCGGGCCTGGGTGGTCCGCGACAGCACGGTGCGCAGGTCCGGACCCGGCGCGAGGTGGAAGACCGTCGTCAGCTGCGCCTGCTGGCGGATGTAGGTGCGCAGCTGCATGACGGGGTCGTCGACCTCGGTCAGCGCGCGCTCCAGGGTGTGGGCGTACTGCTCGGTCTCGTGGGTGATGAAGCCCAGCAGCAGGGCTTCCTTGTCCGCGAAGTGGTTGTACACGGCGGTGCGCCCCACGCCGGCGGCCTGCGCGATGTCGGCCAGCGTGATCGTGTCGAACCCCCGCTCGGCCATGAGCGTGGACAGCGCCGCGAACAGCTTGTGCCGGGTCATCTGGCGGTGCTCGTGAAGACTCTTGCCGATGATCTTGGGCATGCTGACAGCATAGGGCCCCGCCGTCAGGTCGGTGCCCGGTATCGTGCCGGCTGTGAGCGACGACACTTCGCCCGTCGAGGCGGACCCGATCGTGCCGGACACCAAGGACTGGACCTGGGTGGTCGAGCGACCGTGCCCCGCGTGCGGGTTCGACCCTGCCGACGTCGACCCCCTCGCCGTGGGGGACGCCGTGCGGGCCCTCGTGCCGCGCTGGCGGGCCGTCCTCGCCCGGCCCGGTGTGCGCCGTCGTCCCGCCCCGCAGGTGTGGTCCCCGCTGGAGTACGGCGCCCACGTACGGGACGTCTTCGGGGTCTTCGACGAGCGGCTCGCGCTCATGCTGGCCACCGACGGGGCGGCCTTCGCGAACTGGGACCAGGACGCCGCGGCGCTCGCGGGCGGGTACGCCGCCCTGGACCCGGCCCGGGTCGTCGACGAGCTCGCCGTCGCGGGTGCCGCGGTCGCGGACCGGTTCGACACCGTGGCGGAGGAGGACCTGGAGCGCGTCGGGCGGCGCTCGAACGGCTCGGTGTTCACGGTCCGCACGTTCGGGCGGTACTTCCTGCACGACGTCGTCCACCACCTGGACGACGTCGACGGCTGAGGCGAGTCGTAACACGGTCGTCACACGAGGGGGTCCCCGGGGAACGCCGAGGGGAGTAGCGTCCGCGACATGTCGTACGTCCAGGCCCTCGTCCCCCCGGAGCACGCGTCGAACCACCTGCTCGTCCTGCCCGGCACGACCGACGTCGCCGTCGTGCGTCGCCTGGCGGAGGCATGGTTCGCGGACGTCCGCTGGCTCAAGGAGCCGGAGGCCCGGTCCGGGGCGCAACCGATGACCGGTGCCCGCTTCCGCGGGATGACGGCGGCACCGGCCGACCCCCAGGACGTCGGGCCCGGCGTCCTGGGCATCGGGGCCGACCACGGCGCGGCCGGACCCTTCACCGGGTCGCAGGACGCGGCGGCCCAGCTCGGGATGCCGGAGGGGGTCCGCGTCTTCGCCCTCGGCCGGGTCGACGGGATGTTCGACCGGCGTGGCGGCCGGCCCGCCTCGCTCGACGACCGGGACGGCATCGCCCGGGCTTTCGCCGCCGGTCTGCCGGAGGGCGAGGAGCTCCGCCTGGTCCAGTGGGGGGTGGCGGTGGCCCGCAAGCTCGGTGGCCTCGTCCTGGCCGACGGTCGGCAGCTCCTGCGGCCGGACCCGGGCGGCTCGGTGGACCTGCGGCTGTTCTCGGCGCACCCGATCGCCTCGGCCGACCTGCTCGCCCTGCTGCGGTCCGTGGTGGCGACGGCGGAGCTCGACGCGGAGTCGGTGGGTCCTGACGGCTCGGCCACCTTCCGGCTGGTGGCGCGGACGCCGTACGACGGCACCCTGACCCTGGACGCCCAGCGCGTGGACCGCGTGCCCCGGGCGCTGGTCGACATCGACCCCGCCGAGTACGGGCCGTTCGCGGTGACGGTCCGCTGGGTCCCCCAGGACCCCTACGAGCTCCGGCTCGAGCAGCCCTCCGGGCTCCACGTCATCGCGCGGACGCGCATGCGGGCCATGGCCGCCCGGCTGGCCCTGCTGACGCACGCCCGGACCGGTGGCGTGCTGGTCGACGACGGTGCGTTCGTCGCCACGACGGCCGAGATCGAGCGGCGCCTGGACGACCAGCAGTCCTCGACGCGGGCGTGGGTCTGACCAGCGAGTTGTCCACAGGTGTGTGGATCCGCGTCGAGCGTGGTACTGTCCGCGCCGCTCTCCGGTGAACGCTGCGCGACCTGCCGGTGCCGCGCCGCCGCGGACCGGCCTCCTGCGTCGTCCCTGATGTCCCGGAACCCCGAGATCCTGCGGTTCTGAGCAGTTTTCCGGGCGCTTGTCAGCACGTCATCCGGCCTGCCGGGCGTGGCGTCCGTCGCCAGGTGCCGGGCTGCTGCAGGGTTCTCGTCCACAGATTTTGTCCACAGCGCTGTGGACGGTGTGGGGATTCCGCGGCTCCCGTTGTGGACGAGCCTGTGGCCGGAGAATCCGCCCTCCACACCCCTTGCAGAGCGACGTGCGCCGGTCTAAAAACGATGTAACGGTCTCGGCGAGGAGCACCTCCCGGCCCCGCCCATCAGCGGGTCGGGACCCCCCGACGGGACGACGGTCGACCGGAGAACGACGGGCCGATCCGCACCGAGTGCGGGCCGCGGGTGACGACGCGGGTGTCCGGGCGTGGCCGGAAGACCACCCACGTCCGGGTCTCCTGTGGAGAACGCGGAGGTCGGGGCGCCGACGCACCAGGCCCCGGCTCCCACGACAGGAGCCCCGGGGCTGTGACGTCGACACGGCGCCCCGACAGCGATCGCGCGGGGAACGTGGTTCCTGCCGAGGCCCCCGGCCGTCCCGGGGGCCTCGGCCATGTCCGGGAGCGCTGCCGCGCGTAGGCTCGCCGCCATGAGCAACCTGGAGCTGCGTCCCGCCGAACAGGTCTGCACCGTCGGCGACGCCCCTGCCGACGTCGAGATCCTCACCGCGCGCGAGGTCCCGCTGGGCGGCCCCCGGGCGATGACGGTCCGCCGGACCATCCCGCAGCGCCGCCGGTCCCTCATCGGCGCGTGGTGCTTCAGCGACCACTACGGGCCCGACGACGTCTCCTCCTCGGCCGGGATGCAGGTGCCGCCGCACCCCCACATCGGGCTGCAGACGGTGTCCTGGCTCTTCGCCGGCGAGATCATGCACCGCGACTCGGTGGGCTCCCAGCAGCTCGTGCGGCCCGGGGAGCTGAACCTCATGACCGCGGGGCACGGGATCTCCCACTCGGAGGAGTCCCCGGCCTCGACGCCCGACCACCCGCGGCCGCCGACGCTGCACGGCGTGCAGCTGTGGACGGTGCTGCCCTCGGGCGACGCCGCGACCGCACCGCAGTTCGACCACCACGCCGACCTGCCCGTCGCCGACGTCGACGGCGCGCGGGTGCGGGTGTTCCTCGGCGCGCTGCAGGTCGGCGGTCGCGAGCTGCGTTCGCCCGCCCGCACGTACTCCCCGCTCGTGGGGGCCCAGCTCGACGTGCCGGCCGGCACGCGCCTGGAGCTGGACGTCGACGTCGCCTTCGAGCACGGGCTCCTGGTGGACGCGGGGGAGGCGACCTTCGAGGGCACATCGGTGCCGCCCGCCGACCTCGCCTACGTCGCCCCCGGCCGCGACCGCCTCGTCGTGGGCGCGGGGGCGACCCCGGTGCGTGCGGTCCTCCTCGGCGGCGAGCCCTTCACCGAGGACGTCGTCATGTGGTGGAACTTCGTCGGCCGTACCCACGAGGACGTCGCGGCGGCGCGGGCCGACTGGACGGCTCAGCTCGCCGATCGCCCCGACGGGGAGACCGGCTACGTGGACGGCGCGGCCGGGCGCCGGTTCGGTCGGGTGGACGGGTACGACGGCGGACCCCTGCGTGCTCCGACGCTGCCCGACGTCCGGCTCAAGCCCCGCCGGCAGCCGCCGCGCTGACCGGGCCCCGACGCGACGAGGCTCCGACGCGACGAGGCCCCGTACCGGATCCGGTACGGGGCCTCGTCGAGCAGCGAGCGGGTGACGGGAATCGAACCCGCGCTGTCAGCTTGGGAAGCTGAAGTTCTACCATTGAACTACACCCGCGTGACGCACCGACGTCGATGCGCGCACGGCGATCATACCCAACAACGGCCCGTGTCCCGAATCCGCTCCGGCACCGCGCGGCGGACCACGGCGCGGACCGCGCGGCGGGGCGCCGTCGGCCCGGCTACCGTGTGCAGCGTGCTGCTCTCCGACCGCGACATCCGGGCCGAGCTGGACGCCGGACGCGTCGCCCTGGACCCGTACGACCCGGCGATGGTCCAGCCGTCGAGCATCGACGTGCGCCTGGACCGGTTCTTCCGCCTGTTCGACAACCACCGGTACCCGTTCATCGACCCGTCCCAGGAGCAGCCGGAGCTGACCCGGCTGGTCGAGGTCGAGCCCGGCGAGCCACTGGTGCTGCACCCGGGGGAGTTCGTCCTCGGGTCCACGTACGAGACGGTCACCCTGCCCGACGACGTCGCCGCCCGGCTGGAGGGCAAGTCCTCGCTCGGCCGGCTCGGCCTGCTGACGCACAGCACCGCCGGGTTCATCGACCCGGGCTTCTCGGGGCACGTCACCCTCGAGCTGAGCAACGTCGCCACCCTGCCGATCACGCTCTGGCCGGGCATGAAGATCGGCCAGCTCTGCTTCTTCCGGCTCTCCTCCCCGGCCGAGCACCCCTACGGCTCGGCTCGGTACGGCTCGCGCTACCAGGGCCAGCGGGGCCCGACGGCGAGCCGCTCCTGGCAGTCCTTCCACCGCACCGACGTATGACCGGGGTCGGCGACACCGGGGGCCGACGTCGGTACGCTCGGTCCCGCCGCGCCGGCGACGTCCGTCGGCCGGACTCCCGGACCCGGAAGGAACGTCGCCTGATGGCCCAGACCTCGTCCCCGTCCCTGCCACCGCTCCCGCGCGCGTCCACGCAGGGGCACCAGGCGCGGCACCTGCTCGCCGTGCCGGACGACGTGACGGTCGACGAGGTGGAGGTGCTGGCCCTGTCGCGGTTCGGCGGCACCCGCTGGGACGTCGCCCCGTCGGACCTGCCGGGCGCGGACCTGCCCGCGGGCCGGATCGCCGGACCCGGTGAGCCCGGCGTGCTGCGCCTGACCCGGCACAGCCACGTGCACGGGCCCTACGCTCCGCGGGGCGACGGGTTCGAGCCCGGCCTGCCGGCGCGCACCGCCCTGGTCTTCGACGTCGTCTGCCCGCGCGAGCGTTGGGACGACCCGCCGTTCCCCGGTGGCGGCGACCGCGACGGTCTCGCCCGGGCGTTCCCGGCAGGGCTGCCGAACCGCGAGGAGGAACGCGTCGTGCAGTGGCTGATCGCCGCCGCCCGACGCCTCGGCGGCTCGGTGCGCCTGGACGTGGCGGGCCTGTGGGACCCGGCCGAGACCCAGCGGCGCGCCGCCGGCGCGGGGGTCGTGCTGACCCCGGACCCGGGGGCGTCGGTCGACCTGACGGTGTGGTCCGACGTGTGGCTCGACCCGCAGGCCGCCCACCGGGTGCTGCAGGAGGTCCACCCGCGAGTGGTCCTGGCCACCCAGGGCGCCGACTACCAGGGGCCGCCGGAGGGCATCGCGGAGAAGCCGCTCTACCCGGGCGAGAAGCTCGACCCGGAGCTGCGGCGCGAGCTGCACGCCCGGGCCGACGACTTCGACATCGCCGCCCTGCAGGCACCGGTCGTGCTGGACGGCTACGGGCTGACGATCGACCTGGGTCACGACGGCTGGGTGACCGTGGAGGTCATGGGCGACGAGGTGCTGCCGCTGCTCGTCAAGGAGCTGCCCTGGGCCGCGAGCGGGGCGATCTGCTACCGCGTCGTGTGGGACCCGCCGGACCAGTTCGAGGCGCAGATGGAGTTCCCCCAGCCCGGTCTGGTGGTGGCCCGCAAGCGGGCGGCCGACCTGGTGGGCAAGGTCGCCGCCGCGATCCACGCCGCCGTCGGCGGGGAGATCGCCGACGAGTCGGAGTTCCTGCTGGCGCCGGAGGACCTGGCCTGACGCGCCGCCTCAGGCGGCCGCTGCGGCCCGCTCGCGAGCCAGCAGCGACTCCTTGACCGCGGTCCCGTACCGGAACCCGCCGAGCGTGCCGTCGGTGCGCAGCACACGGTGGCACGGCACGAACAGTGCGGCCGCGTTGTGCGCGCACGCCCCCGCCGCCGCGCGCACCGCCGCGGGCCGCCCCGCACGGCGGGCGTACTCGGTGTAGGTGACGGGCTCGCCGGGTGCGACCTCGCGCAGCACGTCCCAGGCGTGCTCGCGGAACGGGCCGGAGCGCTGGACGACGTCGACCCGGGCCACGGCGCCCAGGTCGCCCGCGTAGTACGCCCGGACCGCCGCGGCCGGGGCGGCGACGGCGGGGTCGGTGGTGTCGACGACGGGCACCGCCGCCGGGCGCAGGTCCCGGTGGACGAGCCCGACCAGGGCGGGGACGTCCGCGGTCCAGCCCGAGGCGAGCACGACGCCGTCGTCGGCGACGAGGCTGAAGGGTCCGTCCGGGGTGTCGAGGGTGGTCGCGGCGATCATGCGGTGGTCCTTTCGTCCACGGGTGCGGCAGCGGCCCGCCACACGTGCCGGGCGGCGTAGGAGCGCCAGGGGGCCCAGCGGTCGGCCCGGGTGGCGAGCGCGGCCCGGTCGTCGGGCAGTCCGAGCCGGCGGGCGCCGGTCCGCAGGGCAGCGTCCCCGTCGAGCCAGACGTCGGGACGGCCCAGGACACGCAGCGTCACGTACCCGGACGTCCACGGTCCGATGCCGTGCCGCGCCTCGAGCGCGGCGCGCAGCTCGTCGGCGTCCGCGCCGAGGTCGACCGCCAGGGTGCCGTCGGCCAGCGCGTCGGCGGTGGCGACCACGGTGCGACGCTGCCGGGCCGGGAGCGCCAGGCTGGCGCCGTCGTCGGCCGCGACCTGCGCGGCGGTGGGGAACAGCCGGGTGAGTCCGGCGACCGTCGACCGGTAGGGCGTGCCGGCCGCCGCCGCGAGCCGGTTCAGGTGCGTCCGCGCGGCAGCCACCGAGATCTGCTGACCCACGACGGCGCGGACGACGATCTCGTGCGGGTCCGCGGCCCCCGGCATCCGGACGCCCGGGGTCGCGGCGACGGACGGGGCGAGCGCGGGGTCGGTGGCCAGCGCGGTGTCGACGGCGACGGGGTCGGCATCCAGGTCGAGCAGCCGGCGTACCCGCGCCACCGCGGTGGCGACGTCCTGCAGCGAGGCCAGCTCGAGGTGGGCGGCGAGGCGTCCCGGTCCGACGGCGGGACCGGCGGTGACGGCGACGGCGCCGGGCCCGTGCGGCAGGTGCAGGGTGCGCGCGTAGCGGGCTGCGTCGTCGTGCACGGTCGCGGACTCCGCCCCGTCGACCGCCCGCGCGGCGAGGTAGGCGATCGTCCCGGCCGCGTCGAAGGGCTCCCGCACGGGCAGCGTCAGGTCGAGGTGGACGCGGTCGCCCTCGGTGCCGGCGCCGCTCACCGTGCCGGGGCGCACCGAGCGACGGCTCCGCAGGGCGGTCGGGGTGGTCGCGTACACGGCGCGCACGGTGTCGTTGAGCTGGCGGATGCTCCCGAACCCGGCGGCGAACGCGACGTCGGCGACCGGCAGGTCCGTGCCCGTCAGCAGGGTGCGCGCTGTCTGCGCGCGCTGGGCGCGGGCGAGCGTGAGCGGTCCGGCGCCGAGCTCGGCACGCAGCAGGCGGTGCAGGTGGCGCGTGCTGTAGCCGAGCCGGGCGGCCAGGCCGGCCACGCCCTCGCGGTCCACGACGCCGTCGGCCACGAGCCGCATGGCCCGGCCGGTGGCGTCGCCGCGCAGGTCCCAGGCGGGGGTGCCCGGGCTCGCCTCGGGCAGGCATCGCTTGCAGGCGCGGTAGCCGGCGTGGTGCGCGGCCGCCGAGGTCAGGTAGAACGTCACGTTCTCCGGCTTGGGCGTGCGGGCGGGGCACGACGGGCGGCAGTAGATCCCGGTGCTGCGCACGGCGGTGACGAACTGGCCGTCGAACCGGGCGTCGCGCGCGGCGATGGCGCGGTATCGCTCGGTCCAGCGGGTGTCGGTCGTGGCGGGCACGACCTCATCGTCACCCGCCCGCCCCCGGGGTGGCTAGCGGGAATCGGACACGACGGTGCGGCCGGGACGGTGCACCCCGCGGGTGCCGAGCGTCAGACGGCGGCGGCGATCCAGTCCGTCACGACCTGCAGGTACTCCTCGCGCGCGGGCGAGGGCGACAGCGCCAGGTCGTGCGTGCCGCCGCGGATCGTGGCGAGGCTGACGTCGTCGCCGAGCCGCGGGGCGAGGGCGCGCATGTGCGCGACGTCGAGCACCGAGTCGCTGGACAGGTGCTCGGCGTGCGTGGACCGGTCCGAGGTCAGCACCAGCACGGGGATCTCGAGGTCGAGGCCGTGGGCGAGCCGCCGCTGGGACCGGCGGACCGAGCGGAACCAGGCCGCGCGCACCGGGAACGGCTCGTGCGGCTTCCAGGTCGTGTCGAAGTCCCACTCGCCGCCGTGCGCGCGGTGCAGCGCCCGGGCGTAGGCGTCGTCGAGGTGGCTGAGGACGGCGCGCGGCGCCAGCGGGGCGACGGCCTCGGCGAGCGCCACCCCCGCCCACCGGAACGGGCGGGGCGCGTTGTGCTCGAACCACGGGCTGTTCAGCACCAGCGCGTCCGCGCGGCCCGGGCGGGCGTCCGCCCACAGCGGGACGACCAGCCCGCCGGTGGAGTGGGCGAGCACCACGAGCCGCTCGTGACCGGCGGCCCGCACCGCGTCCGCGGCGGCGTCCAGGTCCTGGGCGTGCAGCGCCAGGTCGGGGACCTGGTTCGGGTCGCCGCCGGCCGCCTCGTACGACTCCCACGAGCGGCCGTGGCCGCGCAGGTCCACGGCGTAGGACGCGAACCCGGCGTCGGCCAGGGCGCGGGCGACGTGGGGGTGGAAGTAGTAGTCCGCCAGGCCGTGCACGGACAGCACGGCCACCCGGGCCGGGTCGCCGAGCGGCGCGACCGACGGCACGTGGCGGACCAGGGTGGCGCTCGCGCCCTCCGGCAGGTCCAGGGTCCGGGCCTCGAAGCCCTCGCCGAGCAGGTCGGGGTGCCAGTCGGTCGCTGTCATGTCCCGAGGCTATCGGGACCGGCGGCTCAGCGCGGCGGCGTCGGCGGGGTGCCGTCCGGGTCCTGGTACGGCTGCTGGGGCGGTACGACGGGCGGGGCCTGCTGCTGCGGCTGGGCGTAGCTCGGGGGCACGGCGCCGCCGCCGTAGGGCGCGGGGCCGCTGCCGGGCGCGCCGGCCCCGGGCGGGCCGGGGGTGCGGTTGTTGCGCACGACGAGCGCGACGACGACACCGAGGACGGCCAGCCCGAGCACGAGGCCCACGATCCACCAGGGGAAGCCGCCGGCGTCGTCCTCGGCCGCGGTGTCGGCCATGTCGTCGGCGGCCGCGGACTCCTCGTCGGTGGCCTCCGCGGTCGGCTCGTCGGTCGCCTCCTCCTCGGAGGTCGTGGCCTCGTCCTCCGGCGCGGCGGCCCCGCCGGAGACGGCCGAGCCGCGGGCGTACACCTCGGTGACCTCCCCGACGGACGGCGTCCACACGACGGTGTTGCCGTCCACCTCGCCCGTGGTCTCGCTGATCGCGCCGGGGAACGTCACGGCGATGCGCATGTCGAAGCTGTCGAGCAGGCCCTCGGGGAGCTCGCCGCCCATGTCCTCCATGTCCTGGGCGTCCTGGCTCAGGTCGAAGACGCCGTCGACGACGTACTCGTCGCCGTCGCGGGTGATGGACAGGTCGTCGCTGCCCTCGCCGCTCATCTCCGAGATGGGCTGGTCGACGAAGCCGACCTCGACGCCCGTGTACTCGCCGTCGGACCAGGGCTGCTCCGTCGAGCCCTCCGGCAGGTCCTCGGTGAGGGAGTCCTCGCCCTCGTTCGACATGTCCCACAGCTCCTGCGGGTCCATCCCCAGGGACTCGGCGAACTCGTCGGAGATCCCCATGATCACGGTGCCGGAGGCCGTGTCGTCCTCGCTGAGGGTCATGTCCCAGTCGACCTTCATGCACCCGGAGAGCGCGAGGAGGCCGACGGCGGCGAGCACGGCCGTCGCCGCCCGTCGGACCCGTGGCCGGGGCCGACGGCGGTCGGGGGCGGACGGCGGCGGGGCGAGCGTGGCAGGCATCACCGTCCCAGCATCCCCGACCGGCGTCGACAGGGCATCCGGACCGCTGCATGCAGGGCGAATTCACCCGCCGCCACCTGCCGTGGCGAGGCAAAGTTGAGCGGAATAGACTCAACTCTGCGGCGGTTGACGTCAGCAGTCACTCGTACCGGACCCGGAGGACCCATGGACACCAAGTTCACGACGATGTCGCAGCAGGCCATCGGTGACGCCGTGCAGTCGGCGTCCGCCGCCGGCAACCCCCAGCTCGAGCCCGCCCACCTGCTGTCCGCGCTGCTGCAGCAGACCGGTGGTGTCGCCGTCGGGCTGCTCGAGGCCGTCGGGGCCGGCCCCCAGCAGATCGGGCAGAAGACCCGCGCCGCGCTCGTCGCGCTGCCGACCGTGAGCGGCGAGGGCGTCGCCCAGCCGTCGCCGTCGCGCGCCATGCAGAGCGTGCTGACCACCGCCACCCAGGAGGCCGAGGCGCTCGGCGACGAGTACGTCTCCACCGAGCACCTGCTCATCGCCGTGGCCGCCGGCCAGTCCGCTGCCGCCCAGGCGCTGAACGCCGCCGGCGCCACCGCGGACGCGCTGCGCGCCGCGCTGCCCGCCGTCCGCGGCAACGGCCGGGTCACCAGCCCGAACCCCGAGGGCACCTACAAGGCCCTGGAGCAGTACGGCAGCGACCTCACCCAGCGGGCCCGGGACGGCAGGCTCGACCCCGTCATCGGCCGTGACGCCGAGATCCGCCGGGTCGTGCAGGTGCTGTCGCGCCGCACCAAGAACAACCCCGTGCTCATCGGCGACCCCGGCGTCGGCAAGACCGCCGTCGTGGAGGGCCTCGCCCAGCGCATCGTGGCCGGGGACGTGCCCACCTCGCTGCAGGGCAAGCGGCTCGTCGCCCTCGACCTCGCCGGCATGGTCGCCGGTGCCAAGTACCGCGGCGAGTTCGAGGAGCGGCTCAAGGCCGTCCTGGAGGAGATCACCGCCTCCGACGGCGAGGTCATCACCTTCATCGACGAGCTGCACACCGTCGTGGGTGCGGGCGCCGGCTCCGAAGGAGCCATGGACGCCGGCAACATGCTCAAGCCCATGCTCGCCCGCGGCGAGCTGCGCATGGTCGGCGCCACCACCCTCGACGAGTTCCGCGAGAACATCGAGAAGGACCCGGCCCTGGAGCGCCGCTTCCAGCAGGTTTTCGTCGGCGAGCCGTCGGTGGAGGACACCGTCGCGATCCTGCGCGGGCTCAAGGAGCGCTACGAGGCCCACCACAAGGTGACCATCGCCGACTCGGCGCTGGTGGCCGCCGCCGCGCTCTCCGACCGGTACATCACCGGCCGCCAGCTGCCCGACAAGGCCATCGACCTCGTCGACGAGGCCGCCTCCCGCCTGCGCATGGAGATGGACTCCTCGCCGGTGGAGATCGACGAGCTGCAGCGCGCCGTCACCCGGCTGGAGATGGAGGAGGTCGTCCTCAAGGACGCCGAGGGCTCGGCCGACGCGGCCGCGCGCGAGCGGCTCGAGAAGCTGCGCGCCGACCTGGCCGACCGGCGCGAGGAGCTCGCCGCTCTCACCGCCCGCTGGGAGGCGGAGAAGGCCGGCCACAACCGCGTCGGCGACCTGCGCGCCCGCATCGACGAGCTGCGCACCGAGGCCGACCGGCTGCAGCGCGAGGGCGACCTCGAGGCCGCCGCCCGCCTGCTGTACGGGGAGATCCCGTCCGTCGAGCGCGAGCTGGCCGAGGCCGAGCAGGCCGAGGCCTCCGAGGCGGCGGCCGAGGAGGCCGCCCAGGAGACGCCGATGATCGCCGACAAGGTCGGGGCCGACGAGGTCGCCGAGGTCGTCTCGGCCTGGACCGGCATCCCCGCCGGCCGGATGCTGCAGGGCGAGACCGAGAAGCTGCTCAGCATGGAGGACGTCCTCGGCGAACGGCTCATCGGCCAGCAGGCCGCTGTCCGGTCCGTCTCGGACGCGGTGCGGCGCTCGCGGGCCGGGGTCGCCGACCCCGACCGGCCGACCGGGTCGTTCCTGTTCCTCGGGCCGACGGGTGTCGGCAAGACCGAGCTCGCCAAGTCCCTGGCGGACTTCCTCTTCGACGACGAGCGCGCCATGGTGCGCATCGACATGTCGGAGTACTCCGAGAAGCACTCGGTGGCGCGGCTCGTCGGGGCCCCTCCGGGGTACGTCGGCTACGAGGAGGGCGGTCAGCTCACCGAGGCGGTCCGCCGTCGGCCCTACTCCGTGGTCCTGCTGGACGAGGTGGAGAAGGCCCACCCCGAGGTGTTCGACATCCTGCTGCAGGTGCTCGACGACGGTCGGCTCACGGACGGCCAGGGCCGCACCGTGGACTTCCGCAACACCATCCTGGTGCTCACCTCGAACCTGGGCTCGCAGTTCCTCGTGGACCCGACGCTGGACGAGGCAGCCAAGCGCGAGAGCGTGATGACCGCGGTGCGCGCGGCCTTCAAGCCGGAGTTCCTCAATCGGCTCGACGACGTCGTGCTGTTCGACGCGCTCACCCTCGGCGAGCTGGGCCGGATCGTCGAGCTGCAGGTCACAGCGCTGGCGGACCGTCTCGCCGACCGTCGGATCACGCTCGACGTCACGCCGCCGGCCCGCGAGTGGTTGGCGCTGGAGGGCTACGACCCGGCGTACGGGGCGCGGCCGCTGCGCCGGCTGGTGCAGCGCGAGATCGGTGACCGGCTGGCGCGCCGGCTGCTGGCCGGCGAGGTGTCCGACGGTGACACCGTCGTCGTCGACCGGGTGGAGGGCGACGAAGGTCTGACCCTGCGCTGAGGCCCGTCGCCGACACCCCGCAGACACGAGATCGACCCACCCGGCCGAGACCGACGTACTGAACGTCGATCTCGGCCGGGTGGGTCGATCTCGTGGGGTGGTCCTGCGCCGGTGCGCTGCCGGTCAGGTGCGGGTCAGATGCGGATGAACTGGGGGTTGGACTGCCAGATCGTGCGCTTCACGACGCCGACGCCCGGACGCGCCGCCTCGATGATCCGGCCGTTGCCGGCGTAGATCCCGATGTGCCCCGGCGAGTAGACGAGGTCACCCTTCTTGGCGTTGCTGCGCGAGACGCGCTTGCCCATGGAGGCCTGCGCCGACGACGAGCGCGGCAGGGTCTTGCCGGTCGCCTTCTTGTAGACGTACGAGGTGAAGCCGGAGCAGTCGAACCCGGTGGCCGGCGAGGTGCCGCCGTAGGAGTAGCGGTGGCCGACGTAGCTGTTCGCCACGCGGACGACCTTGTCGCCGCGGGTCACCTTCGGGGCCACCCGGACGTTGCGGTGCCTCGTGGTCTTCTTCAGGCCCTCGCCGCGGACGGGCACCGCCACGACACGGATCCGGTTGCCGCCGACGTCGTACTTGCCCAGCCCAGGACGGAAACGCACGACGCCGTTGCTGTTGGTCTTCTTCACCGCGACCTTGTCGCCTGCGACGATCAGGCGGACCCATCCCGTGACGGGCTCGCCCCACTTGCGGACCTTGGCCGTGTACTTCGGACGGGTGTGCGACTTGCCCTTCGTGGCCTGCTTGCGGCTCATCGATACGTAGAGGTTCGTGCGCGCCTTCGGCTTGATGCGCACCGTGCGGTTCTTGGTCACCTGGTCGAGGCCGGTGGCCGCGGCCGGGGCGACGACGGCGCGGACGCCGTTGCGGCCGACGTCGTACTTGCCGAGGCCCGGACGGAAGTGGATGGTGCCGTCGGCGTCGAGCTGCTTGACGGCGACCTTCGTGCCCTTGACGTAGAGCCGGACACGGCCGGCGAACGCCTCGCCGTCGGCCGTCGTGGCGCTCACGGTGTACTTCGGACGGGTGTGCCCCTGGCCCTTGCGGCCGGTGTGGCGGGACTTCGACATCGAGACGTCCGGCGTCGTGCTCACCACGACGGGCTCCTCGGTGGGAGTGGGCTCGGGCGTGGCCGTCTCGGTGGCGGTGGGCTCGGGCGTGGCCGTCTCGGTGGCGGTCGACTCGTCGGACGTGGTCGTCGCCTCGTCGGCGACGGCGGACTGGGCGCCGGCCACGAGCGTGCCGCCGGCGAGGGCGGCCGTGAGGGTCATGGCGACGGCAGCGTGCCGTGTCCGCGGCGGGCGCACCGCGCCCCGCGGGCGCGCAGCATCCAGGGAGGTGGTGGACATGGGGTACTCCTCCAGCCGGCGAGATGAGCTGTCGGGTTAGGCCGAGAAGTGGTGGCCTGCCGCCGAAGGACGGCTTCACCCCGAGGGTGGCGACGTGCGTCACCCGCAATACCTGGGTCTCCCGCTGCTGCCGTCGGTGCTCCGTTGGGCCGGCCCGCCGGCAGCACTGGGCTGCGGGCCGGTCGCCGCCCGGTCTCCGGACGACGTAGGGACCGTAACCACGCGATCACGGTAGGTCACAATCCGATAACGACCATGTCGGGAGATGGTCGTGGAGGAGACGTGAAGGGATCCGGCGGCGGGAACGTGCCCGTCATGACCGACGAGTCCGGACAGAACCGGACGGAACGCCTCGGCCTCGACGTGCCGGATCGGACGATCGCCGCATCCAGGGTGCCGGGTCGGTGAAGATCGGGCGCGGGTCCGATGACGTCCGTCGACATCCCGGGGCCGCCCGGTCAGTCCAGCAGCGACCCGGTGCGCTCCTCGTCCAGCACGGCGACGCACAGCCCGGTCCGGTCACCGGCCGCCCACGAGTCCTCCGTCGGGGTCCACACCACGAAGGCGACCGACGGCGCCGCCTCGGCGCGGGCCTGCGGTCCGAGCAGGTCGGCGGTGCAGCCGCGCGCCGTGCGGGCGGCCACCACGTCCTCGCCCGGCCAGATCGCGTCGCTCGCGGCGTCGGTGCGCCCCACCACCTCGGCGACGTGCGGGTCCGCGCAGGGCACGACCTCCACCGCGCCGACGCCGCCCTCCGTCGACGCGCCCGACAGGCACGAGCCCAGGACGAGCTGGACGGCGTTGACCGTCGTGGGAGCGGTGACGTCCGCGGCGACCGGCTCCCACGCCTGCTCGCGCGCGCTGGAGGTCAGGGCGGAGATCCCGGTCGCACCGGCCACCACGAGCACGATCAGCCCGACCACCGACAGCACCCAGATCCGCGCGGTGCGCCGCGCCGCGGCACGCTCGGCCGGCGTCGGCCCGCCCGGGGCTCCCCAGCGTGTGCCGTCGCCCGACCGGGCCGGTGGGGCGGCGGCGGTCGCGCCCGGCGCGGCGGCGGTCGCGCCCGGCGTCCCGGCGACCGGCGGCGTCCCGTCCGGCCCGGCCGCGGGCGTCGCCGGACCGGGCGAGGCGAAGGAGAGGTCGTCCTCGGGTCGCTCGGTCATGGAGGACAACCTACCGAGCCGTGCGGGCCCCGGGTCAGACGCCCACACGCCGCTCGACGCCGGGCAGGTCGTCGTCGTACAGGACGTCGGAGAGCCGCCGCCGGTCGAGCCGGCGCACCCAACCGGCGCGGGCGCCGTCGGGCCGCGCCTCCTGCACGACCCAGCGACGGACGCCGATCGCGGTGAGGCGGGCACCGATCGCGAGGACCTCGTCGCGGGTGTGCACCGTCGGGTCGACGGTGGTGCGCACCTCGTGGTCGACCCCGGACTCGACCAGCAGCCGAACCGACTCCCAGGCGGCCCGGCCGGACGGGGCCGCGCCGGTGACCTCCTCGTAGCGGTCCGGGAGCGCCTTGACGTCCAGCCCGACCCAGTCGACGAGCGGCAGCACGTGCGCCAGACGGGCGGGCCACGCGCCGCCGGAGTGCAGTCCCACCTCGAGCCCGAGGTCGCGGACGTCCCGGCAGGCGTCCGCGAGGCCCGGGTGCAGCGTCGGCTCGCCGCCGGAGATCACGAGACCGTCGAGCATCCGGCGTCGCCGCTCCAGCAGGTCGAGGAGCTCCGACCAGGTCGCGCCGGGACGACGGCGGGGGTCGATGAGGGCCGGGTTGTGGCAGTAGGTGCAGCGCCAGGGGCACCCCTGGGTGAAGGCGGTCGCGACGAGGTGCCCCGGCCGGTCCACGGTGGAGAACGGCACGAACCCGGCCAGCCGCAGCGGGGCACGGGTCGGCGCGTCAGGCGACATCGACACCCACCGCTGTCGGCTCCCGGAAGGTCACACGCTCGGCGTACTCGCCCTGCTTGCCGGTGTTGAACGAGGCCACGGGCCGGAAGTAGCCCATCACGCGGGTCCAGACCTCGGTGGGTGCGGAACAGGTGGGGCACTCGCGCACGTCGCCGGCCAGGTAGCCGTGCGTGGCGCAGATCGAGAACGTCGGCGTGACCGTCAGGTAGGGCAGCCGGTGGTTCTCCAGGGCCCGTCGCACGAGCCGGCGGCAGGACTCGTCGCTGGAGACCTGCTCGCCGAGGTACAGGTGCAGCACCGTGCCGCCGGTGTAGCGCCGCTGCAGCTCGTCCTGGCGGGCCAGCGCCTCGAACGGGTCGTCGGTGAACCCGACCGGGAGCTGGGTGGAGTTGGTGTAGTAGGGCTGCTCGTCGCTGCCGGCCTGCAGGATGCCGGGGTACCGGGAACGGTCCTCCCGGGCGAACCGGTAGGTGGTGCCCTCGGCCGGGGTCGCCTCCAGGTTGTACAGGTGCCCGGTGCGCTCCTGGATCTCCACGAGGCGTCCGCGCACGTGATCGAGCAGCTCCAGGGCCATGGCGTGCCCGGTCGGGGTGGTGATGTCGTGGGTGTCGCCCGTGGCGTTGCGGATCATCTCGTTGACACCGTTGACGCCGATGGTGGAGAAGTGGGCGTCGAGTGTGCCGAGGTAGCGCTGCGTCCACGGGTACAGGCCCCCGTCCATGAGCTCCTGGACCGTCGCCCGCCGTGCCTCGAGGCCGTCGGCCGCCAGGTCGATCAGTCGGTCCAGAGCGGCGTACAGCGCGTCCCGGTCCGGGCCGTGGACGTGCCCGAGCCGGGCGCAGTTGACGGTGACCACGCCGATCGAGCCGGTCTGCTCGCCGGACCCGAACAGCCCGTTGCCGCGGGCCAGCAGCTCGCGCAGGTCGAGCTGGAGGCGGCAGCACATCGACCGCACGTCGCCCGGGTTGAGGTCGGAGCTGACGAAGTTCTGGAAGTACGGCGTGCCGTACCGCGCGGTCATGGTGAAGATCTCCTCGGAGATCTCCGAGTCCCAGTCGAAGTCCGGCGTGATGTTGTACGTCGGGATGGGGAAGGTGAAGACCCGGCCGGCCGCGTCGCCGGCGGACATGACCGCGACGAACGCCCGGTTGATCATGTCGGACTCCTTCTGGAGGTCCCCGTAGGTGACGTCCAGGACGTCCTCGCCCACGACGGGGTGCTCCTCGGCGAGGTCCTCCGGACAGGTCAGGTCGAAGGTGAGGTTGGTGAAGGGCGTCTGGGTGCCCCACCGGGAGGGCACGTTGAGGTTGTGCACGAACTCCTGCAGGGCCTGGGTGACCTCGTCCTGGCTGAGGCGGTCGACGTGCACGTACGGCGCGAGCAGCGTGTCGAAGGAGCTGAACGCCTGGGCGCCCGCCCACTCGTTCTGCAGGGTGCCGAAGAAGTTGACGATCTGGCCCAGCGCGGACCCCAGGTGCCGCGGCGGGCGCGAGGAGACCGCGCCGGGCACGCCGCCGAACCCCTCGGACAGCAGCTGGCGCAGCGACCACCCGGCGCAGTAGCCGCCGAGGACGTCGAGGTCGTGGACGTGCAGGTCGCCGTCGCGGTGGGCGGCGGCGAGCCCGGGGGAGAACACCTCGTCGAGCCAGTAGTTCGCGATCGTCTTGCCGGCGACGTTGAGGACGAGCCCGCCCAGCGAGTAGCCCTGGTTGGCGTTGGCGCGCACCCGCCAGTCGGCCCGGGCCACGTACTCGCTGACGGCGGCGGAGGCATCGATCTGCGTACCCATGGCGGCTCCTCGGAAGGTCTTGTGAAGGCCTTCACAAGGCTAGTCACCCGGAGGATCCTCCTGTCGCCGACACGCCGGGCCCGACGGCGTGACATCGATCCGGACCCGGCGTCACCTCGGCTCAGGCCAGGTCGAGCACCACCGGGACGTGGTCGCTCGCGCCCTTGCCGCGGCGCTCGTCCCGGTCGATCGAGACGCTCGTGACCCGGTCGCGCAGCGCGGGGGAGGCGTACGCGAAGTCGATGCGCAGGCCCTTGTCCCGGGGGAAGGCGAGCTGCTGGTAGTCCCAGTAGGTGTACGTGCCGGGTGCGGGCACGTGCTCGCGGGTGACCTCGGTGAAGCCCGCCTGCTCGAACGCCGCGAACGCCTCCCGCTCGGGCGTGGACACGTGGGTCCTGCCCGCGAACGCGGTCACGTCCCACACGTCGGTGTCGCGGGGGATCACGTTCCAGTCGCCGAGCAGGGCGAGCTCGACCGCCGGGTCCGCCGTCAGCCACCGCGCGGCGGCGGCGCGCAGGCCCTCCAGCCACGCCAGCTTGTAGGCGTAGTGCGGGTCCTCCAGCGTCCGGCCGTGCGGCACGTACAGCGACCAGACCCGCACGCCCCCGCACGTCGCCCCCAGGGCGCGGGCCTCGACGCGCGGTTCCTGGTCGGGCTTGACGAACGACGGCTGGCGCGGGAACGACGTCGCCACGTCGGCCAGGCCCACGCGGGAGACGATCGCGACGCCGTTCCACTGGTGGTACCCGGTGTGGGCGACCTCGTAGCCGGCCTCCTCGAAGGGCAGGTGCGGGAACTGGTCGTCGCGGCACTTGGTCTCCTGGACCGCCAGCACGTCCGTGCCCGACCGCTCCAGGAAGGCCAGCACGCGGTCCAGCCGGGTACGGATCGAGTTGACGTTCCACGTGGCGATACGCACGCGAGCACCCTAGGCCACATAGAGTGCCGTCATGGGTACTGCGCTCGTCACCGGCGCCACCGCCGGTCTGGGACTGGAGCTCGCCTGGCAGCTCGCCACCGCTCGTCACGACCTCGTGCTCGTGGCCCGGGACGGCGACCGGCTCGACCAGGTCGCCGGACAGGTCCGCGCCGCCGCCGGCGTCCGCGTCGAGGTGATCGCCGCCGACCTGTCGCGGCACGAGGACGTCGCGCGCGTCGCCGAACGGCTGTCCGTGACCGGCGCCGAGGACGGCGACGACCGTCGCCCGGTCGGGCTGCTCGTCAACAACGCCGGCTTCGCCCCGGCCCAGCACTTCGTCGGCGGGGACCTGGAGGTCGAGCTGGCCGCCGTCGACGTCATGGTGCGCGCCGTCATGGTGCTCTCGCACGCCGCCGCGGAGCAGATGGTCTCCCGCGGGCGCGGTGCCGTGCTCAACGTCGCCTCCGTGGCGGCGCTGACCGCCGGGGGGAGCTACGCGGCCGCCAAGGCCTACGTCCGCACCTTCACCGAGGGGCTCGCCGTGGAGCTGGCGGGTACCGGCGTCACGGCCACGGTGCTGTGCCCGGGCTTCACCCGGACCGAGTTCCACGACCGGGCCGGGCTGGACACCGACGTCCTGCCCGACGGTGCGTGGCTGCACGCGCCCGAGGTGGCGGCCCACGCGCTCGCGGACGTGCGCCGCGGCGTCGTCATCTCCACGCCGTCGGTCCGCTACAAGGCGGCGTCCGCGGTGCTGCGGGCCATGCCCCGCTGGGCGGTGCGCGCCGTCGGGCACTACCGCTGAGCCCGGTCCCCGTACCCTGGTACCCGTGACTTCCGCCGACTTCTCCCCGACCCCTCGCGAGCAGCTGCTCGAGCTCGTCAAGGAGCTCGCCGTCGTGCACGGCAGGGTGACGCTCTCCTCCGGCAAGGAGGCCGACTACTACGTCGACCTGCGCCGCATCACGCTGCACCACCGCGCCGCGCCGCTGGTCGGGCACGTGCTGCTGGACCACCTGGAGGAGGTCGGGCTCGGCACGGCCGAGGTCGACGCCGTCGGCGGGCTCACGCTCGGTGCGGACCCCATCGCCGACGCCCTGCTGCACGCCGCGGCGTCCCGCGGGCAGGACCTGGACGCCTTCGTGGTGCGCAAGTCCGCCAAGACGCACGGGATGCAGCGCCAGATCGAAGGGCCGGACGTCACCGGCCGCAAGGTCGTCGTGCTGGAGGACACCACCACGACGGGCGGGTCGCCGATCACCGCCATCGAGGCGCTGCGCGAGGCCGGCGCCGAGGTGCTCGGCTGCGCGACGATCGTCGACCGGGCGACCGGCGCCGGCGAGAAGATCGAGGCCCTCGGCGTGCCGTACCACTACCTCTTCGACCTGGACGACCTCGGTCTCGCCTGACCGCCCCCGTGCGTTGTGGGCATGAAATCTGCAGCCTGAACCCGTTCAAGGCTGCAGATTTCATGCCCACAAAGGGACCCGGAGGGGCGGCGCCCTCAGACGCGGTCGACGAGGTCCGCGATCGAGTCGACGACGTGCGACGGGCGGAACGGGTGGTGGTCGACCTCGTCCGGCGTCGTGGAGCCGCTCAGCACCAGGAACGTCTCCAGACCCGCCTCGATGCCGGCGACGATGTCGGTGTCCATCCGGTCGCCGATCATCGCCGTGGTCTCCGAGTGCGCGACGATCCGGTTCAGGGCCGAGCGGAACATCATCGGGTTCGGCTTGCCCACGTAGTACGGGGAGCGTCCGGTCGCGGCGGTGATCATCGCCGCGACGGAGCCGGTGGCCGGCAACGGACCCTCGGCCGAGGGGCCGGTGGTGTCCGGGTTCGTCGCGATGAAGCGCGCCCCGTCCTTGATCAGCCGGACGGCCTTGGTGATCGCCTCGAAGGAGTAGGTGCGCGTCTCGCCGAGGACCACGTAGTCCGGTTCGGACTCGGTGAGGGTGTACCCCGCCTCGTGCATGGCCGTCGTCAGCCCCGCTTCGCCGATCACGTACGCCGACCCGCCCGGCACCTGCTCGGCCAGGAACGTGGCGGTGGCGAGCGCGGAGGTCCAGATCGACTCCTCGGGCACGTCGACGCCCGAGTGCGCCAGGCGCGCGGCCAGGTCGCGCGCCGTGAAGATCGAGTTGTTCGTCAGCACCAGGAAGGGGCGGTCCTTCGCGCGCAGGGCGTCGACGAACTCCGCCGCGCCGTCGATGGCCTGCCCCTCGTGCACGAGCACGCCGTCCATGTCGGTCAGCCAGCACTCGATCGTCCGCTCGGTCATGGGACACACCGTAGCCCGTAGGCTGCACGCGTGACCGACGAGCCCTCCGAGCCCCCCACGCACACCGGCGCCGTCCGCCGGCACGCCGCGGCCCCGACCGGTACGTCCTGGCGCTCCGCCCCCGGGCTGGCCGTCCGCGGCGGGCTGGTCGGCATGGCCGAGTCCGTCCCGGGGATCTCCGGCGGGACCATCGCCCTGATCACCGGGCTGTACGACCGGCTCCTGGCCGCGGCGAGCCAGGTCGTGCACGCCGGTCGCGAGCTGGTCCAGGGGGTGGCGCAGGGCCACGGGCTGCGACCGGCCGGGCGGGCGCTGCGGGCCGTCGACTGGCGGTTCCTCGCCCCGGTCGTGGGCGGCATGGTGGTGGTGCTGTTCGCCTCGTTGAGCACGATCGCGCCGCTGCTGGAGGAACACCCGGTCCCGGTGCGGTCGGTGTTCTTCGGCATGATCGCCGTCTCGGTGCTGGTCCCGCTGAGCATGATGCCGCACCGGTTCCGCGGGCTGGACGCGGTGCTGCTGGTCGCGGCGGCCGTGGCGGGCTTCTTCCTCGTCGGCCTGCCGCCGTCGGAGGTCTCCGACCCCTCTCTCTGGTACGTGGCCCTCGCCGCGGCGATCGCGATCAACGCCCTCGTGCTGCCGGGGGTGTCGGGGTCGACCCTGCTGGTGATCATGGGGCTGTACATCCCGGTCCAGCAGGCGATCGAGGACCGCGACCTGGCCTTCGTCGGTGCCTTCGCGGTCGGCGCGGCCGTCGGCCTTGCCTCGTTCGTCAAGCTGCTGCACTGGCTGCTCGGGCACCGGCGGCAGGGCACGATGGCGGTGCTGGCGGGGCTGATGATCGGCTCGCTGCGGGCGCTGTGGCCCTGGCAGGACGCCGACGGCGGGCTGCTCGCCCCGGCGGGCGCGGGCGCCGTCGTCGGCCCGCTGCTGCTCGCCGTGGCGGGCGCCGCGCTCGTGGGCGCCGTCTTCTGGTGGGAGAGCTCGCGGGTCGTCGATGAGTGACGAGCCGGTCGGTGTCGGCCCCTGGCCCGGCGGCCCGGAGGCCTGGCCGCGCGCGGCCGACGGCGGTCCCGACCCGCGCTACGACCCCGAGCTGCTGGAGCACGGGGACCGGCGCAACGTCGCCGACCCGTACCGCTACCTGACCGTGGAGGCGATCGTCGCTGACATGGATCACCGTCGCGACGCCGACGCTTTTCTGCACGTGGCGATCGAGAACTGGGCGCACGACCTGAACATCGGGTCGGTGGTGCGCACGGCCAACGCCTTCAACGCGGCCGGCGTGCACATCGTGGGCCGACGGCGGTGGAACCGCCGGGGCGCGATGGTCACCGACCGCTACCTGCACGTCCACCACCACCCGGACGTCGAGACGCTGGTCGCCTGGGCCGCGGGCGAGGGCCTGCCGATCGTCGGTGTCGACAACGTGCCCGGGTCGGTGCCGCTGGAGCACCGTGCGCTGCCGGCGCGGTGCGTGCTGCTCCTCGGCCAGGAGTCCAGCGGGCTGACCCCGCAGGCGCAGGCCGCGTGCGACGTCGTCGTCCACATCACCCAGCACGGGTCGACGCGCTCGCTCAACGCCGGCGCGGCGGCCGCCGTCGCCATGCACTCCTGGGCCCTGCAGCACCTGTGACCTGCCCCTGACCTGCTGTCACGCTGCTGGTGACCGGGGCGACCGTCTCACTCTGTGCGACGTCATGTGACGGCCATGCGCAGAACGTGAGAAAATCTCGATGCATGTGGGCCGTGCGCTCGCCCGCCACCAGCGACGGTGCGACGTCGCCCGCCTGCGTCCCTCGTACGTCCCCTCATTGGAGTACCGCAGATGCCTATCGCAACCCCCGAGGTCTACGCCGAGATGATCGACCGGGCGAAGGCCGGCAAGTTCGCCTACCCCGCCGTCAACATCACGTCCTCGCAGACCGTCACCGCCGCCCTGCAGGGCTTCGCCGAGGCGGAGTCGGACGGCATCATCCAGGTCTCCGTGGGCGGCAGCGAGTACGCCTCGGGCGCGACGATCAAGGACCGCGTCGCCGGCTCCCTGGCTCTGGCCGCGTACGCCACCGAGGTCGCCAAGAACTACTCCGTCAACATCGCGATCCACACCGACCACTGCGTCAAGAAGAACCTGGACTCCTGGGTCCGCCCGCTGCTGGCGCTCGAGGCCGAGCAGGTCAAGGCCGGCAAGAACCCGACCTTCCAGTCGCACATGTTCGACGGCTCGGACATCCCGCTGGAGGAGAACCTCGTCATCGCCGAGGAGCTGCTCGAGCTCTCGCAGGCCGCGCGCACCCTCCTCGAGGTCGAGATCGGCGTCGTCGGTGGCGAGGAGGACGGCCACGTCGCGGAGATCAACGAGAAGCTGTACACGACCCCCGAGGACGGTCTGAAGACCGTCAAGGCGCTCGGCGCCGGTGAGAAGGGCCGCTACCTGACGGCGCTCACCTTCGGCAACGTGCACGGCGTCTACAAGCCCGGTGCGGTCAAGCTGCGCCCGGCCATCCTCGGCGAGATCCAGAAGGCCGTCGGGGACGAGATCGGCAAGGAGAACCCGTTCGACCTCGTGTTCCACGGCGGCTCGGGCTCGACCGCCGAGGAGGTCGCCGAGGCGGTCGACAACGGCGTCATCAAGATGAACATCGACACCGACACCCAGTACGCCTTCACGCGTCCGGTCGTCGACCACATGTTCACCAACTACGACGGCGTGCTGAAGATCGACGGCGAGGTCGGCAACAAGAAGGCCTACGACCCGCGCGCCTGGGGCAAGAAGGCCGAGGCCGGCATGGCGGACCGCATCGTCGAGGCCTGCCAGTGGCTGCGCTCGGCCGGCCACAAGATGTGAGCCTGCGCCGCTGACGCGAAGGCCCCGCCGCTCCTGGTGAGCGGCGGGGCCTTCGTGCGTGCGGGGTCAGTGCTGGGCCGAGGTGATGTCGAGGTCGACGCCCGGGTCGTCGTCGACGATCTCGAGGAGCTCGCCGATCCGGGTGACCTCGAGCAGGAAGCGCACCGTCGGGGGCGCGCGCAGGATGCGGACGGTGTGCGGGCTGCGCGAGGCGAGCCGTGCCAGGAAGGCGACGCCGGAGGAGTCCATGAACGTCACGTGGTGGGCGTCGATCTCGACGGGGAGCCCGGAGGCCTCGGCGTCGGAGATGGCGTCGCCCAGCTCGGAGCTGACCTCGGCGTCGATCTCGCCCGAGAGGACGACGCGCGCCCGCGAGGTGCCCACGATGACGTGGATGCTCGCGGGGTCGCCGATCTGGGGCCCCGTGTTCTCGTCGGCGTCCCCACCATCGGGGGAGTGCGGCGCCGCGTTGGATGCGTCCTGCACGGTGCTCCTTCCTCGAGCTTCTCGCTCACCTCACGTCTCGGCGGACACCAATCTACGGTTGAATGGCGCCGGAATGCACCAACCTGGCCGCAACCCGTGACGACAGGAGGGGGAATGGGTCGAATGCCTGGTTCGTACACCGGCGTCGTGCCGGTCTCGGCCGCCCAGCTCGCCTCGGCCCTGTCCGTCACGACCGTGCCGGCGTTCATCACGGGGTCGTGGTCCACGGGCATGCCCGTGCTCTGGGTGAACCAGGCGTTCGAGGAGCTCGGCGGCGTGGGCATCGACGAGCTGGCGATCCTCGGGCCGCACTCGTTGCTCGCCCTCGTGCAGGACGACCCGAACCGGGCCGCCGCCCAGGCCGACCTCAAGGCGGGGCGGGCGATGCGGCGGATCGTCAGCGCCCGCCGTCGGGACGGCGGCACGACCTGGCTGCAGGTCGACGTCACCCCGCTGCCGAACGGCGACGACCTCCCGGAGTACTGGGTCGGCGTCACCACGGACGTCTCGGAGTACGTCGACCAGCAGGCCGAACAGCTCGCCTCCCTGGAGGTCGAGCGTCGCCAGCGCGCGGACCTGGACCTCATCGCCCAGACCACGGAGCTGCTCGGGGACCTCGAGTACCCGTTCGCCCTGCGCGACATCGCCGACCTGCTGCGCTCCCTGGTGCCGTGGTCCGGGTTCTACCTCAACGACGACGGGCTGCTGTTCGCCGAGGGGGTCGACGTCGCCTCGCCGCCCTCCGGCCGCGGCCGGAGGCACACGCGCTACGTGCCGGAGGACCGGCCGCTCGACCGGCTCGAGCCGGTCCCGTCCGGAGCCGACGGCGGGGCACCGGCGTCGAACCCGGCCGTCGACGACGTGCAGGACCTGCTCGACGGCGTCGTCGACGGGCCCGTGCGGCTGAGCCTCGAGGGTCGGTTCGACCCGACGTCGGCCTCGGGCTGGCTGCGACGGGACCTGATGCACCGCGTGGTCGAGGAGACGGGGGCGGTACCGCACGCCGTCGTCGTCCACGCCGTGGCCGGCCGGCGCCGGGTGCTCGGGCTCCTGGTGACCTGGCACGGAGGTGCCGAGGCCGACGTCCACCCCGGGCGCCCCGAGCCGGACCACGTGTCCACCGTCGTCGAGGTGGTGGCGCGCCGTGCCGGCACCGCGGTCGACAACGCCCGGCTGTACGCCCGCGAGCACCGTCTGGCCGAGGCGCTGCAGCGCGCGATGCTGCCCGAGCAGGCCGACGTCACCGGGCTGGACGTGTGGACCTACTACGCCCCGAACGCCGAGCACGCGCAGGTCGGCGGCGACTGGTACGACGTGCTGCAGATCGCCGACGGCACCGTGGGGCTCGTGATCGGCGACGTGGTCGGGCACGACGTCGAGGCCGCGGCCGCGATGGGCCAGCTCCGCTCCGTGGTGCGTGCCTACGCCTACGAGCTGACGACACCCGGGACGGTGCTGGACCGGGTCGACCAGCTCGTGGCGGGGATGCGGGTGCCGCGTCCTGCGTCGATGGTCTACGCCGCGCTGGAGCACCTCACCGAGGACGACACCTGGGCGCTGGAGTACACCCGTGCCGGCCACCTGCCGCCGCTGCTGCTCCGCGACGGCACCACCCAGCTGCTCTCCGAGGCCGGCGGCATGCTCGTGGGTTTCGGCAACGAGACGCGGACCACCGGCCGTGAGGTGCTGCGGCGCGGCGACGTGCTGATCTTCTACACCGACGGGCTCATCGAGCGGCGCGACCGGTCGCTCAAGCGCGGGCTGGAGACCCTCACCGAGATGTCGGGGCGCATCACCGCGCGGGACGCCGCCGGGGTGGGGGAGGAGCTGCTGTCACGGCTGGCCGACTCGCCCGAGGACGACGTCGCCATCGTCGTCGTGCGCGTCCCCGACCCGGAGGCGGACCGCCGGGTCACCGCGCTGAGCCCCCGCTCGCGGCGCTGGCTGCTGCCGAGCGAGCCGGGCTCCATCGGCCGGGCACGGCACGCGGTGCTGCGCACCTCGCAGGCGTGGGGGCTGCCGGACTCCGCGGCCGCCGAGCTCGTCGTGAGCGAGCTCGTGGCCAACGGGGTGCTGCACGGCTGGGGCAACATCGCGCTGCGGCTGTTCGACACCGGGGACGGGCTGCGCATCGAGGTCGAGGACTCCAACCCGGCACCGCCGGTGGCCACCGACGGGCACCCGAACCGGCTCGGCGGTTTCGGGATGCAGATCGTCGAGCGGCTCGCCGACTGGGGCTGGCGGCCCAGCACGTCCGGCAAGCTCGTGTGGGCCAAGCTGCGGCCCGACCTGACCGGTGGTGCGGGGCAGGAGTAGCGCCGCACCACCGGCCGTCGGCTCGGAGCTCACCGGAGCCCGGTCAGCGCAGCGCGCGGACCTCGTCGACGGAGACGCCGGAGTCCGCGAGGAACTGGGCGCACCGTTCCGCCTCGTCGGTCTCTCCGATGCGGGCGGCCGCCTCGGACAGCGCCAGGAGGGCCCGCAGGAACCCCTGGTTCGGGACGTGGTCGGCCGGGACCGGCCCCTGGCCGCGCCAGCCGGCGCGGCGCAGAGCGTCCAGCCCGCGGTGGTACCCGGTGCGCGCGTAGGCGTACGCCGTCACGGAGTGCGTGACGTCCTCGCCGCCGTCGAGGGTCTGCTCGGCGAGCACGGCCCACGTGAGGCTCGCCGAGGGGTGGGCGGCCGCCAGGGCGGCCGGGTCCTCGCCGGTCTCGAGGCCCTCGCGCGCCACGGCGTGGTCGTCGGGCAGGCGGGTCGGGTCGGGTCCGGACAGCAGGTTGTGGCTCATGCGCCCATCCTTCCAGGACGGTGCGGCGGCCCGCGATCGAGGTGACGCTCGGCACCGGACCCCCGTCCCGAGCGGCGGACCCGCGGCGCCCGACGGTAGGCTCGTCGGCATGATCGAGATCGCGACGTCCTCGACGACGACGACGCTCGTGGTCGCCGGCGACCTCGACCTCGCCGAGCGGGACCAGTTCCCCGAGATCGCGGCGCGCGTCGTCGGGCTCCGCCGTCAGCTGCTGGTCATCGACATGTGCCGCGTGACCTTCATGGACTCCACCGGCGCGGCGTTCCTCATCTCCCTCGCCGACTCGGGCCGCAAGCGTGGCGGGGCCACCGTGCTGCGCGGGGCGGACGACCGCGACCTGTTCGTGCTCGAGGTGTGCGGTGCGCTGGACCTGTTCCGGATCGACACCGACCACCAGTGCGAGCAGTCCGACCCGACGACCGGGGCGACGCCCGTCCAGCTGCCGCAGCGGCCCCGACCCGCCTGAGACGGGCCTGCCTGGGACAGCAGGTCATGGCCGGGTAAACTCTGGCGAGGCCCGGCGGGATCCTCCGGGTCTCACCGACACGCGAGGAGAGTTGATCCATGCCAGCCGTGGTGCTCGTCGGCGCCCAGTGGGGCGATGAGGGCAAGGGGAAGGCGACGGACCTCCTCGGTGACCGCGTCGACTACGTGGTCAAGTTCAACGGGGGCAACAACGCCGGGCACACGGTGGTGATCGGCGACGAGAAGTACGCGCTGCACCTGCTGCCCTCCGGCATCCTGTCCCCGGGTGTCACGCCGGTCATCGCCAACGGCGTCGTGGTGGACATCGACGTGCTCTTCGAGGAGCTCGACGCCCTGGAGGCCCGCGGCGTCGACACGTCGAAGCTGATGGTGTCCTCCGGCGCGCACGTCATCGCCTCGTACCACCGCACGGTGGACAAGGTGACGGAGCGGTTCCTCGGCAAGCGGCGCATCGGGACGACCGGGCGGGGGATCGGGCCGGCGTACGCCGACAAGATCAACCGCGTCGGGATCCGCGTCGCCGACCTGTTCGACCCGAAGATCCTGCGCGAGAAGGTCGAGGGCGCGCTCGACCAGAAGAACCACCTGCTGGTCAAGGTCTACAACCGCCGCGCCGTCGAGGTCGACGAGGTCGTCGACGAGCTGCTCGGCCACGCCGAGCGCCTCAAGCCCATGGTCGCGGACACCGGCCTGGCGCTGAACCAGGCCCTGGACGCCGGTCACAACGTCCTGTTCGAGGGCGGGCAGGCGACCATGCTCGACGTCGACCACGGCACCTATCCCTTCGTGACGTCGTCGAACGCCACCGCGGGCGGTGCGGTGACCGGGTCCGGCGTCGGGCCGACGCGCATCGACTCGATCATCGGCGTCATCAAGGCCTACACGACGCGTGTCGGCGAGGGCCCGTTCCCCACCGAGCTGTTCGACGCCGACGGCGAGTACCTGCTCAAGACCGGCGGCGAGTACGGCGTGACCACCGGCCGCGCGCGGCGCTGCGGCTGGTACGACGCCGTGATCGCCCGGTACTCCGCACGCGTCAACGGACTGACCGACCTGGTGGTCACCAAGCTCGACGTGCTCACCGGCATGGAGAAGGTCCCGGTCTGCGTGGCCTACGACGTCGACGGCGTCCGCTACGACGAGATGCCCGACGACCAGTCGGCCTTCCACCACGCGAAGCCGATCTACGAGGAGCTGCCCGGCTGGTGGGAGGACATCTCGCAGTGCCGGTCGTTCGACGAGCTCCCGGCCAACGCCCAGGCCTACGTCCGGGCGCTGGAGGAGATGTCCGGCTGCCGCATCTCGGCGGTCGGCGTCGGTCCGCGCCGCGACGAGATCATCCCGATCCACGACCTCATCCACGCCCGGGCGTGACCGGACGCTGTGCGGGCGGTGCCCGAGCGTCCCGGTCCTGCGGGTCACCGACTTGATATGCCGCAGGACCGGGACGTCGGGGCGCGTCAGACGGTCACGGTGCGCGGCGCGGGACGTCCCGGCCGCCACCCGGTCGGCTCGAGGAGCCGGCGCACCGCGGGGCCGACGGCGCCGTGCCAGGCGTCGGTCCCGGTGTAGCGCCGCACCAGCGAGCGTGCGGTGACCAGGTCGTTCTGGCGCACCCGGTCGCGGTAGACGGCCCGCGGGGACGAGTGCGGCTCCGCGCCGTCGATCTCCACCAGGAGCACCCGGCCGTCGGGGAGCGACCAGGCGAGGTCGACGCGCGCCAGGAAGCCGCCGTCCGCGTCCACCACGACCTGCTGGAGCGCGTCCGGCGGGACTCCGGCGCGCAGGCACGACAGCCTGGCCCAGGTCTCGGCGGGCGACTCGGCCCGTCCGTCGGCCTCGCCCCACCACCGGTGCGTCCGCTCGACGCCGGGGCGACCGCGGGCGTCGTCGTGGGCCGCGGCGAGCTCGGCCTCGGTCAGGAACCCCTGCTGCAGGGCGGAGTCCATGAGGGCCACGGCATGGCGCCGATCGAGCTCGGGCACGGCCTGCGCCAGCGCGTCGGCGACCTCGGCGCACCGCAGCCCGCCCACCACCTCCCAGCGACGCACCGGGACCCGCCGGACGCGCACCGGCGTCACCGCCTCCCGCGAGGACCCGTCGGGGAACGCCACCTCGGGCTGCACCACCGTCGGGGCGCCCTGCACCCCGCGCAGCACGAGGGCGCACACACCCGTCGCCACGGCGCCGGGGTGGGCGAGCACACCCAGGGCAGCGGCCCGACGACGACGCACGTCCTGCGGGTCTGCGCGCGACGGCGGGAGCCCGGCGCCGACGTCGTAGACACCGCGGGCGACGCGGGGGAGACGTCCGCTCCGGGCGGCCCGCGTGATCCGGTCGGCGGGCACGCCGCGGGCGACGCACTGCCGCAACGACACCAGGCCGGCCTGGCGGCGGGCGAGGGCGATCAGGGACGGCGGGAGCGCCGCCGGAGGTCGTGGCACGTGCCCACCTCAGCACCGTCGCGGGCGTCGGTGCCGGCGTCGTCCACAGGGGTGGTCCGCCGCGCGTTCCGGTCCTGCGGGTTACCGACCTGATATCCCGCAGAACCGGAACGCGCGACCGTGAGGACTTAGGATCGGTGCCCGTGAAGATCCTCGTCGTCGGGAACGGTGCTCGCGAGCACGCCATCGTCCACGCCCTCGCCGCGGAGGCCGCCGCCGGGGGTGAGCCGCACGACCTGCACGCCGCACCGGGGAACCCGGGGATGGGCCGGCAGGCCACGCTCCACGCGGTCGACGCGCTCGACGGCGAGGCGGTCGCCGCGCTGGCGACCGCGCTGGGCGCCGACCTGGTCGTCGTCGGCCCCGAGGCCCCGCTCGTGGCCGGGGTGGCCGACGTCGTGCGCGACGCCGGGATCCCGGTCTTCGGGCCTTCCGCCGAGGCGGCCCGGCTCGAGGGGTCGAAGGCGTTCGCGAAGGACGTCATGGCGGCGGCGAACGTCCCCACCGCGATGGCGCACGTGTGCACCTCGACCGACGAGGTCGCCGCGGCGCTGGACGCGTTCGGCCCTCCCTACGTCGTCAAGGACGACGGCCTGGCGGCCGGCAAGGGCGTCGTCGTCACTTCCGACCGGGACGAGGCGATGGCGCACGCCGGGGCCGCGCTCGCGGGGCGCGGTGCCGAGGGACGCGTCGTCGTCGAGGAGTACCTGGACGGACCCGAGGTCTCGGTCTTCTGCGTGTGCGACGGCACCTCCGTGGTGCCGATGGTCCCCGCGCAGGACTTCAAGCGGGTCTTCGACGGCGGCGAGGGCCCGAACACCGGCGGCATGGGGGCCTACACCCCGCTGGACTGGGCGCCGTCCGGGCTCGTCGGCGAGGTCGTCGACCGGATCGCGCAGCCCACGATCGACGAGATGGCCCACCGCGGGACGCCCTTCGTCGGCGTGCTCTACGTGGGGCTGGCGCTGACCTCGCGCGGCACCCGGGTCGTGGAGTTCAACGCCCGGTTCGGCGACCCCGAGATCCAGGCCGTGCTGACCCGCCTGGTGACACCCCTGTCGTCCGTCCTGCTGGCCGCCGCCCGCGGCGAGCTCGAGCAGCACGAGCCGCTGCACTGGTCGCCGGACGCCGTGGTCAACGTCGTCGTCGCGGCGACGGGGTACCCGGCAGATCCGCGCAAGGGCGACGCGATCACGGGGATCGACCCGGCCGACGGCCTCGACGGCGTGCACGTCCTGCACGCCGGGACCGCGACGACCGACGACGGCACGCTCGTCTCCGCCGGCGGCCGGGTGCTGTCCGTGGTCGGGCGGGGGGCCGACCTCGCCGCCGCGCGGGCTGCGGCCTACGCCGGTGTCGCGGAGATCGGCCTGGCCGACTCCCACCACCGCACCGACATCGCGCTGGCCGCCGAGCGGGGCGAGGTGCAGGTGCCGTGACCTTCTCCGACGCCTTCGCCGGCGGACCTCTGGACCTGCCCGGCTGGCGGCACGTCTACTCGGGCAAGGTCCGCGACCTGTACGCCCCCGACCTGCCGGCGCTCGGCGGCGTCCACCCGCTGGGCGACGTCGTGCTCGTCGTGGCCTCGGACCGGGTGTCCGCCTACGACCACGTGCTCACGCCGGGCATCCCCGACAAGGGCGTGGTCCTGACCCAGCTCAGCCTGTGGTGGTTCGACCAGCTCGCCGACCTCGTGGACAACCACGTCGTGTCGACCGAGGCGAGCGCGGAGCCCGGCGACGGGTTCGTGCCCGACGTCGTCGCGGGCCGGGCGATGATCTGCCGGCGCCTCGACATGTTCCCCGTCGAGTGCGTCGCCCGCGGCTACCTCACCGGCTCCGGGCTGGCCGAGTACCGCGCGTCCGGCGAGGTCACCGGCATCCCGCTGCCGGACGGGCTCGTGGACGGCTCGCGGCTGCCCGAGCCGATCTTCACCCCCGCCACCAAGGCGGAGGTCGGCGAGCACGACGAGAACGTCAGCTTCGCCGAGGTCGCCCGCCGCATCGGGGACGACGAGGCCGGCCGGCTTTGCGAGCTCACGCTCGCCGTCTACGGTCGCGCCGAGGAGATCGCCCGCGAGCGCGGCGTCATCCTGGCGGACACCAAGCTGGAGTTCGGCCGGGTGCCCGACGGTGGACCGATCGTCCTCGGCGACGAGGTGCTGACGCCGGACTCCTCGCGGTTCTGGCCCGCCGACGACTGGGAGCCGGGCCGTGCCCAGCCCAGCTTCGACAAGCAGTTCGTCCGCGACTGGCTGACCTCGGACGCCTCCGGTTGGGACCGCGCGGGCGACGCCCCGCCGCCCGCGCTGCCGGACGACGTCGTCCGCCGCACCCGGGACCGCTACCTCGAGGCGTACGAGAGGATCACGGGCTCGCCGCTGCGTTGAGCCCGCCCCGCCCCGCCGGCGGCGGTGGCCGGTCGTCCTCGGCCGCCGCCCGGATCGCGTCGGGGTCGTGGATCGTCATGTGGCCGCGCGTGGTGGTGACGAGCCCCTCCAGCCGCATCGCCCGCAGGTGGCGGACGACGGCCTCGCGGGACACCCCCGCCCAGGACGCGAGCTCGGCCTGGGTGCACGCCACGACGACGCTGCCGTCTGCCTGCGGCACCCCCGACCGTGCCGCGAGCGAGAGGATCCAGTGGCACACGAGGGACCTGACGTTCCCGTAGGAGCCGTGCATCCGGTGCTCCTCCAGCGTGTACGTGAGGGCCGCCAGCGTGGAGATCGCCGCCTCGGAGACGGCGGGCGTCGTCACGAGGTGACGGAAGGTCCGGGCGGGGACGGCGAGCACCTGGCTCGACCGCGACGTGCGGATGTCCGCCAGCGCCGGGACGTCGGCGCAGACCGCGGCCAACCCGGCCGCGTCCCCGGGGCCGAACGACGTGACCCGTGTCTCGTGACCGTGCTGGTCGACACGGACGGCCTCCGCCGCGCCGTCCAGCAGGACCACGAGGGTGTCCGGTACGACGCCCTGCGGCATGAGCACCGTGCCCGCGGGGACGTCCGTGCGATGCCCGGAGGACACCAGCCGTGAACGCTCGGGTTCGTCGATCAGCCCGAGGAACGACGCCGGCTCCCAGGCCGGCACGCTGTCGTCAGCGGTCATCGCGTCGCCCTGACTCCACGCAGGGCCTCCTGCGTGCCACGCTAGGCACGCCGGACGCAGCATGCCGGGAAACCGTGATCCACGCGCACGGCACGGCGGGTGCACGCTCGTCGTGTGCACCCGCCGTGCCGGTCGAACCGCGGTGGTCCCGCTCAGTCGGTCATTCCGTGGTGTGACCGGGGATGCCGACGGTCAGGCTCACCTCCCCGTGCTCGAGGTCGGAGAATCCGGGCAGGTTGCACAGCTTCTCCTCGGCGTCCGGGTCGACGTCCGTGAGCGGCGTGATGTCGCTCGGTGCGACCGTGTCCTGCGTGACGCCGTCGAGCGTCACGGTGCCGACGACGAGCTCGTCGTCCGCCTGGTGGCAGACCAGCACGACCACCCGGTGGAGCTGCTCGTTCGTGAACGTCAGGTCCGGGTCGTCGTCAGCGGCGATGCGCTCGGCGCACGTCTCGGACGTGTTGACGGTGACGTCCTGCGGGTCCTGACCCACGTAGTCGGGCGGCACCGTCGTCTCGGTGACCGTGTAGTCGCCGTACGGCACGTCGACGCAGAACACGCCGGTGCTGTACTCGGTGAGCACGTAGTCGCCCGGGTCGGCCTCGAACGCCGCGCCGCCCAGCGCTGCGCCGTCGTCGTCGACCTTCTCCACGAGGATCGAGCCGTACAGGCTGTTGGTGAACGTACACGTGATGTCGTCGTCCGCCTCCAGGTTGACGGTCACCGTCCGGTCGGCCACGCTCCAGTCGCCGCTGTCGCAGACGATGCTGTCGAGCTCTCCCGGCGCCTCCGGGTCCTCGGTCACCGTGTAGGTGCCCTCGAACACGTCGGTGTAGGACTGGGTCTCGCCGTCACCGAGCGTGAAGCTGCTCGGGGTGAGCCCGCCCGTGGTGGTGAAGTCGAACGTGTCCGTGACACCGGTGGGATCGGTGACCTTTGTGACGGCGAGCTTGCCGCAGTTGGAGATGTTCACATCGACGGGTGCGATGTAGTCCTTGAGCTGCGACGTGAACGAGTCCGAGGACCGGGACTTGAGGAACGCGCTGCCGAACGAGAGGCACTCCTCGGAGTCGAAGAGGAACCCGAGGTCGATGCTGGCCTCACCGAAGGTGCGCGGGCTGAGGTCGCCCAGCGGGACCTCCCCCGGGTCACCGGCATTGACGGTCGCGTCGCCGGCGGGGATCGCCGTCTCGTTGATCGTGCCCGTCGCGTCCCCGACGTTCGTCAGGTCGATGACCGAGCCCCACTCGCCCGCGGTGTCGTCCCAGAGGCGCGCGAGGACGACCGCCTGCTTGCCACCCTGGTCGATCTGGTACTCGAGCAGCAGGTCGCCGTCGGTGCGTTCCTTGTTGACCCCGTTGCCGCAGTCCGTGCCGGACTGGTTCAGCTCGAAGTCCATCAGCGTGGTGCCGTTCGGTTCCTGGACGCGGGTCCAGAACAGGTGCAGGAAGCCGGGGTCGCCCTCCTCCTCGTAGACGCCGAAGTTCAGCAGGTCGCTCTTGTTGTTGGGGATGCTGCCCGTGGTGGTGCCCGGACAGACGTCGTCCTCCTTGGACCCGCCGGCGAACGAGTCGTCGTCCTTCCCGGTCGGTTCGTCCACGCCGACCGTCGCGTCGACGTTCGCCCAGTCCATGAGTCCGGCGTCGTCGACCTTGATGTTGGCGTCGAGGTCGATCTCGAAGTCGCTGCCCGGGAGCGACTCGAGGTCGTGGGCGGCGGTGGCCGGGATCGCCTGGGCGAGCAGCAGGGGTATCGCGAGCCCGAGGGCGCCGACCGCGGCGAGCCGCCGTCGTGGTCTGCGGGGTGATGCGGTGGTGCTGGACATGGGGTCGGTGCCTCCTCGTCGAGTCCGACCGGCCCGGGGAGCGGGCCGGGGTACCCACCGGTCCGGCGGGCAGTCCGACTCCACGGTGGTCCGGCCCTGCCGCGTGCTTCTGCGTCGGACGACGCACAACGAGGGTGAAACCGCGCGCTACGTCCGGCGTGCCGGGCTCAGACCCCCGACCCGGCCACGCTGTCGTGCAGCGGGCTGCCGTCCATGGTCGTCGCACCGCAGATGATCCGGCGGTCACCGACGGACCACGTGAGCTCCGAGGGGTGGAAGTAGATCACCTGGAGCGCGGAGTCCATGTAGTCGACGCCGACGTAGTCGCCGAAGACGTCCAGGCAGAAGTCCTCGGCCTGGACCTGCATGGTCTCGACCCCGGGGAACGCGTCGGCGGCGACGTCGTCCACGCCGAAGACCTCGGCCGTGTGCGGGACGCCGCAGTCGACGGCCTGCAGCGGGTCGCCGCTCGTGAGGTCCGCCGGTGGCTCGAAGCAGTCGCCGACGACCAGGTGCGTGCCGGTGACCTCCTGGAACCCCTCGGTCAGTCCCTCGTCGACGGCCTCCTGGAGACCGGTGCCGACGAAGGCGGCGAACAGCGCGACCAGGACCGTCCAGCCCACCGTCGACAGCGCGCCCAGGACGATGCCGGCGATCGCCAGCCCCTTGCCCGCCGCGCCGGACCTCTTGATCCGGACCAGTGCGGCGATGCCGAGACCGAGCGGGATCAGCGCCAGACCGAGGATCCCCGTGACCAGCGCGGCGATCGACACCCCGTCGGTCCGAGGGTCCGACGGCGCCGCGTACGGGGGCTGCGGACCCGCAGCGGGCGGCCCGGAGGGCGGAGCCGAACCGTCGGACGGCTGCTGCCCGGCACCACCGGACGGCGTGGGGGCGGAGAACGGGTCGGCGACGTGCGAGGGGTCCTGCGGTGGCGTGGTCACGGTGCTCCAGGGTCGATGGCGGGAACCCGACCATAGCGACCGATCCCGACATCCACGGCATCGCCCCGGGGCCGGTCGGCGCAGCGGTCCGGACGGGTAGACTGACGCGCGGAATTCCGCCGTCGTGCTCCCGCCCGTCCCGTGTCCGTGTGGCGCGGACGAGAACCCGGAGCGACGGCCCAGCCGAGCGCCTGAGGAGCCCACCGTGGGACGCGTCGTCGTCGAGGTCATGCCCAAGCCCGAGATCCTGGACCCCCAGGGCAAGGCCGTCGTCGGGGCGCTGCCGCGCCTCGGTTTCACCCAGTTCACCGGTGCCCGCCAGGGCAAGCGGTTCGAGCTCGAGGTCGAGGGCGAGGTGACGCCCGAGATCCTGGCGGACGCCCGCAAGGCCGCCGAGACGCTGCTGTCGAACCCGATCATCGAGGACGTCGTGCGCGTCGCGGACGCCTCGTCCGAGTCCGCCGAGGTCCCGGCCCGATGAGCGCGGAGACCCTCGACACGACGCTGGCCGAGGCACGCATCGGTGTCATCACCTTCCCCGGCACGCTCGACGACCGGGACGCCGCCCGCGCCGTGCGCCTGGCCGGCGGCGAGCCGGTGTCGCTGTTCCACGCCGACGGCGACCTGCAGGGCGTCGACGCCGTCGTGCTGCCCGGCGGGTTCTCCTACGGCGACTACCTGCGCGCCGGGGCGATCAGCCGCTTCGCGCCCGCCATGGACGCGCTCGTGGACGCCGCGAAGGGCGGGATGCCGGTGCTCGGCATCTGCAACGGCTTCCAGGTCCTCACCGAGGCGCACCTGCTGCCCGGCTCGATGATCAAGAACGAGCACCTGCACTTCATCTGCCGCGAGCAGGTGCTGTCGGTGGAGAACGCCGGCACCGCCTGGACCAACCGGTACGAGCAGGGTCAGCACATCACGATCCCGCTGAAGAACCAGGACGGCCAGTTCGTCGCCGACGAGCACACCCTCGACGAGCTCGAGGGCGAGGGGCGCGTCGCGTTCCGCTACGTGGGCTGGAACCCGAACGGGTCGCGTCGCGACATCGCCGGCATCACCAACGCGGCAGGGAACGTCGTGGGCCTCATGCCGCACCCGGAGCACGCCGTGGAGGCCGGCTTCGGTCCCGACGGCCCGGAGGGTCCGCGCTCCGGCACCGACGGGCTGGGCTTCTTCACCTCGGTGCTGGCTTCGCTCGTCCACTCATGAGCACCGGGGTCTGCTCCGGCACCGTCGAGGTCGTCGCGGTCGACTGGGACGACGCCGACGCCGTGGCGCTGCGCGCCGAGGCCGTGGCCGAGCTCGGCCGCCGCTACGGCGGTGACGACGACGCGAAGGAAGTCATCGACCCCACCGCGGTCGTGGCGAGCTACCTCGTGCGGGTCGACGGCGTCGCCGCCGCGTGCGGCAGCGTCCGGGACGTGTCCGGCACCGACGACGGCCGCGGACGCGGGACGGACCACCCTGCCGCGACGGGCGAGCTCAAGCGCGTCTTCGTGCTGCCGGAGCACCGGGGGCGTGGTCTGGCCCGCACGCTGATGGCGGAGCTGGAGGGCGCGGCCCGCCGGGCCGGGTTCCGTCGACTGGTGCTCGAGACCGGCACCGCCCAGCCCGAGGCCATCGCGCTGTACACCGCGCTCGGGTACGCCCCGATCGAGTCCTACGGCAAGTACGCCGGCGAGGACGACCAGCGCTGCTACGGCAAGCGGCTCTGAGGCCGGTCGCGGCCGCGCCGGTCAGCCGGCGAGCCGCGGCCTGACCTCGCGGCCCAGGAACGCCGCCAGCCCGGCCAGGTCCGGCTCGTCCGCGGTGGGCTGGACCGCGACCGCGGTCGCTCCGGCGTCGGCCAGCGCCCGCACGCCCGCGGCGATCTCGTCGGCCCCGCCGGCCGCCCCGATCCCGCGCTCCGGGTCCGCGCCCCACTGCGGCAGCTCCGCGGCCAGCCGCTCCGCCGCGTGCGGACCGGTCGCGACGATCAGGGTGGCGTGCACGTCGGCCAGCTCGCGCCCGACGGCGGACGCCGCGTGCCGGGCGGTGGCGACGGCGTCGCGCACGTCGTCGGGCGTCAGCGCGTTGGCCAGGATCAGACCGTCGCCGAGCTCGCCGGTCAGGGCCAGCGTGCGCGGGCCGACCCCGCCCGTCCACAGAGGCACCGGCGTCGTCGGCGGCCAGTCGAGTCGGACGCCGTCGAGCGTCACGTAGCGGCCCGACGACGTCACCTCCTCGCCGTCGAGCAGGCTCCGCAGGGCGGCGAGGTGCTCGCGCAGCAGCGTCAGCGGCGAGTCGACGCGGACGCCCGACTGGCCCATCCACGACTGCACGCCGTGCCCCACGGCCGGGACGAACCGTCCCGGGAACGACCGGGCCAGGGTGGCGATCTCCATCGCGGTGAGCGCCGTGCTGCGCAGCGGGGCGGGCATCAGCCCCAGCCCGACGCGGATCCGGTCCGTCCAGGCCAGCGCGGCGGCCGCCGAGGCGAGCCCGCTCTGCTTGAAGCAGTCCTCCCAGACCCACAGGTCGTCGAGCCCGGCGTCCTCGGCCGCGACGGCCTGGGTGCGCAGCGTCTCGGGGGCGTGCGTGGGGACGTGGGCGATGCCGAGGCGGACGGTCATGGGCTCAGCATGCCGCGGGCCCCCGACAGCCGGTGTCAGGCGCTGTGCAGGTAGGCGAGCTGGGCGGCGACCGTCTGCCGGGCCGCGCCCAGGACCGACGGGTCGACGTCGGCGTAGACGTGGGCGACGACGTCGTCGACGCCGGCGTCCGGCCCGAGGGTCGCCAGGGCGGCGCGGATCTGGTCGAGCCGCTCGAGGCGGTGGTTCCGGTAGGCGCGGACGGCCTCGCCGAGGTCGGGCAGCTCCGGTCCGTGCGCCGGGACGCCGAGCCGGCCGCCGCCCACGTGCTCCAGGGCGTCGAGGCTGGCCAGGTAGTCGCGCAGCGACCCGTCGGGCTCCGCGATGACGGTGGTGCCACGCCCGAGCACCGTGTCCCCGGTGAGGACCACCGGCTCCTCGCCCGGCGCTGTGACCACCAGGGAGACCGAGTCCGCCGTGTGCCCCGGCGTGGCGAGCACCCCGATGCGCAGTCCCGCGGCCTCGACCACCTCGCCGTCCGACAGGGGGTCCCCACCATGGCAGTGCGCCGGGTCGGCGGCGCGGACCGGGGCGCCGGTCCGGGCGTGCAGCCCGCGAGAGCCCGCCGTGTGGTCGGCGTGCCGGTGCGTGACGAGCACCAGATCGACCGGCCCGGCCGCAGCCAGCGCCTCCAGGTGCGCGGCGTCGTCGGGCCCCGGATCCACCACGACGCACGACGGCGCACCCGGTGCACGCAGGACGACCGAGCGGGTGCCGTCGAGCGTCATCGGGCCGGGGTTGTCGGCGCGCAGCACCGAGATCGACGGGGTCAGGGATCGCACCACGCCATCGTGGCACGGACGCGGGTCGACGACCGGAGACGCGGCTCAGGCGGCCAGCAGCTCCAGCGTCTGCACCCGGCCGGGCGTGGCGTCCAGCGGCTCGGACGCGTAGGTGCCGGCCACCGGGACGATCATCACCTCGTCGGCGCCGTGGCGCTCGGCCAGGCGGGCGACCTCGGCACGGGCCTCGTCCGGCGTGCCGATGAGCCAGCGCGCACGCATGTCCTCCACCATCTGCTGGCCCAGGCCGTCCAGCGGGGTGGCCAGCGCCTCCTCGACGGTCTCGGCGGTGCCCATCGGCTTGCCGGTGCGCAGCCGGGCCATCGCCCGCAGCTGCGGCAGCGCCCGCTCGTGGGCCTCCTCGGCGGTCGGGGCCACGACGGCGTTCAGCGTGAGGAAGGTCTGCGGCTCCGGGTGCGCCTCGCTGGGGCGGTAGCCGTCCCGGTACAGCGCGAGCACCTGGTCGATGCCGGCGCCGGAGAAGTGGTTGGCGAACACGTACGGCAGCCCGAGCTCGGCGGCCAGGCGCGCCGAGTAGTCGCTCGACCCGAGCAGCCACAGGGTCGGGGCGGCGGTCGCCGCCGGGGTGGCGTGCACGTCGTACGTCTTGCCGTCGGTGAGCCGCAGCTGGGCGCCGTCGGGCTCCATGAGGGCCAGGATGTTGCGCACGTGCTCGGGGAACCGGTCGACGTCCGACGTCGGCCCGGAGGAGCGCAGCAGCGCCGTCACCACGGGGTCGCTGCCGGGGGCGCGCCCGATGCCGAGGTCGATCCGGCCCGGGGCGAGAGCCTCGAGGGCGGCGAACTGCTCGGCCACCACCAGGGGGGCGTGGTTGGGCAGCATGACGCCGCCGGAGCCCACCCGGATCCGCTCGGTCCGCGCGGCCGCGGCGGCGATCATCACCGGGGGCGTCGAGGCGGCGACGGCCGGCATGTTGTGGTGCTCGGCGAACCAGTAGCGGGTGTACCCGAGCTCGTCGGCGCGCCGGACCAGCGCCATGGAGGAGGCGAGCGCCTCGGCGCTGGACTGGCCGGAGCGGACGGGGACGAGGTCGAGGACCGAGAGGGCGGGGGAAGAGGTCAGGCCGGTGTCGTTCATCGCCCAGGTCAACCGGTGGCGCCGGTGCGCCTATTCCGGATGCGCGAACGGGATCGTGCGGCGACCATCACTGCGGGACGAGAGGGAGGGACGATGGTCGACGAACGTGGCCTGAGGGTCGCCCGTGCCCTGTACAGCGCGTGGCTGAGATATCCGCGGCTGTCGATGGCGGTCCGCGGCGGCATCGCGGCCGGGCTGGCATGGCTCGTGGGGATCTACGTGCCCCATCCGCTGGGGGACTTCCCCTACTACGCCCCGCTCGGGGCGGTCATCGCGACGACGAGCACCGTCGTGCGGTCCGTCCAGGACTCGGTCCGCGTCACCGTCGCGGTGCTGCTCGGCGCGGGGATCGCGCGGCTGGCCGACTGGCTCCTGCCGGTCGGTCCGGTCTCGATCGCGCTCGTCGTCGCCGTCGCGCTGCTGTGCTCGAGCTGGCGGCTCTTCCGCGAGATGGGCAGCTGGGTGGCGACGTCCGCGCTGTTCGTCCTCATCCTCGGCAACGCCGACGCGTTGTCGTTCGTCGGTTCCTTCGCGGGGCTGGTCGCCATCGGTGCCCTCGTAGGGATCGGCGTGAACTTCGCGCTGCCGCCGCTGCAGCTCACCCCCGCGGAGAACGCCCTCGACGGCCTGAGCACGCTGCTCGCCCGCGAGGCCGAGGACCTGGCCGACGCGCTGGAGGAGTCCGGCGAGATCCCCGCCGAGGACTGGGAGAGCCGCCGTGCCGCGCTGCAGCCGGTGCTGGAGAGGACGCGGGAGTCGGTGCGCCACAGCCGCGAGGCCGCCCGCGTGAACCCGCGGGTCCGACGCTACCGCCGGTGGACCCGGGGGCAGGACGCGCGTGCGCGGGAGCTGGAGACCGTCGCCGCGTCCATCGACGTCGTCGTCACGCTGCTGGTCGACACCGGTGAGCCGGTGCGCCTGCCCGACGGCCTGCGCGATCCGCTCGCCGGGTCGTTGCGGTCGTTGTCCGAGGCGCTGCACGCCGACGCCTGGGGCGAGGACCGGGACGAGCTCGTCGACTCGCTGCAGGGTCAGGTCCGCGCGTTCCGGGCTCGGCTGCTGGAGCTGGACACCCCGCCCGGTGAGGGGCTGGTGGCGGGATCGGTCGCCGTCGCGCTCCGCCGCGCGTCCGACGCCTTCACGCGGGTGCGTCCGGACGATGCCGACGAGGAGGTCGTCCAGGGGGACCCGCAGTAACCGTCAGGTCGCGGCCGTCGTCGTCGCCGCGCCGGAGGCCAGTGCGGTCAGGGCCGACCCGTCGACGCGGTGCGTGGTCCACTCGTCCTGCGGGGTGGACCCGAGCGACCGGTAGAAGGCGATCGCCGGCTCGTTCCAGTTCAGGACGCACCACTCGAGCCGGCGCCAGCCGCGCTCGACGCAGATCTCGGCCAGGCGGGTCAGCAGGGCCCGTCCGGCGCCGGCACCCCGGTGGGCGGGGTCGACGAACAGGTCCTCGAGCCAGATCCCGCTCTTGCCGGTCCAGGTCGAGAACGTGGTGAACCAGATCGCGATGCCGACGACCTCGCCGTCGACCTCGGCGACGAGCCCGTGCGTGGTCGGGGTGCCCGACGTCGGGAACAGTGCCGCCGAGAAGTCGTCCTCGGTGGCCTCGACGGCGTCGGGTTCGCGCTCGTAGGTGGCAAGCGCATGGACCAGTCGCAGGATCGCGGGGACGTCGTCAGGGGTGGCGGTGCGGATCGTCAGGCTCACGGCCGGGAGTCTACGGCGCGGCGCGCTCAGGCCCGCAGCGCCTGGGAGACGTCCTCGACGATGTCCAGCGGGTCCTCGAGGCCGACCGACAGGCGCACCGTCGTGGGGGTGATCCCGACGGCGGCTCGCCCCGCGGCGCCGAGCTTGCGGTGCGTCGTGGTGGCCGGGTGGGTCATGATCGACTTGGCGTCGCCCAGGTTGTTGGACAGGTCGACGATCCGCAGCGCGTCCAGGAACCGGAACGTGCGTCGCTTGGCCTCGTCCGGGTCCGCACCGTCGCCGGTCGCCAGCTCGAAGGTGACCACGGTGCCGCCGCCGGTCTGCTGCTCCAGCGCGAGGGCGTGCTGGGGGTGGGACGACAGGAACGGGTAGAGCACCCGGCTGATGCCGTCGAGACCTTCGAGCGCCGTGGCGACCTGCAGGGCGGCCGCGTTCTGCGCCCGCACGCGGACGTCGAGGGTCTCCAGACCCTTGAGCAGCACCCAGGCGTTGAACGGGCTCAGGGACGGCCCGGTGTGGCGCAGGAAGGTCTGGACCGGCCCGGACAGGAACTCCTCCGGGCCGAGGATCGCCCCGCCGAGCACCCGGCCCTGGCCGTCGATGTGCTTGGTCGCGGAGTACACCACGACGTCGGCGCCGAGCTCGAGCGGCTTCTGCAGGATCGGGGTGGCGAACACGTTGTCGACGACGACGGTCGCGCCCGCGGCGTGGGCGAGCTGGCACACGCGGCGCACGTCGACGAGGTCCTGCATGGGGTTCGACGGCGTCTCGAAGAACACGACGTCGGCGGGCGTGGCCAGCGCCTCGGCCCACTGGTCGATCTCGTGGCCGTCGACCAGGTCGACCTGCACCCCCCACTTGGCGAGGATCTCGTCGTAGATGACGTTGGTGGAGCCGAACAGCGCGCGCGCCGAGACGATGCGGGACCCGGCGGACACCAGGGCCGCCAGGGTGGTGAACACGGCGGACATGCCGGTCGCGGTGGCGTAGCAGGCCTCGGCGCCCTCGACGAGGCGCAGCCGCTCCTCGAAGGTGTGCACGGTCGGGTTGCCGTAGCGCGAGTACATGAACCGCGAGGTCTCGCCGGCGAACGCGGCCTCCGCGTCGGCGGCGGAGCCGTAGGTGTACCCCTGGGTGAGGAAGAGCCCCTCGGACATCTCCTCGAAGTCGCTGCGCCGGTGCCCGCCACGGACGGCGAGCGTGGCCGGGCGGACGCCGTCGGGCAGGGGGCCGCGGCCCGAGCCGCCGTGGGCGACCGGGTTGGCACCGGGGCCGGTGGGGATCTCGGTGCGGCTCACCGGCTCTGCCCCGTGAAGGTGGTGTGCGGCAGCTCGCGGACCTTCCAGCCGGCCTGGTCGCGGGCGCCGAGCGGGCCGACGGGCCCCTCGAAGCCCTCCAGCACGTTGTAGGCGGGGCCGTACCCGGCCGACGTCACCAGGCGGGCCGCGCCGATCGAGCGCTGGCCGGAGCGGCACAGGAACATCACGGCCCGGTCGGTCGTCACGCCGGCGGTCTCGAGCTCGGCCAGGAAGGCGGGGTTGGGCCGGCCGTCGCCGGTGACCCACTGGCTGAACACGACCTGCTTGTCCAGGGAGCCGACGTCGGGCACGCCGATCAGGCGCCACTCGCCCTCGGTGCGCACGTCCACCAGGACGGCGCCGGGGTCGTCGGCGAGCAGGTCCCACGCCTGCTGCGGGGTCAGGTCCCCGGCGTAGCCCTCGGCGGGTCGGGGTTCGATCGGTGCGTTCATGGCACTCCTCCCATCGGTCGTGGCGGTAGCACCGTGTCCGGGGGCTGCGCGCCCCCGCGGGTTGCTGCGGCGTCGACGTGCCACGTCACTCGGCCGCTCGGGATGGTCACCGCGATCGTACGACACGACGTCCAGCCGTCGGGACGGGCGTCTCGTCACGTGGTCATGTTCGTTCCGGGGCCATCTCCTGGGTGCCGAGAACTCTCAGCAGGTCGAGGCGTTCGGCGGCCTCGCTCCCCGGTGCGGCCGTGCACGCGACCAGACGCAGGTCGCTCCCGGGGGCGGCGAGCACGTCGTAGTCCAGCTCCAGCAGGCCGACGACGGGGTGGTGGACCGCCTTGGTGTGCGACGCGTGGACGCCGACGACGCCGCTGTCCCAGAGGTGCGCGAACCGGCGGCGGTCGCGGCGCAGGTCGTCGACCATCGAACGCAGGGCGCCGTCGGCGGGGTAGCGGACCATGGCGGCGCGCAGGTCGGAGACCAGTGCCGCGGCCGTCGCGTCGTCCTGTTCCGGGTGTCGCCGGACCCGTGACGGCAGCCCGACGAAGTGCCTCCAGGCGAGGTTGCGCTCGCGGCCCGGCCCTCCGACGGCCTCCCCGAGGAGCGCGGCCCACAACGGGTTCCACAGCACCAGGTTCCAGGCGGCGTCGTACACGCTCAGCGGTGCCGCGTGCAGCTGGTCGACCAGTCGGCGCACGCCCGGCGGGACCTGGTCCGACACGTGGCCCGGACCAGGTGGCTGATGGCCCGCCAGAAGGTAGAGGTGGTCGCGTTCGGCGGTCGTCAGGCGCAGCGCCCGGGCCAGCGCCGACAGCACCCGGGTCGAGGGGGACGTGGCCCGACCCTGCTCGAGCCGGACCACGTAGTCCACGGACAGGCCGGCAAGCCGGGCCAGCTCCTCACGGCGCAGCCCTGGCGCCCGACGCACACCGACGGCGGGCACACCCGCGGCGGCAGGATCCGTCCGGTCCCGCCAGGCGTGCAGCGAACGCCCCAGCTCCGTCTGCCGGCTCACCGCTCCAGTATGCGCACCCTGGCGTCCCGCAGCCTGGTACCCGCTGTCCACCGGCTCGGCGAGGTACTGCCTGTGCGGCCTCGCCGGCCGGAGGCTGGACCCGACGGCACGACCTCACCACGACCATCGGGAGCCACCATGTCCATCGCCCTCGTCACCGGAGCCAACAAGGGTCTCGGGCTCGAGACCACCCGCAGCCTCCTCCGCGACGGCCACACCGTCTACCTCGCCGCCCGGGACGTCGGGCGCGGGACGGACGCCGCGCACGAGACCGGTGCGCGTTTCGTCCGGCTCGACGTCACCGACGACGACTCCGTCCGGGCCGCCGCCGAGCACGTCCGTGCGGAGGAGGGGCGCCTCGACGTCCTGGTGAACAACGCCGGGGTGCGCGGCGCCGCCAAGCTCGGCCGCATCGACGAGGTGACCGGCGACGACATGCTGCACACGTTCGACACGAACGTGTTCGGCCCCGTGCGTGTCACCGGAGCCTTCCTGCCGCTGCTGCGGTGCAGCGAGGCCCCGGTGGTCGTCAACGTGAGCAGCGGCATGGGCTCGCTGGCGGCGACGCGGGACCCCGGACGTCCGGAGTCCGCGTTCCCGCTCCTGGACTACAACGCCTCGAAGACCGCGCTCGTCATGGTCACGTCGCAGTACGCGGCGGCGTTCCCCGACATCCGGTTCAACGCCGTCGACCCCGGGGCGACGCCCACCGACCTCACCGAGCACCGCGGGGAGCAGACCGTCGAGGAGGGTGCGGAGGTGATCGTGCGCCTCGCGTCCATCGGCGCCGACGGGCCGACCGGCGGGTTCTTCGACCGCGAGGGTCCGGCCGTCTGGTAGGCCCCGGCGGACCCCCGCGTCCCAGATCCTGAGAAGGCTCGCCCATTGGTTGACACGGAATCCCCGATCGGTGAACCTGACGGCAGGTCAAGAGCGCCAGCGCCAAGCCCCGGCTCGCTGGCCGGCAACCCTCCCCTCGCGGCGGGGTGCCCCGGGTGACGACCAGGCACGACGCCGACCGGCGTCGGGCAAGCGCGGGGAGGCAGCTCCCCGGAACGCAGAGGGAGGACGCCATGACCGCGATCGCCGAGACCCCCGCCTGTCCGGGGACCCCCACCGTGGGCGACCTGGCCCCGGTGCTGCCCGTCGTCGGGCACGACACCCCCGCACCGCTGGTGGACGGCCGCCGGGTGCCCTACGCCAACCTCGACGTCGCCGCGTCCGCCCCGGCGCTGCAGGACGTCGCCGACCGCATCACGCAGACGCTGCCGCTCTACGCCTCCGTGCACCGCGGTGCCGGATACCTCTCCCAGGTGTCCACCACCCTGTACGAGCAGTCCCGGCGCGTGATCGGCGAGTTCGTCGGCGCGCGGGACGACGACGTCACGCTGCTCGTGCGCAACACGACCGACGCGCTCAACCTGCTCGCCGGGTGCGTGCCCGCGTCCGACGACGGCACGCCCGGCCGGGTGCTCGTCCTCGACGTCGAGCACCATGCGAACTTCCTGCCCTGGCAGCGCTCTGCCGACGCCACCGTCGTCACCGGGCGGGACACCGTCGCCGAGACCGTGGCGGCGATCCGCGACGAGCTCGCCGCCGGCCTCGCCGCGGGCCGCGGGTACGCCCTGCTCGCGGTCACCGGTGCCTCCAACGTGACCGGGGAGACGCTGCCCGTGGCCGACGTCGTCGCCACCGCCCACGCGGCCGGCGCGCGGGTGCTGCTCGACGGCGCCCAGCTCGTGCCGCACCGCCGCTTCTCCCTGGCCGAGACCGGTGTCGACTACCTCGCCTTCTCCGGGCACAAGACCTACGCACCGTTCGGCGCCGGCGTGCTCGTCGGCCGCCGCGACTGGCTCGACACCGGCACGCCCTACCTCGCCGGCGGCGGGGCCGTGCGCAGCGTGCGGGTGGAGCGGACCGACTGGCACGACGGGCCCGCCCGCCACGAGGCCGGGTCGCCCAACGTGCTGGGCGCGGTGGCGCTCGCCGCCGCGTGCGAGTCGCTGGCCGCCCTCGACGCCGACGCGCTGCGCGCCCACGAGAACGCGCTGCGGGCCCGGCTCGTCGACGGGCTGGAGAGCATCGCCGGGGTCGAGGTCGTGCGGCTGTGGTCCGACGCCCCTGACACCGTCGGTGTCGTGACCTTCACGGTCGCCGGGTACGAGCCCGGCCAGGTCGCCGCCTACCTCTCGGCCGAGCACGGCATCGGCGTGCGCGACGGCCGGTTCTGCGCCCACCCGCTGCTGTCCCGCCTCGGCTACGGCGCGGGAGCGGTGCGCTCCTCGGTCGGCGTCGGCACCGCCGGCGAGGAGGTGGAGCGGCTCGTCGCCGCCGTCGCCGCCCTCGTGGCCGACGGCCCGCAGGCCCGCTACGACGTCGTCGACGGCCTGTGGATCGTCGTCGACGACCCGCGTCCCGTCCCCGAGGGGTCGGGGCTGGCCGGCCTGCTCGCCACCGCGGGTCCCGGCGGCGACGAGGCGTTCGGCTGCCTGCCCGAGGACGCCTGACCCGACCTCCTCACCTCTCGACCGCCGAGATCGACTCACCCGGACCGAGATCGACGCACGGTACGTCGATCTCGGTCCGGGTGAGTCGATCTCGGCGGTCGCGTGCCGGTCACCAGACCGGCGGGTGCCTCTCCGGCCAGCGCAGCACGTCCTCGAGCTGACCGGCCAGCGCCAGCAGCGTCAGCTCCCCACCCGGGCGTCCGATGATCTGCACGCCCATGGGCAGCCCGTCGTCGGTCCAGTGCGTCGGCACGGTGATCGCCGGCAGCCCCGCCACGTTCAACCACGACGTGAACGGCGTGTACTGGCACTGCTGGACGAAGTTGCGGTCCGCGTCCTCGGGGTCGAACCAGCCGACGGGCCGCGGCGTCATGGCCAGGGCCGGGGTGATCACGGCGTCCAGCTCGCCCAGGCCCGCGATGAGTCGACGCTCGAACTGCGTCAGCGTCGCCAGCGCCTCGGCGAGCTCGCGGGCACCCACCTGCCGTCCACGGCGGACGAGCCACGACGTCAGCGGTTCGAGCCGGTCCAGCACGGCGTCGTCGTCGATCGGCACCGCCGACGCGCCGCCCATCCACAGGCTGCGGAAGGCGTCGCCGAACTCGGGCACCGGCTCCCAGGTGTGCTCCTCGACGCCGTGACCCAGACCCGCCAGCGCGTCGACCCCGGCGTCCAGCGCGGCGCGCGCCTCCGGGTCGACGGTGACGTCGTAGTAGTACTGCCAGGCGTTCCAGGTGGTGACGCCGACGCGGAACCGGCTGCCGTGGCCGCCGACCACCCCGCCGTGCTCACGCGCCACCCCCGTGCGTGCCGCCTCCAGGTACGCCCCGGCGTGCGCCGCCGGGGTGCGCAGCGTGAACCGGTGGTCGACGTGCCCGTCCGGCGTGCGGCGCAGCATCCCCTCCAGCAGCAGCGCCGCGTCCGCCGTCGTGCGGGCGATCGGCCCGTTGACCACGAGCCCGCCGAGCCCCTCGATGCCGGAACCCGCCGGCAGCAGGCCGCGCGAGGGCTTGAGGCCGACCACCCCGCAGGCCGCGGCCGGGATGCGGACGGACCCTCCGCCGTCGGACCCGGGGGCGAACGGCAGCAGCCCGGCGGCCACGGCGACGGCCGCCCCGCCGCTGGAGCCGCCGGCGCCCCGCGTCAGGTCCCACGGGTTGCGCGCCACGGGGCCGGCCACCGGTTCGGTGTACGCCGGGAAGCCGAGCTCGGGGGTGGCGGTCTTGCCCAGGCTGACGATCCCGGCGGCGTCGAGGTCGCGCACGACGTCGTCGGACTCCTCGGGGACGAAGCCGGCCATCGCGCGCGACCCGAACCCGCTCGGGACCCCCGCCCGGTTCCACAGGTCCTTGTCGCCCGTGGGCAGGCCCCACAGGGTGCCCGACGGCGGCGCCGCGTCGGACGCGAGCTCCTCCGCACGCTCGCGGGCGGCGTCCGGGGTGACGTGGGCGAACGCACCGAGCTCGGCGTTGCGTGCCGCGATGCGCTCCAGGAAGTGGTCGGTCACCTCGCCCGGGGTGAGGTCACCGGCGCGCAGCCGGTCACGGAGCTCCAGGGCGGTCTGCTCGTGCAGGGCGTCCATGCGCCCGACCCTACGCCGGTGATTCACCGGACGCCCGACCGGTGCTGGTTGTCCGGTATGTTCCGCGCATGAGACCGCTGCTGCTCGTGCTCTGGGGCCTGCTCGTCGTCGCCGTGGACCTGAAGATCGAGGGGTTCGACCTCGTGGTGGACCTGGTCGGCTGGGCGCTGGTCGCCCGTGGCCTGGGGACACTGGCTCCCCGCGGCACCGGGTTCGCCGTCGGAGCGTGGGCAGGGGTGCTCGGTGGCCTCGCCTCGGTCGCCGAACTGGTCCCCGGAGCGGTGCCCGACACCACGACCCAGGTGCTGGGCGGGCTGGTACTGGTGGCGCAGACCGTCGTCGTGGTCGCCACCTGCACCGGGATCGCCCGGGTGCTGGAGCACGACGCGCCGGTGGCCCGGCGGGCCCGCCGGGTGCGGACGGCGGAGATCGTGGTCACCGTGGCCGTGAGCGGTGTGGCGGCCGTGGCCGCCCTGGCATCGGTGGGGTCGGCGCTGCTGGCACCGGCGGACCTGGCTTCGTGGGGCCTGCTCGGGGGCGGTGTGCTCGTGGCCGTGGGCCTGGTGGCGACGTTCGCGGTCCTGATCTGGTTCCTGGTGCTGCTGTGGTCGGTCCGTGACCGGCCGGAGCTCCAGCCCGCCACGCCCGGGCTGTCCGTGTCGGTTCCGCCTGACCGGACCGACCCGCCTACAGCCGGGTGACCCCGCCGGAGAGGTGCCGCAGTCCCTTGCGGGCGTTCCAGCCCACGTACGAGTACCCGGACCCGTCCTTCTCGCCGGGTGTGATCGCCACGTCCACCGTGCCGGGCAGCAGCACGGGCTTGCCGAACTCCACCGTCCACCGGTAGGCGTCCCCGCGTCCGGGGCCGACGTCGGCCAGCGCCCGCGCCGCGGTGTACATCCCGTGCGCGATGGCCCGCGGGAACCCGAAGGCCTTGGCCGAGAGCGCCGACATGTGGATGGGGTTGCGGTCCCCGGACAGGGCCGCGTACGCACGGCCCGTCTCCGGCCCCAGCGTCCACCGGCCGGTGGGCAGCGGCGGGGTCCACTCGTCGGACGACCCGGAGCCGGACGACGCCGAACCGGACGACCCGGGCGGGCCCTCCGCGGGCAGCTCGAACCCCTTGGCGAGGTAGGTCGACACCCCGCGCCACACCGGCGGGGTCGAGGCGTCCGCGCCGTCGTGGCGCACCTCCGCCACCAGGTCGAGCTGCACCCCGCGGCGGTGCGGACGCAGGTTCTCCGCCCAGGCCCGCACGTCCAGGACGTCGCCCAGGACGACCGGCCCCCGCACGTCGACCCGGTTGGCCACGTGGACCATGCCGAGCAGCGGCAGCGGGAAGTCGCCGCGCACCATGACCGCGGTGCCCAGCGGGAAGGCGAGCACGTGCAGGTACCCGGCGGGCAGCGTGCTGCTCACCGGCTCGTGCAGCAGCCGCTGGTAGTCGTGCAGGTGCCGCTCCAGGTCGTCGGTGCCCACCCCGGAGACCCGGTAGGCGACGTCGGGCAGCGACAGGTCGGACCCGGCGGTCCCCGGCTGCCCGTCCGGGGAGCGGCCCTCGCCGACGACCGGCAGGGACGGCAGCGCGCGGCCCGCGGCGATCCGGCCCGACGCCGCCGCGCCGCGCGCGTAGAGACCGCCCAGCCCGGGCAGCCCGGGCTGGGTCTCCACGCGCAGCTCGCGGCCGTCGGCCGTGCGCGGCGGCGCCGCCGTCACTGGCCCACCATGTGCTGACCGCAGACCCGCAGCACCTGGCCGTTGACGCCGGCCGCGGCCGGCGAGGCGAGGAACGCGATGGCCTCGGCGACGTCGACCGGCTCGCCGCCCTGGGAGAGGGTCGGCAGCAGCCGTGCCACCGACCGGGTGGCGAACGGGATCGACGCCGTCATGTCCGTCTCGATGAACCCCGGGGCGACCGCGTTGGCGGTCCCGCCGCGGGCGCCGAGCAGCGGGGCCGTGGCCCGCGTGTGCCCGATGACGCCCGCCTTGGAGAAGGCGTAGTTGGTCTGCCCCTTGTTCCCGGCGATGCCGGAGGTCGAGGCCAGCGAGACCACGTGCAGCCCGTCCAGGCCGGCGTCGAGGAGTGCCTCGTTGATCCGCAGCTGGGCGGCGAGGTTCACCGCGATCACGGCGTCCCACTGGGCGGGCTTCATGTTGGCGAGCAGCTTGTCGCGCAGGATGCCCGCGTTGTGCACGACGACGTCGAGGCCCCCGTGGCGCTCGCGGGCGTGCTGCAGGATCCGCTGCCCGGCGTCCTCGGCCGTGACGTCGAGCTGCAGGGCCGTCCCGCCGACCGCGTTGGCGGTCCGGGCCAGTCCCTCCCCGGCGGCGGGGACGTCGACGCAGACCACGGTGGCGCCGTCGCGGGCCAGCGTGCGGGCGATGGCCGCGCCGATGCCACGGGCCGCGCCGGTGACGACGGCGACCTTCCCCTCGAGCGGGCGGTCCCACGACGTCGGGGCCTCGGCGTCGGCCGGGCCGACCGGCAGGAGCTGTCCGTCGACGTAGGCGCTCTTCGCGGACAGGAAGAACCGCAGCGTGGCCCGCACGGAGGTCTGGTCGACGGCCGCGCCGCCGGTCAGGACGATCCCGTTGCCGGTGGCACCGCCGCGCAGCTCCTTGGCGAGCGAGCGCAGGAACCCGTCGACGGCGTTCCGTGCCGCGGCGAGCTCCGGGGCGTCGCCGTCGGCGGGAGCGCGCGAGACGGTGACGACGCGGCCGTTGCCCGCCAGCCGTCGCAGCACGGACCCGACGGACAGCACCGCCTCGGAGGCGTCGGCGGGCCGGGCGGTCTCGGTCAGCACGAGGACGACGGCACCCCAGCGGACGTCGTCGGTCGGGTCGCGGCGCACGTCGAGGTCCCAGCCGAGCAGCGTCTGGGCGACGGCGTCGGCGTCGGCCTTGGAGGCGCCGTCGGACACCACCAGGACGGGGCCCACGGTCAGCGGGTCGCCGGCGCGGTAGCGGCGCAGGATCGCGGGGCGGGGCAGGCCGAGCCTCTTCGCGAGGGTCTTCGTGAACCCGGAGTTGACGGCCTTCGTGTAGCGGTCGGTCATGGGTGCTCCTTCCGGGCTCAGACGGACTCGAGGACGGCGGTGGCACCGAGGCCGCCGGCGGCGCACACGGAGACCAGCGCGCGGGCCGGCTTGCCGGTCTCGGCGGCCTTCGTCGCCACCAGTTTCGCGGCGGTGGCGACGATTCGCCCGCCGGTCGCGGCGAAGGGGTGCCCGGCGGCGAGCGAGGAGCCGTGGACGTTGATCCTGCTGCGGTCCAGGGAGCCGAACGCGCCGGGCAGGCCGAGCTCGTTCTTGCCGTAGTCGGCGTCCTCCCAGGCGGCCAGCGTCGTGAGGACGGTGGAGGCGAACGCCTCGTGGATCTCGAAGAAGTCGAAGTCCTCCAGGCTCAGGCCGTTGCGGGCCAGCAGTCGCGGCACGGCGTGCACCGGGGCCATGAGCAGGCCCTCGCGGCCGTGCACGAAGTCCACGGCGGCCGTCTCGGCGTCGACGAAGCGGGCCAGCACGGGCAGGTCGTGGGCCTCGGCCCACTCGCGCGACCCGAGCAGCACCGTGGAGGCACCGTCGGTCAGCGGCGTGGAGTTGCCGGCGGTCATGGTCGCCGGCGTCTCGAGCGACCGGCCGAAGACCGGCTTGAGGCCGGCGAGCTTCTCGGCCGAGGTGTCGGGGCGCATGTTGTCGTCCCGCGTCAGGCCCCGGAACGGGGTGACGAGGTCGTCGAAGAAGCCCGACTCCCAGGCCTCGGCGAGGTGCTGGTGGCTGGCGAGGGCGATCTCGTCCTGCGCCTCGCGGGTGATGCCCCACCGGGCGGTGGTGACGGCCTGGTGCTCGCCCATCGACAGGCCGGTGCGCGGCTCGTCGGTGGCGGGGCTGAGCGGCTTGAGGTCCGCGGGGCGGATCCGGGCGAGCGCCTTGGCGCGGTCCTGCCAGGTCTTGGCGTGACCGGCGTCCAGCAGCGCGCGGCGCATGCCCTCGCTGACGGCGATCGGCGCGTCGGAGACGGTGTCGGTGCCGCCGGAGACGCCGGACTCGATCTGGCCGAGGCGGATCTTGTTGGCGATGGTGATGGTGGCCTCGAGGCCGGTGGCGCAGGCCTGCTGGAGGTCGAACGCGGGGGTCTGCGGCGACAGCGACGAGCCCAGCACGGACTCGCGCACGAGGTTGAAGTCGCGCGAGTGCTTCAGCACGGCACCGCCGACGACCTCGCCGAGGCGCTCGCCCTGCAGCCCGTACCGGGCGACGAGTCCCTCGAGGGCGGCGGTGAACATCTCCTGGTTGGAGGCGTCGGCGTACCTCTTCCCGGCGCGGGCGAAGGGGATGCGGTTGCCGCCGACGACGACGGCGTCGCGCGGGCCCTGTGCCGCGCCGGCGGTCTGGGCACGGGAGGTCTGGCGAGTGGCCACGGGTGCTTCCTCACACTCATCGGGTACAGGTAGTACTCACAGTACCTGATACTCTCAGTCTCGTGAGACGAGTCACAGGGGGTGACCGATGACGGTCGCAGCACACGGGACGAACCGGGCCGCCCGCACGCGGCCCGACGGACGCTCGACCCGGTGGGACGACCACCGTGCCCAGCGGCGTGCCTCGCTCGTGCGCGACGCCCGGCGGGCGATCCACGAGATCGGCCCGGGGGCGTCCATGGACGAGATCGCCGCCATGGCCGGGACGTCGAAGTCGATCTACTACCGCTACTTCGACGACAAGGCCGGACTGCGTCTGGCCGTGGCCGAGTCCGTGGTCCGCGGCATGCACCGCCGGCTGGCGGAGGCCGCCGAGGAGGCGCCGACGCCGCACTCCGCCCTGCGCGCCATGGTCCGCACGTACCTGCAGACCATCGAGAGCTCGCCCCCGGTCTACTGGTTCGTCACCCGCACGGCGCTCGGCGGCAACGAGCCGGACGACGGCACCAGCCGCGTCGAGGCGCTCGGCGCCTACCTGGACTCGGTCATCACCCTGGTCGCCGAGCCGTTCGCCCGCGCCGTCCACGTCCCGCCGACGACGGCGGCCGCCTGGGCCGCCGGTGCCGTCGGCTTCGTCCGCGGCGCGGGGGAGTGGTGGCTCGGCCACACCCGCGCCGAGGGCCTGACCCGCGACGACCTCACCGACCAGGTGACCACCTGGCTCTGGAACGGTCCCGTCGGTGTGCTCCACCACGACGCACCGGACGGGTCCGCGCCGTCCCGCCCCACCGAGAAGCAGGAGTGACCATGACGACGACGTCCGCACCGCACACGGCCACCACCACCGACCGCGACAGCGCCGCCTCGGCGCCTCGCGACGAGGACGTGCGCCTCGACGTCGAGTCGGTGTCCGAGCTGCTCCTGGGACGCTGGCCCGAGTACCGCCGTGCGGCCCGCGAGCGCGCCGGCGACACCCGGTTCCACAAGGACGAGTCCCTCACCCCGGCCGAGCACCGCGAGCGCGTGCTGGAGCAGATGCGCCTGATGGTGGGCGACGGCACGAAGCTGTCCTGGCTCGCGTTCCCCGAGCGGATGGGCGGCCTGGACGAGCCCGGCGCGAACCTGGCCTGCTTCTCCGAGCTCGTGGCCGCCGACCCGTCCCTGCAGATCAAGTCGGGTGTGCAGTGGGGCCTCTTCTCCGCCGCCATCCTGCACCTGGGCACCCCCGAGCAGCAGGACCGGCTGCTGCCGGCCGCGATGGACCTGTCCGTGCCCGGGGCCTTCGCGATGACCGAGACCGGCCACGGCTCGGACGTCGCCGCCATCGGCACGACGGCCACGTACGACCCGGAGACCGAGGAGTTCGTCCTGGACACCCCGTTCCGCGGGGCGTGGAAGGACTACCTCGGCAACGCCGCCCTGCACGCCACGGCGGCGACGGTGTTCGCCCAGCTCATCACGAACGGCGTCAACCACGGCGTGCACTGCTTCTACGTCCCGATCCGGGACGCGGAGACGATGGAGTTCCTGCCCGGTGTCGGCGGCGAGGACGACGGCCTCAAGGGCGGGCTGCGCGGCATCGACAACGGCCGCCTGCACTTCACCGGTGTCCGGGTGCCGCGGACGGACCTGCTCGCCCGCTACGGCACGGTCGCCGCCGACGGCACCTACAGCTCGCCGATCGAGAGCCCGGGCCGCCGCTTCTTCACCATGCTGGGCTCGCTGGTCCAGGGTCGTGTCTCGCTGGACGGCTCGGCGGTGAACGCCGCCAAGATCGGCCTGGCCATCGCCGTGCGGTACGCCGCCGAGCGGCGCCAGTTCGCCGGCGGGGGCACCGAGGAGACCGTGCTGCTGGACTACGCGACGCACCGGCGTCGGCTCTTCCCGGCGATCGCCGAGGCGTACGCGGGCCACTTCGCCAACGAGCGGCTGCTGGACCTGTTCGACGACGTCTTCTCCGGCGAGCACGACACCCCGGAGCGGCGCGAGGACCTCGAGACGACGGCGGCCGCCCTGAAGTCCACCTCCACGCGGTTCGCGCTCGACACGCTCCAGGAGTGCCGCGAGGCCTGCGGCGGCGCCGGGTTCCTCACCGAGAACCGCATCACGTCGTTGCACGCGGACCTCGACGTCTACGCGACCTTCGAGGGCGACAACACCGTGCTGCAGCAGCTCGTCGCCCGTCGGCTGGTGGCCGACTACGGCCGCGAGGTCAAGGGCGCGACGAAGACCCCCGCCGGCATGGCACGGTTCGTCGTCGAGCGGGCCACCAGCGCGGCCCTGGACCGTACCGGGCTGCGGCGTGTCTCCCAGGCCATCGCCGACGTCGGCGACCCGCGCCGGGCCGCCGGGCACCTGCGCGACCCGGAGACCCAGCGCGAGCTGCTCGCGGACCGCGTGGCCACGATGGTCGAGGACGTGGCCATGGCGCTGCGGCCCGCCCAGAAGGCGGAGCCCGCCGAGGCGGCCCGGATCGTCGACGAGAACCAGACGGCGCTCGTCGAGGCGGCGAAGGCGCACGCCGACCTGCTGCGCTGGGAGGCCTTCACCGCGGCGCTGCCGACGTTCGAGGACCCGGGCACCCGCCGGATCATGACCTGGGTGCGTGACGTCTACGGTCTGACCGTCATCGAGCGCCACCTGACCTGGTACCTGCTCAACGGGCGGCTGTCGGACCAGCGGGCGCGCACCGTGACCGGGTACGTCGACCGCCTGCTGCGGCGGCTGCGTCCGCACGCGGTCGACCTGGTCGACGGGTTCGGCTACGGCCAGGAGCACCTGCGGGCCGCGATCTCCTCGGGCGCCGAGGCGGAGCGCCAGGCGGAGGCCCGTGCCTACTACGCCGCGCTGCGGGCGAGCGGCGAGGCCCCCGTCAGCGAGAAGGCATTGCGCAAGTCCTCGCGCTGAGGTCCCCCGCACGCGACGGCGCCCCCGGTCACCAGGTGACCGGGGGCGCCGTCGTGCGGGCTCAGGCCGCGACCGGGGCCGCGTCGCCGACGTGCGGCTCGGCCGTCCCGTCGTCCTGCTCGATCGTCGGTACGGGTTCGTCGGCGCTCTCCGCGGCGGTTTCGCGCAGCGGGAGGCCGAGGGTGACGGTCGCCGCGCGGGCAGGAGCCCGCGGCGCCGGGGTCGCCACCGCGACCATCGTGGCGCCGGCGACGCCGACACCCACGAGGAGGATCGCCGCCACGGTCCAGCCGAGCGCGATCGTCGTGCCGAGCAGCAGCCCGTCGCCCAGGGCGACGGCTCCGCCCGTGAGGAGCACCTTCTTCATCAGTTTCCGACCCTTCTCCACGGTCCGCCTCATCCGTGTTGCTTCCAGCACACGTCATCGGGGCGGATGACGCATCCGCTAGAGGGGAGGGATCGGGTCACAAGTCGATACCGACTGGGGCGAACCTCAGGGACGGCTCAAGGTCGTCCCCCAGTCGGCGTGGGCGCCGAGGCTGTGGCCGAGCAGCAGCGGCGACGGCTCCGGGGCGGCCCGACGGCGGACCTGTCGGTGCACCTCGCCGCACATGCGCAGGGCCAGCTCGAGGCGCACGGGCACGGCGCACTCGGCGCTCAGCCGCCCGCCGAGGGCGGGGTGCGGCATGAACGTCAGGACCTCGTCGGCCTCGGGCACGACGCCGCGCTGCGCCGCCTCCATCACGAGGTCCTCCAGCAGGAGGTCCTGGCGACCCTCCGGGGAGTCGAGCTCGGCGGAGAGCTCGACCGCCGTCGGCCAGCGCAGCTCGAGGGTGCCCTCGACGGTGTCGAGGAACCACCAGCCCTCGAGCGACTCCAGCAGCACGTCGCCGAACACGGTGGCGAACCGCGGGTTCTTGCCGGGCAGGTCAAGCCACGACCACGCCGCCAAGCCGTACTCGAAGGCTCCTGGGGCAAAAGGTCGAAGGTGTTCCACGAGCGCATCAAAACATGGTGTGCGCCGACGGAAAAGGCGTCCACGATGTGAACAACCTGTGACCCGGTTCACGCCGGTGGGTCACCTGTGCCACAGCTTGTTCAAGGACCCGTGCGCGGTGGTCGGGCGGGAACGTCACGGCGTCGGCCGACGTTCTCCCAGCACGACCGCACCGCCGCCCCCGGAGGACCGATGCCGACCGACCGCCGCCGCACCCGACCCGACCTCGGGGCCGTCGCCGTCAGCGGACTGGCGACGTGCGCCTGGTACGCGGTGCCCGACGTCGTGCCCGGCCGCGGCCGGCGGGCCCTCGTCAAGACCGCCGTGCTGCTGACGGGGATCACGCTCGGGGTGGCCGTGACCCGCGAGGGCCGGCAGGCGCGCTCGGGCCTGCGGGCGGCGCAGCGGGACGACCCGGCGTCCCGGCACGACGCCGACGCACCGGCCGGCGTGCCCGACGAGGCGACGGACGTGCCGGCCGACGACGCCACGGCGGTCCCGCCGTCGGTCGCGGTGGCCGTCCTGGGCACCGGGCTCGTGCTCACCGGCGTGCTGACCGTGGCGGGGGAGCGGTGGCTCTACCGCCGGGCCGAGGCGATGCGCGCCCGCGGCGTGCGCGCCCCGCACACCCGGGTGGGGCTCGTCATGGGTGGCGTCGCCGCCGCGCTGGCCGCCCTCGACCCGCCGCTCGCGCAGAGCCCGGCCGCGCCGGCGCGCTGACCCCGCCTGCGGCGTCGGGCGCGACCGTCAGGCCGTCGACGGGAGCGCCTCCAGCGGCGCCGGCAGCGGTCGGGCCGAGGTGTCGCCACGGAGGCGCTTGACCACCAGCTCGGCGCTGATCAGGCACATCGGCAGGCCGATGCCGGGGATCGTCGTCCCCCCGGCGTGCAGCAGACCCGTCACCCGGCGCGACTGGTTGCCCGGTCGCAGCATGGCGCTCTGGGACAGCGTGTGCGCCGGGCCGAGCATGCTGCCCGACCAGGAGGCGAGGTCCGCCGCGAAGTCGCCGGGACCGACGGTGCGGCGCACCGCGATGCGGTCCCGCAGGTCCGGGATCCCGGCCCAGTCGGCGATCCGGTCGATCGCGGCGTCAGCGATCGCCTCGACCTGCGGATCGCCGGCGCCGTCCTCGCCGCCGCGTCCGATCGCCGGATCGGCGGGCACGGGCACGAGGAGGAACAGGTTCTCGTCGCCGGCCGGGGAGACCGTGTCGTCGGTGCGCGAGGGCGTGCACACGTACAGCGAGGCCGGGTCGGGGACCCGACCCTGCGCGATCGCGCCGAAGTTCTCGTGCCAGTCCGCCGTGAAGAACAGCGAGTGGTGCTCCAGCTCGGGGATCCGGCCGCGCACGCCGAGCATGACCAGCACGCCGCCCGGTCCCGGGTCACCCTTCTCCCACCGGCGGGCGGGCTGGGAGCGCAGCCGGGCGGGCAGCAGCTCGTGCTCGACGTGGTGCAGGTCCGCGGCCGTCACGACGACGTCCGCGGCGCTGTGGTGCTCCAGCCCGGCGCCGTCGCGCCAGCGCACCCCCGTGACGTGGGCGCGGGGGCGACGCGGGCCGGGCACGGGCGGCTGCTCCTCGCCCGCGTCGGGCCGGCCGCCGATGCCCGTGGTGATCGCCGTCGCGCGGGCCCCGGTGCGCACGGTCACGCCGGCGCGGCGGGACAGGTCGGCGATCGCCTCGATCAGCCGGGTGAACCCGCCGGCCGGGTAGCGGACGCCGCCGTCCAGGTCCAGGGCGCTCATCAGGTGGTACAGCGCCGGGGTGCGGTCCGGGGCCGAGCCCAGGAACACCGCCGGGTAGCCGAGGACCTGCCGCAGGCGCACGTCGTCGAAGCGGCGACCCACGTGCGACTCCAGCGACCGGGTCAGCAGCGGCAGCAGCCGGTGCGCCCGGGCCAGGACCCGGCGGTCGCCCAGCGAGCGCCACGACTCGAACGTCGTGTACAGGAAGTGGTCCAGCGCCATGTCGTAGGCCTCGTGGGCCTCGTCCAGGTAACGGTCCAGCCGCGCGCCGGCACCCGGCTCGACGGCGTCGAACGCGGCGACGTTGGCCGCGCGGTCGCGCCGCACGTCCAGGGGGTCGTCGTGCCCCTCGAAGAACACCCGGTAGGCGGGCTCCAGCGACCGCAGGTCGAGCTCGGCGTCGGTGGAGGACCCCATGAGCTCGAACCAGTGGTCGAACACCTCGGGCATCAGGTACCAGGACGGCCCGGTGTCGAACCGGAACCCGTCGCGGGCCCACGACCCGGCCCGGCCGCCGAGCGTGTCGTGCTGCTCGAGCAGCTCGACCACGTGCCCGTCGCGGGCGAGCAGCCCGGCGGTGGCGAGCCCGGCGATCCCGCCCCCGACGACGACGACCCTCACGCGGCGGCCGCCTTCCGGCGCTCGCGGACCATGGCGGCGAGCACCAGACGACCCTTGACGGCGTCGGGGACCCGGACGCGACGGGTGCGCAGCTCCTCCGCGGGGGTCGCCCGCAGGCGGCTGGAGAGCTCGGCGAAGAGGTCGTGGGCCACGCGCACGGCGACCCGGCTGGACCGCGGCAGCTCGGCGATCGCCGCCGACGCCGTGGCGAGGTCGGCGTCGATGTCGTCGAGCAGCCGGTCGCGGACCGCGTCGTCGAAGTCGTCGTCGTAGCCGGGGAAGTACGCCCGCCCCCGGTCGTCGAGGTCGTCGGCGAGGTCGCGCAGGAAGTTCACCTTCTGGAACGCCGCGCCGAGCCGGGCGGCGCCGGGGGCCAGGCGCGCGTAGGCGGCGTCGTCGCCCCCGGTGAAGACGCGCAGGCACATCAGCCCCACCACCTCCGCCGAGCCGTGCACGTACCGCGCGAAGCTGTCCGGGTCGTGCTCGGTCACGGTGAGGTCGGTGCGCATCGAGGCGAAGAAGGGGGCGGTCAGGTCCGCGCCGATCCCGTAGCGCCGCGCGGTGACCGCGAAGGCGTGCACCACCAGGTTCGTGCTGCGCCCGCGACGCACGGCGGCGTCGACCTCGCGCTCCAGGTCGTCGAGCAGGGCGGCCCGCTCGTCGACGGTCAGCGGGGCGGCCATGTCGTCGACGATCTCGTCCGCGACCCGTACCAGGGCGTACACGGCGCGCACGTGCTCGCGCACGTCCGGACCCAGGAGCCGGCAGGCCCAGCCGAAGGAGGTGGAGTAGCGCTCGATGACCACGCCCGCGCTGCGGTAGGCGACGTCGTCGTAGGCGGAGTCCACCGGGGCAGGCGGTGGGGAGGTGGTGGCGTCGTCGGCGTCCTCGGCGACGTCCGCCCGGTGCTCGGTCATCTCATGGCCTGGCATAAAACTAGCCTAGCAAGAATCTTTCTTTCCGAACTAGGTAGAGTGGAACGCGTGACCCGCCCACCCGAGCCCAGCTCCTCCACGTACTGGTACGGCGGCGACGACGACGCGGCGCGCGAGCTCCTGGAGGCCGTCCGGGTCTTCCGCCGCTCCGACGAGGTGATGCGCCAGCGGGCCAGCCGCGAGATGGACATGAACGTCACCGACCTGCGCGCCCTGCGCTACGTCATCGCGGCCCGGCTGCGGGGCGAGCCGGTCACCCCCCGCGACCTGACCGACTACCTCGAGATCTCCACGGCGTCCACGACCAAGCTGCTCGACCGGCTCGAGGCGACGGGACGACTGCACCGGCGGCCGCACCCGCACGACCGTCGGTCCGTGGTGGTCGAGGCCACCGACGAGGCGCACCGCGAGGTCCGCGACCGGCTCACGCGGGTGCACCACGAGATGTTCGAGGTCGCCCGGCGCGTGCCGGAGCACTGTCGCGGCGCGGTCCGCGACTTCCTCCTCGGGCTCGCGGCGCAGGTCGACGAGCCGGACGGCAGCGCCGCCGCCGTGGCGACCGGCGAGGCCCGCTCGCTCGACGAGGACGGGGCCGGAGGGCCGCCGGTGCGCCGGTAGACTGGCGGACGCTCGGCCCGAGCATCCCGTGCGACCCGAGGGAAGTTGATGACCGCCGCTGCCCAGGCTGCCGCCCCCCGTCCGACGCTCGACACCGTCGACAACGCTGCCGCCACCCCCGACGAGTCCTTGCCGTTCGGCGAGCTCGGCCTCAAGCCCGACGAGTACCAGCGCATCCGCGACATCCTCGGGCGCCGCCCGACGGCCGCGGAGCTGGCCATGTACTCGGTGATGTGGTCCGAGCACTGCTCGTACAAGTCGTCCAAGGTGCACCTGAAGAAGTTCGGCGACCGCGTCACCGAGGAGATGAAGCAGCACCTGCTCGTCGGCATCGGCGAGAACGCGGGCGTCGTCGACATCGGCGACGGCTGGGCCGTGACCTTCAAGGTCGAGTCGCACAACCACCCCTCGTTCGTCGAGCCCTACCAGGGCGCGGCCACGGGCGTGGGCGGCATCGTCCGCGACATCATCTCGATGGGCGCCCGCCCGGTCGCGGTGATGGACCAGCTCCGGTTCGGCGCGGTCGACCACCCCGACACGGCGCGCGTCGTGCACGGCGTCGTCTCCGGCGTCGGCGGCTACGGCAACTCCCTCGGCCTGCCGAACATCGGCGGCGAGCTCGTCTTCGACTCGTCCTACCAGGGCAACCCGCTGGTCAACGCCCTGTGCCTCGGGGTGCTGCGGCACGAGGACATCCACCTGGCCAACGCCTCCGGCGCGGGCAACAAGGTGATCCTCTTCGGTGCGCGCACCGGCGGCGACGGCATCGGCGGGGCCTCCATCCTGGCCTCGGAGACGTTCGAGGACGGTGTCCCGGCCAAGCGGCCCAGCGTCCAGGTCGGCGACCCCTTCATGGAGAAGGTGCTCATCGAGTGCTGCCTCGACCTGTACGCGGCGCACGTCGTCGAGGGCATCCAGGACCTCGGTGCCGCGGGTATCTCCTGCGCCACCTCCGAGCTCGCGTCCAACGGTGACGGCGGCATGCACGTCGACCTGGACGACGTGCTGCTGCGCGACCCCACGCTGAACGCCGGCGAGATCCTCATGTCGGAGTCGCAGGAGCGGATGATGGCCGTCGTGCGGCCGGAGAAGCTCGAGGAGTTCCTCGCGATCACCGACCGCTGGGACGTGGAGACCTCCGTCATCGGCGAGGTCAACGACTCCGGCCGGCTGACGATCGACCACCACGGTCAGCGCATCGTCGACGTCGACCCGACCACCGTCGCGCACGAGGGCCCCGTCTACGAGCGCCCCTACGCCCGGCCGGCCTGGCAGGACGACCTGCAGGCGGCCTCCGTCGCCGGTCTCGGCCTGGAGCGGCCGTCGACGGGGACCGAGCTGCGCGCCTCGGCGCTGCGGCTCCTGGCCTCGCCGAACCTCGCCTCGCCGGCGTGGGTGACGGACCAGTACGACCGGTTCGTGCAGGGCAACACCGCGCTCGCCCAGCCCGACGACGGCGGTGTCGTCCGCGTGGACGAGGGCACCGGGCTGGGGGTCGCCCTGGCCACGGACGCCAACGGCCGGTACGGCAAGCTCGACCCGCGCACCGGTGCGCAGCTCGCCCTGGCCGAGGCGTACCGCAACGTCGCGACCACGGGCGCGACGCCGCTCGCGGTCACCGACTGCCTGAACTTCGGCTCCCCGGAGCACCCGGACTCCATGTGGCAGCTCGTCGAGGCGATCGAGGGGCTGGCCGACGCCTGCCAGGAGCTGGGCGTGCCCGTGACCGGCGGCAACGTGTCGCTGTACAACGGCACCGGTGAGCCCGGCCAGATCGACTCCGCGATCCACCCGACCCCCGTCGTCGGTGTGCTCGGTGTCCTGGACGACGTGCGCTCGGCGCTGCCTTCGGGATGGCGGGAGGTCGGCCAGTCGGTGCTGCTGCTCGGCGCCACCGCGGACGAGCTGGACGGCTCCGCGTGGGCCGAGGTGGAGCACCAGCACCTCGGCGGCCTGCCGCCGCGGGTGGACCTGGCCGCCGAGCGTTCCCTCGCCGAGGTCCTGGTGGCCGCCCGGCGCACCGGCGCCGCGGCCGCGGCCCACGACCTGTCCGAGGGCGGTCTGGTCCAGTCCCTGCTCGAGGCGTCGCTGCGCTACGGCGTGGGCGTCTCGGTCTCGCTCGACGAGCTCGGTGCGCGGGACGGCGTGACGCCCTTCGAGGCACTGTTCAGCGAGTCCACCGCCCGGGCGCTCGTCGCGGTCGCCCCGGATCGCGAGGCCGAGGTGCTCGCCCTGGCCGAGGAGGCCGGCGTGCCGGTGCTCCGTCTCGGCCGCACCGGGGGTGACGGCGTCGCCGTCACGTTCGGCGAGGACTCCTTCGCGATCGCGCTGGACGAGGCCCGCGAGGCCCACGAGGGGGCGCTCCCGCGCCTCTTCGGCTGACCCGCGCCGCCCACCGCTCGGTGTCGCCCACCTCCGTTGTGGGCATGAAAAATGCAGGTCCCCGAATCGGGGACCTGCATTTTTCATGCCCACAACGGGGCAGCGGACGGTGCGGGGGAGTCAGACCTCGTGGTTCTCCGAGGACATCATCCAGGCCTGCTTCTCCAGGTCGTGGATGATCTCGTGCAGCAGGTCGGCCGACGTCGGGTCGGCGGCGTCGACGTCGTCGTGCACCTCGCGCACGACCTCGGCGACCTGCGCGACGCGCTCGACGACCGCGTCGACGGTGTCCGTCACCGACACCAGGCCGGCGGGGTAGGGCGAGAGGTCGGTCGACGTGGCCACCGTCTCGGTGCGCCCGTCCGGCACGGCCTGCAGGGCCCGCAGCCGCTCGGCGACCGTGTCGCTGTGCTCGCGGGCGACGTCGACGAGCTCGTCGAGCTGCAGGTGCAGGTCGCGGAAGCCGCGTCCCGTGACGTTCCAGTGCGCCTGCTTGCCCTGGACGTGCAGGTCGACGAGGGCCACGAGCACGCGCTGCAGGTGCTTGGTCAGGGTCTCGGAGGCCTCGGCGCGGTCCGTGGTGCGATGGATGGCGGGCGTGGTCATGGTGCTCCTCGCTCTCTCGGGGGTCTCCCGGTCGCGGTGGCCGCCGGCGATCGCCGGGGCGCTTTCCTGGAACAGTTCCAGAATAGGCCTGTGGACGAGGTCTCGCCAGCGGGGCGGGCCGCACCGTGCTCCGCGCCGGTCGGCGTCGGAGCGGTCGCCCGGGCGTGATCCAGGTCACTAGAATGGGTGCCCTGGAGGCGCACGATGACGTGGCTCGCGATGGCCCTGGTGGCGACCGGCGTGCTGGTCGCCGGACTCGCCGTGCGGTCGTGGCTGGGCTCGGACGCCCACCGCGACGGCGTGCTGCGACGTCGTCGTCGCCGGTCGGGTCCCGACCCGATGGTCACGCTGACGATCCAGGTGCGGCTCGGCGAGCTCGCCGCCGAGTTGCGGACCGTCAGCGAGGACCCCGGTCTCTACGCACGGGCCCACCACTACCGGGCCGTCCAGGACGCCTACGACGCCATGCTGCGCGACGCCTGCCGGATCGCGGGCCTCGCCGTCGTCGACGTGCCGCTGCGACCCCACGAGCGGCTCACCGAGGACGAGCGGCTGCGCGAGGAGCTGGAGCTCAGCTCCCGCGGCTGGTCCTGGTGACCCGCGAGGTAGGCAAATTTCTGCCGAGGTAGGCAACTTCTCCCCGAGGTAGGCGGGTTCTCCCCGAGGTAGGCAACATTCGGCCGAGGTAGGCAAACCCGCGTGGAGACGAGTGACGCCCCGGCGCGGAGGAGCGGAACCGCTCCACCGCACCAGGGCGTCGCCTGCCTCGGCAGGATGTTGCCTACCTCGCCGGGGTGTTGCCTATCTCGCCGGGGTGATGCCTACCTCGGCGGGGTGCTGCCTACCTCGGGGGCCTGCCGTGCTCGCGGGGCGATCAGAACGTGTCGATGGCCTCGTTGAGCGTCTTCGACGGGCGCATGACCTTCGCGGCCTTGTCGCCGTCCGGCCAGTAGTAGCCGCCGACGTCGGCCGGGTTGCCCTGGACCGCCAGCATCTCGTCGACGATCGTGGCCTCGGCCGCGGTGAGCCGCTCGGCGAGCGGCCCGAAGACCTCGGCCAGCTCGGCGTCCTCCGTCTGCTTCGCCAGCTCCTGGGCCCAGTACAGGCCGAGGTAGAAGTGCGAGCCGCGGTTGTCGATCCCGCCGATGCGGCGCGTCGGGCCCTTGTCCTCGTTGAGGAACGTCTCGGTGGCGCGGTCCAGGGTGTCGGCCAGCACGCGGGCGCGGGCGTTGTCGTCGACCTTGGCCAGGTGCTCGAACGAGGCGGCCAGCGCGAAGAACTCGCCCAGGGAGTCCCAGCGCAGGTAGTTCTCGGCCAGGAGCTGCTGGACGTGCTTGGGGGCCGAGCCGCCGGCGCCGGTCTCGAACAGGCCGCCACCGTTCATCAGCGGCACGATCGAGAGCATCTTCGCCGAGGTGCCGACCTCGAGGATCGGGAAGAGGTCCGTGTTGTAGTCGCGCAGCACGTTGCCGGTCACGGAGATCGTGTCCAGGCCCTCGCGCATGCGGTCCAGCGAGTACCGCGTGGCCTCGGCCGGGTTCATCACGAGGATCTCGAGGCCGTCGGTGTCGTGCTCCGGCAGGTACTGCTCGAGCTTGGCGATGAGGTTGGTGTCGTGCGCCCGGGTCTCGTCCAGCCAGAACACGGCCGGGACGCCGGACTCGCGGGCGCGGCGCACCGCCAGCCCCACCCAGTCGCGGATCGGGGCGTCCTTGGTCTGGCACGCACGCCAGATGTCCCCGGCCGCGACGTCGTGCGACGTCAGTACCTCGCCGGCGCTGTTCACGATCTCGACGGTGCCGTCGGCGGGGATCTCGAACGTCTTGTCGTGCGAGCCGTACTCCTCGGCCTTCTTCGCCATGAGGCCGACGTTCGGCACGGAACCCATGGTGGCGGGGTCCAGCGCCCCCTTGGCCTTGCAGTCGTCGATGACGGCCTGGTAGACGCCGGCGTAGGAGGAGTCGGGGATGACGGCGAGCGTGTCGTGCTCGGCGCCGTCGGGGCCCCACATGTGGCCGCCGATGCGGATCATGGCCGGCATGGAGGCGTCGATGATGACGTCGGAGGGCACGTGCAGGTTGGAGATGCCGCGGTCGGAGTCGACCATGGCCAGCGCGGGCCCGTCGGCGAGCCCCTTCTCGATGGCGGCCTTGACGTCGGCGCCGTGCTCCAGGGAGTCCAGGCCGGTGAGGATGCCGCCGAGGCCGTCGCGCGAGGACAGGCCCGCGGCCTTGAGCTCGGCGCCGTACTGCTCGAACACCTCGGGCAGGAACGCCTCGACGATGTGGCCGAAGATGATCGGGTCCGAGACCTTCATCATCGTGGCCTTGAGGTGCGCCGAGAAGAGCACGCCGGTGTCCTTGGCGCGCTGGATCTGCTCGGCGAGGAAGGCGTGCAGCGCCTCGACGGACAGGAACGTCGAGTCCACGACCTCGCCGGCCTCGACCGCGAGGCCGTCCTTGAGGACCTGGGTGCCGTCGGCGGTGCGCAGACGGATGGTCAGGGAGTCGGCCTCGGGGATGACGACGGACTGCTCGTTGGAGCGGAAGTCGTGGGCGCCCATCGTGGCGACCTCGGTCTTCGAGTCCGCGCTCCACTCGCCCATGCGGTGCGGGTGCGCCTTGGCGTAGTTCTTGACGGCCGAGGGTGCGCGGCGGTCGGAGTTGCCCTCGCGCAGCACCGGGTTCACGGCCGAGCCCTTGACCTTGTCGTACGCGGCGCGGGCCGTGCGCTCGGCGTCGGTGGTCGGCTCCTCGGGGTAGTCCGGGATGGCGTAGCCGGCGGCCTGCAGCTCGGCGATGGCGGCCTTGAGCTGGGGGACGGAGGCCGAGATGTTCGGCAGCTTGATGATGTTCGCCTCGGGCGTGGTGGCCATCTGGCCCAGCTCGGCCAGGGCGTCCTCGACCCGCTGGTCCTCGCCGAGCGTCTCGGGGAACTGGGCGAGGATGCGCCCGGCCAGGGAGATGTCGCGGGTCTCGACCGCGACGCCGGCCTTGGCGGCGTACGCCTGCACGATCGGCAGGAACGAGTAGGTGGCCAGCAGGGGCGCCTCGTCGGTGAAGGTGTAGATGATGGTGCCGGCCGCCGGCCGGGACTCGGTGTTCATGCGCAGGTGCTCCTGACGACGACGAGATGGTTTGATATCAAGATACTTGGCCGCCCACGGCCGTGTCGAAACCACGCGGCGCGTGCGCGGGCGACGGTGCCCGTGACGTCCCATGGTGTCCGACGGCGGAGCGCCTGTCTCCCCGCGCGCCGGGGCGCGGGCGCCACTACCGTCGTGACGTGCCCATCCGACAGCTGCGGATCGCCTCCGCCACCCCCGAGGACGTCGGCGGCGCGCTGGCGTCGCTGCGTGCGGAGGTCGGGCTGCCCGCGCTGTACCCGGCCGAGGCCCGGGCGGAGGCGGAGGTCGCCGCGCAGGGCGACCTGAAGGACTTCCGCCAGGACCGCCGGGACATCGACTTCGTGACGATCGACCCCGCCGGTGCGAAGGACCTCGACCAGGCGGTCCACGTGGCGAGCTCCGGGCACGGCTACATCGTGCGGTACGCGGTCGCCGACACGGCGGCGTTCGTGTCGCCGGGCGGTGCCCTCGACACCGAGGTGCACCGGCGCGGGGTGACGTACTACGGCCCGGACACCCGCTCCCTGCTCTACCCGGCCGTGCTCTCCGAGGGCGCCGCGAGCCTGCTGCCGGACCAGGACCGCCCGGCGGTGCTGTGGACCATCTCCCTGGACTCCCGCGGCGAGATCGGCAGCGTCGCCGTGACACGGGCCGTGGTCCGCTCGCGGGCCCGCCTGACCTACGGCGAGGCGCAGACCGCGCTCGACTCCGGCACGGCGCCGGAGCCGCTGGTCCACCTCGCCGACGTCGGGCGGCTGCGCCAGCAGCGCGAGCGCGAGCGGGGCGCCGTCTCCCTGCCGGTGCCCGAGCAGGAGGTCGTGCAGCGTCCGGACGGGTCGTTCGACCTGGAGCTGCGCCGGACGCTGCCGGTGGAGTCGTGGAACGCGCAGATCTCGTTGCTGACGGGCATCTCGGCCGCCCGGCTCATGCGTGACGCCGGCGTGGGGCTGCTGCGCACGCTGCCCCCGGCGCGGGTCGAGGACGTCATGCGGCTGCGCCGGACCGCCGCCGCGCTGGGCATCGACTGGCCCGACGAGGTGCCGTACGGCGAGCTGCTGTCGCGCGTCGAGTCCCGCCGGGCCGCCCATGCGGCCTTCCTGACCGAGGCGACGACCCTGTTCCGCGGTGCCGGCTACCTGGCGTTCGGGGTGCCCGGTCCGCAGGGTGGCGCCCGGGTGGGGCTGCCGGACGACGCGCGGCACGCCGCCGTCGGCGCCGAGTACGCCCACGTGACCGCACCGCTGCGGCGGGTGGCCGACCGGTACGCGACCGAGATCTGCCTGGCCCAGTCGGCCGGCCGCGACGTGCCCGGCTGGGTGCTCGAGGCGCTGCCGCGGCTGCCTGCCACGATGGCGGCGGCCACGGCGCGCGAGGCGGCCTTCGAGCGCTCGTGCATCGACATCGTCGAGGCGGCGCTGCTCGCGGCACGGGTCGGCCGCCGCTTCGAGGCCGTGGTCGTCGACGACGGCGACACGCCCGACGACGACGGCCTGCGCCACGGTGAGGTCATGCTGCGCGAACCGCCCGTGCGTGCCCGGGTCCGCGGCACGTCGCTGCCGCTGGGCGAGCGGATCAAGGTGACGCTCGCCGAGGCGTCCGTGGCGGACCGCCGGGTGCTCTTCACCGCACCCTGACCACCCGGCCGCCGGGCCTACAGTGTGGCCATGCCTGCACGACGACGGACCGACCCGGTGGTGGGTCGTGCGGCGGTGGCCGCGTGGCTCGCCGGGGACGCCGACCGCCGCACCACGACGACGGCCGTGCGGTTCACGCTCGAGGAGCTGGCCGCCGTCGCTCCCGGGAACGCCGTGGAGGTCCGGGTGCCGCCGGCCGGGGCCGTGCAGGCCGTCCCCGGTCCCCGGCACACCCGCGGCACACCGCCGAACGTCGTGGAGACCGACGTCGAGACCTGGCTGGGACTGGCCACCGGCCGGCGCACCTGGGCCGAGGTGTCCGACGAGGGGAGGGTCCGCGCCTCGGGGGAACGGGCCGACCTCAGCGCGTGGCTGCCGCTGCAGGCGGCGCGACTGCGGTGACCGCCCCGTCGCCGACATGCACGATCCACCCCCGTCTCCGACGATGGAGCGATGCTGTGGTTCGGGGGAGCGCTGGTCGTCGGTGGTGTGCTGCTCGCGGCGAGGGCGACGTGGGCGGCGCGGCGGGGTTGCGTCACCGGGACGCACGGCCTGCTGATCGCGGTCGGGGCGGGGAGCGCCGTGTGGGGCGCGGTGCTCCTGGGCGTCGCCGCGGGCTCCTCCTAGGTGACGCACGAGCGGCACGTCGCCGTGCGCTCGTCGGCACCTCCCGCTAGCGTCGCGCGCACCCGTCCCCTGTCGGCAGTGCGCCGGTGACCTGCGGTTCAAACGCAGTTCACACGGTCCTGCTTGGCTGTGGACACCTGTCATCACTGCTCCCAGGAGGGCCAGCGTGACCCGTAACCCCAGCCCACGGCACCGCCGTCGCACCGCGTACAGCGCGGTGCTGGCGACCGCTCTCGCCGTCCCGTCCGTCGCTGCGGTCGTCGTCCCGGCCGCCGCCGAGCCGTCGCTCGACGCCCCCGTCCTCATCGACGAGGTCTACGGCGGCGGCGGCAACAACGGCGGCGTCTACGACCGCGACTTCGTCGAGCTGTACAACCCCGGCGACGAGCCCGTCTCGCTCGACGGCTGGTCCGTCCAGTACGGCTCGGCCGGCGGGACCACGTGGTCCTCGCAGACCGACCTCACCGGGGAGATCCCGGCCGGCGCGTCGTTCCTCGTCGCGCAGGCGGCCGGCAACGACGACTCCCAGCCCGACCTGCCCACCCCCGACGTCGAGGGCGGCATCTACATGTCCGGCTCCGGTGCCGAGGTCGCGCTGGTCTCCTCGACCGACCGCCTGGACTGTTCCGGCGCCGCCTGCGCCGAGGTCGCGGACCTCGTCGACCTCGTCGGCTGGGGCTCGGCGAACACCTACCTCGGGTCGGCCCCCGCCCCGGGCACGAGCAACTCCGTCTCGGTGGCGCGCGTCGACCACGCGCACACCGTGGACAACGCGGCCGACTTCGTCACCGGGACCCCGACGCCGGAGAACAGCGGGTCGACCGGGGAGCCGACGCCGACGCCCTCGCCGTCGCAGGACCCCGCTCCCGAGCTCGTGACCATCGCCGAGATCCAGGGCACCGGCGACGCCTCGCCGCTCGACGGTCAGGACGTCACCACCCGGGGTGTCGTGACCGCGGCCTACCCGACCGGCGGGTTCAACGGCTTCACGCTGCAGACGGCCGGCACCGGCGGCGACCCGGCGGACGACGAGACGCCGGGCGCCTCGGACGCCGTCTTCGTCTACTCCTGGGCGGCCGCCCAGGAGGTCGAGGTCGGCGACCACGTCGAGGTCACCGGGGAGGCCACCGAGTACTACGACCTGACCCAGGTCGCCGCGGAGACGTGGACGGTGCTGGACGAGCCCGCCGAGCCCGTCGAGCCGACCGTCACCGGCTGGCCCGCCACCGAGGCCGAGCGCGAGGCGCTGGAGAACATGCTGCTCGCGCCGTCCGGCGAGTTCACCGTCACGGACAACTACTCGACGAACTACTACGGCACCGTCGGCCTGGCCGCCGGCGACGGCCCGCTCGTGCAGCCGACGACGGCGGGTCGCCCGGGGTCGGACGAGGCCGCCGCGCAGGTGGCCGAGAACGCCGCCCTGGCCGTGCAGCTCGACGACGGGTCGTCGTGGAACTACTCCAGCGCCTCGCGCGCCGACACCCCGCTGCCCTGGCTGAACGGTACCGACCCGGTGCGCGTCGGTGCCGCGGTGACGTTCACGGGCCCCGTCGTGCTCGACTACCGCTACAGCGCCTGGTCCTTCCAGCCGCAGCAGCAGCTCACCGGGGACAGCCCCGACGACGTGCAGCCCGCGACGTTCGAGAACACCCGGGAGTCCTCGCCGCAGGACGTGGGTGGTGACGTCCGGGTCGCGACGTTCAACGTGCTGAACTACTTCACCACCACCGGGGACCAGCTCGAGGGCTGCTCCTACTACACCGACCGCGCCGGCGACCCGATCAGCGTGCGTGGTGGGTGCCTGGCCCGCGGCGCGGCCGACGCCGAGAACCTGCAGCGGCAGCAGACCAAGATCGTCGCGGCGATCAGCGACCTGGGGGCCGACGTCGTCGCCCTCGAGGAGATCGAGAACTCGGCCGCGTTCGGGAAGGACCGCGACCAGGCGCTGTCCGACCTCGTCGACGCGCTCAACGCGGCCGACGGCGCCGGCACCTGGGCGTTCGTGCCCTCGCCGGCCGAGGTGCCCGCGGACGAGGACGTCATCCGCAACGCCTTCGTCTACCGGACGGCCGGTGCCGAGCCGGTCGGGGAGTCGCGGATCCTCACCGACGCCCCGGAGGCGTTCCAGAACGCCCGCGAGCCGCTGGCCCAGGTCTTCCAGCCCGCGGGCGGCAAGACCGCCGCGCCGGTGGACGACGTCGTGGTCATCACCAACCACTTCAAGTCCAAGGGGTCGCTCGGGCCGTGGCCCGGCGACGTCGACGCCGGTGACGGGCAGGGCCGGAACAACGAGTCCCGCGTCCGGCAGGCGACGGCGCTGGTGGAGTTCGCCGACGAGGTGGCCTCCGACGCGCGCACCGACCGCGTGCTGCTGGTGGGCGACTTCAACGCCTACGAGCAGGAGGACCCGATCGTCGTGCTCGCCGAGGCCGGCTACACCGACCTCGGGCCGACCACGGGCGAGTACACGTACAGCTACGACGGCCAGGTCGGGTCGCTGGACCACGTGCTCGCCTCCGAGGGGGCGATGGACGACGTGACCGGCGCGGACATCTGGAACATCAACGCCTACGAGCCCGTCGCGAACGAGTACAGCCGGTACAACTACAACGCGACGATCCTGTACGACACCTCGCCGTTCCGGTCCTCGGACCACGACCCGCTGCTGGTCGGGCTCGACCTGGCACCGGGCGCCCCGTCCTGGGCGAACGGCCACGGGCCGGGCGGGAACCCGAAGCACGACGACTGACCCTGCCCGACGGCTCCGGCCGACCGCTCCAGCTCCCGGGGGCCCGGCCGGACGCGTGCCCGACGCGTCCGGCCGGGCCTCCGGCGTCCTGTCGGGGCGATAGGCTCGGCGGGTGAGCAGCACCCCTCCCGAGCAGCCCGCCGAGACCCCCGACGCCGTCGAGGAGACGCCGTCGGAACCTGTCGATGAACCGGCGAGCACGGCGGCCGACGACGAGCACCTGCTCGTGGACCCGGCACGCGTGCGGCGTGCCCCGCGCTACCGGGCCTTCTTCACCGTCGGCGCCGTCGTCGGCCTGGTGGTCGGGCTCGTCGTCGGGACCTGGCTGACCGGGATCGCGGCGGACGACGAGGTCCTCCTGCTCAAGCCGGGCGTCTTCGTCTCGGTCGTCACGCTGGCCACGACGACCTTCTTCGTGCTGCTCGCCGGGGGCCTCGCGATCCTCGCCGACCGGCGCAGCCTGAGACGTCGCTGAGAGCCTTCCGCACGAGGCCGGCCGCGACGGCGCCGGACCGTCCCGCGGCGGGTCTGTGGGATACTCGACACATGCCCTTGCGCCCCGACGGCCGCCTGAACCACGACCTCATGCCCGGCGAGAAGGGCCCCCAGGACGCCTGCGGCGTCTTCGGAGTCTGGGCGCCCGGCGAGGAGGTCGCGAAGCTCACGTACTTCGGCCTGTACGCCCTGCAGCACCGCGGACAGGAGTCCGCCGGGATCGCCACCAGCAACGGTGAGCAGATCCTCGTCTACAAGGACATGGGACTGGTCTCCCAGGTCTTCGACGAGACCGCGCTGAACGCCCTGACCGGCCACATCGCCGTCGGGCACTGCCGCTACTCGACGACCGGCGGCGTCACCTGGGAGAACGCCCAGCCCACGCTCGGCGCGACGTCCTCCGGCACCGTGGCCCTCGGGCACAACGGCAACCTGACGAACTCCGCCGAGCTGGTCGACCTCGTGGCCGAGCGGTACGGCGCCCAGCGCCGCGGCGAGCTCGCCCGCGGCAACACGACCGACACCGCGCTGATCACCGCGCTCTTCGCGGGCGACGAGGACCACACCCTGGAGCAGACGGCCCTCGAGGTCCTGCCCCGCCTGCGCGGCGCCTTCTCGCTGGTCTTCATGGACGAGCACGCGCTGTACGCGGCCCGCGACCCGCAGGGCGTGCGCCCGCTCGTCCTGGGCCGCACCCAGCGCGGCTGGGTGGTCGCCTCGGAGACCCCGGCGCTGGACATCGTCGGTGCCTCCTACGTGCGCGAGGTCGAGCCCGGCGAGCTCATCTGCATCGACGACGACGGCCTGCGGTCCACCCGGTTCGCCCCCGTGGACCGGGCCGGCTGCGTGTTCGAGTACGTCTACCTGGCCCGCCCCGACACCAGCATCCAGGGCCGCCCGGTGCACGCCGCCCGGGTGGAGATGGGCCGCGTGCTGGCCCGCGAGCACCCCGTGGACGCCGACCTGGTCATGCCCGTGCCGGAGTCCGGCACGCCGGCGGCGACCGGGTACGCCGCCGAGTCCGGGATCCCGTTCGGGCAGGGCCTGATGAAGAACGCCTACGTCGGCCGGACGTTCATCCAGCCGTCGGACACGCTGCGCCAGCTCGGCATCCGGCTGAAGCTCAACCCGCTGCGCGAGGTCATCCGCGGCAAGCGGCTGGTCGTCGTGGACGACTCCATCGTGCGGGGCAACACCCAGCGCGCCCTGATCCGGATGCTGCGCGAGGCCGGTGCCGCCGAGGTGCACGTGCGGATCTCGTCCCCGCCGGTGAAGTGGCCGTGCTACTACGGCATCGACTTCGCGTCCCGCGCCGAGCTCATCGCCAACGGCCTGACGCCGCACGAGATCGGCCAGTCGCTCGGCGCCGACTCGCTGGGCTACATCTCCACCGAGGGGATGATCGCCGCGACCGAGCAGCCCGCGTCGCGCCTGTGCGCCGCCTGCTTCACCGGCGAGTACCCCATCGAGCTGCCCGAGGAGGAGCGGCTCGGCAAGCACCTGCTCGAGCAGCCCGCGCTGCCGCTCGGCGCGCCGGAGGACGGGCTGTCGCAGCTCTCCGTCGGCGTCGGCGGGCAGTCCGCGCTCGAGCACCCGTGACCCGGCCCTCCGCCCCCGTCCGACCAGGAGTTCCCACCCCGTGACCGAACGTCTCACCTATGCCGCCGCCGGCGTCGACACCGACGCCGGGGACCGCGCCGTCGAGCTGATGAAGGACGCGGTGCGCCGCACGCAGGGGCCCGAGGTCCTCGGTGGTGTCGGCGGGTTCGCCGGCCTCTACGACGCCTCGGCGCTGACGCGGTACCGCGCGCCGCTGCTGGCCACCTCGACCGACGGCGTCGGCACGAAGGTCGCGATCGCCCAGGCGATGGACGTCCACGACACCATCGGCTTCGACCTGGTGGGCATGGTCGTCGACGACATCGTCGTCGTCGGTGCCGAGCCGCTGTTCATGACCGACTACATCGCCACGGGCAAGGTCGTCCCGGAGCGGGTGGCGGACATCGTGCGGGGGATCGCCCAGGCCTGCGAGGTCGCGGGGACGGCGCTCGTCGGCGGCGAGACGGCGGAGCACCCGGGTCTGCTGGCCCCCGACGAGTACGACGTCGCGGGCGCGGCCACCGGTGTCGTCGAGGCCGACGGCGTGCTCGGGCCCGAGCGGGTGCGGGCCGGCGACGTGCTGATCGGCATGGCGTCCAGCGGTATCCACTCCAACGGCTACTCGCTGGTGCGCGCGGTGATCAAGCACGCCGGCTGGTCGCTGGACCGGCACGTCGAGGAGTTCGGCCGGACGCTGGGGGAGGAGCTGCTCGAGCCGACGCGCGTCTACGCCGCCGACTGCCTGGCGCTCGCCCGCGAGGAGTCCGCGCAGGTGCACGCTTTCACGCACGTCACCGGCGGCGGGCTGGCGGCGAACCTGGCCCGCGTGCTGCCGGCCGGGACGGTCGCGACCGTCGATCGCGCGAGCTGGGAGGTGCCGGCGGTCTTCCGCACGGTGCGCGACCTCGGCGACGTCCCGCGCGGCGACCTGGAGAACACGCTCAACCTGGGTGTCGGCATGGTCGCGATCGTGGGGGCCGAGGGCGCCGACGCGGCGCTCGCGACGCTGCGGGACCGCGGCGTGCCGGCCTGGACGCTGGGCACGGTCGCCGATCTGACGCCCTCGGACGCCGACGAGGACCTCGTCGCGGGCACGAAGGGCGTGCAGGCGGGCGCCGTCCGGCTCGTGGGCGATTACCGCTGAGGGCGCGCCGCCGGCCGAGTGCAGACGAGGGGCCGGACGGTGGTCACCGTCCGGCCCCTCGGGGGTCCTGCAGCGTGCTGCGGGCGCCGTGGAGCCTCAGTAGCGCCGGTCGTCCCAGTCCGCGTCGTTGTCGTACGCGGAGTCCGCGGCACTTCCCCAGCGGTCCTCGGTGACGACGTCGGTCTGGGACTCCTTCAGCTCTTGCTCCAGAGCGTGATAGTTCGTCTCAGGGCTGTAGTACTTCAGCGCGCGAGCGACCTTGGTCTGCTTAGCCTTCTGACGGCCGCGGCCCATGGCTCCGACCCCCTCAACGTAGGAGCGGGGCGGCGACGTCCCAGACGCGCGGCCCCGAGAGAAGATTTCGTCTGTTCAGGTTCCAACGGTACATGGTGCTGACGCATTCCCTCCACTCGGTGCGACATTCCGGTGTTGTCGTGTCCTGGGACGACGTGTCACGACCCGTGGCGGTGACGCATGTCACGTCGTCGGCGCCGACGGGGCGTTCGGTGCGTGCCCGACGTCGGGGACAGCCCGGACCAGCGGTGCGAGGCGGCCGGGACGGTTCAAGTCGCCTCAATCCCACTTTCTGCCCACAATGGCAAGAGACGGCCGTCGAGCTGTCCGGGCGCCGTCCGGACCGGTCGCATGCCAGGAGGTGCAGGGGATGTCGTTCCACGGTGACTCCGAGGTCCTGTTGACGCCCGCCGAGGTAGCGAGCCTCTTCCGCGTCGACCCGAAGACCGTGACGCGGTGGGCCAAGGCGGGCAAGCTCTCGTCGATCCGGACCTTGGGCGGGCACCGCCGCTACAAGGAGTCCGAGGTCCGTGCGCTGCTCGGCGCCGCGTCGGACGCGGCGGAGGCCGAGGCCGCGGCGAACGCGGGCGGGACGCCCGACAGCGCGGCGGACCACAGCAAGTAGCCGGTTCCCGGTCGTCCGGCCGCCCGACGAGGGGCCCGGACGGCCGGCCCGACGCGCGTTCGGGCGCACCGGGCCGGCGGCCCGCTCAGCGTCGAGCGACGGCCTTGACCACGAGTGCGGCCAGCGCGGCCGCACCGACGGCGGCGGCGCCCAGGAGGATCTTGACGTTGCGTGATCGCGGCGCGTCCTCGGGCAGGCCGGCGCCGGTGAACAGTCCCTTGGCGTCGTCGGCGGCCTGGCGGGTGCCGCGGGCCAGCTGGGAAGCCTGGTAGGCGGGCGAGAGCCGCGTGGTGAGCTGGTCGAGCGCGTCACCGAGCTCGCGACGGGCCTCCTGGACCTCGGACTCGAGCTCCTTGCGGGTCGGGGCGGGTGCCCCGTTCGGCAGGGCCGGGTCGGTGGTGGACTGCTGGCTCACCGCTTCATCCCCTCCTTGACGGTGGTGACGTCCTCCTTGACCCGGTCGATCGTCTCGGGCCGGCGGCTCGCCTGCTTGAGCTGGGCGACGGCGATCCCCGCGAACGCCCCGGCGAGCAACATCAGGGCCAGGCCGACCAGGAGGGCGGAGAGCCACGGATTGTCCAACGCCTCGTTGAGGCCGAGGATCGCGGTCGTGACGAAGACACCCAGCGCGTAGAGCACGACGACCAGGGCGCCGATGATCAGGCCGACGCCGATGCCCGACCGCTTCGCCTTCTCGGCCGCCTCCGCCTTCGCCAGCGCGATCTCGGCGCGCACCAGCCGTGTGGCCTGCTCCGAGATCTGTTCCACGAGCCGGCCCACGCTGGGGGGCCGCTCGGCGGGCGGTGCCTGCCCGTCGTCCCAGTCCGTCATCGACAGTTCCCCTCCTCGACGCGTTCGTGGGTACCACTCAACCGGTCCTGACCGGTCCAGGCAATTCCTGCGCCCCGGCGCGTCGCCCGGCGTGACCTCGTCGGGGACACGACAGGACCCCCCGGGACCCGAGGTCCGAGGGGTCGCGGGCGAGGTGTCTCCGACCGGCGTCGGGCCGGTGACCTCTCGACCGTCGGCCTCAGTCGGTGGCGCGCCCGGCGTCGGTGGCGGCGTCGACCTCGATCAGTCGGCCGGTGCGGACGTCGTAGAGGAACCCGTGGACGGGGATGCGGCCCGGCACGAGCGGGCTGTTCCTGATGCGCACGACGTCGTCGACGACGGCCTGGGTCCGGTCGGAGATCGTGAGCCAGTCCACGTCTGCGCCGGCGCTCGAGCCGGGACCCTCCCCGACGTCGCGGAACCCGTCGGGCCCGAGCTCGGCGGTCTCGAGGCTCTGCGCCAGCAGCCCGCTCATCACCTCGTCGGTGAAGAACTCCATGCCGCAGTCGGTGTGATGGATCACGAAGAACTCGCGCGTGCCGAGGAGCTTGTACGAGATCACCAGGGAGCGGATGGCGTCGTCGGACGCCCGCCCGCCGGCGTTGCGGATGACGTGTGCGTCGCCCTCGGCGAGGCCCGCGTACTTCGCCGGGTCGAGCCGGGCGTCCATACAGGTGAGGATCGTGAAGCCGCGTGCGGGCGGCAGCGCCAGCTCCGACCGGGCGCCGAACTCGGCGGCGTAGGCCCGGTTCGCGTCGAGGATCTCGTCGAGCACAGACATGTCGTCCTCCGGTGCGGCGCCGGGTCGGGAGCGGGACGGCGCTCGCTCCGCCCAGGCTACGTCGTGGCGGGGGACCGGCACGACGACGCGACGACAAGACCCCCCGGACCTGAGGTCCGGGGGGTCTTGTGCGAGGTGGCTCCGACCGGCGTCGATCCGGTGACCTTTCGATTTTCAGTCGAACGCTCTACCAACTGAGCTACAGAGCCATGACACGAAAGCCCGGGGCGCCGTGACCGACGAACCGGGCGCTCATGCGCGACCCTGACGGGACTTGAACCCGCGACCTCCGCCGTGACAGGGCGGCGCGCTAACCAACTGCGCTACAGGGCCATGATCGAGATGATCTCCCGATCGAGGTGCTCGTTTCGAGCCGAGAAGAAGCGTACCCCATGCTGACCCGGATCCGGAAATCGGATCCTGACCAGGCAAAACGCTCCTGATGCCGGTGCCGAAGGTGGCGCAGGCCACTCCGTCAGCCGACCCGTGCCGACGCCGGGGCGCCTGCTGAGTACCCCCAACGGGATTCGAACCCGTGCTACCGCCGTGAAAGGGCGGGGTCCTAGGCCGCTAGACGATGGGGGCCGGCCGGGTCAGCATACCGGTCACGCGCCGTCGTGGCCGCATCCGCGGGTGCGGGAGGATGGGCGCGTGGTGGAGATGTCGCGCGAGGAGTTCGAGGCCGCCGTCTCGGACGGACTCGACCAGGTGCCGGAGCAGCTGACCCGGTTGATGGACAACGTCGTGGTGCTCGTCGAGGACGACGCGCCGCCCGAGGACCCCGAGCTCCTCGGGCTGTACGAGGGGGTGCCGCTCACGGAACGCGACCAGGCGTGGGCCGCCGGGTCGCTGCCCGACCGCATCACGATCTACCGGCACCCGACCCTGTCCATCTGCTCCTCCCCGGACGAGGTCGCCGAGGAGGTCGCCGTCACGGTGGTGCACGAGATCGCCCACCACTTCGGCATCGACGACGACCGGCTGCACGAGCTCGGCTGGGGCTGAGCGGGCGCCGCTCAGCCGATGGGGGCGTACTCCCAGTGCCAGGCCTCCGGCTTGCGGCCGTCGGCCCGGGCCCAGGCCGGGTTGTCCCAGCCGAACTCGGGGGCGTGCTCGCGCATCCACTCGTACTCGGGGGTGCCGAAGGACTCGACCCCGTCCCCGAGGTCGACGGCCACGCCCCACCCGTGGTTCGAGTATCCCGGCACCGCGGCCATGTAGCCCTTGCTGGCGCGGGTGGCCACCTGGGACTCGTACGAGCGGTAGGAGTCGGTGACCGACAGGTGCTTGCCGAACCGGGCGTGGTAGGCGACGTCGAGCCGTTCGAGCTGGGCCGCGGCGTCGGCCCGCAGCGTCTCGCCCTTCGCGAAGGAGAGCTTCTTCATCTTGCCGGCGGGGACCCGGCCGTTGGCGAAGTCGTCCAGGGAGTCGGCGTGGCGGGCGATCTTCTTCGCCGCCTTCTTCGCCCGGTCGGCCTGCACGTCGGCGACCTCGGCGGGCGTCGGCGGGGCGGCCTGGACCTCGATCGCCGTGGACTCGGCGTCGTCCAGCAGCTTCGTGAGCTTCGTCGTCGCCTCGGCCAGCGTCGCGCTGTCGGCGAGGGCCTCCCGCCCACCGGACTCCGGCAGCGGGGCGCGCTCGGAGGCGCGCGAGGCGCCTGTCTGCCCACGGCTCTCCAGGAGCTCGGCGAGGCGTTCCGCGCGGGCCTCGATCCGGCGCTCCTGCTTGCGGGGCAGGGACGCCGTCTGCTGGGTGACGGTCTCGGCACGCTGCAGCGCCGCGGTCGCGGTGACGGTCGCGCTGTCGGAGGACGTGACGACGGACGCGGACGGGCCGGGGGACGGTGCGGTGCTCGCGGCGCCGGTCGGCGTGGCGGTCGTCGCCGTCTCGGCGCCGGCCGTGCCGGGGACCACGGCGGTCGCGACGGCGGCGGTCAGCGCGAGCCCGGCCATGGCGCCGCCGACGGCGGTGCGGGGCGTGCCGGTGGCGCCGGAGCGACGGCGGGTCTCGCCGTGCCGGCCGGTGCGGCGCCGGGGCAGGGGGAAGCGGGGTGCGGTCACAGGGTTTTCCTCGCAAGACGATCAGGCCGCCGGGGTTTCGGGGCCGCAGACCATCGTGGACGCTCGTTGTGAGTGCGCTCTGGGCGTCAGGAGACGATCGGCCGACAATCTCGGGGGAGAAGTGCGCCGTCACCGTGAAGAGGGGACGAATGCCGCACCTCGCACCCCCTCGGGACGGGTCCGCATGCTGAACGGGGCCGTCCCGGCACGCTGTCCCCGCGTGTGTGGCGGCGCCCGAGCCCCAACACTGCTCGCATGACGCCCACACCCGTGACCGTGTCGATCCACCGTATCGTCAGTCCCGAGAAGGTGCCCGAGGTCACGGCCTGGGTGCAGTCCGGGGTCCGGCTCGCCAACCGGTGGCCCGGCTTCCTCGGCTCCGGGTGGATCCGTGCCGCCGAGGGGTCCACGGACTGGGTGATGCTCTACCGCTTCGCCGACGCCGACCGGCTGCAGGCCTGGGAGACGTCCGACGAGCGTCGTGAGTGGCTCGCCCGGGGCGAGGGCCTCGTGACGGAGCAGGCGGTCACCCGGCGGACCGGCATCGAGGGCTGGTTCGACCCGCCGGTGCGCCAGGACGAGCCGTCCGGCCCCCCGCTGCTGCCGGCGCCGCCGCGGTGGAAGCAGTCGATCGCGATCTGGCTCGGCTTCTTCCCGGTCAACCTGGCGTTCACCGCGCTGGTGGCGTGGCTGCTGCCCGCCTTCGACGGGCTGCCGCTCGTGCTCCGGGTGCTGATCACCACGCTGATCCTCACGCCCGTCATGTCGTTCTGGGTCCTGCCCTGGGTGACCGGGCGGCTGCGCGTCTGGCTGCACCGGCCGCCCCGGAGGCGGCGGTCCGTCCCGCGCCGCTGACGCCGCTGAGCAGGTCCTGAGCCGGGCCCGAGCGGGCGCCGGCAGCCTCCGGAGCGGAGCGGGCGCACGATCCGGTCCACGTCTCTAGGCTGTGACGCATGCTCTGGGACGTTGACGGCGGCGGTATCGACGAACAGACGGTGGACGACACGGTCGAGGCGACCGTCTCCCTGACCGTGACGCTGATCTGGGCCGGGGCCGCCATCGTGGTGGCCTACGTCCTGGTGACCGTGGTGTCCGCGCTCATCCGGCGCCTCGCCCGACGCCGCCCGCTCCTGCGGGACATGGCGACCCGGCTCCGCAAGCCGCTGCGCGCGCTGCTGATGACGATCGCCGTCTGGGTCGCGGTCACGCTGTCCGCGCACCAGGACCAGGCCTGGTACGGGTTCGTCCAGCACTCGCTGCTCATCGCCACCATCCTCGCCGGGTCGTGGCTCCTGGGGGCGATGGCGTTCGTCGTCGAGGACCGCACCCTCGCCCGGATCGCCGGCAGCCACGACGACCGGCACAAGCGCCGGGTGGAGACCCAGATCTCCGTCATCCGACGGTTCACGGTCGCGGTCGTCGTCGTCCTGGCGATCGCCGCCGTCCTGCTCACCTTCCCGCAGATGCGTGCGGCCGGTGCCTCCATCCTGGCCTCGGCCGGCCTGCTCTCCCTGGTCGCCGGTCTCGCCGCGCAGTCGAGCCTCGCCAACACCTTCGCCGGCATGCAGATCGCCTTCACCGACGCGATCCGCGTCGACGACGTCGTGGTCCTGGAGGGGGAGTTCGGCCGGATCGAGGAGATCACCCTGACCTACGTCGTCGTCCACGTCTGGGACGACCGGCGGATCATCCTGCCCAGCACCTACTTCACGACCACGCCGTTCGAGAACTGGACCCGCCGCGCGGCCGACCTGCTCGGCACCGTCGAGCTGGACGTCGACTTCCGCGCCCCGCTGCCGGCGATGCGTGCCGAGCTCGACCGGATCCTGCACGCGTCGTCGCTGTGGGACCGACGGCTCGGGATCCTCGAGGTCACGTCGGCCACCGAGGGGTACGTCCGGGTCCGCGCACTGGTCAGCGCGCAGGACTCGCCGACCCTGTGGGACCTGCGGTGCACGGTCCGGGAGGGACTGGTGGCCTGGCTGCAGCGGGAGGCCCCCTACGCCATCCCGCGCTCGCGGTTCGAGGAGGCCGACAGCGTGCTGCCGCCGGCCGACGCGGCGGAGCCTGACAGGGCGACCACGGACGAGCCGGAGCCCGCGCCGCGGACCGACGCCGACGCCGACGCCGAGCAGTCCAGCACCGACGAGCCCGCGGCTCAGGACGAGGGCGTCATCGTCGTCGAGGGACGGTCCGCGGCCGCCGGGCCGCGTCGGTCCTCCGTCCGTGACCGCGGGTTGCTGCGACGGATCCGGCGGCACCACGGTGACAGCGGCACCGTGCCCGCCGCGCCGGTCCCGGAGCACGCCGAGCAGACCGTCGTCCTCGAGAGCGTCGACCGTCCCGGCCTGTACAGCGGCAGCGAGTCGGCCGAGGAGCGGTCGCGGACGTTCAACGGTCCCGGTCAGGACGTCATCGAGGAGCGCGAGGAGAACGCGGAGCGGCGTCTGACCGGTGAGATCCCGATCGACGAGCCCGGCGCCGCGACCCCGGACGACCCGGACGCACCGCTGGACGACCGGGCCCGGGAGCGGCACGCCGGGCAGGATCCCGAGCACCCGGAGGACGACGACCCGCACCGCCGGATGCGCCGGACCGGCCTCTCCCGGGACTCCGGGGAGGGCGGGCCCGTCGACGGCGGGGACGGGGGCTAACCGCTCCCGGCCTCCGCCGCGCGGCGGGTGGCCCGTCCGGCGAGCCACCCTCGCAGCTCACCCGGGCGGTCGGTGACGATCCCGTCGACCTCGGCCCGGAGCAGGAGGTCCCACTCCGCGGGCGCGTTCGCCGTCCACGGCATGACCCGGCGGCCCGCGGAGTGGGCGCGTCGGACGATCGCGGGGTCGGCCAGGACCGAGGCCACCGCCGGGTTGACGGTCACGACGTCGAGGTCGGCGGCGGCGTCCAGCAGGTCGGGCGGGACCTCCTCGCACAGCAGCCCGCGCGGCAGGTGCGGTGCCGCCCCCCGCAGCGCCGCGACCGTCTCCCGGCGGAAGCCCTGGACGATGCAGCGACCTGCCAGCCCGGCGGCGTCGATCGCCGCGGTGGTCGGCGCGACCTGGTCGGCGGTCCAGACGCCCTTGTACTCGCAGAGCAGGTCCATCCCCGGGCGGGCGGCGAGGAACGCCAGCACGGCGTCGAAGCGAGGGATGCGCTGGCCGGCGAAGGCGGGGGAGAAGCGTGCCCCCGCGTCGAGCCGCCCGACGGCGTCCGCGTCGAGCTCGGCGACGGCACCCGTGCCGTCGGTCACCTGGTCCACGACCGGGTCGTGGATGACGACGGGCACACCGTCGGCGGTGAGGCGCACGTCGAGCTCGAGCGCGGGAGCGCCGGAGCGCCACGCCGCCTCGAACGCGGCGAACGTGTTCTGGGGTGCCACCGCCGAGCAGCCGCGGTGCGCGACGACGACGGGACGGTCGGGGTCCGGACGGTCGGGCAGGAGTGTGGTCACCCGGCCCATCCTGACGCGCGACGGACGACGGGGCCAGGGACTCCCGGGTGTGGGGAGCGATCGACAGCGAGGGGTGAAAGGCGTCGCCTGACAGGCGTTCCCGTGGTCCGCCGCCTAGCGTGGCAACGAAGGCGGGCACACTGGGTGCTCGCTCCGAGTCCCCCAGGAGTGGGTACGCATGGCAAGTGTCCGTCCCGCCGTCCGACCGGGCAGCGTCACCGTCGTCGTCGTCCTGACGTGGATCGTCGCCCTCTTCTCCGTCCTCGCCGGCGTCATCATGCTCCTCGCCTCGGACGAGGTCCTGGCAGAGGCCGGCATCAGCGCGAGCAACGCCGCCGTCTACTCGTGGACGGAGATCGTCTTCGGCGTCATCACTGCGTTGGTCGCTATCGGTCTGAGCAACGGCAACCGGTTCTCCCGCTTCCTCGTCACCGTGCTCATGGCGGTCCGTGCGGCGCTCACGCTCTGGACGGTCATCTCGTGGTGGGGCATCGCCGGCTCGTGGTCGGCGCTGGTCTCGGGGTTGTTCGCGATCCTGGTGATCTCGATGCTGTGGAACGCCCGGGCCGACGCGTTCTTCCGCGCCACCTGAGGCCCCGTCGCCGGCGGTCCGCGACCTCCCCGCTCACCCTGCGGCGGTGCCGGGGCGCTCGCCACCCCTCCAGGGGTGAGGTGGCCGGCGCCCCGGCACCGTCCGGTCAGCCCACCTGCAGGACCCGCATCATCTCGTGGTCCTCGTGGGACAGGATGTGGCAGTGCCACACGTACCGGCCGGACTTGGTGAAGTCGGCCTTGAGACGCACCATCTGCCCCGTCGGCGGAGCCCCGTCCGGGTCCCCGGGCAGCGCGGTGACCATGTCCTTCGGGGCGTCCTCGAAGTACTCGCTCCCCACCGCCGTCGGCGCGAGGTTGCGGATGTTCGAGATCTCCGGCGCCAGCCCCGTGGTTCCGTTGTGCTGGGTCGTCGTCTGGTTCCCGGTGACGTCGTACTCGAAGTCCTGCCGGTCGAGGATCTCGAAGTTGACCAGGTGCAGGTGGATCGGGTGGGCGTCGGCCGTGAAGTTGTACACCTCCCAGATCTCCGTAGCGCCCGCGGACGGGGTCTCCGTCGGCGGCTGGAACCAGGTGGAGGCCGTCGCGACGTTCGTCCCGCTGACGTCGTCGGCCACGGTCCCCAGCAACGGCTGGAGGCGGCCGAACTCGTCGGTCCCCTCGAACAGGGCGACCCGTCGTGTGGTGGCCTCGTCCGTCGGGCCCTGGTAGCCGGGCAGGTTGTTCGCGTCGAAGGTGTCGGGCACGCCGGACAGGGGCACCACGACGTCGAAGGCCATGATCCGGTCGGTCTGCCGGTCCGGGAAGAGGTCGTCCGGGTCGAGACCGCCGCCGAACGCGCCACCGAAGGGTGCGTCCCCACCCAGGTTCTTCATGATGACCCGGCTGTTCGCCGGCACCTGGGAGAAGTCGACGACGACGTCGTAGCGGCCGCCCGGTTCGATGACCAGGGTGTCGGTCTGCGCCGGCGTACCCAGCCCCTGGTCGGAGCCGATGACCCAGAACGGCAGGGGCGTGCCCGCGCTGGGGTCGGTCGGGTCGGTGACCCCGGGGTCGACGGCGACGAACTGGGTGACCAGGAAGCGCGAGTCGCACCCGTTGAGCAGGTGCATCCGGTAGTTCCGGGGCTCGACGTCCGCCTTGGGCCAGATCGTGCCGTTGACGACCATGTGGTCCCCGAAGAACTCGGCGAGCGCGGTGGGACCGCCCCCCGGGAACAGGTCGGGAGGCAGGACGGCGCCCCCGGACGTGATGAAGTCGTCGTAGAAAGGATCGCCGGGGAAGGCCGGGTAGAACAGCGCTCCGCGGTCGGAGAACATCCGGTCCTGGATGGCGTAGGCGAGCTCGTAGGGGAAGGCGGGCAGGCCCGCGGCGTTGCCTGCGATACCCGTGTCGACGTCGTCACGCACGAAGTAGAAGCCCGCCAGGCCCGCGTACACGTTGAGCCGCGTCAGGCCCAGCGTGTGGTCGTGGTACCAGAGGTTCCCGGCCGGGACGTCGTTGTCGTAGCGGAAGGTGGTGGTGAACCCGTCCGGCGTGAAGTCCCACTGCGGCCCCTTGACCTCGCCGTCCGGGGAGTAGAAGAACTCCGGGTTCCCGTCGAACTGGAAGTCCGTCTTCCCCCCGTGCAGGTGGGTGATGATCGGGACGCCGTTCCTCCGGATGCTGTACTGGCGGTAGTCGACGCCGTTCGCCGAGCCGGCGCCGTGCAGCGAGTAGGCCCAGTGCAGGTTCTCGTCCACCGGCAGCAGGTGCTTGTTGCCGAGCCGGTTCTCCCAGCGCACCAGGGTCTCGTCGGTCCCGCCGGAGGACGCGTTCATCACCTGGATGGTCTGCCCGGGCCACGACACCGTGTCCGCGCCGTACCCCCAGACCGGCGTGCGGAGCCGGCGTCCGTTCTTCAGGTCGACCAGACCGGTCTGCTGCACCGTCTCGGCCACGTTGAGGGAGAAGTTGGGCCGGTGGGCCGGCCCGCCGAACTCGTTGAGGTCCTTGAACAGGAACCCCGGGTCGAGGGCGTTGGGCGCCAGCTCGACGAACTTCGGTTGCAGTGCCGGGTCGCTCAGCCCGGCAGCCAGCGGCGCTGCGAACGCCGCGAATCGGGAGGGTGCCGCGGTCGGGAGCAGCGGCACGCTGCTCAGGGCGACCGCACCGGCGCCGGCGCCGGTGATCCTCAGGAAATCTCGTCTGCTCAGCTCCATGATCGTGCCTCGTGGCAGGGTTCGAGGCGTAGGGGCCGACGTGCGCTTCGAACGGTGATCGGATGACCCCGCGACGCGGACGGTGTCGCGGCAGTGCGGACCCTCCTCCCTGAGAGACCAGCGTTGCCAGTTTCGATCATTCGCCGCCGCGCAGGAGGCGTCAACGAGCGCAGGGGATGAAACAGGGGATGAAAACCGAGGCACCGAAGAGCCTCTGTCGTGCGGACGCGCCCCGGTCGCCGGAACTGCTCCGTGCGGGCGGGTCGTCGGGTGGGCCCCCAGGGGATCGAACCCTGAACCCACGGATTAAAAGTCCGTTGCTCTGCCGATTGAGCTAGAGGCCCGCCGTCGACGGTCGGTCGAGGGCACTGGTCAGCCTACTGGCGTGCTCCGGTGCGGCACGTCTCGCGGCGACGCGGTGCGACCAGCGTCACATCTGGGCCCGGAGGGCAACCTATGCCGCTCCCGCGGCGCTGTCACCTGGAGTCTCACGAGGCGGGAAGATCGGGCCCGATCCTGGCGAACCGTTGCGTTCGGACCATCGTCCTGATTCGGTGGACGAGTCGCGTACCCGACGAGAGGAGCCTGACGTGCTCACCGTGACGGACAACGCCCGCACTGCCGTCGACTCGCTGGCCGAGCAGGCCGGTGTACCTGCCGAGGGTGGTCTGCGCATCGCGCAGTCCGCCGAGCAGCCCGGCAATTTCGAGCTCGCGCTCGTCCCCGCGCCTCAGCCCGAGGACCAGGTGGTCGACGAATCCGGACAGACCAACGTCTACGTCGACGCCAGCGCGGCGACCGCGCTCGCCTCGCTGCAGCTCGACGCCGAACCTTCCACCGAGGGCCCGGGGTTCGTGCTCACTCCCCAGGGCTGACCGGCCCTTTCCCGCTCGACGGCGGGCCACCCTCACCGCGAGGGTGGCCCGCCGTCGAGCGTTCCCGTGGCGCGGACCGCACTTGTGCGTCAGGGTGAGCGGCACGCCGCGAACGTCGCGGCGGCCAGGAGGTGTCCACGTGTCGTCCACGTCCCATCGCGCCGAAGGCGCTGCTCGCCAGGCCCGCAACAGCTCGGCCGTCCGATTCCTCGCCCGTGCGGGGTTCGCCGCCTCGGGCCTGGTGCACCTGATCCTCGGCTGGCTGGCCGTGCAGCTGGCGCTGGGGTCGTCCTCCGGGTCGGCGAACCAGTCCGGCGCGCTGCGTCAGGTCCAGCAGGCTCCGGGCGGCGACGTCGTGCTGTGGGCGGTGACGGTCGGGTTCGCGGCGCTCGCCCTGTGGCAGCTCCTCGAGGCGCTGCTCGGCGTGCCCGGCGTGTCGGACGCGAAGGAGGTCGGCGCGCGGGTCAAGGCGGCGGCCAAGGGTGTGCTCTACGGGGTGCTGGCCGTCACGGCGGCCCGCTACGCGACCGGCTCGGGCTCCGGCGGCGGGAACCAGGAGGAGAGCTACACCGCGATGGTGATGCAGGCGCCGGCCGGCGTCTGGCTGGTGGGTGCCGCGGGCCTCGTCGTGGTCGGCGTGGGCGTGTACCACGTGGTCAAGGGCGTGCGGAAGAAGTTCCTCGAGGACCTGCGCGGGACGGGTGGGGGTGCGGTCGGCGCCGCGGTCGTGCGCCTCGGCCAGATCGGCTACGTCGCCAAGGGCGTCGCTCTCGGCGTGCTCGGCGGCCTCTTCGTCGCGGCGGCCGTGACCCACGACGCCGACCAGGCCGGCGGGCTCGACGAGGCGCTGCAGACCATCCGGCAACAGCCGTTCGGGACCGTGCTGCTGATCGTCATCGGGATCGGGATCGCGGCCTACGGCGTCTACTCGTTCGCCCGGGCGCGCTACGCGAAGCTCTGAGCGGACGGGTCAGGACGGCGTGACCGGGCCGACGATCCACGACCCGCCGAGCACCAGCGCGCCGACGGTGACGGCGCCGAAGACGAGGACCCACACGATCCCGGGCACGCCGGTGAGCCGGCCGAGCTGATCCGCGTCCGACGTCCTGGCCCGGCCTCGGGCCCGCTGCGACTGCAGCTCGACCACCGGCCGCACCGCGCCCAGCAGCAGGAACCAGGTCACGGCGTACGCGACGGCCGACTGCACGGCGGGCTCGAGCCACCAGGACACGCCGACGAGCAGCGCGCCGCTGACGAGCACCGACCACAGGCCGAACCAGTTGCGGATCTTCAGCAGCAGCAGGGCCAGCAGGAGGACGAGCAGCCACAGCAGGCCGACGGCGTACCCGGCACGCAGCAGCCACGCCGCGCCGAGTCCGACGAGGCCCGGGCCGACGTAGCCGGCGAACGCGGTGAGGATCATGCCGAGACCGCGGGGCCGTCCCGCCGTCACCGTCAGCCCCGAGGTGTCCGAGTGCAGGCGGATGCCGTCGAGCCGTCGGCCGGTGACCATCGCCACCACGGCGTGCGCGCCCTCGTGCGCGATGGTGATGACGTGGCGTGCGACGCGCCACACCGGGGACACCAGCACGACGGCGAGCGCGGCCAGTCCCGCGGCGATCACCACCGTGCGGTCGGGGGGCGCCACGGCGGTCGTGGCGGCGGTCCAGATCTGCGCGAGCACGTCGCCGGCGGTCGTGAGGAAGTCGTCCACGGCCGCCATTCCACCACGCCCGGTGGTCCGACCGACCGGGCCGCCGGGGGGAGGCGTGCGACAATGTCTACCGAGGGCGCCAGCGACCACCGCGCGCCCCGCGTCGTGGAGATCCCCCCGGATTGCGTGCGGCGGACCCCGACCGTGGACGTCGTCGACGTCCGGAGAGGCTTCTCGTTGACTTCATTCGCCGACTTCGGCCTGCCCACGCCTGTGGTGCAGCACCTGACCGACGCGGGCATCACCAGCCCGTTCCCCATCCAGGCGGCCTCGCTGCCGGACACCCTCGCCGGGGCGGACGTCCTCGGCCGCGGGCGGACCGGCTCGGGCAAGACCCTGGCGTTCTCGCTGCCGGTCGTGACCCGGCTCGCGCACCGCGCCGCGGCCGAGCGTGCCGCGGGTCGGCCCCGCCGCGTGGTGAACCGCCCCACGGCGCTCGTGCTGTGCCCCACCCGCGAGCTCGCGAACCAGATCGACGCCACGATGAAGCCGTTGGCCGAGGCGCTCGGGCTGCGCACGACCACGATCTTCGGCGGCGTGGCCCAGTCCCGCCAGGTCACCGCGCTGGGCCAGGGCGTCGACGTCGTCATCGCCTGCCCGGGCCGCCTCGAGGACCTGCTGAACCAGAAGGCGCTGACGCTGGACGACGTCGCGATCACCGTGCTGGACGAGGCCGACCACATGGCCGACCTCGGGTTCCTGCCCGGGGTGAAGCGGATCATGGACCGCACCCCGCGCTCGGGCCAGCGCCTGCTCTTCTCCGCCACGCTGGACAACGGCGTGGACGTGCTGGTCAAGCGCTACCTGAAGAACCCGGTCACGCACTCGGTCGACGAGGCCGCGGCCCCGCCGCCGAAGATGACGCACCACATCCTCGCCGTGGCGGACAAGGAGTCCAAGAAGCAGGTCGTGCACCAGCTCGCCGGCGGCACGGGCCGCCGGGTGCTCTTCACGCGCACCAAGCACCAGGCGAAGAAGCTCGCGCGCCAGCTCACGGCCGCGGGCGTCCCCGCGGTGGACCTGCACGGCAACCTGGGCCAGGGGGCGCGGGAGCGGAACCTCGCGGCGTTCTCCACCGGGGACGTCAAGGTGATGGTCGCCACGGACATCGCGGCTCGCGGGATCCACGTCGACGAGATCGAGCTCGTCGTGCACGTCGACCCCCCGGCCGAGCACAAGGCGTACCTGCACCGGTCCGGCCGCACGGCGCGCGCCGGGTCGGGCGGCGACGTCGTCACGCTCATGCTCCCCGAGGAGCGGGGGGACGTGCGCGACCTCACCCGCAAGGCGCGGATCACGGCGCGGCCCCAGCCGGCCGAGCCCGGGGACGCCACGCTGACGGCGCTCGTGGGCGAGGTCGCCCCGTACGTCGCCCCGCCGGCTCCTCAGCAGCAGGGGTCCTCCCCGAAGTCGGGGCAGCGGGGCGCCGGGTCGCAGCCGACGGGCGGCGCGGGCTCCGCACGCTCGGGCGGGGGACGTCGCCGCCGCCGCGGACGGGGCGGTCAGGGCGCGAGCCAGGGCGGAGGCCAGGGCGGCGGCGCGTCGCAGCGCCAGGGCGGTCAGCAGAACCGGCGGCAGCGGGGCGCCCAGGGTGCGGAGCGACAGGGCCAGCGGCGGCGCTGAGCCGGGAACACGCTCCGGACCTCGGGTGTTGGTGCGGACATGACCTACGACGTGACCAAGAACGACGACCAGTGGCGTGCCGAGCTGTCACCGCAGGAGTTCTCGGTGCTGCGACAGGCCGGGACCGAGCGGCCGTGGAGCGGTGAGCTGCTGGACGAGCAGCGCGAGGGCGTGTACCGGTGCCGAGGGTGCGCGGGCGAGCTCTTCCGCAGCGACCACAAGTTCGACTCCCACTGCGGGTGGCCGTCCTTCTACACCCCGCTGGCCGGCGACCGGGTCGAGCTCGTCGAGGACCGTTCGCTCGGCATGGTGCGCATCGAGGTGCGCTGCTCCCGGTGCGGCTCGCACCTGGGCCACGTGTTCGACGACGCGCCCCAGACGCCGACCGGCGACCGGTACTGCATGAACTCGGTCAGCCTGACCTTCGAGCCCGCCGAGGGCTGAGGCCCCCGGCGCGGGCCGCTACCGTCGAGCCATGAGCACCGAGACCGGGACGGTCCCGGACCGCCTCGTGAACCTGCGCGACGTCGCGACGTCGTCCGACGCCGTGCGCCCCGGCGTGCTGCTGCGGGCCGACGCCCCGCGCGCCGGCGACGTGCCGCCGTCGGACGTGGTCTGGCCGCCCCGCACCGTCCTCGACCTGCGCGACCCCGGCGAGCAGCGCGAACCGCACCCGCTGGCGGACGTCGCCGGCGTGCTCTCCTTGCCGGTGCTCGACGGCGCGACGCGCGTCGCACCCGCCGAGCACCCCGGTCCGTTCGATCTCGGACGCCTCTATCTCGAGATGCTCGACGGCGTGGGCGGCCGGCACCTGGCGGCCGGCGTGGCCGCCCTCGCCACGAGCGACGCGCCGGTGCTGGTGCACTGCACCGCCGGCAAGGACCGCACCGGGGTGTTCGTCGCGGCGGTGCTCGCCCTGCTCGGGGTGGAGCGGTCCGCGATCGTGGCCGACTACGTGCGCACCGGGCCCAACATGCCGCGGGTCCTCGCCCGCGCCCGGCACACCTCCCGGGCGCCGGACCGGCGGAGCCACGTCGTCGCCGCGCTCCCGCCGGAGCTCCTCACGGCTCCCGCGCACGCGATCTCGACGGTGCTCGACGCCCTGGCGGCGCGGGACGGCGGTCCTGGCGGCTGGTTCGCCGCCCAGGGAGGGGCGGCGTCGACGGTCAGCTCGCTGCGGGCGAGGATGCTGCGTCCGTCGGCACCGGCTCCTGGCGCGACTCCAGCCAGCTGACGACGTCGGCCGAGTAGCGGCGCAGCAGCCGGGCGAGCTGGGAGATGTCGTCCTTCTCCCAGTCCGTCAGCGCCGCCTCGAGCATGACGACCCGCGAGTCGCGGGCGTGCTCGAACCGGGCGGCCCCGTCGTCCGTGAGGGTGATGCACTGCCCGCGCGTGTCCTCCGGGTCGGTCTCGCGGTGCACGAGGCCGAGCTCGACCATCCGGCTGAGCTGGCGCGAGACGGTCGCGCGCCCCACGCCGAAGTGCGCCGCGAGGTCGGACCCGCGGCTGTTCGGGTACTGGGCGATGTGCGCCAGCAGAGGGTACGCCGAGGCGTCGAGCTCGGGGTGGATGATCCGGGCCATCTGGGCGGCCGTGGACTGCGCACGCCGGATCAGCACCCGGAGCTCGCGTTCCAGGGCTCCGAACGGGTCCGTCTCCGGGTCCGGCGGGGTCGTGGGCGTGGCGCTGTCCTGCATGTGCCCCATCATGGCGCTCCCTCGACGGTTCCGGGAGGTTCCGAAGGTCACGATTTGAACTACGGACCCCCAGGAGCGGGTGAAGTTCTGGCCGTAGGGTGTCAGCGATGAGTCTCCGTGCCGCGCACCGTGTCCCCGCACCCGTCGACGTCCCGGCACCGGGCGGTCCCGGATGGATGCGTCCGCTGCCCGGCACGGACCTGACCGTCAGCGCGGTCTGCGCGGGCGGTTCGCCGCTGGGGTCGATGCCCGTGGTCTTCGGCTACGACGTCGCCGCGGACCAGGCGGCGGACACCGTGCGCGCCGTGCTGGACTCCCCGATCCGCATGCTCGACACCGCGAACGGCTACTCCGACGGCGAGAGCGAACGCCGGATGGGTGCCGGCCTCGCCGCCTACCGCGCCGACCACGGCGCCCTGCCCCCCGGACTCGTGGTGGCCACGAAGGTGGACCCCCGCGACGGGGACTACTCCGGGGACCGGGTGCGTCGCTCGGTCGAGGAGTCCCGCGAGCGGCTCGGGCTCGACCACCTGCCGCTGGTGCACCTGCACGACCCGGAGAACTTCGCCTTCGAGGACCTCACGGCGCCCGGCGGCGCGGTCGACACGCTGGTCGAGCTGCGCGAGGCGGGCGAGATCGGGGCCGTCGGGCTCGCCGGCGGCCCCGTGCCGGTGATGCGGCGCTACCTGGACCTCGGGGTGTTCGACGTCCTGCTCGTGCACAACCGTTGGACCCTGGTGGACCGGTCGGCCGGCCGTCTCGTGGCCGCGGCCGCCGAGCGCGGGACGGGCGTGATCGACGCCGCGGTCTACGGCGGCGGGATCCTGGCTCAGCAGACGCCGTCGGAGCGCCGCAGCGCGACCCGCTACGGGTACCGTCCCGCACCGCCGGAGACCCTGGCCGCGGTCGACGCGCTGCGCGCGCTGTGCGCCCGCCACGGCACGACGCTGCCGGTCGCGGCGCTGCAGTTCTCGCTGCGCGACCCCCGGATCGCCGCCACCGTCGTGGGCGTCTCGCGGCCCGAGCGTGTCGCCGCGACGCTCGCGGCCTGCGGGACGCCGCTGCCGGCCGACTTCTGGGCGGAGGCCGAGGAGCTCCTGCCCGGGCCGGACGCCTGGCTCGACGGCGCCTGAGCGCCGCCGTCAGTCGCGGGCGGCCACCGGCGTGGTCGCCGCAGTGGTCGACGGCGCGGCGACCGTGGCCGGGCCGTCGGTGCGGTCGGTGACGTCGGTGCCGTGCTCGGCCGGCTCGTCGGCATCCTGCTGGGCCGCGAGGTCGCGCGTCTGCTCGATGCCGGACCGCTCGCCGAGCGGGATCTCGACGATGAAGCAGATGGCCACCAGGGCGACGACGGCCAGGGGGACCGCCACGAGGAAGATCCCGGTGATCCCCTCGGTGTAGGCGGAGGCGACGACGTCGGCCACCGGTCCCGGCAGCGCGGACATGTCCGGCACCGCGCCGGTGGATCCGCCGATCGCCGAGGTGGGGACGCCGAGCTCGGCCAGCCCCCGGGCCAGCTCGTCCCGGACGTCGCTCGCCAGCACGGCACCGAGCGCCGAGACCCCGATCGCGCCCCCGAGGGACCGGAAGAACGCCACCGTGGCGGTCCCGGCACCCATGTCCCGCAGGTCCAGCGTGTTCTGCGTGGCGAGCACGAGGTTCTGCATGAGGGCACCGACCGACAGGCCGAGGCCGAACAGGAAGACCGAGAGCACGACGAGGCTGGTGCCGGTCCCGATCGTGGACATCCCGAACAGCGAAGCGGTCAGGACGACGGCGCCGCCGATCATGATCGCCTTGTACCGGCCGGTGCGCGAGATGATCCGGCCGAGCACGATGCCGCCGAGCATGGTGCCGACGACCATGGGGATGGTCTGCAGGCCGGACTGGGTGGGCGTCATGCCGCGGGCGAGCTGCAGGTACTGGGCGAGGAACACCGCGGTGCCGAACATCGCGACGCCCACGGCCGCCGACGCGACGATCGAGAGCACGAACGTGCGGTTGCGGAACAGGTGCAGCGGGATGATCGGTTCCGGGGCGCGGCGCTCGGCGAGGACGGCGCCGAGCAGGGCGACGGCGGCGGCGCCGACCATCGCGGCGGTCTGCCAGGACGCCCAGGCGAACTGGTCGCCGGCGAAGGTGACCCACAGCAGCAGCAGGGCGACGCCGACGGCGATGAGGCCGGCTCCGACGTAGTCGATGCGGACCGCCCGCGGGGGGCGGGCCGGCAGGTGCAGGGTCTTCTGGAGCACGACCAGGGCGACGACGGCGAACGGGACGCCGACGAAGAACGTGTAGCGCCAGCCGACGGAGTCGGTGATGAGGCCGCCGAGCAGCGGGCCGCCGATCTGGGCCACGGCCATCACGCCGCCCATCAGGCCCATGTACTTGCCGCGTTCGCGGGGGCTGATGATGTCCGACATCAGGACGGTCGCCAGCGACATCAGACCGCCGGCGCCGATGCCCTGCAGGGCGCGCGAGGTGATGAGCATCTCCATGTTCTGCGCGAACCCGGCCGAGGCGGCGGACACGACCGTGATCACCAGGGCGATCTGGATGAGGGTCTTGCGGTTCGTCAGGTCGGCGAGCTTGCCCCACAGCGGGGTCGAGATCGTCATCGTCAGCAGCATCGCGGTGACGACCCAGGTGTAGGCGTGCTGGGAGCCGTCGAGGTCCGCGACGATGCGCGGCAGGGCCGTCGAGACGATGGTCGTCGCGAGCAGGGAGACGAAGACCCCGAGCAGGATGCCCGAGAGGGCCTCCAGCGTCTCGCGACGGGTCATGGCCGGGGTGCGGCCGGCGGTGGTGTCGGTCATCTGAGGGGTGCCTCCTGGCTGACGGAGCTGATGGCGGCCGCGACGCTGCGGATGTGGTCGACGGCGACGGAGAGGTCGTGCGGGGTCCAGTCGGTGAACGCCTCGCCGACGAACGCCTCGAACTGTTCGTCGCTGTCGTCGGCCAGCCGCCGGCCGGCCTCGGTGAGCTCGAGCGTGCGGGCCCTCCGGTCGCTCTCGTCGACCGTGCGCCGGACGTACCCGTTCTCGACGAGCGCGCCCACCTGGCGGCTGGCGACCGAGGAGTCCACGCGGAGGGCCTCGGCGACCTCGCAGAGCTGGACCGGGCCGCGGGCCCGCAGCAGGCGCACGACGCCGAGGGCGGCCCGCGGTCGGCCCAGCTCGCGGGCGATGCGGGCGGCGGCCTCGCGCTGGGCGCGGCCGAGCTGCTCGAGCGCGGTGACCAGCGCGGTGGTGGCCTCGTCGGGCACGACGACTCCTTCCGTTGCTCCGAGAAACAATAAGACAGATGCTTGCAGCATGCAAACATCCTGGTGGCGGGCCCCGGACGCACGACGGCGGCCCGCCTCCCCCGGGGGAGACGGGCCGCCGTCGTGCGTGGACCGGTCGTGCGGGCCGACCGTGGCCGGCCGGTGCGCAGGTCAGGTGCGGCGCCGGGCGCGCACCTCCTCGCTCATGTCCTCCAGCTCCTTGCCCTTGGTCTCGGAGACCTTGAACCAGATGAAGACGAACGACAGCGCCGCGAAGAACCCGTACATGCCGTAGGGGATCGCCGGGCCGAACGTCGCCAGCAGCGGCGGGAAGGTCAGGGTGATGGCGAAGTTGGCGATCCAGTTGGCCGCCGCGCCGACCCCGAGCGCCGCCGCGCGGATCCGGTTCGGGAACATCTCGCCCAGCATCACCCACATCAGCGGGCCCCAGGTCGCGCCGAAGAAGACGACGAACGCGTTCGCCGCCACCAGGGCCACGGTCGCCCACGCGCCGGTCAGCGACAGCGTCGAGTCGCCCGTGGCCTCGTCGACGACGGCGGTGCCCTGGGTGAAGGCGGCCGCCATCAGCAGCAGGGAGACGGCCATGCCCGCCGAGCCCACCAGCAGCATGGGCCGGCGGCCCACCTTGTCGATCAGCGCGATCGCGACGAACGTCACCGCGATGTTCGTCACCGAGGTGATGGTGGAGACCAGGAACGCCTGCGACTCGTCGAACCCGACGGCCTGCCACAGCGTCGTCGAGTAGTAGAAGATCACGTTGATCCCGACGAACTGCTGGAAGACGGCCAGCAGGATGCCGACCCACACGATCGGCTTGAGCCCCAGGAAGCCCGACCCGCGCAGCGACCCGCGCTCGGCGTTCTCCTCGTCGACCGCGATCGACCGCTCGATCTCGCCGATCCGCTCGTCGACGCCCTCGTCCGGACCGAGCACCGACTCCAGCACCTGCCGGGCGTCGTCGCGCCGGCCCCGGGCCACCAGGAAGCGGGGCGACTCCGGCATCCGCAGCGCGAGCAGCCCGTAGACCGCGGCCGGCACCGCCTCGACGAGGAACATCCAGCGCCAGGCCTCCCAGCCGAACCAGAGCTGCTCGGCGGCCCCGCCGGCGGTCTCCGCCAGGATCTGGTCGCTCAGCAGGGCTCCGAAGATGCCGACCGTGATCGCCAGCTGCTGCAGGGACCCGAGGCTGCCGCGGATCCGTGCCGGGGCGATCTCGGCGATGTAGGCCGGTGCGATCACCGAGGCGATCCCGATGCCGATGCCCCCGACGAACCGCCACAGCGACAGGTCCAGGGCCGAGAAGGCCGCGGCCGAGAGCACCGCGGAGACGAGGAAGAGCCCCGCGCCGAGCAGCATGACGCGCACGCGTCCCCAGCGGTCGGCGAGCCGGCCGGCACCCCAGGCACCGAGGGCGCACCCCAGGAGCGCCACCGCGACCACGAGCCCCGTCACCGTCGAGCTGAGGGCGAACTCGCCCTCGATCGCGGAGACGGCACCGTTGATCACCGACGAGTCGAAGCCGAACAGGAAGCCGCCGACGGCCGCGGCGAACGACAGCGCGATCGCCTTGCGGTGCGTGCTGCGCACGCTCGGGCGGGCAGGGGTCGACATACGTGGTCCCTTCGACGTGTGTGTGCGGCAACGGCCGCCTCGGGCGACTCTAGGGGCGTGACGGCGGATCGGCATGGTGGGCGGAGCGGCTGCCAGACTGGTGGGGTGAGTGACCGCCCACGCTTCCGCCGTCCCGCCATGCTCGACCCGCTCGAGGCCGAGAACCTGCCCGGCGAGCTGGACCCCGCGCTGCGCGACGAGGTCGCGCACACGACCGCCCGCGCCGTCGTGCACACCGCCCGGGCCACCGAGGACCCGGAGGTCGTGGCGCGCCTCGTCCGCCTGGTCGAGCGCGAGGGGCTCGACGTCGTGGCCGAGCTGTGGTCCGACGCCGCCCCGGCGACCCTGCCCGGAGCCCTGTGGCGGCTGTACGCCCTGCGCGAGTGGGTCCGCCGCGACCCCCGCACGATCGGGCTGCGCTACCGGCTCGGCGTCGACGTCGCGCCCGTCCACGAGGTCGTCGCCGGGGTGCCCCGGCCGCCGACCCCGGAGGACCTGCGGGTGCTGGCCGACACCGTGCTCTCCGGGGTCTACGCCGGCGACCTCGCCGTCGCGCTCGAGCGGGCCGCCGCCTTCGGCCGCATCCTCGCCACCGGTGCCGCCTACGACGCCGACGCCCGGGAGGCCGCCGACCCGGAGTCCGCGACCCGCATGACCCGCGGGGCCGCCGACCTGACCCGCACGGCGGAGGAGCTGGAACACGCCGCAGTGCTGTGGCGTGCGGGTTCGCTGGACTGAGTCCCCGCCCCTAGAATGGTGGCGCGGCGTCGGGCCGCGGTAGCCCCGGGCTCCATCTTCAGCCGCTTCGAGCGGCCACGCGCCGAGAGGCGCTCCCGGTCCGGCGTCGCACTCTTCCCACCGTCACGGAGCGGTGCCACTCCGTGACCGGAGCACGCGCTGCCGCGGGGCGGGCCCTACCCTGTGACTGACCGAGCGTTTCTCCGACCGGGGGTCCCTGTGCGCCTGCGCCTCACACCGCGCGACTCGACCTACTACGACCTGCTGGCTGCGCTGGCGCGGCACACCGTCACCGGTGCGTCCCTCCTGGCGGAGCTGCTGGGGGCGTCGCGGCCGGAGCGCGAGCGCATCGTGGCCGAGCTCGCCGAGGCCGAGCACCAGGCCGACGACGTCACCCACTCGATCAAGCGGCGGCTCAACCAGACCTTCGTCACCCCCTTCGACCGGGACGACCTCTACCACCTGGCGTCGGCACTGGACGACTGCATGGACGCCATGGACGAGGCCGGCCACCTCATCGTGCTGTACAAGGTCGCCGAGCTGCCGATGGCGGTCTCGGAGCAGGTGCAGGTGCTGCAGCGCTGCGCCGAGCTGACCGCCGACGCGATGCCCCGGCTGCGCAAGCTCGACCAGCTGCCCGAGTACTGCGTCGAGATCAACCGCCTGGAGAACCAGGGCGACACGCTCCACAGGTCCCTGCTGGGCGATCTGTTCGACAAGGTCACCGACCCGATCCTGCTCATCAAGCTCAAGGAGATCGTCGACAACCTCGAGGAGGCCACCGACGCCTTCGAGCGCGTGGCCCACCTCGTCGAGTCCATCAGCGTCAAGGAGTCCTGAGGGTGGAGCTGGCGCTCGTCGTCGTCATCGTCGCCGTCGCGCTCGGGTTCGCGTACACCAACGGGTTCCTCGACGCGGCGAACGCCGTCGCGACCTCGGTGTCGACGCGGGCGCTGACCCCGCGCATCGCGGTGACCATGGCGGCGGGCATGAACTTCGTCGGCGCGTTGCTGGGGACGTCGGTGGCCGAGACCATCGCCACCTCGATCGTCGAGCTCGACGACGGCACCGCCGTGCAGTCCCTCGTCGTCGTGCTCAGCGCACTGCTCGGGGCGATCGCCTGGAACCTCTTCGCCTGGTGGTACGGGATGCCGACGTCGTCGACGCACTCCCTCATCGGCGGTCTGCTGGGAGCCGGCATCGCCGGCGGGATGACGGTGTACGGCGCCGAGGTGGTCGACAAGGTCGTGCTGCCGACGCTCTTCTCCCCGCTGATCGGCTTCGTCGGTGCCTACGTGCTCATGGTCGCCCTGATGTGGATGCTGCGGAACGTCGCCCCGGCACGGGTGAACCGCCGCTTCCGGGTGGCGCAGACCGCCTCGGCCGCCGCGATGGCGCTCGGCCACGGCCTGCAGTCCGCGCAGAAGACGATGGGTGTCATCTGGCTCGCCCTGCTCACCGTCGGCTCCACCGCCGCGCGCGAGGGCATCCCCCTGTGGGTCAAGATCGCCGCGGCCACCGCGATGGCGGTCGGCACCTACGCGGGCGGGTGGCGCATCATGCGCACCCTGGGCCGCCGCATCATCGAGCTCGACCCCGCGCGAGGCTTCGTCGCGGAGTCGGTCTCGGCCGTCGTGCTCTACGCCAACGCCATCGTGCTGCACGCACCGGTGTCGACGACGCACACCATCACCTCGGCCATCATGGGCGCGGGCGCGACCCGCCGGTGGACCGCGGTGCGCTGGGGCGTGGTCCGCACCATCGCGATCTACTGGGTGCTCACGGCACCCGTGGCCGGGCTCCTGGCCGCGGGGGCGACGCTCGCGCTGCTGCCCCTGGCCGGCGGTTGATCCTCACCGCTGCCGGGCGCCCAGCCGTGCGCTGATCGCGGCGGCCGCCCGGGACACCTGCTGGGCCAGCCGCTCGCGGTCCTCGGGGCCGCGGTCGGCGGAGCGGAACGTCAGGGCGAGCCCGGCCACCGGCCGGTCGAGGTGGTCGACGACGACGTCCGCCACCGAGGCGAAGCCGTCGGTCACCTCGCCGTCCTCGACCGCGTACCCCCGCCGACGGACCTCGCGCAGCACCGTCCGCAGCTCGCTGAGCGTGCGCGGCCCCCGGCCCGTGCGGTCGCTGAACGCCCCGGCGGTCGGGTAGGCGGCCCGGACCTGGGCCGCGGGCAGGTGGGCGAGGACGGACCGCCCCGACGCCGTGAGGTGGGCGGGCAGGCGGACGTCGACGTCGGACACGAGCGGCGGGCGGCCCGGTGCCCGCTGCTCGACGAGGTAGAGCACCTCGCGTCCGTTGAGGAGCGCGAGGTGGCCGTTCTCACCCGTGGACTCCACGAGCCGGGAGACCACGGGCCGGGCCAGCCGGGTCACGGGTGCCTGACGCGTGTAGGCGGTGCCGAGCCCGAGGGTGGCGACCCCGAGGCCGTAGCGGCGCTCCTCCGGGTAGTGGGTCACGAACCCCTCGTCGGCCAGGACGGACAGCAGGTGGTAGACGGACGACCGGGGCAGGTCGAGGCTCGCGGCCACGGACGACGCGGGGACCGGGCCGGGCTGGGCGGCCAGGTGCGCGAGCAGGCGCGCCGTCGCACGCGCCGCGGGCACGTCGCTGCTGCCTGCCACGCCGCACCACCTCCCGTGCCGGACCGATCCACGCTGTCTGGTATCCCAGACACTATCGCGGTCCCGCGGCACCTCGGGGACCGGCGGCTGGTGTGCGATGAGGACATGAGCACGACGCACCCCTCGCCGCCGTCCCCCGTCACCGACGGCCGGGCGACCACACCGGTCCTGCTGGACGGGTCCCCCCTGCGGATCGACCAGGTCGTCGCCGTCGCCCGCCACGGCGCCCCGGTCTCCGTGGGAGCCCCGGCCCAGGACGCGATGGCGCGCTCCCGGTCCGTGATCGACGCGCTGGCGGACGACGTCGTCCCCCACTACGGCGTGTCCACCGGATTCGGGGCCCTCGCCCGCCGGCACATCCCCGCCGGGTCGCGGGCCCAGCTCCAGCTCTCCCTGGTGCGCTCCCACGCCGCGGGCTCCGGACCGGAGGTGGAGACCGAGGTGGTGCGCGCCCTGCAGCTGCTGCGCCTGGCCACGCTGTGCACCGGCCGGACCGGGGTGCGTCCCGTGGTCGCCGAGACCTACGCGGCGATGCTGAACGCGGGGCTCACCCCCGTCGTCCACGAGTACGGCTCCCTCGGCTGCTCCGGCGACCTCGCACCGCTGGCCCACGTCGCGCTCGCCGCGCTGGGCGAGGGCGAGGTCCGCGACGTGGCGGGCACCCGTCGCCCGGCCGGGGAGGCGCTGGCGGGGGCAGGGATCGCCCCGCTCGCCCTGCAGGAGAAGGAGGGGCTCGCCCTCATCAACGGCACCGACGGGATGCTCGGTCAGCTCTGCCTCGCCCTGGACGACCTGCAGGGTCTGCTCGCCACCGCCGACGTCGCGGCCGCGCAGAGCGTCGAGGCGCTGCTCGGCTCCGACGCCCCGTACGCGGCCGGCCTCGTGGCGATGCGCCCCCACCCGGGCCAGGCGGCGTCGGCGGCGAACCTGCGGGCGCTGCTGGCGGGATCGCCCCTCATGGCGAGCCACCGCGAGCTCGAGCCCGACGGGACGCCGTCCTGCACCCGTGTCCAGGACGCCTACTCGTTGCGCTGCGCACCCCAGGTGCACGGTGCGGCGCGCGACACCCTCGACCACGCGCGGCTCGTCGCCGACCGCGAGCTCGCCGCGGCCGTCGACAACCCCGTGGTGACGGTGGACGGCCGGGTGGAGTCCAACGGCAACTTCCACGGCGCCCCGGTGGCCTACGCCCTGGACTTCGTCGCGATCGCCGTGGCCGACGTCGCGAGCATCAGCGAGCGCCGCACCGACCGGTTCCTCGACGTCGCGCGCAACGAGGGCCTGCCGCCGTTCCTGGCGGACGATCCCGGGGTGGACTCGGGGCTGATGATCGCCCAGTACACGGCCGCGGGGATCGTCTCCGAGCTCAAGCGTCTCGCGGCGCCGGCGAGCGTGGACTCGATCCCGTCCTCGGCGATGCAGGAGGACCACGTCTCGATGGGGTGGGCCGGTGCCCGCAAGCTGCGCCGCGCCGTCGACGGCCTGGCCCGCGTGCTGGCCATCGAGCTGCTGACCGGCGCCCGCGCCCTGGACCTGCGCGCCGCCGCGGAACCCGCCCACGGGCCCGCCGTCGGGACCGGTGCCGTGCGCGACCTGCTGCGCACCCGGGTCGAGGGCCCGGGTCCCGACCGGTACCTGACGCCCGAGGTCGACGCCGTCGTCGACCTCGTGGTCGACGGGGCCGTGCTGGAGGCCGCGACCGCCGCCGTCGGCGAGCTCGCCTGACCGACCCGACCGACCCGAGGAGTCACCGATGACGACCTACGACCGCGGCACCCCGGTGCCGGTCCGTGCCCCGCGCGGCACCACCCTGACCGCCCGGAGCTGGCAGACCGAGGCGCCGCTGCGCATGCTGCAGAACAACCTCGACCCGGAGGTCGCCGAGCGTCCGGACGACCTGGTCGTCTACGGCGGGACGGGCCGGGCAGCCCGGGACTGGCCGAACTTCCACGCGATGGTCCGCACGCTGACGGACCTGCGCGCGGACGAGACGATGCTCGTGCAGTCCGGCAAGCCGGTGGGCGTGCTGCGCACGCACGAGTGGGCGCCGCGGGTGCTCATCGCCAACTCGAACCTCGTGGGCGACTGGGCGACCTGGCCGGAGTTCCGGCGGCTCGAGCAGCTCGGGCTGACGATGTACGGCCAGATGACCGCCGGGTCGTGGATCTACATCGGTGCGCAGGGGATCCTGCAGGGCACGTACGAGACGCTCGCCGCGGTGGCCGCCAAGCGCTTCGGGGGCACGCTCGCCGGGACGCTGACCGTGACCGGCGGCTGCGGCGGGATGGGCGGCGCGCAGCCGCTCGCCGTCACACTCAACGGGGGCGTCTGCCTCGTCGTCGACGTCGACCGGGCGCGTCTCGACCGGCGCGTGCGCGAGCGCTACCTCGACGTCGTCGCCGACTCCCTCGACGACGCCGTGCGGCAGACGCAGGAGGCGAGGGCGGCGTCGCGGCCGCTGTCGGTCGGCCTGACCGGCAACAGCGCGGAGGTCCTGCCCGAGCTGCTGCGCCGCGGCGTCGACGTGGACGTGGTCACCGACCAGACCTCCGCGCACGATCCGCTGTCCTACCTGCCCCTCGGCGTCGACGTCGCCGACTGGGCCGAGTACGCCGCCGCCAAGCCCGAGGAGTTCACCGACCGGGCGCGGGAGTCGATGGCCCGCCACGTCGAGGCGATGGTCGGGTTCGCCGACGCCGGTGCCGAGGTCTTCGACTACGGCAACTCGATCCGTGACGAGGCCCGCCGTGGCGGCTACGACCGGGCGTTCGACTTCCCCGGGTTCGTGCCCGCCTACATCCGCCCGCTGTTCGCCCAGGGCAAGGGACCGTTCCGGTGGGCGGCGCTGTCCGGGGACCCGCGCGACATCGCCGCCACCGACCGTGCCGTGCTCGACCTCTTCGGAGAGGACGACCACCTGCACCGGTGGATCCGCGCGGCCCAGGACAAGGTCGCCTACCAGGGCCTGCCCGCGCGCATCTGCTGGCTCGGGCACGGCGAGCGCGACCGCGCCGGCCTGCGGTTCAACGAGCTGGTCCAGTCCGGGGAGATCAGCGCGCCGATCGTCATCGGGCGCGACCACCTCGACTCCGGCTCGGTCGCCTCGCCCTACCGCGAGACCGAGGCGATGGCGGACGGCTCCGACGCGATCGCGGACTGGCCGCTGCTCAACGCGATGGTCAACACCGCCTCCGGCGCCACCTGGGTGTCCCTGCACCACGGCGGCGGCGTCGGCATGGGCCGGTCGATCCACGCCGGCCAGGTGACGGTCGCCGACGGCACCGACCTCGCCGCGCAGAAGCTCGAGCGGGTGCTGTCCAACGACCCGGCCACGGGGGTGCTGCGGCACGCAGACGCCGGGTACGACGACGCCGTCGCCGCGGCCGAGCGCGGCGGCGTCGTGCTGCCGATGCGGGGTGACGCGTGAGCGGTGTCGCGGGACTCCTGCGGGACCTCGCCGACGTCGGACGGGCCCCGACCGGAGGGTACGCCCGCTTCGCCTGGACGACGGCGGACCTCGCCCTGCGCGAGTGGTTCGCCGCCGAGGCCGCGGGCCGCGGCCTCGACGTCACCGTGGACCGCGCCGGGAACCAGTGGGCGTGGTGGGGCGACCCGGACGCCGACGGTCCCGGCGTCGTCACGGGCAGCCATCTCGACTCGGTGCCCGGGGGCGGCGCGTTCGACGGCCCGCTGGGCGTCGCGAGCGCCTTCGCGGCCGTCGACGTGCTGCGGGCCCGCGGCGTGCGCCCCGCCCGGCCCCTCGGCGTCGTGAACTTCTCCGACGAGGAGGGCGCCCGGTTCGGTCTGGCCTGCCTCGGGTCGCGGGCCGTGACGGGCACGGTCGGCGCCGACCGCCTGCTCGGGCTGCGCGACGACGCCGGGGACAGCCTCGCCGACGTGCTCACCGGCGCGGGACTCGACCCGACCGCGTACGGGCGCGACGACGAGGCGCTGGCCCGCGTCGGCACCTTCGTCGAGCTGCACGTGGAGCAGGGCCGGTACCTCGCCGACCTGCACGGCGACGACGCGGCGCCCGTCGCGGTGGCGTCGGCGATCTGGCCGCACGGCCGCTGGCGGGTCGACCTGCACGGCGAGGCCAACCACGCCGGCACCACGCCGCTGGCCCACCGGCACGACCCGATGCTGGGCCTGGCCGGTCTGATCCAGGACGTCCGGGCCGCCGCCGGATCGGCCGACGCGCTCGCCACGGTCGCGAAGGTCTCCGTCGAGCCGAACGGCGTCAACGCGATCCCGTCGCGGGTCCGGGCCTGGATCGACTCCCGGGCACCCCGGGAGGACGCCGTGCACCGGGTCCTCGCCGACCTGTCGGGCTATGGCCCCGTCGAGGAGTCCTGGTCCCCGGCCACCGTGCTCGACCCGGCCCTGGCCGCCCGCCTGGCCGACGTCGTCGGACGCCCCGCCGGCACGGCGCCCGCGCCGGTGATCGGGACCGGCGCCGGGCACGACGCCGGCATCCTGGCCGCCACCGGCGTACCGACCGCGATGCTGTTCGTCCGCAACCCCACGGGGGCCTCCCACACGCCCACCGAGCACGCCGAGGAGGCGGACTGCGAGGCCGGGGTCACGGCGCTCGCGGACGTCCTGACCGACCTGCTGGAGGAGGCCGCGTGACCTTCTGGTGCGAGCACGCGTGGCTGCCCGACGGCCTCGCCGCCGGGGTGCGCGTCGAGACCGATGCCGGCCGGGTGACCGCCGTCGAACCCGGGACGGCACCCGTCGCCGCCGACACGGTGCTGCCCGGCGTCGTCCTGCCCGGTCTCGCCGACGCGCACTCGCACGCCTTCCACCGGGCGCTGCGCGGACGCACCCACGACGACGGCGGATCCTTCTGGACCTGGCGCGAGCGCATGTACGCCGTCGCCGACGTCCTGACCCCCGCGGAGTACGAGGAGCTCGCCACCGCCACCTACGCGGAGCTCGCGCTCGCGGGCGTGACGGCCGTCGGGGAGTTCCACTACGTGCACCACGGGCCCGACGGCGGCCGGTACGACGACCCGCACGCCATGGCCGGGGCGCTGCGACGGGCCGCCTCCCGGGCCGGGGTGCGCCTGACGCTGCTCGACACCTGCTACCTGCACGGCGGGCTCGACGCCGGCGCGTACCAGCCGCTCGCGCCGTCGCAGCGGCGCTTCGGCGACGGGGACGCCGACGCCTGGCGGACCCGCGTGGAGGCGCTGCGGTCGGCCTGGGCGGGAGCGGACGACGTCCGCGTCGGCGCGGCCGTGCACTCGGTGCGGGCCCTCGCGCCGGACGAGATCGCCGTCGTCGCGTCCTGGGCGCGCGAGCACGGTGCCCCGCTGCACGCGCACCTGTCCGAGCAGCCCGGCGAGAACCGGGCGGCACGGTCGGTCCACGGGACGAGCCCCACGGGGGTGCTCGACGCCGCCGGCGCGCTCGGTCCGCGCACCACCGTGGTGCACGGCGTCCACCTGGACGCCGACGACGTCGCCCGGCTGGCCGCGTCCGGCACCGCGGTGTGCGTGTGCCCGACGACCGAGCGCGACCTGGCCGACGGGCTCGCGCCCGTCGACCGTCTGGCCGCCACCGGGGTGCCGCTGTGCGTCGGCTCCGACCAGCACGTGGCCGCCGACCTGCTCGCCGAGGCGCGCGGGCTCGAGGAGCACGCCCGGCTGCGCAGCGGCCGACGGGGCGTGCTCGCACCCGCCGCCGTGGTCGAGGCGGCCACCGCGGCCGGCCATCGTGCCCTCGGCTGGGACGACGCCGGCCGGATCGAGGTCGGGGCGCGGGCCGACCTCGTCGCCGTCGCCCTCGACACGCCGGCCGTGGCGGGAGCCGACCCCGCCCAGGCCCCGTTGGTCGCCGGGGCCCGCGACGTGCGGACCGTGGTCCGCGACGGACGCACCGTGGTCCGCGACGGGCGGCACGTCGACCTGGACGTGGCCGCCGCCCTGCGGACGTCGATCGCGAGGATCTGGGACCTCGTGGAGGAGGGACGATGACGGAACCCACCGAGGACCGCACGCTGCTCGTCACGGGCATCGGCGAGCTCGTCACGCACGACCCGGCGCACGGCGCGTCCGGGGTCCTGACCGACGCCGCGCTGGTCGTCTCCGGCGGGCGGGTCGTCTGGACCGGCCCCGCCGCGCAGGCCCCGGCCGCGGACGACCGGCTCGACGTCGAGGGACGCTGCGTGATCCCCGGGTTCGTGGACTCGCACTCGCACGTCGTCTTCGCCGGGGACCGGTCCGCGGAGTTCGCCGCCCGGATGGCCGGCGAGCCCTACACCGGTGGCGGCATCGCCACCACGGTGGCGGCCACCCGGGCCGCCTCCGACGACGTCCTGCGCGACGGCGCCCGACACCTCGTGGCGGAGATGCTCGCCCAGGGGACCACGACCGTCGAGATCAAGAGCGGGTACGGCCAGGACGTCGCCACCGAGGAACGCATGCTGCGCCTGGCGCGCGAGCTCACCGACGAGACGACGTTCCTCGGCGCCCACACCGTGCCGGCCGAGCTCGCGCACGACCGTCGTGCCTACCTCGACCTCGTCACCGGGCCGATGCTCGCCGCCTGCGCACCGCACGCCCGGTGGGTCGACGTGTTCTGCGAGCCCGCCGCACCCGCCGCGTTCGACGCGGACGAGTCCCGCGAGGTCCTGGACGCCGGGATCCGCGCCGGGCTGCTGCCCCGCGTGCACGGCAACCAGCTCGGGCCCGGTCCCGGCGTCCGGCTCGCCGTCGAGGTCGGCGCCGCCAGCGTCGACCACTGCACCTACCTCACCGGGGACGACGTCGCGGCGCTGGCCGGGTCGAGCACGGTGGCGACGCTGCTGCCCGCCGTGGAGTTCTCCACCCGCTCGCCCTACCCGGACGCGCGGGCCCTGCTCGACGCGGGCGTCGCCGTCGCCCTGGCCACGGACTGCAACCCCGGCAGCTGCTACTCCTCGTCGATGCCGTTCGTCGTGGCGCTCGCGGTGCGGGAGATGGGCCTGACACCGCTGGAGGCCGTGCGCGCCGCCACCGCCGGCGGAGCCGCGGCCCTGCGGCGCGACGACGTCGGGACGCTCCGGTCCGGGGCGCGGGCCGACCTCGTGGTGCTCGACGCGCCCTCGCACGTGCACCTGGCCTACCGCCCGGGCGTGCCGGTCGTGCGCACGGTCCTGCGGGGCGGGCGCCCCGTCGTCTGACCGGTCGAGCGGTCGCGGCTCAGAAGACCTGCGGAGCCACCCGCTCGGCCGCGACCACCCGGGGGCCCTTCGGCGTGCGCGCCACGTGCGCGACCAGCGCCTCGCCGGGCTCCAGGTACGGGTCGCGCCGGGGGAGCGTCGCCGCCACCGCCCGGCTCGAGTGCTGACCCAGCACGTCCAGCACGGTCGGCAGCACCGGCCGGTGGGTGCACAGCACCGAGGCACGGTCCGCCTCGAGCAGGTCGCGCACGGCCGCGGCCACGCGCGCCGGGGACCGTTCGTGCTGGGCCTCGCCGAGGTTGTCGCTGTACTCCGGGCGCAGGTTCGCCGCGCGCACGTACGGGTCGATCGTCGTCGCGCACCGCTCCCAGCGGCTCGAGATCACCGCGTCCACGCCGTAGGAGGCCAGCACCGGCACGAGCGCGGCGGCCTGGCCGTGCCCCAGCGGGGTCAGCGGACGGTCTTGCTCGACGCCGTACCAGTTCGCCCGCGGCAGGGCCCGGCCGTGCCGGACGATGACGACGGCGTGCGTGGCCAGGTGCCGGTCGCGGAACGCCTCGACCACCGCGTCCAGCGGCGCGCGGTCCGTGGGGCGGGTGAGGCGCTCGGCGGCGTCCTCGGCGTCGAGCCACTCCGCCTTGTCGATCTCCCGCTTGGACGCCGGGGCGATCGGGGTCCGCGCCGCCAGGGCGCGCGAGTCGCTCTTGGCCGAGGCGCGGCGCGCGGCCCAGTAGTGCACCCGCTTCACCCGGCCCTCCGGGGTCAGGTACTGCAGGCCGGGCAGCGGCAGACCCAGCACGACGGGCTTGCCGGTCTCCTCGGTGACCTCGCGGACCGCGGTGGTCGCCAGGGACTCGCCCTCCTCGTGCTTGCCCTTGGGCCACGACCAGTCGTCGTACCGCGGCCGGTGCACGAGCTGGACCTGCAGGCGGTCGTGGCGGACCCGCCACACCACCGCGCCGGCGGTCTGGATCACCGGGGCGTGCTGGACCGACGTCGCCCCCAGGGGGTCGACGAAGGGGGTCGCCGTGCGCAGCGTACGAGCGGATTGCGACGCAGTGCTCATCGGGCGGGACTCACCGCGAGCTCGGCGGACGACGGCGGTGCCGGTCGACGAGCACGGACTGCAGGTCCACCGTGGGCTGGCCGTCCTCGTCCGCGACCTGACGACGCCAGGTGCCGTCCGGCAGCAGGTGCCACGCGGCGGTGCCGGACGACATGGAGTCGTTCATGAGCTCCAGCAGCTCGAGGATCTGGCCCTGGTCCGACACCCGGATGAGGGCCTCGACGCGGCGGTCCAGGTTGCGGTGCATGAGGTCGGCCGAGCCGATGAAGACCTCCGGGCCGCTGTCCGGTCCCTCGCCGATCGCGGGGCCGGCCGAGTTCGCGAACGCGAAGATCCGCGAGTGCTCCAGGAAGCGACCGAGGATCGACCGGACGCGGATGTTCTCGCTCAGGCCGGGGACGCCGGGGCGCAGGGCGCAGATGCCCCGCACCACCAGGTCCACCTTCACCCCGGCCTGCGAGGCGCGGTACAGGGCGTCGATCGTGGCCTCGTCGACGGCGGAGTTCACCTTGATCTTGACCCAGGCCTCGTGTCCCGCCCGGGCCGCCTCGGCCTCGCGGTCGATCCGCTCGATCAGCCCGCTGCGCACCGTGCGCGGGGCCACGAGCAGACGGTGGAACTTCGAGTGCGGTGCGTAGCCCGAGAGCTGGTTGAACAGCCGGGTCAGGTCCTGGCCCACGTCGGAGTCGCAGGTGAGCACGCCGTGGTCGGTGTACAGCCGGGCCGTCTTGGGGTGGTAGTTGCCGGTGCCGACGTGGCAGTAGCGGCGCAGCCCGTCGGACTCCTGGCGGACCACCAGGGACAGCTTGCAGTGGGTCTTGAGGCCCACGATGCCGTAGACGACGTGGACGCCGGCCTCCTCGAGCTTGCGCGCCCAGGAGATGTTGGCCTGCTCGTCGAACCGGGCCTTGATCTCCACCAGGGCCAGCACCTGCTTGCCGGCCTCGGCGGCGTCGATGAGGGCGTCCACGATGGGGGAATCGCCCGAGGTGCGGTACAGCGTCTGCTTGATCGCCAGCACCTTCGGGTCGGCCGCGGCCTGCTCGAGGAAGGTCTGCACCGACGTCGAGAACGAGTCGTAGGGGTGGTGCAGCAGCACGTCCCGCTCACGGATCGCGGCGAACACGTTGCCGGGCATGGCCGACTCCACCTCGGCGAGCTGGCGGTGCGTGGTGGGGACGAACGGCGGGTAGTGCAGCTCCGCACGGTCGATGTCGGCCAGCACGTTCAGGCCGGTCAGGTCGAGCGGCCCGGGCAGCTCGTAGACCTCCTCCTCGACCACGCCGAGCTCGCGCACCAGCAGCTCGCGGATCCGCGGGGAGATCTCCTCGTGCAGCTCGAGGCGCACCGGCGGACCGAACCGGCGCCGCAGCAGCTCCTTCTCCATCGCCTGCAGGAGGTTCTCGGCGTCGTCCTCCTCGACCTCCACGTCCTCGTTGCGGGTGACCCGGAAGGTGTGGTGCTCCCGGATCTCCATCCCGGGGAACAGGTAGTCGAGGTGCTGGGCGATGACCTCCTCCAGCGGGACGAACGACTTCTGCGTGCCGCCCTTCTGGGTCGGCGTCGGCGCGCTCGGGCGGCCACGGTCGTCCACGGCGATGAACCGCGGCAGCAGCGGCGGCACCTTGACCCGCGCGAAGTGCTCCTTGCCGGTCAGCGGGTTCGCGACCACGACGGCGAGGTTCAGCGACAGCCCGGAGATGTAGGGGAACGGGTGCGCCGGGTCCACCGCGAGCGGGGTCAGCACCGGGAAGATGTGCTTGCGGAAGAACTTGTTGAGCCGGTGCTGCTCCTTCTCGAGCAGCTCGTCCCAGTGCACCAGCGTGATGCCCTCGTCGTGCAGCGCCGGCGCCACGTCGTCACGAAAGACGCGGGCGTGCCGGTCCATCAGCTCGTGGGCCCGCAGCCCGATGCCCTCGAGCACCTCGCGCGGGCTGAGGCCCGAGGCGGCCGTCACCGCGATGCCGGTGGCGATGCGGCGCTTGAGGCCGGCCACCCGGACCATGAAGAACTCGTCCAGGTTGGAGGCGAAGATCGCCAGGAACCGCACCCGCTCCAGCAGCGGCAGCGACTCGTCCTCGGCCAGCTCCAGCACCCGTTCGTTGAAGGCGAGCCAGCTGAGCTCGCGGTCCGCGAACCGGTCCTCGGGCAGCTCCTGCTGCGAGAGCGACTCCTCCACGACCTGGTCGCGGTCGGGCTCCTCGGCGATGTGCTCCGCGATGTGGGCGGCGAGCTCGGGATCCATCCGTCGGGGGCCTGCCTTCGCGGTCGTGCGGGTCTCGGACGAGGTCGTGGTGGCGGCAGCGACGAACCGGCCGCGGGCGTCCCGCGGACGCGCCGAGGACATGGTGGATCCTGTCATAGGCCCCATCGTGGCACTGATTGGTGAACGGTGGGTGACGGGCCGCGCTGCATGTCAGGGCCGGGCGTACTGCACGTCGACGGCGGCCCGGGTGAACCCGGCCCGCTCGTAGGTGCGCAGCGCGGGAGTGTTGTCCCCCTCGACGTACAGCACGGCCCGGGTGCAGCCCACCGCGGCGAGGTGGTGCAGGCCCGCCTGCGTCAGGAGCCGCCCCAGCCCGTGGCCCTGCGCCGCCGGGTCGATCCCGAGGGCGTAGATCTCGCCGTCGGCCTGCCCCGCGGGCTGATCGGTGGGCACCTTCGTCCACACGAACCCGGCCAGATCCCCGTCCGGGCGGTCCAGCAGACGGAAGCCCTCGGCGTCGAACCACGGCTCGGCCGTGCGGGCGTGCAGGTCGTCCAGCCCCAGTCGTCCCTGCTCGGGGTGGTCGGCGAACGCGAGCGCGTTGAGCGAGACCCAGGCGCCGTCGTCCTCCCCGGCCCGGAAGGGGCGCAGCGTGTAGCCGTCGGGCACCTCGGGAGCGTCGCCCGTCCCGTCGAGGGGCCGGGCCAGGAACAACAGCTCGCGCACGACGTCGTACCCGCGGGCCTCGGCGAAGGCGCGGGCGGCCGGGACGTCGCCGTGCGCCCACACCTGCAGCGGCTTGCCGCGCTGGTCCGGGGTGCCGGAGCGCTCCGGGAGCCGTGCGTCGCGCTCGGCGGTCCGCAGCAGCAGGGTGCCCACCCCGCCGCGGCGGTGCTCGGGGTGGACGACCAGCTCCGCGCTGGCCACGTCACCGCCCCGGTCGACCTGCAGGTAGCCGACGGTGCCGCCGGACCGCGCGTGCACGACGGCGTGGGTCAGGTCGGGGCCGTCGTCACCCAGGCGCAGCAGCGGCTGCTCGGACAGCGGGGCGACGCCGTCGTGGGCGGCGGCCTGCGCGGCCAGGGCGCGCACGGCGTCCTGCTCGGACGGGGACAGGGGGCCGATCTCGATCGGGACGGGGAGTCGCACCCGTCCATTGTGGACCGACGGCGGTGTCCGGGGGAGCCCGGCTGCTGCGCCGACCGGTGGTGCCGACCGGTGGTGCCGACCGGTGGTAGCGTCCGGCGCCATGGCGATCGGCGCACCCGTGGAGCTGTGGCCGGAGGCGCGCCGGCTCGTGGAGGCGTTGTCCCCCGAGCTCGTCGACCTGCTCGACGAGATGACCGGCACCATGTTCTGCGCGAAGGACGTCACCGGCCGCTACGTCCTGGTCGACCGGACCTTCGTGGACCGGGCGAACCGGCGTTCGCCGCGCGACGTCGTCGGGCGCACCCCGGCCGAGCTGTTCGCACCCGAGCTCGCCGCGCGGTACGAGGAGCAGGACGACCGGGTGCTGCGCGAGGTCTGGCCGCTGCGCAACGAGCTGGAGCTCATCCGCCGGCCCGGCGGGGTACCGGGGTGGTACCTGACGACGAAGCTGCCGGTGCAGCGCGACGGCGTCGTGCTCGGGCTCGTGTCGACCTCGCGCGACCTGGGCACCCGCGACGTGCACGACCAGGTGATCGGGTCGATGGCGCGCGTCGTGGAGGTGGTCGAGGAGCGCCTCGGGGTGGGGGTGACCCAGGCCGAGCTCGCGCAGGTCGCCGGATGCACGCCCGGGGCGCTGGAGCGGCGGATGCGCCGCGTGTTCGGGCTGACGCCGAAGCAGTTCGTGCTGCGGGCGCGGGTCGACCACGCCACCACGCTGCTCACCCGGACCGACCTGGCCCTCGCGGACGTCGCGGTGCGCGCCGGCTTCTACGACCAGCCGTCGTTCACCCGGACGTTCGTGCGGCTGACGGGGGAGACGCCGTCGGTGTACCGCCGCACGAGCCGGGCGCTCGCCGCGGAGTAGACGCGGAGCACGCAGGGGCACCGGGCGCCCGCCTTGCCACCCGCCCGGTCCCGCGAGATCGACCCACCCGTACCGAGATCGACTCATGGTGGGTCGATCTCGGTACGGATGGGTCGATCTCGGCGTGGGGCGTGCTCGCTCCGGGTCAGTCCTCCGAGGGCTTGGCGAGGCCGGCCTGGATGAGGTTCATGACCGACGAGTCCGCCAGCGTCGTGGCGTCGCCGACCTCGCGGTTCTCGGCGACGTCGCGCAGCAGACGCCGCATGATCTTGCCGGACCGCGTCTTGGGCAGCTCGGGCACGACGAGGATCTTGCGCGGCTTGGCGATCGGTCCGATCTCCTTGGCGACGTGGTCGCGCAGGGTCTTCTCGATGCGGGCCGAGCCCTCGTCCGTCGACGCCTCGTCCGCGTGCTCGCCGCGCAGGATGACGAACGCGACCACGGCCTGCCCGGAGAGCTCGTCGGACGCCCCGACCACGGCGGCCTCGGCGACCAGGTCGTTGGAGACCAGGGCCGACTCGATCTCGGTGGTGGACAGCCGGTGGCCCGAGACGTTCATGACGTCGTCGACACGGCCGAGCAGCCAGATGTCGCCGTCCTCGTCCTTCTTGGCGCCGTCACCCGCGAAGTACAGGCCGGGGAACCGCGACCAGTAGGTGTCCTTGAAGCGTTGCAGGTCGCCCCAGATGCCGCGCAGCATCGAGGGCCACGGCTCCGACAGCACGAGGTAGCCGCCCCCGCCGTCGGGCACGGGCCGGGCCTCGTCGTCGACGACGTCGGCGCTGATGCCGGGCAGCGGCACCTGCGCCGAGCCGGGCTTGGCCGCGGTCACGCCGGGCAGCGGGCTGATCATGATGGCGCCGGTCTCGGTCTGCCACCAGGTGTCGACGATCGGGGCGGTGTCGCCGCCGATGACGCGGCGGTACCACATCCATGCCTCGGGGTTGATCGGCTCGCCGACCGAGCCGAGCAGGCGCAGGGAGGACAGGTCGAACTCCGCGGGGATCTCCTCGCCCCACTTCATGCAGGCGCGGATCGCCGTCGGGGCCGTGTAGAACAGCGACACCTTGTACTTCTCGACGATCTCCCACCAGCGACCCTTGTGCGGGGTGTCCGGCGTGCCCTCGTAGAGCACCTGGGTGGCACCGTTGAGCATCGGCCCGTAGACGATGTAGGTGTGCCCGGTGACCCAGCCGATGTCGGCCGAGCACCAGTAGACGTCGCTCTCGGCCTTGAGGTCGAAGACGTTCCGGTGCGTGTAGGCGGCCTGGGTGAGGTAGCCGCCGGTGGTGTGCAGGATGCCCTTGGGCTTCCCGGTGGTGCCGGAGGTGTACAGGATGAAGAGCGGGTGCTCGGCCTCGACCCACACCGGCTCGTGGTACGTGTCGGCGGCCTCGACGGCGTCGTGCCACCAGACGTCGCGGCCCTCGGTCCACTCGACGTCCTGCTCGGTCCGGCGCACGACGAGCACGTGCTGGACGCTCTCGGCGCCCTCGCCGGTCAGCGCCTCGTCGACGGCGGGCTTGAGCGAGCTCGGCGCACCGCGCCGGTACCCGCCGTCGGCGGTGATGACGACCTTGGCCTCGGCGTCGGCGATGCGGCTGCGCAGCGCGTCGGCGCTGAACCCGCCGAAGACGACGGAGTGCGCGGCGCCGATCCGGGCGCAGGCGAGCATCGCCACGACGGACTCGACCAGCATCGGCATGTAGATGACGACCCGGTCGCCGGACTCGACCCCGAGGGCCGCGAGCGCGTTCGCGGCCCGGGAGACCTCGCGCTGCAGGTCGGCGTAGGTGACGGTGCGGGTGTCGCCGGGCTCGCCCTCGAAGTGGATCGCGACCCGGTCGCCGTTCCCGGCCTCGACGTGCCGGTCGACCGCGTTGTACGCGGCGTTGAGGGTGCCGTCGGCGAACCATCGGGCCACCGGCGCGCCGGACCAGTCGAGGGTCTCGGTGAACGGCGTCCTCCAGGAGACGAGCTCGCGGGCCTGCCGGGCCCAGAACTCGAGGCGGTCGGCCGCGGCGTCCTCGTAGAGGGAGGGCTGGGCGTTGGCCTGGACGGCGAACTCCGGACTCGGCGGGAAGGTGCGGGTCTCGTGGAGCAGGTTCTCCAGGCTCGGGCTGCTGGACTGGGTGTCGGTCACTGGGTTCCTCCGCGTCGTCGCGTTCCGTCCGTCAGGCGTGCCTCTCCGGGCCGCACACCGGCGAGTCTAGACCCGGAAGGTGAGCGGGATCACGCCGGAGCAGCATATAGTGAGGAAACCTCATTAATTGTCGTCCGGGCGCCGTCCCGCGAGCGGTCGACCCGGTGCGCCGAGCGGTCGGATCGCCCCGCGGACGGTTTCCGGCCGGTCCGGGACAGCCGGCCCCGCAGGGCACCGGGACGGGCCGGCAGGGCCCCGACGACGGGAACGGCGTCCGCCCCGTGGGACGAACGCCGCTCTCGCCGGACGAGCCACGGGTAACAGGCGCCTGCTCCTCGATCGTCGTACCGGGTCCAGCCCGCTCGACGAGTCCTCGACGTGGACTTCCAGAGCGTGGGTCCCGCGGTCCGTCCTGGTGTCTCCATGGAACGCCCGGACGGGTGCCACCGCAAGTGGCGCCGTCAGGTCGTCGCGCGGCCGTCGCGGCGGCGACGCCACCACCAGGCCAGACCCGCGGCACCCAGCAGCCCGACCACCGCGAGGACCGGGCCGAGGCGCACCCGCGGTCGCAGCGCGACGGGCCGGGTGAAGGTCAGCATCCCCCACCCGTTCTCCGCGGCGAGACGGCGCAGGACCCGGTCGGGGTTGACCGCGTGCCCGTGGCCGACGGCCGACAGCATCGGCGCGTCGGTGATCGAGTCGGAGTAGGCGTAGCAGCGCTCCAGGTCGTAGCCGCGCTTGGCCGCCAGGTCACGGATCGCCGTCGCCTTGTTCTCCCCGTAGGCATAGAAGTCGATCTCCCCGGTGAAGCGGCCGTCCGCGACGGCGAGCCGCGTGGCGATGACGTGGTCCGCACCGAGCATCGCCGCGATCGGCTCGACCAGCTCCGTGCCCGACGCCGAGACCACCACGACGTCGTGCCCGGCCTCGTGGTGCTCGGCCATCAGCTCGACGGCCTCGGCGTACACGTACGGGTCGATGTGCTCGTGCACGGTCTCGGCCACGATCTGCGTCACCTTGGCCACCTCCCACCCGGTCGCGAGCTCGGACAGGTGCTGGCGCATCCGCTCGGTCTGGTCGGCGTCGGCGCTGCCGACCAGGAACAGGAAGTGCGCGTACGCGCTGCGCAGCACGTCCCCGCGCGTCAGCAGGCCGCCGGCGAGGAACGACGTGGAGAAGGCCGCGGTGGAGCTGGTGGCGATGATCGTCTTGTCCAGATCGAAGAACGCCGCGACCCGTCGACCGGCCGACGCCCTGCCCCCGTGCTGCCGTGGATCCAGCGGCGAGGTGCTCATGGGGGCGAGCCTAGCGCCGTCGGCCACCGGGTCGGCAGGACGGCGACGCGCCCGCGGCGGGTCACCCCCGGCTCGCCGTCGTCCCCAGAGCGACCCCGCACCCCGGGTCCTGCGCGCCGGGGTGCCGTGCCCGCCCGGCAGGGTGGCCGCCATGGAGACAGCCACCGCCCCCGTCGCCGCCGGCGAGCCGTCGGGCCACGTTCCCGGACGGACGTCGGCCGGACCGCCGTCGCACGGGCGGCTGATCGGCGTCGTCGGAGCCTGCGGGGGCGCCGGGACCAGCGTGCTCGCCGCCGCGATGGCCCGCACCCTGCGTCGCCGGGTCGGGGCGACCGCCCTCGTCGACCTCGACGTCCCCGGCCCCGGACTGGACGTGCTCCTGGGCGTCGACGCCGCGCCGGGCGCCCGCTGGGCCGATCTCGCCGATGCCCGCGGCACCGTCGACGGCGGCTCACTCGTCGCGGCGCTGCCACGCTGGGGAGCCGTCCCCGTGCTCTCCGGCGCGCACCGTGACCCCGCGGCCCCGGCCGACGCGGTCGTGCTGGACACGACCACGGCGCTGCTGCGCACCGGGCACCGCGTGGTCCTCGACCTGCCGCGTCCCGTGGGCCGCACAGCGGCCGCCCTGTCGCTGGCCGGTGCGGCCGACGTCGTCGTGCTCGTGACCCCGCTGCGCACCGCCGGTGCGGCCGGGGCCCTGGCGACGGCACGCCAGCTCGCCGACGCCGGGACCGCGCGCGTGGTGCCCGTCGCGTGCCGACCCGCCCCCGGACGGGTCGACGAGCGCGAGCTCGGCCGGCTCCTCGGGCTCGCCGTCGCCGCCACCGTCGGGTGGGACCCCCGGCTGGCCGCACAGGTCGAACGCGGCCACGGACCGCGCACCGGGCGCCGCACGCCGCTGGGCCGCGCGGCGGACCGCCTCGTCGAGCTCCTGCCGCAGCCGTCGGACCACCAGGGTGCGGCATGACGACGCTCGACGGCCGCCTCCTGCACGACGTCCGCGCCCACCTCGGCGACGCCGACCGCACGGCGCCACCCGGCGAGGCCGACGTCGCCGCCGCGCTGCGCTCCACCGGACGCGTCCTCGGGTCCGACGCGCTGACCGACCTCGCCCGCGCGGCCCGTGCCGAGCTCGTCGGCGCCGGACCGCTGCAGCCGCTGCTCGACGGCCCGGGTGTCACCGACGTCCTCGTCAACGGACCCGAGGAGGTCTGGGTCGACCGCGGCGACGGACTCGAACGGGCCGACCTGGCGTTCCCCTCGCCCGACGCCGTCCGCGAGCTGGCGGTCCGGATGGCCGCCGTCGCGGGCCAGCGGCTCGACGACGCCAGCCCCGTCGTCGACGCCCGACTGCCCGACGGCACCCGGCTGCACGCCGCGGTCGCCCCCGTGGCACCGGCCGGCGCGGCCATCGCCCTGCGCGTGCTGCGGCAGGCCACGTTCGACCTCGAGACCCTGGCCGCGCACGGCACCGTCCCGGACCCCTGGCTGCCCGTGCTGCACGGCCTCGTCCGGCGCCGGGCCAACCTGCTCGTCACCGGTGGCACCGGGACGGGCAAGACGACGCTGCTCGCTGCGTTGCTCGGGCTGGTCCCGCACGACGAACGCCTGCTCACCGTCGAGGAGGCGCGCGAGCTCGCCCCCGTCCACCCCCACGTGCTGGCGCTCGCGGCACGCCGGCCCAACGTCGAGGGGGTCGGCGAGATCACCCTCGCCGACCTCGTGCGCGGTGCCCTGCGCATGCGGCCGGACCGGATCGTGCTCGGCGAGTGCCGCGGGGCCGAGGTGCGCGAGCTGCTCCTGGCCCTGAACACCGGGCACGACGGCGGCATGGCCACCGTGCACGCCAACGCCGCCGAGCACGTGCCCGCACGGCTCGAGGCGCTCGCCGCGCTGGCCGGCATGACGCGCGCCGCGGTCGCCGCGCAGTCCGCCGCCGCGCTCGACGTGGTGCTGCACCTGCGGCGGCACCGCGGCCGGCGCCACCTCGCCCAGATCGCCACCGTGGGCCGTACCGAGCACGGTGACCTGCAGGTGGCGCCCGTGGCGTCCTGGCACGGTCCCGGCGCCGAGACCCCCGGGACCGGCACCGGGTGGGGCGCGCTGCGGGAGCGGTGGGCGTCGTGACCGGGCTTCTCGCGGGACTGTGCGTGACGTGCGCGGTGTGGTGCGTCGCGGCTCCCGGTGGTCGCCGTGCCACCGACCTCCTCGGCCCGTCGCGCCGCGCGGGCGGACGACGGTGGTGGCCGCGCCGGGTCGGGACGGACTCCCGGGCGCCGGACCGCGTCCGCGTGGCGCTGGCCCGGGTGGTCGCGCTCCTGCGGGCCGGCGCCTCGCCGACCACGGCCTGGACTCGCGGACTGGGCGTCCCCACGGGCGCCGACGGGGTGCCGGACGCGGGACGTCTCGCCGAGGTGCTCACCGAGCCGCGCCGGACGGCCGCCGTGCTGGCCGGCGCCCGGCTGTCCCGGGACGTCGGGGCGCCGCTCGGGCAGGTGCTGGAGGCGGTGGCGGACGCCCTGGTGGCCGAGGACGAGGCCGCGGACGAGCGTGACGCCGCCCTGGCGGGCCCGCAGACCACGGCACGGGTCCTGGCCTGGCTGCCCGTGCTGGGGGTGCTGCTCGGCGCGGTGCTCGGCGCCGACCCGGTCGGCACCGCCACCGACGGCGGGTTCGGGACCGCCGCCGTCGTCGCCGGGACGGTGTCGCTGGCCGTCGGCCGGTGGTGGACCGCGCGCCTGGTGGGCGAGGCCCGGCGGGCCGGGGCGGAACCGTGATCGCGGTGGTGGTCGGGGCGCTCGTGCTCGCCGGGCTGGCGCCCTGGTGGTGGACGGCCGCCGCCGCGCGCCGTCGCCGACGGCAGGTCGTCGCCCGGACGGCCGCGGTGCCCACCCGGCCGTCGGAGGTGCAGCACGACGACCGGTCGCCCGAGCGCGACGTCGGGCCCCGGCCGGGCCCGGTCGACGTCGCCGTGCTGCTCGAGCTGGTGGCCACGGCCGTGCGTGCCGGGGTCGGGGTGCCCCGTGCGCTGCAGGTGGTGGGCGCCGCCGTCGGAGGTGCCGACGGCCGGACCCTGCGCACCGTCGCGGTGGCCCTGCGCCTCGGCGGCGACTGGCAGGGCGCCTGGGACACCGCGCACGCGACCGCGCGGGCCGCGCCGGCGGCGGGTGGCGGGCGTCCCCGCTCCCTCGACCCGCTCCGTGACGCCCTGCGCGGTGCCTGGACCGACGGCGTCGCGCCGGGGGACGCGCTGCGGGCGGCCGCGGGCGAGCTGCGGCAGCGGCGACGGGCCGCGGCGCGCTCCGCGGCAGGCCGTCTGGCGGTGCGTCTCGTGCTGCCCCTGGGCCTGTGCTTCCTGCCCGCCTTCGTCCTGCTCGGGCTGGTGCCCGTGCTGTTCTCGCTCGGTGCGGACCTCGTGTCCGGCTGAGCGCCGCACCCGTCGTGGACGGGTGCCCGGTCCCGGCCGTCCGGCCGGGGCCCCGTGACGGGCGACCGGACCGACCCGGTCGCCCACGACCCGGAGGAGAACCCATGACCGTCGACACCACCCCGCACGACCCGTCGGAGACCCCGGAGACCCGAGAGAATCGGGCGCCCGACCTCGACCCGGAGGCCGGGCTGGCCACCGCCGAGTACGCCATCGCCACCATCGCGGCGGCCGGCTTCGCGGGGCTGCTGATCCTGGTGCTGCAGAGCGAGACCGTGCGCGGGATGCTCGAGTCGATCATCAGCTCGGCCCTGACCGTATGAGGTCGCGCGACCGGTCCGAGCGCGGCGCGGTGACGGCCGAGCTGGCGGTCGGTCTTCCCGTCGTCGTGCTGCTGCTGGTCGCGGTGCTCACGCTCGTGGCCGCGTCCGCCGCACAGCTGCGTGCGGCGGACGCGGCCCGGGCGGGCGCCCGCATGGTCGCGGTCGGGGAGGACGAGACGCGGGTCCGGGCGGCCGTGTCCCGCGTCGGCGGCCCCGACGCCGCGGCGACCGTCGTGCCCGAGGGCGACTGGGTGCGAGTGGTCGTCACCTGCCCGGTCGGCGCAGGCGTCCTCGCCGGGCTCCCGCTGGAGGCCACGGGCCAGGCGCTGGCCTGGGTCGAGCCGTGAGCACCCGGCACGACGGCGAACGGGGCGCGGGCACGGTCCTCGTCCTGGGACTCGTCGCCGTCGTGCTGGTCTGCCTCAGCGGACTGGCCGCGCTGGCCGCGGCGCAGCAGGCCCGGACCGGCGCGCAGGCTGCCGCCGACCTCGGGGCGCTCGCGGGAGCCGCCGCCCGACGGTGGGGCCACGACGCCTGCGCCGTGGCCGACCGGACCGTCGAGCAGCACGGTGCGCGGCTCGTCGGGTGTGCGCTCGGTGCCGGCGGAGCCGTCGAGGTCGTGGTGCGGCGGGACGTCGACGCGCTCGGAGCGCGGGACCTGCTCGGGCCCGCCGAGGCACGGGCCCGCGCCGGCCCGGCGTCAGCTCGGGTCGATGCCGAACAGTCGCGAGCGCTCGGCGATGAGGCGGGCGCGGGCGAGACGCGGCTTGTCCGAGCCGTCGCGGATCACGGACCCCGCGCCCTCGAACTCCGTGAGGAAGTCCAGGGCCCAGGCCACGTCCGCCGGGGCGGGCGAGAGGGTCTCGTTGATGACCGCGGGCTGCTCGAGGTCCAGGCAGATGCGTCCCGTCATGCCCATCGCGACGGCGTCGCCGGACTGCTCGCGCAGCAGCGGGTGGCTGGATCCCACCGTCGGGCCGTCGATCGGCCCGGGCAGCTCACCGATCCGCGACGCCGTCACGAGGCGGGAGCGCGGGTAGGCCATCGCGAGCGGCTCGTTCGCGGCGCCGGTGTCTCGGCGGTAGTCCCCGGAGCCGAAGGCGAGCCGGAAGGCCCCGGGGGCGCGCGCGATCCCGACGGCGTCCTCGATCCCGAGCGCCGACTCCACCAGCGGGATTACCGGCACGTCGCCGCCGAGGCGCTGCACGGTGTCGACGACCTGGTCGGGGCTCTCGCACTTGGCGAGCATGACGCCGCGCAGCCCGTCGGCGTCGCGGAAGGCGCTCATGTCGTCCGCCCACGAGTCCGCGCCCCGCTCGTTGACCCGCACCCACGCGCGGCCGCCGGTGCGGAACCAGTCCAGGACGCGGTCGCGCGCCTCGTCCTTGCGCGAGTCGTCCACCGCGTCCTCGCAGTCCAGCACGAGCTGGTCGGCCCGCGAGAGCTCGGCGGCGTCGAAGTCGTCGGACCGCAGCGCGGACAGCAGCAGCCACGAGCGGGAGTTGCTCGGGTCGACACGGGTGGTCTCGCGCCTCTCGCGGCGCGCGGTGAGATCGTCCTCGTCAGTCACGCCTCGATCGTAGGGGTGTCACGACGACGGCGCGTGGGAGAGCACGGCGTCGAGGAGCCGCACGGCGGCCGCCTTGTCGAGCGGGGAGTTCTCGTTGCCGCACTTGGGGGACTGCACGCAGGCCGGGCAACCGTCGGCGCACGGGCAGGCGTCGACGGCGTCGCGCACGGCACGCAGCCACCGCGCCCCGAGCTCGTAGCCCCGTTCGGCGAAGCCGGCGCCGCCCGGGTAGGCGTCGTAGACGAACACGGTGGCCTCCCCGGTGTCGGGGTGCTGCGCGGTGGAGACCCCGCCGAGGTCCCAGCGGTCGCACGTGGCCAGCAGGGGCAGCAGGCCGATCGCCGCGTGCTCGGCCGCGTGCAGGGCGCCCGGTGCGACGTCGTCGTCCACCCCCGCCGCCCGGAGCACGAAGTCCGGCACCGACCACCACACGGCGGTGGTCCCGAGCGTGCGCTGCGGCAGGTCGAGGGCCTCGGTGTCCAGGACCTGCATGTCCGGGACGCGGCGGCGCTGGAAGCTGACGACCTGGCTGGTGACCTCGACGGGCCCGAGGCCCCAGGCCACCGGGCCCCACTCGCGGCGTCGTGCCGGCGGCGCGCCCTCCGGTGCCGGGTGCTCGGCGTCGCCGGGCTCGGCGATGCTGATCTCCATCAGCTCGCGCGACCAGGTCGCGTGGTCGACGTCCCGCCGCACCACGAGCGCGACGTGGTCGGCCAGGTCGAGGTGGTCCACCACGAACGTGACGCCCTGGTGGGTGTAGACGGCGCCGTCGTGCACCTGTCCGTCGGCCGAGCCGGCGTCGACCGTGCCGAGCAGCCGTCCCGTGGCGGCCTCCACGACCCGGACCGGACGGCCACCGCTGCCGCGCAGGTCGGCCAGGTCGGCGGCGGGCTGGGCGTGCGTCCAGTACCAGCCCGACGGCCGCCGGCGCAGCGCGCCGCGGGCCACCAGCACGTCGAGGATCTCGCGGACCTGGCCGGGGTCGCCGAACCGGGCCAGCCCGTCCGCGCGCAGGGGCAGCTCCTGCGCGGCGGCGCACAGCTGCGGGGCGAGCACGTAGGGGTTGGCGGGGTCGAACACGCAGGCCTCCAGCGGGGCGTCGAACACCGCCTCGGGGTGCGTGACGAGGTAGGTGTCCAGCGGGTCCTCCCGCGCCACGAACGCCACCAGCCCGTCGGCGCCGGCGCGCCCGGCCCGGCCGGCCTGCTGCCACAGCGACATGCGGGTGCCGGGCCAGCCGGCCACCAGGACCGCGTCCAGCCCGGAGATGTCCACGCCGAGCTCCAGCGCGTTCGTCGTCGCGAGACCGAGCAGGGCGCCGGAGCGCAGCGCCTCCTCCAGCTCGCGGCGCTCCTCGGGCAGGTAGCCCCCGCGGTAGGCGGCGACCCGGCCGGCCAGGTCCGGCGAGACCGGTCGCAGGTGGTCGCGGGTCTGCTGCGCCACGGACTCGGCGCCGCGCCGGGAGCGGGTGAAGGCCAGCGTCCGGGCCCCGTGGGCGGCGAGGTCCGCCAGCAGGTCGGCGACCTCGGCGGTGGCGGAGCGCCGCGGGTGGTCGGCCTCCCCCGTGCTGGTCAGCACGGTGTCGGTCTCGTGCGCCTGCGGGTCCAGGGGGTCGGGCAGCGCCCAGGCGTCCGCCCCGGGGTCCAGGTCCGACGCGCCGGCCCGCTCGACGCCGAATCCGGCGATCTCGGGCGGCCGCCACAGGGCGACGGTGCGACGCCCCGCGGGCGAGGAGTCCGCGGTGACGGCGGTGACCTCCTCGGGCGGGACGCCGATGAGGCGGGCGGCGCTGACGGCCGGGTCCGCCGTCGTCGCGCTCGCCACGACGACCGTCGGCGCCCGGCCGCCCAGGTGCTCCACCAAGCGGGCCAGCCGCCGCAGCACCAGCGCGACGTGCGCGCCGAAGACCCCGCGGTAGGTGTGTCCCTCGTCCACCACGACGTAGCGCAGCCCGCGCAGCAGCCGGGTCCACCGGCGGTGCTGGGGCAGCAGGGCGAAGTGCAGGAAGTCGGGGTTGGTCAGCACGACGTCGGCGTGGTCGACGACCCAGCGTCGCTCCTCGCGCGGGGTGTCGCCGTCGCAGGTGGCGGTGCGCACGTCCCGGATCCCGGCGGCGTCGAGCAGGCCGGTCAGACCGGTCAGCTGGTCCGCGGCGAGTGCCTTGGTGGGGGACAGGTAGAGCACGGTCGCGCCGCGGGTCCGGGCCTCGATCCGGCCGGCGTCCGCCGCCGTGGTGTGCCGCGCGGCGCGCACGGCGGTCAGGGCGGGCAGCCAGAACGCGAGGGACTTGCCCGACCCGGTCGACGTGGCCAGCGCCACGTGCTGACCGCGCCACGTCGCCTCGGCCGCGGTCACCTGGTGGGTCCAGGGCCGCTCGACGCCCTGGGCGCGGCAGCCGGCGACCAGGGCGGGATCGGCCCATCCGGGCCAGTCGGCGTGCTCACCGTCGCGGGCCGGGAGCGTGCGCAGGTGCGTCAGGCGGTCGGACCGGGCCCCGTGCGCGGTCAGCACGTCCACCAGGGGGTGGTTGTCCCCGGGCGGGGCGGCGGGTTCGCGGGACGGCACGTCGACAGTGTGGCACCCGGGGTGCGGGCGGTCTGTCCGGCGGCGTCCGGTTCGCCGGACGTCGAGTGCGGGGCGACGGCGAGGGTTGTGTGAAGGATCGCCCCCGGGTGTCGTTATCAGATCGTGATCATCGTTTCCTGGACGGCATGACCTCACCTCTCCGGCGGCTCGGTGCGACCGTGGCCGCGGCGACCGCCGTCGCCCTCGTCCCCGTCGCCGGGCTCCCGGCGACGGCCGCACCGGCCGCCGCGGCGCCGTCGACCGTCGCCGCCGCGGGCACCGCCGCCGTCGGCCCCCTGCCGGCCGCCACCACGAGCACCGTCCGCTGGGTCAAGGCCGACCGCGCCCGCACGACGGCGAAGCGCAGCCCGAGCAGCCGGACGATCGCCCGTCCCGACGACGGCACACGGCTCGTCGTGCTCGACCGGGCCCCGAAGCGGCTGAAGGTCCGGCTCCCCGACGGCAGGGTCGGCTGGCTCGGCAAGAAGCGGGTCACGACCGTCCCGCTGCGGGACATCACCGGGGTGCGCTACACCGCCAAGCGGCTGCGCGTGACGAAGCAGATCCGTGCGACGTCCCGGACGATCGGCTACGCCGACCTCGGGACCAAGGTCGTCAAGCGCGCCCGCACGACGCAGCGCGACGTGGACCGCACCAAGGTGCGGCTCCCCGGCGGACGGACCGGCTGGGTGCGCGAGGGGCGGTTCACCCGGCGCGACGTGTGGGGCGAGCTCGCGCAGTGCGAGTCCGGCGGCCGGGTGCGCATCAACACCGGCAACGGGTACTACGGGATGTACCAGTTCACGGCCAGCACGTGGCGTGCCGTCGGAGGCTCCGGGCTGCCGCACTACCACGGTGCGAGGGAGCAGACGAAGCGGGCGCAGATCCTCCAGCGGCGCGCCGGCTGGGGCCAGTGGCCGCACTGCACGAGCAAGCTCGGGCTGCGCTGAGCCGCCCGCACGGGCGTCCGTCCCACGACGGCCGTCCCGCGACGGCGGTCAGCGCACCAGCACCGCGCCCATCGCCCGCGCCAGGTACCAGGGGTCGACGACGGCGGTGAGCTCGCGGGCGGAGTGCATCGACAGGATCGGCACACCGACGTCCACGACCCGGATCCCCAGCCGTGTCGCCGTGATCGGGCCGATGGTCGAGCCGCACGGGATGGTGTTGTTGGAGACGAACTCCTGGCTGGGCACCCCGGCCGCCGCGCAGGCGGACTGCCACAGCGCGGCCCCGTGGGCGTCGGTCGTGTACCGCTGGTTGGCGTTGATCTTGAGGATCGGCCCGCCGCCCGCGACCGGGTGGTTCGACGGGTCGTGGCGCTCGGGGTAGTTCGGGTGCACGGCGTGGCCGACGTCGGAGGACACGCACCACGAGGCGGCCAGCGCCCGCAGGCGGTCCTCGCCACCCGCGCCCAGGGCGCGGGAGACGCGGCCCAGCACGTCGGCGAGGAACGGGCCGGCCGCGCCGGAACGGGACTCCGACCCGATCTCCTCGTGGTCGAAGGCTGCGACCACGGCGACGCCCGTGAGGTCCTCCGGGTCCGCCCCGAGCAGTGCGGTGAGCGCGGCGTGCGTCGAGAGCAGGTTGTCCAGGCGGCCCGAGGCCCACAGGTCGCCGCGGGCGCCGAACGCGCGCGGCTCCTGGGAGTCGGTGGCCACGACGTCGTAGCCGAGGACGTCGGCCGGGTCGACCGCCCCGCCGTCGACCCGGGCGGCGAGCTCGCCGAGCACGTCGTGCTCGCTGACCTCGCCGAGCCCGAGCACGGGCTGGGTGTGACGCTGCTTGTCGAGCGCGAGGCCGTCGTTGACGCTGCGGTCCAGGTGGATCGCGAGCTGCGGGATGCGGGCGAACGGACCGGTGCGCACCAGGTGCTCGGCGCCGTCGCGGGTCACGACGCGGCCGGCCAGCTCGAGCTCGCGGTCCAGCCAGGAGTTGAGCAGCGGCCCGCCGTACACCTCGACGCCGGCCTGCACCCACCCGCTGCGGCCCGTCGTCGGGCGCGGCTTGAGCTTGAAGCCCGGGGAGTCGGTGTGGGTGCCGAGGATGCTGAACGGCGTGGTCGGGCCGGCCGACGGCGGGACCGTGAACGCGATCGCCGACCCGTCGCGCACGACGACGTAGCGCCCGCCGGGGCCCACCTCCCAGGCGTCCGTCTCGGTCAGCCGGGTGAACCCGGCGTCCTCGGCGCGGCGGGCCAGCTCGGCGGCGGCGTGGTACGAGGACGGGGACGCGGTCACGAACCGGCCGAGGTCTTCGGCATGCTCGCGGGCGGCGTCGGGCACGGAGGTGTCGTTCGGAGCCATGGCCACATCCTGCCACCGGCCGGTTCGTGACAGCCGTCACACATGAGTAGACTCGCGCGCATCCCGTCGTCAACGGCGACGGCGGGTCTCTCACGGTTTGCCCGCCCGGTCACCGGCGACCCGGCGGAGCGTGGCAGTACGTCGAGGAGGACGGATGCTCACACTCGGGTCCGACAGTCTGACGATCGTCGCCGTCATCGCGGTGATCGCCCTGGCCGCCCTGGTCTGCGCGGGGACCCTGCGTCGCCAGGTCCTCGCCGCCGACGAGGGGTCCAGCGCGATGCAGGACATCGCCCAGGGGGTCCAGGAGGGGGCCTCGGCCTACCTCAACCGGCAGTTCCGCACCCTGGCGATCTTCGCCGTCGTCGTGTTCGGGCTGCTGTTCCTCCTGCCGGGCGACGGCGGGGTCCGGATCGGCCGGTCGGTCGCCTTCCTCGTCGGGGCAGGGTTCTCCGCCGCGATCGGCTACCTCGGGATGTGGCTGGCGGTCCGGGCCAACGTCCGCGTCGCCGCGGCCGCGACCGTGGCCGGCGGCCGCGCGCTCGGGGCCCGGATCGCGTTCCGCACCGGCGGCGTGGTCGGCATGTCCGTCGTCGGTCTCGGTCTGCTCGGCGCGGCCGGCGTGGTGCTGGTCTACCGCGGGGACGCGCCCGCCGTGCTCGAGGGCTTCGGGTTCGGCGCCGCGCTGCTCGCGATGTTCATGCGGGTCGGGGGCGGCATCTTCACCAAGGCGGCCGACGTCGGCGCGGACCTGGTCGGCAAGGTCGAGCAGCACATCCCCGAGGACGACCCGCGCAACGCCGCCACCATCGCCGACAACGTCGGGGACAACGTGGGCGACTGCGCCGGGATGGCCGCCGACCTGTTCGAGTCCTACGCCGTGACCCTCGTGGCCGCGCTCATCCTCGGCAAGGCCGTCATGGGCGAGCAGGGTCTCGTGTTCCCGCTGATCGTCACCGCCGTCGGGGCCTTCGTCGCCCTGCTGGGCGTCCTCATCACCCGCGTGCGGGGCAGCGAGTCGGGGCTGACCGCGATCAACCGCGGCTTCTACGTCTCGGCCGTCGTCGGCGCCGCGCTGGCCGCCGTGGCGGCGTTCGTCTACCTGCCGAGCAGCTTCGAGAGCATGGGCGGCACCGCCGACCTCGCGGGCGTCACGTCCGACCCGCGCGTGGTGGCCTCCCTGGCGGTGCTGATCGGCATCGTCCTGGCCGGTGTCATCCTGTGGATCACCGGGTACTTCACCGGCACCGAGTCCAAGCCCACCAAGCACGTCGCGGCCACCTCGCGCACCGGGGCCGCGACGGTGATCCTGTCGGGGATCGGCGTCGGCTTCGAGTCGGCCGTGTACACCGCGGGCATCATCGCCGCCGCCATCTGCGGCGTGTTCCTGCTGGCCGGGGGATCGATCTGGCTGTCGCTCTTCCTCGTGGCGCTCGCGGGCTGCGGCCTGCTGACCACGGTCGGCGTCATCGTCGCGATGGACACCTTCGGGCCGGTGAGCGACAACGCCCAGGGGATCGCCGAGATGTCCGGCGACGTCGACGAGGAGGGCGCGCAGACGCTCACCGACCTCGACGCCGTGGGCAACACCACCAAGGCCATCACCAAGGGCATCGCCATCGCGACGGCGGTCCTGGCCGCCACGGCCCTGTTCGGCTCCTACGCCGACGCGGTCGAGACGGCGCTGGGTGACGTCGCCGTGGCGACGGACGGGCTGGTCGCCTCGATGCTCAGCTACGAGATCATCTCCCCGGTGACGCTCGTGGGCGTGATCCTCGGGGCCGCGACGGTGTTCCTGTTCTCCGGTCTGGCCATCGACGCCGTGACGCGGGCCGCCGGGGCGATCGTGTACGAGGTGCGGCGCCAGTTCCGCGAGCACCCGGGGATCATGACCTACGAGGAGCGCCCCGAGTACGGCCGGGTCGTGGACATCTGCACCAAGGACTCCCTGCGCGAGCTCGCGACGCCGGGTCTGCTCGCCGCGTTCGCGCCCATCGCCGTCGGGTTCGGCCTCGGGGTGGGGCCGCTGGCCGGCTTCCTCGCCGGGACGATCGGGGCCGGCGTGCTGATGGCGATCTTCCTGGCCAACTCGGGCGGCGCGTGGGACAACGCGAAGAAGATCGTCGAGGACGGCGCCTACGGCGGCAAGGGGTCGGAGGCGCACGAGGCGACGATCATCGGCGACACGGTCGGCGACCCGTTCAAGGACACCGCCGGCCCGGCGATCAACCCGCTGATCAAGGTCATGAACCTGGTGTCGCTGCTCATCGCACCGGCGGTGGTCATGCTGTCCGTCGGCGGGGACGCCAACCACGTGGTCCGCATCGCCATCGCGTGCGTGGCCGCCGTGATCGCGCTCGGTGCCGTGGTGCTGTCCCGCCTCCGGGCGGCGCGCGTCGACGGCGAGACCGCGGCGGTCGAGGACCAGCCGGCACCGGTCTCGTCGCGCTGACCGGCGATCGGTCGGCGGGCTCGCGACCGGCGTCGCCGCACCGCGGGGTGCGTCCACGGGGACGCACCCCGCGGTGCGTTCAGCCGCTGTCGATTTCCCACGATGGTGTGCTGCGGATCACATGCCCGAAACAATCGAGATGCATGATCTTCGCGGGACTCCGGACAGTGCTGACCGGTTCCTCCCGCTCCGAACGCACCTCGACCGAAGGGGACCCATGTCTCTGCAGCGCACCATCGCCGGGCTCAGCGGCGCCGCCGTCGCCCTGTCCGTGCTCGCCGTCCCGGCGGCCGTCGCGGACGAGCCCGACGCCTCGCCGGCGGACGGCGGCCGCGGCCCGGAGGGGACCCCGGCCACCACGGGGAAGTCCTTCGCCGAGCTCGTCCAGGCCGCCAAGACCGGCCCCGCGGCCAAGGCGACCGACAGCTCCCTGGAGATGCCGACGTCGTACCCGTACCAGCCCGAGCTGACGGTCTACGACCCGGTCGAGGGTGACGTCACCGAGCGCAACGAGACGATCGCCTACTCGGACATCGCGCCCCGCCTGGCCGAGCTGATGGCCGCCAGCGACCGGGTGTCCACGCAGGTGGTCGGGCAGTCGACCGGCGGCCGCGACCTCTACCTCGTCACCGTCACGGCGCCCGAGACGCGTGGCGAGACCAACCAGCAGACCCGGTGGCGCGAGGAGATCCGGCAGGACCCGGAGAAGGCCGCCACGGACGAGCAGCTGGCCGAGGGCTACAAGACCCCGCTGTGGATCAGCGCCAACATCCACGGCAACGAGTGGGAGGGCACAGACGCGGCGATGCAGGTCATCGCCGACCTCGCGACCGCCGAGGACCCGGCCACGGCCGAGCTGCTCGAGAGCCACCGGCTCTACTTCTCGGTGTCGCTCAACCCCGACGGCCGCACGATCGGGACCCGGGCCACCGAGCTCGGGTTCGACGCCAACCGCGACATGGTCACCGGCGCCACGCCCGAGGCGCGCTCGTTCGTGGCGACCGCCCAGACGCTCCAGCCGCTCTACGCCGCCGACTTCCACGGCTACACCGGCGTGCTCCAGGTCGAGCCCTGCGGGCCGCCGCACGGCGACAACTACGAGTACGACCTGTTCATCCCGCACGGCTACGCGCTGGCCCAGCAGGTCGAGGCCGACGTCGTGGACGCCGACATCGAGGGCAACACCTACTTCGACACCGAGACGGGTCGGTCGACCGACGAGAAGACCGGCCACATCAAGATCCCGTACCGCGACACCCCGAGCGGGTGGGACGACTACCCGCCGATCTTCACCGCGCAGTACGCGGCCTACCACGGCGCCGTGACCAGCACCGTCGAGCTGCCGCACGGCCGCTCCTGGTCGCTCGGTACGACCACCCCCGAGGACGCCGCGATCAACACCGAGGTCGCCCGCGTCACGATGGTCTCGATGCTGGACTACGTCGCCGCGCACAGCGACGAGATGCTCGCCAACCAGATCGAGACGTTCCGCCGCGGGGTCGAGGGCGCGCCCAAGGAGTCGCTGACCACCGAGACGATCGCCGACGTCGAGGGCCCCGACGCCTGGAAGGAGCTGTGGGACGTCACCGACGACCAGGAGCCGGTGGACCTGCCGCGCGCCTACGTCATCCCGGTCGGCGACGGCCAGCGCTCGTCGTCCGACGCCGAGGCCCTGGTCGACGCCCTGCTCTACCACGGGGTCGAGGTCGGGACGCTGCAGCGGTCCACCGAGGTCGGCGGCGAGACGTTCCCCGCCGGTTCCCTCGTGGTCGACATGCACCAGCCGCGCCGCGGTCTGGCGAACACGCTCCTCGCCACCGGTTCGGACATCTCCGAGAAGCTGCCCACGATGTACGACATCTCGGCGTGGAGCCTCGCCGACCTGTGGGGCGCCACCGTCGTCGCGGTCGGCGACACGACCGACGTCGCGCTCGGCGGCACGACGCCGCTGCACCGCGTCCCGCAGGACGGGGTGCTGCCGAAGAAGGCCGACCACGTCGTCTTCGACCTCGCCGGCATCGAGGACTTCCGGGCCCTCAACGCGATCCTCTCCGAGGACGCCCCGGCGTGGCTGCTCGACGACGGTCGTGCCGTCGTCGGACCCGAGGGCCTGCCGGCCGCCGCCGACGCCGTGGTCACGTTCGACATCCCGTTCGAGGCCGCCACGGCCGCGGAGGTCGCGTCCCTGGACGAGGCTGCCGTGCTCGAGGACCTCACGGTCGCGTACACCGGCGGGTCCGACGACGTCGTGGCGCTGACGGACCTCGGGTTCGACGACCTCGTCCCGGTCTCCTCCTCCGGCGTCTCGGCCGGTGCGGCCGACGGCACGACGGGGCTCGAGGACGCCGACGTGCTGTGGGTCGGGTCGTCCTTCGACCCCGACGCGGCGGGCGACGCGGCCGTGCAGGAGTGGCTCGACGCCGGCGGCGCGATCGTCGGCGAGTCCACGTCCGGGTTCGAGGCGGCCGAGGCCTACGGGCTCGTGGAGGGCGACGCGGTGCGCGGGAACAGGCGCGGCAACGGGATCGTGGCGGTGGACACGCCGAGCGGGTCGATCTTCGCCTCGCACCCGCAGGACACCTCGTTCATCTACCCGGCGGTCTGGTTCACGGGCCTCGGGGAGAGCACGACGGTCGAGCTGGCCTACGACGCCGGGTCGCCGTTCCTGGCCGGGCACTGGAACGGCCTGTACGGGCCGGGCCAGGACGCGGCCGCCGGCCAGGCGGCCGTCGTGTCCGGCGAGTCGGCCACCGGTGCCCGCGCGGTCGTGTTCGGCACGACGCCGTTCTTCCGCACCCACCCCAAGGGCGGGATGAGCCAGGTCGCCACGGCGATCTTCTGGGCCGCCTCGGGCGACTGAGCCCGAGCCGGCGCGGCCGCTGAGGCCACGCCCTCCCTTCGTTATGGGCATGAAATATGCAGGTCTTCCCCGGGAAGACCTGCATATTTCATGCCCACAACGCTCAGGCGGTCGGCAGGACCGTGTAGACCGCGACGACGACGGCGACGCTGACGACGAGCAGCAGCGTGTCGCCCACGCGCCAGCGCAGGTACGCCAGCCGCAGCCGGCGTCCGGCCGGTGACGGCCCGGCGCTGGTGAACCCGCGGGTCTCCATCGCCTCGACCGTGGTCCGCGTGCGCTGCGCGGTGTTGAGGAACAGCGGGTAGAAGGCCTGCACGGCGATGCGGCCGATCCGCGCGATCGTCCGCCACCCGAGGAACCCGTGCCCCTGGTGCGGGGCCCCGCGCAGCCGGTGGCCGTCGACGATGTCGTGGAACTCGTCGATGAGCAGCGGCACCATGCGGTAGCCGTAGCTGATGGCGAAGCCGAGCACGGCGGGCGCCCGCATCGCCTGCAGCCCGTCGGACAGCTTCTCCGGGTCGAGCGACACGAACGCCGCCATGCTGGCCAGCGACACCGCCCCGAGCTTCAGGGAGATCTGCAGCAGCCCGTCGAGCGCCGTCGTGTCGCCGCCGAGGACGAGCACGAGCACCAGGACGTAGGCGGCCTGCCCCACGAGCCCGAGCGTGAACAGGCCCAGCAGCAGCGGGCCGATCCGTGCCGCCAGGGCGCAGCCGAGCGAGAGGACGAAGAGGACGACCAGGATCGGCGTGGAGTAGGTGAACCAGGGGGCCAGCGCGCACAGCGCGTACCAGCCCAGGACGGCCCGCGGGTCGCGACGGGCGAGGAACCCGCCGCGCGTGGCGTAGGCGACGCGCATCAGCTCGAGCTTGACCCACTCGACCGACACCCGGTCGAGACCGGACCGGTGCCGGGTCCCGGTCGGGCCCGGCGCGGCCTCGGGGGAGGTGCCGTGCGGTGCGGCGACGTCGGCGATGGTCATACGAGCTCCTCGGTGGGCAGCGGGGCGAGTCTCCGGGTCGTCTCGGCGACGGACAGCGGCAGCGGGTCCATCCCGAGGGCGTGGCCGACCTGGGTCACCTGCGGTGGCACGAGCCGGGCCCGGCGCAGCACGTCGGGGGAGGCGAACAACGTCGCGGGGTCGGTGTCGGCGACCACGCGGCCCTGGTCGAGCACCACGACGCGGTCCGCCCACTCGGCGACGAGGTGCATGTCGTGCGTCGCCACGACCGTGCAGCGGATGTGCTCGGCGAGGGCGGAGAGCATGTCGATCACGTCGTCGCGGGAGCGCAGGTCCAGGCTCGACGTCGGCTCGTCCAGCAGGAGCAGCCGCGGCCGCATCGCCAGCCCGACGGCGAGGGTCGCCCGCCGCTGCTGCCCTCCGGACAGCAGGCGGCCGTCCCGGTCGGCGAGGTCCGTCAGCCGCGTCCGGTCCAGGACCTGCTCGACCAGCTCCCGGGCGTCCGGGGCCCGCCGCCCGGTGGGGTGCATCGCGACGTCGGCCCGGACGGAGTCGGTCAGGAACATCTCCTCCGGACGCTGCAGCAGGTAGCAGACCTGGGAGGAGAGCTGCGCGGCGGAGACGCTGCGGGTGTCGCGGCCAGCCACCTCGACGGTGCCCGCCTCGGGCACGGCGAGCCCCGACAGCAGGGACAGCAGCGTGGACTTGCCGGCTCCGTTCGAGCCGACCAGGGCGATGCGCTCCTCGGCCCGCAGCGTGAGGTCGAAGCCGTCCAGCACGGTGTGCTTGCCGCCCGAGATCGTGCGGTAGCCGTACCGCACGCCGTCCAGGCGGGCGACGACGTCGGACCCCGCGGGAGGACCGGGGGCCGACCCGGGTGCGGGGGAGCCGTCGGTCCCGGGGTGGTCCGGAGGACGCAGCAGCGCTGCACCCGGTTGCTCGGACCGCCCCGCGTCCCGCAGCATCTCGGCGCACTCCTCGATCGTCAGCGGCGGTCGTCGCCGGCCGGCGGCCACGTCGGGCACGAGCTCCTGCGCCAGCGCGACGACCTGCGGCGCCGGGATGTGCGCCTCGGCGAGGTCGGCCGTGCGGGCCAGGGCCTCGTCGACCGGGAGGTGCCAGCGCACCCGTCCGGCGTCCATGAGCACGACGCTGCGCGCGTAGCGGGCGATGAGCTCGGCGTGGTGCTCGATGACGACCACCGTGACGCCCTGCTCGTTGAGGCGGGTGAGGTGCTCGTAGACCTGGGCGGCCCGTCGCGGGTCGACCTCCGCCGCGGGTTCGTCCACGACGAGGATCGACGGTGCCAGGGCGAGCGCACCGGCCAGCGCCGTCAGGTGCTGCTGACCGCCGGAGAGCTGCCAGGTGTGGGTGCCGGCGACGTCGTCGATCTCCAGGGCGCGCAGCGCCTCGTCCGTCCGCGCCTCCCAGTCCGCCAGCCCGAAGTTCAGCGGGCCGAAGGCGACGTCGTCGCGCACGGTGGGCCGCACGAGCTGGTTGCCGAAGTCCTGGAAGACGTAGCCGACGTCGTGGGCGATCTCGCCGACGGTGCGTCGTGCCGTGCTGCGACCCGCCACCTTGACCCGGCCGGAGATGTCGCCGTTCCAGAAGTGCGGGACGAGTCCGTTGAACGTCTTGCACAGCGTCGTCTTGCCGGACCCGTTGCCGCCGACGACCGCGACGAAGTCACCGGCCTCGATCGTCAGGTCCACCCCGTGCAGGGAGTCCTGCGCGGCTCCGGGGTACCGGAACGTCAGGTCGCGGACCTCCACGGCCGGTGCTGCGTCGCGGTCGCCGGTCATCAGAAGGACGCCTCGTCGTCGTCGGAGCGGCGGACGTCGGCGGTGTCGGCCGAGCGGCGGCGCCGCAGCGCGGCGACCAGGACGAAGAGGACGAGGCCGACGACGAGCGCGACGCCGGCGGCGATCCAGAGCCACACGTCGCCGTACTGGTCGACGTAGTCCGGCTCGAAGGCGCCGATGGTGGAGATGCCGCCCTCCCGGCCGACGAACTCCTCCCACTGGGCCAGCAGGGCGAGGGCCCCGGCGGCGACCAGTGCCAGCACGGCGACGGGCCAGAACCGCGTGCCGCGCGGGCCGGACAGGTGCGGCGGGTGCTCGGGGTCGCGGGGCCGCAGCCCCATGATCGGCTCGAGCTTCCCGTACAGGCGCGGGGTGAGCCACAGGGCGGGCAGCGCGCCGAAGAGGATGCCGGAGAACACCACGGTGACGACGATGTCCAGCCCTTCGGCGAGGAGGAACGCGCCGACGAGGCCGTCGGCCTCCTCGAGGGTCTCGGGGTCGATGCCGACGAGGACCTTGGCGATGTCGACGACGCCACCGGAGATCTTGTCGACCAGCACCATGACGACCGGTGCCAGGGCGACCTGGACGCGGTTGAGCGGGTTGCGCACCAGGCAGCCGGCGACGTAGATCGCCAGGGCGGTCTGCAGGAAGCCTTCCAGCTCGCCGAACCCGGAGAAGTCCCCGAGCAGCATGTCGGAGAACACGAGCTCGCCGAGCGGGGCGCCGACGGCGACCCAGAACGGCGACAGCAGGGCCGCGAGCACGACGGCGATGAACGAGAAGTAGGAGACGCCGAGCTCGAGCGGCCCGACCTGGAGCTCGGGCACGACGCTGGCGACGATGTCGCCGACGCCGTACAGGGTCATGGACAGCACGAGGATCATGAGCTTCTGGGAACCGGACAGCGTGCGGGGATCGGCGAGCCGGGCGCGGGACGTGCCCGCCGCGGTGACGTCGCTGGACATGAGGACCTTCCTGAGGGTTCGTCTCGGTACTGCTCGGGCTACCGGCGGATGCCGGCGTCGGTGTCCCGGTCGCCTCGGACGGCGCGGCCCAGCAGGGCGTCGACGTCCTCCATCGAGGCGACCAGGTGGTCGGGGGTGCGCGGGTCGCCGGGCGGCAGGGCGTCCAGCGCGGCGTCGTCGGTGGTGCCGCCGCGCACGATCACCGTCGTGCCGACGCCGGCGGCGCGGGCGGCGACGACGTCGCGGTGCGGCTTGTCCCCGACGAAGACGGCGTGTGCCGGGTCGGCGTCCAGCGCCGTCAGGGCCGTCCGCACGGTGGTCGGGTCGGGTTTGCGCACCCCCAGCTCGTCGGAGTAGACGTGCGCACCGACGAGGTCGTCCAGCCCCGCCGCGACCAGCTCCTCGCGCACGGCGCGGCCGCAGACGGTGTTGGAGACGACGGCGACGGGCACCCCGGCGGCACGGGCGGTGCCGAGCAGCTCGCGCACACCCGGCCGCAGGGTGGGCACCGACTTGGTGCGGGCGTAGCCGACCATGAGGGCGTGCGCCTCGGCGCGCAGCCAGTGCCGCACCCCGGGGCCGTGTCGGTCGAGGCCTGGGCCGACGAGGTCGACCCAGAACGTCGGGGCGTCGATCTCGGCCGTGTCGAGCCCGGACGGGTCGCCCGGCGTGGGGCGGGCCGCCTCGTGGTCGCTCTTCCACGCCTTGTGCGCGGCGCGGGCCTCGTCGAGGGCGCCCGCCGCCTCGTCCGTCGTCGTCGGGTACCCGGCGCGGCACAGGCGCTCCGCGAGGTCGGCGGCGAACCCGCGACGGGTCCTCTCGTCACGGTGCGACGTGGAGATGACGCCGCCGTGGTCGAGCAGGAGCGCGCTGACCCCGGCTCCCCGCCCCGGCGTCTCGGCCAAGGTGCCGAGGCCGGCGCGGTCCGTGCCGTGCGCCGTTCGCGAGGCGTCGGAGGGGCCGGTGGGCTCGGCGGCGCGCAGCAGGTCGGCCAGCCCGACCGGGTCGGGCAGCTCGACGTCGGGCCGGTCGGCGACGGCGAACGGGGGGTGGGCGGTGTGGTGGTCGCGGGTGAGCAGCACGGCCCCGACGCCGGCGCGCCGTCCGGCGACGACGTCGCGGTCGTAGGTGTCCCCGACGTACCAGCACGCCTCCGCCGAGGTGCCGAGAGCCGCTGCGGCGAGCTCGATCATGCCCGGGTGGGGTTTCCGGATGCCGACCTCGTCGGAGTAGACCTGCACGGCGAACGCCTCGGCGAGCCCCTGCTCGGCGAGGATCGCCCGGTGCGCCCGGCCGGAGTGCGCGTTGGAGACGATGCCCACCGGGACCCGCAGCTCCTGGGCCGTGGTGAGCAGCTCGCGCACGCCGGGCCGGACGGTGTGGTCGGTCAGCGTCCGGGTCAGGCGTTCCTGGAGAAGTCCGGCCGACCCGGCCAGCACGTCGCGCTCCGCGGCGGTCAGCGGGGAGCCGTAGAACTCGCGCCAGATCGTGCGGTGGTCGAGCTCGGTGGGAGCCAGGCGGCGCGAGGAGGCGTTCTTCCAGTCCTTCAGCGCCGTCCGGCCGCCGCGCAGCAGCTCGACCAGCTCGGCGTGGCTGCGGTGGTGACCTGCCCGGGCGAGGACCTCCTTCAGGTGGCGGGCCATCTCCTCGGTGCCGCCGGGCCGCTTGCGGGTCGTCAGCACGACCCCGCCGAAGTCGAGCAGCAGCGCGGCGGGTCGCGTGCGCAGGGCGGCGGCGCGGGTGTCGAGGGACGTGGTCTCGGGGCTGGGGGCGATGGTCACGAGCAAGGACGCTAGGGACGGGCGGCGACGGGCCCGCGTCGTCCGGGTGGCGGGACGGTGAACGACGCCCGAACATCTGGAACGTTCCAGTCCCCTTCGCGCACGGACCGCGCGTCACCGTCGCGCGGCGGCGCGCCGGGGTGCAGGATGTCGGGGTGCCCGCCGCCTCGCCCCGCCCCCGACCGACGCTGCGCGACGTCGCCGCGACCGCCGGGGTGTCGAAGTCGCTGGTGTCACTGGCGCTGCGCGGCGACCCGGGCGTCTCCGAGAGCACCCGCGACCGTATCCTCGCCGTCGCCGAGCAGGTCGGCTATCGCCCCTCGCTCAGCGCCCGCACCCTCAAGCAGGGCCGGTCGATGCTGCTCGGCGTGGTCATCTCCAGCCTCGAGAACCCGTACCACACCGAGATCGTCGCCTCCGTCGAGGACGCCGCCGAGCAGGTGGGGCTGTCCGTCGTCCTCGCCCACGGCTCGCGCGACCGCGGACGGCTCGCCGACCGGGTGCAGCAGCTCGGCGACCTCGGCGTCGACGGGCTCGTGGTGGTGTCGTCCTGGGTCCCCGACGAGGTGCTGACCGCGGCCGCGCGCCGCCTGCCGGTGGTCATGGTCGGGCGCACGGCGGACCCGGTGGCCGGCGTCGACTCCGTGACCAACGACGACGAGCAGGGTGCCGCCCTGGTGGTCGACCACCTCGTCGGCCGGGGGTACGAGCGGATCGCCCACGTGACGTCGTCGACCCGCCCCGCGGGCCTGGCCCGCCGTCGCGGGTACGAGGATGCGATGCGCCGTGCGGGGCTGGGCGGCCACGTGCGGGTCGCGGCGCCGGACGCCGTCGACGGCCTGCTCGACGACGGCTACCGGGCGGTCTTCGCCCGCAACGACGTCGAGGCCTGCGACGTGCTCGACCGGGCGCTGGACCGGGGGTTGCGCGTCCCGGACGACGTCGCCGTCGTCGGGTACGACGACACCCTGCTCGCGCGCCGGGTACGGCCCGCCCTCACCACGGTCCAGCAGCAGCGCGAGGTGATGGGTGCACGGGCCGTCGCGCTGCTCACCGGACGGCTCGGCGGGCGGTCCGACGACGTGCACGAGGTGCTCGAGCCCCGGCTGGTGGTCCGCGCCTCGGGCTGACCGCCGCACGCGTTGATCACCGCACGCGCTGTGGGCATGAAATCTGCAGGTCCTCCGCGCCGAGGACCTGCAGATTTCATGCCCACAACGGTGGGGCGGGCGGCGACAGGTCGGGTCAGAGCCCCACGCGACCGTCGATGCACTCGCGCAGCAGGTCCGCGTGGCCCATGTGGCGGGCGTACTCCTCGACCATGTGGATGACGACGTCGCGCACCTCGACGGTCGCGTCGTCGAACGGGACCTCCCGGTCGAGGCTCTCGTCGACCATGAGCTCGTCGGCGGCGTCGACCGCCCGGTGCCAGGCCTCCCAGGCCTCGGCCACGGCCTCGGGGGTGCCGACGGCCTCGTCGAACTCGACGTCCTCGACCCCGGGGCGCTCGAAGGGTCCGTCGGCCGTGGACCCGCCCAGGACGCGGGAGAACCAGTGGTGCTCGCCGTTGGCGAGGTGGCGCACGAGGCCGAGCAGGGACAGGGACGACGGGTACACGCTGCGGCGCGCCAGCTGGTCGGCGTCCAGACCCTCGCACTTCATCACGAGGGTCATCCGGTAGCGGCAGAGGTACTCCCAGAGGGTCTCCTTCTCGCCGACCGGGTCGATCCCGGTGGTGCGCGGATCCTTCTCGGGTGCTACCCACATGCCCGTCGTCGTCGATGTCACTCGCACAATCTGGCGGTCAACCGGGTCCCAGGTCAAGGTCACCAAGGCAACGATCCGGACAACTCGGCCCGGGTGCTCAGCCGCACCCGGTACTGTTCGCGGACATGAGGCCGAGCGACGTGCACGACGACGTCCCCGCCCCGGACGGTGTCGACGCAGGTCAGCCCGGTGCGGTGGGGCCGCCCGCCGACCTGCCGTGGGCGCCCACGGCGGTGGCCACCGACGTGCCGCCGCTCGACGACGTGCTGACCGGTGCGGCTGCGCCCTCGGCGGCCGCGAGTCCTGGCGACGGCGCGAGCCGCCGTCGTCGCAGCCGGTCGGCCGGCGTGACGGGCCGCGCCGCCGGTGCCGGTCGTGACGCCGCCGGTCGTGTGGCGCACGGCGCCGCGGGGCTGCGGCGACGCGGCGTCGCGTTCGCCCGGACCCGTCCCTCCGGCCGGTTCGCCCGCCGCAGCTCCCTGCTCGTCGCGACGGCCCTCGCGCTCGTCGCGGGCGTGGGTGCCGGTGCCGGGCTCGACGTCGTCGGCGGGGCGGGCGACAGCGCGCCCGCACCCACCGCCGCCCTGCTGACCACGGAGCCGGAGACCTGCGCGACCGCGCAGGTGGCGTGGTCGCGCGCGGCGGCCGCCCAGGTGCAGATGGACCTGGAGTCGCCGAGGTCGCTGCGCACGGGGTTCGTCACCGCGCGCGACGCGCTGACCGGGCTGACGCCGCCGGCCGAGGTGGCGGCGGACTGGTCCACCGTGGCCACCTACGTGACCGTCGTGGCCGACGCCGCCGAGGAGGCGAAGAACTCCGAGGTCGAGGCCGCGGTGGCCGAGGCGATGTCGGGTCTGGACACCGCGGCCATGACGACGGCCTCCGAGCGGGTCACGACGCACCTCGCCGCCGACTGCGCCACGCCGGCGCAGTGAGCGACGAGGGCAAAGCACGGCTCTGCGGCGCCCCCGGTCTGCTCCAGCCCGGCTTGCGACGTTCGTCCGGAAGGTTCCGCCGCCGGCGCCCGCGGGCGGCGTGCCGGATTTCCCCACCGCGCGCGGCGTGGGCCACCATGGAACGGTGCTGACCTCTCGTCGACGCTCGCGCCGAGCCGCCGTCGCCCTCGCGGCGACGCTGGCGACCGTGCTGACCGTCGGCGCCTGCAGCAGCGGGGACCCGAGCTCCGACGGCGCCGGGGCGGCGGCGTCCGCCGAACCGATGCCGGCCATCTCGATCGGGTCCGACCTGACGATGAGCGGCGGCGGTGACGGGGGCGGCTCCGCCCCCTCGCCCTCCGTGAGCGAGGAGTGCCTCGAGCTGCAGCAGGTCTGGGCCGACACCAACCGCGCCCTGGCCGGCATCGACGAGGAGCATCCGCGAGCACTCGTGTCCGGTTTCCGCGAGGCGCACCGTGCGATCACCTCGATCGACGCCCCCGACGTCGAGGGCTGGTCCGGGATGACCGGGTATCTCGACAGCGCCGTGAGCGCCCTGGCCGACGTCGACACCGACGACGCCGACGAGGTCGCCTCGGTCATGACCCTGACCTTCTCCGAGGCCGACACCGCCCGTGCCGCGACCGCGCACGGCCAGGTCACCGAGTACCTCGGCGGCGGGTGCCGCGAGTGACCCTCCCGGCGCCGTCCGGCGACGTGACCGCGCTGCGGTCCGCGCTGGCCGCGGCGGAGTACACGGTCGACGGCGTCGAGGACCTGCTGGGTCCGCTGGCCTCCGCCGCGCTGCACCGCGAGCAGACCGTCCCCGCCGAGCGGGTGCTGGCCCGCCGGGCCGACGACCCCCGGGCGACCCTGGCGCGACTCTTCCTGCTCGGGCAGGAGACCACCCGCGGCGCGCTCGACGCCGCGTTGCCCGACGTCGGCGCCGCCGGTGCGCAGCGGCTCGGCCTGGTGCAGACCGCCGGGGCGGGTTCCGCGGACGCCGTCCGGGCGACCTGCGACCTGCGCCCGTACGCCGCGACCGACGCGGGCGGCCCCGTGCAGTGGTGGCTGGCCAGCGATCTCGGCGAGCTCGCCACGGGACGCCGACTCGCCGCCGACCACGTCCTCGGCGCCGGTGGTGCCTCGACGACGCTCGCGCAGGTCACGGTGCGCACCCCGGTCTCCCGGGTGCTCGACCTGGGCACCGGCTGCGGCATCCAGGCGCTGCACGCCGCGCGGCACGCGGAGACGGTCGTCGCCACCGACGTCTCGACGCGCGCGCTGGACTACGCGCGCTTCAACGCCGCGCTGAACGCGGCCGACGCCGCCCTCGACCTCCGTGCCGGCTCGATGCTCGACCCCGTGCGCGACGACCGGTTCGACCTCGTCGTGTCCAACCCGCCGTTCGTCATCACCCCGCGGTCGGGCGCCGCCGGTGCCGCCGTGGACGCGGCCATCGGCGCGTTCGAGTACCGCGACGGCGGGCGGTCCGCCGACGACCTCGTGCGCGACCTCGTCACCGGCGTCGGCGCCGTGCTGGCCCCGGGCGGGGTGGCCCAGATGCTCGTCAACTGGGAGCACCGGCGCGGCGAGCCGTGGACCGAGCGGGTCGGCGCCTGGCTGGACGCCTCCGGTCTGGACGGCTGGGTGATCGAGCGCGAGCTGCTCGACCCGGCCGAGTATGCCGAGACCTGGATCCGCGACGGCGGCACGACCCCCGACCGCGAACCCGAGGCCTGGGCCGCCGCCTACGGCGCCTGGCTGGACGACTTCGCCGCGCGGGACGTCGAGGCCGTCGGCTTCGGCCTCGTCACGCTGCGCCGGCCCGTTGCCGGCGAGCCGACCCTGCGTCGGCTCGAGGAGCACCACGGCACGCTGCGTCAGCCCCTGGGCGGGCACGTCGCGGCGTCGCTGGCCGCGCACGACTGGCTCGAGCAGCGCACGGACGCCGAGCTGGCCGCCGAGCGGCTCGTCGTCGCCGGCGACGTCACCGAGGAGCGCTACCTCACCCCGGGGGCGAGCGACCCGAACGTCGTCGTCGTGCGTCAGGGCGACGGGCTCGGACGCGGGATCCAGGCCTCCACGGGGCTCGCGGCGTTCGTGGGGGTCTGCGACGGCGAGCTGACCGTCGGCCAGATCGTCGGCGCGCTCGGCGCCCTGCTCGAGGTGTCCGCGGACGACCTCGCCGCGGAGCTGCTGCCCGCGGTGCGCGGCCTCGTGCGCGACGGGTTCCTCGCGCCGGCCGACGCGTCCTGAGGACGGGCCGGGGTCAGCCGATGACGACGGCGGACTCGGGCAGCCGGTAGAGCCGCCGGCGCTGGCGGAGCGCCAGCCCCGTCCCGAGCGTGATGGGGCCGAGCCGTCCCAGGAACATCAGGGCCGCCAGCAGGCACTGGTGCCAGGGCTCCAGGTCGGCCGTGATACCCGTGGACAGCCCGGTGGTGCTCAGGGCCGAGACGACCTCGAACAGGATCCGGTCGAGGGACACGGCGGACGCCGGGACCGACGTCGTGATGAGCAGGGTGACGACCGCGACGGCGGCGGCCGCCACCAGCGTGACGGTCACGGCCTGCCGCTGGACGACCTGCGCGACGCGCCGGTCGAACGCGGTCACGTCGGGGTCGCCGCGCAGCTCGGCCCACACCACGACCGCCAGCACCGCCATCGTGCCGACCTTGATCCCGCCGGCGGTGCCGCCGCTGCCACCGCCGACGAACATCAGCACGTCGGTGAAGAACCACGACCCGTGGTCCATGGCGGTGGTGTCGATGCTGTTGAACCCGGCGGTGCGTGCCATGACGGACTGCGTCGCGGCGGCCACGAACCTGCCCGGCACGTCCAGCGCCCCGAGCGTGCGCGGGTTGGCCCACTCGACGGCCAGGAAGAACGCCGTGCCCACCCCCAGCAGGCTCGCGGTCATGAGCAGGGTGAGCCGGGTGTGCACGCTCCACCGTCGGGGATGCAGCACCAGCGGTCGGGTCCGGTCCTCGATCCGGATGCGACGGGTCAGCTCCACCAGGACGGGGAAGCCGATCCCTCCGACGACGACGGCGGCGCTGATCGGCAGGCAGACCCACGGGTCGCTGACGAACCGCACCAGCGAGTCGGCGTACAGCGAGAAGCCGGCGTTGTTGAAGGCGGACACCGCGTGGAAGACGCCCGACCAGGCGGCGTGTCCCACCGGCTCGCCGTACCCGACCACCAGCCGCACGGCGAGGACGGCCGCCAGGGACGCCTCGGCGACGAGCGTGAGCCGCAGCGCCCCGAGCATCACCCGCCGGACCTCGCCGAGCCCGATCGTGTGCGTCGACTCCGCCGCCACGAGCCGGGTGCGCAGCCCCATCCGCCGCCACAGCAGCAGCCCCAGCAGGGTGGCGACGGTCATGACGCCGAAGCCGCCGACCTGGATCAGCGCGAGGATCACGACCTGACCGAACGGCGACCAGAAGGTCTCGGTGTCGACGACGACGAGCCCGGTCACGCAGGCGGCCGAGGTCGCGGTGAAGAACGCCTCGACCAACGTGGCCGTCCGCCCGGTCGTGGCCACGGGCAGGCTCAGCAGCAGCGTGCCGACGGCGATGGCGCCGAGGAACCCGGCCGCGACGACCTGGGCGGGCCGACGCCGCAGGCTCGCCGGTGACGTACCGGACGAGGGGCGGCGGCGTCCGACGAGACGCCGCAGGGTTCGTGACCGCACGAACGACCACTGTGGCACCGCCCGCGCCCGCCCGCACCGCTGACGTGCCGGGCGGCGGAGGCTGTGACCGGCGGCACGTCCCGCCGACGACCGGTCAGTCCTGCTGCAGGTACTGGTTTGCCCAGGCGCTGATGATCCGCGCCGCGCGCTGCGCCTGGCCGGGCCGGGTGAGCAGGTGGTCGGAGCCCTCCAGGGAGACGAAGCTGCGCGGGTGGCGGGCCGCGGCGAAGATCCGGCTGGCGTTCTCGATCCCGACGGTCTGGTCCGTGGGGGAGTGCATGATCATCAGCGGGGTGTCCAGCTCGGCGATCCGGTGCTCCAGGTCCGCCTCGCGCACGTCCTCGACCATGCCGCGCTTGAGGTTGAGCCGCTTGCCCCCCACCTGCCACACGGCGTTGCCCTCCTCGAGCACCTGGTCGACGAGGTCGTCGTAGTGGTTCTCGGCGTGGCTCGGGTCGAACGGCGCGCAGACCGTGGCCACCGCACGCACCGCGGGCAGCTCGGGGGCCGCGGCGATGGCGGCCGCACCGCCCCAGGAGTGGCCCACCAGCAGGTCGGCCGGCGTCCCGCGGGAGGCCATGAACTCGGCCGCCCTGACGACGTCGGCCACCTTGATGGTGAACGAGCCGTCACCCCAGTCGCCCTCGGAGTCGCCGAGGCCGAGGTTGTCGAAGCGGAGCATGCCGATGCCCTCGGCCGCGAGCTGCTTGGAGATGCGGGCCGCCGCGGGGGAGTCCTTGCCGAGCGTGAAGCCGTGGACGAACACGCCCCAGCCGCGGACCTCCCCCTCGGGCTCGTCGATGATGCCGGCCAGCGCCGGTCCGGTGCTGCTCGCGAACGTCACGCGTTCTGCCATGATGACTCCTTCTGCCGTCGTGCGGCACCATTGCTCCCAGGTGCAGTATGTCGTCCGTGTGTCCGTCCGCCTGGCGGACGTCGCCTGCCCGTCAGGTGCCCGCCATCCCCCCGACGCGATGATCCCGATACCATCCCGGTATGGAGATCGACCTCCGCCACCTGCGGCTGGTGACCGTCGTCGCGGAGCACGGCAGCGTGACCCGGGCGGCCGCCGCCCTGGGCATGGCGCAACCCGCGCTGACGGCGCAGCTCAACCGCATCGACGACGCCCTCGGCGGCTCGGTGTTCGTCCGCGACCGCCGGGGCGCTCGCCCGACCCCGCTCGGCGACCTCGTGCTGCGGCACGCCCGCGTCCTGCTGCCCGCGATGGACGCCTTCGGCGAGGACGTGCGCCGCCACGTCAGCGGCCGGACGGATGTCGTGACCTCGCTCCGGGTCGGCACCGTCGCGACGGTGCTCGGCGGCATCTTCCTCAACCGGCTGCGGGCCGACCTGACCGGGATCGCGCTGACGTCCTTCACGGCCTGGTCGGCGCAGGAGGCCAACCGGCGGCTGGCCGCCGGCGACCTCGACCTCGCGCTCGTCGGCGCCTGCGAGAACGAGGTGCTCCCCACCGAGGGCGACGTCGTGTGGACACGCCTGTTCACCGACCCCGTGTTCGTGCTGCTCTCCGACGAGCACCGGCTCGCCGGGAACACCGTCGTGCCGCTCGGTGAGCTGGCGAGCGAGTACTGGCTCTCCGCGCCGGGCGAGGGCTGCTTCGAGCGCTGCTTCGTCGCGGCGTGCGTGCGGTCCGGCTTCACCCCGCGGGAGGTCAGCGAGACCGAGCGGGCCTCGGCCATCGAGCAGGTCCGGGGCAACCACGCCGTCGGGCTCGTGCAGCCGCTGCTGCTCGACCAGCCCGGGGTGACGCCGGTGGCCCTGGAGGGCGAGCCGCTGGCCTGGACGCAGTACGTCGGCTGGCGCCGGGACGCCGCGTCCCGGTTCGACGTCGACGTCGTGCAGGCCGCTGCCCACGAGGCGCACCGGCAGGCCGTGGAGCGCACGCCGGCCTACGCGCGCTACCTCGCCGAGCGCGTCGCGGACTGACGGCCCCGGCCCTGGGCACCGGGCGCGCGTCTCGATAGCGTGCTGCGGTGACCAGTCCCCGGCGACCCCCGACCTGGTGGCGCCAGCTCGCTGCGCTGGCGGCGGCCTTCGCCGTCGGCGCCGGACTCCTGGCGCTGCTGGTGCTCGTGGTGCCCGACGGGCTGCGTCTGGCACCGCACCACGCCGCCTCCGGAGTCGCGTCGGCCGCGCGGACCGACGCCCCTGCCGGCGCGCCGGCACTGGGCACGGCGCTGTCCTCGGAACCCTCCCGGGTGGCGTCCACGCCGTCGGCCGCCACGGAGAGTCCGGAGCAGGGCATCGTCGTCGACGGCGAACGGTCGCGGACCGACGCCGACCGCGCGATCGAGGTGCAGCCGGCCGCGCCGTCGTCGTCGGCGCAGGACGAGGCGCCGCGGGACACCGGGCCGACCCCGGCCGACCGGCCCGACGACGGTTCCGGCGACGGGCCCGACGACGGAGCCGCCGGTGGCTCCGGTACCGGGTCCGCGGTCGCCGACCGGGTGCTGGAGCTCGTCAACGCCGAGCGGGCGGGGGCCGGCTGCAGCGCCCTCGTCGCGGACCCCGCGCTGGACGGCCTCGCCGCCGCGCACTCGGAGGACATGCGGTCGCGCGACTACTTCGACCACACCGATCCCGACGGCCGCACGCCGTGGGACCGCGCGGACGCCGCCGGGGTGAGCGGTCTGGCGGCCGAGAACATCGCGCGCGGGCAGCCGGACGCCGCGGCCGTCGTCGAGGCGTGGATGGACAGCCCCGGGCACCGCGCCAACATCCTCGAGTGCTCGCACACCCGGCACGGGCTCGGTACGGTCGCCGGTGCGGGCGGCCCCTGGTGGACCCAGCTCTTCGGCCGGTAGCGGGAGACTGGACCATGACCATCCTGAGATCTGTCGTCCTGTTCGCGGCCGCTGCGCTGTTCGAGATCGGCGGTGCCTGGTTGGTGTGGCAGGGCGTCCGCGAGCACCGTGGCTGGCTGTGGATCGGCCTCGGCGTCATCGCGCTGGGGCTGTACGGGTTCTTCGCCACCCTGCAGCCGGACGCGCACTTCGGGCGGATCCTCGCGGCCTACGGCGGCGTCTTCGTCGCGGGCTCCCTGGTGTGGGGGATGGTGGTCGACGGCTTCCGGCCGGACCGGTGGGACGTGATCGGCGCGGTCGTGTGCCTCGTCGGCGTCGCCGTCATCATGTACGCGCCGCGGCCGACCTGAGCCCGCGGTCGCGTCCGCCGGGCTTCCCGTCCGGAGATCCCACCGGCCGTCCACGGGACCCTCACACGAACTGGTTACGCTGACCTGCATGAACGGCGACTCCCGGCACGCTCCGGCCGCGGTGCCTCCAGCGGGGGGTGGTGCGGCCCCGCCGGCACCTGCCCCGGGCTCGTGGCCGGTCGCGCGGCTCGCCGCGCCGCCGCGTCCCGCAGTGCGTCCGGCCGCGCACGTCGCGGCGGCCGCCGTCGCGCTCGTCGCCGTCCTCGCGGTCTGGCTGACCTACCGGGTGTTCGTCACGACGCTCCCCGGCCAGCAGCTGGACGACCTCGCCCGCGACGGGGCGCTGTACGGGCAGGACAGCCTGTGGCGTGTCGCCGAACCCGTGCTCGACGTCGTCTCGGTGGCCTTCGTGGTGGCGGGGATCGGTGCGGCGATGCTCGTCGCCGTCGTCCGCCGCCGCTGGATCCTGGCGCTGCAGGTCGCCGTCCTGGTGGGTGGCGCCAACCTGACCACCCAGGTCCTCAAGCACTCGGTGCTGACCCGCCCCGACCTGCTGCCGGGCTGGTACAGCGGCAACACGCTGCCCAGCGGGCACACCACGGTGGCGGCCTCCGTCTCCGTCGCGCTGCTGCTCGCCACGCCGCGCGCCTGGCGGCCGGTCGTGGCGCTGCTGGGCGCCGCGTACACCGCGGCCACCGGTGTCTCGACGCTCGTGGGGCAGTGGCACCGGCCGTCCGACGTCGTCGCCGCCCTGTTCGTCGTGCTCGCCTGGGGCGCCCTCGTCTGCGCCCTGACGCCGGCGTCCTCCCTCGACGTCGCACCGCGTCGACGTCGTCTGCCCTCCGGGGATCCGGAGCCGCACGCCTTCTCGTCCCCCGGGTCCTCCGCCGTCGCGGGGCTGATGCTGCTCGGCGCCCTGGTGACCGGGATCCTCGCCTTCGCCGGGGGAGTCCGGCTCGTCGACGCCGCGAGCGTGCCGATCGGCGAGGACGTCACCGCCTACGCGGTCGGCGTGCTGGGGGTGCTGGCCGCGACCGCGGCGACGTTCGCGCTGCTGCTGCTCGTGCGGCAGGCCACGGCGCGTCCGCAGGACTGAGCCGTCCGACCACGCACGATGCGCAAGAGGGGTGGCGAGCGGCGCTGTGGACGGCCCCGCGCCGACGCCGGAGCATCTCGGTAGAGTTCCGCCGTCGTCGCCCGTGTCGTACCGTGACAGGACGCGACGCCCCCTCGGCGTCACCGCACGCCCCTCACCGTCGGAAAGCAGGAACGGATGCCTCAGGCCCGCAAGCTCGTGATCGTCGAGTCCCCGACCAAGGCTCGCAAGATCCAGGGCTACCTCGGCGACGACTACGTCGTGGAGGCCAGCGTCGGCCACATCCGTGACCTCCCGCAGCCCTCGGAGCTGCCCGCGGAGATGAAGAAGGGGCCGTACAAGAAGTTCGCCGTGGACGTCGACAACGGCTTCGACCCGTACTACGTGGTGCACGCCGACAAGAAGTCCAAGGTGCGCGAGCTGAAGGCGGAGCTGAAGAACGCCGACGAGCTGTTCCTCGCCACCGACGAGGACCGCGAGGGCGAGGCCATCGCCTGGCATCTCATCGAAGAGCTCAAGCCCAAGGTGCCGGTGAAGCGGATGGTCTTCCACGAGATCACCCGCGAGGCCATCACCCGGGCGCTGGAGAACACCCGCGACCTCGACCAGGATCTCGTCGACGCCCAGGAGACCCGCCGCATCCTGGACCGCCTCTACGGGTACGAGGTCTCCCCGGTGCTGTGGCGCAAGGTCCGCCAAGGGCTGTCCGCGGGCCGGGTGCAGTCCGTCGCGACGCGCCTGGTCGTGGAGCGCGAGCGCGACCGCATGGCGTTCGTGACCGCGGACTACTGGGACGTGACGGGCTCGTTCGCCCCCGAGGCCGGGGACGACGCCGGTCAGCTCTTCCGCGCCCGCCTCACGGGTCTGGACGGCGATCGCGTGGCCGCGGGCCGCGACTTCGACGACCTGGGTCGTCTCAAGGTGCGCACGGGCGTCGCACACCTCGACGAGGCGGCGGCGAACGCCGTCGTGGCCGGGCTCGAGGACGCGGCGTTCGCCGTCCGCTCCCTGGAGACCAAGCCGTACTCGCGCAAGCCGGCCGCGCCGTTCACCACCTCGACGCTGCAGCAGGAGGCCTCGCGCAAGCTGCGCATGGCCTCCCGGCAGACGATGCGCACCGCGCAGGCGCTGTACGAGAACGGCTACATCACCTACATGCGGACCGACTCGCCCGCGCTGTCCGCCGAGGCGACCGACGCCGCCCGGCGGCAGGCCGCCGAGCTGTACGGGGCCGAGTACGTGCCCGGCGCGCCGCGGCTGTACGCCTCGAAGAACAAGGGCGCCCAGGAGGCGCACGAGGCGATCCGTCCCGCCGGCGACTCGTTCCGGACGCCGGCCCAGGTGGCCGGCGAGATCTCCGGCGACCAGTTCAAGCTCTACGAGCTCATCTGGAAGCGCACCGTGGCCTCGCAGATGGCCGACGCCAAGGGGTCGACGGCGTCCGTGCGGCTGGCCGCGACGCTCGGCTCCGGGGCGGGCGACCGTGCCGGGTCGGACGCCGTGTTCTCGGCCTCCGGCACGGTGATCACGTTCCGTGGGTTCCTCGCGGCCTACGAGGAGTCCAAGGACGTCGAGACCCCCGAGGGTGGCGGCGCCGCGCCGTCGGGGCCGAAGGAGACGCGCCTGCCGCGGATGGCCGAGGGCGACGCGCTCGCGGGCACCGAGCTCGTCGCCGAGGGGCACTCCACGAGCCCGCCCGCGCGGTACACCGAGGCCTCCCTGGTCAAGGCGCTGGAAGAGCTGGGCATCGGGCGTCCGTCCACCTACGCGGCGACGATCTCGACGATCCAGGACCGCGGCTACGTGCGCACCAAGGGCCAGGCCATGGTGCCCACCTGGCTGGCGTTCGCCGTCGTGCGCCTGCTCGAGGAGCACTTCGCCCGGCTGATCGACTACGACTTCACCGCCGAGATGGAGGCCGACCTCGACCAGATCGCGGCCGGCGACCGTGAGCGCCTGGCCTGGCTGACCCGGTTCTACTTCGGCGAGGGCTCCGACGACGGTCGGGGCGGTCTGCGCGACCTCGTCGAGAACCTCGGCGAGATCGACCCCGTGGCGATCAACTCGGTGCAGATCGGCGAGGGCATCCGGGTGCGCGTGGGCCGGTACGGCCCGTACCTGGAGGACCTGGAGGCCGAGCCGGGCAAGGACGGCAAGGCGCCGCGGGCTTCGGTGCCCGACGACGTCGCCCCGGACGAGCTGACGGTGGCCAAGGCGCGCGAGCTGCTCAAGGCGGGGGCCGACGACGGCCGGGTGCTCGGGGTCGACCCGGACTCGGGGAACGAGATCGTGGCGAAGAACGGCCGTTTCGGCCCGTTCGTCACCGAGAAGCTCGACCTGCCCGAGATCGACCCGAACCTGTCCCAGGCGGCCCAGAAGAAGGCGAAGGCGGCCCAGCCGAAGCCGCGCACGGGGTCGCTGCTGAAGTCGATGTCTCTCGACACGGTGACGCTCGAGGACGCCCTGAAGGTCCTGTCGCTGCCGCGCGTGGTCGGGACCGACCCGGAGTCCGGCGAGGAGATCACCGCCCAGAACGGCCGGTATGGGCCCTACCTGAAGAAGGACAAGGACTCCCGGTCCATCGAGTCCGAGGAGCAGCTCTTCACGATCACCCTGGACGAGGCGCTGACGATCTTCGCCCAGCCGAAGCGTCGCGGACGGGCGGCGGCCGCGCCGCCGCTGAAGGAGCTCGGCGACGACCCGACCTCGGGCAAGCCCATCGTGGTCAAGGACGGCCGGTTCGGTCCGTACGTGACCGACGGCGAGACGAACCGGACGCTGCCGCGGGACGCGACCCCGGAGTCGATCACCGCCGAGCGGGCGATCGAGCTGCTCGCGGAGAAGCGGGCTCAGGGGCCGAAGAAGCGCAGCACGTCGGCCAAGAAGGCGCCGGCGAAGAAGGCACCCGCGAAGAAGTCGTCGACGGCGAAGAAGTAGGCGCCTCGGGCGCCGGAGCCTCTAGCGCGATGTCTGTGATGTCTGTCTTGACGGGCATGCACGGTTACCGTATTTTGTCTGCTATCGCGCGTTGAGGCGTGGTCCCCTCGGGCAGGGCTTGAGGTGAAAGGGCGTCAGGTGAAAGGGCGTCAGGTGAAAGGGCTTCAGGTAGGGAAGCGCGGGACGTTTCTGGTCGCGCTGGTGGGATCGATCGTGTGTGCGCTCGGCATCGGCATGGTGGCCACCCCGGCACAAGCGGCGCCCGGCCCTTGTCCGACTGGCTATGCATGCGTGTACAACGGTGAGGACTATCAGATCCTCAGTTCGAAGTGGGTGCTCTTCGAGTACGGGATCAGCGATTTCGGGCAGTTCGGGATGAACAACCAGTCTCGGTCCGCGTACAACAACGGCACGAAGTGCTGGGCGGTGTTCTACAACGGAACCGGCTACTCCGGTGCGAGTTTCACGCTGACCCTGAACAACCGGGGTATTCCCGATCTTTCTCTCCTTCGACTCGGTACGGGGACCTGGAACAACAAGATCTCGTCGGGGCGATTCACATACTGCCCGTGAGCGCGGGAGCGTGGGAGGCGTCACGTCCAGCGATGATGGAGGAAGCCGTGATAAGACGAATACTTGTGCCGCTGGTGGTGCTTACCTCGCTGGTGACCGGGTGCAGTGGTGATGACGCGCCGGGTGTGGCGGGCCAGGCCGATCTCGCGGTCGACGCGGACGTCGGCTCCACAGGCGCGACCGTCGCAACGGGTTCCTATGTCAACGAGGCGACGGCTCGGTACGCCGCCTGTCTCGGTGACCTGGGCATCGACGTGGCGCCGGAAGTCGGCGAGGTGGATGACCAGCTCGACGGGTACGCCAGCATCGTCGACGGAACTTTCGTCCCGGACCAGGACGGGCTGCTGACCGACGACGCGGAGAGCCAGCCGATCGGCGTGAAGGGCGAGAACCGTGACGAGGAGATCCGCGAGTGCTACGCGCGGAGTCCCGGGGCCAAGGACGTGCTGATCGACATGCACGACCGCACGCCCGCGGAGAACTCCTGGACGATGCCCGAGAGTCAGGTCGAGGCCGGTCGACAGTGGGCACAGTGTGCGCGTGATGCGGGGGTGGCCGCTGTCGAGGACCCCGCTGACGACGGCTACGTCTACATCACCGACGACGTCTCGATCGAACAGGCGGAGATCCTCGGTGAGGAGTGCACACGGCCGATCGCCGAGTCGGAGTACTGGCCGAACTTCCAGTTCTTGGTGGCGGACATGATCGCGTACTCGGAGGCGATCGACGGGCCGATCTTCGAGTCCGACCGGTGGGCGCAGAACTGCGAGGACGATCCTGACGACTGCTGACAGGCGGCCGGTCAGGCGCTGGATGCGCACCACTTCGGCCCTCCTTGCCCTGCTCGCCGCCGCGGCGTCGCTGGGGGGCTTCCTCTGGTACCACGAGTATCAGGAGGCTGCCGCTGACGCTTCGGTAGCGTCTCCCGGCGCCCGGACCGCTCTCGTGGAGCGAGCCTCTCTCGCAGCAGGTATGGCACTGAGTGGTTCGTTGTCCCATGACGTGTCCGAGGCGCTGACCTTTTCCGGCGACGGCATCATCACCTGGTTGCCGGAACCGGGCGATCTCGTCAGACCGGGTGAACCGCTGCTGGAGGTCAATGGACGACCCGTCTTCTTCTTGTCGGGTGACGTGCCGCTGTGGCGAGAGCTCAGCCTCGGCGACCGTGGCAAGGACGTGCTCAGCCTCAATGAGGCCTTGCACGATGCCGGTCATCTGAGCGCGGCCCGCGTCGACGAGGTCTTCGGCGAGGGTGCTTCGGGCGCCGTCGGGTCCCTTCACGCCGCGGCCGGCTATGTCGAGCCGTCTGGCAGCGAGGTCGGCCGGGAGCGGATCGCGACGGCCGAGGGCGTGCACGCCGACGCTGTCGCCGCGCTGCAGGAGGCCCGCGACGCGCTCGCTGCGCGGCAGGACACCGGCGGCGAGCAGGATGCTGCTGACGCTGCTACCAGCTCCGCCGGCGCACACCGGGAGGTCTCGCGTGCGCAGGAACAGGTGGACACGGCAGCGCGCGAGCTGGCTCGAGCCCGTGCGGAGTGGGTGGCGCCGTCCGACGTCGTGATCCTCGACGTCGACGAACTTCAGGTCGACGAGGTGGTGGCCAGGGTCGGCGATCCCGCCGGCGGCGAGGTGCTGCGCTGGACTGTTCCCGAGGTGCACGTCCTGACCGATGTCACGCCGTCGCAGCGCACGGCGCTCGCTGCCGGAGACGAGGTCGAGGTCGTCCTCCCCAGCGCCGCGACCATTCCCGGCGTCATCGGCCGGATCGGCGCTCGACGTGCTCCGGGGGGCGAGGAGAGCGCCATGAGTGCCGCGGCCGACTCGACGCCGGTCCGGGTAGACCTCGACGACCAGGATGTGGCGGCGGAGCTCGTCGGGTCCCCGGTGCGCGTCGAGGTCGTGACCGATGAGGTCGAGTCCGCGCTCGTCGTTCCCGTCACCGCGTTGGTCGCGTTGGCCGAGGGCGGCTACGCGGTCGAGAAGCTCGACGGCACGAGAGTGGCTCTGGTGCCCGTGGACGTCCAGCTCGTCGCTGAGGCCAGGGCCGCGATCAGCAGTGGACACCTGGTCGAGGGCGACGAGGTCGTCGTGCCGTGACAGCGCCGGAGGTCCCGCCCGTCGAACCGGTGGTCGCACTGCGTGGGGTGTCCAAGTCGTACGCTACCGGCGCCGGAGACCTGACGGTGCTGCGCGACGTCGACCTCACGATCCGTGACGGCGAGCGAGTGGCGATCGTCGGACCGTCCGGGTCGGGCAAGTCGACGATGCTCGGCATCATGGGCACCCTGGACGCTCCCAGTGCCGGGGACGTGGTGCTGCGCGGTCGCTCGACCGCCACGATGGGCGACGCCGAGCGGTCCGACCTGCGATCGCGCACTCTCGGCTTCGTGTTCCAGCAGTTCCATCTCCTCCCGCACGCGGACGCCGTCGAGAACGTTGCGCTGGGCATGCTCTACTCGGGTTTCGTTCGTGCCGAACGACGACGTCGCGCGGTGGAGGCGCTACGGCGGGTCGGCCTGGGAGGGCGCCTCGATCACCGGCCCACGCAGCTGTCCGGGGGTGAGCAGCAGCGCGTCGCCGTGGCGCGTGCCATCGCGCACGAACCTGCGCTGCTGCTCGCCGACGAGCCCACCGGCGCCTTGGACGAGGCCACCGGTGAGTCGATCATCGACCTGCTGTGCCGCCTCGACGGCGTGTCCGTCGTCGTCATCACCCACGACCCGGCGGTCGCGGCCCGCTTCCCGCGGCAGGTCCGGATCCGGGACGGGCGCATCGTCGCCGACGGCGTCGGACCAGTGGCGTCCGACGGGGAGGGGCGTTGATGGCGCGACTGAGCGTCCGCGACGCGCTGGCCACCGCGGCGCTGGGGCCCCGGGCACGTCCGTCGCGCTCCCTGCTGTCCATGCTCGGCGTCGCCCTCGGGATCGCCACGCTGGTGGCCGTCCTGGGGATCACCGCCACCAACGAGGACAGGTTGCGTCTGGAGCTCGAAGCACTCGGTTCCAACGTGCTCGAGGTGCGTCCCGGCGTCGGCCCGGACCTGACCACCGTCCCGCTGCCCTCCGAGGCACCAGGCATGGTTCGGCGTATCGGGCCCGTTCTCGACGCCGCCCGCGTCTCGCCGGTGGCCGGCGCCGGCGTCTACCGGACCGATCTGGTGCCGGACACGATGGGCGGAGCCCTGGCTGTGGTGGCGGTGCAGGCGGAGCTGGCCGACACCATGGACCTGAGGATGGCCGAGGGCCAGTGGTTCGACCGTTCGTCGACGGCGCTGCCCACCACTGTGCTGGGGTCGGTCGCCGCGTCCGAGCTCGGCATCGTCGAGATCGGGCAGCGTGTGTGGGTCGACGACGACTGGTACGCCGTCGTCGGGATCCTCGAACCAGCGCGTCTCGCCCCGACTCTCGACCGTGCGGCGCTCATCGGCGAGGACTGGTCCAGCCGGACGACTCCCGCCGAGGAAGACACCGTGCTGTACGTACGAGTTCGCACCGGGGCGGTCGACCCTGTGCGCGACGTCCTGGCGGCCACCGTCAACCCGGCGATACCTCGTGCGGTCACGGTCTCTCAGCCTTCCGTGCTGGCGCACGCCCAACGGGCCGTCGACTCGACCTTTGCCAGCCTGGCACTGGGTCTGGCCGCTGTAGCTCTGCTCGTCGGTGCCATCGGGATCGTCAACACGATGGTGATCGCCGTGCTGGAGCGGCGCGGCGAGATCGCTCTGCGCCGGGCGGTCGGAGCACGGGCTGGGCAGATCCGTGCGCAGTTCGTCCTGGAGGCGGGGTTCTTGGGGCTGGGCGGAGGCGTTGCCGGCGCGACCCTCGGTGTGCTGGTCACTTCCGTGTACGCACTCACCCACGGCATGCCGCCCACTGTGGACATGGTGCCGTCGGGCGTCGGTGTCGCACTGTCGGTCGTGGTCGGCGTCGTCGCGGGGGTCTACCCGGCGACACGGGCCGCGAGACTGCCGCCGATGGCCGGTCTGCGCGGGGATTGACCGTGGGCGCTGACCGGTTCCACCGTCAGTCGGGGTGGCGCTCGACGACGTAGGTGTGGCCGTCCGGCCCGGTGATCCGTTCGTAGGTGCTGCGCAGCCGGGCCTCGCGGGCCCGGTCCTGCGCGCTCGGCGGGACGGGCGGGGTGCGCCGGATCGACGCCGGGCCGAAGACCGGCAGGAACGACTCGGTGAACCGCATGCCCCAGGTGCGGTCGTCGTCGGGGCGGCGGCGGAACAGTCCCACGGCATCTCCTGATGGTTGGTGCGCCAATGATTGATCCACCAACCATATGCCTCCGCGCGGTCGCGGCCTACCCTGAGCGCATGGACCGACCGGACGACCCCCTGGCGCTCGAGGCGCAGGTCTGCTTCGCGCTGTCGGCGGCCTCGCGCGCGATGGTCGCGCTGTACCGCCCGGTGCTCGAGCCGCTCGGGCTGACCCACCCCCAGTACCTCGTGCTGCTCGGGCTCTGGGAGGACGACGGCGCCGGACGCACCACCACGGCGACCGGCCTCGCCGACCGGCTCTACCTCGACCCGGGCACGCTGTCGCCGCTGCTCAAGCGGCTGGAGACGCAGGGGCTGCTCACGCGGCGACGGTCCGCGGCCGACGGCCGGGTCGTCGAGGTGCACCTGACGGCCCGGGGACAGGCCCTGCGGTCGGAGGCCGTCGAGGTCCCCGGCCGGGTGGTCGCCGCCTCCGGACTGAGCCTCGACGAGCTCGAGCGGGTGCGGGCCGCCTCGGACGCGGTCATCGCCGCGGCGCACGGCGAGCGCGCCGATACGGTGGGGCCATGACCGACCTCAGCGCCGCCGTCGACCCGTCCGCCTACGCCGCCCGCCTGACCGCCGACGACCTGCTCGGCACCGTGCCCGACCTGATGGCTGCCCCGGCGGTCCGCTGGGGCGTCCTCGGCGCCGGGAACATCGCCGGCTCGTTCTCCGACGGCGTCCGGGACCGGACGGCGTCCCGGGTGACCGCCGTCGGCTCCCGCTCCGTGGACAAGGCCCAGGCGTTCGCCGACGCGCACGCCCCCGGCGCGCGGGCGCACGGCTCGTACGAGGAGCTGGTGACGGACGACGAGGTGGACGTCGTCTACGTCGCCACCCCGCACTCGCACCACCTGGAGCACGCCCGCCTCGCGATCGCCGCCGGCAAGCACGTGCTCGTCGAGAAGCCGCTCACCCGGTCGGTCGCCGAGTCGCGCGCGCTGCTCGACGCCGCGCGCGAGGCCGGGGTGTTCCTGCTGGAGGCGGTGTGGACCCGCTACCTGCCGCACGTCGCGGCGATCCGCGCCGCGATCGCGCGCGGGGAGATCGGCGAGGTGCGCACGGTGCTGGCCGACTTCGACATCTTCCGTGAGTACGACCCGACCCACCGCCTGTTCGCCCCCGAGCTGGCCGGCGGGGCGTTGCTCGACCTGGGGATCTACCCGATCACGCTGGCCCACGACCTGCTGGGCGTGCCGGCCGCGACCGTGGCTCGCGGCACGCTTGCCGAGACCGGCGTCGACGACCACGTCAGCATGATCCTCTCCTACGAGTCAGGGGCGCAGGCGGTGCTGCACACGTCCTCGACCGCCCGCGGGGCGGCCGGCGCCCGCATCATCGGCACCCGCGGCCGCATCGAGATCCCGCAGGGGTTCTTCACCCCGACGGACTTCACCGTCGTGCGCGACGACGGGACGAGCTGGACGTTCACGTCCCCGGCCGGCGAGGGCAAGGCGTACGAGGCGGCCGAGGTGGCCCGCTGCCTCGAGGAGGGTCGGACCGAGAGCGCCCGGATGCCGTGGGGCCACACGCTCGAGGTGATGGGCATCCTCGACGACGTGCGGGCGCAGCTCGGGGTCACGTACCCGGGGGAGTGACCCGTACCCCTCCGGGGCGCCGTCGGCGCTCCGGAGGGCTGTCGTCAGCGGGTCAGCCGGCGACCGCTGATCTCGGTCGGCGTGATCCGCACCCACACGTTCTTGCCGTCGTCCAGGTAGGGCACCAGCTCGGTCGCCTCGGCGGCGGCGATGTCCTCGTCCGTCTCCAGCACCTCCGCGGTGCCCTTGAGCACGACGCTGGAGGCCGTGTCGAACCGCCACTCGTCGGCCTCGAAGGCCACGCGGTTGTTGACCGTCACCTCGACGAGCTTGCTGCCCGGTCGGGTGAGGAAGTAGATGCGCCCGTCCGCGACGGCGTGGGAGACCGGGAAGATCTCCGGCTCACCGGCGACGGCCGTCGCCAGGCGGCCGATCGGCTGGTCGGCGAGCACGGTCCAGCACTCGTCGTCCGTGAGCGTCGTGGTCGTTCCGTCGTCGGTCATCGTCGTCCCCTTCAGTCGTCGTGTCCCTATCGTCCCGCTCCCCGATGGGTCCTGCGTCACGAGACCCCCGGATGCGACAAATACCACAGCAGCTCCGCTGTGGGCGGGCGCGGTTAGGGTGTGGGCGTGAGCAGCGCACCCGGGTACTTCGTGTCGTTCGAGGGCGGCGACGGCGCCGGCAAGTCGACGCAGGCCCGCCTGCTCGCCGAGTGGCTCGGCGCGGTCACGGGCCGCGAGGTCGTGCTGACGCGCGAACCCGGCGGCACCCCCCTGGGGGCAGAGCTGCGACGGGCCGTCCTGCACGGCGACGACGTCGACCCGCGCACCGAGGCGCTGCTCTACGCCACCGACCGGGCGCACCACGTGGCCACCGTGGTCCGGCCCGCCCTGGAGCGCGGCGCCGTCGTGGTGACCGACCGGTACCTCGACTCCTCGGTCGCCTACCAGTCCGGCGGCCGCGAGCTCTCCCAGGACGAGGTCGAGAACCTCTCGCTGTGGGCCACCGACGGGCTGCTGCCCGCCGTGACCGTGCTGCTCGACGTCGACCCCGCCACGGCCGCGGCCCGTCGCGCGGGACGCCCGGACCGCCTCGAGCGCGCCGGCCTCGACTTCCACCGGCGCACCCGGGACGCGTTCCTGCGCCGCGCCGTCGCCGACCCGGACCGCTGGCTCGTCATCGACGCCACCGGCACCGTCGACGACATCCAGGCGCAGATCCGGGTCGACGTCGCCTCCCGCCTCGACCTGACGCCCGTGGTCGAGGAGGCAGCGCGCCTGTCGGATCCCGAGGTGTCCGCGGTGCGGGCCCCCGCCGAACCGTCCGGCGCGGACCCGGAGGACGTCTCGTGACCGTGTGGGACGACGTCGTCGGCCAGCCGGAGGCCGTGGGCGTGCTGCGGCGCGCCGCGACCGACCCGGCCGCGATGACCCACGCCTGGTTGCTGACGGGCCCGCCCGGCTCGGGACGGTCCGTCGCCGCGCGGGCGTTCGCCGCGGCGTTGCAGTGCCCCGAGGGCGGCTGCGGGCACTGCCGCGAGTGCACCACCACGCTCGCCGGGACGCACCCGGACCTGACGGTCGTGGCCACGGACAAGGTCGTGATCGCCATCGACGAGGTGCGCGACCTCATCACCACCGCCTCGCGCACGCCCTCGGTGGGGCGGTACCGCGTCATCGTCGTCGAGGACGCCGACCGGATGGTGGAGCGCACCACCAACGTGCTGCTGAAGTCGATCGAGGAGCCGCCGGCGCACACCGTGTGGGTGCTGTGCGCGCCGAGCAGCCAGGACGTGCTGCCGACGATCCGCTCGCGGTGCCGCGGCGTCGTGCTGCGGGTCCCGCCGGCCCGCGACGTCGCCGAGCTGCTGGTGCGGCGCGACGGCACCGACCCCGCCGTCGCGCTGCAGGCGGCCCAGGCCGCGCAGTCCCACGTCGGGATGGCCCGCCGGCTGGCCCGCGACCCCGAGGCACGGCGCCGTCGGGCGGACGTGCTCGAGATCGCCCGCCGGATCCGCGGGGTCCCCGACGCGGTGCTGGCCGCCGCCGACCTCGTCGAGGTCGCCAAGGCCGAGGCGACCGCCGCGACGACCGAGCGGGACGCCGCCGAGCGGGCCGAGCTGCTGCGGGCCCTCGGCGTCGCCGAGGGCGAGACCGTCCCGCCGAAGCTGCGGTCCCAGGTCAAGCAGCTCGAGGACGACCAGAAGCGCCGGGCGACCCGCAGCCAGCGTGACGTCCTGGACCGGGCGATGGTCGACCTGCTGTCGCTGTACCGGGACGTGCTGGTCGTCCAGCTCGGCGCCGACGTCGACCTCGTCAACGCCGAGCAGGCCGCCACCGTGCGCGGGCTGGCCCGCGACTCGACCCCGGAGCAGACGGTGCGCCGCATGGACGCGATCGGCCAGGCGCGCGAACGGCTGGCGGGCAACGTGGCGCCGCTGCTCGCCGTCGAGGCGATGACGGTCGCGCTGCGTCCGCAGGGCTGACGGACGCCGGTCCGGCGGGCCGCGCCCGGCGCGGGGGTGCTGCTGGCTCTGGATCCGGCCCCGGCGGCGGCGACGGGCACGAGAAGGTTCGGTGAAGGTGCCCGTCACGGCCTGTTCCGGCCGGTAGGTTGGGCGGGTGAATTTCGCTGCTCGTCCTCCGCGCCCGCAGTCCGACGTCTCGGCCGCTCGGCGGACCGGTCTGCTGGCTGCTGTGGTGGGTCTCGGACTGGTCCTGGCCGGGTGCACGGCGGAGACGCCCGGCAAGACCGCCACGCCCGTGGACGAGGCGACGACGGCGGCGCCGACGACGCCGTCGGCGGCCGGTGCCCCCGAGGGGTTCGAGGACTTCTACGCCCAGGACCTGGAGTGGACCGACTGCCGCGGCGGCTACGAGTGCGCCACCGCGACGGCCCCCCTGTCCTGGGACGACGCGGAGGCGGGCAGCATCGAGCTCGCGCTGGTGCGGACGCGCGCCACCGGGCAGAAGGTCGGCTCGCTGCTGGTCAACCCCGGCGGGCCCGGCGGCTCGGGGGCGGACTTCGTCGAGAACGGGTCCTTCGGCGAGCCGCTGCGCGAGTCCTTCGACATCGTCGGCTTCGACCCGCGCGGGGTGCAGGACTCGACCGCCGTCGAGTGCTACGACGACGAGGCCAAGGACGAGTACCTCAGCGAGGACGTCGACCTGTCCACCGACGACGGTCTCGAGGCCGCGCGCGCGTCGGCCGCGGCCTGGGCTGAGGCGTGCGCGGCGAACACCGGCGAGCTGCTCGGCGAGGTCGACACCCAGAGCGCCGCGAAGGACATGGACATGCTGCGCGCCGTGCTCGGCGACGAGCAGCTGCACTACCTCGGGTTCTCCTACGGCACGAGCCTGGGGGCGACGTACGCGGGCCTGTTCCCCGAGCGCGCGGGCCGGCTGGTGCTCGACGGCGCGATCGACCCGACGCTGGACGCGGACGAGATCTCGGCCGGCCAGGCCGTCGGGTTCGAGAACGCGCTGCGCGCCTTCGTCACCGACTGCCAGGCCGGGGCCGACTGCCCGCTGACCGGGTCCGTCGACGCCGGCATGCAGCAGGTGCGCGACGTCCTGGACCGCGCCGCAGACCGTCCCTACCCGACCAGCGGCGACCGGGACGTCACCCAGACGCTGGCCTTCTACGGGGTCGCGGTGACGCTGTACGCCGAGCAGAGCTGGCCGGTGCTCACCCAGGCGCTCGACGAGGCCATCAACGTCGGCACGGGGGACACGCTGCTGTACCTCGCGGACTTCTACAACGACCGCAACGCCGACGGCTCGTTCGCGACCAACTCCACCGAGGCGTTCACGGCGATCAACTGCCTGGACAGCGCCGGCGCCACGGACATCGAGACGATGCGGGCCGAGGCCGCCGAGATCGAGGAGGCGGCGCCCACGATGGGGTCGTTCTTCGGGTACGGCGGGCTGTCCTGCGCCGACTGGCCCTACCCGCCGGCCGAGCAGGAGTACGACGTCGCGGCGTCCGGAGCGGACCCGATCGTCGTCATCGGCACCACCAACGACCCGGCCACGCCGTACGTCTGGTCCGAGGGCATGGCCGACGCGCTCGACTCCGGGGTCCTGGTGACCTACGAGGGGGAGGGGCACACCGCCTACGGCCGGTCGAACGACTGCATCGCCGACGCCGTGGAGGAGTACCTCGTCGAGGGCACGGTGCCCGAGGACGGCCTCACCTGCTGACCCCTCTCGAGGTAGGCAACCCTCCACCGAGGTAGGCCGGGTCGTGCCGAGGTAGGCAACTCTTCGCCGAGGTAGGCAATCGTCGGCCGAGGTGGGTGATCCGCGCGCCCGGCGACGTGGCCCGGGCTGTGACGGATCCGACGACGGCGGCGCTCGGATCGCTTTGGAGTCCGGCCTCGGCGTCGGGTAGTGTTGCCTCGCCCGCTGATCGGGACCCGTTCTCGGTCGTCTGTGGCACGCCGCCTTAGCTCAGTCGGTAGAGCGATTCACTCGTAATGAATAGGTCGTCGGTTCGATTCCGACAGGCGGCTCCGAAGCACCGAAGGCCCCCTCGACCCGGTCGAGGGGGCCTTTGCGTCGTCCACGGTCGGCAGCACGCTACGTCGATGTCTCCGCTGGTCATCGAGTCGCCGGCGGAGGCACCCCGATCGAGCTCGCCCGCGAGCACCTGGGTGGCGACGGGCCCCGCACCTGGCCGATCTCGCCGAGCTGCTGCCCCGCGCATCCGCAGTGGGAGCGGCCGAGGTTCTTCAGCTTCCTCTTCGTCGTCCTGAGGCGCGCGAGAAGTCGCCGGCGCGTCACCACCTGCGGTCACCCGCCGGCGGCGAGCCACTCCGTGGTGCTGCGCAGGGTCTCGCGCAGCGTGCGGCCCTCGTGCCACTCCCGCCAGGTCAGCAGGACGATCAGCGCGTCGAAGACCGTCAGCAGGGCGACGACGACGGTCGGGTGCACCACGAGCTCGTAGGCCTGGTAGCCGAGGAACGCCAGCAGCACCGCGATCGCCCAGGGGTAGACCCGCCGGGTCCCGAGCACGAGCGCTCCGACGATGCCGATCTTCACGACCCCGTGGATCAGCAGGTAGGCCGCCAGGAACGAGGCGGTCCCGGCGTCGAGGTTCTCGACGCCGCGCAGCAGGACGTGCGCGAGCAGGTCGTGCGGGTCCTCGGCGAGCTCGTGCGCGGTCAGGGCGTCGGCCGCGTCCCGGAGCTGGGCCGGCGTCACGACGAGCAGCACCACGCCGCTGACCAGCTCGACGACGCCGTCGATCCCCTTGAGCAGCACGCCGACCAGGAAGACGAGGTCCAGCACCCGGTCGCGCACCGCCCGGTCAACCCTCGAGCTGGGCGGCCATCGCCGGACGGTCGAGCATCTCCCACACGTCGGTGATGCGCTCCCCGGCGAACCGGAAGAAGAACATGTGCTCGACCTCGATCGAGCGTCCGGTCGGGGCGAGGCCTTGCCAGGGACCGCGATGGGTGCCGTGGAGCGTCGCATGGACCGCCGCCACGTCGTCCGAGGCGGTCACGGCGTGCACGGCGAACCGGAGGCCGTCGAAGGCCTCGTGCCAGGCGCCGACGATCGCCTCGAGCTCGGCCAGGTCCGTCGTCCGGCTCCGGCCCTCGACGTGCAGCGCGAAGGTGCCGAGCGTCGGGGCGAGGGCCTCGAACCGCTGCTCGTTCCAGCCGTGGTCGAAGACGGCACGCACGAAAGCGGCCCTGTCCGTCCCCGCGGCGCCCATGGCTCGTCAGCCCTCCAGCCACTCCCAGGCGGCGTCCTGGTCGGTGAAGTACTGCGCGTCCTGGGCGTAGAACGCCTCGGCCCATCGCGCCAGCCACTTCTCCCAGGTGCGGTCCCCGACGACGGCCATCCGCTCGACGACGTGCCGGAAGCGTTCGCCGAAACGCAGGTCCGCTCCCCACGCCTCGGCCTTCTCCCATCGGAAGTTTGTGAGGTCCAGCAGCAGTCGTGCCGTGCTGTGCTCGTCCACGGCGCCCTGCACGGCGGGGACGAGCTCGTCGTAGTCGTCGCGGGTGACGTCCCCGACGACTCGGTAGCCGAGGACGGCGCCGTGGCTGCGCGGCAGCTTCTCGATCATGTCGCCCTCCGTGGTCGGCCACGTCCAGCGTCACGGCGATCGGCTCGCGCCGCACGTCGGGCGACACGGCGGCGTGCGAACGCCCTCGAAGCGTGCATAGCGTGATCCGGGAGGGACAGAGATGGGCGACGCGATCGGTGCGACAGCCGGCTACGCGGTCGGGATCGCGATCAGCCCGATCCCGATCGCCGCGGTGATCCTGATGCTCTTCAGCGGACGCGCCCGCGTCAACGGCATCGTGTTCATGCTCGCCTGGATCACCGGGGTCGCGGGCGTGGTCACGATCGTGGTGCTCCTGCCCGGACTCGGGACCGGCGGGACCGGCCCGGGCCCTGCGGTGGGATGGACCAAGCTCGTGCTCGGCGGCCTCCTGCTGGTGCTGGCCGGCCGGCAGTGGTCCAGGCGCCCAGGTCCCGACGACGAGCCACCGGTCCCCGGATGGATGTCCCGGATCGACGAGCTCCGTCCCGTCGCCGCGCTCGGCCTGGGACTCGCGCTGTCGGCGGTGAACCCCAAGAACCTGCTCCTCGCCGCGGCCGCGGGTGCCTCGCTGGCCGCGCTGCCGCTGTCCTCGGGGCAGACGGCCGGTGCCGTCGCCGTCGTCACGGCGCTCGCCACGCTCACCGTGACGCTCCCGGTGCTCGGCTACCTGGTCGCCGGACGCCGGCTCGCCCCCGTGCTGGACCGCACCAAGACCTGGTTGATCTCGAACAACGCCACGGTGATGGCGGTCCTCCTGCTCGTCCTCGGGGTCAGCCTCCTCGGGGACGCGCTGCAGATCCTGACCTGATCGGCGAGACGACCGGACGGCGGGGAGGCCCGGATGGACGACGTGGAGGCGGTACCGGCGATCGGCGACTGGAGCATCGCCGAGAGCATCTCCGTGTGGATCGAGGTCGTGGCGATCGTCGTCATCACGGTCGCCGTCGTGGCGGCGTTCGTCACCGGCGCCAGGGTGCTGCGCACCGCCGGGGTGCGTGACGCCGTCGAACGCGTCAAGCAGTCGGTGGGGCGGGGCCTGCTGCTCGGCCTGGACCTGCTGATCGCCGCCGACGTGATCCGGACCGTGACGCTCGAGCCCACGCTGCAGAACGTCGCGGCCCTGGGTCTGCTCGTCGTCGTGCGGACGTTCCTGTCCTGGTCGCTGATGGTCGAGCTGCACGGCCGGTGGCCGTGGCAGGGCACCCCGGGCACACCGACGCGCTAGGGGTCCCGGACGGTGGGGCGACCGGGCGACGACGGACGCCGGCGTGGCACAAGTTCACCCGGTAGCCGTGACGACGCCGGGGACCGCGGGGCGTGTACTGGTGATCATGGCGCACCGCCCTCCGCGCACGGCGTTCGAGGACGACGCCGGCTGGCAGCGGGCGCACGGCCGGGGTCGGGACGTGCGCGCCCGGGTGCCCCGCCGGATGCACGGGGTGTGGGATACGCGGGGCGTCGGGGACCGGGACCCGGTCGACATCCTCGACAAGCAGGCCGCGACGCGTGTCCGCGAGCTCGTCCCGATCCGCTACGGACGGATGCTCCGGTCCGCGTTCGCCTTCTACCGGGGAGCGGCGGCGGTGATGGCCGACGACCTCGCCTCGGCCCCGTCGACGGGCCTGACCGTCCAGCTGTGCGGGGACGCCCATCTCGCCAACTTCGGTGGTTTCGCCGCCCCGGACCGGGACATCGTCTTCGACATCAACGACTTCGACGAGACGCTGCCCGGACCGTTCGAGTGGGACGTCAAGCGACTGGTCGCCAGCTTCGCCGTCGCCGCGCGGGACCGCGGGTTCCCGCCGAGCGCCGAGGCCGACCTGGCGCGCTCGGCGTCCCGCAGCTATCGCACGAGCATCGCGGAATTCGCCCGGACACCCCGTCTCGACGTCTGGTACGCGCGCCTGGACGCCGACGAGCTGGAGCGTCGCTGGGGCGGGGCTGCCGGCGCCGACACCCTGAAGCGGTTCCACAAGAGCCTGCGCAAGGCCCGGCGCAAGACCGGCGCCCGAGCCTTCTCGCGGTACACCGAGGTCGGCCCCGACGGTCGGCTGCAGCCCCTGAGCGACCCGCCGCTCGTCGTCCCCCTGGAGGACCTCCTGACCGAGCAGAGCCTCGACGAGGCCCGGGAGACGATCGGCGCCGCCTACGACCGCTACCTCGACACGCTGTCGGACGACCGGCGGTACCTGCTGTCCGGGTACCGCGTCGCCGGGATGGCACGGAAGGTGGTCGGCGTCGGCAGCGTCGGCACCCGGTGCTGGATCCTGCTCCTCGTCGGCGCCGAGGACGCGGCGGACGACCTGGTGCTCCAGGTCAAGGAGGCGGGGGCGTCGGTGCTGGAGCCGTACCTCGGTGCGAGCCGGTACGACGACCACGGACGTCGGGTCGTCGAGGGACAGCGCCTGATCCAGGCGGCCTCGGACGTGCTCCTGGGCTGGAACCGGGCGACGAACGTCGCGGGCGAGACCCACGACTTCTACGTGCGCCAGATGTGGGACGGCAAGGTGTCGGCCGATCTGGAGGGGATGGACCGTGACGCCTTCGAGGTCTACGCCGAGATCTGCGGGTGGACGCTGGCGCGCGCTCACGCCCGCTCCGGGGACGCCCCGGCCGTCGCGGGGTACCTGGGGACCGGCGACCGGTTCGACCGGTCGATGGCCGAGTTCGCGACCGCCTACGCGGACCAGAACGAGGCGGACTTCCGTCTCCTCCAGCGGGCCGAGACCACTGGGCGGATCGTGGCCGCGGACGGCTGAGCCGGTCGCCGGATCAGGAGCCGCCCGCCGCCGGGCACGGCAGGTCGGCGAGCTCCGGCGCCGACTGCGTCATCGAGGCCACGGTCTCGTCGATCAGCGTCGGTGAGACCCGGCCCGGTCCGGGCGCGAAGGGGTTGTTCAACGCCATCACCAGGAGGACCAGCACCGCCGTGAACGTCGTCGAGAGCCCGACGAGGACCGCCTGCGTGCGCGGAGAGCTCGGCAGCGTCACCACGAAGAGCAGCACGACGACGAGCAGCCCACCGCCCAGGACCAGGCCCCACAGCAGGACCGGGAGGCTGGTCGCGGCCGTGACGATGCGGGTCTCCCGCGCCGTCGAGATCGACCCGATCTGCACGACGGTGTTCGTCGCGGCGGCAGAGTAGAAGGCTCCCTCCGGTGCCGGCGCGTCCTGCCCCAGCGACGCCACGAGATCCGCGTAGGCGGCGTCGACCTCCGGGGCCGCCGTCCCCTCGCGCATCGCCGGCCAGTCGTCGGCCGAGGCGGCCTCGGCGTAGCAGATGAGGGCGTGCCGGACGTCCGCGCCGGCGTCGTCGAACAGCGCGGCCTCCTCGAACGCCGTCCCGATCGAGGTGGCTTCGTCGCCCACCGCGCCGCGGGCGTCGGCGAACGCGCCGAACAGGTAGAGGATGGAGAAGCCGATGACGATCCCGTAGGCCGTGGCCACGTACGACAGGGTGGCGGTCCACGGCGCCGGGTCGACCGTCCCCAGTCCCCGTGCCGTGCGGCGGACCAGCAGCGTGATCCCGGCCGCGACCATCCCGACGGCGACCACGATCAGGGCGGTGACGCCCGGGCTCCACGACAAGACCTCAACCTCCGCTCCGTGCGCTCGCGTCGTGCGAGCCGGAATCGCCAGGGCCATGCTGACTGGCATGGCCCTCCACTCGTCAGAGTTCCAGGAGTTCGAGCGGCTCGCGATCGCTCCGCTGTACGCGCGACCGCGGGTGACGCACGGGATGCCGTCCGAGGTCATCCCGGAGGACGGCATGGACCCGCCGGTGGCGTACAGCATGATCCACGACGAGCTGATGCTGGACGGCAACTCGCGCCAGAACCTGGCCACCTTCGTCACCACGTACATGGACGACGAGGCCCGGCTGCTGTTCGCCGAGACCGCCGACAAGAACATGATCGACAAGGACGAGTATCCGCAGACGGCGGCGATCGAGGGCCGCTGCGTCCGGATGATCGCGCAGCTGTGGAACACCCCGGAGGGGGAGAACGCCACCGGCACGTCCACGACCGGCTCGAGCGAGGCCGTCATGCTCGGCGGGCTCGCCCTGAAGTGGCGGTGGCGCGAGCGCCGGAGGACCGCCGGTCTGTCCTCGGATCGCCCCAACCTCGTCATGGGGATCAACGTGCAGGTCGTGTGGGAGAAGTTCTGCCGCTACTGGGACGTCGAGCCGCGCTACGCGCCGATCGAGGAGGGTCGCCTCCAGCTGAACGCCGAGGAGGCCGTCAAGCTCTGCGACGAGAACACCATCGGTGTCGTGGCCATCCTCGGGTCGACGTTCGACGGGTCCTACGAACCGGTGGAGGAGATCGCCACGGCGCTCGACGAGCTGGCCGCCTCGGGTGGTCCCGACGTCCCGATCCACGTGGACGCGGCGTCGGGCGGGTTCGTCGCGCCGTTCCTCGACCCGGACCTGCGCTGGGACTTCCGGGTGCCGCGGGTGCGCTCCATCAACTCCTCGGGGCACAAGTACGGTCTGGTCTTCCCCGGTGTCGGATGGGTCGTCTGGCGCACCCCGGAGGACCTGCCCGAGGACCTGGTGTTCCACGTGAACTACCTCGGCGGGGACATGCCGACCTTCGCGCTGAACTTCTCCCGGCCCGGTGCGCAGGTGATCGCCCAGTACTACAACCTCATCCGGCTCGGCCGGGAGGGATACCGGCAGATCCAGCAGGCGGCGCGGGACACCGCCCTGTTCCTGTCGGGAGAGGTCGCCCGGACGGGGCCCTACGAGCTGATGTCCGACGGCTCCCAGCTGCCGGTCTTCCTGTTCCGGCTCAAGCCGGAGGTGACCAACTACACCGTCTACGACGTCTCGGCGAAGATGCGCGAACGGGGCTGGCAGCTCCCGGCGTACTCTCTGCCGGAGCATCTCAGCGACGTCTCGGGTCTGCGGGTCGTCGTCCGTAACGGGCTGTCGCGCGACATGGCCGAGCTCTTCCTCGCCGATCTCGCCCGGTCCACGGACTTCCTGGAGAGCCTCGAGACCCGGATGCCGCACGACCCCAGCCACACGGAGTCGTTCCGGCACTGATGCGACCCGTCCGGTCCGGTCACGTGACCGACGGACCGGTCAGGCGGCGTCCGTCGAGACCTGCGACGTCGGGGGGACGACGGCGGGCCTCGGTCGGAACTGCCCCGTCGCCGCCAGGACGGCGACGAGCACCAGGGGGACGATCCAGCCGCTCCACCCCAGGATGGTGGCCTGCGTGGTGTCCACCGACGTCCCGGCCGCGCCGAACAGCACGTGCATCCCGGCGGCCGCGTTGAGCGACCCGTGCGCCAGCGCGGGCGCCCAGACGTTGCCGCTGCGGATCCGCAGCCACGAGAAGACCGCACCGGTCACGGTGCAGAAGCCGACCATGGTCGCCAGCGCCACCAGCGGTGACGCGTCGGGGTAGTTGTAGCCGAGCAGGACCAGCGGCGCGTGCCAGACACCCCAGATCACGCCCGAGAGCAGGACGGCGACGAGGACGCCGTACCGGTCGGTCAGACGGGGCAGCAGCCAGCCGCGCCAGCCGATCTCCTCGCCCAGGGCCGGCACGAGGTTGATCACCGAGCCGACGACGATGTTGGCGAGCTGGGCGACCACCAGGACCTCGATCGGGAACTCGAGCTCCTCGGTCACCCCGAGGGCGGCGAACTGCGCGTCGATGGTCTCCTGCAGGCCGGAGAAACCGGTGAGGTCGGTGGTGTAGAGGCCGAACGCGGCCGCGACGACCAGTGCCGCCGCCACGAGGAGCAGCGGGACGAGGAAGGCCAGGCCCATCCAGGCGAAGAACCGACCCCAGGGACGGACCGGGACGAGGCCGAGGGACCGCGCCAGGGGCCGTCGCTCGACGAACCGGACGACGACGAACGCCGCCAGCGCCGGGGTGCACATCATCGCCAGGGCCACGAGGGTGAACCGCGGCGTCTCGAGGCCGTCGCCGAGCCACAGCGGCAGGGCGACGAGCCAGGACAGGCCGAGGCTGATCGCGAGGTACACCCAGAGCGCACGCATGGAGCCACCGTAGTGGGCGCGGGTACTCTCGGGGCATGGTGTGGACCTTCGGGCGTCGGCGGCCGACGACCTATCTGCTCGGCGAGCCCGCCGATCCGTACCCGGCGCAGGCGCCGGAGGCCCGTCGCGGTCGCGTGCTGCGGATCACCGAGATCGGCGAGCCCGTGCTGCACAGTCCGGCGCGGACGGTCGAGACGTTCTCGACGCCGGAGCTGGCCCGGCTGGTCGACGACCTGTTCGCCACGATGGAGGTGGCCCAGGGCGTCGGTCTCGCGGCACCCCAGGTGGGTGTCGACCTGCGCGTCTTCGTCTACGACCTGACCGACGACCGGGGCGACCGGCACGTGGGCCACGTGGTCAACCCCGAGCTGACGGTCGACGGCTCGGCCGAGCTGGTGACCGAGGACGAGGGCTGCCTGTCGGTCCCCGGCGCCTACGAGCCGCTCGCGCGCCGCGCCGCCGCGACCGTGCGCGGCGTCGACCAGCACGGGGGACCGGTGCAGCTCGAGGCCACGGGCTACCTCGCCCGGTGCTTCATCCACGAGAGCCAGCACCTCGACGGCGTCCTGTACTGGGACCACCTCTCGGGCGACCTCCAGCGCGACGCGTTGCGACAGCGGGACGAAGAGCGTCCGGGCATCCTGGACGAGCGGCGCGAGATCGCCGTCGAGCTGGGCAAGCGCCCGGCGGAGTACCCCGCCGAGCCCGCCGGCGGGCGCTGACCCTCAGTCGGTCAGGTGCCGGGCCCGCCAGGCCACGGCGCCGCCCACGGCCACGCCCACGGCGGCCAGGCCGAGCCCGATGGCGGCCCAGGCGTCCCCGTCCAGCAGGCGTTCCTGGGCGCTCCACAGGTCGCTGTCGCCGGGCTCACCGTCCTGGTCGGCCGCGCCCGCGGTCGGGTCGCTCGGGCCGGCGACGGCGGACGGCGAGGCGGTGGACGCCGTCGGGCTCGGTGACGCCGACGGTGACGGCGACGCCGAGCGGGACGGGCTCGGCGACGGCGTCGGCGTCGGCGAGGCGCTCGGTGACGGCGTCGGCGACGGGGTCGGGTCCTCCTCGGCCGGGGTCGGCTCGGCGGACGTCGGTGCGGGCTCGGGATCCTCGGTGGGGTCCGGCGCGCTCGGGGTGGAGGGTTCGGGGTCCGCCGGCTGCGAGGTGCGCTCGCCGGTGCACCGGGCGCCGCCGGAGTCCTCGTGCCACTCGCCCACCCCGGGCACCCGCACGTAGACGACGCAGTATCCGTCGGGCATGGTCGCGGACGCCTGGCTGAAGGCGACGTCCCCGGCCCGGCCCATCGTCATCGGCTCGGTCAGCCACTCGTAGCGCCAGCCCTGCAGGCTGCGGATCGAGTAGCCGACACGGTCCTCGTGGTCGCGCTGGTCGCGGTCGCGGTAGCTGACACCGTCGACGGTGACGGTGAGGTCGTCGTCGGCGGCCGCGGCAGAGGCGGCGAGGCCGCCCGCGGCGCCGGCCAGCACGATGCTCGCGACGGCGCGAGAGACGAGGTGGACGGGACGCACGGGAACCTTCCGACGCTGGGACCGGCTCGTGCCGGACGGCGAGGCTCATCGTAGGCGAACCGGGCACGACGGCGGCACCCTGCCGCCGTCTGCCATGCTGGGGCCGTGGCTCGCGTCGTGCTCCCGCCGTGGCCGCCGGTACCGCCGTCGGCGGGACGCGTCGAGCTCCGTCCCGTGTCGACGCGGGACGTCGCGATGGCCCGGGAGCTGTCGTCCGACCCGTACGTGTCGCAGAACGGGTCGTTGCCGTTCCGCGCCGACGCCGACGCCGCGCTGGCGTGGGTGGATCGTCAGCGGGCACGGCACACCGAGGGGTCCGGGTTCTCCTGCTCGGTGGTGGAGCGCGCGACCGGCGATGCCGTCGGCCACTGCGGTCTCTGGACGCGTGACCTCGGCGAGGGCCGCGCCTCGGCGGGCTACGCGATCGTTCCCGCCGCCCGCGGCAGGGGACTGGCGGCCGATGCGCTGAACGCCCTCACCCGGTTCGCGTGGACCGTACCGGGGCTGATCCTGGTCGAGCTGTCCGTCGAACCGTGGAACGTCGCCTCGGCCCGGACGGCGGAGCGATGCGGCTACCTCTTCACGGGCCGGCTGCCCCGGCGTCGGGTGAGCTCGGGGCGAGACCGCGACCTGCATCGCTACGTCGCCGTCCGGCCGGTGCGAGGGGACGAGGAGTCCTGAGCAGGGCTCCGCCCGTCGCGTTCATCCGGCCCACGTGGCGACCCAGTCGGCGACGGTCCGGGCGACGTCGTCGACGGCCTTGACGTCGTGGGCGCCGGCCAGTGTCACCTGCGTGACGGGTCCCGGGATCGCCGCGGCGTGCTCGGCGAGCTCCTCGGGACGGCCGAACGGGTCCTTGTCCCCGGAGACGAACAGCACCGGGACGTCGAGGTGCCCGAAGTGGTCGACGCGCAGCGTCGACGGCTTGCCGGGCGGGTGCAGCGGGTAGCTCAGCAGGACGAGCCCGGCGGCGGGCAGTCCCTCGGCGACGGCCATCGAGCACATCCGTCCGCCGTAGGACCGCCCGCCGAGCAGCAGGCGGTCCGTCGTGACCCCGAGCCGGTCGGCGAAGGCCTCGGCCTCGGTGCGGACGTGCGGGACGGCGACGGACGGCCGGTCGGGGGCGCGCCGGCCCGCGATCCGGTACGGGAAGTCGACCCGGGTCACGGGCAGCGGCGGATCCAGGGCAGCCAGGTGGTCCTCGACGGCGCGCAGCGTCTGGTGCTCACGGTCGGCGCCCGCTCCGGGCGTCAGGAGCAGGCCGGCGGGGGTGGTCGTGGAGGACATGGTGACAGTGTGGCCCGGACCCCCGACGCCGCGCACGAGGGCGCCTCGGACCGGTGATGTCCATCACCCGTCGCGTCGCCGCTGGTCAGCGGTGCGCGTCTCGGCGGCATAGGGTTTCCAACGATGTATTACATCGTTTACCCTGACGTGGACGGGAGTCGACCAACGGACGGTCCGCCCCCGTGTCGCCACCCCCGAGGAGCACCGATGACGGACCACGCTCAGGTCGCGCCCAACCCGATCGTGTTGCAGCGCGCGGACCCCCACGTACTGCGCCACGACGGCCAGTACTACTTCACCGGCTCGTACCCGGCCTACGACCGGATCGTGCTGCGCCGCGCCGCGCGGCTGGAGGACCTGCAGGCGGCGGAGGAGGCGACGATCTGGACCAAGCACGCCACCGGTCCGCAGTCGCACCTCATCTGGGCGCCGGAGATCCACCGCGTCGACGACGCCTGGTACATCTACTACGCCGCCGCACCGGTCGGCCACGGCACGGTCGACGCCCCCAGCGAGAACGAGACCTTCAACCACCGGGTCTTCGTCCTCGAGTGCACGGCCGACGACCCGCTGACGGGGGAGTGGGTCGAGCGCGGCCAGGTCGACACCGGCTGGGAGTCGTTCGCGCTGGACGCCACGACGTTCGTCCTGCACGGGGAGCAGTACCTCGTGTGGGCCCAGGAGGACCTCGAGGTCTACGGGCACTCGAACCTCTACATCGCGCGGATGGCGAACCCCTGGACGCTCGCCACGCCGGCCGTGGAGCTCACCCGGCCCGAGCTCGACTGGGAGATCAAGGGTTTCTGGGTCAACGAGGGCCCGTCCGTCCTGATCCGCGGCGGTCGCCTGTTCCTCACCTACTCCGGCTCCGCGACCGGCATCGACTACGCCATGGGCGTCCTGACGGCCGACGCCGACGCGGACCTGCTCGACCCGGCCTCGTGGACCAAGTCCACCGAGCCGGTCTTCGTCTCCGACCCGTCGGTCGGGCAGTACGGCCCGGGGCACAACTCGTTCACCGAGACGCCCGACGGCGAGACCGTGCTGGTCTACCACGCCCGTGACTACACCGAGATCGTCGGCGACCCGCTGTGGGACCCCAACCGGCACGCCCGGGCCCAGGTCCTGCCCTTCGACGCCGACGGCAACCCGGTCTGGGGCACCCCGGTGCCCGACACCCGACCGACCCCCACCACGACCGAGGTGCTGCCGCCCTCCGGTCTGGCGCACGACCTGGAGGAGGCAGCGCTGTGAGCACCGCCGAACCCGTCGTCGACCAGCGTCCGGTCCGTCACGGCGCCCTGCACTCGCTGAAGAAGCCGGTCTTCTGGAACATCGGCGGGCTGTTCTTCTTCTACTTCGCCATCTGGCAGCTCGTCATGACCTTCCTCAGCCTCTGGCTCGAGGAGGAGGCCGGGATGACGAGCGGCAACATCGGCCTCGTCTTCTCGGTCATCGCGCTGGTCGCGTTCGCCCTGCAGCCGCCGTACGGCTACATCCAGGACAGGCTGGGCTTCCGCAAGCACCTCTTCGCCTTCGTCGTCGTGTGCGGCGCGCTCATGGGGCCGTTCTTCGCCTTCGTCTTCCTGCCGATCGTCGAGACGAACCAGGTGCTCGGGGCGGTCGTGGCCGGAGCGTTCCTCGCCCTGGTGCTCAACGCCGGGGTGAGCGTCGTCGAGACGTTCAACGAGCGCAGCTCCCGCGCCAACGGCTTCGAGTACGGCCACGTGCGGTTGTTCGGCTCCCTGGCCGGGGCGACCGCCTCGCTGGTCGGCGGCTTCATCTGGGCCTCCAACCCGGACAACATCTGGTGGGCCGCGACGTTCTCGGCGGTCGTCCTCGGCGCCCTGCTGCTGGTGATGCGCACCCCGAAGCCGGGCGACGCCGGATACACGGCGCTCGCGGCCGACGGTGGCGCCGACGCGACGAAGGACGCCGTCGACCGCAGTGCGTTCCGCACCCTGCTCAAGGACCGCTCCTTCGTCGGCTTCATGGTGCTCATGTTCGGCACCGCCGCGTTGTACGACGTCTTCGACCAGCAGTTCCCGATCTACTTCGCCGAGCACGCCACCGCGGTCGCGGACCCGCAGGTCCTGTTCTCCCGCGTGGTCTTCGTCCAGATCCTGCTCGAGGCCGCGGTGATGATCGCGATGCCGTTCCTCATCAACCGGATCGGCGCCAAGTGGGGACTCGTCGCCTTCGCCGGCGTGCTCGTGATCCGGGTGCTCGGCTCGGCGTTCATCGTCAACACCGAGATGCTGGTCCTCTGGCGCCTGCTCGCGGCGATCGAGATGCCGCTCATGCTGGTATCGGTGATGAAGTACATCACCCGCATGTTCGACGTGAAGATCTCGGCCAGCGCCTACATGATCGGCTTCAGCATGTCGAAGGCCGCCGGCGTGTTCATCTTCTCCTGGCTCTTCGGTCTGTCCTACGACGCCATCGGCTTCAGCGCGTCCTACATCGTCATGGGCGTCGTGGTCGTCACCGTCACGGTGATCGCGATGGTCCTCATGCGCGACGACCGGGGTCGCCCCGACCCCGGCAAGGACGACGTCGAGGCCGCCGAGGTCACCCGTTGAGGACCGTCACGGGACTGCTCGAGTAGTCGAGCACCTGCCGGGCCGTCGAGCCCAGCACCAGGCGGTCGAAACCGCCGAGCCCGCGGGTGCCGACCACGATCCGGTCGGCACCCGCGGAGGCCTCGATGAGGACCTTCGCGGCCTGCCCGTGCACGACCCGCGGCCTGATCCGGTCCGGCGGCAGCGGGAGCTCGACCGACCGGATCACGTCCTCCAGACGTTCCCGGGCGAAGTTCTCGTAGTCGTCGATCGGCGGCGCCCAGCCCCAGGATCCCGGCAGCGGCGCGAGCGTCGTGATCTGCCAGGCGAACACCGGCTCCAGCACCGCGTCCCGGCGGGCCGCCACCGCCCCGGCGTGCCGCAGCGCCGCCACCGAGTGACCGGACGTGTCGACTCCTGCGACCACCCGCGTCTCGTCGGACGGCTGCTCGGGACCGCTCTGGTCGCCGTCCTCCGGGCGGCGCACGACCGTCACCGGGATGCGCGCGTGCTCGACCACCGAGGTCGAGACCGAGCCGAGCAGCCGACGCCCCAGACGGTTCCGCTGCCGCCGGCCCAGCACGAGCATGTCCGCGTCGTCGGCCGCGGCCATCAGCCCCTCGGGAGCGGGCCCGTGCACCACGGTGATCTCCGCGTCCAGGTCGCCGCCGTGGCGTTCCCGCGCACGGCCCACGATCTCCTCGGCCTCCGCGCGCCGCGTGGCGAGCACCTCGCCGAGCGCGTCGTCGTCCCGCTCGTGCGCGACCATCACGACGACGAGCGGCAGGCCCGCCGTCCGTGCCTCCGCGACGGCCCAGTCCAGCGCCTCGTCCGCCTCGACCGAACCGTTGACCCCGACCACGATGCCGTCCATGGATCCACCGTAGGACGGTCACCGTGACCAGGCACGACGACGCGTCCCGGCACCACGTCGTGCGTGCGGCGGCGGAGGGTCAGCGGCGCTCGGGCGGCTGCAGCAGGGACCGGATCGGGCGCGTGAGCACGGTGATCCGGTCCACGAGGTCGGCCGGACCCGTCACGACGAGGCCGCGTCCGGGCGTCGCCACGTGCACGGCCACCACGTCGCGCACCTGCACCCAGGTCGCGGCCGTCGACCGGCCGTCGACCGCGTAGGGGGCGCGGCGCAGGTCGACCTCGTCGACCTCGGTGACGATCGCCCGCATCGCGCTGCGGTAGTCCGCGAAGTCGTCGGCGAAGTCCCGGCCCGGCCGGGGGGCCGGTTCGGCGTCCGGCTCGACCGGTGCCGCGATGTCGGCGTGCAGCGGTGCGGCGAGGGCACCGCTGGCCGCGGCCCGGACGACGTCCTCCACCGCGTCCTCCGACACCGGGGTACGGAGCGTCTCCACCTCCAGCGACTCCCCGGCGACGGTGCGGTAGGAGCGGACGAACCGGTCCGACGTCGGGTCGGCATCGTCCTCGCACCCGGTCAGCGCCTCGTCCTCGAGGTCGAGGCCCCAGGTCAGCGGGTCGTCGACCTCCCCGACACGGCCGGAGAACCGCGCCATCCGGGGATCGACCTCCCCGGCCTGCTCCTCCGCCGGCGCAGCATCCCGGCCGGTGTCCTCGTGCCCTGCGTCCCGTCCGACGTCGTCCATGTGGACCTCCCGGTGCGTGTGGCCGCTTGCCCTTACCTTTCCCCCGCCGGCCGGAGTCGGCAACGGGCCACGCCGTCACGCCCCTGGCGAACACGGGCATTCGGAGGCCCTCGGTCGAGTTGGGAGCGAATAGAGTCGTAGCGGTCAGGCTGTCGCCGTCACACCGACGGGGTGCAGGAATGCCGCCCGCATGAGGAGCAGCACATGTTCGAGAGATTCACGGACCGAGCCCGTCGGGTCGTCGTCCTCGCTCAAGAAGAAGCGCGGATGCTCAACCACAACTACATCGGGACCGAGCACATCCTCCTCGGCCTCATCCACGAGGGTGAGGGCGTGGCGGCCAAGGCGCTCGAGTCCCTGGGCATCTCCCTGGACGGTGTCCGCGCGCAGGTCACCGAGATCATCGGCGAGGGCCAGCAGGCCCCGAGCGGGCACATCCCGTTCACGCCGCGCGCCAAGAAGGTGCTGGAGCTGTCGCTGCGCGAGGCGCTGCAGCTCGGCCACAACTACATCGGCACTGAGCACATCCTCCTCGGCCTCATCCGCGAGGGCGAGGGCGTGGCTGCCCAGGTGCTGACCAAGATGGGCGCCGACCTGAACAAGGTGCGCCAGCAGGTCATCCAGCTCCTGTCCGGCTACCAGGGCAAGGAGCCGGTCGCCGCGGGCAGCCCGCAGGAGGGCCAGCCGTCGGGTTCCGCCGTGCTGGACCAGTTCGGCCGCAACCTGACCCAGGCGGCCCGCGAGGGCAAGCTCGACCCGGTCATCGGCCGGACGCAGGAGATCGAGCGCGTCATGCAGGTGCTGAGCCGCCGCACCAAGAACAACCCGGTCCTCATCGGCGAGCCCGGCGTCGGCAAGACGGCCGTCGTCGAGGGCCTCGCGGCGGACATCGTGCGCGGCGACGTGCCCGAGACGCTGAAGGACAAGCAGCTCTACACGCTCGACCTCGGCGCGCTCGTCGCCGGGTCGCGCTACCGCGGTGACTTCGAGGAGCGCCTCAAGAAGGTGCTCAAGGAGATCCGTACCCGCGGCGACATCATCCTGTTCATCGACGAGATCCACACCCTCGTCGGGGCGGGTGCCGCCGAGGGTGCGATCGACGCGGCCAGCATCCTCAAGCCGATGCTGGCCCGCGGCGAGCTGCAGACCATCGGCGCCACCACGCTCGACGAGTACCGCAAGCACGTCGAGAAGGACCCGGCCCTGGAGCGCCGCTTCCAGCCGATCCAGGTCAACGAGCCCTCGATGGAGCACGCCATCGAGATCCTCAAGGGCCTGCGCGACCGGTACGAGGCGCACCACCGCGTGTCCATCACGGACTCCGCGCTGGTCTCCGCGGCCCAGCTCGCCGACCGGTACATCAACGACCGCTACCTGCCGGACAAGGCGATCGACCTCATCGACGAGGCGGGCGCGCGCCTGCGCATCCGCCGCATGACGGCCCCGCCGGAGCTCAAGGAGCTCGACGAGGAGATCGCCGAGGCGCGCCGCGAGAAGGAGTCGGCGATCGACGAGCAGGACTTCGAGAAGGCCGCGGGCCTGCGTGACACGGAGAAGCAGCTCACGCAGAAGCGTGCCGACAAGGAGAAGGCCTGGAAGTCGGGCGATCTCGACACGGTCGCGGAGGTCGACGACGAGCTGATCGCCGAGGTGCTGGCGATGTCCACCGGTATCCCGGTGGTCAAGCTGACCGAGGAGGAGTCCTCCAAGCTCCTGCACATGGAGGACGAGCTGCACAAGCGCGTCGTCGGTCAGGACGCGGCGATCAAGGCGCTGTCGCAGGCCATCCGTCGCACCCGCGCCGGCCTGAAGGACCCGAAGCGTCCCGGTGGTTCGTTCATCTTCGCCGGCCCCACCGGCGTCGGGAAGACCGAGCTGGCCAAGGCGCTCGCCGAGTTCCTCTTCGGCGACGAGGACGCGCTCATCCAGCTCGACATGTCCGAGTTCTCGGAGAAGCACACGGTCTCGCGGCTGTTCGGCTCGCCCCCCGGCTACGTCGGCTACGACGAGGGCGGCCAGCTCACCGAGAAGGTCCGCCGTCGTCCGTTCTCCGTCGTGCTGTTCGACGAGGTGGAGAAGGCGCACGCCGACATCTTCAACTCGCTGCTGCAGGTGCTCGAGGACGGTCGCCTCACCGACTCCCAGGGTCGTGTGGTCGACTTCAAGAACACCGTCATCATCATGACGACGAACCTCGGTACCCGGGACATCGCCAAGGGCGTCCAGACCGGCTTCAACGCCGGCGGCGACCTGGTGACGTCGTACGAGCGGATGAAGGCCAAGGTCAACGAGGAGCTCAAGCAGCACTTCCGGCCGGAGTTCCTCAACCGAGTCGACGACATGATCGTCTTCCCGCAGCTGTCCGAGCAGGAGATCATCGAGATCGTCGACCTCGAGATCGCCAAGCTGGACCGCCGGCTGCGCGACAAGGACATGGCGATCGAGCTCACGCAGGCCGCCAAGAAGCTGCTCGCCGAGAAGGGCTACGACCCGGTCCTCGGTGCGCGGCCGCTCAAGCGGGCCATCCAGCGCGAGATCGAGGACGCGCTGTCCGAGAAGATCCTGTTCGGCGACCTCAAGCAGGGCGAGATGGTCGTCGTCGACGGCGAGGGCGAGGGCATCCTGGGGGAGTTCACCTTCCGCGGGGTCCCCAAGTCCGAGCACGACCGTGGCCCGGTCACCGTCGGTGCCGCGGCGGCGCTGGAGTCGCCGTCCGGCGTCTCGGTCAAGGACCTGCCGCCTACCGGGCAGATGCAGGCCGGCGCGGAGTGATTCCCCGCGTGACGCGCTGACCGCGCGAGCGGCACCGCCTGACACCGAAGGCCCCGGAACCCCGCGAGGGTTCCGGGGCCTTCGTCGTGCCCGGCCGGGGCGGCGCGCCCGATCCCGGGCCGGCCCTCGAGGCAGGGCCGGGCGTCGAGGTAGGCAACCTCTCCGCGAGGTAGGCAACCTCTCTGCGAGGTAGGCAACCGTTGCGCGAGGTAGGCAACTTCCCGGCGAGGTAGGCAACTTGCCGGCCAGGCAGGCCGGGACCGTGGGCTCACACGCCCCGATCGATCTGCGCGGCGACCTTCGCGGCATCGCGCCCGACGCCGTACAGGAATCCGGAGCCGTAGGCGGACTGGAACGGCAGACCGACGAAGAAGAGCCCCGGGCTCCCCGTGGCTGCCCCGTCGACCTGCTCCGGCCACCCGGCGTCGTCGGTGACGAGTGGCTCGATCCACGTGTAGTCGTGCCGGTATCCCGTGCACCAGATGACGTTCGCCACGTCCAGGACCCGGCCCGACGCCGTCATCGGCAGCCCGTCCTGCACCCCCACGACACGGTCATCGGTCCACTCGAGACGGTCGTCGGGTATCCCCCGGATCGATCGGACCAGCTCGACCGGCAGCGGCTGGCCGTGGTCGCGCTCCGCTGCCCGGTACCGCCGCCCCAGCGGACTCCGCATGCTGAGCAGACGATTGCCGATGAACGGGATGAGCGGTGTCAGGGGACCGTTGCTGCGGAAGGGCATGTGGCCGGTGACCCTTCCGCACAGCGTGGTCGGGTGGGTCCGGGAGGTCTCGACGGCGATGTCCCCGCCGGACACCGCCGCGCCCACCACCAGCACCCGTCCGGCGGACAGCTGGCTCGGGCGCTGGTAGTCCGCGGAGTGCAGCTGGACGATGTCGTCGCCGAGCTCGGACGCGAACGACGGCACCCGGGGGTGCCACGCCTTGCCCGTCGCGACGACGACGTGATCCGCGTGGATCGGCCCGTCCGTCGTGTCGGCGCGGAACCCGTCGTCGTGGCGGACGACGCGCTCGACGGTCACGCCGGTGCGCACCGCCAGCCCGTGCCGCGCGGCGTAGGCGGCCAGGTAGTCGGCCACCTCGTCCTTGGTGGGTACGGACTTCCGGTCGCCGGGGAACGGTGAGCCCGGCAGCCCGATGATGCGTCGCGGGGTGAAGAGCCGCAGCGAGTCGTAGTGACGACGCCAGGTGTCGCCGACGCGGTCGGACGCGTCGACGACGAGAGCCTCGCGTCCCCGAGCCTGGAGATGGTATGCCGTGGACAGTCCGGCCTGACCTGCGCCGATGACCAGCGTCTCCGGGCGTTCGGTCATGGATGCCCTCCCGTCGTCCTCCGACGAGTCTCCGACGGAAGCCGTGGGCTCACAAGGCGGCGCTGAGGAGCTCACGGACCGCGGGAGCCAGTGCGGGGACCTCGTCGACGACGGCGACCGCGCCGGCCCGCTCGAGCTCGCCGGGCGGGGCGTAGCCCCACGACACCCCGAGGCAGTCGACGCCGTGGACGGCCGCGCCGTGCACGTCGTGCTCGCGGTCGCCGACCATGAGGACCGGGCCCTCGGCCGGTTCGACGGGGGAGCGGCGCCCCTGTGCGGCCAACGCCGCCGCGATCACGTCCGCCTTGGTGGAGGTGCCTTCGTCCAGCGGGGCGCCGTGGACGCCGTCGACCAGGTCGCTGATCCCGAACCGGTCGCAGATCGGCTTCGCGTAGACCTCCGGCTTGCTGGTCGCCACGAGCAGCGTGCACCCGGCGTCCCGCAGTGCGCGCAGCACGTCCGGGACACCGTCGAACACCGCGTTGTCGAACATGCCGCCGGCGGTGAACGCCTCCCGGTAGGCCGCCACCGCCTCGGCGGTGCGCTCGGGCGGGACCCCGTGGTCGGGGAAGGAGTCGGTGATCGGCGGGCCGACGAACGTGCGCAGCGTGGCGTCGTCGGGCACGGGGATCCCGAGCGCGCGGTAGGCGTGGGCGACCGAGGACGTGATGCCGGGGGCGGAGTCCATGAGGGTGCCGTCGAGGTCGAGCAGGACGAGGGGTGCGTTCACTGCCCAAGCGTACGTGGCCACCAGGTTTCGCCGTCCGGCGGGCGAGACGGGGCCTGTTTCCAGCATGTTTAAGTTTCATGACGTTGTGAAACTTCTGAGAGAACCCTCTTGTGGCACCCGTCGTGTTCCCCGTTGACTCCTCGTCACAGAGACGCGGCAGCCCGTCCGTCCACCACCGAGGAGGCTCGATGAGAACCCGGCGCACCAGACTCGCGACCATCACGATCGCCACTGCCCTCACGCTGTCGGCCTGCGGGTCGACGGACTCGGGCGAGACCAGCTCGGCCGAGAGCAGCTCGGTGGCCGAGGACGGCGGCGGGTCGTTCTCCATGGCCGTCACGGACCCCGACCTGCTGATCCCCGGCCGGCAGAGCGTGGCGTTCGACTTCGCGATGGCCGTCTGGGCCCCGCTGACGTTCCTCGAGCTGGACGGTGAACTCACCTACGTCCAGGCCGAGTCCGTCGAGAGCGAGGACCAGCAGACCTGGACCATCACACTGCGGGACGGATGGACGTTCCACGACGGCTCGCCAGTGACGGCGCAGGACTACGTCGACACCTGGAACACCGTCGCCTACGGCCCCAACGCGTTCGAGAACTCCGGTCAGCTGGCCGCGGTCCAGGGCTACGACGACCTCAACCCCGCTGAGGGCGAGCCTGGTACCGAGGAGATGTCCGGGCTGACGGTTATCGACGACCTGACGTTCGAGGTCGAGCTCGAGGGCCCGGACAGCCAGTTCCCGCTCCAGCTCAGCCAGGCGCAGACGGCTCTCTACCCGATGCCGTCGGACTCGCTGGAAGACCTGGACGCCTACAACACCCACCCGATCGGCAACGGCCCGTTCGAGCTGACCGACGACTACGTCGAGGACGAGCCGTTCGTCGTCACGACCTACGCCGACTACGCCGGTGTGGCCCCGACGACGGACCAGATCACCTTCGTGCCGTACACGGACAACGTCACCGCCTACACCGACGCGCTCGCCGGCAACGTCGACGTCGCCTCGCTGCCCACCAGCCGGATGACCCAGGCCGCCGACGACTTCGGCGACCAGGTGTACTCCTTCGAGGCTCCGGGAATCTCGTTCCTCGGCCTGCCCCTGTGGGACGAGCGCTACGACGACGTGCGGGTGCGTCAGGCGATCTCGATGGCGATCGACCGCGAGACCATCAACGACGTCATCTACGGCGGCCAGTACGAGCCCGCGACCGCGTTCACCCCGGCGATCGAGCCCGGGACGCCCGAGGGCATCTGCGGGCAGTACTGCGAGTACCGGCCCGACGAGGCGGCGGCCCTGCTCGAGGAGGCCGGTGGCTTCGTGGGCACGATGGAGATCACCTACCCCGGCGGCAGCGGGCTCGACGAGTTCTACAACGCGATCGCCAACAACCTGCGGCAGAACCTCGGCGTGGACGCCGTCGCGACACCCACCGCTGACTGGGCCGAGTTCCTCGAGGTGCGCACCAACGCGGGCATCGACGGGCCGTTCTTCTCCCGCTGGGGTGCGCTCTACCCGAGCCAGCAGGCCACGATGCGTGAGCTCTTCCTGGAGACGGGTGGCTGCACCAACTGCGTGCCGTCCTACCCGGACGACGTCGCGGAGGCGATCGCCGCGGCCGACGCCGCGCCGGACGACGGCGGGGAGTCATACGCCGCGGTCCAGGAGCTCATCGTCGAGGACTTCCCGGCCCCGCCGCTGTTCTTCGAGACCTACGGCTACGTGACCAGCGACAAGGTCGACGAGCTGGTCACCTCACCGATCGGTAACCCGAGGCTGACGCACATCGTCCTCGCCGACTGACGTCCCGCACCCCTCGCGGGGCCCGCGTCCACACCGGGCGCGGGCCCCGCCGACAGGAAGAGCGCCCGTGGCACCCATCGACACCACGAAGGACCGGCCCGCCGCCCCGTCCGCGGGACCCCGCCAAGACCTGCACGACGTCCTGGCCCACGTCCGGGGCTTCGCGCCGCAGCACCGCTTCCCGAGCGTCGACGAGATCGTCGAGCGCGCGGACCGGATCGCCGCCGCCCACCCGGACGTGGTCGGACGTCGCCGGATCGGCACCAGTCGGCTCGGCGAGCCGTTGCACGAGTACGTCGTCGGCTCCGGACCCGACGTGCTGGTCATCGGTGGCGTGCATCCCAACGAGCCCATCGGCTTCCACACCGCGCTGCAGCTCCTGGACGATCTGGCCGGTGGGGCCGGCCCCGCAGCGTCCGCGGGTGCCAGGTGGCACGTGGTGCCCTGCATCGACCCGGACGGCGCACGGCTCAACGAGTCCTGGTTCGCCGACCCTGGTGACCGGGTCCACTACGCCCGAGGCTTCTACCGCCCCGCGCCCGACGAGCAGGTGGAGTGGTCGTTCCCTCTGGACCACGGCTCCGCCTACTTCGACCGGTCGATCCCGGAGGCCGTCGCCGTGGCTCGCCTCGTGGACCGGCTGCGACCGGCCATGGTCGTCGGGTTGCACAACGGCGAGCTCGGTGGCGTGTACTACTACCTGGACCGCGACGTCGACGGCGTCGTCGCCGCGCTGCAAGAGCTGCCCGCTCGGCTCGGCCTCCCGCTGGATCGCGGTGAGCCCGAGACCCCCGAGGCCGTCCCGCACGCGCCGGGGGTCTTCCGCACCCTGAGCAGTGCCAGCACCCACGACTGGCTCATCGCGCAGGGGATCGACCCGTCCGGTCACGTCAGCGGCGGGGGACTGGCCGACTACGTGGCCCCGTACGGCAGCGTGACCTTCGTCGCCGAGCTGCCGTACTGGTCGCACGCAGACTCCGACGACGTCAGTGACGCCGGGGTGCCGTACTCCGAGGTCCTGCGGCGCAAGGCCGACGACCTCACCGAGCTCGGCGCCGTGCTGACCGACGCCTTGGACCGGGCGCGCCCGCACATGCAGATCGACTCGCCGCTGCGGCGGGCCAGCGAGGTCTTCGTGCCCCACATGGCCCGCGCCGGCCAGACGGAGCGGGACCGCGCCGCGACGGTCGACCCGAGGCGCAACGCCACCGTCGCGGAGGTGTTCTCCAACGGGGACCTCGTGCGCTGCTTCCGCCTCCGTTACGGCTCCATGCTCCACCGGGCGCTCACCGCGGAAGTCGTGGCAGGGACCGCGACCCCGCAAGTGCGCGCCGCCCGCGACGAGCTCGACCGCCACCTCGAGGACTGGTACGCCGAGGCGAGCTCGGTCACGGGGTTGACGACCTGGCCGATCGAACGGTTGGTGGCCGTGCAGTACGCCAGCACGGTCCTCGTCGCTGCGGCTGCCGTGCGCGAGCGGGGCCGGCCATGATCCGGTTCCTCTCGAGACGGGTCGTCGAGCTCGTCATCGTCTTCCTCGGCGTCACCTTCATCGTGTATGCGATGGTGTTCACCCTGCCCGGCGACCCGATCGCGGCACTCGGTGGCGACCGGCCGCTCCCGGAGAACGTCGTCGCGCAGCTGCGGGCCGAGTACCACCTGGACCAGCCGCTGTGGCAGCAGTACCTGCACTACCTCGGCGGCGTGGTCACCGGGGACCTCGGCACCACGTTCACCGGCCGCCCGGTGTCGGAGGCGATGGCGTCGCGCTGGCCGGTGACCATCACGCTGGCGCTCAGTGCGTGGGTGCTCGAGATGATCGTCGGCGTCCTGCTCGGACTGGCTGCGGGTCTGCGCCGCGGGAGCGTCCTCGACCGCGGCGTCCTCCTGGGCACGGTGCTGGCGACCTCGATCCCGGTGTTCGTGCTCGGCGTCTCCGCCCAGCTCGTCTTCGGCCTCGAGCTCGGGTGGTTCCCGATCGCGGGCACCTCCGAAGGATGGCCGGCCTCATACGTGCTTCCCGCGGCGATCGTCGCGCTGTACGGGCTGTCGAGCGTGTCACGGCTCATGCGTGGCAGCGTCGCCGACACCATGCGCAGCGACTTCGTGCGGACGCTCGTCGCCAAGGGCATTCCGCGGCACGACATCGTCGGCGTGCATGTCATGCGCAACTCGGCCGCGCCGGTGCTGACGTTCCTCGCGATCGAGCTGGGCTACCTCCTCGGGGGCACCGTGGTGATCGAGGGGATCTTCAACCTGCCGGGCATCGGCCAGCTGCTCTTCGAGTCCATCCGCACCCACGAGGGTCCCACCGTCGTCGGCGTCACCACCGCGTTGATCGTCGTCTTCCTCGTCACCAGCGTGCTGGTCGACGTGCTGTCCTCCCTGCTCGACCCGAGGATCCGTCATGAGTGAGCACATCGCCGCCACCGAAGCCCCTGTCGTCGCCGCCCGAGGGGTCTGGCCCACCGTCCGCCGTCGTCCGCTGTTCTGGACCTCGCTGGCCGCGCTCGGACTGCTGCTCCTCGTCGCCGCGTTCCCGGGGCAGATCGCCGCGCTGTTCGGCCAGCCGGATCCCCGGGCGTGCGACCTGTCCCTGTCCGGGCAGCCGCCCGGTGACGGGCATCCGTTCGGCACCGACATCCAGGGATGCGACGTCCTGGCCAACGTGCTCTTCGGCACCCGGACGTCCCTGTTCATCGGGCTGACGACGACGGCGCTCTGCCTGGTCGTCGCCCTGGTGCTCGGCACCGTGGCCGGCTACTTCGGTGGTCCGGCAGACCGGGTGATCGCACGTCTGACCGACGTGTTCCTCGGCTTCCCGTTCCTGCTCGGCGCCATCGTGGTGCTGAACAGCGCGCCCGAGCGCACACCGCTGCTCGTCGCTGTCGTCCTGGCGTTCTTCTCGTGGCCCACGCTCGCACGGCTCGTCCGCGGGTCCGTCCGGTCCGTGCGGGAGGCGGAGTTCGTCCAGGCGGCGCACGCACTGGGCTTCTCGCACACCCGGATCGTGCTGGGGCACGTGCTGCCGAACTCGCTCGGTCCGGTGCTGGCGATCGCCACGACCATGGTCGGGGGCGTCATCGTCGCGGAGTCGACCTTGACCTTCCTGGGGGTCGGGCTGGTCCAGCCGACCATCTCCTGGGGCCTGCAGCTGTCCACCGCCCAGACGTACTTCCAGATCGCCCCCCACACACTGGTCTTCCCCAGCCTGTTCCTAACCGTCACGGTCGTCAGCCTCATCATGCTCGGCGACATCCTGCGTGACGCCCTCGATCCGAAGGGACGTTCATGAGTGCCGCACCCGACGCCGTCCTGCGCAGCATCGCGCCCTACCTCGCCGAGTGGGCCACCTTCCACGCCGACTATCGCGGTGCACCGGGCCTGCAGCTCGCGGTGGCGCACCGCGGTGAGATCCTGCTCGACGTCGCCTGGGGGCTTGCGAACGTGGAGACCGACGAGCCCTTGACCACCGAGCACCTGTTCCGCGTCGCCTCGCACTCCAAGACCTTTACCGCGGTGATCGTCATGCGGCTCGTGGAGTCGGACCTGCTGCGCCTCGACGACCGGCTCGGGGAGCTGGTCGCCGACCTCGCCGGGACGGAGGCCGCCGAACTCACCGTCCGTGAGCTGCTGGGCCACCAGGGCGGCGTGATCCGCGACTCGTCCGACGGTGATTTCTGGCAGCGGAACCGGCCGTTCCTCGACCGCGACGAGCTGCTCGAGGTAGTGAGGCGCGAGGGGATCGTCTACGCGCCGAACCACACCTTCAAGTACTCCAACGTGGCCTACGGGCTCCTCGGTCTCGTCATCGAGCGCGTGACCGGCCTGTCGTACACCAAGGTCTCGGACGAGATGATCGTCGGTCCGCTCGGCCTGCGGCGCAGTGGGCCCGAGTACGACGCCGACCGAGCCGCCGAGTACGCCGCCGGGCACACCGGACGGACAGCGCACGACGACGGACGGCGCGTGATCCAGCACGTCGACACCCGAGCGCTCGCGGCGGCCACCGGCTGGTACTCCACGGCGCGCGAGATGGCCGTCTTCGGGTCGGCGCACGTGCTCGGCGACGAGTCTCTGCTGGCAGACTCCAGCAAGCGGCTCATGCAGCGCACGGAGTCGGTCGTCGAGGCGCGGGGCCGGGAGATCGGCCGCTACGGGCTCGGGCTCGATCGTCGCCGGATCGGCGAGCGCGAGCTGGTGGGGCACTCCGGCGGATATCCGGGGCACATCACGCGGACCTGGATCGACCCCGACGACGGGCTGGTCGTCAGCGCCCTGACCAATGCCATCGACGGTCCCGCGGACCCGATCGCCACCGGGGTCGTCCAGATCGTCGACCTGGCGTTGCAGGCTGCTGCCGAGGAGTCCGGCCCGGTGCCCGTGGACGCGCCGGTCGGCCGGTACGCCAACCTGTGGGGGGTGAACGACGTCGTCGACCTCGGCGGGATCCTGCACGTGGTCGACCCCCGCCAGCCGGAGCCAGCCGCGGCTCATCAGCGTCTGCTGGCACCGAAGGACCGGCTCGTGCTCGAGCCCGTGCCTGGCTTCGGCGCCACGGGCGAGGCCGTGGCCGTCGAGCGGGACCGCGACGGGGTGGTCGCGGCCGTCAGGCTCGGTGCCATGACGGCGTGGCCCATGGAGACCTACCGCGCGGCGTTGGCCTCCGAGGATCCCGGCGCGAGGCTCGGGAGAATGTCGCTATGACGACCGACGACGTGCGTTCCTCCGACCAGCCTGACGACGGCGCCGTGCCCCCGGCGTCTGATGCCCTCGACGCCGAGCGGCTCGAGTTCATCGAGAACTTCGCCTCCGCCTGGGAGGCGCAGAACGGTGCCCGGATGGACGGAAGGGTCCTGGGTCTGCTGCTGATCTCCGACGAGCCGTTCATGTCGTCGGCACGGATCGCCCGACTGCTCCACGCCAGCGCGGGTGCCATCTCGATGTCGACGCGCGCCCTGGTGACCGTCGGCTTCATCGTCCGCCACACCGTGCCGGGGGAGCGGCGCCACTACTTCAGGGTGGAAGACGACGTCTGGGGTGCGTTCCTGGCGGGAGAGCGGGAGTACCTGCGCCGCATGGCGGCCGTGATCCGGTCCGGGCTGCAGATGGAGGCGGGTCGGCGCGAGGGCCCGCACACCCGGCTGACCAATGCGAACCGCTACATGACCTGGTTGGAGGGGTACCACCGCAAGATGCTGGAGGACTGGTACGCGTACCGCGACCAGGTCGAGGCGGGGACCGACCCTGAGGAGCTGCCATGACCCCGCCCGTGCTCTCGATCGACGGACTGACCGTCGATTTTCACACCTCCGACGGCACGGTGGTGCCCGCCGTGCGCGACGTCTCGCTGGACGTCGGCGTCGGCGAGGTCGTCGCCGTCGTCGGCGAGTCCGGGTCGGGCAAGTCGGTGACCGCGATGAGCGTGCTCGGTCTGCTGCCGCCGAACGCCCGCACGTCGGGCAGCATCCGGCTAGCGGGCACGGAGCTCGTCGGTGCGGACGCGGCGCAGCTGGCGTCGGTGCGGGGGCGCCGGGTGGCCATGGTGTTCCAGGACCCGTTCGGGTCGCTGGACCCGGTCTTCACCGTCGGTTTCCAGATCCGCGAGGTGCTGCGCCGGCACCGGCCAGAGATGTCGCCCGCCGAGCGTCGAGCCCGGGCCGTGGACCTGCTCCGCCTGGTCGACGTCCCCGAGCCGGAGTCCCGCGTGCGTGCCTACCCGCACCAGCTTTCCGGCGGCCAGGCCCAGCGGGTCGTGATCGCCATGGCCCTGGCCTGCGACCCCGAGGTGCTCATCGCCGACGAGCCGACCACGGCGCTCGACGTCACCGTGCAGCGAGAGATCCTCGACGTGCTGCTGCGGCTGCGTGACACGGCTGGCGTGGCCGTCCTGCTCATCACCCACGACATGGGTGTGGTCGCCGATGTCGCCGACCGTGTCGTCGTCATGCGGCACGGGGTGGTCGTGGAGACCCAGGACGTCGGCTCCCTGTTCGCCACCCCACGGGCCACCTACACCCGTGAGCTCCTCGCCGCGGTCCCGCGGTTGGAGGCCACGCACCGGCCCGAACCCGAGGCGGCCGGTGCCGTGCTCTCGGTGGAGGGACTGGTCGTGGAGTACCAGCGCCGACGGCGGACGACCCGGGCCGTGGACGGTGTCGATCTGGAGATCGCCTCGGGCAGCGTGCTCGCGCTCGTGGGGGAGTCGGGGTCCGGGAAGTCGACGATCGGCAAGGCGATCACGGGGCTCGCCCCGGTGCACTCCGGTTCGGTCGTCGTCGACGGGGTGGATGCGGTCGACTCGCCCCGGCGGACGCTGCGTACGCTGCGCCGACGCATCGGTGTGGTGTTCCAGAACCCGCTCGGCGCGCTCGACCCGCGGCATACGATCGGTGAGGCGGTCGGTGAACCGCTGCGTGTGCACCGGCGGATGCGTGGGGCGGCGCTGGACCGACGGGTCGGCGAGCTGCTCGACGCCGTCGAACTGCCAGGGCCCTGGGCGGGGCGGTTCCCGCACGAGCTCTCGGGCGGTCAGCGTCAGCGCGTCGCCATCGCTCGGGCCATCGCCCTGGACCCGGTGCTGCTGGTCGCGGACGAACCCACCAGCGCCCTGGACGTGTCGGTGCAGGCCACGGTGCTCGACCTGTTCCGCCGCATCCAGCGCGAGCTGCGCTTCGCCTGCTTGTTCATCAGCCACGACCTCGCGGTGGTCGACGAGCTCGCCGACCAGGTCGCCGTCATGCACCAGGGGCGCCTCGTGGAGACGGGTCCCCGGGTCGACGTGCTGACCCGGCCGACCGAGGACTACACGCGGCGTCTGCTGGATGCCGCACCTGTGCCCGACCCCGCCCGGTCTCGTCGCGCCACCGCGCGGCTGGCGGGCTGACCACGGAGGAACCGCATGCGACACACCCCGCACTACGTCCTGGACGACGTCGAGGAAATCCGCCGCCTGGTCCGCGACAACCCGTGGGCGACCTTCGTGTCGGCGACCTCGCAGGGCATCGTGGCCTCGCACTACCCGATCCTGCTGGACGAGCAGGCCGACGAGCTCACCGTGCTGAGTCATGTGGGCCGACCCGACGACGAGCTGCTCGAGCTGGGCTCGCACGAGATGCTGATCGTCGTCCAAGGGCCGCACGGGTACGTCTCGCCGAGCTGGTACGGCGACGCTTCGCTGATCCCGACGTGGAACCACGTCACCGCCCACCTGTACGGCGTGCCGGAGATCCTCGACCCCGAGGAGAACTACGCCACGCTGTCCCGGCTGGTCGACACCTTCGAGCGACACGTGGCACACCCGCGCAGCCTCTCGGCCGACCCCACCTTCTCCCGCGGGGCCGCCCGCGGCACCGTCGGGCTGCGCATGCGGGTGTCGCGGTTCGACGCCCGGCTCAAGCTCAGCCAGAACAAGGCGCCCCAGGTGCGCGAGCGCATCCAGGACGCCCTGCACCATGACGGTCCGTACGCCAACCCGGCGCTCGCGGCGGAGATGGCGCGGGTGCCGGCCCTGCCCCGCGACGCCGAGGGGGCCGAGTGAGCCACGCGGGACGCCCGGCCACCGAGCGGCTCGTGCTCGGCAGGGTCCGCGTCCACGGCCGCGGTGACGCGATGCGCGACGTCGTCCTCGCCGGTGGCCGGGTAGAGCGGTTCACAGCGCCGGGACAGGTGCGCGACGCCGAACGGATCGACTGCGACGGCGCCACCCTGATGCCCGGACTGTGGGACCACCACGTCCACATGGAGCAGTGGGCCCTGGCCCGGCGCAGGCTCGACCTGTCCGGGACCGGCAGCGCTGCCGAGGCGGCCGCCGTCGTGCAGGCCGCGTTGGCCGATCCGCCCGCCGAGCTGGGTGCCGCCGAGCTGCTCGTCGGCTACGGGTTCCGGGACGGGCTCTGGCCGGACGTACCGCACGCCACCTTGATCGACGCCGACCGGCCGGTCGTCCTGATCAGCGGTGACCTGCACTGCACGTGGATGAACTGCGCCGCGATGTCGGTCCTGGGAGTCGAGGGTGCCTCCACGGGAGTGCTGCGCGAGGACGAGGCGTTCGCCGTCAACCGGGTCGTCTCGCGGGTGGACACCACGACCATGGACCGCTGGGTCCACGACGCGGCCCGGGCAGCGGCCGCCCGGGGCGTGGTCGGGGTCGTCGACCTCGAGATGGACGGTGCCGTGCCCGCCTGGGAGCGCCGAGCGTTGGCGGGACGGCCACCGGTCCGCGTCCGCGCGGGGGTCTACCCGGACCAGCTCGACGCCGAGGTGGCGCGGGGGATGCGCACAGGCCGTCCGCTCGACGCCGCCGGGCGTGTCGAGGTCGGCCCGCTGAAGATCGTGGCCGACGGGTCCCTGAACACAAGAACCGCCTGGTGCCACGACCCCTATCCGGGCACCGACGGGTTCGGTCGGCCCTCGCTGGCGCCGGAGGAGCTCGAGGAACTACTGGTGCGCGGCGGCGAGGCGGGGTTCGTCCCGGCGATCCACGCCATCGGCGACCGTGCCCTGACGGTCGCGCTCGACGCCGTCCAAGCTGTCGGCTGCAGGGGGTCGATCGAGCACGCCCAGCTCGTCACCGAAGCCGACGTGGCACGCATGGCCCGGCTCGGGATGGTCGCCAGCATCCAGCCCGAGCACGCGATGGACGACCGCGACGTCGCCGAGCGGCACTGGGCGGGACGTGAAAACCGCGCGTTCGTCGTCGGATCGCTGGCCCGGGCCGGCGTCCCGCTCGCGCTCGGGTCCGACGCACCGGTGGCGCCGCTGGACCCGTGGGTGTCGTTGGCGGCCGCCGTCGACCGCTACCGCGACGGGCGCGAGTCGTGGCAGGCGCAGGAGGCGATCTCGGTCGAGTCGGCTCTGGCCGCCTCGACGTCCACCGGCGGGGTGGTCGCGGTCGGGGACTCGGCCGACCTGGTGGTTGTGCCCGACGACCCGACCCGACTGTCCGGCGCGGCGTTGCGCTCGACTCCGGTCCTGCTCACCCTGTGCGGCGGCGAGGTCACCGCGGACCTGCGGTGAGCGCCGGTCTGCATCCAGCGCTCAGATCGCCCCGGCGTGCGCCACGAGCCGGTCGAACCCCGCGTCCAGCACGGGGTCGGTCTCCCGCGCGGCGGCGTGGGCGTCGAACCAGGCGATCTGCTCGTGCGCGGCCTCGTCGTAGGTGATCGTCGTGGCGAACTCGGGCACGAGCGCCTGCAGCTTGGCGCAGTCGAAGACCATCGAGTGGGCCTTGTCGCCGAGCAGGCCGGGCCCGACGTCGGGCAGCACGTGGGCGATCGTCTCGGAGGCGACGTGCACGATCTCGGGGTCGGGCACCCCGGCCGCGGCGGCGAGCCACGTGTAGATCTGGTTCCAGGTGGGTGCGTGCGTGCCCATGATCTGGAAGGTGTCGCCGATCGCGTGCGGGTGGCCGAGCAGGCCGACGAACCCGACGGCGAAGTCCTCGGTGTGGGTGAGCGTCCACAGGCTGGTGCCGTCCCCGGGGACGACGACGGGACGTCCGTCGCGCATCCGTGCCACGTCGGTCCAGGCGCCGAGGGTCGGCAGCAGCGTGCGGTCGTAGGTGTGGCTGGGCCGCACGATCGTGGCGGGGAAGGCGTTCTCGCGGTACGCGCGCACGAGCAGGTCCTCGCCGGCGATCTTGTCGCGCGAGTAGGCCCAGTACGGGTTGCGCAGCGGGGTCGACTCGGTGACGGGCAGCCGGGAGGGGGGCGTCTGGTAGGCCGAGGCGCTCGAGACGAACACGTACTGGCCGGTGCGGCCGGTGAAGCGGGCGATGTCGCGGGCGACGTGGTCCGGGGAGAACGCGCGGAACTGGGCGACGACGTCGAAGTCGCGGCCGTCCAGCACGGCGTCCACGGCGGCGTCGTCGGTGACGTCCGCGGCGAGCTGCTCGACGTCGGCCGGCAGCTCGCGGTGCGTGGAGCGGCCCCGGTTGAGCACGGTCACGCGGTGCCCCCGGGCGACCGCCCGGCGCACGGAGGCGGCGCTGATGATGCCGGAGCCGCCGAGGAACAGGATGTCGAGCGGGTTGCGGGTCATACGGCTCATGCTGCCCGACGGCGGTGGGCCCCGCCGGGCGGCCGACGACGCGGACGGTCAGGGATCGGCTGCGGACGGCCGACTCAGCGTGACGCCGGTCCGGAGACGGTCAGGCCGGGCGGCAGGTGCTGCGGCAGGACCTCGGTGAGCGCACGGATCCGGCGGTCGCGGGACGGGCCGGTCATCCGCTCGACCGGGGCGGTGATCGACACCGCGGCGACTGGCCGGTCGCCGCGCAGCACCGCGACGGCGGCGCACGCGATCCCCGGCTCGGTCTCCTCGGTCTCGGTGGCGACACCGGCGGCGGGGGCGGCGAAGGCCCGGCCCAGCGCCGTGGTCTCCGCGGGCCGGCGCCGTCCGACGGCGGACCACACCCGGACGGCACGCTGCGGCTCGACCTTGTCGAGGTAGACCACCTCCTGGCCGGCGAGCACGCCGAGGTGCACGAGCTCGTCGACCTCGTCGCGCAGCGCCTCGAGCGCGGGACGCAGCAGCGCGGGCAGGTTCTCCTCGGCGAGGTAGCTGCTGCTCAGGGCGAGCACGGCGGGCCCGAGGCGGTAGCCGCCGTCGTCGGACTGCTCGGCGTACCCCCGGTGCCGCAGCGCGGACAGCGTGCGGTGCAGGGTCGACTTGTTCACGCCGACGTCGGCGGCGAGCCGGGCGAGCGTGGTGCCGGCCGCACCGGCGCGGCCGAGGGCGTCGAGGGTGAGCAGCGCCTTGTCGACGCTGCCGAGGGGGCTGGGTTCCATCGAGGCCGTCCGGTAGAGTGCGTTTCGTAGTGAACAACTGACGTTCACCATAGCGAAACGGAGTGAGAATGTCAGTCGATGACGACACCGTGCTGAAGACCCTCGCCGCGCACCGGCTCGTCCCCGTGGTCGTGGTCGACGGCGCCGACCAGGGCCTCGCCCTCGCCGACGCGCTCGTCGCCGGCGGCCTCCCGGTCGCCGAGATCACCCTGCGTACCGCCGGCGGCCTCGACGCCGTCCGCGCCGTCGCCCAGGAGCGCCCCGACGTCGTCGTCGGCGCCGGGACCGTGACCACCGCCGACCAGGTCGACGCCGTCGTCGACGCCGGGGCCCGCTACATCGTCTCGCCGGGTCTGTCCGAGGCCGTCGTGCGCCGCGCGCAGCACCACGGCGTGCCCGTGCTGCCCGGCGTGGCCACCGCGACGGAGATCATGACCGCCCTCGACCTCGGTGTCTCGACGGTCAAGCTGTTCCCCGCCTCCGTCGTCGGCGGCCCGGCCGCGCTCAAGGCGCTCGCCGCCCCGTTCGGCGACCTGCGGTTCGTGCCCACCGGCGGCGTGAGCGCCGAGAACCTGCCCGACTACCTGGCCCTGCCGCCCGTGCTCGCCGTCGGCGGCTCCTGGATGGTCGCCAAGTCCCTCGTGGACGCCGGCGAGTGGGACGAGATCACCCGCCGCACCGCCGACGCCGTGGCGCTGGCCGCACCGACGAAGGAGAGCTGAGATGACCAACCCGTCCATCACCACCCGCCCCGCCGCCGAGTGCCGCTACGACGTCGTCGCCCTCGGAGAGGTCATGCTGCGCCTCGACCCCGGGGAGCGGCGCGTGCGCACCACCCGGAGCTTCGACGTCTGGGAGGGCGGCGGCGAGTACAACGTCGCCCGCGGCCTGCGCCGCTGCTTCGGCCTGCGCGGCGCGATCGTCACGGCGCTCGCGGACAACGAGGTCGGTCGCCTCGTCGAGGACTGCATGCTCACCGGAGGCCTGGACACCTCCTGGGTGCAGTGGCGCGACTTCGACGGCATCGGCCGCGAGGTGCGCAACGGGCTGAACTTCACCGAGCGCGGGTTCGGCGTGCGTGGGGCGATCGGCACCAGCGACCGCGGGCACACCGCCACCTCCCAGATGCGGCCCGACGACGTCGACTGGGACGCGCTGTTCGCCTCCGGCGTGCGCTGGCTGCACACGGGAGGCATCTTCGCGGCGCTGTCGGAGTCCACCGCGGAGGTCGCCGAGGCCGCGATGGCCGCCGCCCGCCGGCACGGCACGATCGTGTCCTACGACCTGAACTACCGCCCCTCGCTGTGGAAGGGGATCGGCGGCGTCGAGCGGGCCCGCGAGGTCAACCGCCGTCTCGCCGAGCACGTCGACGTCATGATCGGCAACGAGGAGGACTTCACCGCGTCCCTCGGCTTCGAGGTCGAAGGCGTCGACGAGGACCTCACCGACCTGGACACCGGCGCCTTCCGGGCCATGATCAAGACCGCCGCGGCCGAGTACCCCAACTTCCAGGCGATCGCGACGACCCTGCGCGGCGTGAAGTCCGCGTCCGTCAACGACTGGGGCGCGATCGCGTGGTCGCGTGCCGAGGGCTTCGCCGAAGCGACCCACCGCTCCGACCTCGAGATCCTGGACCGCGTCGGCGGAGGGGACTCGTTCGCCTCGGGCCTGGCCTACGGCCTGATGGAGCTCGACTCCCTGGCCGAGGCCGTCGAGTACGGGGCCGCGCACGGGGCGCTCGCCATGACGACCCCGGGCGACACGACGACGGCGACCCTCGCCGAGGTGGCCAAGCTCGCCTCGGGCGGCAGCGCGCGCGTCCAGCGCTGAGCACGGGTCCGCCCGCCCCGCCCGCGAGGTAGGCACCCCTCCGCCGAGGTAGGCAACCTTCCGCCCAGGTAGGCAGATCTCCGCCGAGGTAGGCAACCTTCCCGCGAGGTAGGCATCGATTCTCGCCTACCTCGGCGCGGGGTTGCCTACCTCGGCCCGGGGTTGCCTACCTCGGCGGAAGGTCGCCGCACGGACGTGCCGACGCACGGACGTGCCGACGCAGGGACGGACGACACCTCGGTAGCGTGGGCCCGTGACCTCATCGGACCGCCCCGTGACCCCGGACGCGACACCGACCGCCCTGCGGCTCCTGGTCGTCGGGATCCTGTTCGCGCTCGCCGTGTCACCCAGCGTGCTGCTGGTCGGCTTCCTGGGGTCCGGGGCCGCAGCGGCGGCCCTGGCCGCGCTCGGGCTGCTCTTCGTGGGCCCGGCGTTCTCCGCGGCGCTCTTCGCCCTCGGCGACAAGGCGCAGGACGACGGGCTCGGGCCGGCGGCGGCCTTCGGGCGGGGCTACCGGCTCAACGTGGTCGACGCGCTCACCCTCTGGGTACCGACCGTCCTGGCGCTCGCGGTGCTGGCCTTCACGGTCGTCGACGCGGCCGGCACGGCGCCCGCCTGGGCGGTCGGTGTCGCGATCGGCATCGGCGTGCTCGTCCTGCTGTGGCTCGTGCAGAGCACGGTGATCGCGTCCTTCTTCGCCTTCCGGGCCCGGGACACCGCCCGGCTCGGCCTGTACTTCCTCGGGCGGCTGCCGCGCTCGACCCTCGTCGTCCTCGTCCTGATCGTGCTGGCGGCCGCCGTCGGGTGGCTGATGTCCCCGGCGCTGCTCGCGCTGCTCGGGGTGCTGTGGGTCGCCGGCGTGCTGCGCGCAGACCGTCCCGTGCTCGCCGAGACCCGGCAGCGCTTCGTGCGGGGCGACCCGGCCTGAGGCCCGGCGGCACGTCGACGACGCGCCGCCGGGCGACCGCTCACGGCTGCGGGTAAGAGGCCAGGGCCGAGCGGTAGGCCAGGTCCCCGGCGACCTCGACGGCCTCGTCCTGCTCGAGGCGGTGCTCGGCCACCAGCCGGGCGAGGTAGCCCGCGTCGACGCGGCGGGCCAGGTCGTGCCGGGCGGGGATGGAGCAGAACGCCCGGGTGTCGTCGACGAACCCGCTGAGGTTGCTGAAGCCGGCGGTCTCGGTCGCGGCCTCGCGGAACCGTCGCATCGCGTCGGGGGCGTCGAGGAACCACCACGGGGCGCCGAGCTTCATCGCGGGGTACACCCCGGCCAGCGGGGCCAGCTCGCGGGAGTAGACGTCCTCGTCGACGGTGAACACGATGAACCGGAAGCCGGGGTGGTGGCCGAACGCGTCCAGCAGCGGCTGCAGCGAGCGGGTGAACTCGGTGACCGCCGGGATGTCGTAGCCCTTGTCCGGTCCGAACGCCGCGAACGGCGCGCTGGCGTGGTTGCGCAGCACGCCCGGGTGGAGCTGCATGACCAGGCCGTCCTCGCAGGACATGCGGGCCATCTCGAACAGCATGTGCCCGCTGAACGCCCGGGCCTCGTCCGCCGTGACCTCGCCCGCCAGTGCGGCGGCGAAGATCCGGCGCGCCTCGGCGTCGTCCAGCGGGGTGGTGTCGGCCCACAGGTGGCCGTGGTCGGTGGCGCGGGCCCCGGCCTCGACGAACCGACGCCGCTGGACGCGCAGCGCCTCGAGGTAGGCGTCGTACTCGTCGACCTCGACGTCGGCGGCCCGGGCGAGCAGGTCGATCTCGTCGCGCCAGGTCTCCCGGTCGACGTGCAGCAGCGGGTCGGGGCGGAAGGTGGGCAGCACGCGGTCGCCGAAGCCGTCCTCGGCGAGGCGGGCGTGGTCCTCCAGCGAGGCCCAGGCCGGGTCGGTGGTCGCGATGACCTCGATGTCGAAGGCGTCGAGCAGCGCGCGGGGCCGGAACTCCGGGGACTCGAGGCGGGCGGCGACCTGGTCGTAGATCGCGTCGGCGGTATCGGCCGACGGGCGCTGCGTGACGCCGAAGATCTCGACGAACGCGTGCTCGAGCCAGTAGCGCGTCGGCGTGCCGCGGAAGTGCTTCCACCCGGCGCAGAACCGCCGCCAGATCGCTCGCGGGTCCTGCTCGACCGCCTCGGTGCCCGTGGAGCCCACGCCGAGGCGGGGCAGGGTCTCGCCCTGGGAGACGAGCATGCGGGTCAGGTAGTGGTCGGGGACCACGAACAGCTGGGCGGGGTCGCCGAACGGCGCGTCGTCCGCGAACCACTCCACCGGCACGTGGCCGTGCATCGACACGATCGGCAGCGACCGGGTCGAGGCGTAGATCTCCCGGGCGATCTCCCGCGTCGTCGGGTCAGCGGGCAGGGCCCGGTCGGGGTGCAGGGTCCACGGCTCACTCATGTCCGCCTCCTCGTCGAGATGATGACAACGTTTGCATCCTACGTGCTGCCGAGATCGTCGTGCCAGTGAACAAGCGTTACGATGAGGCTGACGATCCGGATGCAAACGTTCGCAGAGAGGCTGAGAGATGGTCACGGTGCACGACGTCGCCCGGGCGGCCGGCGTGTCCATCTCCACGGTCTCGCGGGCGCTCGCCTCGCCGCAGAAGGTCGCCGCCCCCACACGTGAACGCGTCGAGGTCGCGGCCCGGGAGCTCGGGTACCGCCCGAACCGGGCCGCCTCCTTCCTCCGTGCCGGCCGCACCGGAGCCCTCGGGCTCGTCGTCCCGGACCTGTCCAACCCCTACTTCGCGGCGGTCGCCAAGGGTGCCCAGGCGCGTGCCCGGGACCACGGCGCCGGTCTCTTCGTCGTCGACACCGAGGAGAACCCCGACCTCGAGGCAGAGGTGCTGAGCTCCCTGGCCCCGCAGACCGACGGCGTCGTGCTCTGCTCGCCCCGCGCCGTCGAGGCCGCGCTCGCCGCGCTCGAGGGGCGACGGGTCGTGCTCGTCAACCAGGCTGCCGAGGGGGTGCCCGCCGTCGCGGCGGACCACGCCGCCGGGATGCGCCGCGCGCTCGAGCACCTGCGTGCGCTCGGCCACCGCCGCGTCGCGTACGTCGGCGGGCCCGCCGGCTCCTGGAGCGACCGGCGCCGTCGTGCCGGCCTGACCGCGGCGGCCGAGCGGTACGACGACGTCGAGGTCGTCCCGCTCGGCGCGTTCCGGCCGCAGGTCGAGGGCGGGCAGGCCGCCGCCGACCTCGTCGTGGCCTGCGGCGCCACCGCGGTGCTGACGTTCAACGACCTCGTGGCCGTCGGACTCGTCGACCGGCTGCGGGCCCGCGGGCTGGACGTCCCGCGCGACCTCTCCGTCGTCGGCTCGGACGACTCCTACGTCGCCTCCCTCGTCTCCCCGCCGCTGACCACGCTGCGGGCCGACCTGCGCGCCCTGGGGCGCGCCGCCGTGGACCTGCTCCTGGCCGACGACGGCGGCGCCCCGGCACCGCTCGACGTCGACCTGGTGGTCCGCTCGTCCACCGCACCACCCGCCACCGTCCCGGAGGACCTCCCGTGACCGACCGACTGCACCGTGACCACCTGCCCGCCGGGATCCCGTCGCCGGTGACACCCGAGACCGTCGCTATCGTGCACCTCGGCATCGGGGCCTTCCACCGCGCGCACCAGGCGGTCTGCACCGAGCAGGCCGCGCGCGCCACGGGTGACCGTCGTTGGGGGATCCTCGGCGTCACGCAGCGGTCGTCCCGGGTGCGCGACCAGCTGCGGCCCCAGGGCGGGGTCTACGCCGTCCTGACCGCCGGGGCGCACGAGAGCTCGATCGACCTGGTGGGCTCGGTGCTCGACGTCGCCTGGCCGGCCGAGGAGACCGGGCGGGTGCTGTCGACGATCGCCGCGCCCACCACCCACCTGGTCACGCTGACGGTCACCGAGAAGGGGTACTGCCGCGACGACGCGGGTGCACTCGACCGGTCGCAGGTGGACGGCGACCTGGCGGCGCTCGCCGCCGAGACCTCTGCCGGGGCCGACGACGGGCCCGTGGCCGTCGACGTCGTCCCGGGGGCGAGCGCGATCGGGCTGCTCGTGCGCGGGCTGGCGGCACGGCAGCGGGCCGTCGCAGCCGCGGGGGAGCGGCGCCCGCTGACCGTGCTCACCTGCGACAACATGGTGGACAACGGTCGGGTGCTGGCCCGGCTCGTCGGCGAGGCCGTCGACGCCGCGCTGCCCGGCGCCGAGGGCGACGACCTGCGGGACTGGCTCGCGAGCGACGTGACCTTCCCCTGCTCGATGGTCGACCGGATCGTGCCGGCCACGACGCCGGCGCAGCGGGACGCGGTCGAGGCCGAGCTGGGGGTGCGCGACGAAGGCCTCGTCGTGGGGGAGCCGTTCTCCCAGTGGGTGATCGAGGACCGGTTCGCCGGACCGCGCCCGGCCTGGGAGGAGGCCGGGGCCACGCTGACCGACGACGTCTCCGTCTGGGAGCGGGCCAAGCTGCGGCTGCTCAACGGCACCCACTCGCTGCTCGCGTACGCGGGTCGCCTCGCCGGGCACACGACGATGGCCGAGGCGGTCCAGGACCCGGCGATCGCGGCCCGGGCGCGCCAGCTGCTGTTCGACGACGCCCTGCCGACGCTCACCCCGCCGGCCGGTGCGGACCTGTCCGCCTACGGGGAGTCGCTGCTCGAGCGGTTCGCGAACCCGGCGACCGGGCACACGACGCGGCAGGTGTCGATGGACGGCACCCAGAAGATCCCCTACCGGTGGGGCGACACGATCGCGGCCCGGCTGGCCGCCGGCCAGGTCCCGCACGGCGCCGCCTACGCGCTGGCCTGCTGGGCGGAGGTCGTCCGGCGCGAGGCTGTCGAGGGCCGGGCGGTGGACGACCCCCGCGGCGAGGAGCTGCAGCGCCTGGTCGCCGCCGTGGGCGACGGGTCGGCGGTGCAGGCCGACCCGGTCGAGGTGGCGCGCGCCCTGACGGCGCTGCCCGGGCTGCTCCCCGGCGACGCCGCGCAGGATCCGCGGCTGCTCGACGCCGTGGCCGCCGAGGTCGAGGCGCTCGCGGAGCACGCGGCCACGCTGCGGTGAGACCGCGGCGCCGCCTCCGGGGCCGGCGCCGCCCCCCACGGATCGCGACCGGGTCCGCACCAGCAGGTCACGATCCGGACACGGTCGTGCGGTGATCCTGTGTGGAAGACCGGCGCCTCGGTGCGGCCTCGACACGCCCGGCACGTAGGCTCTCCAGCGGTGTGAGCGCTCACACGCGCTTCCTCGCGAGTGTGGCCCAGGTCACCTTCGTGTTGCCGGATCGTGATGAAGCGCTTTCCAGCGGGGCTTTACATCTGGCGGGAGATCTGTATTGTATCGTTTCAAGTCGACGGCGACTGAGGCTGCCACAGGGGGCACCTCACGTCGGCAGAACAGAGCAAGGAGGCTCCGATGAGGATCACGCGTAAGGCCGCCGGTGCGGCCGCCGCGACCGCTGCGGTCACTCTCGTCCTGACCGCGTGCAGCGGTGGCGACACCGAGTCCGGTGACGGTGGTGGCGACGCCGAGGGCGGCGACGTCACGCTGACCGTCGCCTGGTGGGGCAACGACGACCGTGCCGCGCGGTACGAGGAGTCGATCGACCTCTTCGAGGAGGCGAACCCCAACATCACCGTCCAGACCCAGTTCCAGGACTGGGAGAACTACTGGACCGCCCGCAACACGGAGGCCGCCGGTCAGTCGCTGCCCGACGTGTTCCAGATGGACCTGTCCTACCTGCGCCAGTACGGCGGCACCGGTCAGCTCGCCGACCTGTCCGAGTACGTCGGCAGCGAGATCGACACCTCCGGTTTCGAGGACGCGCTGCTGTCCTCCGGCACCATCGAGGGCGCCCAGTACGGCATCCCGACCTCGCAGAACACCCTCGCGCTGTTCTACAACCAGGACGTGCTCGACACGATCGGCGTCGACCCGCTCGAGCCGGGCTACACCTGGGACGACTTCAACGCCTTCATCGCCGAGGCCTCCGAGGCCGGCGCGGGCGAGGACCCGGCCATCTACGGCTCCGGTGACTACACCGGGACCTTCTGGTTCTTCCTGCAGTGGTTCCTGCAGCAGGGCGAGCAGCCGTTCACCGAGGACGGGCAGCTCAACTTCGACGAGGCCGCCGTCACCGAGTTCCTCAACCTCGCCTCCGAGCTGCGCGAGGCCGGTCAGCTCTTCCCGACCGAGCGCGCCGTGCAGCTCGCCCCGCTGGGCGGGTTCACCTCGAACGAGGCCGCTGCCGAGGCCAGCTGGGACAACTTCCTCGCGGGCTACATCTCCGACGCGGGCACCGAGAACATCCACATGCTGCCGATGCCGGCGGGTGACAACGGGCCGCAGCAGTTCTGGAAGCCCTCGATGCTGCTGTCCTCGGGCGCCAACTCCGAGCACCCGGCCGAGGCCGCCGAGCTCATCAGCTTCCTGGTCAACGACCCGGAGGTCGGCGAGATCTTCGGCACCTCGAAGGGCGTGCCGGCCGTGGCCGCCCAGCGTGACGCCATGAACGTCGAGGAGGGCTCGGTCGACGCCACCGTCCTCGAGTACGAGGAGATGGTGGCTCCCGACGTCACCGAGTCGGCCCCGCTGCCGGTCGAGGGCTTCGGCTCCATCGAGGCCGAGTGGATGCGCCTGGCCGAGGAGCTCGGCTACGGCAACATCACGGTCGACGAGTTCGTCGAGCAGTGGTTCGCCTTCGCCAACGACACCGTCGGCCAGTCCTGACGCTCCCCACGTAGCGTGCGGCCCCGCGTGGCATCGCGGGGCCGCACGCACCGGAGGTTCCCCCCCATGGCTTCAATCGATCCTGGCGCACCCGTCGCCGCACCGGGTCAGCCGGTACCCGCGCAGCATCTGCAGCGGACCGACGCCGAGACCCCGCTGCCCCCGCAGAAGGGCAAGCGCAAGTACAAGCCGGAAGACATCCGGTCCGGCTACCTCTTCCTGTCTCCGTGGATCATCGGATTCCTCGGTCTGACGGCCTTTCCGATGCTCGCCTCGTTGTACCTGGCGTTCACGGACTACGACCTCTTCACGGCGCCCGAGTGGGTCGGTTTCGAGAACTTCGTCGACCTGTTCAACGACCCGCGGTTCATCCAGTCCGCGCAGGTGACGGCCGGGTACGTGCTGCTGGGCACGCCGATCAAGCTCGCCGCGGCGCTGGCGGTGGCGATGCTGCTGAACATGAAGCATCGCGGCCAGGGTGCCTACCGGTCGATCTTCTACGCGCCGTCGCTGATCGGCGCCTCGGTGTCCATCGCCATCGTGTGGAAGGTGATGTTCATCGACGACGGGATCGTCGACCGCATCCAGCAGGCGGTCGGTATCGACGTCGGCGGCTGGGTGGGTAACCCGGCGTTCTCGCTGCCGATGCTGATCCTGCTGGGGGTGTGGGGCTTCGGTGCCCCGATGGTCATCTTCCTGGCGGGTCTGAAGCAGATCCCCACCGAGCTGTACGAGGCGGCCGAGTGCGACGGCGCCGGTCCGATCCGCAAGTTCCGCAACATCACGCTGCCGATGCTGAGCCCGGTGCTGTTCTTCAACCTGCTGCTCGAGACGATCGCCGCCTTCCAGGTCTTCAGCTCGGCTTACATCATCTCCGGCGGGACCGGCGGGCCGGCAGGTTCGACCATGTTCTACACGCTGTACCTGTACCTGCGCGGGTTCCAGGACTTCCAGATGGGCTACGCCTCGGCGATGGCCTGGATCCTGGTCTCGGTGATCGCGGTCATCACCGTGATCCTGTTCCGCTCGTCCAAGGGTTGGGTCCACTACACGGGAGACGAACGATGACGACTCTCACCGAAACCCCTGCCCCGCAGACCCCTCCGGTCGACCACGAGGCGCTGGCCCGTCGGGCCGCGGCCCGCAACAAGCGTCGCGTCAAGTCGGTGATCTTCCACCTCGTCGCGGTCGGGGCCACGATCGTGGTCCTGTACCCGGCGGCGTGGATGGTCTTCGCCTCGATGAAGCCGAACTCCGACATCATCGGCAACACCCAGCTGCTGCCGGACGTGTGGACGATGGAGCACTACACCACCGCCCTGGCGGGCATCGGTGGGGTGTCGTTCTGGACGTTCTTCAACAACTCGCTGCTGCTGGCGGTGCTGTCCGTCGTCGGTACGGTGCTGTCCTCGACGATCGCGGCCTACGCGTTCGCCCGGATCAGCTTCCCCGGACGCGGGCCGATGTTCGCGGTCATGATCGGCACGCTGCTGCTGCCGTTCCACGTCACGATCATCCCGCAGTACATCCTGTTCAACAATCTGGGTCTGGTGAACACCTACCTGCCCCTGCTGCTGCCGAAGTTCCTGGCGGCCGAGGCGTTCTTCGTGTTCCTCATGATCCAGTTCATCCGCGGCATCCCGCGGTCGCTGGACGAGGCCGCACGCATCGACGGTTGCGGTCACGGGCGCATCTTCTTCCGCATCATCCTGCCGCTGATGCGCCCGGCGATCGTGACCAGCTCGATCTTCACCTTCATCTGGTCCTGGAACGACTTCCTCGGGCCGCTGCTGTACCTGAAGGACCCGAGCCTGTACACGATGCCGATCGCGCTGCGCCAGTACGTCGACCAGACGACCGTCTCGGACTACGGTGCACAGATGGCCATGGCCGTCCTCGCACTGCTGCCCGTGATGATCTTCTTCGTCGTCTTCCAGCGCTTCCTCATCAACGGCGTCGCCACGCAGGGCATCAAGGGCTGACATGGCACGGCGTCCTGACGCTCGGGCCTCCCGGTCTTCCGGCCGCGGGGGCCCGAGCGGCTTCTACCGCAGCATCCAGCTCTTCGGCGAGGTGGCCCTCGTGGGCGTCCTCGTCGCGCTCGGCAGCCTCCTGCTCGTCACGCTGGTGCCCTCGCTCGCCGCCGGCGTCGCCTACCTGCGCCGGGACGTGGTGGGCGCCGACACCCGGCTCGCGCGCTACTGGCGCGAGTGGGCCGCCGCCACGCGCGCGCTGTGGCCCCTCGGCCTGGCGGTCGGGGCCCTCGCGGTCCTCCTGGTCGGCGACTGGCAGCTCGCGACGTCGGGCCTGCTGCCCGGCGGGGAGATCGTCGCGCTCGTGGTGGCGCTCTTCGCGGCGGGTGCGATCGTCGTCGTGCTGCGGGCCACGGGCGCGTGGTCCGACGACGAGGGCGAGCCCGACCCGGCGGCGACCACCCGCCGGGCCCTGTCGGTCGGCAGCGACCGCGCCGTCGAGGACCTGTCCGGCTCGGCGCTGCTGCTGGGAGCGGTCGTCATGGCCGCCGTCCTGGTCTGGATGCTGCTGCCGCTGGTGCTCGTCGTCGGCGGTCTGCTGGTGCTGGCCGTCGTCGGGGTCGAGAGGCGCCGCCGCATGCCGTCCGTCCGCTGAAACACACCCGGTCCGATCATCGAGAGAGTGACACCCATGAAGGTCGCCATCCTGGGCACCGGCGCGATCGCCCACGCCCACGCCGAGGCCGTGAACGCCCTGGCCCAGCACGCCGGCCTCGAGGCCGTCGAGCTCGCCGCCGCCGTCGACATCGACGCCGTGCGCGCCGAGGAGTTCGCCACGAAGCACGGTATCCCCCGGCACGGCACGGATCTCGACGCCCTCCTCGCCGCGGGCGACGTCGACGTGCTGCACGTCTGCACCCCGCCGTCGCTGCACCTCGAGCAGGCCCGCGCCGCGCTGGCCGCCGGCGTGCACGTGGTCGTGGAGAAGCCGGCCGTGCTCTCGCTCGCCGAGATCGACGCCCTGGCCGCGGCCGAGGAGCAGGCCGACGGCGCCACCGTGACCCAGATCGTCCAGCACCGGTTCGGCCCCGGCGCCGTGCGGCTGCGCCGTCTGCTCGCCGAGGGCACGCTCGGCCGGGCGCTGGTGGCGCAGTGCGACACGCTGTGGTTCCGTCCGCCCGAGTACTTCGACGTGCCCTGGCGCGGCCGCTTCGACACCGAGGGCGGCGGCCCCACGATGGGTCACGGCATCCACCAGTTCGACGTCCTGCTGTCCGTGCTGGGGGAGTGGAGCGAGGTCCGGGCGATGGCCGGCCGGCTGGCCCGCCACGTCGACACCGAGGACGTCTCCATGGCGATGGTCCGCTTCGCCGACGGCGCCATGGCGAGCATCACCAACTCGCTGCTCTCCCCGCGCCAGACCTCGCAGCTGCGCTTCGACACCGAGGCCGCCACGATCGAGCTCAGCCACCTGTACGGGTACGACGACAGCCACTGGACGGTCACCCCCGCCCCGGGTCGCGAGGACGTCGCCACGCACTGGGCCGACGACGTCGCGGCGTCGGCCGACGGGGCGATCGACGAGGGCCGCTCCGGCCACCTCGGCCAGCTCGTGCCGACCTACCGCGCGCTCGTGGCGGGCCAGGCCCCGCCCGTGGGCGTCGCGGACGTGCGCGGCACGCTCGAGCTGGCCGCCGCGATCTACAAGTCGGCCTTCACCGGTGCCCCCGTGGTCCGCGGCGAGGTCTCCCCCGGGGACCCGTTCTACGAGACCATGGCAGGGACCGGGGCCCCGTGGCCCCCGCTGAAGGACACCACCGAGGAGACCTCCTGATGGCAGTCACGCTGAACTCCGACGGCGCCGCGATGACCGGCTCGCGCGACGGCGTCGACCTGTTCACCTACGTCTACCGTCCGCACGACGTCCCCTACGAGAGCCCCCGGCCCTACCTGCACCCGCTGCGCACCCGCGGCGGCGACGTCGTGTCCGCCTACCGCCCGTGGGACCACGTCTGGCACAAGGGCATCGCCTGGTCGTTGCCGCACGTGGGGCCCTGGAACTTCTGGGGCGGGCCGAACTACGTCCGCGAGCAGGGCACCTACGTCGACCTCGACAACGACGGCTCGATGGAGCACCAGCAGTTCACCGCCCTGGGGCCGTGCGGGTTCACCGAGGAGCTCTCCTGGCGCACGCCCCCGTCCGCGGACGGGACGCCCGGCGAGGTCGTCGTGCGCGAGGAACGCACGGTGCAGGTCGTGGTGCCCGACGACGCACCGGACGCCTGGGTGCTGACCTTCCGGTCGGTCATGACGAACGTCTCCGCCGGACCGCTCGACATCGGCAGCCCCACCACGAACGGTCGCGAGAACGCCGGCTACGGGGGCCTGTTCTGGCGCGGGCCGCGCTCCTTCACCGAGGGGCAGGTCCTGGTGCCCACCGACGACGGTGGAGCGGCCGCGGCCGACGCCGAGGACGTCCGCGGGCTGCGGGCCGAGTGGCTGGGCTTCGTGGGCCGGCACGACGGCGAGGCGCCGAGCGCCGCGGGCGGCTCGCGGTCGTCCACCGTGGTCATGGTCGACCCCGGCTCCAACCCGGGGGGCACGCCGCAGTGGTTCGTGCGCTCGGTGCCCTTCGCGTGCGTGTGCCCGGCACCGTTCTTCAGCCAGGAGGTGCCGTTCGCCGCGGGGCAGACCCTCACCTTCGACTACGCCGTGGTCGTCGCCGACGGCGCGGCGGACGGCGCGCGGGGTTCCGCGCTGGCCGCGCTCGGCCGGCACGTGCTGGCCGGCGAGGGCGCTGGGCTCGAGACCGGTCACGTGACGCCGGCGGGAGCCCGGTGACAGCTCCGCTCTTCCCGGGCGGGGTCGCCGTCAGCCACCTGCAGGTCTACGACTGGCCCGCCGACGACGCTCCGCAGGGCAGCGGCTCGCCGCACCTGCACACCACCTCCACCGAGGCCTACGTGACGCTGGGCGGCCGCGGCCGGGTCGAGACGCTCGGCCCCGAGGGGTACGCGGTGCACGACCTGGCACCGGGCCGGATCGTCTGGTTCGGCCCCGGGGTGATCCACCGGGCGGTGAACCTCGGCGGGCTGGAGGTGCTGGTCGTGATGTCCAACGCCGGCCTGCCGGAGGCCGGGGACGCCGTCATCACCTTCCCGGCCGACGTCGTCGCCGACCCGGAGCGGTACGCCGCGGCGGCCGCCCTGCCGCGGGTGGACGACGGCGCCACGGACGCGCAGGTCGCCGCGGCGGCCCGCGCGCGCCGGGACCTGGCGCTCGAGGGCTACGCCGCGCTGCGTGCCGCCGTCGAGCGGGACGGACCGTCGGCCCTGGAACCGCTGCACGCGGCGGCCGCGGACCTCGTCGCACCCCGGACGAGCCGGTGGCGCGAGATCTGGGAGTCGTCGGTCGGGCGGGCCGCTGGGCAGACGGACTCCGCCCTCGAGGCGCTGGCCGCGGCGTCGGCGGCCACGCTCGCCGACGGGCGGGTCACGGCGCGCGACGCCCGGCCGGGGCCGCGTCGCTACGGCATGTGCGGGCGGTTGCAGACCTGGCCGCTCACCCCGTCGGACTGACCCCCCGTTCCGTCCCCTCCCGCACGTTGTGGGCATGAAATCTGCAGGTCAGGACCCGTCCTGAACTGCAGATTTCATGCCCACAACGGGGGTCGACGGGGGCGACGGGGGTCGACGGGGGTGGGGGAGCGGAACCGTGCGCGGCGTCAGGCGCCGGACGTCTGCCGGACCACCCGCACCGCGCCGCCCGGCACGGGCAGCGCACCGTCCACCGTCGTCCCGCTCAGCAGCTCCGCACCCGAGACGCCGTCGAGCACGGCCTCGTCGTCGCCGTGGTTGATCGCGAAGAGCCAGGAGGTCCGCCCGTCGTCGGCGTGCCGGTGGACGACCTCGACGCCGGCGGGGGCCGCGACGTCGGGCAGCACCCCGGCCTCCTCGGCGAGCCGACCGGCCAGGGCCACGGTCCCGGCCTCGTCCAGGCGGGTCCCGACGTACCAGGCGGTGCCGGTCCCCACGGCTCGACGGGTGACCGCGGGCCGTCCGGCCAGTGCTCCGTCGTCGTACGTGGCGACCGCCTCCGTACCCGGCGCGAGGTGGGTCTTCTCGCTCCACAGGTCGGCGCGGGCCTCGCCCTCGACGGCCTTGCCGGAGACCTGGAGGCGCTCGTCGACCTGGAGCGGGTAGAACTCCTCGGTGCGGACGCCGAGCAGGTCGCGGAACGCCCCGGGGTAGCCGCCGAGCCGCACCTGGTCGTGCTGGTCGACGATGCCGGAGAAGAACGTGACGACCACGGTGGCGCCCTGCTCGGCGGCCGCGGCGAGGGCGTCGGCCCCGGCGTCGTCGACCAGGTAGAGCGTCGGGACGACGACCAGCTCGTAGCCGTCGAGGTCGCTGCGGGGGCTCACCAGGTCGACCGTGACGCCGTGCTGCCACAGCGCGGCGTACCAGGACCGCACCTCGGCCATGTAGTCGAGGTCCTGCGTCGGGTGGGAGTCGAGCTCGGCCGCCCACCAGGCGGGATAGTCGACGACGATCGCGGCGCGGGAGCGCACGCGGGAGCCACGGACCTCGCCGAGCCGGCGCAGCACCCGGCCGAGCTCGACCGTGTTGCGCCAGACGTCGGTGTCCTCGCCCGCGTGCGGGACCATCGCCGAGTGGAACTTCTCGGCACCGGCCCGGGAGGCGCGCCACTGGAAGAACATCACGGAGTCGGCTCCGCGGGCGACGTGCTGCAGCGAGTTCCGCAGCATCTCGCCGGGGAGCTTGCTGCGGTTGCGGTGCTGCCAGTTGACCGCCGAGGTCGAGTGCTCCATGAGGATCCACGGGTCGCCGCCGGCCACGCCCCGGGCCAGGTCGGCCGACAGGGCCAGCTCGACGTGCCGGTCCCGGTCGGCGGCGATCGTGTAGTGGTCGTTCGCCACGACGTCGAGGTCGTCGGCCCACGAGTAGTAGTCCATGCCCTTGGTGGTGGACGTCGTCATGAGGTTCGTCGTCGTGGGCACGTGCGGGGTGATCTCGCGCAGGGTGTCGCGCTGGTCCCGGTAGTAGCCCAGCAGCGCGTCCGAGCTGAACCGGTCGAAGTCGAGCTGCTGGGTGGGGTTGCTCGACATCGGGGCGACCAGCGGGGGCAGGACGTCGTCGAACGTCGCGTAGCGCTGCGACCAGAAGGCCGTGCCCCAGGCCTCGTTGAGGGCGTCGACGGTCCCGTAGCGCTCGGCGAGCCAGACGCGGAACGCCGCCGCCGCGCTGTCCGAGTAGTCGCGCGGGACGTGGCACCCGATCTCGTTGTCGACGTGCCACAGGGCCAGCGCCGGGTGCTCGCCGTACCGTTCGGCCATCCGGGTCGCCATGCGCAGGGCGTACTCGCGGTGCAGCGGGTGCGTGACGGCGTAGGCCTGACGGGCGCCCTGGTGCAGCACGGTCCCGTCGGCGCGGCGCGGCAGGATCTCCGGGTGCTTGCGGGTGAGCCAGGGCGGCGGAGAGGCCGTGGCGGTGGCCAGCGCCACCTGGACGCCGTTCGCGTGCAGGCGGTCCATGGTCTCGTCGAGCCAGGTCCAGTCCAGCTCGCCCTCGCGCGGCTCGATCGTGGCCCACGAGAAGATCGCGACGCTGAGGATGTTGACCCCGGCCTCGCGCATCAGGCGCAGGTCGTCCTGCCGGACGTCGTCGGGCCACTGCTCCGGGTTGTAGTCCCCGCCGTAGCCCAGGCCGTCGACCCGCGCGTTCCACGGGCGGACGGCGGCAGGGTCGAAGGGGGGAGGAGTCACGCGTCGTTGCATGGCGACCAGTGTGCCATAAATCGATTCAAAACCTGAACGTCCTTCGCGCACCCGGTGGCTCGTGCCGGCGCCGGTCCCTGACGGTTCCAGGGGGCCTGATCGGCCACGACGCCCCGACCTCGCACCCCAGCGGGTGAAATCTTGGCGCAGGTCGCACGGTGTGCACGCCGTGGCCAGACCCGAAAAGCCCGGAAAGACGGGCCGCGGGGACAGATGGGGAGTCACCGGGCATTGCACCGCCGCCCGAGGGCCCGTCCGCCGGCTTCCGCTGTTGCCTCCGGCTCCCCTAGGCTGCCCGCGCCGTCTCTCCACGCCGAGCCCCCTGAGAGTGAGTTCCCAGCGATGACCGCTGCTCGACTACGTCTACCGATCGCGATGATCGCCGCTGCCGTGATGGTGCTCCTGGGCGCCCTCGTGGCGCTGCCCGGTGCGTCCGCCACCCCGGGGGGAGGTGGGGTCTCCACCGGCAACGGAAACGGGAATGGGAACGGGAACGGCCAGCAGACCTGCCCCGACGACGGTGAGTGGTCGAAGGTCGACGGTCTGACCGGCACCGAGTACCTCGCCGAGGCCAGCCCGGGCCACCTGATCGTCGAGGTCTGCGTGAAGTCCGCACAGGCCGTCGAGACCATCACGGTCGACCCGCCCGCCACGAGCTTCCTGATCGTCTCGCCGTCGGTCAACGGCCAGGGCAGCACGCAGGACATCAGCCACGTCTCCGTCCGGGAGATCGAGGACAACGGTGGTTGGCCCTACCCCGCGCCGACCTGCCAGGCCGGGCTGACGGTGACCTACCCGGACGGCGTCTCCGGCAACGACGTCAACATCCGTGTCCGCAACCTCGACACGGACGCCACGCGGACCTTCAACTTCCACCTCGGTACCGAGCGGTGGACGGGTGTGCAGAACTTCGACCCGACGACCCTGGACGAGTGGCCCGGCTGGACCCGCTACGTCTTCGAGTGGGTGCAGGTCGACGGGACGAACTACCACTGGGAAGGGTTCGTCGAGTGCGACGAGCCGGAGCCCTCACCGTCGCCGACCCCGACGCCGTCGGAGGAGCCGTCGCCGAGCCCGACGCCGTCGGAGGAGCCCAGCCCGTCGCCCACGCCGTCCGAGGAGCCGTCGCCGAGCCCGACGCCGTCGGAGGAGCCCAGCCCGACGCCGACGCCGTCGGAGGAGCCGTCGCCGAGCCCGACGCCGTCGGAGGAGCCGACGCCCGAGCCGGTGGAGCCGTCGCTGGCTGGTTCGCTCGCGGCCGGTGAGTGCGTCGCCGATGCGCCGTGGATCGTCTTCGACGTGACTCTGACCGACCCGGACGACCAGGTGTCGGAGCGAGCCGTGATCCTCGAGCTCACCGACGGCACGCACGTCGAGACGCTGGAGCTCGGGACTCTCGGCGCGGACGGCACGCTGTCCGGTCGCACCCTGTGGCCCGGTGCCTCCGTGGCCGACGACGGCGTGACGCCGACCGGGTGGCCGGGGTGGACCCGGCTCGAGGACGGCACCTGGGTCCAGACCAACGGCAACTACGCCTGGACCCGGGGCGACATCGACGCCACCCTCGTGGTGAACCCCGAGGTCGCGGTCGAGCTGGCCTACCCCGAGGCCACGCCGGTGTGCGCCGCGGTCCCGCCGCAGCCGGAGCCGGAGCCGTCCGCGGAGCCGTCGCCGGAACCGTCCGAGCCCGGTGACGAGGCGACGCCGGAGGAGGAGCCCTCCGCCGAGCCGACGTCGTCGCCGACGGTCGAGGCCGAGTCCGACACCGACGAGCTGCCCCGGACCGGGTCGAACGTCACGCTGATCGCGGTCGGTGCGCTCGCCCTGGTCGCGGCCGGCGGAGCGTTCCTCTGGCTGCGCCGCCGGGCGTGAGCTGACGTGAGGGCCCGCCCGGGAACGGTCCCGGGCGGGCCTCGCGCGTCCCCGGGCGACCTGGCACGGCGTCGTGGACCGGGTGAAGTTCGCGGGTGGCCCGGGCTCGGCCCGGGTCCCGATCGTCAGGAAAAGCCTGGAAAAACGGGCAGAGACGACAGATATGGTTTCCTGGGACACATCACAGCGGTGTCACGGTCGGCGCGGCGGTCTTCCGCGGCCGGGTGTCCTTCCTCTAATCTTCGGACGTCGTCACCCCGCCCTCAGAGAGTGAGCTCCAGCGATGACCGCTGCACGTCTCCGCCTGCCGATCGCGATGATCGCCACCGCTGCGCTGCTGCTGCTCGGTGCCCTGGCGCTGCTGCCCGGCGCCGGCGCTCTGCCCGCGAGCGCCGCCACCGTCCAGACCTCGGCTCAGGAGGTCTGCCCCGACGGGGGAGACTGGACCAAGACCGAGGACATCGACGAGACGTCGTACACCGTGACGGCGGACCCGGGATACCTCATCACCGAGGTCTGCGTGAAGTCCGCGACGACGGTCGAGTACATCGACCTGAGCCCGGGCGTGACCGAGTACACGGTCGAGTCGCCCTCGACGAACGGCAACGACCAGCTGCAGGAGATCAGCCACGTCTCCGTACGCCAGGTCGTCGAGCCGACGCCGCCCAACGAGCCGTCGCCGTCTCCGACCCCGTCGACGACGCCCACGCCGTCTCCGACCCCGTCGAGCACGCCCACACCGTCGAGCACGCCGCCCAACGAGCCGTCGCCGACGCCGACCCCGTCGAGCACGCCGTCACCGAGCGCGTCGCCGTCGCCCTCGGCGACGCCCACGCCGTCGCCGTCCGACGAGCCGTCGACCGAACCGTCGGAGGCCCCGACGCCGCCGTCCGACGAGCCCGAGGAGCTGCCGCAGACCGGCTCCGAGGTCACGTTCCTCGCGCTCGGGGCTCTCGCGCTCCTCGCCGCCGGCGGAACGATCCTCTGGCTGCGCCGCCGCGCCTGATCTGAGGGTCACCCGCTGAAGGGCCCGACCGGGACGATCCCGGTCGGGCCCTCGGCGTTCGGGCGGACGATGGTCCAGGGTGACCGGTCGCCGGCGCGGGTCGTCAGCACGGCAGGCGGGAGCGGACGTCGCCGCGGTGACACACGAGTCGACCGGCGTCGACCCGCAGCTCGGCGACGAGGACGCTCGATCGGCGGCCCTCGACGGAGTCCGGGTCGGCGACGGAGCGCCCGGGGTGCGTGAAGTAGACGATCCACGCGACGGCGTCCGGGGCGTCCGGGTCGTCGGTGAGCACCTCGACGTGGGCGTGGTGCCCGGGAGCCACGTCGTCGGGCCGGTCCGCCGACTCCTCGAGGATCAGGCCGTGCGGCTCCCAGTGCTCGAGGTCGTCCGACCGGTAGACCATCTGTCCCCGCCACTCGTCGACGATCATCCAGTACCGGCCCGACAGCCGGAACGTCTTCGCGCCCTCGTGGGGGCGTCCGCCGATCACCTGCCCGTGCACCGTCCAGGTCCACAGGTCGGGCGAGTCCGCGGCCCAGGTGGTCGAGCCGTCGGCCTCGTCCTTGTACCAGAGCCGCCACCCGCCGTCGGGCAGACGGTGGACGCAGGCGTCGATGACGCGGTCGGAGCTCAGCGGCAGCGGGCCGTGGTCGGTCCACCGCTCCAGGTCGAGGCTGGTCAGGTGGTGGATCCTGCGGTCGTTCCCCTCCCACCGGTCCGGGACGCCGGGTACGACGGTGAGGTACATGTGGAACGTCCCGTCGACCTCCACGACCTCGGGCGCCCAGTAGGTGTCGCGGGGTGCCGTGCCGGTCACCGGCAGCCCGTCGGCGGCTCCGAGGGTGCCGAGGTAGCGCCAGGTCGCGCCGCCGTCGTCGGACGTCGCGACCCCGAGGTCGGTGCCGTGCACCCAGGTGACGCCCGGTCCGTGGGCCGCCGGCCTGCGCTGCGTCCACAGCATCCGCCAGTCGCCGTCGGGATGCCGGACGACGAGCGGGTCGGTGGCGCCGTCGTGCACCGGGTCGCGCCACACGGGTGCGGGCAGCGGTGCGTGCGGTGCGGTGGGGCGCTGGGCGGGTCGGGTCGTCGTGCGGCGTTCCGTCATGTCATCCCGTTCCGGTGGTGGACTCCCGCACGACCAGCTCGGGCTGGAAGACGACCTGCTCGGCGGTCTCGTCGTCGGCCAGGAGCAGGTCGGCGGCGCGGTAGCCCAGGGCGTGCATGGGCTGGCGGACCGACGTCAGCGGGGTGGCGAGCTCGCCGGCGAAGGTGACGTCGTCGTAGCCGACGACGGCCATGCCCGACGGGACCGGCACCTCGGCCGCGCGCAGGGTGCGCAGGGCGCCGAGCGCCGTGAGGTCGTTGACGCACAGGGTCGCGGTGGGCCGGCGCTCCATGGCGAGGACCCGCTCGGTCCCGGCCTGGCCGCCGTCCGCGTTGAGCGCGGTGATCGTGATCTCCTCCAGGCACGTCGCGGGGTCGAGACCGGCCTCGACGAGGGCGTCGTGGATACCGGCCGAGCGGTCGGCGCACTGCCGGATCGTGTGCGGGCCGTTGAGGAAGGCCAGGTGCTCGTGGCCGAGGTCGATCAGGTGGCGGGCCGCGGCCGCGGCTCCGGCGCGGTCGTCCACCGCCACCGACGACAGTGCGGGGTCGGTGGAGGGTCGGTCCAGCAGGACGACGCGCAGGCCGCGGTCGTGCAGGGTGCGCAGGTGGTCGATGTCCGGGCCGGAGGGGACCACCATGACGCCCTGGACCCCGTGCTCCTCGAACAGCTTGAGGTAGCGGGCCTCCCGGTCGGGGTCCTCGTCCGAGCTGGCGAGCATGAGGGTGTACCCGGCCTCCTCGAGCCGGTCCTCGATGCCGCGCGCGACGTCGGTGAAGAACGGGTTCGCCACGTCGAGGACGATCGCGCCGGCGGTGGTGATGGTGCCCGCCCGCAGCTGACGGGCCGAACCGTTGCGCACGAAGGAGAGCTCGGTGATCGCTGCCTCGACGCGCTCCCGGGTGGTGGGGGAGACGCGGTCGGGACGGTTGAGCACGTTGGAGACGGTGCCGACCGAGACCTCGGCGAGCCGGGCGACGTCGGCGATGGACGTCCGGCGCTTGGTGCGCGGTGGCATGCTTCCTCTCCCCGTCGACAGTAGCGTGCGCTGCCGCCGGAGGTGAGCGGTGGCAGTGGTGCCACGGATCGTATCGGTTCGGGCGGTCCGCCGCCGCCCGCCGCGCCGGTAGGCTGGAAACCGCTTCCCTGCGTCGGTGAGGACGGCTCTTGCGCCGCACGGGAGGACACGGGTACCTTGGAGGCGTTGAAACGATTCATCGCGCGTCGACGATGATGCGAGGAGGAACAGTGGGAGACGACGGCAAGCGCCGGGTCATGTTCCAGTTCCGGGTCCACCCGGACCGGCTGGAGGAGTACGGTCGCCGCCACGGCGAGGTCTGGCCCGAGATGCTGCGGGCCCTGCACGAGGCCGGCTGGGAGAACTACTCGATCTTCACCGCACCCGACGGTCAGGTCGTGGGCTACTTCGAGAGCGCCGACCCGGACGCCGCGCGGGCCCGGATGGGGCTGACCGAGGTCAACGCCCGCTGGCAGGCCGAGATGGCCGAGTTCTTCGACGGCGACGGACCGGACGCGACCATGACCGAGCTGACGCCGGTCTTCCACCTCGAGACGCAGCTCGCCGCCGCGGACGCCGCGGACGACCAGGACTGAGAGAAGGACACCATGCCCAGCTTCGACGACATCACCCCGGTCCTGGACCGCCTCGCCATCGAGGTGCCGTCCTGGGCCTACGGCAACTCCGGCACCCGCTTCAAGGTGTTCTCCACCCCGGGCACGCCGCGCACCCCCGAGGAGAAGATCGCCGACGCCGCCCAGGTCCACCGGCTCACCGGCCTGGCCCCCACCGTCGCGCTGCACATCCCCTGGGACAAGGTCGACGACTACGCCGCGCTGCGCCGGTACGCCAACGACCAGGGCGTCGACCTCGGGACGATCAACTCCAACACGTTCCAGGACGACGTCTACAAGCTCGGCTCGCTGACGCACACCGACAGCGCGGTCCGCCGGAAGGCGATCGACCATCACCTCGACTGCATCGAGATCATGCACGCCACCGGGTCGAAGGACCTGAAGATCTGGCTGGCCGACGGTTCGAACTACCCCGGGCAGGCGGACATCCGCACCCGCCAGGACCTGCTGCACGAGGCGCTGACCGAGATCTACGGCCGGCTCGGCGACGACCACCGCATGGTGCTCGAGTACAAGTTCTTCGAGCCGGCGTTCTACCACACCGACGTGCCGGACTGGGGCACCTCCTACGCCCAGGTCGCCGCGCTCGGCGAGAAGGCGTTCGTCTGCCTCGACACCGGCCACCACGCCCCGGGCACCAACATCGAGTTCATCGTCGCCCAGCTCCTGCGGCTCGGGAAGCTCGGCTCCTTCGACTTCAACTCGCGGTTCTACGCCGACGACGACCTCATCGTCGGTGCCGCCGACCCGTTCCAGCTCTTCCGCATCATGGCCGAGGTCATCCGCGGCGGCGGCCTCGACGAGGGCTCCCAGGTCGCGCTGATGCTCGACCAGTGCCACAACATCGAGGACAAGGTCCCCGGCCAGATCCGGTCGGTGCTCAACGTCCAGGAGATGACCGCCCGCGCGCTGCTCCTCGACCGGGAGGCCCTGACCGCGGCGCAGGAGAACGGCGACGTCCTGGGGGCCAACGCGATCTACATGGACGCCTTCTACACCGACGTGCGCCCGCTGCTCGCCGAGTACCGCGAGAAGCGCGGCCTGCCGGCCGACCCCATGGCCGCGTTCGCCGAGTCGGGCTACCTGCCGAAGATCGCCGCCGAGCGCGTGGGCGGTCAGCAGGCCGGCTGGGGCGCCTGAGGCATGAGCACGACGACGGCGTCGACGGCGACGGCGAGCATCCGTGAGGAGGTGCTCGCCGGCCCGCACGGCGACCTGCGCGTCCGGGTGTACCGGCCCGGCTCCGGCGCTCCCGCGGCCGGGCTGGTCTGGGCGCACGGCGGGGCGTTCATGCACGGCGACCTCGACATGCCGGAGGCCGACCACGTCGCCCGCGTCCTCGCCGCCGGCGGTGTCGCCGTCGTCAGCGTCGACTACGCGTTGGCCCCCGCGTTCGACCACCACGCCGTGCTGGCCGACGACGGGCTCGAGAAGGGCCTGGCCCGGATGCTCGCCGCCACCGACGGCGCACGCTTCCCGGTCGCGTCCCAGGAGCTGGCCTTCGCCTTCGCCTGGGCGGTCGACGCCGACCTCGGCGTCCCGGCAGGCGGTTGGTCCCTCGGCGGGGCCAGCGCCGGCGGGAACCTCGCCGCGGGCGTGGCGCTGCGGCTGCGCGACGCCGCCGCCGGGGACACCGACGCCGCGCCGGTCCCGCCGTCGTCGACCGCGCGCACCGTCCCCCGCAGCGTGGTGCTCGCCTACCCGGTGGCGCACCACGAGCTGCCGGACCCGTGGCCCGAGCTGGCCACCAAGATCGCCGCGCTGCCGCCGGACCGGAGCTATCCTCCGGCGGCAGTGCGGGCCATGAACGACCACTACCTCGGACACGAGCGCGGCCCGGACTCCCCGTACGCGTTCCCGGCCGGGCACGACCTCCGTGGCCTGCCGCCGACCCTGATCGTCACCTCCGACCACGACGCGCTGCGGTCCTCCGGGGAGGCCTACGCCGCCGAGCTGGCCGTCGCCGGCACGGACGTCATGGTCGTGCGCGAGGACGACACCCTCCACGGTCACCTCAACCAGCCGGACGACCCCGGGTGTGCGCGCAGCCTCGCGCGCATCAGCGCCTGGCTCACGTCCGACGTGCTGGTCGGGACCACCCACGAACCACCCGCCTGATCCACCGACACACCACCTTGTGGAGCATTCGATGACGAACGAGACCGTTGCCGCTCTGGTCGAGCGGTCCAACCGCCTGGGCGCCGACCCGAAGAACACGAACTACGCCGGCGGCAACACGTCCGCCAAGGGCGTCGAGACCGACCCCGTCACCGGTCAGGACGTCGAGCTGCTGTGGGTCAAGGGCTCCGGCGGCGACCTGGGCACCCTGACCGAGAAGGGCCTGGCCGCGCTGCGCCTGGACCGCATGCGCGCTCTGGTCGACGTCTACCCGGGCGTCGACCGCGAGGACGAGATGGTCGCGGCGTTCGACTACTGCCTGCACGGCAAGGGCGGCGCCGCCCCCAGCATCGACACCGCCATGCACGGGCTCGTCGACGCCAAGCACGTGGACCACCTGCACCCGGACTCCGGCATCGCGATCGCCACCGCCGTCGACGGCCCGGACCTGACCGCGACCATCTTCGGCGGCAAGGTCGTGTGGGTGCCGTGGCGTCGGCCCGGCTTCCAGCTCGGACTGGACATCGCCGAGATCAAGAAGGCCAACCCCGACGCGATCGGGACCGTGCTGGGCGGCCACGGCATCACCGCGTGGGGCGACACCGCCGAGGAGGCCGAGGCCAACTCGCTGTGGATCATCGACACGGCGGCGGCCTACATCGCCGAGCACGGCAAGGCCGAGCCTTTCGGCCCGGCGCTCGACGGCTACGGCGCGCTGCCCGAGGCCGAGCGCCGCGCCAAGGCCGCCGCGCTGGCCCCGCACCTGCGCGCCGTCGCCTCGCACGACAAGCCGCAGGTCGGCCATTTCACCGACTCCGAGCCGGTGCTGGAGTTCCTAGCGCACGCCGAGCACCCCCGCCTCGCCGAGCTCGGGACCTCCTGCCCCGACCACTTCCTGCGCACCAAGGTCAAGCCGCTGGTGATCGACCTGCCGGCGACCGCCAGCGTCGAGGAGATCGTCGAGCGGCTGCCGGAGCTGCACGAGGCGTACCGCGCCGACTACACCGCCTACTACGAGCAGGGGGCCGCCGAGGCGCGCGAGCGCGGCGAGGAGCCGCCCGCGATCCGCGGTGCCGACCCCGCGATCGTCCTCGTCCCCGGCGTGGGCATGTTCTCCTACGGCGGTGACAAGCAGACCGCCCGGGTGGCCGGCGAGTTCTACGTCAACGCCATCAACGTGATGCGCGGTGCCGAGGCCCTGTCGACGTACCAGCCGATCGACACCTCGGAGAAGTTCCGCATCGAGTACTGGGCGCTCGAGGAGGCCAAGCTGCAGCGCAAGCCCAAGCCGAAGCCGCTGGCCACCCGCATCGCGTTCGTCACCGGCGCGGCCTCCGGCATCGGCAAGGCCATCGCCGAGCGGCTCGCCGCCGAGGGCGCCTGCGTCGTGATCGCCGACCTGGACGCCGAGAAGGCGCAGGGGGTCGCCGCGGAGATCGGGTCGACCGACGTCGCCGTCGGGCTCGCCGCGAACGTCACCGACGAGGCCGCGATCCGGGCCGCGCTGGACGAGGCCGTGCTCGCGTTCGGCGGCGTGGACATCGTCGTCAACAACGCCGGGCTGTCGCTGTCCAAGTCGCTGTTCGAGACCACGGCCGACGACTGGGACCTGCAGCACGACGTCATGGCCAAGGGCTCGTTCCTGGTGTCCAAGCACGCCGCACGGATCCTCGTGGACCAGCAGCTCGGTGGCGACATCATCTACATCTCGTCCAAGAACTCGGTGTTCGCCGGTCCGAACAACATCGCCTACTCGGCGACGAAGGCCGACCAGGCCCACCAGGTGCGCCTGCTGGCCGCCGAGCTCGGCGAGCACGGGATCAAGGTCAACGGCATCAACCCCGACGGCGTCGTGCGCGGGTCGGGCATCTTCGCCTCCGGGTGGGGCGCCAACCGGGCCAAGACCTACGGCATCGAGGAGTCGGAGCTCGGCAAGTTCTACGCCCAGCGCACGCTGCTCAAGCGCGAGGTGCTGCCGGAGAACATCGCGAACGTGGCGTTCTCGCTGTGCACCGCGGACTTCTCGCACACGACCGGACTGCACATTCCCGTCGACGCGGGTGTGGCGCAGGCGTTCCTGCGATGAGCGCGTTCGTCGCCGTCGACCTCGGGGCGACCAGCGGCCGGGTGATGCTCGGCGTCGTGACCGGCGGGGCCGGGGACGAGCACGTCGACCTCACCGAGGTCGCACGGTTCGGCAACGGCCCCGTCGAGATCCCCGGGTCCGACGGCACCGCGCTGCACTGGGACCTGCTGCATCTGTGGCGAGGGACCCTCGACGGCCTCCGCGCCGCCGGGGCCCTCGCCCGGGAGCGGGGTGTCGAGATCGCCGGGATCGGCATCGACTCCTGGGCTGTCGACCACGGCCTGTTCGCCGCCGACGGCTCGCTGCTGGCCAACCCGCGTCACCACCGCGACCCCCGGCTGAGCGGTGTGGCGGAGGAGGTGCTCGGCAGGCTCGGTCCCGGCGAGCACTACGGCGTCAACGGGCTGCAGACCCTGCCGTTCAACACCGAGTTCCAGCTCGTGGCCGCCCGGCACGACGCCGTGTGGCCGCTCGTGGACTCGATCCGGCTGATTCCCGACCTCCTCGGCTCGTGGCTCACCGGGGTGACGGTCGCCGAGGTCACCAACGCCTCGACGACCGGGCTGCTGGACGCGACCACCCGGCAGTGGTCCGGTCCGGTCCTCGACGCCCTGCAGCGCGAGTACCCCGAGCTGGGCGACCTGCGAGCCAAGCTCGCCGACGTCGTCGAGCCGGGGACCGTCGTCGGGCACCTGACCGAACGTGTGCAGGACGCCACGGGGCTGGGTGCCGTCCCGGTCGTCGCGGTCGGGTCGCACGACACGGCCTCCGCCGTCGTCGGCGTGCCCGCCAAGGACGAACGGTTCGCTTACGTCTCCTCCGGCACCTGGTCGCTGGTGGGCGTCGAGCTGGACGCCCCGGTGCTCACCGAGGAGAGCCGGCAGGCGAACGTCACCAACGAGCTCGGCGTCGACGGCACGGTGCGCTACCTCAAGAACGTCATGGGGCTGTGGGTGCTCTCGGAGACGCTGCGCACCTGGCAGGAGGCGGGCACGGAGGTCACGCTGGACGAGGCGCTCACGGCCGCCGCCGAGGCCCAGCCGCGTCGGACCGTGGTCGACGTCGACGCCCCCGAGTTCCTCCCGCCCGGGGACATGCCCGCCCGGATCGCCGCGGCGGCCCGGGCCGGCGGACAGCCGGTGCCCGAGAGCGTCGGCGAGACGGTGCGCTGCATCCTGGACTCCCTCGCCGACGCCTACCGGCGGGTGCTGCACGAGGTGACCCGGCTGTCGGGGCGGCACGTCGAGGTGCTGCACGTCGTGGGCGGCGGCTCGCAGAACGAGCTGCTGTGCCGGCTCACGGCGGCCGCCACGGGTCTGCCCGTCGTCGCCGGACCCGTCGAGGGCGCGGCCCTCGGCAACGTCGTGGTCCAGGCGCGGGCCGTGGGGACGCTCGACGGCGACTTGACCCGGTTGCGGGACGTCGTGCGCCGCTCCTCGCGGCTGCGGCGCTACGAACCCCAGCTCGTCAACGGCTGAGCGCTGCCGGCGCCCCGGGTCCGTCGTGGCCCGGGGTCCCGGCGCTGTCGCGCGCCCGGTCCGGGGCGGCGAGCGTGAACCGTGCCCACACGCGCTTCTCCCACGCGGAGTCCCTGTACCAGCCGACGTCGTCGGCGACGCGCAGGGCGAGCTGGAGCCCGAATCCGCCCTTGCCGAGGTCGCGGTGCGGGCTGAGGACCGGCGGGAGGTCGGGCCGCGGGTCCGTCACGGAGACGACGGCGGTCGTCCCGTCGCACCGCAGCTCCAGGCCGGCCGGGCCGCCGGTGTACTCCAGGGCGTTGGACGCCAGCTCGTTGGCGATGAGGACGACGTGCTGGGGCTCGGCGCCCGACGGGGCCAGGCAGCAGTCGCAGGTGCCGTCCGCCAGGCGTTGCAGCGCGTGGTCGAGGTCGGTCCGGATACGGGCGAGGTCGTCGGCGGACTCGACCGTCCAGCGGGCCAGGACGTGGTCGGGGTGGGTGGCGTCGGTCATCCTGCACCACCGAGCCGGACGAGCATCCCTACTCCTCACCCCGTGCTGGACTCCGAGAACGATCCGGCGTCGAGCCTACAACCGGCCCCGGGCCGCCGCCCGTCGGCGGGGAAGGGGAGGGCGGCCGCTCCGTGCCGTCGTCAGCGGAAGCGCTGCACGGCCTGCGGCGCCGCCTCGGCGAGCTCACGCACCACGGGGTGCTCGGCCGTCGACAGGACCTGCGACAGGCTCCCGGAGGCGACGAACGTCCCGTCGCCGAGCACGTGCACGGTGGGGCAGAGCCGTTCGACGAGCTCCAGGTCGTGGGTGACGAGCAGCACGGCGGTGCCCTGGTCCGCGGTCGCGTCCGCGAGCCGGCGCACGACCTCGCCGCGCATCGCCGGGTCGACGGCGGTGAGCGGCTCGTCGAGCAGCAGCGCGTCGGGGCGCGTCGCCAGCGCCGAGGCCAGGGCGAGGCGTTGCTTCTCCCCGCCGGACAGGGTCCCGACCTGGCGGACGGCGAACCGCGGCGCGAGCGCGACGTCGTCGAGCAGCTCCTCGACGGTCCGGCCCGAGGCGCGGCCGGCCTTGCGGGCGTCCGACAGGGCCTTGCCCAGCACGCGGTCGACGGTCCAGCGGGGATCGACGTCGGCGATGCCCTCCTGGGCGACCCGGCGGACCTGGGTGCGGAAGGCCTTCTTGTCCCGCAGGCCGATGCGGCTGACCGTGCGGCCGTGCCACGTGGCGTGCCCGCTGGTCGGCTTCACACGGCCGACCAGTGCCCGCACGATCGTCGACTTGCCGGCGCCGGACGGGCCGACGATACCGACGGGCGCCGAGCCGGTGGTGAGCTCGAGGTCGATGTCGCGGACGACGTCGGGGCCGCCGTAGCCGGCGGAGAGGCCGGAGGCGCGCAGGATCGGGGCGGTGTTCGAGCTCATCGGGACCTTCGGGGTGCTTGGGACTGGTGGCCCGCCGACGGAAAGGGGTGTCGACGGGCCACACGGTACGACGAACGGCGCGCGCCCGCGGTTCCCGTCAGTGCTGTGGGCATGAAATATGCAGCCCTCCGGTGGGGGAGGACTGCATATTTCATGCCCACAGCGAGGGTGGTGCCCACAGCTCGGGTCGTGCGCACGTCCCCGACGGAAGGACGGTCAGAGGTGCGGGGCGACGTGCTCCGCGTAGCGCTCCGCGACCGTCCGCGCGGTCTTGACCGGGTCCGCCGCCCAGATCCCCTCGTTGAAGATCTCGGTCTCGACGTCGCCGGTGTACCCGGCGTCGCGCACCCAGGACGAGATCGTCGCGAAGTCGATGTACCCGTCGCCGACGTGCCCGCGCGAGTTCAGCGCCGTGGCGCCGAACGGCAGGTTCCAGTCGCAGACCTGGTAGCTCGCGATCCGCCCCTCGCGGCCGGCCCGCTCGATCGACCCCCGCAGCTCGGGGTCCCACCAGACGTGGTAGGTGTCCACCACGACGCCCACGGTGCGGGCGTCGAACGGGGCGGACAGGTCGAGCGCCTGGCCCAGCGTGGAGATCACCGCGCGGTCGGCGGCGAACATCGGATGCAGCGGCTCGAGGACGATCCGCACGTCGTGCTCCGCCGCGATCGGCGCGAGGTCGGCCAGCCGGTCCGCCACCCGGGCACGGGCCGCGACGACGTCACGGTCGGTGCCGGGAGCCGGAGGCGCCTCGGGGGAGGACCCCGGCAGGCCGCCGACGACGAACACGAGCTCGCGCGTCCCGACCCCGGCGGCCTCCTCGATCGCCCGGGTGTTCTCCGCGATCGCGTCGCGGACGCCCTCGTCCGTGGCGGCCGTGAGGAACCCGCCGCGGCACAGCGAGGAGACGGTCAGCCCGGCGTCCTCGACGATCGCGCGGGCGGTCTCGGCGCCGTGCTCGGCGACCTGGTGCCGCCACAGCCCGACGGCGCCCATCCCGGCGGCGGCTGCCGCCTGGACGGCCTCGGGCAGCGAGGCGTGCTTGACCGTGGCGGTGTTCAACGAGCAGCGCGACAGGTCCGCTCTCTGCGCGCTCATGCGATTCCCTCCTTGCGTGACCGCTGCGGTGCCTCGCTGCGGTACACCTCGTTCCTCGGCGTCCCTCCGCGGGGGCTCCTCGCGCTCACGAGTCGACCCCGTTCGTCGTCAGCAGCGCCCGCAGCCGCACCGCGGCCAGGTCCGGGTCGAGCAGCATGCCGCAGTCGTCGGCCAGCCGGGCCAGCGTGACCAGGTGGGCCAGGGACCGGCCGGAGTGCAGGCCGCCGACGAGCTGGAAGCCGTCCTGGAAGCCGTTCAGCCAGCTGAGGAACGCCACGCCGGTCTTGTAGTAGTAGGTCGGCGCGGCGAAGATGTGCCGCCCGAGCTTCTCGGTCGAGGCGAGGATGGCGTGCCCCTGAGCGGGTTCGTTCGCGTCGAACGCCTGCAGCGCGGTGGACGCCGCCGGGTAGATCGCCGCGAAGATGCCGAGCAGCGCGTCGGAGTAGCCCTGGGAGTCACCCGTGATGAGCTCGGGGTAGTTGAAGTCGTCGCCGGTGTACAGCCGCACGCGCGACCCGTCCAGCGCCGCGAGCGACCGGCGCAGGCCGACCTCGTGCTGGGCGTCGAGCAGCGAGACCTTGACGCCGTCGACCTTGTCCTGGTGGGCGCGGATGACGTCCAGGAAGGTCGCGGTCGCGGTCTCGACCGAGTCCGAGCCCCAGTAGCCGGCCAGTGCCGGGTCGAACATCGTGCCGAGCCAGTGCAGGACCACCGGCTGGTCGGCCTCGGCGAGCACCGCGTCGTAGACCCGGGCGTAGTCCTCGGCGGACCGGGCGACCTTCGCCAGCGCGCGGGAAGCCATGACGATGACCTGCGCACCGGCCCCCTGCACGACCCGGACCTGCTCGCAGTAGGCGTCGACCACGGCGTCCAGGGCCGCCGTGTCCCCGCGCTGCCACCCGGCCACGCGGGCGGGGTCGAGCTGGTCGGTGCCGGCGCCGCAGGCGATGGCGCCGCCGACGGACGCGGCCTCGGCGGCCGAGCGGCGCACGAGCTCCTGGGTGGCGGCCCAGTCCAGACCCATGCCGCGCTGGGCGGTGTCCATGGCGTCGGCGACGCCCAGGCCGTACCGCCAGATCTGGTGGCGGTAGGCGAGGGTGGCGTCCCAGTCGACGACGGCGGGGGCGCCGGGCACGTTCTCGGCCCCGACCTGCGGGACGACGTGCGCGGCGGCGAAGGCGACCCGCGACCGGATCGGCCCGGTCGGCGCCTGCCACGGGCCGGGGGCGTTGAGCTCGCGCACCTCGGTCCCGGCGACGCGACCGCCGTCGTCGAACCGTGGCAGCCGCACGGTCGCGCCGCTGGCCTCGAGCACCGGGGCGCCGGCGGCGCCCGTCACCGCGGCGCTCACAGCGTGATCTCCGGGACGTCGAGGCGACGGCCCTCGGACGAGGACTGCAGGCCGAGCTCGGCGAGCTGGACGCCGCGGGCGGCGGACAGCAGGTCGAAGCGGTGCTCGCGCCCGGCGACGACGTCGCGCAGGAACTCCTCCCACTGCGCCTTGAAGCCGTTCTCCAGCTCGGCGTTGGCGGGCACGTCGGTCCACTGCTCGCGGAACGACTCGGTGACGGGAAGGTCGGGGTTCCAGACCGGCTTGGGCGTGTTGGAACGCTGCTGGGAGACGCACTTGAACAGGCCGGCGACGGCGGAGCCGTGCGTGCCGTCGATCTGGAACTCGACGAGCTCGTCGCGGTACACGCGCACGGCCCAGGAGGAGTTGATCTGCGCCACGACGGGGTCGCCGTCGGGCGTGGCCATCTCGAAGATGCCGTAGGCGGCGTCGTCGGCGGTGGCGTCGTAGGGCTTGCCCTGCTCGTCCCAGCGGGTGGGGATGTGGGTGATCGTCTGGGCGTTGACCGTCTTGACGGTGCCCAGGATGCCCTCGAGCACGTAGTTCCAGTGGCAGAACATGTCGGTGGTCATGCCGCCGCCGTCCTCGGAGCGGTAGTTCCAGCTCGGGCGCTGGGCCGGCTGGGTCTCGCCCTCGAACACCCAGTAGCCGAACTCGCCGCGCAGCGACAGGATCCGGCCGAAGAACCCCTCGTCCACCAGGCGACGCAGCTTGACCAGGCCGGGCAGGTAGAGCTTGTCGTGCACGACGCCGGCGGTCACGCCGGTCTCGTCGCGCAGCTTCGCGAGGTCGATCGCCTCGGCGAGGGTTTCGGCCGTCGGCTTCTCGGTGTAGACGTGCTTGCCGGCCTTCATCGCCTTCGACAGCGTCTCGGGGCGCAGGTTGGTCATCGCGGCGTCGAACACGATGTCGGTGTCCTCGGCGTGGACGATGCCGTCCAGGTCGGTCGTGTACTCGCTGATGCCGTGCTTCGCGGCGAGGTCGGCGAGCTTGGCCTCGTTGCGACCCACGAGGATCGGCTCGACCTGCACGCGGCTGCCGTCCGGCAGGGTCACGCCGCCCTGCTCGCGGATCGGCAGGATGGAGCGGAGCAGGTGCTGGCGGTACCCCATGCGGCCGGTCACGCCGTTCATGGCGATGCGCAGGGTGCGGGTGGTGGTCACGGACGGACTCCTTCGTCGGACGCGCGGGGCGTCGCTGCGGTGCTGCCGTGCGGCGAGAGCTGCCGCGGCTCGGCAAGAGCGGGTGCGGTCGGCACGGAATGCGCTTTCCGGTCTCACGGTAAGGTGTCTCCCGCGGCACGTCAAGCAGTCGCCGTCCGGCCCGGTCCGCCCCGCGGACGGCCGGTCCGCAGCGGACGAGGAGGATCAGGTGGCCAGAGCGCGGTTGCAGGACGTCGCCGACCGGGCCGGGGTGTCCCTGGCGACCGCGTCGCGTGTGCTCAACGGGTCGGCGCGCCAGCCCGGACCCGAGCTGGTCAGCCGTGTGCGCGCGGCCGCGGCGGAGCTCGGCTACGTCGTCAACGCGCAGGCCCAGGCCCTGGCCCGGTCGCGCACCGGCCTGCTCGGTCTCGTGGTGCAGGACATCTCCGACCCCTACTTCTCCTCGATCGCCGCCGGTGCGCAGGCGGCCGCCCGCGAGCACGGGCGCATGGTCCTGCTGGCCTCCACCGACCGCGACCCGTCCGCCGAGCACGACGCCGTCGCGGCCTTCGCCGCCCACCGGGTCGACGCCGTCGTCGTGGTCGGCACCCGGTGGTCGGCCGAGGAGGACGCTCCGGTGGCCGCCGAGCTCGCCGCGTTCGAGGCGTCCGGAGGGCGCGCGGTCGTCGTCGGGCAGCCGCTGGGACCGGCCGTCGTGGTGCGTCCGCCCAACGCCGAGGGTGCCGCGGACCTCGCGACCGCGCTGCTGGCCGAGGGGCACCGGCGGTTCGTCCTGCTCAGCGCCGCGAGCCGCGTCCGCACGGCGCAGGAGCGCGCCGGGTCGTTCGCCGAGGCCGTGACCGCCGGCGGCGGCGAGGTCGTGGAGGTCGTCGAGCGCGAGTTCTCCCGCGACGGCGGGTACGCGGCCGGCGACCGGGTCGCCGAGCTGGCGCGCGCCGCGGTCGCCGATGGTCTCGACACCCCGTGCGTCTTCGCGGTGAGCGACGTCATGGCGATCGGTCTGATCGCCCGGCTGCGCGATATCGGTGTCGGCGTGCCCCGCGACGTCCGGGTGGCGGGCTTCGACGACATCCCCACCCTCCACGACCACGTCCCGGCCGTGTCCACGGTGCACATCCCGCTGGAGGAGATGGGGCGGCTGGCCGTGGCGGCCGCCGTGTCCGAGGACGGTGCCGACGTCGGCGCCTCCGTCGGGCACGAGGTCGTGCTGCGCGAGTCCACCGCGCGCTGAGGATCAGCGCTCGTCAGCTCTCGTCGCCGGGGGCCAGGCGCATCAGGACGCGTGGGAAGCCGTCGAGCCGCGACGACGTCGCGGCGGCGACCCGGAACCCCGCACGCTCGAACATCGCCCGGGTGCCGACGTAGGCCATCGTGGTGTCGACGGTCTCGCCCCGGTTGTCCAGCGGGTACGCCTCGACGGCGGGTGCGCCGCGATCCAGCGCGAACCGGACGGCTCCGGCGATCAGCGGTGCGGTCAGGCCGGTCCCGCGGTACCCGGGCCGCACGCGCAGGCACCACAGCGACCACACGTCGAGGTCGTCGACGTGCGGGATCGAACGGCTTCGCGCGAAGGCCGTGTCCGCGCGGGGGTGGATCGCGGCCCAGGCCACGGGCTCGCCGCCGAGGGAGGCGATGACGCCGGGCGGCGGGTCCTCGGCGCAGAGCTCGCGCACCCGCTCGCGCCGCGCCGGTCCGCGCAGGCGCCGGTTCTCCGCGGACCCGATCCGGTAGCCCAGGCAGAAGCAGACGGTCGCGTCCGGGCGTCGGGGGCCGACGAGAGCGGTGACGTCGTCGAGGTCCGAGGCGGGGTGCACCGCGACCGGTGCCGGCGGCGGCCCGCCGGGCGCGGCGGCTCGGGGCATCGCTGCACCTCCCGCGACACGGCGTCCGGAGGGTTCCGGACACCTCCGATCCTCGTGGTCCCGTCCCGGCGGGGCAACGGGAGGCGACGGATGCGTGCCCCTGGCACATGTCGCCGACGTGCCCTAGGCTCGTGCGTGAATCGATACAAGATGTCGGTTCAACGCTCCGACGCTGTGGCGAGGACGCCGACCGGCGTGCCGACGTGGTCACCTCCGTCGAGCGTGTTCATCGATGCAACGACGCATGGAAGGAACCTGATGCGACGACGCAGGACCACCTGGCTGGCGGCGAGCGCCGCGGCCTGCAGCCTCATCGTCCCGACGGCGGCCGCCACCGCGGTACCGCCCTCGCACGCCGGGCCGGACGACACCGTCCAGCTCGAGGCCCTCGACCGCGGGCTGGTCGCCGTCACCATCGACGACGGCGTCTACCTCGGCTGGCGCCTCCTGGGCTCCGAGGTCACCGGCGCCACGTCCGACGGCATGACCGGGGCGGACTTCGCCGTCTACCGCGACGGCGACAGGATCGCCACCGTCACCGACTCCACCAACTACCTCGACACCGCCGGGACTCCGGACTCCCGCTACCGGGTCGTGCCCGTCGTCGACGGCACGGAGCAGCGGCGCGACCGCTCCGCCGTCGTCACGCCGTGGGCCCAGGACCACCGGGCGATCGCGATGAACAAGCCCGACGACGGCGTCACCCCGGTCGGCGAGGAGTACACCTACTCCGCGAACGACCTGTCGGTGGCCGACCTCGACGGCGACGACGAGCTCGAGCTCGTCGTCCAGTGGGACCCCTCCAACGCCAAGGACGTCTCCCAGAAGGGCTACACCGGCAACACCTATCTCGACGCCTACGAGATGGACGGCACCCAGCTCTGGCGCATCGACCTCGGCGTCAACATCCGGTCCGGAGCCCACTACACCCAGTTCCCCGTCTACGACTTCGACGGGGACGGCCGGGCCGAGGTCATGGTCAAGACGGCCCCGGGCACGAAGGTCACGCGCTACACCCCGAGCGGGCAGGTCAAGGACACCCGCCACGTGCAGATCCCGGCGGACGACGTCGCCGCCGGCATCACGCACGACGACGACTACCGCATGAGCGCCGACGACTACCTCGAGCACGTCGTCGACATGTTCGCCGGCTGGACCGAGAACCCCGAGGTGTCCTCCGGCCAGTGGCCCGCCACCCTCAAGGAGGCGTTCGCCGACGCGATGCCCGGCATCGACGACCCCACCTCGGAGAACTACCTCCCGGACTACGGGTACCCGCTGTCCGCGGCGGACGCCCGGGCCACGGCCGAGTACTTCGTCGACGTCTACGCTCCCGCGCGCAGCGGCCGCAACGACCTGCGCACCTTCGAGGGCTTCGTCGTCTCCGGCCCCGAGTACCTCTCGGTCTTCGACGGGAAGTCCGGCAAGCCGCTCGAGACCGTCGACTACACGCCCGCCCGGTACGACGACGGGCTGCGGTGGGGCGACTACGCCATGTCCCGCATCGAGCCGGGCAACCGGGTCGACCGCTTCCTGGCCGGCGTCTCCTACCTCGACGGCGAGCACCCCTCGGCCGTGTTCGCCCGCGGCTACTACACGCGCACCACGCTCGTCGCCTACGACTGGGACGGCCGTGAGCTGACGCAGCGGTGGAACGTCGACTCCGGGTGGACGCCGATGGACAACCCGTTCAACGACGGCCCGCACGGCACCCCGGGCACCGACCCCGAGTTCGGCCGGATCACCACGCAGGGCCAGCACTCGATGTCGTCGGCCGACCTCGACGGGGACGGCAAGCAGGAGATCCTCTACGGTGCCGCCGCCATCGACCACGACGGCTCGCTGCTGTGGAACGCCACGGCCGAGATGCCGCCCGAGTCCGCGAACCCCGGGGCCGAGGCGGGACTGGGGCACGGCGACGCCATGCACGTCACCGACATCCTGCCCGAGCGCCCTGGCCTGGAGGCGTTCATGGTGCACGAGGGCGGTCCGTGGGCCCCGTTCGGCACCTCGCTGCTCGACGCCGCCACCGGCGAGGTCATCGAGGGCGTCTACTCGGGCCGTGACACCGGTCGCGGGATGATCGGCGACGTCCGGCCGGACGTGCCGGGCATCGAGATGTGGTCCTCCATGCCGGGCGGCACCGACGCCTCCGGTCTGCTCGACTCCGACTGGAACACGCTGTCGGCGTCGACCCCGGGGACGAACCAGTCGGTGCGCTGGGCCGCGGACGGGTCCACGCAGGTCTTCGACTACGACCGCCTCTCGAACGACGTGCGCGAGTGGGAGCCGAAGATCGTCGACTGGGCCTCCGGCTCCGAGCGCGTGCTGGAGGGCACGCTGACCAACAACGACACCAAGGGCAACGCCGGTCTGATCGCCGACGTCCTCGGTGACTGGCGCGAGGAGATCCTCGTGCGGTCGGCCGACTCCTCCGAGATCCGGCTCTACACCTCGACCGAGGTGACGGACACCAAGATGTACACGCTGCTGCACGACCCCCAGTACCGCGCGGAGGTCGCCCGCCAGCAGACCGCGTACAACCAGCCCTCCTACCCGGGCTTCTACCTCGCCTCGGACACCGACTACACGGAGGTGCCGCTGCCGCCGAACGCCGGCTGAGCAGGACGAGCAGCAGGCGGGGGTCCGACCCCGACGGCACGGTCGTCAAGCGGGAAGCGCAGGGCGCGCAGCGCCCGTGAGCGCGACCGTGCCGTCGGGGTCGAACCCCCGCCGTTCGTCGTGGCGGAGCGGTGTCGCGGCCGGACCCTCAGGCGGCGACCTGCAGGCCGGTGCCGCGGAACGCCTGCTCGAGCACCTGGGCGTAGCCGGACAGCATCCGCACGTGGCTGAACCGCTGGCGTGCGGCAGTGAGCGCGCCGCGCAGCTCGCCGCGCCGGGCCGCTGCCTCGATCCACGTCTCGGCGATCTCCTCGGCGTCGAAGCTCGTGACGAACCCGATGCGCTCGACCAGGCGGGCGCTGTCGCCGACCGGGGTGGTGACGGGGACGGCGCCGCTCATCGCGCCCTCGATGAGGCACAGCGGGGCGGCCTCGCCGAACGCCGAGGTGAGGGCCACGACGTCGGCCATCGCGAAGACGTTCTCCATGTCCCGGCGCACGCCCTGCGGGTGGACCCGTGCCAGCAGGTCCGGACGGTCGCCGAAGGTCTCCTCGAGGTCCGCGACCAGGCCGGTGTTCTCCGTGGTCATGCCGGCGCCGCACATCATCACGTGACCGGCGGGCTCCCGCTCCAGGAAGGCGCGGGCGGCGGCCAGGAAGAGCCGGGGGTTCTTCATGGCGTCGTAGCGGGCCGCGTAGGCGACCAGGGTGGCGTCGGCCGGGATGCCGTGCGCACCGCGCAGCGCCATGCGCCGGACGCGGCGCAGCGGGTGGTAGCGGGTGAGGTCGATGCCGTTGGGCACGACCCGCAGCAGGTGCTCCGGGACGCCGGCGGCGGCGTAGGCCTCCTTGGTGGACTCCGCGCAGCAGATGCCGGCGACGAGCCGGCCGCTGTCGGCGGCGGCCTTGAGGTCGTCCAGCGCCGCGCCCGAGTGCTCCGGGTCGCTGCGGTGCAGGCAGGCCACCACGGGGCGGTCCGGGAAGCCCGGGTGCACGGCGAGGCGCAGCGGCTGCTCCTTGAGGGACATCACGACGTCGACGCCGGTGGCCTCGCGGGCGGCGATCTCCATCTCGGCGTCGGTGAAGGTCCGGGGGTCGTGGTCGTCGTCGGTCGACCGACCGAGGGTGGAGATCCGCACGCCGACCGACCGCAGGGACCGGTACCGCGGGTCGTCCTGCATCCGCTGCAGCATCGTCTCGCGTCGCACGGCGTCGTGGATGCTGAGGGCCGAGTGCTGCTGGTGGCCGTGGGTGTGCAGACCGGACACGACGGTCGAGTGCAGCACACGCGCACCGCCGGAGAAGAATCCCTCGTAGAGGGACAGGACACGAAGAGAACTGTGCTCGAACACGCTGACCACCTCCTGCTCTCAGGGTGGAGGTGCGTGATGTGGGGGTGATGACCGTGGTGTTACGTCTTCATGACACTTTGCGGGCCGATGACGTGGACAGTCCTGGCGGTCCGCGAGCGTTCGCCGGGTCGAGAGTCAGGCGAGCGCGCGGATCTCGTGCTCAGCGGCGTGCGGTGCGAGGGGGCGGCACCCGAGCCCGGTCCAGCGGCGCACCAGGGCGGGTTCGGCGCGCAGCAGCCCCCAGCCGCGGCGCAGCAGCGTGAACGGCGGCTTGCGGGACTCGGCGAGGTCGCGCAGCAGGCGGAACCAGAACGTCACCAGGCGCGGGCGTGCCAGGCAGATGGCGTCGGCCAGGATGCCCTCGGCGCGCAGGTCGGACACGAGCTCGGCGGCGAAGACGCCCTCGGCCAGCACCACCTTCTCGCCGTGCGCGTCGACCATCGTGGCGCCGGTCCGGCGCGACGTCGGGATGTCGTAGACGGGGACCTCGGTGCGGCCGGTGGTCGCGAGGGTGCGCAGCGCCTGCAGGGCGGCGTCGTGGTCCCAGCTCGCCGGGTCGTCCCAGTCGACGATGCCGAAGGCGTGCGGCATGCCGGGGTGGTCGTGGTCGCGGTAGAAGTCGTCGAGCATGACGACGGGCAGCCCGAGCCGGCGCGTCAGGGCGGACTTGCCGCTGCCGGAGGCTCCGGTGAGCAGCACGATCCGGGTGGTGGGACGACGTGCCTCGGCCGGGACGTCGAAGAGGGCGTCGGACGGCGGCACGGGAGCGGGCAGGTCGCTGTCGGTCACGGGAGCCCATTGTGCGACGTCGGCGACGTGCGGGCGACCGGCGCGCGAGGAGCGAGAGCATTGCGAAACCGATATCGATAACGATATCGTCGCGATTCCGGCGGCTCGACGACGAGCCGCCGGGCTCCACACAGGAAGGAACGACGATGTCCCATTCCCCGAGCACCAGGCGTGCTGCCGCCGTCGCGGCGTCGGCGGTCGCCGCCCTCGCCCTGTCCGGCACCGCGGTCCAGGCCACCCCGCCGGACACGACCCTGCGCGCCGAGGCGCCCCGCGACCTCCAGATCGGCAGCGCCGTCTGGGGTCAGCGTGACCTCCTCGGCCACGACCCCCAGGACCCGACCGCGTTCCAGCAGATCCTCGCGGCGGAGTTCGGCTCCCTCACGCCCGAGAACGACATGAAGTGGGCCGAGATCCACCCCGAGCCGGACGTCTACGACTTCGCCGGCGCGGACGCCCTCATGGCCTTCGCGCAGGCCCACGGCCAGGAGGTCCGCGGGCACACCCTGCTGTGGCACAGCCAGAACCCGGGCTGGGTGACCGAGGCGGCCGCGACCTGGACGTGCGACGAGGCGCGCGACGTCCTCGAGGACCACGTCCGCACCGTCGTCGGCCGCTACGCCGGCGACATCTACGAGTGGGACGTGGCCAACGAGCTCGTCCAGGACGAGTGGGACGCGGGCGGCGTGCGACTGCGCACCGAGGCCAACCCGTTCCTCGCGGCCTGCTCCGACGACCCGGTCGCCCTGATCGGTGACGTCTTCCGCTGGACCCACGAGGAGGACCCCGAGTCGGTGCTCTTCCTCAACGACTACAACGCCGAGGGCGTCAACGCCAAGACCGACGCCTACTACGCGCTGGCCCAGGAGCTGCTCGCCGACGGCGTGCCGCTGCACGGGTTCGGCGCCCAGGGCCACCTGAGCCTCCAGTACGGGTTCGACGAGTCGATCCAGGAGAACTTCGAGCGGTTCGCCGACCTCGGGCTGAAGGTGGCGGTCACCGAGGCCGACGTGCGCATGCCGCTCGGCGAGGACGGCGAGCCGACCGCCGAGCAGATCGCGCTCCAGGCGGAGCGGTACGACAAGATGCTCCAGGCCTGCCTGGAGGTGGCCGCCTGCACGAGCTTCACGGTCTGGGGCTTCGACGACGGGCGGTCGTGGGTCCCCGACGTGTTCCCCGAGGGGTACGCCACGATCATGACCGAGGCCTACGAGAAGAAGCCGGCCTACGACGTCCTGCTCGAGAGCCTCACCGCGGCCACGCCCGGCCGGTCCCCGCGGACCCCGCCGGGTCTGAACGAGTAAGGCATCCGGCCGAGGTAGGCAACGTCCGGCCGAGGTAGGCGTCGCCATCGCGCGGGGTCGCCTACCTCGGCCGGACGTTGCCTACCTCGGCGACACCAGCAGCACGTGCAGCGTGCGCGGCCCGTGCACCCCCTCGACCCGGTCGAGCTCGATGTCGCTGGTGGCGCTCGGGCCCGAGATCCACGTCTGCGGCCGCTCCGGGTGCGCGGACAGCCGGCGCACCATCTCCGGCACGGTCTGGACCACCTGGTCGGTCCGCACGACGCACAGGTGCACGTCGGGCACGAGCGACACCGCCCGACGTCCCTGGTCGGGCTCGCCGTCGAGCACGATCGTGCCGGTCTCGGAGCAGGCGACGCGCGCCGCGGTCACCACGGCGTCCAGCGCGTCCAGGTCGCCGGCCGTCAGCGGCGCCTCCGGTGTGTCCCGGTGCACGACGACGTCGTCCGGCAGGGCGGCCAGCCACCCGGCCTCGAGACCGGACGGGGCCACGAGCGCGGCCGGGGCGGACCGGTCGGCCCCGGCCCCCGGGAGCTCCGCCACGAGCGCGGCGATCGCCGCGGGCAGCTCGTCGGGGGAGACCTGCCGCACGTGCGCCTTGTAGTCCTCGAGCCGGTCGGTGAGCTGGTCGACGACGGCGGCCGACCCGGGGGCGTGCTCGCCGGCGGTCCGGTACTCCCGCGGCACCTCCACGGCCGCGGGCGCCGTGCCGACCCGCCCGGCCGCCGTCGTCCCCGTCCCCGGCTGCCCGAGCGCCGCCCGGATCCGCTGCAGCACCTCCTCGCGCGCGCTCATCGCTCGCCTCCGTCCTTCTCGTGCTCCGCCATCCACTGCCGGAACGTCTGCTTCGGCGGCGCGGGCAGGTCCCGCGACCGGGTCCACGCGGACGCCGGCGGCGGGGCGTACGAGACGACGCCGTCGGACCCACCGAGCGCGTGCCCCAGCGTGGCGGCACGTCCCGCCACGCCGAACCGTCCGCCGTCGGACATCACCCAGGAGGCGGCCTTCATGGCCGCCCGCCACGGGTCCACGGCCGACCGGCTCCGGTCGGCGTCGACCTCGCGGGCCCGCAGGTCGACGAGGATCGACGGGATGTCGATCTTGACGGGACAGACGTCGTAGCAGGCGCCGCACAGCGTCGAGGCGTAGGGCAGCGAGGAGTTGACGTCGTCGGAGCCGGACAGGCCGCCGCTGGACGCCGTGAGCTGCGGGGTCAGGATCGCCCCGATGGGGCCCGGGTAGACCGACCCGTAGGCGTGCCCGCCGACCCGCTCGTACACCGGGCACACGTTGAGGCAGGCCGAGCAGCGGATGCAGTGCAGCGCCGAGCGGCCCACCTCGTCGGCCAGCACGTCCGTGCGGCCGTTGTCGAGCAGGACCAGGTGGAACTCCTGCGGGCCGTCGCCCGGGGTCACGCCCGTCCACAGCGAGGTGTACGGGTTCATGCGCTCGCCGGTCGAGGACCGCGGCAGCAGCTGCAGGAACACCTCCAGGTCGTCGTAGGTCGGGACGAGCTTCTCGATGCCCATCACCGTCACGAGCGTCTCGGGCATCGTCAGGCACATGCGGCCGTTGCCCTCGGACTCCACGACGGCCAGGGTGCCGGTGTCGGCGACGCCGAAGTTCGCGCCCGACACGGCGACCTTCGCCGAGAGGAACTTGCGCCGCAGGTGCGCGCGGGCGGCCATGGCCAGCTCGCGCGGCACGTCCGACAGGTCCTCGGGGGCGTCGCCCATGCGCCGGCGGAAGATGTCGCGGATCTCGGACCGGTTGCGGTGGATGGCCGGGACGAGGATGTGCGAGGGCATGTCGTCGGCGAGCTGGACGATGAGCTCGGCCAGGTCCGTCTCGATGGCGGCGATGCCTTCGTCGGCCAGGTGCTCGTTGAGGCCGATCTCCTGGGTCGCCATGGACTTGACCTTGACGACCTCGTCGGCCTGCTTGGCCCGGGCGATCTCGGTGACGATGCGGTTCGCCTCGGCCGCGTCCCGGGCCCAGTGCACGACGCCGCCGCGGGCGGTGACGTTCTCCTCCAGCCGGGCCAGCAGGTCGGGCAGGTCGGCCATCACCTGCTCCTTGACGGCCGAGCCGGCGTCCCGCAGCGCCTCCCAGTCGGGGACCTCGCCGACGACGGCGGCCCGCTTGCCGCGGATCGTGCGGGTGGCGTGCCCGAGGTTCGCGCGGAGCTGGTCGTCGCGCAGAGTCTGTTTCGCCGCGGCCGGGAAGGCGTCGCCCCAGCGCAGCGGCTCGTCGGGGTGGGGGACCGGGCCGAACGGCTCGTCCGGGGCGTCGCCGCCGGTCGCGGCGTCGGACCGCCGCCGGATGCCGGGGATGCCGAGGAACGTGCTCATCGGGCGACCTCCACGGAGTCGGCGCCCGAGCGGGCGCGGGGCAGGGCGGTGGGTTCGGAGCGGGTCGAGGCCAGGATCTCGGCGAGGTGCAGCGTCCCGACCCCGGCGCGCTCCCGCGAGAGTCCGCCGCCGATGTGCATGAGGCAGGACATGTCGCCGGCGGTCAGCACCTCGGCCCCGGTGCCGCGCACGTTCGCCGTCTTGTCCACGAGCATCGCGGCCGAGGTGTCGGCGTTCTTCAGCGCGAAGGTGCCGCCGAACCCGCAGCACGACTCGGCCTCGGGCAGCTCGACCAGGTCGATGTCCTCGACGGCGCGCAGCAGCCGCAGCGGGCGCTCGCCGACCCCGAGCATGCGCAGCGAGTGGCAGGTCGGGTGGTAGGTGACCCGGTGGGGGAACCAGGCGCCGACGTCGGTGACGCCGAGCACGTCGACGAGCAGCTCGGACAGCTCGTAGGTCTTCGCGGCCACGGCGTCGGCGGTGGCGGCCAGGTCGTCGAGGCCCGCACGACGGCAGACCATGGCCTGCTGGTGGCGCACCGACCCCGTGCACGACCCGGAGGGGATCACGACGGCATCCCACTCGCCGTCGGCCACGGGGGCGAAGGTCTGCACGTGGTTGCGCACCACGGGCACGGCCTCGTCCACGTAGCCGGTGTTGATGTGCATCTGTCCGCAGCACGCCTGGCTGCGGGGGAAGACGACGTCGTGCCCGAGCCGTTCCAGCAGGCGCACGGTGGCGCGCGGGGCGCCGGGGAAGAGGGTGTCCGCGATACAGGTCGCGGCCAGGGCGATGCGCAACGTCCGGCTCCTTCGGCGGCGTGATGACACTACGTAAGGTCCGACCACTGTAGACCATGAATCGGCTTGTGGTCAGACCGACGCTAGGATCGATCCGTGCGTACCCACGAGAGAGTCCTCGCCCGCATCGAGTCCGACCTGGCCGCCGGCCGGTGGGCGCTGGGGGAGCGGCTCCCCGCCGAGCGGGCGCTCGCGGAGGAGCTCCAGGTCTCGCGTCCCTCGGTGCGCGAGGCGATCCGGATCCTCGAGGCCATGGGCATGATCCGCACCGCGGTCGGCTCCGGGCCCGACGCCGGTGCGACCGTCATCGACCGCCCCGCGGCCGGCCTCGGCGCGGCCGTGCGGCTGCACGTCGCGTCCGGGACCCTGCCGGTCCACGACGTCGTCGCGACGCGCGACGCGCTGGAGAGCTGGGCGGTCCGCGAGGCCGCCGGCCGCGGCGCCGGCTCGGACGACGACTGGGTCGCGGAGGCCGGGCGGCTCCTGGCCGCCATGGAGGTCCCGGACCTGGCGGTCGACGAGTTCGTCCGGCTCGACCAGGACTTCCACCTGGTCCTGGTCCGGCTCGGCGAGAACCAGCTCGTCGAGGCGATCCTCACCGGGCTGCGCAGCGCGGTGAGCTCCTACGTCGCGCGCGGCGTCGAGCAGCTGCCGACCTGGCCCGCGACGGCGGACCGGCTGTGCCGCGAGCACCGGACGATCCTCGACGCGGTGGTCGCCGGCGACGTCGACCGGGCCGTCCAGGTCACCCACGACCACATCTGGGGCTTCTACCGCGAGACGGGTCTCGCGGGGGACGTCTAGGCGCTGCGGCGCACGGACTCCGCGAACGACCCGCTCACCGGCAGGTCCGGCACCAGCAGCGCCTGCACCGCGTGGTAGATGTCCGGCTTGCCGTCCCAGACGGTAGCCGTCGGGCGGTCGTGGGGGTCGAGCTCGTGGTGCCACGAGCCGCGGTCGGTGTCGACGAACCGGTCGCGGAGCAGGTCCCACCAGGACGCCGCGAGCTCGCGGTAGCGCGACTCGCCCGTCACCGCCGCCAGCACCTCGGCGGCCGCGACGGCCTCGGCCGCGACCCAGTGGAACCGGCGCCGCTCGACGGGCTCGCCGGACCAGTCCACCGTGTAGACGAACCCGGTGCCGTCGAACCCGTCGGCCAGGGCCCGCTCGAAGAGGCGTCGGGCGGTCTCCGTGCGCCGGCCCGGGGTCCCCCCGGCGACGTCGACCTGGAGGAGGAGCCGGGCCCACTCGAAACCGTGCCCCGGGGTGGACCCGTAGGGCTTGAACGGGTCGCGGGGGCGGTCGGCGTTGAGCTCGAGGTCGGGGGTCCAGTCGGTCGTGAAGTGCTCCGGGACCCGCCACCGCGTCGCCTCGGCCCACTGCGCCACCCGGTCGCAGATCCGCACGGCGCGGTCGTGCCACCGGGGGTCGCCGGTCGCGTCGGCGGCGGCGAGCAGCGCCTCGACGCCGTGCATGTTCGCGTTGATGCCGCGGTAGGTCGACAGGACGGTCCAGCTGCGGTCCCACTCGTCGACGAGCATCCCCGGCCCGTCGTCCCAGAACCGCCGGTCGAGGACGTCCAGGGCCTCGTCGAGCAGGGCTTCCGCGCCGGGGCGTGCGGCCTGGACCGCGGAGGCGGCGGCGAGCACCACGAACGCGTGGGCGTAGGCCGCCTTGGTGCCGTCGACGGCGTCGTCCGGCCCGACGGCGGCGAACCACCCGCCGTGCTCGTCGTCGTGCAGCGGGCCGGTCAGCCCGGCCAGGGCCCGGTCGGCGAGGGCGTCGCACCCCGCAACGCCCAGCAGGTGTCCGAGGGCGTAGGAGTGGGCCATCCGTGCGGTGATCCAGGTCTGCGTCGGCCGGGTCCGGTCCGCCGCGCCGTCGGCGTCGAGCCAGGCCGCGCCGTCCGGGCCGCTGAGCGCGGCGGCGCCGAAGTCGAGCAGGCGGCGGACCTCGGCGGCGCGCCACCGACGGGCGTCGGCGGGCGTCGTCGGCGGCGTCGGCGCCGCGTCGTGCTCGGTCACCCGGGGTCCTCTCGATCGGGTCGACGCGTGGTGGTCGCGCGCCTGGTCACCAACGTACGGGACGGGCCTCCGGACCGGCCACGGTCCGCGCTCGTCGAGGGTGGACCCCTGGACAGCGGCCCCGTCAGCAGGCATGATGACCACAGACGCGCTTGAATCCATTCAAAAAACCCATTCAACAAACCTCACCGACGAGGGGCCAGCGCGTCGCCGGCCGAGGCCGGACTCAACGACGAGACGACGAGGTGACCAGTGCATCAGCCCAGCAGGCACTCACGTGCCGAGCGAGCAAGCGCTTACCAGCACCAACCGGACAACCCGACCGCTCCGACCGCCCGGACCGCCAGGTCCCTCGTGGCCGGTGCCGCCGCCGCAGCCCTCGTGCTGCCGCTCCTGCCCGCCGCCGCGACCGCGGCCGAGGAGGAGCCCGCCCAGTGGTCCTTCGACTTCGGCACCGCCGACAGCCCCGTCGCGGAGGGCTTCACGCAGGTCCACGGCGGCACCGCCTACAGCGCGGAGAACGGCTTCGGCATCACCACGGGTGAGCAGGCCTCCCGAGACCGCTCCACCGACGTCGACCCCCTCACCGGAGACTTCGTGCTCGGGTCCGACTGGGAGTTCGCGGTGGACGTGCCGAACGGCACCTACGACATCGAGGTCTGGACCGGGGACACCCTCGCGGGGACCTCGAGCGTGCGCACCTCCGTGTCTCCCGAGGGCGGCGAGGCCACCAACATCTACGCCGACGCCGAGCAGACCGCCAGCGGCACGCTGTCCGCCGAGGTCTCCGACGGCCAGCTCAACCTCGGCATCACCGGCAAGGGCTACGGCTACGTCAACGGCATCCAGATCACGGAGTCGACCGGCGACGGCGGCGACGACGGGTCCGGCGACGGCGGGGGCGACGACGGATCCGGCGACGGCGGCACCACCGGCGCCGCCGGTCCCGAGAACGTCCGCATCGCCCACGCGAGCGCCGACCAGGTCGTCGTGCGCTGGAACGAGGTCGCCGGTGCCAGCGAGTACGTGCTGACCCGCAGCGACGCCGTGGACGGCGAGTACACCGAGATCGCCCGGACCGGTTCGCGCGAGGTGTTCCACGCCGACACCGACGTCGACACCTCCGCCGTGCACTACTACCGCGCGCACGCCGTGACCGCGGACGGCCTCACCGAGGCGTCCGCGCCGGTGGTCAGCACGCTGGCGAGCGAGCCGAGCTTCCCCGAGTCCGGCACCCTGCAGATCGACCTCGGCTCCGGGGCCGTGGCCGACGGTGCGGTCGGGGTCGACGCCGACACCGCCTACACCGCCGAGAACCGCCTCGGGTTCGTCGACACCTCCGTGGTGACGGCGACGGACGACGGCGGCGACAACGCCCTGCGCGGCGACTTCGTCACGGCCGACGGCGGACAGCTCGTCGTCGACCTGCCGAACGGCGACTACACGGTCGACCTGATCGCCGGTGCGGCCGACGCCGCCACGGACGTCGCGATCACCGCCGAGCAGATGGCCAAGGTCCAGCAGACCGAGCGGGCTGCCGGCGAGTACCTCGAGATGTCGTTCGACATCGCCCTCGTGGACTCCCAGCTCAACCTGCAGATCGCCGGCGGCGCCGCGAACCTCAACGCGCTGACGATCACGCGTCTGGGCGACCGGGACGCCGGCGGTCAGCCGACCGCCTTCGTCACCGGCGACTCGACGGTGCAGACCTACGACGAGTACTGGGCGCCGCAGGCCGGCTGGGGCCAGATGATCGAACGGTTCCTGTCCGACGACGTCGCGGTGGACAACCACGCGATCGGCGGCCGGTCCTCGAAGAACTTCATCAGCCAGGGCCGCCTCGACACCGTGCTGAAGCAGATCCGGCCGGGCGACTACCTGTACGTCCAGTTCGGGCACAACGACAACAGCTACGGCGTCGACGACCGCTGGGCCGCCCCGGGCGACTACGCCTGGTACCTGCGCACCTTCGTCGAGGGCGCCGTCCAGCGCGGTGCGCAGCCGATCCTGGTCACGCCGGTCTCGCGCCGGTCGTTCGACCCGGAGACCGGCGTGTTCAACGTGTCCTTCCCGGACTACGTGCAGGCCGCCACGGACGTCGCCGCCGCCACGGGCACCCCGCTCGTGGACCTGTCGGCCTCCTCGCGGGCCTACCTGAACGAGATCGGGCCGGAGGCCGCCAAGAGCGTGTTCCTGCACGTGCCGGCCGGGGTGTACCCGAACCGACCCAACGGCACGACGGACGACACCCACTTCCAGGAGTACGGCGCCATCCAGATGGCCCGCCTGGTCGCGCTGGACACCGCCGAGCTGGACATCCCGCTCGCGGACGAGGTCGTGGACGCCGAGCCGCCGGCCGACGTCCCCGAGGCGCCGGCCGGCGTCGTCGCGGGCAACATCTCCGCCTCGAGCGCCACCCTGACGTGGACCGAGGTGGAGGGCGCCGACATCTACAAGGTGTTCGCCAAGGCGTCCGACGCCGGGGACGACGCCTGGGACCTCGTCACCACCTCGACCATCGGCGTGGCGAACGTCGGCGGACTCACCGAGGGCACCTCGTACGACCTGCGCGTCGTCGCGGTCAACGGGGCGGGCGACTCGGAGCCGTCGGCCACCGTCACGATCGAGACCAAGGCGCCGATCTACAAGTTCGACCTGCAGCTCGCCTCCAACGGCGTCACCGAGGACGGGTACACCGCCTTCGACGACACCACGCTGTACACCGCCGAGCTCGGCTACGGCTTCACCTCGGACTCCGGCCCCGGTGGCCGCGACCGCGGCACCGGCGACGGCCAGCTCGACGACCTGCAGCGCGACTTCCTGCTGCCGAGCGCCGGCACCCCGATGCGGTTCGACGTGCCGAACGGCACCTACGCCGTCGAGGTGATCTGGGGTGACCTCATCGGGACCGCCCGTCTGGGCGTGACCATCGAGGGCACCGACTACGGCTCGTCGAACGCCGGCCGTGGCGGCACCTCCAGCAAGATCGTCCAGCCGGTGGTCGTCACCGACGGGACGATCGACATCGTCGCCGAGGGCTGGTTCAACGGCCTGACGATCACGCCGCTGCTGTACGCGCCGACCGAGCTCACCGCCGGCGACGTGTCCATCGACGGGTCCGCCGTCGAGGTCCCGCTGAGCTGGCAGCCGGCCGAGGACGTGGCCGGCTACCGCGTCTACCGTCTCGCCGAGGGTGCGGCGGAGCCGACGGCGCTCGGCGACGTCGAGTCGGGCGTGACCGAGTTCGTGGACACCACGGCGGACGTCGGCCTGCAGTACACCTACACCGTCGTGGCGACGGACGACGCCGGCAACGAGTCGGTACCGTCCAACGAGCTCGAGCTGACGACGGTGGACCCGGACGTCCCGACCGCCCCGACGCCGTCGGGCCTGGCCGTGGGCGACATCGAGAAGAACGCGGTCTCGCTGGGCTGGGAGCCCGTCGAGGACGCGCTGTTCTACCACGTGTACCGCGAGGACAAGGGCGGCGAGCTGGTCCTGATCGACCGGGCCGCGGACGCGCAGTACACCGACACCGACGTGCTCACCACCGTCGAGTACACCTACGCGGTGGCCTCGGTGAACGCCGGTGGTGTCTCCGAGCTGTCGGAGACGGTCACCTCGGAGGCCGTGACGAACCTGTCGCGGCAGGCCGAGCGCATCGGCCGCCAGCCCGTCGCGGCGCAGTCCGAGGACGGCGTCTACGTCGGCTGGCGGATGCTGGGCGAGGACCCGGCGTCGATCGCGTTCCACGTCTACCGCGACGGCGAGCTGCTGACGGACGAGCCGATCAGCGGGTCGACGAACTACGTGGACACGGACGGCCAGGCCGGCTCCTCCTACCGGATCTCCTCCGTCGTGGACGGTACGGAGCGGTGGGCCACGCAGGAGTTCTCCGTCTGGGACGGCCAGACGCTGGACATCCCGCTGAACAAGCCGGCCGACGCCTACACGAAGGACGGCCAGCCGTACTCCTACACCGCGAACGACGCCTCCGTGGCGGACCTCGACGGTGACGGCGAGTACGAGTACGTCGTCAAGTGGTACCCGACCAACGCCCAGGACAACTCCCGTCCCGGGTACACGGGGAACACGTACCTGGACGCCTACGAGCTCGACGGCACCCAGCTGTGGCGCATCGACCTCGGGATCAACATCCGCTCCGGCGCCCACTACACCCAGTTCCAGGTGTTCGACTACGACGGCGACGGGAAGGCCGAGGTGGCGATGAAGACCGCCGACGGCACCACCGACGGCGTCGGCACGGTCGTCGGGGACGCCCGGGCGGACTTCCGCCAGTCCAACGGGTACGTGCTGTCCGGTCCGGAGTACCTGTCGATCTTCGACGGCGCCTCCGGCGAGGTGCTCGACACGATCGACTACGTGCCGCCGCGCGGCGACGTCGGCTCGTGGGGCGACGGCTACGGCAACCGGGTCGACCGGTTCCTGGCGACGACGGCCTACCTCGACGGCGAGACCCCGTCGATGGTGTTCAGCCGTGGCTACTACACCCGGACAGTCATCGCCGCGTTCGACTTCGACGGTGAGGAGCTCAGCGAGCGCTGGGTCTTCGACTCCGACGAGGCGGGCGACCAGTACCGCGGTCAGGGCAACCACGACATGCAGACCGCGGACGTGGACGGCGACCAGAAGGACGAGCTCGTCTTCGGGTCGATGACCGTCGACGACGACGGCACGGTCCTGGTCAACACCGGGCTCGGGCACGGCGACGCCATGCACGTGTCGGACTTCGACCCGTCGCGTCCGGGCCTGGAGCAGTTCGCGGCCCACGAGAACATCCCCGCCTCGGGCAACCGGGGGGCGACGTTCCGCGACGCCGAGACCGGCGAGATCCTCTGGTCGATCCCGGCCGAGGTCGACACCGGTCGTGCCGCCATGGCCGACATCGACCCGCGCTACGACGGCGCCGAGGGCTGGGCCGTGGGCGGCGACGCCGCCTGGGACTCGCCCGTCGGCCAGCTCGTGTCCTCGTCCACCGGTGAGGTGATCGCCGAGTCCATCCCGGCGGCGAACTTCACCACCTTCTGGGACGGCGACCTGCTGTCCGAGATCGGGGACCACGACTGGGACGGTGACGCCGGCGTCGGCGTGCCGACCATCGCCAAGTGGGACTACGAGAACGCCGAGGAGGTGGAGATCTACCGGGCCGAGGGGACCTTCTCGAACAACTACACCAAGGGCACGCCCGCGCTGCAGGCGGACCTGTTCGGTGACTGGCGCGAGGAGATCGTCAGCCGCACGGAGGACTCCACCGCGCTGCGGATCTCGACCACGGTGATCCCGACCGAGCACCGGCTGCGGACGCTCATGTCGGACTCCCAGTACCGCCTGGCCGTGGCCTGGCAGAACACCGGCTACAACCAGCCGCCGCACACCTCGTACTTCATCGGCGAGGGCATGGAGACGCCCGACGCACCGCGTCTGGCGTACACCACGGAGGCGGAGACGATGCCGATCGTCGTCGACGAGGCGCCGGAGAAGGTCGTCGTCACCGCCGAGAAGCTGGACGACGGCACGGTCACGGCGACCGTGCGCAGCGTCCAGGGCGGCGCCGTGACGTCGGTGGTGCTCCGCGTCGACGGGCAGACGGTCGCCACGGCCAGCCTGCCCGACGGGGCCTCGACGGTCGACTTCGACCTCGGGGTGCTGGAGCCCGGCAAGTACGAGCTCACCGCCACCGTGGCGAACGAGCTCGGTGCACAGGAGAGCAAGCCGCGTCAGCTCACGATCTCGTGAGCTGAGCTGAGCCGACCCGGCCGGGGGTCGCCGTCGTCCGCGACGGTGGCCCCCGGCCGTCGTCGTCCCGGGGCGTCGGTGTCGCCGGCGACGTCTCGCCTTCCGAACGGGCAGGCGGGACAGCGGGCCGCGGCGTGCCATGATCGGAGTCATGCTCTCGCTCCCCGCCGGTGCGGCCGGCTCCCGGATCGTCGGCCTCGGTCACCACCAGCCCGCCAAGGCCCTGACCAACGACGACATCGCACAGTTCGTCGAGACGAACGACGAGTGGATCCGGTCGCGCACCGGCATCGTCACCCGGCACGTCGCCGCCGACGACGTCACGGTGGCGGACATGGCCACCGCGGCGGCGGAGCACGCGCTGGCCGACGCCGGGGTGGCGAGCGACGACGTCGACCTGGTGATCGTGGCCACGACCACCGCGGCCGACCGTTCGCCGAACACCGCGGGCCGGGTGGCCTACGCGCTGCGTACCGGGGTCCAGCCGGGGGCGAGCACGCCGGAGGGCGAGGACGAGCCGGACCTGCGCGGCGTCGTCGGACCCGGCGTCATCGACGTCAACACCGCCTGCTCCGGGTTCGCCTACGCCGTGGGCCTCGCCGACCAGGCCATCCGCGCCGGCAGCGCCCGGACCGCCGTCGTCGTCGGCTCGGAGAAGCTGACGGCGGTGACGGACTGGTCCGACCGGTCCACCTGCATCCTCACGGCCGACGGGGCCGGTGCCGCGGTGCTCCAGGCCGCCGAGGAGCCCGGCGTCGGGCAGGTCGTGTGGGGCTCCGAGCCGGAGATCACCCCGGCGGTGCGGATCGAGGCCCCGGCCGAGCGCTTCGCGCAGGACGGCCGTGCGGTGTTCAAGTGGGCGATCACCCGGGCCGCCGAGCGGGCCCGCCGTGTGGTCGAGGCCTCCGGGCTCACGCTGGACGACGTCCAGGTGCTGGTCGCGCACCAGGCGAACCTGCGGATCATCGAGCCGCTGGCGAAGTCGCTCGGGCTCGAGGACCGCATCGTGGTCAGCGACATCACGGAGTCGGGCAACACCTCCGCGGCCTCGATCCCGCTGGGCCTGTCCAAGTGGTGGCATGACGGGCGGATCCCCGCGGGGGTGCCGGCGCTGCTGTTCGGCTTCGGCGGCGGGTTCACCTGGGCCGGCCAGGTGGTCATGACGCCGCAGCGCTGAGTCCGCTCCGGCGCCCACCTGGTCGTTCGCAAGGCACGGTCGGGGCAGGGGTCCGGTACAGTGGTGGAAACCGCTTTCTGACCCGGAAGACCCCAGGAGCCAACGTTGTCCTCCACCACCAGCCGCCTCCGCTACGCCGTCGTCGGCACCGGCCACCGTGCCGGCATGTTCGTCGGCGGGCTGCTCGAGAACCACGCCGACGAGGGCGAGATCGTCGCCTGGGTCGAGCCCAACCCGGTGCGTGCCGCCGTCCACGAGGCGCGCGTCGCCGCCAAGGTCGGCGGTACCCGCCCCGTCTACGCCCCGGCCGACCTGGAGAGGGCGATCGCCGAGCAGCAGGTCGACCGCGTCGTGGTCACCAGCGTCGACAACACCCACGCCGAGATGGTCTCCCGGGCCCTGCGCGCCGGCGTCGACGTCGTGGTGGAGAAGCCCATCGCCGCCTCGGCCGACGAGGCGCGGCAGATCGCCGACGCCGTGGCCGAGACCGGCCGCGACGTCACGATGACCTTCAACTACCGCTACTCGCCGCGGAACTCGGCGCTGCGCGAGGTCGTCGCCTCCGGCGAGATCGGTCAGGTGCTGTCCGTGCACTTCGACTGGGCGCTGGACACCGTCCACGGGGCCGACTACTTCCGGCGCTGGCACCGCGAGAAGGTCAACAACGGCGGGCTGCTGGTGCACAAGTCGAGCCACCACTTCGACCTCGTCAACTGGTGGATCGACGACGTGCCGACCCGGGTCTTCGCCAGCGGCGGCCGCCGGTTCTACGGCGACGACGGCGCGCACGAGACGGACTACGAGCCCACCGCGGGCGAGCGGGACCTGCGGGCCCGGGGCGTGGACCCGTGGGCGATGGACCTCGACAAGGACCCGTACCTGCTCGAGCTCTACGGACCCGAGGCCCAGGCGCACGACGGCTACGTGCGCAACAAGTCGGTGTTCGACGCCGGCATCACCACCGAGGACACGCTCGGCCTGGTCGTCGAGTACGCCGGCGGGGCGATGCTGACCTACTCCCTGACGGCGCACAGCCCCTGGGAGGGGTACCGCGTCGTGGTCAACGGCACGCGGGGCCGCGCCGAGCTGGAGGTCGTCGAGCGCGGGTCCGTGCTCTTCGGCGACGACGGGCGCGCCGTGCTGGACCCGAGCTTCAGCGACGCCTACGCCGAGGACGCCGTGCGCCCCGTGGGCGAGCGCCTCGTCGTGCAGCGGCACTGGGAGCAGGCCGAGGAGCGCCCGATCGTCGCGGTCGCCGCCGGCGGGCACGGCGGTGGCGACACGCTGCTGCTCTCGGACGTGTTCCACGGCCGCGACGAGGTCGACCCGCTGGGACGTGCCGCGGGGTTCCTCGACGGCCTGCGCGCCTCGGGCGTGGGGTACGCGGGCAACCGCTCGCTGGAGACGGGGGAGCCGGTGCGGCTCGCCGACCTCGGCCTCGGCGTCGACCTGGGCTGACCCCCTTCCCGCGAGATCGACGCACCCGTGCCGAGATCGACGCACCCGTGCCGAGATCGACGCACCGTGCGTCGATCTCGGCACGGGTGCGTCGATCTCGCGGTGGGGCGGTGGCGGTGGGCGTGGTGCCGTCTCACATCGTCGAACACGTCTGGACCCGGGAGGCGCGGCGGGTTACAGTCCGGAAAGCGCTTGCCAACCTGCCAGACACTGGAGACCGACGATGACGTCCACGACCGCACCCGCGACGGCACCCGCCCCCGCACGTCCGGCGGGCCGCCCGCCGGCTCCCGGCCCGGACCGGCCGCGCACCGCCGTGCGCACCGCCCGACGACGGACCGTCCTCGTGGGCGACGGTCCGACGGCGGAGGCCGTCCGTGACGCGTCGGCCGGGCCCCACGCGGACGTCGTCGACCTGGTCGCCGACCTGGTCGGCGGCTCGGCGTCGAGCGAGGCCGCCGACGTCGACCGGCTGGTGCGCGAGACGGCGCCGGACGTCGTCGTGGTCGCGTCCTCCCGCCCGACAGCCGCCGTCGTCGCCGCCCTGGACACCGGCGCGGACGTCGTGCTGGACGGCGCACCGGCCGGGGCCGGCGAGATCTACACGCTGGCCGAGGCCGTGCGGCGCGCCGAGGGCCGGCTCTCCGCCGCCTTCGACGACCGCTACGCCGCGGCCGCCGCGGAGCTGCGCCGGGTCGTGGCCGACGGGCGGCTCGGCACGGTGGTCTCGGCCCACGCCGAGTGGCTCCACGCGAACCGCGACCCCCGGACCGCGGCCGCGCGCACCAGCCGCCGGGCCGACCTGCTCGGCTGGTGGATCGACGACGTGCCGGTGTCCGTGTTCGCCCAGGGGCCGGGGTCCACGGGCCGGGCGTCCGGCGTCGCGTCCGGCCACGGCATGGTGCTCGGCTACCAGGACGGGGCGACGGTCACCTGCAGCGAGACGGCGGGCGGTCCGCGCACCGGCTACCGGGTCGCGGTGAACGGGACGCTGGGCCGGGCGGACCTCGAGGTCGTCCACGGGCAGGGGGCCCGGCTCGTGGTGCACCGGCACGGCGGCGGCGCGGGCGTCGTCCTGGACGCCGGTGCCGTCGCGACCGACGGGCGCTCGGCCATGCTCCGCGCCCTGCTGGCAGGGACCGACGACGCCGGACCGCTGCGCCGTCGTGCCGACGGGTCCGACCTGCTGCGTGCCGCCGGGGTCGCGGCCGCGGCCGCCCGCTCGGCGGCCTCGGGCCGCGCGGTCCCGCTGAGCGCGCTCGGCCTGGCGCTCTGAGCCGTCCGCCGGCTCGCCGCAGCGGGGCGGTGCGTCAGCGGGTCCAGGGCGCCCCGAGCTCGCTGAACGTCTGCTGGCGGCGCGCGACCTGCTCGCACCAGTCGGCGACGTCGCTGACGACCGGGTGCCGGGCGTCGCCCTCACCGACCCACGTGACGAGCTCGTCCGGCATCGGCCGCGGGTCCGGGCCGGTGCGGACGGCCTCCAGCACGCGCATGAACGCGCCGGTGTCCCGCACGTCGCACAGCAGGCGGCGCTGCGGGTCGTCGTCGGCGCGCACCTCGAGCAGGTCCTCCAGCAGCGAGGTGCGGCCGTAGGTCTTGTCCAGGGTGAGGCGGTCGCTGCGCAGCACGAGCCGGTCGGACTCGTAGAACAGCTCGATCTCGCCCGCGGTGCCGAGCACCAGCACCCGGGCCCGGGTCCGCTCGGCCGCGCACAGGGTCAGGCCGAAGCCGTAGCGGGTGCCGTCCGCCGCGGTGACGCGGACCGAGGACGTGTCGTCGGCCTCGATCGGGTTGGCCCGGTAGAGGTCCGTGTCCACCCAGGCGACGTCCTCGGCGCGGGTCACGCCGCCGATCCGCAGCGCCGTGGCCACCGCGTGCGCGAGCGGGTTCGTCACGACGCCGTCGACGACGTCGCGACCGTCCAGCCGTCGGCGGCCCGCCCACGGCGCCCGGGCCCAGTACGCGGCGTCGCGCACCCAGGTCCCGACGGCGCCGAACCCGACGACGTCGCCGATCTCGCCGCGGGCGACGAGCTCGGACACCGCGGGCAGGGCGTGCGACCCGAAGGTCTGGAACCCCACCTGGCAGTACCGGCCCGTGCGCTCGGTGACGGCGACGAGCTCGGTCAGCTCGGCCAGCGACGCCGTCGTCGGCTTCTCCAGCAGCACGTCCATGCCCGCCTCCATGGCCGCCCGGGCCAGCGGCAGGTGGGTGGGGATGGGCGTGCAGAGCACGACGACGTCGGGGCGGACGGCGTCGTCGGCCGACAGCAGGTCGCCGAGGGTGGGGTACCAGGGGGTCCCGGCGCCGTGGGCCGGGTGGTCGGGGTCCGGCTCGCGCGGGTCCACGACCGCGCACAGCTCCGCGCGGCCCGCACGGGTCAGCTCGAGCGCGGTGCGGACGTGGTTGGTCCCGTGGCCGTGGATGCCGACCACGGCGAGGCGGGGGCTGCTCATGGAGGTGCTCCTGGGATGGTCAGCGCAGGCCGGTGGCCAGCGCGGCGGCGGCGTCGATGTCGAGCTCCCGGTCCAGCAGGGCCGCCACGACGCCGGTCTCGACGGTCCCGCCGGCGGGGACCCGCAGAGGGGTGTCCCAGGCCAGGGCGGGGCAGGCGCCCGGGTACTCGGCGGCGCGCAGGAACCAGTGCCGTGCGGGGGAGGTCTGGGTCAGGAGCGTGGTCGTGCTGTGCTCCTCGCCCCGCGCGTCGCGGTGGCGCTGCACGAACGCCACCCACGGCGAGGTCGAGCCGTGCGCGAGGTCCTCGCCCTCGCCCTCGGCGGACAGCACCCGCGTCCGGTGCGCCAGCGGGAGCCGCCAGAACAGGCCTCCGTAGCCGGCGCCGGGCCGGCCGTTCGTCGCGGGGGAGCTGATCTGCAGCGGGCCGTGCGCGGCGTGCAGCGTGGAGCGCCACTCCAGCACCCACCCGTCGTCCAGCAGACGTGCCCCGACGCGACGTCGCTCGTCGAGCACCGGGCGGCCGTGCTCGTCGGTCCAGGCGACCGTGTCCAGCAGGACGTTCGGGGACAGCGGGTCGATCGTGGTCTGGACCGACGTCTGGCGGCCGTGGTTGGGCAGCAGCGTCGGGCCGACGTCGGCGACGAACGTGCGCCCGCCCCAGTAGCTGGTGCCGTTGACGTCGGGCACGGCGAGGCTGACCCCGTAGTGGTGGCGGTGGTCGACCGGGCCCGACTCCGTCAGCGGGATCCCGGCCAGCGAGCTCACCGGGTGCAGGAACGGTCGCGGCGAGTGGATGGTCGGCAGGTCCTGGCCGGAGTCGTAGCGGGCCAGCGGTGCGCGGTCGACGCTGCGGTAGAGCGCGGGCACCCCCTGCTCGAGGCTCCAGGCGGGGTCCTGCTCGGCCTGGGTGACCTCCGGGACGGCGGTGGCGGCGGCCACCGGGTCCTCGGGCAGGGCCGTGGCGCGCACGGCCGAACGGGGTACCGGTCCGGTGCTCGCGCGGACCTGGAGCTGGACCCCGAAGCGCGTCGTCTCGGCCGCGTGACCGGCGTCGTCGACCACGGCGTGCAGCTCGCGCCAGGCGTGTCGCCCCAGGTCCTGCTGCGGCACGGCGACGGTGGTCAGTGCCGGGGTGGCGTAGCGCGCCAGCTCGATGTCGTCGACGCCGCACACCGACAGGTCCGCCGGGACCGCCACGCCGGCCTCGTTCAGGGCGGCGAGCAGACCGAAGGCCACCAGGTCGTTGAACGCCACGGCGGCCGTCACGCGGCTGGCCAGGACGTCCGCTGCCGCGGCGTGCCCGGCCGTGATGTCGGAGCCCGCGGGGAGGTCGACGACCTCGAGGTCCGGGTGACGCTCGCAGCTCGCGGTGAGGCCGCGGCGTCGCGCGATGTCGGAGACCGAGGCGCGGGGACCTGCGACGTAGGCGATGCGCCGGTGCCCGAGCTCGACGAGGTGCTCGACGACCTGCACCATCGCGTCGGCGTAGTCCACCACCAGGCTCGGGGCGCCGCGCGGGACGTCCCGGTTGACCACCACGGCGGGGGAGACCTCCGGCAGCAGGGCGTCGAGCGCGCCGTCGGGCATGCGTGGCGAGACCAGGATGAGCGCGTCGCAGCGTGCGCGCGCCTCCCGGGCGATCGACGCCTCGGTGCCGGGGTCCTCGGCCGAGTCCGCCACCAGCACGCGGTAGCCGTCCTCGCCGGCGGCGGAGGTGACGCCGCGCAGGATCTCCTGGAAGACGGGGTTGGCGAGGTCCGGGACGACGAGGGCCACGGTGGTGGTCCGGCCCAGCGAGAGGCTGCGCGCCACGTTGCTGGGGCGGTAGTTCAGCTCGATCGCCGCCTCCTGCACGCGGGCGGAGATCGCGGGGTCCACGGTGCTGCGGCCGTTCATCACCCGGGAGACCGTCGCGCGGGAGACCCCGGCCGCTCGTGCGACGTCGGCGATCGTCACCGCGGGTCGGCGCGTGGTCGCACCAGGCATCCTTGCCTCCGTCCTCGGTCACGCGTGGATCACGCGTGGATCACGTCCTGATCACGACCGGCGCTCGGCACGAGGGTCGGTCCAGGAGTTGACCGTACACCATGGGAAACCGGTTCCACCTGTGGTACGTTCCTCAGCAGCAACCGGTTTCCCGGTGCGGGCACCGACGCCCGGGCCGGCGGGAGCGATCGACGACGATCAGGAGGACGACGATGGTGTCCACCGCGACACGGCACGGGGAGGTGCCGTCATGTCCGTGATCCAGGAGGTTGCCAAGACCCGCGGCGCCGCCCGTGAGACGCGGAAGGGTGACGGCAAGGCCGCAGCGATCTTCCTCGCGCCCTGGTTCCTGGGCCTGGGGCTGATCACCGCCTTCCCCCTGCTCGCCTCGCTGTACCTGTCGTTCACCGACTACAGCCTGCTGGAGGCACCGAGCTGGATCGGCGTCCAGAACTACGTCGACATGGTCTCGGACCCCCGATGGCTGAAGTCGCTGGGCGTGACGTTCCGCTACGTCTTCATCTCGGTGCCGCTCCAGCTCGCTGCCGCGCTGGCGCTGGCGATGGTGCTCGACCGCGGGCTGCGGGGGCTGGCGATCTACCGCTCGGCGTTCTACCTGCCGTCCCTGCTGGGGAGCTCGGTGGCGATCGCCCTGCTGTGGCGCCAGATCTTCGGCGCCGACGGCCTGGTCAACCAGGTGCTCGCCTACTTCGGCATCCAGGGCGTCGGCTGGGTCTCCCACCCGGACTACGCCCTGGGAACCCTGATGATCCTCAACGTGTGGACCTTCGGCGCACCGATGATCATCTTCCTCGCGGGGCTGCGTCAGATCCCCACGATGTACTACGAGGCCGCCTCCATCGACGGGGCGAGCAAGTTCCGGCAGTTCTTCAGCATCACGATCCCGCTGCTGAGCCCGATCATCTTCTTCAACCTCGTGCTCCAGCTCATCAACGCCTTCCAGACCTTCACCCAGGCGTTCGTGATCTCCAACGGCACAGGTGGCCCGATCGACGAGACCTTGTTCTACACGCTGTACCTCTACAACCAGGGGTTCGGCTCGTACAACATGGGCTACGCCTCGGCGATGGCCTGGGTGCTGCTGCTCATCGTCGCCGGGCTGACGGCCGTCAACTTCCTCGCCTCCAAGTACTGGGTCTTCTACGATGACTGACACGCCCGTGCGCCCCGACGCACACGCCGCCACCACCGACGACCGGTCACCCGTGCGCCCCCGGCGCCCGCTGTCGGAGGTCGCCGCCGAGATCCCGGACTCCCCGCGCAAGCGGTCGTGGCAGCCCCGAGCGCGCCGGCTGCTGAAGCACGCGCTGCTCATCGGCTTCGGCCTGGTGATGCTCTACCCGTTGCTGTGGATGCTGTCGAGCTCCTTCAAGCCGAACGACATCATCTTCCGGGACACGGGGCTGATCCCGACCGAGCTCGACCTGACCAACTACGGCGACGGCTGGTTCGCGCTGCTGCACCCGTTCCACCACTACCTGCTGAACTCGGCGATCGTGGTGCTCGGATCGGTGCTCGGGAACCTCATCTCCTGCTCGATGGCGGCCTACGCCTTCGCACGGCTGAAGTTCCGCGGCCGGCCGATCTGGTTCGCCATCATGCTGATGTCGATCATGCTGCCGATCCACGTCGTCATCGTGCCGCAGTACATCCTGTTCTCCGAGCTGGAGTGGATCAACACGTTCCTCCCGCTCGTCGTGCCGAAGCTGCTGGCCACGGACGCGTTCTTCATCTTCCTCATGGTGCAGTTCTTCCGCGGGCTGCCGAAGGACCTCGACGAGGCGGCACGTCTGGACGGCTGCGGGCACGGCCGGATCTTCCTGCAGATCATGCTGCCGCTGTCGCTCCCGGCCCTGGCGACGACGGCGATCTTCACGTTCATCTGGACGTGGAACGACTTCTTCAGTCAGCTCATCTTCCTCACCGACCCCGAGATGTACACCGTCCCGATCGCGTTGCGGACGTTCATCGACGCCACGAGCGCCAGCTCGTGGGGCCCGTTGTTCGCGATGTCGATCGTCTCCCTCGTCCCGATCTTCTTCATCTTCCTCTTCGGCCAGAAGTACCTGGTCAAGGGGATCGCCACGACCGGCATCAAGTAGCACTCCGACCCGGCCCGACGGTGGGCCACTGCTGGATGACAACGACGACGTTCTCGTCACGCACACACAAGGAGAATCATGCGAGCAACGACCACACGACGCGGCCGCCGGAACGCCGCCGCCTTCATCGCGCTGACCGCGGCGAGCACCCTCGCGCTGGGTGCCTGCTCGGGAGACGCGGGCGGCCCGGCCGCCGAGGGCGACGACACCGGGTCGTCCGAGGAGGGCGGCGGTGACGGCGGCGACGGCGTCGAGATCCGCTTCTCGTGGTGGGGTTCCGACGACCGTCACCAGACCACCCAGGAGATCATCGACCTCTTCGAGGAGAAGAACCCGGACATCACCGTGGTGCCCGACTTCACCGACTGGGGCGGGTACTGGGACAAGCTGGCGACCACGGTCGCCGGCGGTGACACCCCCGACGTCATCACCCACGAGGAGCGCTTCATCGCCGACTACGCCAACCGCGGCGTGCTCGCCGACCTGGAGTCCCTCGACATCGACACCTCCGAGGTCCCCGAGAGCATCATCGACTCCGGTCGCGTCGACGGGACCCTGTACGGCATGGCCACCGGCGTGAACGCCTACGCCATCACGGCGGACCCGACGGTGTTCGAGGAGGCCGGCGTCGAGATGCCGGACGACACGACCTGGACGTGGGACGAGTTCGTCGAGATCTCGGCGCAGATCTCCGAGGCCGCCGGCGACGGCGTCTGGGGCACCCAGGACATCGGCTTCAACGAGGCCGGGCTCAACATCCTCGCCCGCCAGAAGGGCCAGTCGCTCTACAACGAGGACGGTTCGCTCGGCGTCGACGCCGAGACCGTGGCCGAGTTCTTCCAGATCGGCGTCGACCTGCAGGAGTCGGGCGGTGCGCCGGACGGCTCGCGCACCATCGAGATCCAGAACGCCGGCCCCGAGGGCTCGCTGCTCGGCACGAACGCCGGCGCCATGGGCGTCTGGTGGACCAACCAGCTCGGCGCGCTGAGCGCCGCGTCGGGCCACGAGCTCGAGCTGCTGCGCATGCCGGGCGAGTCGGAGTTCGAGCGCACCGGCATGTACTTCAAGCCGGCCATGTTCTACTCCGTCGCCGAGGACACGGAGCACCCGGAGGCCGCGGCGAAGTTCGTCGACTTCCTGGTCAACGACCCGGAGGTCGCGCAGCTGCAGCTCACCGACCGCGGTCTGCCGTCGAACCTGTCGGTGCGCGAGTCCATCGAGGGCCAGCTCGAGGCCGCCGACGCGCGGGTCGCGGAGTTCATGGCCGACCTCGAGTCCGACATCGTGGACGGTCCGCCGGTGCCGCCGAACGGCGCCGGTGACGTCCAGGACGTCATGATCCGGCTCAACACCGAGGTGCTCTTCGGTTCCATGACGCCGGAAGAGGCCGCCGAGCAGTTCCTCACCGAGGTCGCGGAGGTGACCGGGAGCTGAGGACCGTTCGGCGTGGGCTGATGCCACAGCTCACCTGACACGACGGGTGCGGGGTCGTCGCCGGAGCCTCCGGCGGCCCCGCACCCGTCGCTCCCCGGCCGCGGGCGGTCGGGAACCGGCCCCGCCCACCGGCGGGGCTGACCCGTGTGCGAAGGACGGAACGATCGCGATGAACGACCTGCTCGTGCTGCGTGACGGCGACGACGTCGCCGTGGCCACCCGGGACCTGAGCCCCGGCGACCGTGCCGGGACGCCCGACGGCGGTGCCGTCGTCGTGCGCGACGCCGTCCCCCGCGGGCACAAGCTCGCCCTGCGGGCCGTGGCCGCCGGGGACCCGGTGCGCAAGTACGGGCAGGTCATCGGTGTCGCGACCTGCGCCGTCGAGCCCGGTGACCACGTCCACGCCCACAACCTCGGGTTCGACCCGGGCGAGCGGGAGGCTCCCCTCGGTGGCGAGCACACCGAGCTGGTGGTGCCCGACGGGCCGCGCCCGACGTTCCGGGGATACCGGCGCTCCGACGGCCGGGTCGGCACCCGCAACTACGTCGCCATCCTGACCAGCGTGAACTGCTCGGCCTCGACGGCGCGGATGATCGCCGACCAGTTCCGCGGTGCCGCGCTCGACGATTACGAGCACGTCGACGGGGTCGTGCCCCTGACGCACACCTCCGGCTGCGGCCTGGTGCCGGACTCCGAGGGCGGGCAGGTGCTGCTGCGCACCCTGCGCGGGTACGCCGCCCACCCCAACGTCGCCGGGGTGCTCGTGCTGGGCCTGGGCTGCGAGATGGTGCCCGGGGCGGCGCTGTCCGCCCGGTCGGGGACCGTGACCGACCTGGGGATGCCCGGCGTGGGCGCCCCGGACCCTGAGGACTCCTCCGCGCTGCTGGCCGCCATCCCCGACGACACCGTCGTGCGCTCGATGACGATCCAGGAGGCCGGGGGAGTGCGCGCCACGGTGCGTGCCGGCGTCGAGGAGATCCGGGCGATGCTGCCCGAGGTGAACGCCCGGCGCCGGACCGAGTGCGACGTGGCCGAGCTCGTCCTCGGGCTGAACTGCGGCGGCTCGGACGGCTACTCCGGCATCACCGCCAACCCGGCCCTCGGCTGGGCCTCGGACCGGATCGTCGGCTACGGCGGCACCTCGGTGCTGGCCGAGACGCCCGAGGTCTACGGTGCCGAGCACCTGCTGACGGCCCGGGCCACGTCGCCCGGGGTGGCGAAGAAGCTGCTCGACCGCATCGACTGGTGGCAGGACTACGTCGCCGCCGGCGGCGGCACCCTCGACAACAACCCCTCGCCGGGCAACAAGGCGGGCGGGCTGACCACGATCCTGGAGAAGTCGCTCGGCGCCGTGGCCAAGGGCGGCCAGGCGGACCTGGCCGCGGTGTACGAGTACGCCGAGCCGATCACCGACCGCGGCTTCACCTTCATGGACACCCCGGGCTACGACCCGGTCTCCGTGACGGGGCTGGTCGCCGGCGGCGCGAACGTCGTCGTCTTCACCACCGGTCGCGGGTCGGTCTTCGGCTGCCGCCCGACGCCGTCGATCAAGGTCGCGACGAACACGCCCATGTACGAGCGCATGAGCGAGGACATGGACGTCAACGCCGGGCGCATCGTCGACGGGACCGCCGCGCTGGAGGAGGTCGGCGCCGAGCTGCTCGAGCGGATCCTCGCCGTGGCCTCGGGAGAGCGCACCGTCAGCGAGGAGCTGGAGATCGGCACCGAGGAGTTCATCCCCTGGCACCTGGGTGCGGTGACCTGACGGTCTGGTCCCGGACGCCGCCCGCCACCGTGGTGAGCCCGGCCGCGGAAGGATCAGGTGTCGATGACGCGGGCGACGACGGCGCACCGGTCGTCGCCCGGCGCCGCGGCGGACGCGGCCCGTGCGAGCAGAGCCCGCAGGTGGTCCCGCTCGACGGCGCTGAGGTCGGCGAGCAGAGCGTCCTCGGCGGCGCGCACGCGGGCGTCGAGGTCGGCCAGCACGGCGCGTCCGTGCTCGGTCGCCACGATGCGTCGGGCGCGTCGGTCCGCGGGGTCCTGCTGCCGCTCGACGAGGCCGCACCCGACGAGCTCGTCGAGCAGGTAGGTCATGACGGTGCGGTCGATGCCGAGCCGGGCGGCCAACGCGGCCTGGGTCGGCGGGGCGTCGTGGACGACGGCGGCGAGCACCTCGTACCCGCGGGCGCCGTGCGGGACGTCGGCGCAGGCGGCGGTGACCCCGTCGCTCCACTCGCGCAGCAGCGCGGCGAGCGGCCAGCCGAGCGGGCTGTGCCCGGTGGCCGTGTCCGCCGTCGTCCCGGTGCTCATGGCGTCATGGTAACCGGAATGAGCGGTCCCTGAGACGAGTTGTCACTGATATCGTCTGTGCAGCAGACGATCTCTCGGGCGACGTGCTCGGGAGCGCCACCCTCGCCCGGAGGTCCCCGCATGACGGACTACGGCCACGACCTGGTCTTCGGTACGTTCCTCACCCCGTCCAACCGCGACCCGCAGGCGCCCGTGCGCCTGGCACGGACGGCCGAGTCCGCCGGGCTGGACCTGGTCACCTTCCAGGACCACCCGTACCAGCCCGGGTTCCTCGACACCTGGACGCTGATCTCCTACGCGGCCGCCGTCACCGAGCGCGTGCACCTCGCCGGCAACGTGCTCAACCTGCCGCTGCGCCAGCCGGCGGTGCTCGCCCGGTCCGTGGCCAGCCTCGACCTGCTCAGCGGCGGACGGATCGACCTCGGCCTCGGTGCGGGCGGGTTCTGGGACGCGATCGAGTCGATGGGCGGCGAGCGGCTCACTCCTGGGGAGTCCGTCGACGCGCTGTCCGAGGCGATCGAGATCATCCGGGGCGTCTGGGACGCCGGCGAACGACGTCCTCTGCGCACCGCCGGGGAGCACCACCGGGTCTCCGGTGCCAAGCGTGGTCCCGCCCCCGCGCACGACGTGCCGATCTGGCTCGGCGCGTACAAGCCCCGCATGCTGCGGCTCGTGGCGCGGCAGGCCGACGGGTGGCTGCCGTCGCTGGGGTACATGAAGGACGGCGACCTGGCCCGCGGCAACGCGATCATCGACGCCACGGCCGAGGAGGCCGGGCGGCACCCGGCCGAGATCCGGCGCCTGCTGAACGTCCAGGGCGCGGTCACGGCCGACCGGCAGGGCTTCCTGCAGGGCCCCGTGGACCAGTGGGTCGAGGAGCTCGCCGGGCTGGCCCTGGACGACGGCGTCGGCACGTTCATCACGGCCACCGACGACCCGCAGATGCTCGCGGTCCTCGGCGGGGAGATCGCCCCGGCCGTGCGCGAGCTGGTGGCCCGCGAACGGGCCTCGGCCGGCACCCCCGCGGCGGCCACCCGGCGCGGCCGCTCCGCGATCGAGCTGCGGCGCGAGGGCATCGACTACGACGCGGTGCCCGCGCCGCTGGCCGAGCGCGCCGTCGAGCCCGGCGACCGCGCCTACGACACCGTGCGCCACAACTACCTGCGCTCCGGCGCCCCCGGCCTGGTGCTGCGGCCGCGCACCACCGCGGAGGTGGCCGACGCCGTCGCCTGGGCGCGGTCGCAGGACGTCCCGCTGGGCATCCGCTCGGGCGGGCACGGCATCAGCGGCCGGTCCACGAACGACGGCGGCATCGTCGTCGACCTCGGCGCGCTGGACCAGATCGAGGTGGTGGACGAGGCGACGCGGCGGGTGCGGCTCGGCGCCGGTGCCACCTGGGGGCAGGTCGCCGAGGCGCTCGCGCCGCGCGGCTGGGCGATCAGCTCGGGCGACTACGGCGGTGTCGGCGTCGGCGGGCTCGCCACCGCGGGCGGGGTCGGGTTCCTCGGACGGACCTACGGGCTGACCATCGACCACGTCGTCGCGGCGGAGGTCGTCACGGCCGACGGTCGGGTCGCCCACGCCTCCGCCGAGGAGAACCCGGACCTGTTCTGGGGCCTGCGCGGCGCCGGCGGCAACCTCGGGGTCGTCACCTGGGTGGAGATCGAGGCCATGGCGCTGGAGAACGTCGTCTTCTCCCAGATGGCGCTCGACGCGACCGACACCGCCGGCCTGCTGGAACGCTGGGGCGCCGCGGTGGAGTCCGCGCCGCGCGAGCTGACCAGCTTCCTCATCCTGTCCCCGGCGCGTGCGGGCCAGGGACCGGTCGCCCAGCTCATGACCGTCTACGCCGGCCACGACACCGACGCCGCCGTCGAGCAGCTCGAACGGCTCGCCGACGCCGGACCGCTGCTCGGGCACCAGGCCTACCTCATGCCGTACTCCGGCGTCGTCCAGGCGGGGGACAAGCACCACTCCGGCGGGGGAGACCCGGCCGTGCGGTCGGGGCTGGTGCCCCACCTGGACACGGCGACGAGCCGCGCCTTCGAGCGTCTCGCGCACTCGGGCGACGCCTACTTCCTGCAGGTCCGGGCCACCGGCGGGGCCGCCCACGACGTGCCGGACGACGCGACCGCGTACGCGCACCGGCGGCAGAACTTCCTGCTGTCGGCCATGTCGTCGAGCCAGGAGCGGATCGACCGCGCCTGGGACGCCGAGATGGCGCCGTACACCGAGGGGCTCTACCTCTCCTTCGACACGGACACCCGGCCCGAGCGGCTGGCCGAGGCGTTCCCGGAGCCGACGCTGTCGCGGCTGCGCGAGGTCAAGGCCGAGTGGGACCCGGACAACCTCTTCCGGGCGAACTTTCCGGTCCGCCCGGCCCTCTGACCCGCCCCGCCCCTCGTTGTGGGCGTGAAATCTGCAGGTCGGACCCGGTCCCGACCTGCAGATTTCACGCCCACAACGGCTCGGGCGGGGGCGCGGCCGGTCAGGGGCCGAGAGCGCCGATCGCCACGGAGAACAGCACGGCCGCGAGCGCGGTCAGGCCGAGCAGCGCCCCGACGAGCCCGTGCCACATGCCGGGAAGGCCGTCCCGGTCGGCGACGTGGCTGCCGAACGAACCGAGTCCGAGCGCGGCCACACCGAGCGGCGCCGACACCCAGTCCCCGACGACCGGCACGACCGCGCAGGCCAGCGCCGCGATCCCCAGAGCGAGGGCCCACTCGCAGGACCGTGGCGCACCGTGCCGCGTACCGTCGTCCTGCATGCCCGCCCTTCGTGTCGCGGGCAGAGGATCCGGCCCGTCGTGCCCGCGACGTCGAACTCCCGGGCGCAGAGATCGTACCCGCGGCGCGGGGTCAGGCCGGGGCGACGGGCTGCTGCAGCTCGGTGACCCAGTCGGCCTGGTCGGTGCCCTCGGCCCGGACGTAGAGCTCGCGGCACGGTGCGTCCGGTGCGAGTCCGCGCGCCGCCGCCTCGCCGTGCAGCGACTGCCAGCTGGCCGGGATGCGCTCCATCGGCCCGAGGTGGACGGCGCACGCCGCCTGGGCGACCGCCGGCAGGGTGACGATCTCGAACCCGTCGCGCGGCTCGCCGTCGTAGGCGTACCCGACGACGACGTCGATCCCGTCCTCGCCGATCGCGTACTGCGCGACCGGGGTCTCGAGCAGGCCGCGGTTCGGCTGCAGCGCCTCCGCGACCGCCCCGAACAGCGGCCCGACGACGGCGCTGATCTCGGGCTGCTCGGTCACGTGGGCCCGACGCGCGGCCAGACGCAGCGCGGGCAGGGGCTTGACGACGATCTCGATGGTGGACATGGTCTTCTCCTCACTGATGAGCCGGAGCCGCCGTTCCACGTCCGCGAGCCGGGCGGAGGCCAGCGCGTGCTCGCGCTCGACCGCCTCCCGCCGGGTCTCGAGCAGCTCGGTGAGCCGCTCGTCCGCGACGCCGTCGGCGAGGGCCGCCGCGACGTCGTCGATCCCGAACCCGAGCTCGCGCAGCGCCACGATCCGGTGCAGCCGGGCGAGCTGGGACGGGTCGTAGGACCGGTACCCGGTGAGCTCGTCCACGTGGGCGGGCACGAGCAGCCCGGTGGCGTCCCAGTGCCGCAGCATGCGGTGGGTCACCTGGCCGATCTGCGCGAACGCTCCGATGGACAACATGACACCGTTCTCCCGTCTGCCACCGTGTGAGGGTCAAGCCCCCTCCTGCGTGCCAGGATGGCGGCATGCCCCTCGCACCGCGATATCTCGCCGCCGAGACCCGCTACGAGTCCATGACCTACCGCCGCACCGGCCGCTCGGGGCTCGACCTGCCCGCGTTGTCGCTGGGCCTGTGGCACAACTTCGGCGACGTCAACCCGTTCGAGACGCAGCGCGCCATCCTGCGCCGTGCGTTCGACCTCGGGGTGACGCACTTCGACCTGGCGAACAACTACGGCCCGCCCTACGGGTCGGCCGAGGAGAACTTCGGGCGACACCTCGCCGCCGACCTCGCGCCCTACCGCGACGAGCTGGTGATCTCGACCAAGGCCGGGTACGACATGTGGCCCGGCCCGTACGGCGACCACGGCTCGCGCAAGTACCTGCTCGCCTCGCTCGACCAGTCGCTGGGACGCCTGGGGCTCGACTACGTCGACATCTTCTACCACCACCGTCCCGACCCCTCCACGCCGCTCGAGGAGACCATGGGGGCGCTGGCCTCCGCGGTGCAGCAGGGCAAGGCGCTGTACGTCGGGGTGTCCAACTACTCCCCGGCACGCACCCGTGAGGCCGCGCGCATCCTGGCGGACCTGGGCACGCCGCTGCTCATCCACCAGCCGAGCTACTCGATGTTCAACCGCCACGTCGAGGACGCGCACCGCGACGACCGCTACGACGGACGGCAGAGCGAGTCGCTGCTCGACGCGGTGGAGGACCTGGGCGTGGGCACCATCGTGTTCTCCCCGCTGCAGCAGGGCCTGCTGACCGGGCGGTACCTGTCGGGTGACGCTCCGGCGGGCTCCCGCGCGGCGCGCTCCGACTCGCCGTTCCTGTCGAGCGACGCCCTCAGCGAGGCGTACCTGACCCGGGCGCGGGCCCTGCACGAGGTCGCGGCGGGACGGGGCCAGAGCCTCGCCCAGCTCGCGCTGTCCTGGGTGCTGCGCGACCCGCGGATCACGTCGGCCCTCGTCGGCGCCTCGTCGGTGGAACAGCTCGAGGACAACCTCGGGGCGCTCGACGCCGGGCCGCTGACCGAGGAGGAGATCGCCGCCGTCGAGCCCTACGCCGTCGACGGCACCGGACGCTGAGCGACCCGGGGAGGAACGACATGCGCACCTGCTGGTTCGTCGGACTGACGACCCTCGACGTCGTGCACCGCGCCGCCGGGCGACCGGGCCGCGACGAGAAGGTCACCGCCTCGCGCCAGGACGTCGCCGCGGGCGGCCCGGCCGCCAACGCCGCCGTCACCGCCGCCGCCCTCGGGGCCCGGGCCGTCCTCGTCACCGCCCTGGGCAGCAGCCCCGTCGCGCAGGCCGCGCGCGCCGACCTGGAGGCCTGCGGCGTCGAGGTGCACGACGTCGTGGCCCCCGGGGAGGATTTCCCGCTCGCGGTCTCGGCGGTGCTGGTCGATGACGCGACCGGCGAGCGGTCGGTCGTCTCGGCCGACGCGGCGTTGGCCGAGGCCCCGCCGCCGACGTTCCTGCGCGACCTGCCCGCGCCCGACGTCGTCCTGTTCGACGGGCACCACCCGGTGATCGCGGGTGCCGCCGTCGGGCACCTCGAGAACCGTGACCCGCGGCCGCAGGTGCTGCTCGACGCCGGACGCTGGCGGCCGTTGTTCGCCGAGCTGCTGCCCGTCGCGGACGTGGCGGCGGTCTCCGCCCGGTTCACGGTGCCCGGGCACGACGACGTCGTGTCCGGGACGCACGCCCTCGGCGCGCGTGGCGTGGTGGTCACCCACGGCGGCGGGCCGGTCGAGTGGTCCACCGGCGGCGAGGCCGGGACCGTCGCCGTGCCGCCGGTCGACGCCCGCGACACCCTCGGCGCGGGGGACGCGTTCCACGGGGCGCTCGCCGTCGAGCTGGCCGACGGCGCCACGCTGCCCGTGGCCTGCGCGGCCGCGAACGAGGTCGCCTCGACCCGCGTGGCGCACGTCGGGCCGCGCGCCTGGCTCACCGAGGTGCGCGCCGAGACGCGTGCCGAGGCCCCCCGGTGACGGGGACGACGGCGGAGCTCGTCGGGCGTGCGCGGGCGCTCGCGGTGCCGGGCCGGCGGGCGATCCTCGGGATCGTCGGGGCGCCCGGCTCCGGCAAGTCCACGCTGGCCGCGGCACTCGGCGAGGCGCTGGGACCGGACCTCGCCGTCGTGGTCGGGATGGACGGTTTCCACCTGTCGGACGCGGTGCTGACGGCCCACGGCAGCCGGGGGCGCAAGGGTGCGATCGACACGTTCGACGACGGCGGCTACGCGGCGCTGGTCGACCGGCTCGCGGACGCCCGGCCCGGCGACCCGCCGGTCTACGCCCCGGTGTTCCGGCGCGAGATCGAGGAGCCGGTCGCGGCCGGCGTCGAGGTGCCCTCCGACGTGCCCCTGGTGGTGACCGAGGGGAACTACCTGCTGGCGCCCTCGGGTGCCTGGCCGCGGGCACGGGCCTGCATGACCGAGGTCTGGTACGTCGAGGTGCCCGACGACGTCCGGCTGGCCCGGCTGGAGGCGCGGCACCGGGCGTTCGGCAAGAGCCCCGCCGACGCGTCCCGGTGGGCGCGGGGCTCGGACCAGGTCAACGCCGAGCTGATCGAGAGCACGCGGGACGCCGCGGACCTCGTCGTCACGCCCGGCTGAGTGCCGGGGGCGACGCCGGCGGGCGATCCCGTCAGGCGCGGTCGTCGGCCACCGGGGCCTCCGTCGTCTCCCGGGAGCGGCGGCCCAGCGTCAGGGTCGCCCCGAGCCCGAGCAGCAGGAACCCGCCGGCCGCCCACGCCGACCACCGGGTGCCCTGGGTCAGGGCCGCCCGGGCGTCGTCGGCGACCGAGGCCGTGGCCGGGTCCTGCTCGAGCCCGGCGATCGCGCCGCCGGCGCTGTCCACCACCGCCGTGACCGTGGTGGCGCGCTGCGCCTCGGGGACGCCCTGGTCCGCGAGCCGTGCGTCGAGATCCACCGCGGTGGTGGTGAACAGGATGGTGCCCAGGATCGCGATGCCGAGGGCGGACCCGACCTGACGGGCGGTGCTCTGGGTCCCCGACGCGGCGCCCGAGACCCGCACGGGCACGTCGGCCAGCACGACGCCGGTGAGCTGGGCCGTGGCCAGTCCGACGCCGAAGCCGTACACGACCAGGAAGGGCACCACCGACACCCACGTCGAGTCAGGACGGGCCACGACGCCGAGGCCCACGACGCCGACGATCTCGGCCGCGATGCCCAGGCGCACGATCGGCACGGCGCCGTACCGGACCGTGAGCGCCTGGGCGGCGCCGCTGGCCAGGAAGGACCCGCCGGCCAGCGCGACGAGGATCCAGCCGGTGGCCAGCGCGTCGTAGCCGAGGACGTTCTGCAGCCAGATCGGCAACGAGAGCAGGATGCCGAACTCGCCGAGGGACACCACGAGAGCGGCGACGTTGCCGTTGCGGAAGGAGGCGATGGCGAACAGGTCCAGGGGGATCAGCGTCGGGCGCCCCTGTCGGGCGCGGCGCAGGCCGCGGCGCACGAACAGCGCTGCCGCGACGACCCCGACGCCCAGCGCGACGGGTACGGGCGACAGCGCCCACGGCCACCAGGTGGCGGCGTCGTCGAGGGTGGTCCACCAGCCGAGCGAGCGCCCCTCGATGAGTCCGAAGACGAGGCCGCCGAAGGCCACGACGGACAGCAGCGCCGCGACGCCGTCGGTCCCGCGTCGTTCGTCCGCCCGCGACTCGGTCACCACGAGCGCCGCGGCCACGAGGATCAGCGCCCCGAGCGGGATGTTGATGCCGAACGCCCAGCGCCACGAGTAGTCGGTGGTGAGCCAGCCGCCCAGCAGCGGGCCGACGGCGGCCATGCCGCCGATGGTCGACCCCCACACGGCGAAGGCGATGCCGCGCTCGCGGCCGCGGAAGGTCGCGTTGATGATCGAGAGCGTCGTCGGCAGGATCATCGCGCCGCCCAGGCCCTGGACGAGGCGGGCGCCGACGAGGACGGTGCCGTCGGGTGCGGTGGCGGCCAGCAGCGAGGACGCGGCGAAGACCACGACGCCGGTCATCATCATGCGGCGTCGGCCCCAGCGGTCGGCGAGCACGCCGAGCACGAGCAGGAGCGAGGCGAAGACGAGGGTGTAGGACTCCTGGACCCACTGGACCTGGGTGGAGTCGATCCCCAGGTCGTCGACGATCGACGGGATCGCCACGTTGACGATCGTCGAGTCGACGATGATGAGCGAGACGGCGACCGACACGGTCACCAGCGCGAGCCATCGACGGCGGTCCGGCACGAGCCCTCCCAATGCACAGCATGCTGAGTATTGGTGACTCTACCCCCTGGCGCTGAGGCCGCGGGGGTCAGACCTCGCGGCGCAGCTTCTCCACCAGCGGCTGCACCCGGTAGGGGATGAGCTCGCCCATGGCCAGGGAGGTCTCGGTCCGCTCCACCCCGTCGACGCGCAGGATCGCCGCGTCGATGCGGAACAGGTGGTCGGTGTCGCGGCACACGACGTGCACCCGCAGATCGGCCGTGCCGCTGTGCCCGTAGGCCTGCACGACCTCGGGGATCCGGGCCAGGTGCTCGACGATCCGTGCCAGGTCGCGCTGGTGGACGGTGATCTCGATGAAGGCCAGCAGCGGGTGGCCCAGCACCGCGGGGTCGATGCGGCGGTCGAAGGAGAGGAACGCGCCCGCGTCCTCCAGCCGCGCCAGCCGGGCGGCCACGGTGTTGCGAGAGATCCCCAGGTTCTGGGCGAGTGCGACCGTGGTCGCGCGGGGGTCGTCGGCGAGCGCCCGCAGCAGGTCCAGGTCCACGGCGTCGATGCTGTGCACGCGGTCAGCCTAGTCCCGAACGCCGGGTCGACCTGACACCTCGGCAGCTCGTCGCCGAGTCGGCATTCCGACGTGCCGACTCGGCGACGAGCTGCCGACCGGACCGGCCCCCGGTGAGCAGTCTGCTCACCGTGCCCGGCCGGGACGACGCACGGTGCGCAGCCCGCCGAGGGCTGGTGGTGCGGTGTGACGTACCAGCGTTACCTTCGCCACAACGGCGCTCGACGAGGAGCGTCGACCCCGATGCGAGGTGAGGCCACCCATGCCCAGCACCACGGATCCGAGGACGCACCACGACCTGTCACGAGCGGGAGAATCGGTGTCCTCGGCGGACAGTGCCCACGGCGGCGCACGTGACCACGTGCCGGCCGGGTGGGTGCAGCACGAGAACGGCCGGTCCGACGACGTCCCGGCCGACGGCGGAACGCGGCCGGAGGGCAGCACGCGGCCCGACGGCGGGAGCACCGCCGAGCCCGTGCGGCTCCTGGACCCGGACGGCACCAGGCACGGCGACCCCGACCTGGACCGCTGGCTCGAGGACGTGGACGACGCCGCGATGCTGCGGCTGTACACCGACATGGTGGTCGCACGCCGGATCGACACCGAGGCGACCGCCCTGCAGCGCCAGGGCCAGCTCGGCCTGTGGCCGCCGCTGCTCGGCCAGGAGGCCGCGCAGATCGGGTCGGCCCGCGCCCTGCGCCCCGACGACTTCGTGTTCTCCAGCTACCGCGAGCACGGCGTGGCACACGTGCGCGGCGTCGCGCCCACCGACCTGTTGCGCGTGTGGCGCGGCGTCTCCGGCTCCGGCTGGGACCCGTACGAGCACCGCATCGCCCCGATGCAGGTCATCATCGGCGCCCAGACCCTGCACGCCGTCGGCTACGCCGTCGGGATGCTCGTCGAGAACGCCACGGCCGGTGGAGGACCGGACATCGCTCCGCCCGCGGCCGACGACCAGGACGCCCCGGAGCGGACCGCGGCCACGATCTCCTACTTCGGCGACGGCGCGACGAGCCAGGGCGACGTCCACGAGGCGATGACCTTCGCCGCCACGTGGGCCGCCCCGACCGTGTTCTTCTGCCAGAACAACCAGTGGGCGATCTCCGAGCCGGTGGCCCTGCAGTCCAAGGTGCCGCTGGTCGAGCGCGCCCGCGGCTACGGGATGCCCGGCGTGCGCGTCGACGGCAACGACGTGCTCGCCTGCCTGGCGGTCACGCGCGAGGCCCTGCACCGGGCCCGCACCGGCGGCGGACCGACCCTCGTCGAGGCCGTCACCTACCGGATGGGCCCGCACACCACGGCCGACGATCCCACGCGCTACCGCACCCCCGACGACCTGGAGGCGTGGGCCGAGCGGGACCCGATCGACCGGCTGGCCGCCCACCTGAGCGAGCGCGGCGTGCTGGACGACGACGCCCGGGCCGCGGCGCAGCAGGCTGCGGACGACCTGGCCGCCGAGCTGCGTGCCGGCATCACCGAGATCCCCGACCCGTCGTGGACCACGGTCTTCGACCACGTCTACGCCGAGCCGCACGCGCCGCTGGACGCCGAGCGGGACGCCTACGGGCGCTACCTGGCCGGCTTCGCCGACGCCCCCGAGGAGGCCGCCCGATGACCGACATGACCCTGGGCCAGGGCCTCAACACCGGCCTGCGGCAGGCCCTCGGCGACGACGACAAGGTCGTGCTCCTCGGGGAGGACATCGGCACTCTCGGCGGCGTGTTCCGCGTGACCGACGCGCTCCAGCGCGAGTTCGGCCCGCACCGCGTGATCGACACCCCGCTGGCCGAGTCCGGCATCCTCGGCACCGCCGTCGGGATGGCCTGGCGCGGGTTCCGGCCGGTGGTGGAGATCCAGTTCGACGGGTTCGTCCAGCCTGCCTGGGACCAGATCGTCAACCAGGTCGCCAAGATGCATGCCCGCACCGGCGGGGCCGTGCGGATGCCGATCACCGTGCGTATCCCCGTGGCCGGGGGCATCGGCGCCGCCGAGCACCACTCGGAGTCTCCGGAGGCGTACTTCGTGCACACCGCCGGGCTGCGCGTGGTGTCGGTGTCGAACCCGCAGGACGCCTGCACGGTGCTGCGCCAGGCGATCGCCAGCGACGACCCGGTCGTCTTCTTCGAGCCGAAGCGGCTCTACCACGTCAAGGGTCCGGTGGAGGTGGAGGACCTGGCCGCCGTCCGTCCGATGGGCGCGGCCCGCGTGGTCCGCCCGGGCGAGGACGTCACCGTCGTCACCTGGGGCTCGCACGTGTCGACGTCCCTGGACGCGGCCGAGGCGATGGCCGACGACGGCGCCTCGGTCGAGGTCGTCGACCTGCGCTCGCTGTCCCCCTGGGACTCCGACGCCGTGGTGGCCTCGGTGCGCCGCACCGGCCGGCTCGTCGTCGTGCATGAGGGCCCCCGCCAGGGTGGCGTCGGCGCCGAGATCTGCGCCGCCGTCACCGAGCGGTGCTTCGTCGAGCTGGCGATGCCACCGGTCCGGGTGACCGGCCACGACGTGCCCTACCCGCCGGCGAAGGTCGAGGGGCACTACGTGCCCGACCTGGACCGGGTGTGCTTCGGCATCGACCAGGCGCTCGGCCGGGTGCCGCTGGAGACCTTCGCACCCGCCCCGACCATGACGACCGGAGAGGTGGCCGCATGAGCGCCCAGGAGATCTTCCGCCTGCCGGACCTCGGCGAGGGCCTGACGGAGTCCGAGATCGTCGAGTGGAAGGTGTCCGTGGGCGACACGGTCACCCTCAACCAGGCGATCGCCGAGGTCGAGACGGCCAAGGCGATGGTCGAGATCCCGTCGCCCTTCGCCGGGACCGTCGCCGCGCTGCACGCCGAGGAGGGCGACGTCGTCGAGGTCGGCGAGCCGCTGGTCACCTTCGGCACCGGCGACGGCGACGACATCGGCGACGACGCCCCCGCCGGTGCCTCGGCCGACGACGTCGCGTCCGCCCCCGAGCCGGCGCCCGCGGCGTCGGCGTCGTCGGCGTCGGCGAACGGGACGTCGGGGGAGTCCTCCGGGGCGAACCTCGTCGGCTACGGCACCCGCGCCGCCCGCAAGGGCAGACCGACGCGACGGCCCCGCACGCCCGTCGAGGCACCACCCGCCCCGGTGCGGAACACCGGACCCAGCACCGGTCAGGCCACCGCCCCGGCCGCCACCTCGACCACCGCGCGGACGGCCGAGCACCGCGTGAAGGTGCGCAGCGTGCGCAAGCACACCGCGGCCGCGATGGTCGCCAGCGCGCGCGTCCCGCAGGCCACGGTCCACCTCACCTGCGACGTGACCGAGACGCTCGCCCTGGTGGCCCGCCTGCGCGAGCACCCGCGCACCCGGCACACCAAGGTCGGGCTGCTCACGGTCGTCGCCCGCGCGGTCTGCGGGCTGGCCCTCCAGCACCCGGCGCTCGTCACCCGCTGGGAGGAGCACGACGGCGGCGCGGCCGAGCTCGTCCGCTCGCCGCACGTCAACCTGGGCATCGCGGTCGCGACCGACCGTGGCCTGGTGGTGCCGCACGTCCCGCGGGCCGACGAGCTGTCGCTGGTGGGGATGGCGCGCGCCCTGCGCGAGCTGACCACGACCGCCCGGTCCGCGCGCACCCGTCCGGACCGCCTCACCGGCGGCACCCTGACGCTGACCAACGTCGGAGTCTTCGGCGTCGATGCGGGAAGTCCGCTGCTCAACCCGGGCGAGTCGGCGATCCTCGGCATCGGGCAGATCGCCCGCCGACCGTGGGAGCACGACGGCGAGATCGCGCTGCGCGAAGTCGTGACGTTCAGCCTCACCTTCGACCACCGGGTCGTCGACGGCGAGCAGGGCGCCCGGTTCCTCGCGGACCTCGGCGGACTGCTCACCGACCCGGCGCTGGCGGTGCTGCTCGGTGGACGCGACGAGCCCGAGCACGACGAGCCCGCGCCGGACGCGGCGGAGCAGGACGACGCGGAGCCCCACGACGGCGCCGCGGGGCGCAACGGCACGGCCGCGCCGCGCGAGGCGGTGACCGTATGACCGTGCTGACCTCCGCCGTCGACCCCGCCACCGAGGAGGTCCGGGCCAACGCCGACGCGCAGCGGGCGCTCGCGGCCACCCTGCGCGAGCGCACCGCCGTCGCCGCGCGCGGCGGTCCCGAGCACGCGCGGGCCAAGCACGTCGGGCGCGGCAAGCTGCTGCCGCGCGAACGGGTCGAGCGGCTGCTGGACCCGGGCAGCGCGTTCCTGGAGATCTCCCCGCTGGCGGCGTACGGCGTGGACGACGCCGCGGGCGGCCGCGGCGAGTGGCCCGGCGCCGGCGTGGTCGCCGGCATCGGCCGGGTCGCCGGGCGGCAGGTGATGGTCGTGGCCAACGACCCCACGGTCAAGGGCGGCACCTACCACCCGCTGACCGTGAAGAAGCACCTGCGCGCCCAGGAGATCGCGCTGGAGAACCGACTGCCGTGCGTCTACCTCGTCGACTCCGGCGGGGCGTTCCTGCCCCGCCAGGACGAGGTCTTCCCCGACCGCGACCACTTCGGGCGGATCTTCTACCACCAGGCCCGGCTCTCCGCGGCGGGGATCCCGCAGCTGTCCGCCGTGCTCGGGTCGTGCACCGCCGGGGGCGCCTACGTCCCGGCGATGAGCGACGAGACCGTCATCGTGCGCGGCCAGGGAACCATCTTCCTCGGCGGCCCGCCGCTGGTGAAGGCCGCCATCGGCGCCGACGTCACCGCCGAGGAGCTCGGCGGCGGCGAGCTGCACGCCCGCCGCTCCGGCGTCGTGGACCACCTCGCCGAGGACGACGAGGACGCGCTGGACCGGGTGCGACGCATCGTCGCGACGCTGCCGCCGGACCCGGACGCCGTGTGGGCCGTGCACCCCGCCGAGGAACCCGCCGAGGACCCGGCCGGGCTCTACGACGTCGTGCCGGTGGACGTCCAGCAGCCGTACGACCCGCGCGAGGTGATCGGCCGGATCGTCGACGGCAGCCGCCTGGACGAGTTCAAGGCCGAGTACGGCACCACGCTGGTGTGCGGTTTCGCGCGCATCCACGGGCACCCGGTCGGGATCCTGGCCAACCACGGGGTGCTGCTCGGCGAGTCCGCGCTCAAGGGCGCCCACTTCGTCGAGCTGTGCGACCAGCGCGGCGTGCCGCTGCTGTTCCTGCAGAACATCTCCGGGTTCATGGTCGGCCCGGACGCCGAGGCCGGCGGCATCGCCAAGGACGGCGCCAAGATGGTCACCGCCGTGGCCACCACCCGGGTGCCGAAGCTGACCGTCGTCGTCGGCGGGTCCTTCGGCGCCGGCAACTACGCGATGTGCGGTCGCGCCTACTCGCCCCGGTTCCTGTGGACCTGGCCGAACGCCCGCGTGTCCGTCATGGGCGGCGAGCAGGCCTCGGCCGTGCTCGCCACCGTCAAGCGCGACCAGCTCGCCGCCCGCGGCGAGGAGTGGGACGCCGACGAGGAGGCCACGTTCCGCCGCGGCATCCGCGACACCTACGAGGCCGCCGGCGAGGCGTACCACGCCACCTCGCGCCTGTGGGACGACGGCATCCTCGACCCGCCCGACACCCGCCGGGTGCTCGGCATGGCGCTCGCGGTCTGCGCGCGCACCCCGCTGCCCGAGCCCGCCTTCGGGCTCTTCCGGATGTGAGGGCCGTGCGCACCGAGATGTTCTCCACCGTCCTGGTCGCCAACCGCGGCGAGATCGCCTGCCGCGTCATGACCACCCTGCGCCGCCTCGGCATCCGCTCCGTGGCCGTGCACACCGGCGCCGACGCCGGCGCGCGCCACGTGCGCGAGGCCGACGTCGCCGTGTCGCTCGGCGAAGGACCCGCCGGCTACCTGGACCCGGACGCCGTCGTGGCGGCCGCCGTCGCGTCCGGCGCCGAGGCGGTCCACCCCGGGTACGGCTTCCTGTCCGAGAACCCGGCGCTCGCCCGGGCCTGCGCCGAGGTCGGGATCGCGTTCGTCGGCCCGCCCGTCGCGGCGATCGAGACGATGGCCGACAAGGTCGCCGCCAAGCGCCTCGTCGCCCAGCACGAGGTTCCTGTGCTGCCCGGGACGCTGGACGCCGCGCTGCCCGACGACGCCCTCGTCGCCGCGGCCGAGGGCGTCGGGTTCCCGCTGCTGGTCAAGCCCGTCGCGGGCGGGGGTGGCAAGGGCATGGTCGTCGTGCGCGACGCCGCCGCGCTGCCCGAGGCGCTCGCCTCGGCCCGTCGCGTGGCGACCTCCGCGTTCGGCGACGACGGCCTGCTGCTGGAGCGGCTCGTGGACACCCCGCGGCACGTCGAGGTCCAGGTGCTCGCCGACTCCGCCGGCACCGTCGTCCACCTCGGCGAGCGCGAGTGCACCCTGCAGCGCCGCCACCAGAAGATCGTCGAGGAGGCCCCCTCCCCGGCGTTGGACGACGCCGCCCGCGACCGGATGGGGCGGGCCGCCTGCGAGGTGGCCCGCTCGGTCGGGTACGTCGGCGTCGGCACCGTGGAGTTCCTGGTGCCCGCTGAGGCGCCCGAGGAGTTCTCGTTCATCGAGATGAACACCCGCCTGCAGGTCGAGCACCCGGTCACCGAGATGGTCACCGGCCACGACCTGGTCGAGGCCCAGCTCCGGGTCGCCGCGGGGGAGAAGCTGTGGTTCGCCCAGGACGACGTGCACCTGACCGGGCACGCGATCGAGGCGCGGATCTACGCCGAGTCCCCGGCGCGGGACTTCCTGCCCTCGGTCGGGGACGTCCTCGTCCTCGACGACGCCGGGGTGGGGGCCGGGCCGTCCGCGGCGCCGCTGCGGCTGGACGCCGGCGTCGAGACCGGGGATGCCGTCTCCGGCCACTTCGACCCCATGATCGCCAAGGCGGTCGCGCACGGGGCTGACCGCGACGAGGCCCTGGCCCGCCTGGACGGGATGCTGTCCCGCCTGGCCGTGCTCGGCGTGGAGACCAACACCGGGTTCCTGCGCGACCTGCTCGCCGACGCCGACGTGCGGGCCGGCCGCCTGGACACGGGGCTGGTGGACCGGCTCACCGCGCGTCCGGCCGCGACCGACGACGCGGGCGGGACCGACGACGTGGGCGGGACCGTCGGAGCAGGTGGGGCGGGCCAGGTGGCCGCGGCGCTGCTCGCCGGTCTGCCCGCGCCGTCCGCCGGCGTGCCCGACCCGTGGGCCGCCGACGGCTGGCGCCTCAACGCCGGGGCCGCACCGCGCCGGATCGGCCTGCGCGGCCCGGACGGCACGATGGCCGACCTCGAGCTCACCGGTGCGCGGGACGGCGCCACCCTCGTGCCCGACGGCGGTGACCCCGTCGACGCCGCGCTCCGGCCCGCCGGCGGTCCGGCGCACCGGTGGCTGCTCACCACGGCCGGGCGGACCCGACCGGTCTCGGCGCTGCGGGTCACCGCCGGTGACACCGACACCGTGTGGGTGGCCGTCGAGGGCCGCACCTCCGCGTGGACGGTGCTCGACCGTGCCGCCTGGGCGAGCCTGCGCCGCGCCGAGCGGGTCGCCGGCGCCGCACCGGACGGCGGTACCGCCGTCGGACCCCTCGAGCTCCGGGCGACGATGCCCGGCACGGTCACTGCGACCCACCCCGCAGGACCCGTCGACGCCGGCGCCGCCGTCGTCGTCGTCGAAGCCATGAAGATGGAACACCCCCTCACCGCACCGGCCGCAGGGACCCTGCGCGTCCTGGTGCGCCCCGGCGACCAGGTCCGCCTCGACCAGGTGGTCGCCGTCGTCGAACGCGAAGGAGCGTCATGATCGCCGATACCTCGTCCACCGCCCTGACCGACCGTCAGCGCAAGCTCAGCCAGACCGTCCGCGAGTTCGCCGACGAGGTCGTCGCGCCGGCGGTGTACCAGTACGACACCGAGCGGCGCCTGCCGATCGAGATCATCCACCAGATGGGCGAGCTCGGGCTGTTCGGGCTGCCGTTCCCCACCGAGGTCGGAGGGCAGGGCGAGGACTACGTCTCGCTGTGCCTGGCCGTCGAGGCGCTCGCCCGCGTCGACCAGTCCATCGCCGTCACCCTCGAGGCCGGTGTGGGGCTCGGCATCATGCCGATCTACCGGCACGGCACCGACGCCCAGCGCGAGCAGTGGCTGCCCGACCTCGTCACCGGCAAGGCCCTGGGCGCGTTCGGGCTCACCGAGGCCGGGGCCGGGTCCGACGCCGGAGCCACCCGCACCACCGCCCGCCTCGAGTCCGGAGCGGCAGGTGACGAGTGGGTCATCGACGGCTCCAAGCAGTTCATCACCAACTCCGGGACCCCGATCACCAGCGTCGTGACCATCACCGCCGTCACCGACCGGCGCGACGACGGGACGCCCGAGCTGTCCACCATCCTCGTCCCGTCCGGCACCCCGGGCCTGACGGTCGGGGAGAGCTACGACAAGGTCGGCTGGCACACCTCGGACACCCACCCCCTGACCCTCGAGGACGTGCGGGTGCCGAAGGACAACCTGCTCGGCGAGCGTGGTCGCGGGTACGCGAACTTCCTGCGGGCGCTCGACGAGGGCCGCATCGCCTTCGCGGCGCTGGCCACCGGTGCCGCCCAGGGCTGCCTCGAGGAGGCCGTGCGGTACGCGACGGAGCGCGAGGTGTTCGGCCACGCCATCGGGCAGAACCAGCACATCGCGTTCACCATCGCGCGCATGCAGGCCCGCGTGCACGCCGCCCGGCTGTGCTGGCTCGACGCCGCCCAGAAGCTCATCCACGGCAAGCCCTTCAAGGCCGAGGCGTCCGTCGCCAAGCTGACCTCCGGTGAGGCGGCGATGGCCAACGCCCGCGACGCCTCGCAGATCTTCGGCGGCTACGGCTTCCTCAACGAGAACCCCGTGGCCCGGCACTACCGCGACGCCAAGGTGCTCGAGGTCGGCGAGGGCACCACCGAGGTGCAGCTCATGATCATCGCCCGCGACCTCGGCCTGGCCTCCTGAGGGGAGACACCATGCGTGAGGAGACCCAGCGCGGGTACTACTACGACGAGCTGGAGCCGGACGTGCGCTACGTGCACCGGCCCGGGCGCACGATGACCGAGGCCGACGACGTGTTGTTCACCTCGGTGACGATGAATCCGCAGGCCCTGCACCTCGACGCGGCGTGGGCGGCGACCCAGCCGTTCGGGCGGCCCCTGGTCAACTCGATGCTCACCCTCGCCACGCTCGTCGGGCTGTCGGTGGCGCACCTGACCCGGGGCACCATCGTGGCCAACCTCGGGTTCACCGACGTCCGGTTCCCGGCCCCGATGTTCCACGGGGACACCCTGTACGGCGAGACCGTCGTGACGGGCCGGCGCCTCTCGGCGTCGCGCCCGGGCCAGGGCATCGTCACCCTGGAGCACACCGGACGGAACCAGGACGGGGACGTGGTCGCGACCGCGACCCGGTCGGTGCTGATGTGGACCCGCGCCGCCCACGAGGCCGACGCCGCCGGGGAGACCCCATGAGCCCGCGACCGTTCACCCTCGGCCCGGCGCTGCTGTTCTGCCCCGCCGACCGTCCCGACCGGTACGCCAAGGCCGCGGAGCGGGCCGACGCCGTCATCCTCGACCTGGAGGACGGCGTCGACCCGGCGGCCCGCGCCGACGCACGCCGGGCCGTGCGCGAGCATCCCCTGGACCCGGCTCGCACGATCGTGCGGGTCAACCCCGTGGGGACCGCGGACCACCAGCGCGACCTCGACGCGCTGGCCGACACCGCCTACCGGGTACTCATGCTGCCCAAGGCCGACGGCCGGTACGTCGGCCCCCTGCTGCGGCCCGACGGCGGCCCGTACGCGATCGTCGCGCTGTGCGAGACGGCGGCCGGCGTCCTGGCGGCCCCGGCGCTCGCCGCGCGGCCGGACGTGGTGGCCCTGGCCTGGGGTGCCGAGGACCTCGTGGCCTCGCTCGGTGGGACCTCGAGCCGACGGGCCGACGGCGGCTACCGGGACGTGGCCCGGCACGCCCGGTCGGCGGTGCTGCTGGCCGCCGGGGCGGCGGACAAGGTCGCGATCGACGCCGTGCACCTCGACCTGGAGGACCTCGACGGGGTACGGGCGGAGGCCGAGGACGCGGTCGCCGTCGGCTTCGCGGCGACGCTGTGCGTGCACCCCTCGCACGCTGCCGCGGTGCGGTCGGCGTACGCGCCGTCTCCGGACCAGGTCGCCCGGGCCCGGGCCGTGCTCGCGGCGGCGGGCGGCTCGTCGGCCGGGGTGCCGCCGTCGGGCAGCGGTGCGGTTCGCGTGGACGGCCAGATGGTCGACGCCCCGCTGCTGCGGCACGCCGAGACGGTCCTCGCCCGGGCCGAGGGGGCCGTGAGCGGCGGGCGTTAGGGTGCTGTCCGGCGGGGCCCGGCCCGCCACCGACGAGCGGGGGAGGTGCACCGGTGGAGCTGTCGCTGGTGCTCGGCCCGATGAAGTCCGGCAAGTCGCTCGACCTCATCGCGCAGATGGCGCCGCTGGCGTACTCGCGGCTGAGCTGCGCGGTGGTGCAGTCGTCGCGCCACGTGCGCGACGACAAGATCGTCTCGCGCACGGGCGCGTCGGTGCCGACGATCAAGCTGGAGACCCTCGAGCCGCTGCTGCACACGACCGAGGACGTCGTCGCCATCGACGAGGTGCACATGTTCACCCCGGCCGACGTGCGCGTCGTCGAGGAGCTCGTGCTGCGCGGCACCCGGGTGCTGGCCTGCGGCATCGACCTGGACCACCGCGGCGAGCTGTTCGCCACGATCCGGGCACTGCTCGAGCTCGGGCCGACGGACGTGCGCTACCGGCGGGCGGTGTGCGACCGCTGCCAGGACCTGCACGCCGCGTTCACCCAGGTGCTGCGCGACGGCGTGCCGTTCCTCGAGCCGCTCGGGGCCTCGGAGCCGCTGCCCGACGACGGCACCTTCACCTACGAGGCGCTGTGCCGACGTTGCTTCGTGCTGCCGGAGACGGCGATCGTCACCGGCTCCACCGTGCCGCGCCCGGCCCGTCCGTGACACGATCGGAGACGTGACGACGACGCGCGACGACAGCTCCCACCGGATCCTCGTCCTGGCCGGCCGCGGCCGCTACGAGGACCCCTGGCACGACCACGCCGCGACCAGCCACCGGCTCGCCGAGGCGCTGAGCGAGCTGACCGTGCACGACCGGCCGACCTCCGTCGTCGTCCGCTCGACCTTCCCCGACGCGCTCGACGACCTGGACGCGGTCGACCTGCTGGTCGTCAACGCCGGGACCTCGTGGCCGGGCTTCCTCGAGGCCGGGATCGGACCCGACGACGAGGCGTGGCGGCCCTTCCACTCCGCGCTGTCCCGCTGGGCCCGCGACGGCGGCCGCGTGCTGGCCGTGCACCAGGCGGCGAACACGTTCGCCGACTCCGAGGACTGGCGGGACCTGCTCGGCGGCCGCTGGGTCCCGGGTGAGTCGTACCACCCGCCCTTCGGCCCGGCCACGGTGCGGCTCGCCACCGGCGGGCACCCCATCGTCGCCGGGGCGCCCGACACCGTCGAGCTGGAGGACGAGCGCTACTGCGACCTGCGGGTCGCGGAGTCCTCGGAGGTGCTGGGCTGGGTGCCGGACGACGAGGGCGCCTCCCAGCCGGTGCTCTGGACGACCGAGGAGCACGGCGGACGGACCGTGTACTGCGGTCTGGGCCACGACGTCCGGGCCTACGACTCGCCGTCGTACCTGCGGCTGCTGGCACGGGCGGCCACCTGGCTGCTGTCCTGATCCCCGCTCCGGGGGCCCGTCTCAGGACCCGGCGAAGCCCGTCTGCCGCCACGCCTCGTAGACCGCGATCGAGGCCGAGTTCGTGAGGTTCAGCGAGCGGCGTCCGGGCAGCATCGGGATCTTCAGCTGGCCGGTGATCCGCGGGTGCGCCAGCACCTCCTCCGGCAGGCCGGTCGGTTCGGGGCCGAAGAGGAGCACGTCGCCGGGCGCGTAGGTCACGTCCGTGTACGACGTCGTGCCGCGGGTGGAGAAGGCGAAGACGCGGGCGTCCCGCAGGATGTCCAGGACGGCGTCCAGGCTCGGGTGCACGTCCATGACGGCCAGGTCGTGGTAGTCCAGGCCGGCGCGCTTGAGCTTCGCCTCGGACAGGTCGAAGCCGAGGGGCTCGACCAGGTGCAGCCGTGCGCCGGTCACCGCGGCAAGCCGGATGGCCGACCCGGTGTTCCCGGGGATGCGCGGCTCGAAGTAGACGATGTGGGCGAACGGCGCGGCGGGCTGGTCTGGAGCGGGCACGACGACGATTCTCCCACCGTGCGGCCGGGTGTCTGGTCGGCAGTTCGTCGTCGGATCGGCAGATCGAACTGCCGATCCGACGACGAACTGCCGACCAGATCAGGCGAGGATCCGGCCTGGGCCCCTAGGCTCGGTGGATGGAGCCGATCCCAGCCCAGATGAAGGCGGTCCAGCTCGTGGGTCACGGCGGCCTGGACCAGCTCGTTCACCGCGACGACGTTCCCACCCCGACGCCCGGGCCCGGCGAGGTCCTCATCGACGTCCACGCGTGCGGGATGAACAACACCGACGTGTGGGTGCGCGAAGGCGCCTACGGCACCGAGACCGACGCCGCGGAGGTCTCCACCTGGCGCCGCGGCCGGTCGACGCTCCAGTTCCCCCGCATCCAGGGCGCCGACACCGTCGGGGAGATCGTCGCCGTCGGCGAGGGCGTCCCTGCCGGGCGGGTCGGCGAGCGCGTCATGGTCGACTTCTCGATCTACCACAGGCCGGAGGGCGACGACTCCCTGGCCGACATCGACTACATCGGCCACGGTCGCGACGGCGGGTACGCGGAGTACCAGACGGTGCCGGCCGAGAACGCCTACGAGATCACCAGCGACATCACGGACGCCCAGCTCGCCACCTTCTGCTGCGCCTACCTGACGGCCGAGCAGATGCTCGACCGGGCCCGGCTGGCCGACGGCGAGCGCGTCCTGGTCACCGGGGCCTCCGGCGGCGTGGGGTCGGCGATCGTCCAGCTCGCCCGGGTCCGCGGCGCGATCCCCTACGCGGTCACCAGCGCCGGCAAGGAGGACGCCCTGCGCGAGATCGGCGCCGAGGACGTGATCCTGCGCGACGCCGACGACCTCGTGTCCGAGGTGGCGCGCGTCGTCGACGGCCCGGTGGACGTCGTGGCGGACCTCGTGGCCGGGCCGATGTTCAACGACCTGCTGCGCATCCTGCGCCCGGAGGGCCGGTACACCACGGCCGGGGCGATCGGCGGGCCGGTCGTGAACCTGGACCTGCGCACGATGTACCTCAAGCAGCTCGAGCTGCACGGGTCCTCGCAGGGCACCCGCACGGCGTTCCGGCGGCTGGTGCGGTACATCGAGAACGGCGACATCAAGCCGCTGCTGGACCGGACGTTCCCGCTGTCCGACTTCCACGACGCGCAGCGCACGTTCATGAGCAAGACCTACATCGGCAAGCTGGTCGTGGTTCCCGACCGGCACTGGGAGACCGTGGGGGCGTCCTATGCACCGTGAGCGCACGCTGCACCTCATCGACACGCAGTCCGGCGGCGACGTCTCGCGCATCGTGACCGCCGGCGTCGAACCCCTGCCCGGGGCCACCGTGCTCGAGAAGGCCCGCTACCTGCAGCACGAGGGCGACGGCCTGCGGCGCCTGCTGCTGTCCGAGCCGTACGGCGACCCGGCGATGTCGGTGGACCTCATCGTCGAGCCGAGCCACCCCGAGGCCCAGGCCGGGTACATCATCATGGAGGCGATGGGCTACCCGTTGTACTCCGGGTCGAACACGATCTGTACGGCGACGGCGCTGCTGTCCAGCGGCATGATCTCGATGGTCGAGGGGGAGCAGAGCGTCGTGCTCGAGTCCCCGGCCGGCCTGGCCCGCGTCACGGCGCACAACGCGGGCGGCCGGGTCCGGTCCATCACCACCCAGGGCGAGCCCGCCTACGTGGCCGACGAGGGACTCTCCGTGGACGTGCCGCACTACGGTCACGTCGAGTTCGATCTCGTGTGGTCCGGGGCGTACTACGCGCTCATCGACGCCGGCCGGTACGGGTTCACCATCGACGCCGAGAGCCAGATCGCGCTGACGGCGTTCGGCGATGCCTTCGTGCGGGCCGCGCGACCCGGGCTGCGCGAGGAGCACCCCGAGCTCGGCCACGTCGGCCCCCTGCCGTTCGCCCACTTCATGGGCCCGGTCCGGCAGCTCGGCGAGGGGCGCTACGAGTCGCCGTCGGCCACCTACGTCCACCCCGGCGTCCTGTGCCGCAGCCCCACGGGGACCGGGACCTCGGCGCGCCTGGCACTGATGGCCCGTCGCGGCCAGATCGCCCGCGGGGAGTCGCTCGAGACGATCTCGCCCCGGGGCAACCGGTTCGTCGGCACGGTGCTGGACGAGGCGAAGGTCGGGGAGTACGGCGCCCTGCACTCGACGATCACCGGCGGGGCGCGGCTGCTGGCGCACTCGCAGATCACGGTCGACCTGGACGACCCGCTCGTGGACGCCTCCGACCTGGAGCACGTCCTGGTCGCCCAGGCGCCCGTGCCGCCGGGCGCCTACTGACACCGTCGGGTCATCGGCGTCCGTGCGGCGGGCCGAGCCTGCTCGCCCGTGCCCGCACGTGCACGTCGTCCCGCACCCCGTACCGGGCGGCGACCGGTCCCGCCGACCCGCCGTGCAGCAGCACCGACAGCATCACGGTCGTGGCGATCGTCGCGACGGCCGACGTCACCGGCTCGGACTCGCCGAGGCTCTCGACCGCCAGGAGGGCGAACACCACCGAGGCGAGACCACGCGGCCCGAACCAGCCGAGGAACAGCACGTCCCGGCGCGGTAGCCCCGTGCCCACGAGCGCCAGCACGACGGGCAGCATGCGGACCACCGTCAGGCTCAGCAGGGCGTAGCCCACGGTCGCCAGGCTCAGGTGCTCCAGGGCGATCGGCACCAGGGCGGCGCCGAACAGGAACCACACGACCAGGGTCATGAGCTCGCCGCCGAGCTCGGCCAGCTCGGTGAGCTCGTGCTCGTCGCCCTGCTCGCGGTCGACGACCAGACCGAAGACCAGGCCGCCCACGAACGCGGCCACGAACCCGTTGCCGGAGAGGGAGAGCGACACGGAGAAGGCCGCGACCCCGGTGGCCAGCGTCCCGATCGGCAGCGCACCGGGTTCGGCCCACCCGCGCCGGGCCGAGGCCGTGACACCCCATGCTCCGAGCAGGCCGAACCCGCCGCCGACCAGCACGCCGAGGCCGAGCTCCAGCAGGGCGCCGCCGGGTCCGGTGCGCTCGAGCGACCCCACCCCGAGCGTCGTCGCCGCCAGGGCGACGGCGAGCGTCACCACCGGGGTGACGAGGCCGTCGTTCAGCCCGGACTCGACGTTGACGGCGATGCGCAGCCGTCCGGGCACCCGCCGGTCGCCGATCACCTGGGCGCTGAGCGCGGCGTCGGTCGGGGCCAGCGCCGCGGCGACGAGGAGCGCCAGCTCCCACGGCAGGTCGGAGAGGATCAGCACCGCGGCCCCGAGCCCGAGCAGCAGCGTGAGCGGGAAGCCGACGAGGAGCAGACGCAGCGGCAGGGTCGCGTGGCGGCGCAGGTTGCGCAGGTTGATGCGGGCGGCGTCGGTGAACAGCACGAGGGCCAGCGTGATCTCGGCGAGGGTGTGGACCGACGCCGTCTCGATGTTCACCGGGAACGGGCCCCAGGCGTCGTTGGCGAGCAGGGCCCCCGCGGCGACGAAGACGAGCGGCCCGGTCACCTCCCGGCGCCGCAGAGCACCGGACAGGAGCGCCCAGGCGAGCACCAGGACGGCGAACGGGGCGAGCACCTCGATTCCCATGGATCGATCCTGGCAGGAGGGCCGCCGGCCCGCCCTGCGCTGCGCTGACCCCTCCGGTGCGCATCGAGCGTGCTGGCTTCTCCCTCAACCTGGCTGGATAGGGGAGAAGCCAGCACGCTCGACGGTGAAGCCGGGGTCAGCGGAGTCGGCCGCGCAGGCGTTCGAGCTGCGTGGTCATCTCCTGCGGCAGGTGGTCGCCGAACCGGGCGAAGAACTCCTCGGTGAGGTCGGTCTCGGCCAGCCACGCCTCGGCCGGGACGTCGAAGAGCGCGTCGAGCTCGGTGTCGGTGAGGCCGAGGCCGTTCGTGTCGAGCGCGCCCTGGGCCGGCAGCAGCCCCAGCGGCGACGTCACCGCGCCGCGGTCGGTGCGGATGCCGCGCGAGCGGTCGATCTGCTCGGCGATCCACTTCACCACGCGGGAGTTCTCGCCGAACCCGGGCCAGATGAACCGGCCGTCGGTGTCCTTGCGGAACCAGTTGACCTGGAAGATCTTGGGCCGCCGGGCGTCGTCGACGAGACCCGCGACCCGCAGCCAGTGGGCCCAGTGGTCGGCCATGTTGTAGCCGCAGAAGGGCAGCATCGCGAACGGGTCGCGGCGCAGCTCGCCGACGGCGCCCTCGGCGGCCGCGGTCCGTTCGGAGCTGATGGTGGCCCCCATGAAAACGCCGTGCTCCCAGCTGGTCGCCTGCGTCACCAGGGGCACGTTCGACGCCCGGCGGCCGCCGAAGACGATCGCGTCGACGGGGACCCCGGCCGGGTCCTCCCAGCCGTCGGCGATCGTCGGGCACTGCGCGGCCGCGACGGTGAACCGGGAGTTCGGGTGGGCCGCGGGCCGGTCGGAGTCCGGTGTCCAGTCGTCGCCCCGCCAGTCGATCAGGTGCTCCGGCGGCTCGGGCGTGAGCCCCTCCCACCAGACGTCGCCGTCGTCGGTGAGGGCCACGTTGGTGAAGATGACGTCGTGCGTCAGCGTCTCGATCGCGGTCGGGTTGGTGTCGGGCCCCGTCCCCGGCGCGACGCCGAAGAAGCCGGCCTCGGGATTGATGGCCCGCAGGGAGCCGTCGGGACCGGGCCGCATCCACACGATGTCGTCGCCGAGGGTCTCCACCGTCCAGCCGGGGACCGTCGGCTGCAGCATGGCGAGGTTCGTCTTGCCGCAGGCGCTGGGGAAGGCGGCGGCCAGGTGGTACTGCCGCTGCTCGGGGGAGGTGACCCGGATCAGCAGCATGTGCTCGGCCAGCCAGCCCTCGTCGCGCGCCATGGCCGAGGCGATGCGCAGCGCGAAGCACTTCTTGCCGAGCAGCGCGTTGCCGCCGTAGCCGGAGCCGTAGGACCAGATCTCGCGGCTCTCGGGGAAGTGGACGATGTACTTGTCGTCGTTGCACGGCCAGGCGACGTCCTCCTCGCCCTCGGCGAGCGGGGCGCCCACGGAGTGCACGGCCGGCACCCACTGCTGCCCGCCGTCGATCAGGTCGACGACCCGGGGCGAGACGCGGGTCATCACGTGCATGGAGACGACGACGTACGGCGAGTCGGTGACCTCCACGCCGACCTGGGAGATCGGGCCGCCCACGGGGCCCATCGAGAACGGCACGACGTACATCGTGCGGCCCCGCATCGACCCCTCGAAGACGCCGTCGAGCTCGTCGCGCATGGTGGCCGGGTCGCACCAGTTGTTGGTGGGGCCCGCGTCCTCCTCGTGCTCGGAGCAGATGAAGGTCCGGGACTCGACCCGGGCGACGTCGGACGGGTTCGACCGGGCGAGGTAGGAGTTCGGGCGCTTGTCCTCGGCGAGCTTGACCAGGGTCCCGGCCTCGACCATCTCGCCGATCAGGTGCTGCTTCTCCGCGGCCGACCCGTCGCACCACACGATTCGGTCGGGCTGGGTGAGCTCGGCGATCTCGGCGACCCACGCGCGCACGTCCCGCGGCGACGGGTGGCCCGCCGGTCCGGCGTCGCTCGCGGTGAGGCCGAAGCCGTCGGTGCGGTCGAGGATGTCCGGGGTGAGCTCGGCGAGGGCCAGCCGGGTCCTGCGGGGGTTCGCGGTGAAGGTCATGGCTGCTCCGTCCGTCGGGTGCGCCCGCCGACCCGACGGGCTTCTGCTTCACACTGTGGACCCCCATCGCCGTACTTTGGGGCTCCGGCGTCTGTGAAGATCAGCTGTTCTTGACGTAGCGTGAATCCATGACCGTCGAACCGTCGTCGGAGGCCCCGGACCTCATCACCCTGGGCCGTCGCATCCGGCACGCGCGCACCGCCCGCGGCCTGACGCTCGAGGCGCTGGGCAAGCAGGTGGAGTCCGCCCCGAGCCTGCTGTCGCTGGTGGAGAACGGGCGCCGCGAGCCCCGGCTCTCGCTGCTGCGGTCCCTGGCCGAGGCGCTCGAGGTGCCGCTGGCCGACCTGCTCGCCGACGAGCCGCCGTCGCGCCGGGCCGCCCTGGAGATCGCGCTGGAGCGGGCGCAGCGCGGGCCGCTGTTCGGCGCGCTCGGGCTACCGGTCGTCAAACCCAGCCAGCGGCTGCCGGTGCCGGTCCTGGAACATCTCGTCGGGCTGCACGAGGAGCTGGCACGCCGCGAGGAGGAGGCGATCGCCACCCCGGAGGAGGCGCGCCGCGCCAACACGGTGCTGCGTCACGAGCGCCAGGAGCGCGACAACCACCTGCCGGAGATCGAGTCCCTGGCCGAGGACATGACCCGGCGTGCCGGGTACACCGGGGGCGCGCTCACGCACCGGACCGTGGCGCAGATGGCGGGCGCGCTCGGGCTGACGATCCTGCACGTGGACGACCTGCCCCGGTCGGCCCGGTCGGTGACCGACTGGAAGAACGGACGCATCTACCTGCCGCCGGCGTCCATCCCGGGCGGGCACGGGCTCCGGTCGCTGGCGCTGCAGGCGATCGCGCACCGGGTGCTCGGGCACGAGCGCCCCCGGTCGTACGGCGACTTCCTGCGCCAGCGCGTCGAGATCACCTACTTCGCCGCGGCGTGCCTCATGCCGCAGACGGCGGCGGTGGCCTTCCTCGAGCAGCGCAAGCGGGCCAAGGACCTCGCCGTCGAGGACTTCCGGGACTCCTTCGGGGTCACCCACGAGGCGGCGGCGATGCGGTTGACCAACCTCGCCACCGTCCACCTCGGCATCCCGCTGCACTTCCTGCGGGTGGGGGACGACGGCGCGCTCTTCCGCGGCTACGCGAACGACGGCCTGCCCCTGCCGCAGGACGTCACGGGTGCGATCGAGGGTCAGCTCGTGTGCCGGTGGTGGCCGGGGCGGGAGGCCTTCACGCGGCGCGACCGGGCCACGGAGTCCTACCAGTACACCGACACCCCGGCGGGGACGTTCTGGGACTCGGTGCAGACCGGCACCGCGGCCGACGGCCGGCAGTTCTCCATCACGGTGGGGGTGCCGTACGCGCACGCCAAGTGGTTCCGGGGGCGGGACAGCCGGGTGCGGCGGACGTCGACGTGCCCCGAACCGGCGTGCTGCCGCCGCCCGCCGGAGGACCTGAGCGACCGGTGGGAACGGGCCTCCTGGCCGAGCGCCCGCATGCACCAGCAGATCCTCGCCGCGCTGCCCCGCGGGGTGTTCCCCGGGGTCGACGACACCGACGTCTACCGGTTCCTCGAGCGGCACGCGCCGGACCCGGAGGACGCGGGTGCGGAGGCCTAGACGTCGCCTGCGGCGTCGGGGCCGTCCGTGGCGCCGGGGTCGTCCGCAGGACCAGGACGCTCGACCCGCACCGCCCGGATCCGCTGACGGTCGACGGCGGTCACCGTCAGGGTGGCTCCGTCGGTCTCGACGACGTCGCCCGGGACCGCGAGCCGTCCGAGCGTCGCGAGCACGAACCCGGCGGCGGTCTCGTACGGGCCCTCGGCCAGCACGACGCCGGTCTCCCGGGCGAAGTCCTCGAGGGACAGCCCCGCGTCGACCTCGTCGGCGCCGAGCTCGGGGCGGCCCGGGTCCGGTTCGGAGCGGATGTCCCGCACGAGCTCCTCGACGAGGTCCTCCAGCGTGACGATCCCGTCCGTCCCGCCGTACTCGTCCCGCACGACGGCGAGGTGCACGCCGTCCTCGCGCATCGTCGTCAGCGAGGGCAGGAGCCGGTTCGTGCCCGGCATCTCCAGGGCGGGCCGGGCGAGGTCGCGCACGGTCCGCCGCCGTCGGCCCGTCGGCGCGCGCAGCTCGCGCACGAGATCGCGCAGATGGACGAAACCGACGACGTCGTCGACCCCGTCACCGACGACGGGGAACCGCCAGTACGGCTGGTCCTGCACCGCGTCGACGGCCTCGGCGACGTCGAGGGTCGAGACCAGGAACGTCACGTCGGTGCGGGGGCGCATGACCTCGGTGAGCCGGCGCTCGGAGGCGGTGAAGACGTCCGTGACGATGTCGCGCTCCTCGCGCGAGAGTCCCGGGTGCTCGAGCACGATGCGACGCAGCTCCTCGTCCGACATCTGCGGCGCGCGCACGCCCGGGTCGCCGCCGAGCAGCCGGACCACGGCGTCGGTGGAGCGGGACAGCAGCCAGATGACCGGTCGGATCAGGCGGGAGAAGCGGTCCAGCGGTGGTCCGACGACGAGCGACACCTGGACCGAGCGCTGCAGCGCCAGGCGTTTCGGCACCAGCTCGCCCAGCACGAGCGAGGCGTAGGCGATCAGCAGCGTCAGCAGGACCAGGGCGACGGTCGAGGCCGCGCCCGGCGTCAGTCCCAGCGCCTCCAGCGACGGGGCGACGTCGGGCGCCAGGGTCGAGGCCCCGTAGGCCGCGGAGAAGAAGCCGGCCACGGTGACGCCGATCTGCACGGCGGCCAGGAACCGGTTCGGGTCCCGTGCGACCGCGGCCACCCGGCGTCCGCGCGACCCGTGACGCTCCAGCTCGTCGATCTGCCCCTCGCGCAGCGAGACGAGCGCGAACTCGGTCCCGGCGAACACCCCGCCGAGCAGCACGAAGCCCAGCACCAGGGCGATGTTCCACCAGGTCTGACCGTCCACGGGCTCCCTCCGGGTCCAGGCCGCCGTCGCGGCGTCGCTGGTCACGAGGTTTCCGCAGGTCGGCGCCGTTCGCGAGCCGCACGGTCCTGGCCGGGTGGGCTCCGCCGGGTGCGCGTACGGTGCCGGCATGAGCGTCCTGACCCGACCGCGCGTCGTGCTGCGTCTCGAGGGCCTGGTCCTCGCCGTCGCGCTGCTCGGGGCGGCCGTGTGGCTGGTCCCGGACTGGTGGTGGGTGCTGCCGGCCGGCTTCCTGCTGGTCGACCTGTCGGCGCTCGGGTACCTGCGCGGTCCCCGAGCGGGTGCCGCCGGGTACAACGCCGGGCACTCGACCGTCGGACCGGTCCTCCTCGGCCTCGTGGCGGGCGGCCTGGCCGCGAGCGGCGCGGACGGCACGGCGCAGGTGGTGTGCACGACGACGGCGCTCACCTGGGGGTTCCACGTCGGGGTCGACCGGGCGTTCGGCTACGGGCTCAAGGAGCCCGACTCGTTCCACCACACGCACCTGGGGTGGTTGGCGGGCCGGTCGCCCGGCAATCCTTAGGATCGGGGGCGTGACCATCAGCCCCGCCCCCCTCGACGGTGCCCGTCGCTCCCTGCGCGAGACGGCGTACGAGACGCTCAAGGCGCGCATCATCGGGCTGGACCTCGCCCCGGGGCAGCGTCTGGTCGAGCGCGACATCGCGACGGAGCTGGGTGTCTCCCGGGTCCCGCTGCGCGAGGCGCTGCACCAGCTCGAGAGCGAGGGCCTGGTCGTGCTGGTCCCGCGGCAGGGCGCTCTGGTGGCACCCTTCACGCGCGACGACGTCGAGCACCTGTTCGAGGTCCGAGAGAGCGTCGAGGTGCTCGCCTTCCGGCTGGCCGCCCTGCGTCGGTCCGCAGCGGACCTCGCCGCGATGTCGGCCGCCGTCGACGCCGCCCGCGACGCCCTGGCGCGGCGGGACGACGCGGCGACGGCCGCCGCGAACGCCGGGTTCCACGCCGTGGTGGTCCAGGCGTGCGGCAACCCGCTGCTGCAGTCGATGCTCGCGCCGCTGGACGCCCGGGTGCGCTGGCTGTTCCACCTGACGAAGCGGCGCGACACGCACGAGCAGTGCGAGGAGCACGCCGCGATGCTGGCGGCGATCGAGGCGCGGGACGCCGACGCCGTGGCCGACCTCGCGCACCGGCACGTCACGTCGGGCCGGGAGCCGAGCCTGGCGCTCGCGGAGACGTGGGCGTCCGCGCCCATCGACCCCGTCGCGGTGACGCGCACCCGCAACCGGGGGCGGCAGACCCCTTGAGCCGGCGCCCGGGGAGGCCTCCCCGGGACGCGGTGTGCGGTCGGTCACGCACCCTTTACGGCTGATTGATCCATCGGAAACACAGGGGCAGCAGACTCCTCGATTAGTGGTATACCGCTAACTCGACCAGGAGGACTCCATGCGCACCATCCGCCCCACCGCCACCGCCCGCCCGCACCGCTCCGCCCGTCGCACCGCCGCCGTCGGCGCCGTCCTCGCCGGAGGGCTCGTCGCCCTGACGGCCTGCAGCACCGGGTCGGCCGACGCCGGCACCGACGCCGACGAGGAACCCGCCGCCGCGGAGGAGGCGCTCGCGGTCGGCGTGTTCCTGCCCGGCTCGACGTCGGACACCGGGTTCATGGAGTCGGCCTACCTCGGCTACCAGCGCGTCGAGGAGGAGCTGGGCGACCAGGTCGAGATGTCGTTCGTCGAGGAGGTGGCGGCCGCCGACTACGAGCAGACGCTCGTGCGGTTCGCCAGCACCTCCGACCTGGTGATCTCGGTGGGTGGCCAGACGGACGCCGACCTGCGCAAGGTCGCCCCGCAGTTCCCCGACGTGACGTTCGTCGAGATCGGCGGACCCGCCGACGCCGAGCCCCTGGACAACCTCGCCTACTACGACCCGCAGCAGGCCGAGGCCGAGTACCTCTCGGGCGCCGTCGCCGCACTGTCCTCCGAGACCGGCAAGGTCGGCTTCATCGGCGGCGTCGAGCTGCCGGCCATCGTCAACGCCTCGGTCGCGTTCGCCAACGGCGCCGAGGCCGCGGCCCCCGGCACCGAGGTCGTCACCCCGCAGTACCTCGGCGACTTCAACGACCCGGCCAAGGCCAAGCAGGCCGCCGCCGCGAACTACGGCGTCGGCGTGGACGTGATCGGTCAGATCGTCAACCTCGGCAAGCAGGGCATCGAGCAGGCCGCCCAGGACGCCGGCACGTCCATGATCGGCGGCCCCATCCCCGGCGAGTGCGCCGCGGACAGCCCGTACGTCGGCTACGTCCGCACCGACATCGGTACCGAGGTCGAGTACGCGGTGCAGTCCGTCCTCGACGGCACCTGGGAGGCCGCGCAGGTGCCGTTCGGCCTGACGACCGACCGTGACGGGACCGAGTTCGTGCTGTGCACCGAGGACCCGGAGACCGTCGCCGCTCTCGAGGAGATCACCGCGTCGGTCGCCGACGGCGAGGTCGCCCCGTACTGACCCGGTCCCGCCGGACCGGACCACCAGCCCCGCACCGGGCGACCACGACCGAGAGGAGCCGACCATGCCGACGACCCACCCGCCGGCCCCGGCACGCGATCACCAGGACACCGGCACGACGGCGCCCGCCCTCGCCCTGCGGGGCGTGACCCGGGTCTTCGGCGCCCACACGGCGCTCGAGACCGTCGACCTGGAGATCGCCGCCGGGGAGGTGCACTGCGTGCTCGGCGAGAACGGCGCCGGCAAGTCCACGCTGTGCAACATCGTGTTCGGCTCGCTGCCGCCCACCGCCGGCGAGGTGCTCCTCGCGGGGGAGCGGTTCGCTCCTTCCTCGCCGGCGGACGCGCTCGCCCGCGGGGTGGCGATGGTCCACCAGCACTTCTCCCTGGTGCCCACGCTCACCGTCCAGGAGAACCTGCTGCTCGGTCGGGGCGTGCGCCGTCTGCGCCCCGACCGGGCGGGGCTGTCCGCGCGGCTGTCCGCCATCTCCGAGACCCTGGGGCTGGAGGTCGAGCTCGGAGCCCGGGCCGGTGACCTGAGCGTCGGGGCCCGCCAGCGCGTCGAGATCGTCAAGGCGCTCCTCGACGAGCCGGCGATCCTGCTGCTCGACGAGCCCACGGCGGTCCTCGGGCCCGAGGAGGTCGACAGCCTGCTCGCGACGTGCCGACGGGTCGCCGCGGCCGGGACCGCCGTCGTGCTGGTGACCCACAAGCTCGGCGAGGTGATGCGTGTCGGCGACCGGGCCACGGTGCTGCGCGACGGGCGGGTCGCCGGGAGCGGCCCGCTCGCCCGCCGCGGCGGCACCGCCGGGGAGCCGGGCGTCGACGGCGCCGGGCTCGAGGCGGCCGACCTCGTCGGTCTCATGGTCGGGCGCGACGCCTCCAGCCTCGACCCGGTGCTGGCGGCGAGCGTCGGCGTCGTGTCCGGCGCGCCGGACGACGACGGCGGAGCGATCCCCGCGCGTGCGGTCGCGCGTCCCCGGGCCGAGGCGGAGGCGGCGCAGCCCGTGCTCGCCGTGCACGGCCTGACGGTGGACGACGCCGAGGGGGCCCGACGCGTGGACGGCGTCGACCTGTCGGTCCGGCCGGGGGAGATCGTGGGGATCGCCGGCGTCGAGGGCAACGGCCAGAGCGAGCTCGTCGCCGCCCTGTCGGGGGCGTTGCCGGCCTCGGCCGGGGCCGTCCTGCTCGACGGCGTCGACGTCACCCGGGTCGGGCCGCGACGTCGCACGGCCCTCGGCCTCGGCGTCGTGCCCGAGGACCGCCACCACGAGGCGGTGGTGACCGGGCTCAGCGTCACCACCAACCTGCTGCTGGGCAAGCTCCACCGCTTCCGCCGCCTCGGGCTGCTCGACCGCCGTGCCATGCACGCCGCCGCGTTCGACCTGACGCAGCGCTTCGACGTGCGCACCGCGAGCCTCGACGCCCCGATGTCGTCCCTGTCCGGCGGGAACCAGCAGAAGGCCGTCCTGGCCCGCGAGCTCAGCCTCGACCCGCTGCGCTGCGTCGTGGCGGCGCAGCCCACCCGCGGTCTGGACCTCGGCGCGGTGGACGACGTCGTCGCCCACCTGCGCTCCGCGGCGGACGCCGGCGTCGGCGTGCTCGTGGTCTCGAGCGAGCTGTCGGAGCTGCTGGTCCTCTGCGACCGCGTGCACGTCGCCTACCGGGGCGGTCTGCGCGGGCCGGTGCCCACCGACGGACCCGACGCCCGCGAGCGCGTCGCCCACCTCATGACGGGAGCCACGGCATGACCGCCCCGACCTCCACGGGACCGACCACCGACGTCGTCCCCGCCGACGCCGGCGGCGCCCCGCCGGCGCCGGCACCGGCCGCGCCGACGGGCACCGCCTGGCGCGACCGCCTCCTGGACGCCCGACCCGTCCTGGTGCCGCTCGCCGCCGTCCTCGGGGCGCTGGCCGTCAGCACCGTGCTCGCCGCGCTCGCCGGGGCGACACCGGCCGAGGCCGCCACCGCCCTGTGGGAGGGCATGGTCGGCACGCCGTACGCGATCGGGTCCTCGCTCAACGTCGCGGCCGTGCTGCTGCTCGTGGCCACCGGGTTCCTCGTCGCGCACCGCGCGGGTCTGGTGAACGTCGGCGGCGAGGGACAGATCGCCCTCGGTGCCGTCGCCGCCACCGCGGTCGGCACCTCGTTGCCGCCCGACGTCCCGGCCGCCGTCGCCCTGCCGCTGCTCCTGCTGGCCGCCGCGGTCGGCGGCGCCGCCTGGGCGTCGATCGCGGCCTGGCTCGCCGTGCGCCGGGGGGTCAGCGAGGTCATCACGACGCTGCTGCTCAACTTCGTCGGCGTCGCCGTGCTCGTGCTGTCCATCCACGAGGAGGCCCTCCTGCGCCAGCCCGTCACGAGCTCGGAGACGCTCCCGCAGTCCTCCCCGCTCGTGGAACCCGCCCACCTGCCCCTGCTCGGGATCCCGGAGTCCCCGGCCACGGCGGCCGTCGTGCTCGCCCTCGCGGGCGCCGTCGTCGGCTCGGTGGTGCTGCGTCGCACGGCCACCGGTGTCCGGCTGGAGGCCGTCGGCCGGTCCCGGCCCGCCTCGCTGCGCCTCGGGCTCCCGGTGGACCGGCTGCGGTTCTCGGCGCTCACGACGGCGGGCGCCACCTCCGGCGTCGCCGGCGGCGTCCTCGTCGCCTCCGTGCCGCACGTGCTCGACGAGGGCCTGGCCTCCGGGTACGGGTTCTCCGGGCTCGTCGTCGGGCTGCTGGCCCGGGGCTCCTTCACCGCCGCCGTCGGCATCGCCGCGGCCCTCGGGTTCCTCGTCTCCGGCGGGATCAACCTGCAGCTCGCCGCCGGCGTGCCGGCCTCGATCACCCAGATCGCCGAGAGCCTCATCATCCTCGGCGTCGCCGGGACCGCGATCTGGACCGTGCGCCGCACGTCCCGGAGCGCACCCCGGCGGCCCCGGCGGCGCCCGCGCACCGCCGTCCGCACCGCACCGGAGGTCTCCTCGTGATCCCCACCCTCACGGACCTGCTCGTCGCGAGCATCGCGCTGGCCGTCCCCGTCCTCGTCGCCGCCAGCGGCGAGCTCGTCGGCGAACGCGCCGGCGTCCTGACCATGAGCGTCGAGGGCATGATGCTCACCGGTGCGTTCGCCTCCGTCGTCGGGGCCACCTCGAGCGGCTCGGCGCTGTTCGGCGTGGCCTGCGGCGCCGTCGCCGGGCTGCTCGTCGGAGTGCTGCAGGCCGTGCTCAGCGTGCTGCTGCGGGCCGACCAGATCGTCACCGGCCTGGCCGCCAACGCCCTCGCACTGGCCGGTACGACGTTCGGCGCACGGCTCCTGCTGGAGCGCGGGGCACAGGTGCCCGGATTCGCGCGGATCGAGATCCCCCTGCTGGCCGACATCCCCGTCGTCGGGCCCGCCCTGTTCCGGCAGACCGGGCTCGCCTACGTGCTCATCGCCGTCGTCGTCCTGCTCGCGATCCTCACGTCGCGGCGCACGGGCTGGGGCCTCGCCGTGGACGCCGTGGGGGAGGACGCCGCCAGCGCGGACCGCTCCGGCATCCCCGTCCTGCGCGTGCGGTTCGCCGCCGTGCTCGTGGTCGGGCTGCTGTCCGGCCTGGCGGGCACCCAGCTCGCGCTGTCCGAGGTGCACACGTTCACCGACAACATGACCGCCGGGACGGGCTACCTCGCCGTGGTCGCCGTCATCGCCGGCAGCTGGCGTCCCGTCGGGGTCGCCGTCGCCGCCGTCGTGTTCGGGCTCGCCCAGGCCCTGCAGTTCACGCTGCCGGCCCTCGGCGTCGACGTGCCGTTCGCGCTGCTCGTGATGCTGCCGTACGTGCTGGCGCTCCTCGCCGTGGCCGGTCTGGTCAGCCACAGCCGGCCTCCGGCCGGGCTCAACACCTCGTTCGTGCGCCAGGGACGGCTGTCGTGACGCGGCCGCCGGGCCCCGCGCCGTCCCCTGCCGTCCCGCCCCTCGCCGCCCGCTCGACCTCCGGAGATCCCGTGCCGCTCGTCCTGACCCGCTCCGACCTCACCGGGCTCGTGTCGCCCGCGGCCGTCGTCGACGCCGTCGAGAAGGCGTTCGCCGACCTGGCCGAGGGTGCCGCCTCCCAGGCGCCGCTCGCCGTCGCCGCCGTGGACGACGCCGCCCACTTCCTGCCGATGACGGCCGTGTCCCGCCGGGCCGGGCTGGCCGGGTCCAAGCTGCTCGCCGACGTCCCCGGCAACCGGGGCCGCGGGCTGCCCGCCCAGCGCTCGGTGCTCGTGCTGGCGGACGCCGACGACGGCGCACCGGTCGCGGTGCTCGACGGCGGACTGCCCACCCGGTTGCGCACCGCCGCGGCCAGCGCCGTGGCCACGCGCTGGCTCGCCCCGCCGTCGGCCCGGGTGCTCGGGCTCGTGGGTGCCGGGGGACTGGCGCTGGAGCACGTCAGTGCGCTGGCGGCCGTGCGGCCGCTCGAGCAGGTGCAGTTCTGGACGCGGTCGGACGCCACGGCGGCGACCTTCGCCGAACGGACCGCGGCGCGCCACCCGGAGATCAAGGTGACCCGCGTGGACTCGCCGGCCGCCGCCGTCGGGACGGCCGACGTCGTGTGCACGCTGACCCCGTCGCGCGAGCCCGTGGTGCGGGGGGAGTGGTTCCACCCCGGCCTGCACGTCAACGTCGTGGGGGCTCCGCCCCGCCCGGACCACCGGGAGGTCGACGGCGTCGCGATGGCGCGCTCACGGGTCGTCGTGGACTCGGTGTCGACCGCGCTGGGCGAGTCGGGGGACGCGCTGCTGGCGATCGCCGAGGGGGCGATCGACGAGGCGGCGTGTCGCCTCGAGCTCGGTGACGTGGTCGCCGGTCGGTCGCCGGGACGGCGCTCGGCCCAGGAGATCACGCTGTTCGACTCGGTCGGCCTCGGGCTGCTCGACGTGGTGATCGGTCGGCTCCTGGTGGACGCCGCCCGGGCGGCCGGGCGCGGGCTCTCCGTAGAGTTGTCGGCATGAGTGCGGTGGAGCTGTCCCCGGTGGACCGGGCGCACCTGGCCGAGGCGCTGCGGATCGCCCGCGAGACGCAGGCCGAGGGCAACAAGTCGTTCGGCGCGGTGCTCGTGGCCCCGGACGGGCGGGTCCTGGCGACCGGCCGCAACGCCGCCGCGCAGACCGGTGACCCGACGTCGCACGCCGAGCTGGACGCGGTCCGGGCGGTCGGCCCGCGCGATCGTGACGCCGTCGCGGGCGCGACGATGTTCGCCAGCGGCGAGCCGTGCCCGATGTGCGCGGCGGCACTGGTGTGGTCCGGCGTCGGGCGGATCGTGTTCGGGACCGCTGCGGCCGACATCCGGGCGGTGGCCCCGGGACCGCCGGGGTTCCGCCTGCCGTGCGCCGAGGTGGTGGCGGCGTCGGAGGCGGAGATCGAGGTCGTCGGCCCGGCGCTCGGCGAGGAGGGCCTCGCCCCCTTCCGCGAGGTAGGCAACCCTGGGCCGAGGTAGGCAACCCTGGGCCGAGGTAGGCAACCCTGGGCCGAGGTAGGCAACTTTCCCGCGAGGTAGGCCTACCTCGTGGGGAAGTTGCCTACCTCGCCGTGGTCCGGCCTACCTCGGCGGGAACCTGCCTACCTCGCCGAAGAGTTGCCTACCTCGCGGGGCGGGGACCGCCGCGGGCGTCGAGCCGGTCCAGGAGCGTGGTGAACACGTTCCCGGCGCGCAGGCCGTCGTGCTCGAACTCGTTCGTCACCCACGCCCGGGCGTTGCGCACGTGATCCGCGGTGTCGAGGGACAGGTCGGCGTCGACGAACATGTCGTCGAAGTACACCGCGGCCTCCAGGGGTACGTCGTTGGCGGCGAGCGCCTCCATGTCGTACAGCGCGGGCCAGTCGCGTCGGGCTGCGAGCGCGTGCGCCGCGTCCCGGAAGGGGCGGAGGGCGCTGATCTGGTCGAACATCCAGGGGTAGATCATCTCGCCGGTGAACAGCAGCGGGCGCTCGTCGGGTCCGAACGCGCCGTCGGTGGCGCGGACCTCGGCGGCAGCCCAGGGGACGAACGCCCCGCCCTCGGCGTAGATGGACTCGTGCAGGACGGCGTACAGCGGGTTCGTCGCGAACGACGTCGCGGCCTCGACCTCGGCGAGGAAGGTGTCGGTCAGCTCGTCCGGGACGCCGTCGTCGAAGGCCTCGTCGACGATCCAGTGCACCCGCTCGAACCCGGGGCCCATCCCGAACGCCATCCCGAGCGACTGGAACCGCTCGACGCTCAGCAGGTCGCCACCGGGCAGGTGCACGTCACCGACGGCGATCCGGTCGGCGATCCGCGCGATCCGCTCGACGTCGGCGGGGTAGCGGTCGCGGTATTGCGCGTTCTTCGCGACGACGCGTGCCTGGGTGCGTTCGTAGACCTGCTCGGCGCTGTCGTGCAGGCCGGCCAGGCCGCCCGTGACGTAGCAGGCTGCCAGGCCCTCGGGGGCGAAGGAAAGGTAGGTCAGGGTGATGAACCCGCCGTAGGACTGACCGAGGCTGGACCACCGTCGACCGCCGTAGACGGTGTTCCGCACGTGCTCGGCGTCGCGCACGATCGAGTCGGCGCGGAAGTGGGTGAGGTACTCCGCCTGGGCCTCCGGGGAGCCGAGCCGCTGCAGCGCACCGGCGCGCACCGCCGTCGAGCGCCCCGTGCCACGCTGGTCGAGGAGCACCACCCGGAACCGCTTCAACGCTTCGCCGACCCAGCCCTCGGCGCCGGTCGGTCGCGGACCCTTGCCGCCCGGGCCGCCCTGGAGGAACACCAGCAGAGGCAGGTCCTCGGACCGCTTGGTCGGGGCGACCAGCTCGCGGACGAACACGCTCAGCGTGCGGTCGTCGGCCGGAGCGGTCCAGTCGAGGGGGACCGTGAGGGTGCGGTCGGTGACGTGGACGCCGGGGATCGTGTACGAGGACTCGCTCGTGACGGTGCTGCTCACCCGACCACCCTACGAGCCGGACGACCCGCACGTCCGGTGGCGTGGACAGGGCCGGGGGCCGGCACCGTGCGAACCTGGACGAGCCGAGGGGACGGCACGACCAGCGCGACCGTCGACGTTCCCGAAGTGGAGCGCCCCCAGGGCGCGTGAACGCGGTCGTGCTGGTCGTGCCGTCCCCTCGGCGGCAGTACTACTTGGTGTCGGCGTCGACCCAGTCGAAGGTCTTCGTGACGGCCTTCTTCCACTCGCGGTACAGCCGCTCGCGCTCGTCCTGCGGCATGGACGGCGTCCACCGCTGACCCTCGACCCAGTTGTCGCGGACGTCCTGCTCGCCCTGCCAGAACCCGACGGCGATACCGGCGGCGTAGGCCGCACCGAGGGCCGTGGTCTCGGCGACCTCGGGCCGCACGACGTCGACCCCGACCTGGTCGGCCTGGAACTGCATGAGCAGGTTGTTGGCGACCATGCCGCCGTCGACCTTGAGCTCGGTCAGGTCGACCCCGGAGTCGGCCCGCATGGCGTCCATGACCTCGCGGGTCTGGAACGCGACGGACTCGAGCGCGGCACGGGCGACGTGGTTGCGGTTGACGTAGCGCGTCAGACCGACCAGGGCGCCGCGGGCGTCCGGGCGCCAGTACGGGGCGAACAGGCCGGAGAACGCCGGGACGAAGTACGCCCCGCCGTTGTCGTCGACCTTGCTCGCGTAGTACTCGACGTCCGGGGCGTCGTCGAACAGGCCGAGGTTGTCCCGCAGCCACTGCACCAGCGATCCGGTGACGGCGATGGCTCCCTCGAGGGCGTAGACGGCGGGAGCGTCGCCGACCTTGTAGCAGACCGTGGTGAGCAGGCCGTTCTCGCTGGCCACCTTCTCCGTGCCGGTGTTGAGCAGCATGAAGTTGCCGGTGCCGTAGGTGTTCTTCGCGGTGCCGACCTCGAAGCACGCCTGGCCGAAGGTGGCGGCCTGCTGGTCGCCGAGGATGCCGGCGATCGGCACTCCCGGGACCATGCCCTTGGCCCGGCCGTGGCCGTAGATCTCGGACGACGAGCGGATCTCCGGCAGCATCGACAGCGGGACGCCCATGTCCGCGGCGATGTCCTCGCGCCACGAGAGCGTGTCGAGGTCCATGAGCATCGTGCGCGAGGCGTTGGTGACGTCGGTGACGTGGACGCCGCCCTCGGTCCCGCCGGTCATGTTCCACAGCACCCAGGTGTCGGTGTTGCCGAACAGCAGGTCGCCGCGCTCGGCGGCCTCGCGGGCGCCCTCGACGTTCTCGAGGATCCACGCGATCTTCGGTCCGGAGAAGTAGGTCGCCAGGGGCAGGCCGACGATCGACTTGTACTTCTCGGGCCCCTCGTCGCCGGCCAGGCGGTCGGCGATCGCCTGCGTCCGCGTGTCCTGCCAGACGATGGCGTTGTAGACCGGCTTGCCGGTGGTCTTGTCCCACACGACGGTGGTCTCGCGCTGGTTGGTGATGCCGACGGCGGCGATGTCGTCGTGCGAGAGGTTCGCGCGGGTGAGAGCGAGGCCGACGACCTCGCGGACGTTGTTCCAGATCTGCTCGGGGTTGTGCTCGACCCAGCCCGCCTGCGGGAAGATCTGGTCGTGCTCGAGCTGGCCGGTCGAGACGATCCGGCCGGAGTGGTCGAAGATGATCGCCCGGGAGCTCGTGGTGCCCTGGTCGATCGCGAGGACGTAGTCAGCCATGGTGGGTCCTTCGTGTCGTTCGTGCGTCGTTGCGGTAGGGGTGGTGGTCGTGAGGGCGTCTCAGCCGAAGGCGACCACGGGGGCGAGCAGGCCGGCGAGCACGCCGCCGACGATCGGGCCGAGGACCGGCACCCAGGAGTAGCCCCAGTCGCTGGAGCCCTTGCCCTTGATCGGCAGCAGCGCGTGCGCGATGCGGGGGCCGAGGTCACGGGCCGGGTTGATGGCGTAGCCGGTGGGGCCACCGAGGCTCGCACCGATCCCGACCACCAGCAGGGCGACGGCGAGCGGTCCGATGTCACCGGGCCAGTTGCCGAAGTTCAGCACCACGAACACCAGCACGAAGGTGCCGATGACCTCGGTGACGAAGTTCCACGGGTAGGAGCGGATCTCCGGTCCGGTGGAGAAGACCGCGAGCTTCGTCGCCGCGGGGGCCTCCTCGTCGAAGTGCTTCTTGTAGGCGAGGAACGCGATCGCCGAACCGAGCGCCGCGCCGACGATCTGTGCGCCGATGTAGGTGACGCCGTTCGCCAGCGTGACGGGGATACCGGGGCCGAACTCCGCGGCGCCGCTGGCCCAGATGCCGAAGGTGACGGCCGGGTTGATGTGCGCGCCGCTCGCGAAGGCGACGTACACACCGGAGAACACACCCAGGCCCCATCCGAAGTTGATGAGCAGCCATCCCCCGTTGAAGCCCTTGTTCTTGGGCAGGATGACGTTCGCCACCACGCCGGCACCGAGGAGCAGCAGCATCCCGGTCCCGAGCATCTCGGTGACGAAGAGTTCGCCTGTTGACATCGTCGTCTCGCTTTCTTGGTCTCCCGGGACCTCGCCCGGGTCGTCGTGCCGCGGCAGCGGTGCCGCGACGTACCGGTCCCGGCCCGGCCGCCACCAGCAGGTGGCGGCCGGGCCGGAGTCTTCTCAGGTGCGCAGGGGTCGCATCGACGCCACGTCGCCGGCCCGGCCGCGCGCGACGGCAGCGGCCTCGTCGTCGGTCGCGGCGGCGGCCGCGTCCTCGGCGTCGGCCCGGGCGGTGTAGCTGTCGATCTCGCTCTGCTTCGTGGCGTCGTCCCAGCCCAGCAGGGGTGCGACGACGTCGGCGATCTCGGGCAGCGCGGCCCGGCCCTTGTCCGCCACCTCGTAGACGAGCCGTGTCCGGCGGACCAGCAGGTCCTCCAGGTGCAGCGCGCCCTCGTGGCTGACGGCGTAGTGGATCTCGGCGCGCAGGTAGGCCGGCGCGTGCTCGAGCGGCTCGGCGAGCGAGGGGTCCTCCTCGCAGAGCGTGACGAGCTCGCGCAGCGCGGAGCCGTACCGGTGCAGGAGGTGGTCGACCATCGCCGGGCTCCAGCCGTACCGCTGCGCCCAGGACCGGGCCTGGCGCCGGACGGCGGACAGCCCGACCGCGCCGACGAGCGGGATCTGGTGGGTCACCGACGGCAGGGCGTGCGCCCGCTGGCCGATGGCGAAGTCGACGGCGTCCTTGGCCATGACGCGGTAGGTGGTCAGCTTGCCGCCCGCGATGACGGTCAGGCCGGGCGCGGGGGAGGCGACGGTGTGCTCACGCGAGACCTTCGCCGAGCTGGTGCCCTCCTTGGTGCCCGGCTGCAGCAGCGGGCGCAGGCCGGCGTAGGTGCCGATGACGTCCTCGCGCGTGAGCGGGTGGGCCAGCACGGCGTTGGCGTGGTCGAGCACGTAGTCGATGTCGGCGGCCGTGGCCACCGGGTGCACCGGGTCCAGCTCCCACGGGGTGTCGGTGGTGCCGATGATCCAGTACCGGGACCAGGGGATGATGAACAGCACCGACTTCTCGGTCTGCAGGATCAGGCCGACCTGCCCCTTGATGCGCTCCCGGGGGACGACGATGTGGATGCCCTTGGAGGCCAGCACGTGCAGGCCCCCCTCGTCGCCGGCGAGGGCCTCGGTGTCCTCGGTCCACACGCCGGTGGCGTTGATGACGTGCCGCGCGCGGACGGTGATCTCGCGACCGGTCTCCAGGTCGACGACGACGGCGCCGTTGACGGTGCCCGTGGCGCTCTTGGTGAGCTCGACGACCTGGGTGCGGGTCGCGGCGTGGGCGCCGTAGTCGACGGCGGTGCGTACGAGGGTCGCGACCAGGCGCGAGTCGTCCACCGACGCGTCCCAGTACTGGACGGCGCCGATGGCGGCCTCGTGCGCCAGGTCGGGGAACTTGCGGCTGATCTGCCGGCGCGTCAGGTGCCGGTGCAGCGGCATCGCGCGCTTGCCGGGGGCGACCGAGGCGAGGGTGTCGTACAGGGCGATGCCGGCGCCGACGTAGGCGCGTTCCCACATGCGGTGCTCGAGCGGGTACAGGAACGGGACCGGCTTGACGAGGTGCGGGGCGAGCTCCTTGAGGAGCAGGTCGCGCTCGGTCAGGGCCTCGTGGACGAGGGAGAAGTCGAGCATCTGCAGGTAGCGCAGACCGCCGTGGACGAGCTTGCTGGACCAGCTCGAGGTGCCGGCGGACCAGTCCTGGGCCTCGACGATCGCGGTGGACAGGCCGCGGGTGACGGCGTCCAGCGCGATGCCGGCGCCGGTGACGCCGCCGCCGATGACGAGGACGTCGAGCTCGGTGGCGGAGTCCTGCGAGCTCTCGAGCGCCGCCAGGGCGCGGGTGCGTGACTCGGCAGTGAGTCGGGAGGCCATCGGTCGTGCTCCTCTCGGTCGGGCTGGTACCCAGAGCAACACCGGTCGAACGTTCTCGCAAGCGGGATGCACGAACGTGCAAAAGTGCGGCGATCGCGCCATGCTGGTCTGGTGACGACCGATCGGGAGCGGGACGTGGTCATGGCGGCGACCATGTACTACCTGCAGGACATGAAGATGGAGTCGATCGCGAGGCACCTGCGCACCTCGCGGTCGACGGTCTCGAGGCTGCTCAAGAGGGCGCGGGAGACCGGCGTCGTCGAGATCACGCTGCGCCCGACGCACACGCGTGCACCCGGGCTGGGCCAGCGGCTCGCGGCGGAGCACGACATCGACACCTACGTCGTGCCCGTCCCGGACGCCGCCGACGACGCGGAGCGGCTCCGGCAGGTGGCCCGCACGACGGCGCGACTGGTCACCCGGTGGTTCGACTCCGACATGGTCCTGGGCATCGCCTGGGGCACGACGCTGGCCGCCGTCGCGGAGCATCTCATGGACAAGCCCACGCGCGGGTCCGCCGTCGTCCAGCTCAACGGCGCGGCCAACAACCGCACCTCGGGGGTGGCCTACGCCGGCGATCTGCTCGACCGGATCGCGGCGACCTTCGAGGCCCAGGCGCACCCGTTCCCGGTGCCTGCCTTCTTCGACTTCGCCGAGACCCGCGACGCGATGTGGCGGGAGCGGTCGGTGCGTCGCGTGCTGGACGTGCAGGCCCGGACCGACCTCGCCGTGTTCTCCGTGGGGGCACTGACCGGCGGCGTCCCGTCGCACGTGTACACCGCGGGCTACCTCGAGCCCGAGGACGTCGCGGCGCTGGAGGCCGCCGACGTCGTCGGCGACGTCTGCACGGTTTTCCTGCGCCCCGACGGGTCGTTCCGCGACATCGCCATCAACGCCCGGGCGACCGGCCCCACGCCCGACCAGCTGCGGCGGTTCCGTCGTCGCCTGTGCGCCGCCGCGGGCGACAACAAGGTGGCACCGCTGCGGGCGGCGCTCGCTGCCGGCGTCGTCACCGACCTGGTGATCGACGAGATCACCGCGGCGCGGCTCGTCGGCCAGGACTGACGACTCCCGCGGGCCACGGTGCGCCCGGCGGTTCTGCGGGACCGCCGGCGGGCGGCGCGCGTAGGGTGCTGACGTGCACGACCACCAGAACGCGCCCTTCCGCATCCGGCCCGCGCTCCCGGCGGACATCCGCGGCGTGCGCGACCTGGTGGCGCCCTACGCCGCCGAGCGGATCCTGCTGGCCAAGGAGCTGGTCGGCTACTACGAGTCGGTGCAGGAGTTCCTGGTGGCCGACGCCGGGCCGGACGGGCTGGTCGGCTGCGGTGCCCTGCACGTGATGTGGTCCGATCTCGCCGAGATCCGCACGCTCGCCGTGGACCCGACGTGGAAGGGTCGCGGGCTCGGGCACGCGCTGGTGGAGGAGCTGATCCTCCGGGCGCGCCAGATGGGTCTGCAGCGCCTGTTCTGCCTGACCTTCGAGGTGGAGTTCTTCGCCGCCCACGGGTTCCACGAGATCGACGGCACGCCCGTGACCGGCGAGGTGTACACCGAGCTGCTGCGGTCGCACGACGACGGCGTCGCCGAGTTCCTCGACCTGGCGCGGGTGAAGCCGAACACCCTCGGCAACACCCGCATGCTGCTGGATCTCTGACCCGGAGGGTCAGGCGGGCGGCGGGGCGGTGCTCGCCCGCTCGACGAGTCGGACGGGGACGAGCGTCGCGCCGTGGTCGGCCGCTCCGGCGTCGAGCCGGTGCAGCACGAGCTCGACGCACCGCCGTCCGACCTCGGCGAAGTCCTGGTGGATGGTGGTCAGCGGCGGTCGGTAGGCCACGGCGTCGGGGACGTCGTCGAACCCGACGACGCTGACGTCGTCGGGGACCGCGCGGCCCGACTCGGCGAGGGCACGCATCAGCCCGAGCGCCATCTGGTCGTTGGCGGCGAAGACGGCGGTGGCGTCGGTGCGCGCGATCTCGCGGCCCACCTCGTACCCGGACCAGGCGCTCCAGTCCCCCCGGTAGACCTCGGGGACCTCGCACCCGGCGTCGGTGAGGGTGCGCCGCCACGCGTCCTCGCGACGCTGGCCGGCGAAGGACTGCTCCGGGCCGGCCAGGTGCACGACCGTGCGGTGACCGAGGTCGAGCAGGTGCTGCACGGCCGTGCGACTGCCGTCCGCCTGGTCGGTGTCGATGACGGGGTACCGGTCGTCGGCGTCGGAGTCGGCCACGACGACGGGGACGCCGTCCGGCAGGGTGAGGTCGGCCGCGTCGAGCAGGTGCACCTCCATCAGCAGGATGACGGCGTCCACGGCGAGCTCGCCGAGCCGGGTGAAGGCGCCGCGCACGCCGCCCTGGGTCGGGGCCTCGACCGGAATCACCGTGATGGCGTAGCCCTGGGCGGCGGCGGACGTCGCGATGGCCTCGAGGGTGCGCACGTTGCCGGTGGTGGACAGCGAGAAGAGGATGACGCCGATCGTGCGGAACCGGCCGCTGCGCAGCGCCCGCGCCGCGCTGTTCGGTCGGTAGCCCAGCTCGGCCATCGCGTCGAGGACCTGGCGCCGCGTCGCCTCGACGACGCCGGGGTACCCGTTCGACACACGGGAGACCGTCTGCGAGGACACGCCGGCGCGGCGTGCGACGTCGGCCATCGAGACCCGTCGGACGGGCGCGGGGGGGAGCGGGCGGACGGCCGCGGGCGCAGCGGCGCCCGGGTCCTCGGTGATCCGCTCGGTCACGGTGCTGCTCCTCGGGTCTCGGCGACGGTGCCGCTCCGCTGGGGTTGACGACCGCCGGGGGGCGGGTGCACGATCACCCTAGTCCATGTTTACGTCAACATCCGTCACCGCGGATCGCGATGTTTACGTCAACATCGGAAGCCGACCATCCCTTCGAGGAAGACGAGGACCATGACGACGACGTCTCCCGTGGCGCCCCCGGCGTCCGTGCCGCACGCGCAGGAGCACCCATGACCGACGCACGCCGTCTGCTCGGCGGTCCCGAGCTCGACATCCCGCCACGGATCGGCTTCGGCGCCGACTACAACCCCGACCAGTGGCCGCGCGAGGTGTGGGCCGAGGACGCCCGGCTCATGCAGGCTGCCGGTGTCAACGTCGTCTCGCTCGCCATCTTCTCCTGGGCGCGGCTGCAGCCTGGGCCGGACGAGTGGGACTTCGCCTGGCTCGACGAGGTCATGGACCTGCTGCACGCCCACGGCATCAGCGTCGACCTCGCCACCGCGACGGCCTCGCCTCCGCCGTGGCTGACCGCGCTGCACCCCGAGATCCTGCCCGTGACCCGGACCGGGGAGACCCTGTGGCCGGGCGGCCGCCAGCAGTGGCGGCCCACCTCGCCGGTGTTCCGCCGGTACGCCCTGGCCCTGGTCGAGAGGCTGGCCGAGCGCTACGGCGACCACCCGGCGCTCGCCGGGTGGCACGTCAGCAACGAGCTCGGGTGCCACAACGCGCACGACTACTCCGACGACGCCGCGCGTGCCTTCCGGCACTGGCTCCAGGAGCGCTACACGACGCTGGACCGGCTCAACGAGGCCTGGGGCACGGCCTTCTGGTCGCAGCGGTACACGGACTGGGAGCAGATCCTGCCTCCGCGGCTCGCGGCGTCGTACCCGAACCCCACCCAGCAGATCGACTTCAAGCGGTTCTCCTCGGACGCCCTGGTCGAGCACCTGCGCGTCGAGCGCGACGTGCTGCGCCGCATCACGCCCGGGATCCCCGTGACCACCAACTTCATGGTGATGGGCGAGACCCAGGCCATGAACTACCCGACCTGGGCGCCCGAGATCGACTTCGTGTCCAACGACCACTACCTCCACCCCGGCCCGCAGGGCTTGGACGAGCTGTCGTTCTCCGCGAACCTCACCAGCGGCGTGGCCGGCGGAGACCCCTGGTTCCTCATGGAGCACTCCACGTCAGCCGTGAACTGGCAGGAGATCAACACTCCCAAGCTGCCCGGCGAGCTCGCGCGGGACTCGCTCACGCACGTGGCGCACGGTGCCGACGCCGTCTGCTTCTTCCAGTGGCGGCAGTCCGCGGCCGGGGCCGAGAAGTACCACTCGGCGATGGTCCCGCACGCCGGCGAGGACAGCCGGCTGTTCCGGGACGTCGTCGCGCTCGGCGAGACGCTGGCCGGCCTCGCCCCCGTCGTGGGTGCGGGTCGTGCCCGAGCACGGGTGGCGATCCTGTTCGACTGGGAGTCCTGGTGGGCGAGCGAGCTCGACTCGCACCCCACCGAGCGGCTCCGCTATCGCCAGGAGGCCCTGGACTGGTACTCCGCGTTCCTCGCCGCGGGCCACCGGGCGGACGTGGTCCCCGCGGCGACGGACGTCGACGGGTACGACGTCGTCGTGGCCCCGGTGCTGCACATGGTCTCGGCCGAGCGCGCAGCGAGCCTGCGGGAGTTCGTCGAGCACGGCGGCCACCTGGTCACCACCTACTTCTCGGGCGTCGTGGACACCGACGACCACATCTGGCTGGGCGGCTACCCCGGTGCCTTCCGCGACCTGCTCGGCATCCGTGTCGAGGAGTTCGCCCCGCTGCGCGACGGGGACGACGTCCGCCTCGACGACGGCTCGGTCGGCACGCTGTGGGCCGACCCGGTCGACCTGGTCGCCGAGGACGTCGAGGTGCTCGCGTCCTACGCCGACGGCCGGTACGCCGGCCGACCGGCGATCACCCGCCGTCCGGTCGGCCAGGGCTCGGCCGCCTACGTCGCCACGCGGCTCGGGCCCCACGGGCTCGTGCCCGGTGTCGAGCGGCTGCTCGCCGACGCCGGCGTGACCAGCGAGCTGCCGACGACGCTGCGGGGGAAGGTCGAGCTCACGGTGCGACGCCGGGACGACGTCACGTTCTGGTTCCTCGTCAACCGCACCGCGGAGCCGCTCCCGCTGGCGGGGATCGAGGGAGAGGTCCTGGTCAGCACCGGGGCCGGGGACGACGTCGGACCCGACCACCTGCAGCCCCGCGGCGTCGTCGTGCTGCGCCGACCCGCCTGATCCCGGGTGGCGTCCCGTCCACGGGGCGCCACCCGATCCTTGGCGGCGCACCGTGCTCGACTGACGGGCCCCCGCTGTGGGCATGAAATCTGCAGCTCTGGAACGGTCCAGGACTGCAGATTTCACGCCCACAGCGAGTGGGGGACGGTGTGCACGGCGTGCGGGCGGGACCGGACCGCGTGTCAGACCGGGAGCATGAAGCGACCGGCGTCGTCGGTCTCGGCGAGCCCGTCCTCGACGAGCCCGGCCAGGCACCGGTCGAGCTGGGCCTCGGGACCGGCGTCGGTGAGCAGCGCGCGGGGGACCGGCCCGTCGGCTCCGCGCAGCGTCGCCATCACGCGCCCGCGCACCTGCCGGTCGGTCCCGTCCCACGACTGGGTGCGCCGGCGGTGGGCGTGCTCGTCCGGAGGGAAGCCCGCCAGGCGCCAGGCGCACAGGTCGCGGACCGGGCAGGCGTCGCACCGCGGGACACGGGCCGTGCACACCACGGCACCGAGCTCCATCGAGGCCGCGGCCCACGCGGCGGCGTCCGTGTCGCCGTCGGGCACCAGGGACGTGGCGAGCCGACGCTCGGCCGCCGTGTACGACGGCGCCGGGAGGGCGTCGCCGGTGACGGTGCGTGCCTGCACGCGGCGCACGTTCGTGTCCACCACGACGGCCCGGCGCCCGAAGGCGAAGGCCCGGACCGCGGCGGCGGTGTACTCGCCGACACCCGGCAGCGCCCGCAGCGCCTCCTCGTCGGACGGCACGGCGCCGCCGTGGCGCTCGACGATCGCCCGGGCGCAGTCGGCCAGCCGCAGCGCCCGGCGGGGGTAGCCGAGCCGGCCCCAGGCGCGCAGCACCTCGGGCGTCGGCGCCGCGGCGAGGTCGGCCGGGCTCGGCCAGCGTCCCATCCACTCGCGCCAGACCGGCTCGACGCGGACCACGGGGGTCTGCTGGAGCATGACCTCGCTGACGAGCACGCCCCAGGGCGTCCGGTCCGGGGCGCGCCAGGGCAGGTCGCGGGCGGCGTCGGCGAACCATGCCGTGACTCGTTCGACCAGAGCATCCACGGTCGCCCATTGTGCCTGTTCGCCCGGCGTGTCCGGCACGGCGGCGCGGCGTCACCACCGGTGCCCTGCCACGACGTAGCGTGACGCTCAGCAAGTAGTTCGTCGAGATGCGGGGACAGGGTGGCGACAGCGAAGGACCGAGGTCGAGGAGGCTCTGCGCGGGGGCGCCAGACGCCCTCGGCGCGGGGCGCGTCGACGCGCTCGTCGACGTCGCGCTCCACGGCGCGCCCGGGCTCGACCGCGCGGAAGCCGACGACCGGGCGCTCGACCGCGTCGTCCGGCGGCAGCGCGAAGAAGCCCGCCCCGAAGAAGCCCGCCCCGAAGCAGCCGGCCGCCGGGCGTTCGACGACGGCCACCGGCTCCTCCCGCTCACGCACGCAGAGCTCCACGTCGCGAGGTCGGAGCGGCGCCGGGGCGAGCGGCTCCGCGCGCTCAGGTTCCTCGACCCGGCGCGCACCGTCGAACGCCGCGCGGTCGGGCCGGTCGACCGCTGCGGGGCAGCGACCGGCCGCGCGCTCGGGGTCCCGGGGCGGCGGTCGTCGGACGGTGACGACCAACGGGCTGGTGGCCCCCGGGAGCACGCCGCGGCCCCGGTCGCGCACGGCCCCGGCGAAGCGTCGACGGCGCACCCACCGCGGGTTCGCCGTCGTCCTGCTGGTGATCGGGCTGCTCGTGGGCACCGGGACGGCGGCGGGCTACGGCATCGGCCGGGCCGTGGACTGGGTCCGGGACGCCTGGCCCGAGCCGCCGCTGGAGCTGGTGGCCGACAAGGCCGCGCCGCCCGAGGCGCTCGACCCCGCGGGTGTCGCCGAGACCTGCGACCCCTCGGCGGTCCGCGCCGAGCTCACCGGGAACCGGACCTCTCTCGTGCTCGACGAGGCGATGTCGATGACGATGAGCGTGACCAACGGGGGACGGGTGCCGTGCCTGCTGGACGGGCACCGCTCGAGCATGCAGGTCGTCGTCACGGAGGCGGACGGCGGCGACCGCGTCTGGTCCTCGGCGGACTGCGTCGGAGGGGGCGAGGAGCTCGTTCTGCTCGGTACCGACCAGCGCTGGGAGCTGACGGTCCGGTGGACCGGCAGCGGCTCGACGCCCGACTGCGAGTCGGTGGGTGACGTCCCGGCCGGCGCCTACACGGCCTCGGTCCGGCTCGACGACGTCCCCGGGGTGCGGGGCGAGCCGCTCACGATCGCGGTGGAGGAGGCGCCGGAGCCCGAGCCGCAGGACGAGGACGGCGCCCGGGCGGCCGACGGCGAGGCATCCGGGGACACGGCGGACGGTACTCAGGAGCAGGCCGACGGCGAGACGTCCGAGCAGGACGGCCCCGGGGACAAGGCGTCCGAGAAGTCGGGCGGCCGGTCCGAGTCCGGGCAGAAGAAGGGGGACAAGCAGGACGGCGAGGCGTCCGACCGGAGCGGCCAGGGCGGGGACTGAGGCTCAGACGTACCGTTCGAGGATGCTGGACTCGGCCAGACGCGACAGGCCCTCGCGGACGGCGCGCGCCCGGTGGTCGCCGACGCCCTCGACGCTCATGAGGTCGTCGACGCTCGCGGCGAGCAGCTTCTGCAGGCCGCCGAAGTGGGCGACCAGACGCTCGACGATGGTGCCGGGCAGGCGCGGGACCTTGGACAGCAGCCGGTAGCCGTGCGGCGCCACGGCGGCGTCGAGCGCGACGCCCGCGCCGGGCATCCGCAGGACCCGGCCGATCTCCGACAGGTCGAGGAGCTGGGAGGAGTCGAGCCGCGCCAGGTCGGCGTGCACGGCCGTCAGGCTGCGGCCCGTACGTTCGACGTCGACGTAGTCGCGCACGACGAGGTCGCGGTCCGAGCCGATGCCGCCGAGCAGCTCGTCGAGCTGGAGCGCGAGCAGGCGGCCGTCGGTGCCGAGCTCGACCACGTAGCCGTCGATCTCGTCCGAGATGCGCCGGACCATCTCCAGGCGCTGGACCACGGCGCAGACGTCCCGCACGGTGACCAGGTCCTCGATCTCCAGCGCGGACAGCGTGCCGGAGACCTCGTCGAGGCGGGAGCGGTAGCGCTCGAGGGTAGCCAGGGCCTGGTTGGCGCGGCCCAGGATGGTGTCGGAGTCCTCCAGCACGTGACGCACCGACCCGGTGTAGATCGCCACGATCCGCATCGACTGGCTGACCGAGACGATCGGGAACCCCGTCTGCTTCGCGACCCGCTCGGCGGTCCGGTGCCGGGTGCCCGACTCGCTGGTCTCGATGGTCGGGTCCGGCAGCAGCTGGACGGCGGCGCGGCGGATGCGGGTGGCGTCCCGGTCGAGCACGACCGCGCCGTCCATCTTGGACAGCTCGCGCAGGCGCGTCGCGGAGAACTCGACGTCCAGCTCGAACCCGCCGGAGCAGATCTCCTCGACCGTCTTGTCCAGGCCGAGCACGATCAGGGCGCCGGTGCGGCCCCGCAGGATGCGCTCCAGACCGTCGCGGAGCTCGGTGCCCGGCGCGACGGCGGCAAGCGTCTCCCGCAGCAGGGCGTCGGGTTGCGCGATAGAGGGGGCCACCTGGGCATTCTACGGCCTGACGGCGTTCTGTTCAGCGGCTACGGGCGGGTTCGGCCGGCGCGGCGGAGGCCAGCTCGACGGCCTCGGCGATGTGCCGCGCCTCGGCCAGCCGCAGACCCGCCGGCGCGCGGACCGAGACGCCTGCCGGGACGACGGCGCGGCTGAACCCGAGCCGGGCCGCCTCGGTGAGCCGCCGCTCCAGACCCGTCACAGGACGGATGTCGCCGGCGAGCCCGACCTCCCCGACGGCGACGGTGCCGGCGGGCAGCGCCTCGCCGTTGCGTGCGGAGACGATCGCCAGGGCGGTGGCCAGGTCGGCGGCGGGTTCCGTCACCCGGGCCCCGCCGATCGTGGAGGCGTACACGTCGGCGTCGGCCAGGCGCAGGCCGGCGTGCCGGTGCAGCACCGCGAGGATCATCGCGAGCCGCTGCGACTCGACGCCGCTGGTGGCCCGGCGCGGGTTGGCCAGCGGCGACGGCGCCACGAGCGACTGGATCTCCAGCGCCAGCGGACGGCGCCCCTCGAGCGTGACGGTCACGCAGGTGCCCGGCACGCCGGCCCCGAGATGGGAGAGGAACAGCCCGCTCGGGTCGCTCAGCCCCTCGATGCCCGACTCGGACAGGTCGAAGCACCCGACCTCGTCGGTCGGGCCGAAACGGTTCTTGACCGCCCGGACCATCCGCAGCCGGGAGTGCCGGTCCCCCTCGAACTGGCAGACGACGTCGACGAGGTGCTCCAGGGTCCGCGGGCCGGCGACGGCGCCGTCCTTCGTCACGTGCCCGACCAGGAGCACGGGCACCTGCCGCTCCTTCGCGGCGGCGATGAGGGCGCCGGCGACCTCGCGGACCTGGCTCACGCCGCCGGGGACCCCGTCGACCTCGGCCGACGCGATCGTCTGGACCGAGTCCACGACGAGCAGCGCGGGGTCGGCGGCGTCCAGGTGGCCGAGCAGGGTGGCCAGGTCGGTCTCCGCCGCCAGGAGCAGGGTGGGGGCCAGCGCGCCGATCCGCTCGGCACGCAGCCGCACCTGACCGGCCGACTCCTCGCCGGTCACGTACAGCACCGTGCGCGGGTCCTCGCCCTCGGTGCCGCGCGCCGCGTTCGAGGCGACGGACAGCAGCAGCGTGGACTTGCCGACGCCGGGCTCGCCGGCGAGCAGGACGACCGCTCCCGGCACCAGCCCGCCGCCCAGGACGCGGTCCAGCTCCGCCACGCCCGTCGGGGTGGCGCGTGCCGCGTCGACGTCGAACTCCGCGATCGGCCGGGCGGCCGAGCGCACCGGGTTCACCGCCGTCGTGCGCGGCCCGGCGGCTGCCGGCCCCTCCTCGGCGACGGTGCCCCACGCCTGGCACTCGCCGCAGCGACCCACCCACTTCACCGTCGTCCAGCCGCACTCGGTGCAGCGGAAGGTCGGCCGGGAGCTCTTGGCGCGGCCCGCGCGCGAGGAGGTCGTGGTGCTCACGAAGGTCACGCTAGGCGGTGCCACCGACACCCCGCGGGTGCCCGGACGTCGTAGGCTGCACGGCGACGCCGTCGTCGGCGCACGCCACGGGCAGCAGAGCAGGAGGACGTCGATGGCCGACCGCAAGCCGGGGTACATGACCCCGGGATTCCGGACACCGGGGGAGAAGGTGCACCAGAAGAGCTCACGTGCGGCGCAGGTGCGCCGTCGCCGCGTCGTCCTGGCCGTCGTGCTCCTCGTCGTGGCCGCCGTCGCCGTCGTCACCGCGTTCTTCTGGCCCGGGTTCGCCCGGCAGGAGGCCGAGCCCCTCCCGGAGGTCACCGTCACCGCGGCCCCGCCGACGCCCACGGCCGAGGCGAGCCCGCTGCCCGAGGACGCCACCGACTTCCTGTCGGCGATGCCGGACTCCGCGCTGCAGCTCGTGCGTCTCGACACCGCCGAGGGCGCGTGGATCGAGGAGGCCGACGCCGTCGAGGCGTGGGAGATCGTGTACGCCGACGGGTCCGAGGGCGGCGAGCAGGTCGACCTCGTCACCGGTCAGTGGTCCGACGGGGACGCGGCCGCCGAGGTCTACACCTCCTTGCTGCAGGCCGCCGGCGAGCCGGTCGCCGAGGGGGACGTGACGGTCGGCGGCGAGGCGGTCGGCGACTACGCCGTCACCCCCGGGTCGGCGGCGGGCGAGTCCGTGGTCACCTGGCGCAACGACACGGCCGTCTTCCAGGCCACCGGCCCCGACCAGCTCGTCCAGGACTTCTACGAGACCTTCCCGATGTGAGGAGACAGCACGTGAGCACGCAGATCGCCGGGACCAGGGTCGCCGTCGTGGGGACCGGGACGATGGCGGAAGCCGTCCTGGCCGGCGCCCTGGCCTCGGGACTCGAGCCGGCCGACGTCGTGGCCACCGCACGGCGCGAGGCCCGCGGGGCCGAGCTGGCCCGGACCTACGGCGTGGCCACGACGGCGGACAACGCCGCCGCCGTGGCCGACGCGCGGGTCGTCCTCGTCGGGGTCAAGCCCAAGGACGTCGCCGCGGTGCTCGACGAGATCGGCCCGGCCCTGCCCGCGGACGCCGTGGTCGTCAGCGTCGCGGTCGGCCTGCCGCTGTCCCTGTACGCCCGGCACCTGCCCGACGGCCAGCCCGTGGTGCGCACCATGCCCAACACGCCGGCGCAGGTCGGCGCCGGGGTCACCGCCGTCGTGCCCGGACCGACGACCGCGGAGCCCGACGTCGCCCTCGTCGAGGCCCTGCTGGCCGGGACCGGGCAGACCCTGCGCATCACCGAGAAGGAGATCGACGCGTTCGGCGCGCTCGCCGGGTCCGGCCCCGCCTACGTCTTCTACGTCGTGGACGCCATGGCCGAGGCCGGCGTGCTCATGGGCCTGACCCGCGAGGTGGCGCGCAACCTGGCGGTGCAGACGGTGCTGGGCTCCGGGCGGCTCCTCGCCGAGACGGGGGAGCACCCGGCGATCCTGCGCGAGAAGGTCTCCTCGCCCGGCGGCACCACGATCCAGGCGCTCAAGCGGCTCGACGACGGCGGCGTCCGGGCGGCCTTCCTCACCGCCCTGGAGGCGGCACGGGACCGCTCGGCGGAGCTCGGTCGCGAGCTCGGCTGAGCCGGAGGGCCCGCCGACCGATGTCCGACCAGCCGCGCCGCGGACGCCGTCCTGCCGGTCACAGCACCCGCAGGACGGTGCTGGAGGCCGCCCGGGCGGAGTTCGACGAGCGGGGCTACGAGGCCGTGTCCGTGCGGGGCGTGGCCCGGCGGGCCGGTGTCGACCCGGGCACCGTGCGGCACTGGTTCGCCGGCAAGACCGAGCTGCTCGCCGCCACGCTGGGCCTGACCGACATCGACCCGTCGGCCATCACGCGGTCCGCCGCCGAGGGCCCGGTCGAGGACCTGGGCGAACGGCTCGTGCGGGCGGTCGTGCGGGCGTGGGACGCCGACGGCGGCGCGACGGTGCGCATGGTGGTCCCGGCGATCATGGCCGACCCGGGGCTGCGGACCCTGCTGCAGCGGTTCCTGGGCGCCGAGGTGCTCGGGCCGATCGTGCGGCGGCTGGACGTCTCGGACGCCGAGCTGCGCACCACGCTGGCCGGTTCGCAGGTGGCCGGTCTGATGATGCTGCGCTACGTGGTCGGCGTCGAACCGCTGGCGTCCCTGCCGGCCGACGAGCTCGCACCGCTGGTGGGTCCGACGCTGCAGCGCTATCTCACCGGGGACCTGGACGCGACGACTGCTCGATGAGCACCATCGCCTCCTCGAGGGTGGCCGGTTCCGCGGTGACCTCGGCGTCCACGCCCGCCGCGTCCAGGACGGCCCGCACGTCCCCGGGCTCCGTCCCGGCCACGCGGCTGGTGCGGCCGGCGAGCACGACGGGCAGCTCGGCGTCGTCCAGCGCGGCGAAGGCCGCGGCCCAGTCCTCGGCGCGCACGACGGCGGTCCGCGAGGACGCCGTGATGTCGTCGACCGTGCCGCGGGCCACGCCGCGTCCCCGGGACATGATCACCAGGCGGTCGCACTGCTCGCCCTCCTGCATGTAGTGCGTCGTGACGAGCACACCGGTCCCTGCCTCGGCCTGGGCGTGGATCGTGTCCCACAGCCGCGCCCGGGCGAGCGGGTCGACCCCGGAGGTCGGCTCGTCGAGCACGAGCAGCCGCGGGGAGTGCAGCAGGGCGCAGTGGAAGGCGAGCTGGCGCTGGCGACCGAGGCCGATGCGCCCGACCGGTTCGTCGGCGACGGCCTGCAGAGCGGCGGGCAGCGCCGGGGCGTGGCGCACCGAGAAGGTGGCGGCCATGAAGTCGACGTTCTGCCGCACGCTGAGCGACTGCGAGAGCCCGAGCCCCTGGGGCACGTAGCCGAGGGCGTGACGGTCGGCGTCGGCCGGCGGGTCGCCGAGGACCTCGACGCGGCCCGCGTCGGCGGCCTCGAGCCCGAGCAGCACGCGCAGGAGGGTGGTCTTGCCGGCGCCGTTGGACCCGAGCAGACCGACGATCTCCCCGGGACGGACCTCCAGGGACATGTCCTCCACGGCGGCGAAGCGGCCGAAGCGCTTGGTGACGTCGTCGGCGCGGACGAGGACGGTCATCGGGGCTCCTCGGACCGGGCGAGCGTCAGGGCGATGAGGGTGTCCTCGAGGTCCGGCACGACCGGTCGGCCCGGGGGCTCCTCCCCGTCGGGCGTCCAGCTGTGGAACGAGCGCCCGCGACGCCAGGCACGGTGCCCACCGGGTGGGTCGTCGCCGACCGAGACGGTCCCCGGCACGGTGCCGACGACGTCGTCGGGCCCGCCGGACGCGAGGACACGGCCCTCCTGGAGGGCCACGACCGTCGCGGCACGCTCGGCCTCGTCGAGGTAGGTCGTGGTCATCAGGACGGAGGCCCCGTCCCGGGCGGCGGCGGTGACGAGCCGCCACAGCTCGACCCGGCTGACCGGGTCGACGCCGGTCGACGGCTCGTCCAGCAGCAGCAGGTCGGGGGAGTGCAGCATCGCCAGGCAGAACCCGAGCTTCTGCCGCATTCCGCCGGACAGGTCCCGACCGAGGCGGTCGGGCACGTCGTCGATCCCGGCCGTCGCCAGCAGCGTGGCGGCGCGGGAGCGGAGCCGGTCGCCGGAGAGCCCGTAGGCGGAGCCGACGAACTCGACGTTCTCGCTGACCGACAGGGTGGGCCAGACCCCGGACGTGGACGGCTCGTAGCCGATGCGCTCCGGGGGCGGGACGTCTACCGTGCCACCGCTGGTGGCGACGCGGCCCAGCAGTGCACGCAGCAGCGTCGTCTTGCCGGCTCCGTCGCCGCCGACGACGGCCGTCACCTGACCGCGAGGGAGGTCGACGCTCACGCCGGACAGCGCCGTCGTGCCGCCCAGCTCGACGGTGAGGTCGCGGGCGCCGGGCATCAGCGGGCTCCCCGTGCCGGGGCGATGTCGCGCCGCAGGCGGATCACCGCGACGCCGAAGACGAGGATCGCCATCCCGGTCAGGACGAGGACAGGCAGCCACATCGACTCCCAGCCGGCGCCGCGCAGCATGACGCCCTGGGAGAGCTTGACGAACCACGTCAGCGGCAGCAGGTAGCCGATCCAGCGCACGCCCGCGGCCATGGCGTCCAGGGGGAAGATCATCCCGGACAGCAGGATCTGCGGCAGCATCGTCATCAGGGCGACCTGCACGGCCTGGCCGGTGGTCTGCGAGACGGTCGAGATGAGCACACCGATGCCGAGGACGGCGAACAGGAAGATCGCCGCGCCGATGGCGAAGAGCAGCACCGAGCCACGGAACGGGACCCCGAACAGCCAGACGCCGAGCAGGGTCACCAGGACCATGTCGAAGCAGGCGAGCAGGAAGTACGGCGAGATCTTGCCCGTCACGACCGACGTCGGGGACAGCGGCATCACCGCGAGCTGCTCGAGGGTGCCCGCCTCCCGTTCCCTGACGAGCCCGATGCTCGTGATGATCGTCCCGATGAAGGTCAGGATCAGGCCGATGATCGCCGGGACCATCACCCAGGAGGTCTCGAGGTCCGGGTTGTAGAGGATCTCGGACTCGACGCGGTCGCCGAGCTGGGCGACCAGGACCGACGCGCTCTGGGCGGCGAAGAGGTTGGAGCCGTCGACGAGGACGGTGGGGCGGCCGCCGTCGGCGTCCGACGCGTCCCCGGTGAGGATCGCGAGATCGACCTCGTCGTCGCGGAGCGCGTCGCGTGCCTGCTGAGCGCCGGCGTCCGGGTCGACGTCGACCAGGTCCAGCGTGGCGGGCGCGTCGGCGGGCACCTGCTGGGTGATCTGCTGCTCGGCCTGCTCGGCCAGGTCGCCCACGACGGTGACCCTCAGCTCGTCGACGGTGAAGTTGGCGGCGTACCCGAAGATCACCAGCATCAGCAGGGGCAGGGCGACGAGCATCGCGACGGTGCGCCGGTCCCGGCGCAGCTCGCGGAACTCCTTGACGATCATCGCGCGCACGACGGGCTCCCTCGGTCCGCGACCCATAATTCCTCGGGTGAGGAATTCTTGGCTCGACCCTACTCCACGATCGTGGCGCGGTCAGCCCCGTCGAGCACGACGAGCGGGCCCTCGTCCGGCGTCGGCGCCTGGAAGCCGTCGAGGTAGGCGGCCGCACGGTCGGGCGGCACGAGGACGTCGTCCGGTCCGCCGTGGCGACGTGCGGCCAGGCGTGCCAGGACGACGTCCCGCGGGGTGTCGAGGTAGTGCACCTCCGCCTCGACACCGAGCGGGCGCACGAGGTCGCGGTAACGGTCGCGCAGGGCGCGGGACCAGAACGACGTGTCGACGACGACCCGCTCGCCCGTGGCGACCAGCTCGACCAGGCGGGCCTGCAGCGACCGGTGCAGCGCGGCGGCGTCACGGTCGCTCAGCGGGTGGGACCGCAGGCCCCGTGCCCAGGCCTCGCGGTCGAAGGACAGCACGACGTAGCCCGCGCGACCCAGCGCCCGGGCGTACGTCGACTTCCCCGCGCCCGCCGGGCCGCAGACGAGGACGACACCGGCCGCTGACGCGGGTCCCGACGGTCGGGCCGTGCTCACGGCCGCGCCGAGAACCGCTCCAGCAGGTCCGCGTGGCCGGAGCAGACCAGCAGGTCGTTGGCGCTGACCCGCGTCTCCGGGGTCGCGTAGGTGAACTCGATGCCCGGCGACTTCACGCCGATCACCGTGATGCCGTACTTCTTGCGGATGTCCGACTGGGCGAGGGTGAACCCCTGCATCTCGCGCGGCGGACGCATCTTGACGATCGTGAACCCGTCCTCCACCTCGATGTAGTCGAGCATCTTGCCGCTGACCAGGTGCGCGACCCGCGAACCGGCGTCGGACTCGGGGTAGACCACGTGGTGGGCACCGATCCGGGTCAGGATGCGACCGTGCTCGGCCGAGACCGCCTTCGCCCAGATCTGCGGCGTGCCCAGGTCGACGAGGTTGCCGGTGATGAGCACCGACGCCTCGAGCTCCGTGCCCACACCGACCACCGCGACGCCGAAGTCCTGCGCACCGAGCTGCTCGAGCGCCTCCGGGTTGGACGCGTCCGCCTGGACCAGCGGCAGGCGCCCCGACCACTGCGTGACGAGGCGGTCGTCGTTCTCGACGGCGAGGACGTCCTGGCCGAGCCGGTCCAGGGTCGTCGCCAACGACGAGCCGAAGCGGCCCAGCCCGATGACCAGCACGCCGGCGTCGCGGTCGTCCTTCTTCTCTGCCACGGTTCTCCTCCGGTGTGGGGGTCTCGGGCCTCACCCGATGATGGGGCGCTCCTCGGGGAAGCGTATGACGCGGCGCCGGTCGCGCAGCGCCAGCGCACCGAGCACCGAGATCGTGCCGACGCGTCCGAGGTACATCAGGGCGCTCAACCAGTACTTCGCGCCGTCCGGCAGGTCACCGGTGATCCCCGTCGACAGTCCCACCGTCGCGAAGGCGGAGATGACCTCGAACAGGATCTGCGAGAGCGAGAAGTCGGTGAGCCGGACCAGCGCGATGCAGGACACCAGCACCATCGTGGCGCCGATGAACACCACCGCGATGGACAGGCGCAGGGTGTCCCGCGGGATGCGTCGGCCGAAGACGTCGACGTCCCGGTCACCGCGCGCCTCGGCCACGATCGCCAGGAGCATGACGGCCAGGGTGGTGACCTTGATGCCGCCGGCCGTGGAGGCGGACCCGCCGCCGACGAACATCAGCGCGTCGGTGATGAGCCACGACTCCGCCCGCATCTCGCCGACGTCGAAGGTGCTGAAGCCGCCGGAGCGGGGCATCACCGCCGCCATGAGGGCCGAGAGGAACTTGGTGTGCAGGTCCTGACCGCCGAGCGTGGCCGGGTTCGCCCACTCCATCGCCCCGATCGTCACGAACCCCGCGACCATGAGAGCCACGCTGGTCGTGATCGTCAGCTTGGTGTGCAGCGACAGGTGCCGCACGAACCGGCGCCCGTACCGGCGAGCCTGCAGGAGGTTCAGCATCACCGGGAACCCGAGGGCGCCGACGAACACCCCCACGACGATCGGCACGATGACCAGCCAGTCCGAGGCGTAGGGCGCCAGACCGTCCACGGTGGGCACGAAGCCGGCGTTGTTGAAGGCCGAGATGCCGTAGAACGTCGAGTGCCACACGGCGAGCCCCAGGTGCTCGTCGAGGGCGATGAAGCGGGGGAGCAGGATCAGGGCGATCGCCAGCTCGATCGAGGTGGAGACCACGATGATCAGCCGGATCAGGGAACCGACCTCACCGAGCCGCGTGGTACCGGTCTTGGTCTCCGAGGCGGTCAGCAGCTTCTGCGTCAGACCGATGCGCCGCGAGACCGCCAGCCCGAGCAGGGAGGCGAGCGTCATGACGCCCAGGCCTCCGACCTTGATCCCGACGAGGATGACGGCGCGCCCGTACTCCGACCAGTACGTGGCGGTGTCCACCACCGTCAGGCCGGTGATGCAGACCGCGGACGTCGCGGTGAACAACGCGTCCACGAACCGTGCCCCGGTGTCGGACGCGGTCGCCCACGGCGGCAGGAGCAGCACCGTGAACAGCGTGATGACGGCGGCGAAGACGGTCATGGCCAGACGGGCCGGGTACTCCCGTGCCGTCCGGTCCACCCATTCGCGGACCGAGGTCGCGCGGTCCTGCACCGATCGTGCCACCGGCCGCGCCCTCCTCGTCCTGTCCACCAGTCTCGTCCACCGCACTCGCCGCCCAGCCTGCCACGGCTTGGGCTACCGTGGCGGGATGTCGGTCGCCCAGTTGCTGTGGAGTCCCGAGCTGCTGCGCTACGACTTCGGCCCCGGTCATCCCATGGCACCGGCGCGGCTCGACCTGACGATGCGCCTCGTGGAGGCCCTCGGGCTGCTCGACGCGCCCGGTCTCGAGGTCGTCGACCCGGTCTGCGCGCCCGACGAGGTCGTCGAGACGGTGCACGACGCCGAGTACGTCGCCGCCGTGCGGCGGGCGGCCGAGACGGGGGAGCCGGACGTCGCCCGCGGGCTCGGGACCGAGGACGACCCCGTGTTCCCGGCCATGCACGAGGCCGCTGCCCGTCTCGTCGGCGCCTCCGTCGGCGCCGCGGACGCCGTGTGGGAGGGCCGCGCCCAGCACGCGCTGAACATCGCGGGCGGCATGCACCACGCCCAGCGGGGTGCGGCGTCGGGGTTCTGCGTCTACAACGACGCCGCGGCCGCCGTGCAGCGCCTCCTCGACCGGGGCGCCGAGCGTGTCGCGTACGTCGACCTCGACGCCCACCACGGCGACGGCGTCGAGGCCATCTTCTGGGACGAACCGCGGGTGCTGACCTTCTCGATCCACCAGGACGGCCACACGCTCTTCCCGGGCACCGGGAACCCGGCCGACACGGGCGCCGGTCTGCACCACTGCACCGCGGTCAACGTGGCGGTCCCGCCGCGGACCGACTCCGCGCGCTGGCTGCGCGCCGTCGACGCGGTGCTGCCGACGGTCCTGCGCGAGTTCGCCCCCGACGCCATCGTGTCCCAGCACGGCGCCGACGCCCACGGCAACGACCCGCTCACCGACCTGTCGGTGGGGGTCCACGCCCAGAAGACGGCGGCGCACTGGGTGCACGACCTGGCGCACGAGCTCTGCGACGGCCGGTGGGTCGCCCTGGGCGGCGGGGGCTACGCCGTCGTCGACGTCGTCCCCCTCGTCTGGGCGGCCCTCGTGGCCGAGGCGGCGCACGCGCCGCTCACGACGGGGATGCCGCTGCCGACGGCGTGGCGCGAGGCGGCCGAGGAGATGTCGGGGCTGCGGGCGGCCTCGATGCTGGGCCGGGGCGAGGTCTCCTGGCAGCCCTGGTCGCAGGGGTACGACCCCTCGGACCCGATCGACCGGGCCGTCCTCGCCACCCGACGGCACGTCTTCCCCGAGTTCGGGCTGGACCCGTACCTGGACTGACGCGACCGGCGCCCGCGTCGTGACCGGGAGCACGCCGGCCGCGGGCCGGGGCACCGGCGGCGATCGGGTATCCTGATCGACGGACTTTTCTCGCGTTGGTCGGCTCACCCGGGCTCACGGGGGCCGGGACCAACGTCGTCCGACCACCGATCAGCATTGTGAGGACCTCATGGGCTCCGTCATCAAGAAGCGCCGCAAGCGCATGGCGAAGAAGAAGCACCGCAAGCTGCTGCGCAGGACGCGTCACCAGCGTCGCAACAAGAAGTGAGGCGCCGCCCGCCGTCCGGCGGGCCGTGCTGAGCGAGCCCGGCACCCCTGAGGGGTGCCGGGCTCGCTGCGTCTGCGGGGGAGCAGGGAAGGGCGAGCGCCCGTTCAGCGGCCCCGGATGCGTCGGCGCACGGTGCGCTGCGCCGCCCGCAGCACGAGGCCGGCGACCCAGGCCGCGCCGGCCCAGGACGCCGTCCGCACCCCGCGGTGGGCGACGCGCTGTCCCCGCCCGCGGAACTCCCGGATCGGCCAGCCGACCTCCTTGGCGTACCGGCGCAGGCGTGCGTCCGGGTTGATCGGGCACGGGTGGCCGACCGACCGCATCATCGGCAGGTCGTTCAGCGAGTCGCCGTAGGCGTAGGACCCCTCCAGGTCCAGGCCCTCGCGCTCGGCGAGCTCGCGGACCGCCGCGCCCTTGGCCTCGCCGTGCATGAGGTCTCCCACGAGGGCTCCCGTGTAGTACCCGCCCTCGTGGTCGGCGATCGTCCCGAGGCAGCCGGTCGCCCCGAGCCGGCGGGCGATGAGGCCGCCGATCTCCACCGGGGTGGCGGTGACGAGCCAGACCTGGTCGCCGGCGGCCAGGTGCTCGTCGAGGAGGCGCTTGGTGCCGGGGAAGATCCGCAGCTCCAGCACGGTGTCGTACACCTCGTCGCCGACGGCGGTGATCTCGGCGACCGAGCGGCCCGCGATGAGGGACAGCGCTCGGCTGCGGACGGTCTCGATCTGGGAGCGTGACTCGCCGAAGAGCAGGTACTTGGCCTGGATCACCCCGAACCTCAGCAGGTCCACGGTCCCGAAGAACCGACGCCGGTAGAGCGCGCGGGCCAGGTGGAACGAGCTGGCGCCGCGGATGATCGTGTTGTCGACGTCGAAGAAGGCTGCCGCCGGCGGGCTGACCGGGGAGTCGGCATGAGACGGCATGCGGCCCACTGTAGTCGCGCCGATACGCTGTCCTCGTGAGCAGCGCCCCGACGACACCCGAGGAGACGGCACGGGTGGTGATGTACACCCGCCCCGGCTGTCACCTGTGCGACGACGCACGGGAGGTCGTGGCCTCGGTGTGCGAGCGGGCGGGCGCGGCGTGGCGGGAGATCGACATCGAGACCGATGCCGCGCTGACCGAGCGGTACGGCGACTACGTGCCCGTCGTCGAGGTGGACGGCGTGCAGCAGGGGTTCTGGCGGGTGGACGCGGCGAGGCTGGCGCGACGTCTGGCGGCACCTGCGGGAGGGAAGCGGACGTGATCGAGATCGGCGAGGTGACGGTGCCCGCGGCGACGGTGTCGCGGCTGCCGTACTACTTGCGCGCCCTGCGCGACCTGCTGCGGGACGGGGTGACGACGACGTCGTCCTCGGCGCTGGCGGAACGCTCCGGCGTGGGCTCCGCGCAGCTGCGCAAGGACCTGTCCTACCTGGGGTCGTTCGGGACGCGCGGCGTCGGCTACGAGGTCGAGACGCTCGCGTCCTCGATCAGCACGGCGCTGGGCCTGGGCTCGGAGCACCGGCTCGCGATCGTCGGCGTCGGCAACCTCGGCAACGCGCTGGCGAACTACTCGGGCTACGCGGCGCGGGGGTTCCGGCTCGTGGCGCTGATCGACGCCGACCCGGACGTCGTCGGCCGACGCGCGGCGGGGCTGGAGGTGGAGCACTCCGACCGGCTCGAGGAGATCCTGGCCGCGCGGGGAGTGTCCATGGTGATCCTGGCGACCCCCGGCGCGGCGGCGCAGGCCGTCGCCGAGCGGATCGTGGAGTGCGGTGTCCGGGAGATCCTGTCGTTCTCCCCGGTGGCGCTGCAGCTGCCCGACGACGTCGTCGTGCGCAGCGTCGACGTCGCCGGCGAGCTGCAGATCCTCGCGTTCCACGCGGCGGCACGCCACGCGCAGGAAGGCGCGACGGTCGACGGCCGGACCGCCCCGGCCGCCACCGCGAGGTAGGCGGACCACTGGCGAGGTAGGCAAACCGCCGGCGAGGTAGGCAACTTCCCCACGAGGTAGGCACCAAGACGGCGAGGTAGGCAACTCCGCCCCCAGGGTGCGTCCGGCGCGGTGTCCCGCCGTCCTGACGCGCAGCTCGCCTACCTGGCCGAGAAGTTGCCTACCTCGGCGGAGAGCTGCCTACCTCGGGGAGAAGTTGCCTACCTCGCCGCAGGGGTCAGTTCTGCTCGATCGCGGAGACGTCGAGAGCGATCTTGACCTTCTCGCCCACCAGGACGCCGCCGGTCTCGAGCGCGGCGTTCCAGGTCAGGCCGAAGTCCTTGCGGTTGATGACCAGCTCGGACTCGAAGCCGGCACGCTTGTTGCCGAACGGGTCCACCGCGGCGCCCTCGAAGGCGACCGGCAGGTCGATGCTCTGGGTCACGCCGTTGATCGTCAGGTCGCCGGTCACGACGTAGCCGTCGTCGTCGGCGGTGACGGCCGTGGACGTGAAGGTCCAGGTCGGGCGCTCCTCGGCGTGCCAGAAGTCCGCGCTCTTGAGGTGCTGGTCGCGGTTCTCGTCACCGGTGTTGATCGCGGCGGCGTCGAGCTCGACGGCGACGGCGGAGGACTCGAGGTCCTCGCCGACGGTGATGGTGCCGGCGGCGATGCCGATGGTCCCGCGGACCTTCGAGATCCCGGCGTGGCGGACGGAGAACGACGCGGTGGAGTGGCCGGCGTCGACGGCGTAGGTACCGGTGGACAGGTCCGAAGGCAGGGGCGTGGCCATGGAGGGGCTCCTTGTCGAGTGGTGTTGCTGGACGTGTGGCAACCGTCCCGGGCCGGACCCGGGGCGATTCCATCGAAACGCATGAACATGGCGTCCCGCCGGAGTATTCCCGGTCGCCGTCGTCGATGCGAGCCCGTGGCGCCCGACCGGTCGCCGGGGCACCGTGACCCGCCTCACGACGGCGCCCCGGACGGCGGGAGCACCCGCAGGATCTGGGACACTAAGGCTCATGGCCACCACCACCGTCCATCTGTTGCGGCACGGCGAGGTCCACAACCCCGACGGCGTCCTGTACGGACGCATCCCCGGGTACCGGCTGTCCGACCGCGGCCAGCAGATGGCCCGGCGTGTCGCGCAGCACCTGTCCGGCGCGGGCCGGGACGTCGCCGCCGTCGTGGCGAGCCCGCTCCAGCGCGCCCAGGAGACGGCGCAGCCGATCGCCGACGCCTTCGCACTCGACCTGGCCACCGACGACCGCCTGATCGAGGCCGGCAACCGGTTCGAGGGCACGACCATCGGCAAGAACCCGTCCCAGCTCGCGCACCCGCGGTACTGGAAGCTGCTGTGGAACCCGCTGCGGCCGTCGTGGGGCGAGGCCTACGCCGACCAGGCCGTGCGCATGCGGGCCGCCGTCGACGACGCACGTCGCGCCTTCGCCGGGCACGAGGTCGTCCTGGTCAGCCACCAGCTGCCCGTCTGGCTGACGCGTCGGTCCTACGAGGGGCGCCGGCTGGCGCACGACCCGCGACGCCGCCAGTGCTCCCTCGCCTCGCTGACGTCGTTGACCTTCACCGACGACCGGTTCGCCGCCCTGCACTACGCGGAGCCCGCGGCCGACCTGCTCCTCGGCGCCGACCCCACCCCGGGCGCCTGATGCGGCGCCGCCACACGGCGGGCCTCGCGCTCGCCCTCGGTGCCGCCGTCGGCCTGGCCGGCTGCGGTGCCGCCGACTCCGGCGCGGGCGACGTCGTCGGCCAGGGCTTCGTCTCCGGCGACGGCACCGTCCAGCAGTGGGAACCGGACGACCGCACCGACCCGGTGGTCGTCGAGGGCACCAGCTTCGAGGGCGACGAGGTCTCCACCGCTGACTGGCGCGGCGACGTGGTCGTGCTCAACACCTGGTACGCCGGCTGCGCGCCCTGTCGTGCCGAGGCGCCGGCCCTGGTCGAGATCGCCACCGAGCGCGCCGACGAGGGCGTGCACCTGCTGGGGATCAACACCGAGGACGAGGCCGGAGCCGCGCTGGCCTTCCAGCGCACCTTCGAGGTGCCGTACCCGTCCATCGAGGACCGCAGCGGCCAGGTCGTGGCCGGCCTCTCCGGCGTCGTGCCCCTGCAGGCCGTCCCGTCCACGGTGGTGCTCGACGCCGAGGGCCGGGTGGCGGCACGCGTCGTCGGCGAGGTCTCGGGGACGACGCTGAACGGCCTGATCGACGACGCGCTGGCGGACGCCTGACATGGGGGAGATCTTCGCGACGACGGCGATCAGCGGCTCGATGCTGCTCGCCGTCCCGGTCGCGCTGGTCGCGGGGCTGGTCTCCTTCGCCTCGCCCTGCGTGCTGCCGCTGGTTCCCGGCTACGTCGGCTACGTGGGCGGGATGGCCGCGGCGAACGCCGGCCCGGCACCGGCCTCCCGGGGCGGCACGACGACGGCGGCTCCGCCGGCGGCACCGGCCCGCGGACGCGTCGTGGCCGGGGTCGGGCTCTTCGTGCTCGGCTTCACCGCCGTGTTCGTCGCGCTGATGGCCGCCGCGGGCGCCCTGGGGGCGTACCTGGTGCGCTACGAGGACCTCCTGACGCGGGTGCTCGGCGTCGTCGTCATCCTCATGGGGGTGGCGTTCCTCGGCGGGATCCGGTTCCTGCAGCGGGAGCGCCGTCTGCACGTGAGCCCGCGCGCCGGGTTGTGGAGCGCGCCCCTGCTGGGCGTCGTCTTCGGCATCGGCTGGACCCCCTGCATGGGGCCGACGCTGGCCGCCGTGCAGTCCCTCGCGCTCGACGAGGCCTCCGCCACGCGCGGCGTCGTCCTCGGCATCGCGTACTGCGTCGGCCTCGGCGTGCCCTTCCTGCTGGTGGCGCTCGGCCTGCAGTCGTCGCAGCGGATGCTCGGGTTCCTGCGCGACCACCGCCGCACGATCATGCGCGTCGGCGGCGGGCTGCTCATCGTGATCGGCCTGGCGATGGTGACCGGCCTGTGGGGGGCGACCACCAGCCTGCTGCAGAGCTGGATCAGCGGATACACGACGGTGGTGTGATGAGCGAGCGGACCTACCGTCCCGAGGGCATCGCGGACGACTTCACCACCGGCGCGCCGACGTCGACGGCGGACGCGGGGCCGGGAGCGGCCGGGCAGCCGCCGTCGGCCCCCCGGGCCCCCCAGCTCGGCTGGCGCGGGATGCTCCGCTGGACCTGGCGCCAGCTGACCAGCATGCGCGTGGCCCTGATGCTGCTCATGCTGCTGGCCGTCGCGGCCCTGCCCGGGTCGATCCTGCCGCAGCGCGACCAGGACCCCTCCGCCGTGGTGGAGTACCTCGGCGAGCACCCGACGGCGGGGGAGTGGCTGGACCGCTTCGGCTTCTTCGACGTCTACACCTCGGTCTGGTTCTCGGCCATCTACCTGCTGCTGCTCGTCTCCCTGGTGGGCTGCATCGTGCCGCGCACGATCGCGCACGCCCGGGCGCTGCGGGCCCGGCCCCCGCGGACCCCCGTCCGGTTCGAACGGTTCCCGGTCCACGTCACCGGGACGACGGCGGAGAGCCCGGACGAGGTCGCCGAGGCGGCCGCCGCGCACCTGCGTGGCCGGTGGCGCCGGATGCCGGCGTTCCGCGTCGAGGCCGGGGCCGAGGACGCCCGGCCCGCCCGGGGCAAGGTCCCGGCGCGACCGGCCACGCGGACCGTCGCCGCCGAGCGGGGGTACCTGCGCGAGACCGGGAACCTGCTCTTCCATCTGGCGCTGGTGGGCCTCGTGATCTCCGTCGCCGTCGGCCAGCTCCTGCACTACCGCGGCCAGGCGATCATCACCGAGGACCGCGGCTTCGCCAACGCCGTCGTCGACTACGACACGTTCGAGTCCGGCGCGTGGTTCTCCCCGGAGTCCCTCGTGCCGTTCGCGATGACGCTGGACGCCTTCGAGTCCGAGTTCGCCACCGACACCGTGGCGTTCGCCCAGTCGCGCGACTTCACCGCCGAGGTCACCGTGCACGAGCCGGACGGGTCGTCGCGGGCCGAGACCATCAAGGTCAACCACCCGCTCGACGTCGACGGCGCGAAGATCTACCTGCAGGGCAACGGCTACGCCCCGGAGATCAGCGTCACCGACGCCGAGGGCGCCACGGCGTTCGACGGACGCGTGCCCTTCCTGCCCGAGGACCAGGTGTACACCTCGCGCGGCGTGGTCAAGGTCCCGGACGTCTCGCCGGGTCTCGACCAGATCGGGCTCATCGGGTACTTCCTGCCCACGGCGGTGCTCAACGACGACGGGACCGCGGAGTCGGTGTTCCCGCTGCCGGAGGACCCGCTGCTCGTGCTCGAGGTATACCGCGGCGACCTGGGGCTCGACGAGGGCGTCCCGCAGAACGTCTACCGCCTGGACACGGCGAACCTCACCGCCTCGGTGGACGACGACGGTGAACGGGTCACGCTGCTGCTCGAACCCGGCGACACCGTCGAGCTGCCCGACGGGCTGGGCACGGTCACCCTCGGCGAGGACGTGCCCCGGTTCGTCGCGCTGGACCTGCGCCACGACCCGTCGCTGGCCTGGGTGCTCACCTTCGCGCTGCTGGCGCTGGTCGGGCTGACGGGGTCGCTGTTCCTGCCGCGGCGGCGCGTCTGGGTGCGATCATGGACGTCCGACGGCGTCACGCAGGTGGAGGTCGCCGGCCTGGCCCGCGGGGACGACGCCGGGCTGGAGCCCGAGGTCGACCGGCTGCTGACCGCGCTGCCCGGCCTGGAGCGGGCCGAACCGACGAGAACGAGCGAGGAAGACTGACATGGAGATCGGCGACCTGAGCGACCTGCTCGTGTGGGCGGCGGCGACGACCCTCGCTCTCGCGATGATCGCGTTCGCGATCGACCTGGGACGTCGCACCGACGAACGTCTCGAGGCGCGCACCGAGACCCGGGCCGCCGTCGGGGCCGGGGTCGGCGCGCCGGAGGCGGGGTCGGCGTCGGGCAGCGGGCCCGTGCCCGCCGAGGCCTCCGCGCCTCCTCGCCGGGCCGCCGGGATCGGCATGTCGACGTCCTGGCTCGGCACCGTCCTGCTCGGCGTCGCGATCCTGCTCCGCGGCGTCGCGGCCGGGCGGACGCCGTGGGCCAACATGTACGAGTTCACGCTCGTGGGGTCGTTCGTGGCGATGACGGTGTTCCTGGTGTGGAACCTGCGTCGCGACGTGCGGTTCCTCGGTGCGTTCGTCACCGGTCTGGTCACCCTGTTCATCGTCGTGGGGCTGAACTCGTTCCACGTCGCGGCGACCGGTGTGCAGCCTGCGCTGCAGAACTACTGGCTGGTCATCCACGTCGGCGTCGCGATCGCGGCGACCGGGATCTTCACGATCGCCTTCGTGCTCTCCGCCCTGCAGCTGCTGCGGGACGCGCGCGACACCGGGTCGCCGTTCCTGACCCGGCCCGGGTTCCGCTGGCTCGACCGGATGCCGACCCCGACGTCGCTGGAGTCGATGTCGTTCCGGCTCAACGCGGTCGGCTTCGTGATGTGGACCTTCACGATCATCGGCGGCGCGATCTGGGCCGAGGACGCCTGGGGCCGCTACTGGGGCTGGGACCCCAAGGAGGTCTGGAGCTTCATCATCTGGGTCGTGTACGCGGCCTACCTGCACGCGCGCACGACGCGGGGCTGGTCCGGACGACGGGCCGCCTGGTTCGTCGTCGTCGGCTACGCCTGCGTGCTGTTCAACTTCACCGGCGTGAACCTGATCTTCAACGGCAAGCACTCGTACTCGGGCATCAGCTGACCCCCGGGCAGGCACGTCTGTCCTCAGAGAGGCCAGGTCGGGCCGAGGTAGGCAACTTTCCGGCGAGGTAGGCCGAGTTGCGGCGAGGTAGGCAACTTGTGCGCCGGGTAGGCCGGGTTGCGGCGAGGTAGGCAACGACAACCGCCAGGTAGGCCATCTCCGGTGGGGAGTCCCCGGGTCGGGCGGCCCTGCTCTACCTCGCCGGGATCTTGCCTACCTCGGCCGACCGGTTGCCTACCTCGGCGGGATCTTGCCTACCTCGCCGGGGTCCGCCGGGGTCCGCCGGGGTCCGCCGCCGTCAGGCGTCGTCGGCGGGCGGGGAGTCGGGTCCCTCGCCGTCGCTCTTCTTCCTGCGACGTTCCTCACGTCGCTTCTCCTGCTCGATGCGCCACAGGAAGTCCGGGTCGTCGTCCGGCGCGACGGGTCCGGACGGGCGCCGCGGTCCGCGTCCGGGACGGCCGGTGAGGCCGCCGGACCCGCGGCGGCGCGTGCGCTTGGTGACGATCCAGGTGATCGGGCCGAAGACCGGCAGGAACACGATGATGATCAGCCACAGCCAGGTGGGCAGGCCACCCCGGTCCTCCTCCTCCGACCCGGCCAGGTCGGCGAGGCTGTAGACCATCAGGCCGATCACGAGCAGGACCACCACGACGCGGAACATGCCTCCACCCTAGAACGCCCGCGGTGGTGCCCCGAACCGACCGCCCCTGCCGCCGCCGTACCCTGGTGACGTGCCTCTGGTCATCTACTCCGCGCTGCGGCTGCTCATCCTCGTGGCGGTGCTCGTCCTCGGCTACGTCGTCGGTCTGGGCGGGTGGCTCCTGCCGCTCGTGGCCCTCGTCGTGGCGTTCGCCGTCTCCTACCTCGCCCTGCCCCGGCAGCGCGACGCGGCTGCGCTCTGGCTCGCCGAGCGTGACCGGGAGCGCAAGGAACGCCGCGAGCGGGTGGTCGACGAGGACGCCGCCGCCGAGGACGCCGCGCTCGACGGCGACCCGGCCGCGCGGACGGACGACCCGGCCGGCAGCCCGCAGCAGCGTTCCTGAGACGGCCCGCTCTCAGAGCGCCAGACCGAGCCCCAGCAGCACCCCGTAGGCGAGCTCGAACAGGCCGGTCCCGGCCAGCACCGGGACCAGTGCGCGCCCCTGCGCACCGGCCAGCACCGGGACCACGAGCAGCACCGTCGGCAGCAGGAGCAGGGTCACCAGGAAGGCCCACGGGTTCCACACCGCGCAGGCGAGTCCGAGCAGCACCGCCACGACCAGCCACAGCGCGTACAGCCGGCGGGCCCGGTGGTCACCGACGCGCACCGCGAGCGTGCGCTTGCCCGCCAGCACGTCGGTGGGGATGTCGCGCAGGTTGTTGGCCATGAGGATCGCGCAGGCGACCAGGCCGACGCCGACGGCGCCCAGCACGGCGGGCCACGTGATCCGGTCGGCCTGGGTGTACGTGGTGCCGAGCGTGGCGACCAGGCCGAAGAACACGAAGACCCCGACCTCGCCGAGACCGGCGTAGCCGTACGGCCGCTTCCCACCGGTGTAGTACCAGCCGGCCGCCATGCTCAGCGCACCGACGGCGAGCAGCCACCAGTGCCCGGACACGGCGCACAGGGCGATCCCCAGCACGCCGGCGAGGCCGAACGACCCGAACGCGGCCGCCTTGACGTGCCCCGGGCGGGCCAGGCCGGCGGCCGTGAGCCGCAGCGGGCCGACCCGGTCGACGTCGGTGCCGCGCACGCCGTCGGAGTAGTCGTTGGCGTAGTTGACCCCGATCTGCAGCGCCAGCGCGACGCCGAGGGCGAGCACGGCGGGCAGCCAGCCGAAGGCGTCGACCTGCGCGGCCGCGCCGGTCCCGATGGCGACGGGGGCCGCGGCGGCCGGCAGCGTGCGGGGGCGGGCGCCGGCGACCCATTCGGCGGCGGTGGCCATGCGTACTCCTCTCAGCGGCGCGCGTCGTGACGACGCACGAGATCGACGACGGCGGCGCGGTCGACCTTGCCGGGTCCGCGCCGCGGGAGCTCGGGGACCTGCAGGATCCGTCGCGGGGCCGCGGGCCGGCCCAGCCTAGCCGCGACCTCGGACCGTGCCGGCGTCAGCCGCTCCGACGGCAGCCACGTGCCCGCCGGGGTCCCCGGGCGGCCGACGACCGCCACGACGGCCTGGCCCCACTCCGGGTCCGGCACGCCGACGACGCAGACCTCGCCGTCGAGCAGCTCGGCGAGCACCGCCTCCACGGCGGCCGGCGCGACGTTCTCGCCCCCGGTGACCACGACGTCGTCCGCCCGGCCGAGCACCTGCAGCACGCCGTCCTGGAGGTGGCCCAGGTCGCTGGTGCGGAACCAGCGGCCGTCGGGCCCGTCACCGAACGCGGCGGCCGTCGCGGCGTCGTCCCCCAGGTACCCGGTGGCCAGCACCGGCCCGGCGAGCTCGACCACGCCCTGCCCGCCGGTGACCGGGTCGACCCGGACGCGCACGCCGGGCAGCGGGACGCCGTCGTACACGCAGCCGCCCGACGTCTCGGACATGCCGTAGGTCCGCACCACCGGGACGCCGGCCTCGCGCGCCCGGCGGACCAGGGGAGCCGGCGCGGCGGCCCCGCCCAGCAGGACGGCCCCGCACCGGGCCAACGCCCGCAGGGCGGCCGGGGCGCCGTCGTCGGCGGCCTGCACGACCCGGTGCAGCTGGGTCGGGACGAGCGAGACGTGCACGGGGTCGTGCCCGGACAGTGCCTCGGCGAGCAGGTCCGCGAGGCCGGCCGGGGTGAACGGCGCCTCCGGCGGCGCCGCGACCAGCGGCGTGCCCGCCAGCACCGAGCGCACCACGACCTGGACCCCGGCGACGTGCGTGGTCGGCAGGGTCAGCACCCATCGGCCCGCCGACCCGAGCCGTTCCGCCGTGGCGGCCGCGGAGGCCCGCAGCGCCGCGGCGCTGAGGGCCACCTCGCGGGGCGTGCCCGTCGACCCGGACGTGCGCACGACGGCCGCGGTGCCCGGCGGTGCCTCCGCGTCGCTCAGCCGGGGCAGCGGCACGACCGGAGGGCCGTCGTCCAGGGCGCGGCGCGCGCGGTCCACGAACGCGGACACCTCGGGGTGGAGCACGCAGGTCACGATAGTCCGCCGTGCGCCGCGGGGTGCGCGTAGCCTGTTCCCACCCTGCCCCGAGGAGGATGGCTGTGGCCGCTCGACGTCCCGTGGCGCTCGCCCTGGTGGTGGCGCTGCTCGCACTGGGCGGGTGCTCCGACCAGCCGCCGCTCGAGGCGCCCACGGTCACGGTGGCGCCGGACGTGTCGCGGGCGAAGATCGCGCCGCCGTCGCCCCCGGCGCCGGAGCCGACGCCGTCGCCGACCCCGGAGGTTCCGCGCTGGCCGCTGACCGGCCAGCGCACGGACAAGGTGCCGAAGCGGCCGGCGGTGGCGGTGAAGATCGAGAACTCCCCGGCCGCCCGTCCGCACACCGGGCTGCACCGCGCGGACGTCGTGTGGGAGCAGGTCGTCGAGGGCGGCATCACGCGGTTCGTGGCCGTCTACCACTCGGACTACCCGGACGAGGTGGGCCCGATCCGGTCGGTGCGGCCGATGGACCCGGCGACGGTCGCCCCGATGCGGGGCCTCCTGGCGGCGTCCGGGGGGATCGGCTCGTACCTGCGGAACGTCGAGCGCCGGGGCACCCAGCTGGTGATCAACGACGACGGCGACCCGGGGTTCTGGCGCTGGTCCGGCCGGTACGCCCCGCACAACGTGTACGGCAACGTGCGGACCTTCGCCCGGCAGGCGGACCGCCGCCGCGCCGAGCCGCCGCCCGCCCAGTTCCGGTACGCCCCCGGGGCGAAGAAGGCCACGGCCCGGAGCGAGGGGAAGCGGGCCCGGACGGCCGACGTGCGGCTGTCCGCGGCCCAGCGGACCACCTGGACGTGGAACCGCGGCGACGGGGCGTACCGCCGCAGCGACAACGGGACCCCCTCGATCTCCTCCGGTCAGCGGGTCACCGCCCGCAACGTCGTGCTGCTGCGGATGCAGGTCAGCCTGACCTCCCAGCGGGACGCCTCCGGAGCCCGGGTGCCGAAGACCGAGCTGGTGGGCAGCGGCACCGGCCGCGTGCTCAGCGGCGGCCGGTCCGTCGCGGTCGAGTGGTCCAAGAAGGGCCCGCGCAAGCCGCTGCGCCTGACCCGGCCGAACGGCGACCCGGTGCGCCTGGCCCCCGGGACGACGTGGGTCGAGCTCGTCCCGCGCGGGGACGGGTCCTGGTCCGTGTCCTGACCTCCGGCGCGATCGGTACAGTGTCGCCACCCACGGGACGGAGGACGGATGCGGCACGGTGCGCACGGACGGACGACGGCGGCGGTCGCCGGGCTGCTGGCGGTCTCGGCGGGACTGGTCGGCTGCACCGGCGGCGAGCCCGCCCCGGCCCCGACCACGACGGTCGCGGCCTCGACGGGACCCGTGGCGAAGGGCCTGCCGCCCGAGCCCGACGTCGCGACCGTGTGGCCCCTGACCGGGGTGGAGACGGACACGGTCGCCGACCGGCCCGCCCTCGGCGTCAAGATCGAGAACTCGCCGCAGGCGCGCCCCCAGGCCGGTCTCGAGGACGCCGACCTGGTCTGGGAGGAGGTCGTCGAGGGCGGTATCTCGCGGTTCCTGGCCGTGTACCACTCGACGATCCCCGAGGTGGTCGAGCCCGTGCGGTCCGTGCGACCCATGGACCCGGCGATCGTCGCCCCGCTGGACGGCATCCTCGCCTACTCCGGCGCCCAGCCGCCCTTCATCGCCGACGTCCGCGACTCCGGGACGCAGTCGGTGATCATGGACGCCGGCGACCCGGGCTTCCGCCGCGACCCCGCCCGGCCCGCGCCCCACGACGTCATCGGTGACCCCGGGACCTTCCTCGCCCAGGACGACGGGCAGCGCACGACGCCGCCCCCGCAGCTCTTCCGGTACGCCGCCGAGGCGTCGCGGGCCACCGCCGCGGGGGACGCCTCCTCGTCGGTCGAGATCGACGTGCGGCTGTCCCCGGCGCAGCGCAGCCACTGGGCCTGGGACGCCGGCTCCGGCACCTGGCTGCGCAGCGAGGGGTCGAGCCCGTCGATGTCCACGTCCGGCGTGCAGCACGCCGCGACGAACGTCGTCGCGCTGCGGGTCGAGGTCGTCGACACCCCGTACCGGGACGCCTCCGGCGCGGCGGTGCCGGAGACGCGGCTCGTCGACTCCGAGGGCGTCGCCCTGGTCGCCAGCGCCGGCGGGTACGTCGCGGCGGAGTGGTCCAAGGGCGCGCTGTCCGACCCGATCGAGCTCACCCACGACGGGGAGCCGGTGGAGCTCGCCCCGGGCAGCACCTGGATCGAGCTCGTGCCGCGTGACGGCGGCTCGTGGACCGCCGGGCCCCCTCAGTAGGCGTAGGGGAACCGGCTCCAGTCGGGCTCGCGCTTGCCGAGGAACGCGTCGCGGCCCTCCACGGCCTCGTCGGTGAGGTACGCAAGCCGCGTGGCCTCCCCGGCGAACACCTGCTGGCCCATCAGGCCGTCGTCGGCCAGGTTGAACGCGAACTTCAGCATGCGGATCGCCTGCGGCGACTTGCCGGCGACGGTGCGGGCGTACTCGATGCCCAGGGACTCCAGGTCGGCGTGCTCGGCGACCTCGTTGACGCCGCCCCAGCGCTCGGCGTCGTCGGCGGAGTACTCCCGGGCGAGGAAGAAGATCTCCCGGGCGCGCTTCTGACCCACCTGCTTGGCCAGGTACGCCGAGCCGTAGCCGCCGTCGAACGAGCCGACGTCGGCGTCGGTCTGCTTGAACCGCCCGTGCTCGCGGCAGGCGATGGACAGGTCGGCGACCACGTGCAGCGAGTGCCCGCCCCCGGCGGCCCAGCCGTCGACGACGGCGATCACCACCTTGGGCATGGTGCGGATCAGCCGCTGCACCTCGAGGATGTGCAGGCGTCCGGCCCGCGCCGGGTCGACGGCGTCCGCGTCCACACCGAGGCGTCCCGCCTCGTCGGCAGTCGTGTACTGGTAGCCCGACCGCCCGCGGATGCGCTGGTCGCCGCCGGAGCAGAACGCCCAGCCGCCGTCCTTCGGGCTCGGTCCGTTGCCCGTGAGCAGCACGGTGCCGACGTCGGAGGTCATGCGGGCGTGGTCCAGCACCCGGTACAGCTCGTCGACGGTGTGCGGCCGGAACGCGTTGCGCACCTCGGGGCGGTCGAAGGCGACCCGCACCACGGGCAGGTCGCGCACCTGCTCGGTCCCGTCGTCCGCCGTCGACCGCTCCACACCCCGGTGGTAGGTCAGGTCGGTCAGGTCCTCGAACCCGGCGACCGTGCGCCATCGCCTCGGGTCGAAGGTGTGCGAGACCTGCGCGGGGACGTCGGGCGTGCTGTCGGATCGGCTCACGGCCTCAGGGTAGTCGCGGCTCGACACACCGATCACCCGAGATGTGCGCGTCATCCGCTGAATCTGCACACCGGTCGATGCACCATAGAGGCATGAACATGACGCGATCCCACAGCTCCGAGGTCGCTGACCCGGACGAGGTCGTGGACGAGCTGATCGCCTACGACGCGGCCGAGGTGCGGCGTGCCACCGCCACGACGCAGGCCCTCCCCGTCACCACCGTGAGCGCGCCCGGGGCCTGGACGTTCCGCACCACGCCGGACGAGTTCACGGACTGACCCCGGACCGGCCGGGACGCCGCGCGCACTGGCGCACGGCGGGCGACCTCCTACCCTGAGGACGTGTCCGCCTCCCTGTCCGCGACGCTGCAGCGCCGGTTCGTCTGGTCCACGCCGCTGCGCACGCGCTTCCGAGACCTGACCAGCCGCGACGGCCTGCTGCTGCGCGGAGACGCCGGCTGGGGCGAGCTGAGCCCCTTCTGGGAGTACGACGACGCCGAGTCGGCCACGTGGCTGCGCGCGGCCCGGGAGGCGGCGGACCTCGGCTTCCCCGCCCCGGTCCGCGACCGCGTGCCGGTCAACGTCACCGTGCCCGCGGTCGACGCGGAGCGCGCTCGCGAGATCGTGCTCGCCTCGGGCGGGTGCACGACGGCGAAGGTCAAGGTGGGCCAGCGGCTCGCCGACGGGTCGGTGGAGCCCGTCGAGGCCGAGGTGGAGCGGGTGCAGGCCGTGCGCGAGGTGCTCGACACGCTGCACGGCCCGTCCGTCGGCCGGATCCGGGTCGACGTCAACGGCACCTGGGACGTCGACGAGGCCCGGCGACGCATCCCCCGGCTCGACGCCGCGGCCGGGGGACTGGAGTACGTCGAGCAGCCGTGCCGCACCGTCGACGAGCTCGCGGCCGTGCGCCGGAGCGTCGACGTCCCGGTCGCCGCCGACGAGTCCGTCCGCCGCGCCGAGGACCCGCTGCGGGTCGTGCGGGCCGAGGCGGCCGACGTCGTCGTGCTCAAGGTCCAGCCGCTGGGCGGCGTGCGGGCCTGCCTCGACCTGGCCGAGCAGGTCGGTCTGCCGGTCGTGGTGTCCTCCGCGCTGGAGTCCTCGGTGGGGCTGGCGGCCGGGGTGGCGCTCGCCGCGGCGCTGCCGGAGCTCCCGCACGCCTGCGGTCTGGCGACCTCGCAGCTGCTCACCCGGGACGTCACCGACGACCCGTTGCGGCCCGTCGACGGGGCCCTGCCGGTGCGCCGCGTCGCCCCCGACGCCGGTGCGCTCGCGGCCGTCGCCGCGCCGCCGGACCTCGAGCAGCGCTGGCTCGAACGCCACGACCGGCTCGCCGCCGTCCTCGACCGGGCCCGCGCATGAGCGCCGCGCCCTCCGGGAGCCCCGCCGTCGACTCCGCCCGCGCCCTGGTGGCCGACCTCGCCGCCCAGGGCGTGCACGACGTCGTCCTGGCACCAGGGTCCCGGTCGGCCCCGCTGGCGTACGCCCTGGCCGAGGCGGCCGCCGCCGGGCGGGTGCGGCTGCACGTGCGCGTCGACGAGCGGTCGGCGGCCTTCCTCGCCCTCGGGCTGTCGCGCGGGTCGGCCCTGCCGGGCGCCGTCGCGGACGGCCCACCGGAGGTCGCGGACGCCCCGAACGCCCCGGCACCCGTGGCGGTGGTGACGACGTCGGGCACGGCGGTGGCCAACCTGCACCCGGCGGTCCTCGAGGCCTCGCACGCCGGCCTGCCGCTGGTCGTGCTGACCGCGGACCGCCCCCACGAGCTGCGCGGGACCGGGGCCTCGCAGACGACCGACCAGGTCGGGATCTTCGGCACCGCGGTGCGGTACGCCGTCGACGTCCCGGCGCCCGACGGCCGCGACGGCGAGGTCCGCGACCTGCTGGCCACAGCCCGGCGGGCGCTGGCCGCCGCCCGGGGGCTGCGCGACCGCCGTCCCGGTCCCGTCCAGCTCGACCTGGCCTACCGCGACCCGTTGCACCCCATGGACGGTCCGGAGCCCGAGGCCGCCCCGGAACCCTCGCCCGGGGTCGAGGTGGTGCCGCCCGCACCCGGCCCCGGCGCGGACCCGGCCCTGCCCGGGGACGCCGCCCGCACCCTGGTCGTCGCCGGCGACGGCGCGGGACGGGACGCACGGCGGCTCGCCGAGGCCCGCGGCTGGCCGCTGCTCGCCGAACCGACGTCGGGCGCCTGCGGGGGAGCGCGGGCCGTGGCCGCCTACCGCTCCGTCCTGGGCGCCGACGGCATCGCCGCCGACGTCGAGCACGTCGTCGTCCTCGGCCGCCCCACGCTGTCCCGGCCCGTCCAGCGGCTGCTCGCGCGCCCGGACGTCACCGTCACCGTCGTCGCGCCCGGCGGCGGTCCCTGGCCCGACCCCGCGCGGCACGCCGCCCGCGTCGTCGAACGGCTCGCCGAGCGATGGTTCGTCCCGGCCGACCCCTCCGACGGCGGGACGTTCGCCGCGCGGTGGCGTGCGGCGAGCCGGGCCGCCGCCGCGCAGGTCGACGCCGCCACCCGGGATCAGGCGGCCGGCGCCGACCTGTCCACCGGGCCGCACGCGGCGCTCGCGGTCGCGCGGGCCGTCGTCGCGGCGACCGGTCCCTCGGACGTCCTGGTCGTCGGGGCCTCCAACCCGGTGCGGGACGTGGACCTCGTCGTCGGGCTGCACGTCGCCGAGGACGCCGCCCCGCCGCCGCAGATCCTGGCCAACCGCGGGCTGGCCGGCATCGACGGGACGGTCGCCACGGCCACCGGTGTCGCCCTGTCCGCCGCGCGCCGCGGGCTGCGCACCCGGGCGCTCGTCGGCGACCTGACGTTCCTGCACGACGTCGGCGGCCTGCTGCGCGGCCCGGACGAGGACCCCGTCGACCTGCAGATCGTCGTCGCCAACGACGACGGCGGCTCCATCTTCGCCACCCTCGAGCACGGGCTGCTCGCCCAGGACGGGCCGACGGCGGCCGCGACCTTCGAGCGGGTGTTCGGCACCCCGCACGGCGCCGACCTGGGGGCGCTGTGCGCCGGCTACGGCGTGGCGCACCGACGGGTCGAGGACGTCGACGCACTGCGTGCGGCGCTCGCGGAGCCGCCCGCCGGGGTGAGCGTGGTCGAGGTGCGGGTGCCGCGGACCGACCGGCTCGCCGAGTCGCGCGGGCTGGCCACGCGGGTCGCCGAGGCGGTGCGCGCGGCGATCGACTAGTCGGGGCGACGGCGGACCAGGGCCGAGGCCAGCACCGACCCGGCTCCCACGAGCACGAGCAGTCCGCCCGCCACGGCGATGGTGAGGGCCGCGACGACCAGGGTCGTCAGCTCCGCGTCCCGGAAGGCCGGCTCGGCCTCGGGCCGGTCCGCGACGACTCCGGTCGTGTACCCCAGGACGAGGGCCGCCACGAGGCACATGGCACCGAGGACGGTCGTGAGGACGGCGGCACCACGGAACACCGGCACACCCTCTCACGTGGCCTGCCCGGTCCTGCAGCCGGTCGCGTCGGCCGAGGTCGACGCCGGTTGACAGGAAACTCTCAGGTTCGCCCAAGGGGCGGCCAAGGATGAGGGTGTTGTGTGGGGTGCAGACATCGAGGAGGGCACATGAGCACCGACCAGAACCCCGCACCGCAGCAGCCGTCGGGCCCGCAGCACCCCGTCGAGCAGCCGACCACCCAGCTGCCGACGACGGAGGCCCCGCAGCGCGACACCGAGGCCGCGGAGCCGGCGGCGGCACAGGCTCGGCAGGCGCCGCAGCAGCCGGCCGCCCAGCAGCCGGCCGCCCAGCAGTCGCCGCAGCAGCCGAGCGCTCAGCACGCCCCGCAGCAGCCCGCCGGCACGTTCGGCGCGCCGGCGTACCAGGCGGCTCCCGCGCACGGCGGGTACGCGGGTGGCCCGACGTCCTACCCGCCGGCCTACCAGCAGAACCCGCAGCCGGTCCCGGAGCGGCGTCGCACCCCGTGGGTGCCGATCGTCGCCGTGGCCGCCGGGGCGGCCGTGATCGCCAGCGCGGCCACCGCCGGCGCGATCACGCTGCTCGACGACGACACGGCCGGCTCCTCGCTCGCCGAGGTCGGCGCCTCGCAGAGCTCCGACGCGGCCCCGGTGGCGAGCTCCACGAGCGAGAACCCGGACTGGCAGGCCGTCACCGCCGCGGTGGCGCCGTCCGTGGTCGCCATCCAGGTGTCCAGCCAGGGCGGCGGCTCCGAGGGCTCCGGCGTCGTCATCGACGAGGCCGGGCACGTGCTGACGAACAACCACGTCGTGGCGGGCGCGTCGAACGACACCGTCCAGGTCACGCTGTCGGACGGACGTCTGTACGAGGCGACCATCGTCGGCACCGACCCGACCACCGACCTCGCCGTGGTCCGGCTCTCCGACCCGCCGCAGGACCTGCGGCCCGCCGCCTTCGGCGACTCCGACGCCGTGCAGGTCGGCGACTCCGTGCTGGCGGTCGGCAACCCGCTCGGCCTGGCGAACACCGCCACGACCGGTATCGTCTCGGCCCTGGACCGCCCGGTGGCGGCCTCCGGCCGGGGTGGCGGGGACGTCGTGGTGACCAACGCGATCCAGATCGACGCCGCGGTGAACCCCGGCAACTCGGGCGGACCGCTGTTCGACGCGCAGGGCCGCGTCGTCGGCATCACCTCGTCCATCGCGACCATGTCCGGGGGAGCGGGCGGCTCGTCCGGGTCCATCGGCCTCGGGTTCGCCATCCCGGTGAACCTGGCCACGAACGTCTCCGACCAGCTCATCGAGGACGGCACGGCCGAGCACGCGTTCCTGGGCGTCTCGCTGACCGACGCCACGGCCACGGCCGACGGCGTCACCCGTCGCGGCGCGGAGGTCGTCGAGGCCGTGCCGGGGTCGCCCGCCGCCGAGGCCGGCCTGCAGGCCGGTGACGTCATCGTCGCCATCGACGACGACGCCGTGAACGGTGCCGAGTCCCTGACCGCCTACGTGCGCGAGCGCACCGCCGGCGAGCAGGCGTCCGTCACCTACGTGCGCGACGGCCGGGCGACGTCGGTCGACGTGTCCTTCGCCGTGCGCGAGGAGGCGGCGTCCGGGTCCCCGGGTCAGGGCGGGTCCGGGCAGATGCCGGGCTCCGGCCAGGGCCAGCAGGACCAGGACCGTCAGCAGGACCAGGACCAGCAGCAGGACGGGTCCTCCGACCCGACGCAGCCGGACAACATCCCGAACTGGCTGCGCGAGCTGTTCGGCAACTGATCCTCCGCCCACGAGGACAGCCCGGTCATCCTCGCTGTCGATCCGGTCGTGCGGAACGGGTTCGGTCAGGATGTCGACCGAACCCGTTCCGCACGACCGAACTCATGAGGGATGCGCCCCGGTGGGTCCGGCTCAGACGCCGAGCGCCCACCGCATCGGGACGAGCTTGGCCTCCGACTCGGCGAGCTCGGCCTGCGGGTCCGAGGCCGCGACGATCCCGCACCCGGCGAACAGCCGCAGGTGGCGCGGGTCGTCGGCGAGCTCGGCGGACCGCAGCGCGATGCCCCACTCGCCGTCGCCGTCCGCGCCGACCCAGCCGACCGGGCCCGCGTACCGGGAGCGGTCCATCCCCTCGATCTCGCGGATGAGGTCGCGCGCCGCCACGGTCGGTGTGCCGCACACGGCCGCCGAGGGGTGCAGCGCCGCGGCGAGCGACAGCGAGCTCGCCCGCGTGGCGGGGTCCAGCACCGCCGTGACGTCGGAGGCGAGGTGCATGACGTTCGGCAGGTGCAGCACGAACGGCGCGTCCGGGACGTTCATCGACGTGCAGAACGGGGCCAGCGACCGCGCGACCGAGGCCACCGCGAACTCGTGCTCCTCCAGGTCCTTCGACGAGCGGGCCAGGTGCGCCGCGTGCAGCAGCGCGTCGTCGTCGCTCATCCCGGGCTCGCGGCGGATGGTGCCGGCCAGCACGCGCGAGGTCACCAGACCCTTCTCGCTGCGCACCAGGAGCTCCGGCGTGGCCCCGATCATCCCGGCCACCGAGAAGGTCCAGCACGACTCGTAGCGCGCGGCCAGGCGGCGCAGCAGCCAGCGCGGGTCGACGGGGCGCTCGGCGGTGGCGACGACGTCGCGGGCCAGCACCACCTTCTCCAGCTCGCCCGCCTGGATGCGGGCCACGCCCTCGGCGACGACGGCCGGCCAGTCCCGGGCACCGACCGCGCCGTCGGTCAGCGTGACCCGGCCGGGGTCGTGCACCGGCGTGCGCTCGGTGGCCGCCAGGCCGGCGTCGCCCGGTGGCTCGAGCGCGCCGTCGACGGCGATCGTGGTCATCCAGGCGACGTCCCCGCGCCGGCCGACGACGACGCGCGGCACGACGAGGGAGCCCTGCGGGCTGGAACCGTCGAACGCCTCGCCGGTACCGCCGTCGTCGAACGCGAACGTGCCGAAGGCGACGGGGCCGCTGCCGGGCAGCCCGACCTCGTCGCGGACGACGGCGCGGGCCAGCGTGGCGCGCCAGGCCGCCTCCGCGTCGGCGAACCGCCCCGGACCGTAGGTGTCCAGGCGCAGGGCCTCCCCCCAGCCGACGATCCCGTCGCCGCGGCGCACCCAGGTCAGGGGGCGCTCGTCGGGCAGGAGGTCGACCAGGGCGGTCAGGCCGCCGGGCAACGGGTCCAGGCGGGTGGTGCGGACCACGAGCGGCGGGGGCTCGGGTGCTGCAGCGGGGGTGCCGGCGGACGCGCCCGACGGCGGGACCGGCGCCGGGTAGGGCGTGGCGGACATCGAGGCCCAGACTACGCCGCGCGGGACCTGTCGTCCGCCGGGCGTGGGACGATGTGGCCATGTCGCGCGCCAGCCTGGAGAAGAAGCCCGTCGAGGTCGCCTCGATGTTCGACGGGATCGCCGAGCGCTACGACCTGACCAACGACATCGTCTCCCTCGGCCAGGACCGTGCCTGGCGCCGGGCGACGGTGGCCGCGGTCGGGGCGGGGCCGGGGGAGCGGGTGCTCGACCTCGCGGCCGGGACCGGCACGTCGAGCGAGCCGTTCGCCGCGGCCGGGGCCGTCGTCGTGCCCTCGGACTTCTCGATGGGGATGCTGCAGGTCGGCAAGGCCCGTCGGGCCGATCTGCCGTTCGTGGCCGGTGACGCCACGCGGCTGCCGTTCGCCGACGCCGCGTTCGACGCCGTGACCATCAGCTTCGGGCTGCGCAACGTGGTGGACACCTCGGCCGCGCTGCGCGAGATGCTGCGGGTGACCCGGCCCGGCGGCCGGGTGGTGATCTGCGAGTTCTCCCACCCCACGTGGGCGCCGTTCCGGCAGGTCTACCTCGAGTACCTGATGCGTGCGCTGCCGCCCGTGGCCGGGCTGGTCACGCGCGACCAGGGCTCCTACGAGTACCTGGCCGAGTCGATCCGGGCCTGGCCCGACCAGGAGGGTCTCGGGCGACTCATGCTCGGTGCGGGATGGGAGCGGGTCGGCTACCGCAACCTGACCGGCGGCATCGTGGCGCTGCACCGCGGGACCCGCCCGGCCGCCTGACCCGTGAGCCGGCCCGCCGACCCTCCCGGCGCGCCGTGGGAACGGCGCGCCGGTGGCGCGGAGCAGGGGCGATGCCCCGACGCGCTCGCGTCCACGCGCCCTGGGGGCGCTCCACTGCGGGACGCACGACCGCGTCGGGGCATCGCCCCTGCTCAGGAGGGATCGTCAGTTCTTGGCGACCTTCTCCTGCACCTCGCTGACCTTCTCCTGCACGCGGGGGTCGTTCCACGTGTCCACGGCGAGCTTCTTCGCCTGGTCGATCTGCTCGCGGCCCTTCTCGGTGCCGAGGTAGTACCCCAGTGCGATGCCGACGGCGAGTGCGGTCACGGCCTTCATGGTCAGTGCCTCCTGGTTGCGGGGATGTCGGGGCGGTGCGTTGTCGACCGTATGCGGTGACCAGTCGTGCCGCCACCCTCCGCGCCCGGGAAACATGCTGTTCACACCAACGAAGGCTTGCCTTCCTACACATCGGTCGCTGAACGTGGTTAGAGTGCAACGCAGAACGTTGTGAGCGGGTTCACAAAGGGTCTCGGCACGCGTGTGCCCGGACCCCGGTGGCGGGAGGTGAGCAGTGCGAGCGGTCGATCGTGACGACGCCGACGTGATCGTCGTGGGTGCCGGTCCCGCCGGGGCCTCCGCCGCGCACTGGTGCGCGACCGCCGGGCTCGACGTGCTGGTCCTCGAGAAGTCCGCCTTCCCCCGCGACAAGATCTGCGGCGACGGGCTGACGCCCCGCGCGGTCGCCGAGCTCGCCCGCATGGGTGTCGACACCCGCGCCGAGGACGGCTGGATCCGCAACGACGGGCTGCGGGTCGTCGCCGGCGGCCGCTCCTGGGAGCTGGCCTGGCCCGAGCTGACGACCTACCCCGGCTACGGCCTGGCCCGGTCGCGCATGACGCTCGACCACCTCCTCGTCCAGCACGCCCAGGCCTCGGGCGCCAAGCTCGCCGAGCGCACCAAGGTCACCGGCCCGCTCACCGACGAGCGCACCGGCCGGGTCGTGGGCGTCCACGCCCAGCCGCTGGACGCCCGCGGGCGAGCCGACGGCGCGCCGCGCACGTTCCGGGCACCGGTCGTGGTGGCGGCCGACGGCGTCTCCTCCCGGTTCGCGACGGCGCTCGGCCTGACGCGCCGCGACGACCGGCCGATGGGCACCGCCGTGCGCACCTACTACCGCACCGAGGGCACACCCCGGCACGCGGACGCCTTCATGGAGTCGCACCTGGAGCTGTGGGACGGCACCCCGGGGCAGTCGAACCTGCTGCCCGGCTACGGCTGGATCTTCGCCCTCGGCGACGGCACCGCCAACGTCGGGCTCGGGTCGGTCGCCTCGACCCCGGCTCGCCAGTCCGCCCGGGGCCACGACTACCGGGCCATGATGAAGGCCTGGACGGCCAACACCCCGCCCGAGTGGGGGTTCACCCCCGAGAACCAGATCGGGCCCGTCCGGGGCGCCGCGCTGCCGATGGGTTTCAACCGCAGCCCGATGTACCGCGACGGCACCGTGCTGGTCGGGGACTCCGCCGGGATGGTCAGCCCGTTCAACGGCGAGGGCATCGCCTACGCCCTGCAGGCCGGCCGCGTCGCCGCCGACGCGATCGCCCAGGCCCGCACCCGGCTGACCGACGACGCCCGCGAGCGCACCCTGGCCACCTACACCGACCGGATGCGTGCCGACCTCGGCGGCTACTACACGTTGGGCCGCTGGTTCGTGCGGCTCATCGAGCACCCCGCGGTGATGCGGGTGTGCGTGAAGTACGGGCTGCCGCAGCCGGTGGTCATGCAGTTCGTGCTCAAGCTGCTGTCCGACTGCTACGAGCCCCGCGGCGGCGACTGGGTCGACCGGGTCATCGCGGGGCTGACGAAGGTGGTTCCGAACGCATGAGCGAGAGGGGCTCCCGCGGAGGGACGGCGAGGAACGAGATGTGTCGGAGCGAGGCACCGCAGCGTTCGCGCGGGAGTGACGTGGTATGAGACTCGTGGTGGCACAAGGAAGTGACACAGGCGTGGGTGAGGAGACCCGATGAGCAACCCGTACGTCCCGGTGCTGGTCCTCATGGGGATCGCCGCCGTGCTGGCCCTGGGCGGGGTCGGGGCGAGCGCCGTCATCGGCCCGAAGCGGTACAACCGCGCAAAGCTCGACGCCTACGAGTGCGGCATCGAGCCCACCCCGCACGCCACCGGGGGCGGCAGGCTCCCGATCAAGTACTACCTGGTGGCGATGACGTTCATCGTCTTCGACATCGAGGTCGTCTTCCTCTACCCGTGGGCGGTCGACTTCGCGGTGCTGGCCGGGTTCGGGTTCGCGGCGATCCTCGTGTTCCTGGCCCTCATCACCGTGCCGTTCGTCTACGAGTGGCGGCGCGGCGGGTTCGACTGGGTCTGACGGGCAGTTCGGCAAGGGTGCCGGCGGTGGCCGGTGCCGAGATCTCCGCGAAGGAGGAGTCATGGGTCTGGAGGAGTCCCCCTCGGGGTTCCTGCTGACGACGATCGAGGACCTCGCCGGCTACCTGCGCAAGGCGTCGGTGTGGCCGGTGACGTTCGGCCTGGCGTGCTGCGCCATCGAGATGATGGCGGCCGGCGCCTCGCGGTTCGACCTGTCACGGTTCGGCATGGAGGTCTTCCGGGCCTCGCCGCGCCAGGCGGACCTGATGATCGTGGCAGGTCGGGTCAGTCAGAAGATGGCTCCCGTCGTGCGGCAGGTCTACGACCAGATGAGCGAGCCCAAGTGGGTGCTCTCGATGGGCGTGTGCGCCTCCAGCGGCGGCATGTTCAACAACTACGCGATCGTCCAGGGCGTCGACCACGTGGTGCCCGTCGACATCTACCTGCCGGGCTGCCCGCCACGCCCGGAGATGCTCATCAACGCGATCCTGGCGCTGCACCAGCAGATCCTGGACGAGCCGATGGGCGTCAACCGTGTCGAGGCGGCCAAGGCCGCCGAGGCCGCGGCCCTCGAGGCGACGCCGACCTCCCAGATGCCGGGACTGCTGCGATGAGCGAGCACTCCGGCGAGGTCGAGCGCCGGCAGCAGGGGCCCACGGCCGAGGTCGTGCGCGAGCGCACCGGCATGTTCGGGGTGCACGGCTCCGGCGACACCTCCGGCTACGGCGGACTGACCCGCACGGTGACGATGCCGGCCGCGGCCTCGCGCCCCTACGGGTCCTGGTTCGACGAGGCGGTGGACGTCCTGGCCGAGGTGCTGCGGGACGCCGGCGTGGCCTTCGCCGACGCGGTCGAGCGGGTGGTGATCACCGACCCGCGCCGCCCGGCCGAGGGCGAGGGGCCGAGCCGCGACGCCGAGCTGACGCTGTACGTCGCCCGCGAGCACCTGCTCGCCGTGTGCCGGGCCCTGCGCGACGACCAGGACCTGCGCTTCGAGCTGTCCCTGGGCGTCTCGGGGGTGCACTACCCGGACGACGTCGGTCGCGAGCTGCACGCCGTCTACCACCTGACCTCCGTGACGCACGGCAGGCGTCTGCGTCTGGACGTCGCCTGCCCCGACGAGGACCCGCACGTCCCGTCCACGACGACGGTCTACCCGGCCAACGACTGGCACGAGCGCGAGACCTGGGACTTCTTCGGGATCGTCTTCGACGGCCACCCCGCGCTGGCGCGGATCGAGATGCCGGACGACTGGCCCGGCCACCCGCAGCGCAAGGACTACCCGCTCGGCGGCATCCCCGTGGAGTACAAGGGCGCCACGGTGCCACCGCCGAACCAGCGGAGGGAGTACTCATGACCGCGCCGGCACACGACGCGCCGCACGCGACCGGACCGGCCGCCGACGACTACGGGCCCGGCGTCGCCGGGTTCGAGGCCTCCGGCGGCGACTGGGACGAGATCGCGCGCGAGGCCATCGGCGAGGAGCGCATCGTCGTCAACATGGGTCCCCAGCACCCGTCCACGCACGGCGTGCTGCGCCTGATGCTGGAGATCGACGGCGAGACGGTGACCGAGGCCCGCTGCGGCGTCGGCTACCTGCACACCGGCATCGAGAAGAACATGGAGTACCGCACCTGGACGCAGGGCACCACGTTCTGCACCCGGATGGACTACCTGGCGCCGCTGTACCAGGAGGCCGGGTACTGCCTGGGCACCGAGCGGCTGCTGGGCATCACCGACGACGTCCCGGAGCGCGCCAGCGTGATCCGGGTGCTGATGATGGAGCTCAACCGGGTCGCCTCCCACCTGGTCTGCCTGGGCACGGGCGGCAACGAGATGGGCGCCACCACGATCATGACGCTCGGGTTCACCGCGCGCGAGGAGATCCTGCGCCTCTTCGAGGCGGTGACAGGCCTGCGGATGAACCACGCGTTCATCCGCCCGGGCGGCGTCGCCCAGGACGTCCCCGAGGGGTTCACCGACCAGGTGCGCGACATGCTGCCCAGCCTGCGCAAGTACATCGGCATGCTCGGCGACCTGATGCTGGCCAACCCGATCTTCAAGTCCCGCCTGCAGGGCGTGGGCGTGTTGAACCTGTCCGGCTGCTTCGCCCTCGGGATCACCGGTCCGGTGCTGCGGTCCGCCGGGCACCCGTACGACGTGCGCAAGGCGTTCCCGTACAGCGGCTACGAGGACTACGACTTCGACGTCCCCACGGACACCGCCGCCGACTGCTACGCGCGGGTCGTGATCCGCATCGAGGAGTGCTACCAGTCGCTGCGCATCGTCGAGCAGTGCCTCGCGCGGCTGGACGACACCGTCGGCGCGCCGATCATGGTCGCGGACAAGAAGATCGCCTGGCCGGCCCAGCTGGCCGTCGGCTCCGACGGCCAGGGCAACTCCCTGGACCACATCCGCCAGATCATGGGCACCTCGATGGAGGCCCTCATCCACCACTTCAAGCTGGTGACCGAGGGCTTCGGGGTGCCGGCCGGACAGGCGTGGCAGACGGTCGAGCACCCGCGCGGCGAGCTCGGCGTGCACGTCGTGTCCGACGGCGGCACGCGGCCCTACCGGGCGCACTTCCGCGACCCGTCGTTCAACAACCTCCAGGCCGTGTCGGTGATGTGCGAGGGCGGCCAGGTGGCCGACGTCGTCGTCGCCGTCGCGTCCCTGGACCCGGTGCTGGGAGGGGTGGACCGATGACGGCCGAACCGGTGGGCGCACGTTCGCGCACGGGGTACGACGCCGAGACCCTGGCCGCGCTCGTGGCCGACGCCGAGGTGATCAAGGGGCGCTACCCGGACCCGCGGTCGGGGCTGCTGCCGCTGCTGCACCTGGTGCAGTCCGTCGAGGGGTACGTCAGCCGCGACGGGATCGTCTTCTGCGCCGAGCAGCTCGGGCTGACCGCCGCCGAGGTCTCCGCGGTGGCCACGTTCTACACCCAGTACAAGCGCCACCCCAACGGCGAGTACACGGTGGGGGTCTGCACCAACACGCTGTGCGCGGTCATGGGCGGGGACGCGATCTTCGACCGGCTGAGCCAGCACCTGGACGTCGGGCACGACGAGACCACCCCGGACGGGTCCGTCACGCTGGAGCGCGTCGAGTGCAACGCCGCCTGCGACTACGCCCCCGTGGTGATGGTCAACTGGGAGTTCTTCGACAACCAGACCCCGGAGTCCGCCACCGAGCTGGCCGACCGCCTGCGCGGCGGGGAGCAGGTCACCCCGACCCGGGGCGCCGACTCGGTCTGCTCGTTCAAGCAGATGAGCCGGGTCCTGGCCGGGTTCGACGACGGCCGCGCCGACGAGGGCGTCGGTGCCGGCGGGCCGACCCTCGAGGGGCTGCGCATCGCGCGCGAGCGCGGCTGGACCGCTCCGGGCGGCGAGCAGGCCGGGGACCCCGGGACGCCGCGCGCCGAGGTGACGCCCGAGACGGGCGCCGGCCAGTCCAGCGCGGAGCGGAAACCGACCACGCCGTCGGACGACACCGGACCTGCCGGGCAGGCCGACGCGAAGGAGGGCGACGATGACTGACCCGTTGACCCCGGTCCTGACCGACACCTGGGACGCGGAGAGCTCCTGGAAGCTCGCCACCTACGAGGCGGCGGGCGGCTACGCCGGGCTCCGGGCCGCGCTGGGCACCGACCCGGTCGACCTGGTCCAGCTCGTCAAGGACTCGGGCCTGCGCGGGCGCGGCGGCGCGGGGTTCCCCGCCGGGATGAAGTGGGGATTCCTGCCCCCGCCCGACGGCGGCCCGCGCTACCTCGTGGTCAACGCCGACGAGTCCGAGCCGGGCACCTGCAAGGACATCCCGCTGATGATGGCCAGCCCGCAGCACCTGGTCGAGGGGGTGGCCATCACCAGCTACGCCATCGGGTGCCACCACGCGTTCATCTACGTGCGCGGCGAGGTGCTGCACGTCTACCGCCGGCTGCTCGCCGCCGTGCGGGAGGCCTACGAGGCCGGTCACCTGGGGACGAACATCCACGGCTCCGGCTTCGACCTCGAGGTCACCGTGCACGCCGGTGCCGGCGCCTACATCTGCGGCGAGGAGACGGCGCTGCTCGACTCGCTGGAGGGCCGGCGCGGCCAGCCCCGGCTCAAGCCGCCGTTCCCCGCCGTCGCGGGTCTGTACGCCCGGCCCACCGTGGTGAACAACGTCGAGTCCATCGCCTCCGTGCCCGGCATCGTCGCGCACGGTGCCGACTGGTTCTCCTCCATGGGCACCGAGAAGTCCACCGGGCACGGCCTGTTCTCCCTGTCCGGCCACGTGACCCGGCCCGGGCAGTTCGAGGCCCCGCTCGGCATCACGCTGCGCGAGCTGCTCGACCTGGCCGGCGGGGTCCGGGAGGGCCACGAGCTGAAGTTCTGGACCCCGGGCGGGTCCTCGACGCCGCTGTTCACCGCCGAGCACCTCGACGTCCCGCTCGACTACGAGTCCGTCGGTGCGGCCGGGTCGATGCTCGGTACCCGCGCGCTGCAGATCTTCGACGAGACGACCTGCGTCGTCCGCGCCGTCAGCCGGTGGACGGACTTCTACGCGCACGAGTCGTGCGGCAAGTGCACCCCGTGCCGCGAGGGCACCTACTGGCTCAAGCAGATCCTGCACCGCATCGAGGCCGGCGCGGGCGAGGCGGGAGACATCGACGTCCTGCTCGACCTGTGCGACAACATCCTCGGCCGGGCGTTCTGCGCGCTCGGCGACGGCGCGACGTCCCCGATCACCTCGTCCATCGAGTACTTCCGCGACGAGTACGAGGCGCACCTCGACGGGCGCGGGTGCCCGTTCGACCCGGCCCGGTCCACGCTGTTCGACGACACGCCCCAGGCGCCGCCGGCGCTCGCGGGTGCAGGAGGCCACTGATGACCGCCACCACAGGCACACCGACCGATGCCGCACCGGTGGAGACCGTGACCTGCACGATCGACGACGTCCAGGTCACCGTGCCCAAGGGCACGCTGGTGATCCGCGCCGCCGAGCAGGTCGGGATCGAGATCCCGCGGTTCTGCGACCACCCGCTGCTGGAGCCCGCGGGGGCGTGCCGGCAGTGCCTGGTCGAGGTCGAGATGCCGGACCGCGAGGGCAACCTGCGCCCGATGCCCAAGCCGCAGGCCTCGTGCACGATGGCCGTGGTGCCGGGCATGGTGGTGCGCACCCAGCACACCTCCGCCGTGGCGGACAAGGCGCAGCAGGGGGTCATGGAGCTGCTGCTCATGAACCACCCGCTGGACTGCCCCGTCTGCGACAAGGGCGGCGAGTGCCCGCTGCAGAACCAGGCGATGAGCAACGGCCGTGCGGACTCGCGCTTCACCGACGTCAAGCGGACCTTCCCCAAGCCGATCCAGGTCTCCACCCAGATCCTGCTGGACCGTGAGCGCTGCGTGCTGTGCCAGCGGTGCACGCGGTTCAGCGAGGAGATCGCCGGGGACGTGTTCATCGACCTGCAGGAGCGCGGCGCCCACCAGCAGATCGGGCGGTTCGACGAGGACGTGCTCGACTTCGCCCCGCCGTGCGGCGGGCACCGGGACGCGCCCGAGGCGTCCGACGGCGTCCGGGCCGACGGTCCGGTGGACGTGCCGCAGGGGGTCGCCCTGCCGGACGCCTCGGGTCAGCCCTTCGCGTCGTACTTCTCCGGCAACACGGTCCAGATCTGCCCCGTGGGAGCGCTGACCGGGGCGCGGTACCGGTTCCGCGCGCGTCCGTTCGACCTGGTCTCCACCCCGAGCATCGGCGAGCACGACTCCTGCGGGTCCGCGATCCGCGTCGACCACCGCCGCGGCTCCGTGATGCGGCGGCTGGCAGGCGAGGACCCCGCGGTCAACGAGGAGTGGATCACCGACAAGGACCGCTTCGCCTTCACCTGGCAGAGCGCCCCGGACCGCATCACGACCCCGCTCGTGCGCGAGGACGGCGACCTGCGGCCGGCGTCCTGGGTCGAGGCCCTCGAGGTCGCCGCCCGTGGTCTGGCCGCCGCCCGCGACGACGGCGGGGTGGGGGTGCTGCCGGGCGGCCGGCTGACCGTGGAGGACGCCTTCGCCTGGTCGCGTTTCGCCCGCACCGTGCTGCGCACCGACGACATCGACCAGCGGGTCCGCGTGCACTCGGTCGAGGAGGCGGACTTCCTGGCCCACACGGTGGCGGGCTCCGGCGTCGGCGTCACGTTCGCCGACCTCGAGTCTGCGCCGGCCGTGCTGCTGGCGGGGCTCGAGGCCGAGGAGGAGGCCGGGGTCACGTTCCTGCGCCTGCGCAAGGGCGTGAAGCAGGGCACCCGCGTGTTCTCCGTGGCGCCGTTCGTCAGCCGCGGGCTCGCCCGGCTGGACGGCACGCTGCTGCCGGCCGCCCCGGGCACCGAGGCGGAGTGGCTCGGCGCCGTGGCGCGGCAGGCGTCCGGCAGCACCAGCCGGGCCGACGTCGACGACGCCCGCGTCCCGGAGGCCGCCGAGGCGCTGGCGCAGCCGGGGGCCGTGCTGCTCGTCGGCGAGCGGCTGGCCGGCTCGCCCGGTGCGTACGCCGCCGTCCTCGAGCTGGCCCGCACGACCGGGGCCCGGCTGGCCTGGATCCCGCGCCGCGCCGGTGAGCGCGGCGGCGTGGAGGCCGGCCTGCTGCCGGGTCTGCTGCCCGGCGGACGTCCGCTGGAGGACGGGGCCGCCCGCGCGGAGGTCGCCGCCGCCTGGGAGGTCGACGTCGCGGACCTGCCCGACACCCGGGGCCTCGACACCGCCGGCATCCTGGACGCCCTCAGCGTGGGCCAGCTCGCCGGGGCGCTGGTCGGGGGCGTCGAGCTCGCCGACCTGCCCGACCCCGAGCATGCCCGTCGGGCGCTCGCCACGGCCGGGTTCGTCGTCTCGATGGAGGTGCGCCGCACCGAGGCCACCGAGCTGGCCGACGTCGTGCTGCCCGTCGCACCGCCCGTCGAGCGCGCCGGGTCGTACTGGAACTGGGAGGGCCGCGTGCGGGCCTTCGGCCAGGCGCTGGACTCCACGGCGCTGCCGGACCACCGGGTCCTGCACGAGCTCGCGAGCCTGTTCGACCGTGACCTGGGCCTGGCCGAGCCGGTGCGTGCGCACCGGGCGATCGCCGCGCTGTCCGCCTGGGGCGGGCCCCGGCCCGCGCCGCCGCAGCACACCACCGACGACCCGCCCGCCGTGCCGCCGGGGTCCGCGGTGCTGGCGAGCTGGCGCCTGCTGCTCGACGACGGCGCGATGCAGGACGGCGAGGAGTTCCTCGCCGGGACCGCCAAGACACCGGTGGCCCGGATGAGCGCCGCCACCGCGGCCGGGTTCGACGTCTTCGACGGCGACCAGGTCACGGTGGCGACCGAGCGCGGCGCGGTCACCGTGCCGGTGGCGATCACGGAGATGGTCGACCACGTGGTGTGGCTGCCCCTGGCCTCGCGCGGCTGCCGGGTGCACGACACCCTCGGCGTCTCCCCGGGCCGAACCGTCCGGGTCTCCCCGGCCGAGAAGGGAGTCCAGGCATGATCCCCGGCGTCGCCGCCGACTTCAGCGCGGACACGATCTGGGTCTCGGTCGTCAAGGCCGTGCTCATCGTCGTCTTCCTGCTGACCAGCGTGCTGTTCGCGATCTGGTTCGAGCGCAAGCTCGTCGCCCGGATGCAGCTGCGCCCCGGACCGAACTGGCACGGCCCGTTCGGTCTGCTGCAGTCGCTCGCCGACGCGATGAAGCTGCTGCTCAAGGAGGACGTGACGGTCACGAACGCCGACCGGCGGGTCTACCTGCTCGCCCCGATGATCTCGGTGTTCTGCTCGCTGCTCGTGTTCGCCGTCATCCCGTTCGGTCCCTCGGTGACGATCCCGTTCACGGACTTCACCACCCCGGCCCAGCTCACCGACTTCCCGGTGGCGGTGCTGTACATCCTGGCCTGCGCCTCGATCGGCGTGTACGGCATCGTGCTCGGCGGCTGGTCGTCGGGCTCGACGTACCCGCTGCTCGGCTCGGTCCGGTCCACCGCCCAGGTCATCAGCTACGAGCTGGCGATGGGGCTGAGCCTGGTCAGCGTGTTCATCATGGCCGGGTCGATGTCGACCTCGTCCATCGTGGAGTCCCAGACGAGCCTGTGGTGGTTCATCCCGCTCGCACCGGCGTTCGTCATCTTCCTCATCTCGATGGTGGGGGAGACGAACCGGCTGCCGTTCGACCTGCCGGAGGCCGAGGGCGAGCTGGTCGGCGGGTACATGACCGAGTACTCCTCGATGAAGTTCGCCTGGTTCTTCCTGGCGGAGTACATCGCGATGCTCAACGTCTCGGCCGTGGCGACGACGCTGTTCCTGGGCGGCTGGCGCGCTCCGTGGCCGCTGTCCCTCGTGGGCGACGGGATGTTCAACACCGGCTGGTGGCCGCTGCTGTGGTTCCTGGCCAAGGTGTGGCTGCTGATGTTCGCCTTCGTGTGGGTGCGCGGCACGCTGCTGCGACTGCGCTACGACCAGTTCATGGTCTTCGGCTGGAAGGTCCTCATCCCGTTCGCGCTGGCCTGGGTGGCGATCCTGGGCACCTTCCAGTGGGCGGGGCTCGCCGGGGTCACCCAGACCCAGATGATCGTCGGGATCCTCGTGGCCCTCGCCGTCGTCATGGCGGTGCTGTGGCTGTGGCCCGAGCGGAGACCGGCGGACGACACGACGGCGCAGGGCGACCAGCCGTTCGACGCCTTCGCCGGCGGCTACCCGGTCCCGCCCGTCCCCGGTCAGAGCCTGCCGCCCTCGCCGCGGGCCCGGCGCACCGTGCCGCCCGCCGAGGACGTGGAGACCACCACCGCGACCGCTGTCGACGACGAGGAGACGCGATGAGCGACCAGCCCTACGAGCCGCTGCGGCCGAAGAAGGGACCTCTCGGGGAGCTGTTCGCTCCCGTGGCCGGCTTCGGCGTGACGTTCTCGTCGCTGTTCAAGCCGACCGTCACCGAGGAGTACCCCCGCAAGAAGACGCCGCCGCAGACCAGGTACCACGGCCGTCACCAGCTCAACCGGTACGCCGACGGGCTCGAGAAGTGCATCGGCTGCGAGCTGTGCGCCTGGGCCTGCCCGGCCGACGCGATCTACGTCGAGGGGGCGGACAACGCCGACGCCGTCGACGGCGCCCCCGAGGCGCACATGAGCCCCGGGGAACGTTACGGACGCGTCTACCAGATCAACTATCTGCGCTGCATCTTCTGCGGGCTGTGCATCGAGGCGTGCCCCACCCGGGCGCTGACCATGGGCAGCGACTACGAGCTGGCCGGACCGTCCCGCGAGGGGATGATCTACGAGAAGCAGGACCTGCTGGCCCCGTTGGCCGAGGGGATGCTCTCCGCACCGCACCCGATGGCCGAGGGCACCACCGACACCGAGTACTACCGCGGCGAGGTCACCGCACCCACCGCCGAGCAGGTCGACTGGGTACGGGAGCACCGTCCGGACGACCCGACGCTGGACGCCGCGTCCGCCGTCGTGGCCGGGGACGCGCCGCCGCCGGTGCCCGACACGCACCACCTGCGTCCGGACCAGGACCGTGCCGAGGCGACCCGCGCCGCGGCGACGCAGTCCAACCTGGACCACCGTCCCGTGCAGACCGAGGAGGCACGCCCATGACCGTCTCCGGCGGCGAGACCGTCCTGTTCTGGGTGCTGGCACCGCTCATGGTGATCGCGGCCGTCGGCCTGCTGGTCGTGCGCCGGGCCGTGCACGCCGCGGTGTGCGTCGTGTTCGTCATGATCTCCCTGGCGGTGCTCTACGTGGCCCAGGAGGCCCCGTTCCTCGGCGTGGTCCAGGTCGTGGTCTACACCGGCGCCGTGATGATGCTCTTCCTCTTCGTGCTGATGCTCGTGGGGGTGGACGCGGCCGACTCGCTGACCGAGACCATCCGCGGCCAGCGCTGGATCGGGCTGCTGCTCGGGGCGGGCCTGGCGTCCGTGCTGTGCGGGGTCATCGCCCAGTCGACGTTCCCGCCGCCGCAGGGGTTGGCCGAGGCCAACGCGGTGACCAACCCCGTGGCGCTGGCCCGGGTCGTCATGGAGCACTACGTCGTGGCCATGGAGGTCGTCGGCATCCTGCTCGTCACCGCCGCGCTGGCCGGCCTGGTGCTCACGCACCGGCGCCGGATCGGCAACAAGCCCACCCAGCGGGCCCTGGCCGAGGCGAAGATCGCCGCGGTGCCCACCGGGCGGCACCTGAGCCCGTTGCCGGCACCCGGCGTCTACGCGCAGAACAACGCGATGGACACCCCGGCGCTCGACCACACGGGCCGCCCGCTGGAGCACTCCGTGCCGCGCGTGCTGCGCATCCGCGGCCAGCAGCGCGAGGCCGCCGAGCTGCTCACCGCCGAGCAGACGCTGGTCCACCGCGAGCTGGAGGGCCCCGACGACCCGGTGCCGAGCGTCGGACCGGACAGCAGCGAGGGGGAGACCCGCTGATGGAGCTGACGAACTACCTCTACCTCGCCGTCGTCCTCTTCGCGCTCGGCGCGACGACGGTGCTGCTGCGGCGCAACACCATCGTGGTGTTCATGGGCATCGAGCTGATGCTCAACGCCACGAACCTCGCGCTGGTCACGTTCGCGCGGATGCACGGCGACATCACCGGACAGGTCCTGGCCTTCTTCGTCATGGTCGTCGCCGCCGCCGAGGTCGTGGTGGGCCTGGCGATCATCGTGACGATCTTCCGTGCCCGCCGGTCGGCCTCGGTCGACGACGTCAACCTGCTCAAGAGCTAGAGAGGCCGACGACTTCGATGACGACGCAGACGCTCTCCCTCGCGCCCTGGCTGGTCGCGACCCCGCTGATCGGTGCCGCCCTGCTCCTCCTGGTCGGCCGGCGCAGCGACCGCTGGGGGCACTGGCTCGGGGTGCTCGCCTCGACGGCGACGTTCGTGATCGGCCTGGTGATCCTGCTCGACATGCTCGGCGTGGACGCCGAGCAGCGGGTGGCGACCTCCTCGGTCGGCACCTGGATCGACGCCGGGGCCTTCACGGTCGACCTCGGGTTCCAGCTCGACCCGCTGTCCATGACGTTCGTGATGCTGGTGTCGTTCGTCGGCACGCTCATCCACGTCTACTCCGTGGCCTACATGTCGCACGACCGCGACCGCCGCCGGTTCTTCGCGTACCTCAACCTGTTCGTCGCGGCGATGCTGCTGCTGGTGCTCGCGGACAACTACCTGCTGCTCTTCGTCGGCTGGGAGGGTGTCGGTCTGGCCTCGTACCTGCTCATCGGGTTCTGGGACCACAAGCTGCCGAACGCCGTGGCCGGCAAGAAGGCGTTCCTGATGAACCGGGTCGGCGACATGGGGCTCATCGTGGCGATGATGCTCATGCTCGCCACGTTCGGGGCGCTGGACTTCGGCACCGTGCTCGGGTCGGCGGAGGCGGCCGACCAGGGCATCACGACGGCGATCGGGCTGATGCTGCTGCTGGCGGCGTGCGGCAAGTCCGCGCAGCTGCCGCTGCAGGCCTGGCTCGGGGACGCGATGGCCGGCCCGACGCCGGTGTCCGCGCTCATCCACGCCGCCACGATGGTCACCGCGGGCGTCTACCTGCTCGTGCGCTCCGGCCCGCTGCTCGAGGCGGCCCCCGACGCCCAGCTCGTCGTCGCCGTCGTCGGTGCGCTGACGCTGCTCTTCGGGGCGATCGTCGGTTGCGCCAAGGACGACATCAAGAAGGCGCTCGCCGCCTCGACCATGTCGCAGATCGGCTACATGATGCTGGCCGCCGGGCTCGGACCGGTCGGCTACGCGTTCGCGATCTTCCACCTGGTCACCCACGGCTTCTTCAAGGCCGGCCTCTTCCTCGGCGCCGGGTCGGTGATGCACGCGATGGACGACGACGTGGACATGCGCCGCTTCGGCGGCCTGGCGCGCCTGCTGCCCGTCACGGCCATCACCATGGGGCTGGGCTGGCTGGCGATCCTCGGCGTGCCGCCGTTCTCCGGCTTCTACTCGAAGGACAAGATCATCGAGACGGCGTTCGTGGGCGAGGGCTGGCAGCCCTGGGTGTTCGGTACCGCGGCCCTGCTCGGCGCGGGCATCACCGCGTACTACATGTCGCGCCTGTTCTTCATGACCTTCGCCGGGCGCCGGCGCTGGCTCATCGGGGAGGGTGCCGAGGCCCGCCACCCGCACGAGTCGCCGGCCCTGATGATCTGGCCGATGATCATCCTCGCCGTCGGCTCGGTCGGGCTGGGCTTCGCGCTCAACGCCGGGGACCGGTTCGTGCACTGGCTGGAGCCCGTCACCGGGCACGCCGAGCACGAGGAGCCGGTGCTGCCGATCTGGCTGATCGTGTCGCTGACCCTCCTGCTGGTCGTGGTCGGCGCGGCCATCGCGTTCCGCCAGTACGCGGTGGCGAAGGTCCCGACGACCCCACCACCGGCGCCGGCGCTCGTCCGGGCCGCCCGGGTGGACCTGCACCAGGACGACGTCAACGAGACGCTCGTGATGCGTCCGGGGCAGTACCTGACCCGGTCGATGGTCTTCGCCGACCGGACCGCGGTCGACGCGGGCTGGCTGGGGCTGGCCGGAGGGGTCGGCCGGCTCGGCAGCTGGCTGCGGGGCTGGCAGTCCGGGTACGCGCGGCAGTACGCCGCGATCACCCTGGGCGGGCTCGGAGTGATCGTGCTGGTGATCTGGCTCGTGGCGACGGCGGGCTGAGGCGTGGAAGGGATGACGATGTCGACATTTCCCTGGCTGACGGCGCTCGTCGCCTGGCCGCTGGTGGCCGCGCTGGCCACCGCACTGACCGGCGTCGGCCGGGGACGGCCGGCCGCCGGTGCGGCCACGGGCGGCGGCGCGTTCAGCGCGGGTGCCGCGCGGACGGTCGCCCTGGTCGGTGCCCTCGTGGAGGCCGCCCTGGTGGTGGGGGCGTTCCTCGCCTTCGACACGGGCGCGGCGGGCACCCACCAGCTCACCGAGACCTACGCGTGGATCCCGGCGCTCGGCGCGAGCTACGCCGTCGGGGTCGACGGGGTGGCGCTGCTGCTCGTCGCGCTGTCCGTGGGCCTGGTGCCGCTGGTGATCCTCGCGGCCTGGCACGAGCAGGGCGGTGACGCCGTGCGGCTGCGGCGCTACCTGGCCACGGTGCTGGTGCTGCTCAGCTTCATGGTGCTGGTCTTCACCGCGCGGGACGTGTTCCTGTTCTACGTGGTCTTCGAGGCCATGCTGATCCCCGCCTACTTCCTCATCGGAGGGTTCGGCCAGGGTGCCCAGCGCCGGTACGCGGCGGTGAAGTTCCTCATGTTCTCCCTCGGCGGGGGACTGATCATGCTGGCCGCCGTCGTCGCGCTCTACCTGCAGGTGCCGGTGGACGCCGCCACGGGGCTGCGTCCCGAGGACGCCTTCCTCACCGACAACCTCACCGGGCTGGCGCTCGACCCCACGACCGAGCGGTTGATGTTCGCCGCGTTCTTCCTGGCGTTCGCCATCAAGGCGCCGATGTTCCCGGTGCACACCTGGTTGCCGGACGTCACGCAGAACGCCACCCCGGGGACCTCGACGCTGCTCATCTGCGTGCTGGACAAGGTGGGCACCTTCGGGATGCTCACGCTGTGCCTGCCGCTGTTCCCGGAGGCGAGCCGCTGGGCGGCGCCGTTCGTCGTCGTGCTCGCGGTGATCTCGATCCTGTACGGCGCGATCCTGGCGATCGGCCAGTCCGACGTGCTGCGCCTGATCGGCTACACCTCGGTGTCCCACTTCGGGTTCATCATCCTGGGCATCTTCACCTTCACCTCCGTGGGCGTCTCGGGCTCGAGCTTCATGATGCTGAACCACGGCATCTCCACCGGTGCGCTGTTCCTCCTGGCGGGCTTCGCCATCGCCCGCCACCCGCGGCACAGCCAGCTGGTCTCCGACTACGGCGGCATGCGCACCGTCGCCCCGGTGCTCGGCGGCACGTTCCTCGTCGCGGGTCTGTCGGCCCTCGCGCTGCCGGGTCTGGCGACCTTCGTCTCGGAGATCATGGTGTTCCTCGGGGCCTACGGCCGATGGCCCGCCGCGGTGCTGGTGGCCGTGCCCGCCGTCGTCCTGGCCGCGACCTACGTGCTGCTGACCTACCAGCGCATGTTCACCGGCCCCGTCGGGGCGGAGATCACCGGGGCGAAGGACCTGGGCGGCCGGGAGAAGACGGTCGCCGGCGTGCTGGTGGCCGCGCTGGTCGTGCTGGGCCTGGTGCCCGGACCGGCGCTCGACTACGTCCGTGAACCCGCGTCGGTCTCCGTCGAGCTCGTCGGCGCCACCGATCCGGAACCCGTGCTCGGCGCGGCAGAGGGGAGCGAGCAGTGAACGAGTTCGTCGCACCGGAGATCGACTGGGCGGTCCTGTCCCCGATCCTCGTCGTGCTGGCCGCCGGCGTGGTGGGGGTGCTGGTCGAGGCCTTCGTCCCGGCCCGCGCCCGCCGTCTGACCCAGCTCGTGCTGACCCTCGGTGCCCTGGCGGGCACCCTGGTCGCGGTGGCGCTGCTGTGGGACCGGGTGAGCACCGACGGGTTCGCCTTCGTCGTGGACGGCACCGTGGTCCTCACGCCGTTCACGCTGGGCATCCAGGCCGTGGTGGCCGTGCTCGCGATCCTCGGGGTGCTCGTCGTGGCCGACCGCACCAGCACCGGCCAGGACGCGTTCGCCCCCACCGCCGCCGCCGTGCCGGGCACCGCCTACGAGGACGCCGCCCGGGAGGCCGGGCTGCAGCAGACCGAGATCTACCCGCTGATGCTCTTCGCCACGGGCGGGATGCTGCTGTTCCCGGCCACGGACAACCTCATCGTGCTGTTCATCGCGCTCGAGGTGCTGTCCCTGCCGCTGTACGTGCTCTGCGCGACGGCCCGCCGTCGGCGGCTGCTCAGCCAGGAGGCCGCGTTCAAGTACTTCCTGCTCGGGGCGTTCGCCAGCGCGCTGATGCTGTTCGGCATCGCGCTCGTGTACGGCTTCGCCGGGTCCGTGAGCCTGGAGACCGCCGTCTACGTGCTGGCCCACCCCGACAGCCAGGTGCTGTCGATGATGCCGGGCCTGGTCATCGCCGGCGTGCTGCTCGTGTCCGTGGGCCTGCTGTTCAAGATCGGTGCGGCCCCGTTCCACACCTGGACGCCCGACGTCTACCAGGGCGCCCCCACGCCGATCACCGCGTTCATGGCGGCCTGCGTCAAGGCGGCCGCCATCGGGGCGATGGTGCGGGTGCTCTTCACCCTCGCCGCCGGCCTCGACGAGCCGCTGCGGCAGGACCTGGAGACCGGGCTGTGGGTCGCGGCGATCCTCACGATGCTCGTCGGGACCGCCGCCGGTGCGGTGCAGACCGACGTCAAGCGGATGCTGGCCTACTCCTCGATCGCGCACGCCGGGTTCCTGCTGGTGGCGATGGTGGGCTTCGACGAGGTCGGGGCGCGGGCGGTCCTGTTCTACGTGCTGGCCTACGGGCTGGCCACGCTGGGCGCCTTCGCCGTGGTGACCCTCGTGCGCGAGCAGGACGCCGACGGCGTGGTGCTCGGCGAGGCGACGCACCTGTCCCAGTGGGCCGGGCTCGCGCGGCGTTCCCCGCTGCTGGCGACGGCCTTCTCGCTGTTCCTGCTGTCCATGGCGGGCATCCCGCTGACGGCCGGCTTCCTGGCGAAGTTCAGCGCGTTCTCGGCGGCGGTGGAGGCCGGGGCCTGGCCGCTGGCGGTCATCGGCGTCCTCGCCTCGATCGTGGCCGTGTTCTTCTATGTCCGTCTCATCGTGCTGATGGTGCTCACCCCGCCGGTGGAGGACACGGCCGACGACGGCGCGTCCGGCGCCGGCGGAGCCACGGCGGGCTCCGGGGCCGGGACGTCGGACGCGGGGACCGGGGCCGAGGACACCCCCGAGCGAGCGGGCACCCTGACGGCGGCGCGTGCGGCGACCGAGCGGGCCGCGGTGGTCGTCATCTCCTCGCAGGGTCCGACCGCGGTGGCGGTCACCGTCTGCGCCGTCGGGGTGGTGCTGCTCGGGCTCGTCCCGGGGCCGGTGCTGGACTGGATGACGCAGGCGGCCGCGTTCCGTCCGTGATCTCCGTTCGGCTCCCGGCGCGTCGGGAAGATAGGTTCGGACCGTGACCCGTGCTTCTGATGCGCCGTCCGGCGCTGCCACGACCCTGCCGACCGGTGTCCCGCTCTCGGACCCCGCGCTGGCCGACCGGATCGCGCAGCGGCTGACGCAGGTCGACGCGGTGCTCGACGAGGCGGTCGCCTCGACCGACGCGCTGGCCGACGACGCCGGCCGCCACCTCGTGGCGGCGGGCGGCAAGCGGTTCCGCCCGTTGCTGACGCTCCTCGCCGGGGAGCTCGGCGACGGGACGCAGCCGCAGATCGTCGACGCCGCCGTGGTGGTCGAGCTGACCCAGGTCGCCTCGCTGTACCACGACGACGTCATGGACTCGGCGCCGGTGCGCCGCGGCGCACCGGCCGCCCACACCGTGTGGGGCAACACCGTGGCCATCCTCGTGGGGGACCTGCTGTTCGCCCGTGCCTCGGCCCTGGTGGCCGGCCTCGGCCCGGAAGCGGTCGTGCTGCAGTCACGCACGTTCGAGCGGATGTGCCTCGGTCAGCTCCACGAGACCACCGGCCCGGGGCCGGACGACGACCCGGTCGAGCACTACCTGCAGGTGCTCAGCGACAAGACGGCCTCGCTGCTGGCCACGTCGGCTCGTCTGGGCGCGATGTTCGGCGGCTGCCCGGACGAGATCGTCGAGGCGGTCGCGGCCTACGGCGAGAAGGTCGGCATGGCCTTCCAGCTCGCCGACGACGTGCTCGACATCGCCTCCTCCGGCGCCGTGTCCGGCAAGACGCCGGGGACGGACCTGCGCGAGCACGTCCCCACGATGCCGGTCCTGCTGCTGCGCCAGCGGGTCACGCAGGGGGAGGGGACGCCGGCGGACGCGGAGCTGCTGGGTCGGCTCGACGGCGACCTGTCCGACGACGCCGCGCTGGCGGCCGTGGTGGCCGACCTGCGGGAGCACGACGTGCTCGCCGAGACCCGCACGCTCGCCGTGCGCTGGGCGCGGGAGGCCGCCGCCGAGCTGGCGGTCCTGCCCGACGGTCCCGTCAAGGAGGCGCTGACGGACCTGGCCACCGCGCTGGCCGACCGGACCGTCTGAGGTTCAGCCCGCCAGCAGGCGTTGCGCGGTGAGCGCGACGGCGGCCCCGGCCAGCATGAACGGGCCGAACGCGATCGCGGTGGAGCGTGTCGCGCGTCGCGCCACGAGCAGGACGATCGCGACCGTGCCGCCGAGCAGGAAGGGCAGGACCGCCGTCGCCCACAGCGGGGACCACCCGAACCAGCAGGTCACCAGCCCGAGCAGCACGGCGAGCTTGACGTCCCCGAGCCCGAGGCCCGAGCGGTTGACCAGGTGCAGCAGCAGGTAGGTGCCGCCCAGCACGATCGCCCCGGCCGCCGCACGCAGCAGCGGTGCGGCGTCGCCGTCGACGAGCGCGGCCAGGGCGAGCAGCGCACCGACGACGGCGGTGGTCGGGTAGGTGACGGCGTCGGGCAGCCGGTGGGTGCGGCGGTCGACGGCGCCGAGGGCCACTCCGGCGACCGCCGCGACCGCGAGGGCCGGGGCCGCCCATCCCGGCCCGCTGACCCACACCGCCCAGCCGACGGCGGGCCCCAGGGCGACGCCGACGGCGCGGCGCACCGGCGTGAGCTCGGAGCGGGTGCGGTCCAGCAGCGTCGTCGCCATGGGGCGGATGCTAGCCAGCCGCTGCGCCCGGAGAACAGGCCGTCCGACCCTCGTGACCAGGGGCGCGGTCCCAGATGCCAGGATGTGAGACGCTCTGTTCAGTTCCCGAGACGTGTGTGGCATCCTGGAGACTCGTTGAGACCCTGGGCGTGAGGTAGACCTCACCTCGACCGAGGGGAAACCTCCTAGAATCGAAGTCCACGCAGCCCCGATCCGGAAGGCGTACCTCGCAGTGAGCAGCACCCGACCTCTGCGCGTCGCGATCGTCGGCGCAGGCCCCGCGGGCATCTACGCCGCGGACATCCTGTCCAAGACCGACCTCGACGTCAGCATCGACCTCTTCGAGCGTCTGCCTGCCCCGTTCGGACTCGTCCGCTACGGCGTTGCCCCCGACCACCCGCGGATCAAGGGCATCATCAACGCCCTGCACAAGGTCCTGTCGCGGGGTGACGTGCGGCTGCTCGCCAACGTCAACTACGGCGTCGACCTCAAGCTCGAGGACCTGCGCCAGTACTACGACGCCGTGGTCTTCTCCACCGGCGCCATCAAGGACGCGGCGCTGGGGATCCCGGGCATCGACCTCGACGGCTCCTACGGCGCCGCCGACTTCGTGTCCTGGTTCGACGGGCACCCCGACGTGCCGCGCACCTGGCCCCTGGAGGCCCAGCACGTCGCGGTCCTCGGCGCCGGCAACGTGGCTCTCGACGTCACGCGGATCCTGGCCAAGCACCCGAAGGACCTGATGTCGACGGAGATCCCGGCGAACGTGCAGGCGGGCCTGGAGGCCTCGCCGGTCACGGACGTCCACGTCTTCGCCCGCCGCGGCCCGGCCCAGGTGAAGTTCTCCCCGCTGGAGCTGCGCGAGCTGGGCCACGTGCCCGACGTCGACATCGTCGTCTACCCCGAGGACTTCGACTTCGACGAGGGGTCGATGGAGGCGATCGAGGCGACGAACCAGACCAAGCAGGTCGTCAAGACCCTCACGGACTGGACACTGGTCGAGCCGTCGCAGCAGAAGGCCTCGCGGCGCATCCACCTGCACTTCCTGCACTCCCCGTCAGAGGTGCTCGGCGAGGACGGCAAGGTGGTCGGGCTGCGGACCGAGCGCACCGCCCTGCAGGGTGACGGCACCGTCCAGGGCACCGGCGAGTTCCACGACTGGCCCGTCCAGGCCGTCTACCGGGCCGTGGGCTACTTCGGGTCCCCGCTGCCGGAGATCCCCTTCGACGACCTCAAGGGCGTCATCTCGAACCGCGAGGGCCGCGTCGTCGACCTCGACGGGGAGCACCTGCCCGGCGTCTACACCACCGGTTGGATCAAGCGCGGCCCGGTCGGCCTGATCGGCCACACCAAGTCCGACGCCTCGGAGACGATCCGCCACCTGGTCGAGGACGTCACCGGTGTCTCGGGTGGCGCCGCGGACGGTGACCCTCAGGGGTCGCTGGAGGGCGGCCGCACCGCCCCGCACGGCGAGCCGCAGCAGGTGCTGGACTTCCTGTCCGAGCGCGGCGTCGACGTCATCACCTGGGACGAGTTCACGCTGCTCGACACCCACGAGCTGGGCCTCGGCGAGGCCGCCGGCCGCGAGCGCATCAAGGTCGTCCCGCGCGAGGAGATGATCGACATCGCCAAGGGCCGCGCCTGACTCGACGGAGCACGGGGATCGCGGGGATCCCGGAGACGGTCGTCACACCCGAAGTGGAGGGCGCGCAGCGCCCGTGAACGCGACCGTGTCCGGGATCTTCGCGTTCCCGGACGCGCCGAGCGACCGCAGGGAACCGCCGTCGGCCCCCGGGCGTTGCACCGGTGTCGTCTGGAAGGAGTCGTCCGGTGGGTCATCGCCACTTCAACGGTCTGAAGACCGTCCTGCTCTTCGGTGTGCTGTGGGCCGTGCTGCTCGGGCTCTGGGCGGTGTTCTTCCGCGGCAGCCAGGGGATGCTGTTCCTGTTCACCGCGATCGGCCTCATCGGCACGTTCGTCGGCTACTGGAACTCGGACAAGATCGCGATCAAGGCGATGCACGCCTACCCGGTCACCGAGCTCGAGGCCCCGGAGATGTACCGGATCGTGCGCGAGCTGTCCACGGTGGCCCGGCAGCCGATGCCGCGGCTGTACATCTCGCCCACCCAGGCGCCCAACGCGTTCGCCACCGGCCGCAACCCGAAGAACGCGGCCGTGTGCTGCACCGAGGGAATCCTGCGCATCCTCGACGAGCGCGAGCTGCGCGGGGTGCTCGGCCACGAGCTGATGCACGTCTACAACCGGGACATCCTCACCTCGTCGGTCGCCTCCGCGCTGGCGGGCGTCATCACGTCGCTGGCGCAGTTCCTGCTGATCTTCGGCGGGGGAGACCGGCGCGAGGGCGGCAACCCGCTCGCGGCGCTGGCGCTGGCGCTCCTGGCCCCGTTCGCCGCGATGCTCATCCAGATGGCGATCTCGCGCACCCGCGAGTACGACGCCGACGAGGACGGCGCCAAGCTCACCGGCGACCCGCTGGCGCTGGCCTCCGCGCTGCGCAAGCTGGAGCAGGGCACCAAGGCCGCCCCGCTGCCGCAGACGCAGTCGCTGGAGAACGTCTCGCACCTGATGCTCGCGAACCCGTTCCGCGGCGGCGGCATGGCCAAGCTCTTCGCGACGCACCCCCCGATGGACGACCGCATCGCGCGCCTGGAGAAGATGGCCGGCGGCACCGGGTTCGGCCCGGGCGGCATCACGCGCTACTGACCCCGGCCGGTCCCCGGCCGGACCCCGCGGGCCGCTTCGCTACGCTGGCCCGCGATGACCGACCACACGCCGCCTCCGCCCCGCTCCCTGCGTCCCGTCCTCGACGAGGACCCGCGCGTCGCCGCGTGGGAGCGGCGGATGGAGTGGCCCCTGCTCGTCGTCGCGGGCCTGTTCCTCATCGCCTACGCGATCCCGATCGTGTGGCCCGACGTCCCGCCCGAGATCCGTCGGGCGTGCCGGTTCGGCGTGACGACCACCTGGATCGTGTTCGCCGTCGACTACGTCGCCCGGCTCGTGCTCTCCCGCCAGCGCTGGTACTTCGTGCGGCACAACCTGCTCGACCTCGCGATCGTCGTGCTGCCGGTGCTCCGGCCGCTGCGGCTGCTGCTGCTGGTGTCCGCGATCAAGCGGCTCAACCGTGCCGGCGCCAGCGCGATGCGCGGTCGCGTGGTGCTCTACGCGGCCGCCGGATCGGCCCTGCTGGTCCTGGCCGGGTCGCTGGCCGTGACCGAGGCCGAGCGGGGCGCCGAGGGCAGCACGATCGTCAACGTCGGCGACGGGTTCTGGTGGGCGCTGGTGACCATGGCGACCGTCGGCTACGGCGACACCTACCCGGTCACGATCACCGGCCGGTTCGTGGCGGTGGGCATGATGCTCGGCGGCATCGCCGTGCTGGGTGTGGTGACCGCGACGCTGTCCTCGTGGCTCGTGCAGAACGTCGAGGCCGGCACCGAGGAGCCCCGCGCCGAGCGCCGGGACTCCACCGACGACCTGTGGGCGCGGCGCGGCGACGTCGAGAGCCTGGTCACCGAGGTCCGCGCGCTGCGCGAGGAGGTCGCCCGGCTGCGCACCGAGGACGTCGGCACGCGCCGCGCCGGCGACTGAGCTCAGCGGCCGCGCAGGGCGGCCTCCAGGGCCGCGGCCACGCCGTCGTCGTCCCCGGCGCCGACCACGACGTCCGCACCGGCCAGCAGGTCCGGGTGCGCGTCGGCGACCGCGTGCCCGCGTCCGGCCCAGCGCAGCATCGGCAGGTCGTTCGGCATGTCGCCGAACGCCCAGACCTCCGCGGCGTCGATCCCGAGGCGGGTGCACCAGCGTGCCAGCGCCGCGTCCTTGGTCACCCCGGGGGCCAGCAGCTCGGCGAGCCCGGCCGCCCCGGAGTAGGCCAGGTGCGCCCGCCGTCCGACGACGGACCGCACCGTGGCGAAGAACTCCTCCTGCGCGGCGTCGTCGCTCGTGCCGCCGTGGACGTCCCCGGGCCGCGTCGCGGGTCGGGTGCCCGGCCGGACGGCGAGCAGCTTGCCCACCGGGGACGGCCGCCTGCGGTCCGTGCCGGCGTCGGCCAGGGTCTCCTCGACCGGCACCGCGCGGACGGCCGGGTCGAGCCCCGGCTCGTCGCGCGGGAACCAGGGGTCGAAGGAGGGGCCGTCGTGCCGCTCGAGGCCGAGGGCGACGTCGGGCACGGCGTCGCGCAGGTCGGCCACGATCCCGCGCAGGGCGTCGTCGGCGAACCCGCCGATCTCGTGCGCGGAGCCCGAGGCCAGGTCCCACACGGCGGCTCCGCCGAGGCACACCACCCGGCCGTGCCCGCCCACGCAGTCGGCCAGCACGTCCAGCCAGCGCGGCGGGCGGGCCGTGACGAAGACCACCTCGACGCCGGCGTCCTCGACGGCGCGCAGCGCGGCCCGCGTGCGGGCGGACACGGTGCCGTCCGAGCGCAGCAGCGTGCCGTCCAGGTCGGTCGCGACCAGGCGGGGGAGGCGGTCCCGCGTGCTCACCGGTAGTTCGTGAACTGCAGGGCGACGTCGAGGTCGGCGCCCTTGAGCATCGCGATGACGTCCTGCAGGTCGTCCCGCTTCTTGGAGGTCACGCGCACCTCGTCGCCGGTGATCTGCGTCTTGACGCCCTTGGGGCCCTCGTCGCGGATCAGCTTGGTGATCTTCTTGGCGTTCTCGCTGCTCAGGCCCTCCTTGAGGGAGGCGACGAGCCGGTACTCCTTGCCGGAGGCCTGCGGCTCGCCCTCGCCCGTGTCGAGGGCCTTGAGGGAGACGCCGCGCTTGATGAGCTTGGTCTGGAAGACGTCGAGGGCGGCGTTGACCCGCTCGGCGCTGTTGGCCGTGATGACGATCGCCTCGCCGCTCCAGGCGATGGAGGCCCCGACACCCCGGAAGTCGTAGCGCTGGTTGATCTCCTTGGCCGCCTGGTTGAGGGCGTTGTCGACCTCCTGGCGGTCCACCTTGGAGACGATGTCGAAGGACGAGTCGGCCACGGTGGTGCTCCTTGCGTGCGTGGGTCAGGGTTCGAGGTCCACGGTAGCCGGTGCGGCGGCCGCCAGACGCGTCGCCCGGGACCGGCGCACCCCGTCCACGGTGAGCACCACGAGCGCCACCCACACCAGCACGAACCCGGCCCAGCGGACCGGCGGCATGTGCTCGCCGAACACCAGCAGGCCCAGCAGGAACTGCAGGAACGGCGTCAGGTACTGCAGCATGCCCACGACCGACAGGGGCAGACGTCGGGCCGCCGCGGAGAAGAGGAGCAGCGGCAGGCCGGTCACGACGCCACACGAGACGAGCAGCAGGGCGTGCCCCACGCCCTGGGTGGAGAAGGTGCCCACGCCGGTGGCGGCCAGCCACCCGAGGTAGCCGAGGGCGAGCGGCGTGGCCACCGCCGTCTCGGCCGCCAGGCCCGGCAGGGCGCCGACGCCGCGCCCGACCCGGTTCTTGACCAGCGAGTACAGGCCGAACGCCCCGGCCAGCACCAGCGAGATCCAGGGGATGCCGCCCACGCCGGTCGAGAGCACGACGACGGCGGCGCCCCCCAGACCGAGCGCGAGCCACTGCGCCGGGCGCAGGCGTTCGCGCAGGACGACGACGCCGAGGGCGACGGTCAGCAGCGGGTTGATGAAGTAGCCCAGCGCGGCGTCCAGGACGTGCCCGGTCAGGACCGCGTAGACGTAGGTGGTCCAGTTGACGATGATCAGGGCCGACGCGAGGGTCAGCAGCCCCATCGTGCGCGGCCGGCGCAGGACGGCCAGGAACGAGCCCAGGCTCCGGGTCGCCGCGAGCAGCACCACGCAGAACACCAGCGACCACACGATGCGGTGGGCGATGATCTCGAGGGCGCCGGCCGGCTCGAGCAGGGGGAAGAAGAGGGGCATCGCGCCCCACAGGAGGAACGCGGAGAGCCCGAGCGGCAGGCCCCAGCGGTCCGTGGCGGCAGGAGGGGTCACGACCCGAGACTAGACCTCGCGGCAGGGCCCGGCCCGGAGGGTGATCAGGGCCACGTCCGACGGATTTCCACCCGGGGCCTTCGGCGGCTATGGTTGTCTCCGCGAGTTCGTCCGCGAACTCACCCGGCAGGTTGCCCGAGCGGCCAAAGGGAGCTGACTGTAAATCAGCCGTCATCGACTTCGGGGGTTCGAATCCCTCACCTGCCACCGCGAGGCCCGGTCTCACCCTCGGTGAGGTCGGCCATCGCTCGGGGAAGGCTCCCGTGCGGCACCGCGGCCCGGATTTCCTCCGGGCCCACGGATCCGTGTAGAGTCTTCCCCGCGCCCCGATAGCTCAGTCGGTAGAGCATCTCCATGGTAAGGAGAAGGTCAAGGGTTCGATTCCCTTTCGGGGCTCTGTGTGACGAGCGCGGGATCGTCGTCCGAACGGTCGGTCCGACGGTTCCGCGTTGTCACGCGCGGCGGGGTAGCTCAGCTGGTCAGAGCGCACGACTCATAATCGTGAGGTCGCGGGTTCGAGCCCCGCCCTCGCTACCAACACATAGCACGCGGTCCGACGGCCGGCGTCGGACCACATCCGTGACGCACGTAGCGCCTTCCGGGGGCGCGAGAGGTGAAGACCCCATGGCTGCCAAGAGCGCTGACGTCCGCCCGAAGATCACGCTGGCCTGCGTGGACTGCAAGGAGCGGAACTACATCACGAAGAAGAACCGCCGGAACAACCCGGACCGCCTCGAGATGGCGAAGTTCTGCCCGCGTTGCGGCAAGCACACCGCGCACCGCGAGACCCGCTGAACCGGTCCCGAGCGAGACTGTCCGACGTGGCGACCTCCGTCGATCCCGCGTTCGCCGGGCGTGAGTACCCGGCCACCGCGCCGTACTCGGTCGGCCGCGAGAAGATCCGCGAGTTCGCCGTCGCCGTCGGAGCCTCCCACCCCGCGCACCACGATCTCGTGGCAGCGCGGGGTCTCGGCTATCCGGACCTCGTCGCGCCGCCGACGTTCGCCGTCGTGATCGCCCAGCGTGCCGAGCAGCAGTACGTGGCCGACCCCGACGCCGGGATCGACTTCTCGCGGGTCGTGCACGCCGACGAGACGTTCACCCACCACCGCCCGATCGTGGCCGGTGACGAGCTGGCGACGGTGCTGCACGTCGACTCGGTGACGCAGCGTGCCGGCATCTCCATGGTGACCACGCGCTGCGAGCTGTTCGCCGTCGACGCCGAGGGCGGCGACCTCGGCGAGCACGTCGCGACCGTCACCTCGAGCCTCGTCGTCCGCGGGGAGGACTCCTGATGGCCCGTCCGCAGCTCGCCGACCTGACCGTCGGGGACGTCGTCGCCACCCGCACCGTCGAGATCGACCGTGCCGCGCTGGTCCGCTACGCCGGCGCCAGCGGTGACTTCAACCCCATCCACTGGGACGAGCGGTTCGCCACCGAGGTCGGGCTGCCCGGGGTGATCGCCCACGGCATGTGCACGATGGGTGCCGTCGTCGACGTCGTGACCGACTGGGTCGGGGGCCCGGGCGCGGTCGTGCGGTACGGCACCCGCTTCACCAAGCCCGTCCCGGTGCCCGCCCGCGGGGCGGCCGCCGTCGAGGTGACGGCCACCGTCGGTGCGGTCGACGCCGACGCCGGGACCGCCCGGATCGACCTGACCGTGACGCACGAGGGCACCAAGGTCCTCGGTCGTACGCAGGTCCTCGTCCGCCTCTCCTGACCGGCCCTCGGTCCTCAGGTCACGTCGTGGTCACAGCCCTTCACACCGGTTGGTGACACGAGTAATCTACGTCTGGTAGCGCTCCCAACGCCGGGGGCCCGATCATCGAAGGAGATGCTCATGCCACGACCCCGCACCGCCCCCGCCCCCGCCGACGGGCTGCTCGCCCGCGCCGCGGACGACCGGATCGCCGCCGTCTCGCGCCGCGGCGTGCTCATCGCCGGTGCCGCCGGAGCGCTCACGCTGGCCTCCGGTGCCGAGGCCTGGGCGAGCCGGACCGCGCTCGCCACGACCCCGCGGACCGCGACCTCCGCCGTCGGCTCGGTCGAGCGGGCGCACACGTTCCTCGGGGCGATGACCGACGCCTACCCCGAGGTCAACACCGGGCCGCGCATGGCCCAGTCCTACGCCGACCAGCTCGGGCTGTTCTCGACCGCGTTCGTCTACGACGTCGCGCTGACGATCTGCGCCTCCCTGGCGGGCGGCCACGTGGCCCGTGCGGCCACCCTGGCCGACGGGCTCCTGTTCGCCCAGCAGCACGACCCCGCCTACGACGACGGCCGCCTGCGCCAGGGGTACAACACCGGTCCGTACACGTTCTACGACGGATCGCCCCAGCCGTACGGCCTCGAGCTGCCCGACGGCACCGCCAACATCGGCTGGCAGTTCGGTTTCCTCGGCACGGCCGTGGGCGACATGGCCTGGCCGGGCATCGCCCTGCTGCACACCTTCAGCGCCACGGGGGACCCGCGGTACCTCGACGGCGCGGTCCGCATCGGGGAGTGGATCCTGGACAACACGTGGTCCGAGCGCCCGCTCGGCGGCTTCTCCTTCGGCGTCGACGGCGGCAACAACCCGATCCCCAACGGGTCGACCGAGCACAACATCGACTGCGTCGCCTTCTTCCGCCAGCTCGAGGCCCTCGCCGGCGGCGACCGCTGGCGCCGTGCGCAGGAGCACGCCCGCGCGTTCGTCGACCTCGTGTGGGACCGCGAGGGCGGCTTCTTCTACACCGGCACGAACGACGGCGTGGAGATCAACCGTGACCCGCTGCCCCTCGACCCCGCGACGTGGGGCTGGCTGGCGCTGCAGGCCGAGCGGTACGGGCGCTCGGTCGACTGGGCGGCCTCCGACCTGGCGACGACCGACGTCGCCGGCGAGGGGAACTCGCAGCTGCCCGGCGACGTGACGATCTCCGGGGTGACCTTCTCCAGCGCGAGCCTGGAGTCCACGGCGTCCTACAACGGGCTGCCCGTGCACCCGGACGGCGTCTGGCTCGAGGGGACCGGCCAGCTCGCCTGCGCCCTGGCGGACCGCGGTCGCGGCTCGCGCGACGGGCGCCGGGCGGCCGGCCTGCTCGCCCAGATCCGGCGGACGCAGGACCTCGTCGGTGCGGGCCAGACCGTCGGCGGCACGCCGCTGCCGGACCGGTCCGGCGTCGTCGCGGCCTCCAGCCTCATCGACACCGGGTTCGGGTTCGGCTACTTCCAGATCCAGCACACCGGCGCGACGTCCTGGTACGTCATGGCGGCCGAGGGTGTGAACCCGCTGCAGGTCGGCGGTCTCGGCGTCTGACCTGCCCCTGTTCGCGCTGTGGGCATGAAATCTGCAGGTCTCCGACCAGGAGAACCTGCAGATTTCATGCCCACAGCGGCGTGCGCGGCCGGCGTGCTACGTTGCGGGTGATCCCACGGGAGCCCTGGCAAGGGCTGAGATCGGGCTGTCGCCGCCCGGACCGTCGAACCTGACCGGGTTATGCCGGCGTAGGAAGTAGGAGCAACCATGCAGAACGACGCACCGTCGCGCGCGCTCGCCGTCGAGCGGGACGCCCAGTCCGGGATCACGGTCCCGGTCACCGAGATCACCCTGGCCGACTCGCCCGACGGGTCGGCCAACGCCCCGGTGCGGGTCTACCGCACCGAGGGCCCCGGCGGGGACCCGACCCGCGGCATCCCCGCGCTGCGGGAGGCCTGGATCGCCGAGCGCGGCGACACCGAGGAGTACGACGGCCGGGACCGCACCCTGGCCGACGACGGCCGCGGGGCCGCCCGCCGGGGAGCGGCCTCCGCCGAGTGGCAGGGGGCGCGCCGTCGTCCTCGCCGCAGCGCCACCGGGAAGCCCGTCACCCAGATGGCCTACGCCCGCCGGGGCGAGATCACCCCGGAGATGCGCTTCGTCGCGGTCCGTGAGGGGGTCGACGTCGAGCTCGTGCGGTCCGAGGTCGCGGCCGGCCGGGCGATCATCCCGAACAACGTCAACCACCCCGAGTCGGAGCCGATGATCATCGGCAGGGCGTTCACCGTGAAGGTCAACGCCAACATCGGCAACTCCGCCGTGCACTCCTCGATCGCCGAGGAGGTGGAGAAGCTGCAGTGGGCCACCAGGTGGGGCGCGGACACGGTCATGGACCTGTCCACCGGCGACGACATCCACACCACCCGCGAGTGGCTGCTGCGCAACGCCCCGGTGCCCATCGGCACCGTGCCGATCTACCAGGCCCTGGAGAAGGTCGACGGCGACGCCTCCCGGATGAGCTGGGAGGTCTACCGGGACACGATCATCGAGCAGTGCGAGCAGGGCGTGGACTACATGACCGTCCACGCCGGGGTGCTGCTGCGCTACGTCCCGCTCACGGCGAACCGGGTGACCGGCATCGTCTCGCGCGGCGGGTCGATCATGGCCGGCTGGTGCCTGGCGCACCACCAGGAGAACTTCCTGTACACGCGGTTCGACGAGCTGTGCGAGATCTTCGCGGCCTACGACGTCGCGTTCTCCCTCGGTGACGGGCTGCGGCCCGGGTCGATCGCGGACGCCAACGACGCCGCCCAGTTCGCCGAGCTGGACACCCTCGCCGAGCTGACGAAGCGGGCCTGGGAGCACGACGTGCAGGTCATGGTCGAGGGGCCCGGGCACATCCCGCTGCACCTGGTGCGCGAGAACGTCGAACGCCAGCAGGAGCTGTGCGACGGCGCCCCGTTCTACACGCTGGGGCCGCTGGTCACCGACATCGCCCCGGGCTACGACCACATCACCTCGGCGATCGGGGCGACGGAGATCGCCCGGTACGGCACCGCGATGCTCTGCTACGTCACGCCCAAGGAGCACCTCGGGCTGCCGAACCGGGACGACGTGCGCACCGGCGTCGTCACCTACAAGATCGCCGCGCACGCGGCCGACGTCGCCAAGGGGCACCCGGGGGCGACGGCGCGCGACGACGCGCTGAGCAAGGCCCGCTTCGAGTTCCGGTGGCGCGACCAGTTCAACCTGTCCCTCGACCCGGAGCTGGCCGAGTCCTACCACGACGAGACGCTGCCGGCCGAGGCGGCCAAGACGGCGCACTTCTGCTCGATGTGCGGGCCGAAGTTCTGCTCGATGCGGATCTCGCAGGACATCCGCGACGAGTTCGGCGACGCCGCGGCCCAGGAGCGGGTCGTGGCCGCCTCGCAGCAGCAGGTCGAGGCGGGGATGGCCGAGAAGGCGGCGGAGTTCCGCGCCGCCGGGGGAGAGGTCTACCTGCCCACCCCCACGGTCCCCGCGCGGTAGGCCACGGTCCCGCGAGGTAGGCAACTTCTCCGCGAGGTAGCACGCGACCCGTGCTACCTCGCGGAGACGTTGCCTACCTCGTCGCGGTTCTGCCTACCTGGCCAGGTGATTGCCTACCTGGCCTGGGTGTTGCCTACCTCGCGGGACGTCGCGTGCGTCACCGCGATCCCGGGTCTCGAATCGTGGCGGGGAGGTGGACAGGGAACTTAGGCCTGTCTAAGTTAGGCGAGCCTGCCCTGCCTACCGACCCCTCGAGGAGCGCCCGGACGTGTCCACCACTCCGCCCGACACGCGGTCGACGCGCGTCGACACCCTGCTGCGCGGCGCCACCGCGGGCGCCTACGCCCGCACGGTCCGCCGCGTCGTCGACGACGTCGCCTCCCGGTTCGCCGCGGTCACCCAGCCCTGGAGCGGTGCGAGCCGCCGTGAGCTGACCGAGCTCGTCGACGGCGTCGACCTCGACGGCCCCGGTATCGGCACCGACGACGCCCTGCACGAGACCGCCGACCTTTACGCCAGCCACACGGTCTGGTTCCACGACCCCGGCTACGCCGCGCACCTCAACTGCCCCGTGGCGATCCCCGCCGTCGGCGCCGAGGCCATGCTCGCGGCGATCAACACCTCGGTGGACACCTACGACCAGTCCACCGTCGCCACCCTCATGGAGCGGCGGCTGGTCGGCTGGACCACCGCCCGGATCGGGTTCGCCGCCGGCGACGGCGTCTTCACCTCGGGCGGCACGCAGTCCAACCTGCACGCCCTGCTGGCCGCCCGCGAGCGTGCCCTGACCGGCCCCGACGGTGCCCGCCTGACCGGAGCCGCCCGCGCCGAGCGTCAGGGCCGGTTGCGGATCCTGGCCACCGCCGCCAGCCACTTCTCCGTGGCGAAGTCCGCGATGATCCTCGGCCTGGCCGACGACGCCGTGGTCCCGGTCGGCACCGACGCCGACGGCCGGATGGACCCCGCCGCCCTCACCGCGGCGCTCGCGGCCACCGCCCGGACCGGCGGCGTCGCGATGGCGGTCGTCGCCACGGCCGGCACCACCGACCGGGGCACGATCGACCCCCTGGCCCGGATCACGGAGCGGTGCGACGAGGCCGACGTGTGGCTGCACGTCGACGCGGCCTACGGCGGCGGTCTGCTCGTGTCCCCGACCCGTCGGCACCTGCTCGCGGGCATCGAGCGGGCGCGCAGCGTGACCGTCGACTTCCACAAGACCTTCTTCCAGCCGGTCTCGGCCAGCGCGGTCCTGGTCCGCGACCCGGCGGACCTGGCCCGTACGGCCTGGCACGCGGACTACCTCAACCCGGTCGAGGACTCCGCCGAGATCAACCAGGTCGACCGCTCGCTGCAGACCACCCGCCGCTTCGACGCCCTCAAGCTGTGGACGACGCTGCGCGCGATCGGCCCGGACGGCATCGGCGCGATGCTCGACGCCGTGTGCGACCTGGCCGCCGCCGTGCACGCCGACCTGTCCGACGACCCGGAGCTGCAGCTGGTCTGCGGCACCGACCTGTCGACGGTGATCTTCCGCTACCAGCCCGACGGCGTCACCGACGCCGAGGCGGACGCCCTGGTCCCCGCCGTGCGCCGGGTGCTGTTCGACTCCGGCCGGGCCGGGGTCGCCAAGACCGTCGTCGACGGCCGGCCCTGCCTCAAGCTCACCCTGCTCAACCCCGAGGTCACCCTCGACGACGTGCGCCGGGTGCTGACCCTGGTCCGCGACGCCGCCCACGGGATCCTCGCCGGCCGGGAGCTGGCGGACCTCACCGCACCGCCCTGCCGGGACGTCCACCCGCACCTGCAGCGCACCTCCGAGGGGGAGCCCCGATGAGCACCTACGACGTCGTCGGCATCGGCATCGGCCCCTTCAACCTCGGCCTCGCGGCGCTCGCCGACCCCCTGGAGGACGTGGACGCCGTCTTCCTGGACCAGCGTCCCGGCTTCTCCTGGCACGCGGGCATGATGCTCGAGGGCGCCACGATCCAGGTGCCGTTCCTGGCCGACCTGGTCACCATGGCCGACCCGACCTCGCCGTACTCGTTCCTGGCGTTCCTCAAGGAGACCGGGCGGCTCTACCCCTTCTACATCCGCGAGTCGTTCTACCCGCTGCGGGCCGAGTACGACGAGTACTGCCGCTGGGTCGCGGCCCGGCTGGACACCCTGCGCTGGGGGCGGCGCGTCGTCGCGGTCGAGCACGACGCCGCGAGCGACACCTACCTCGTCACCGCGGAGGTCGCCGACGACGACGGAGTCAACCGCGAGCAGTACCGGACCCGCCACGTGGTGCTCGGCGTCGGCACGTCGCCGCGCCTGCCGTCCCCGCTCGCCGACCTGGCCGAGGAGGCCGCCGGGACCTCGGGCGCCGGACCGGTGGTCCACACCGCCGACTACCTCACCCACCGCGGCGCCCTGCGGGCCTCCGGCGCGGTGACGGTCGTGGGCTCGGGCCAGTCCGCGGCCGAGGTCTACCGCGACCTGCTCGAGGACGCCGGCGCCTACCGGCTGGACTGGGTGACCCGATCGCCGCGGTTCTTCCCGATGGAGTACACCAAGCTGACCCTCGAGATGACGTCCCCGGAGTACACCGCGCACTTCCACGGGTTGCCGACCGAGCTGCGCGACCTGGTGGGGCGCGAGCAGCGCAGCCTGTACAAGGGGATCAGCGGCGACCTGGTCGACGACATCTACGACACGCTGTACCGGCGCACGGCCCTGGGCCGCGAGGTCCCCACGACCCTGCTCACCGACACCGAGGTGGTCGCCGCCCGCGCGGAGCGGGCCGACGACGGCGGGACGGAGTACGTGCTGACCCTGCGGCACGGACAGCTCGGGACGACGGCGGAGCACCGCACCCGCGCCGTCGTCGCGGCGACGGGGTACGCGGCGGGAGTGCCCGCGCTGCTCGACCCGGTGCGCGACCGCCTGCTCCTGGACGACCAGGGCCGGTTCGCCGCGACCCAGGACTACACCGTGAGCTCCGACGCCCGGATCCACACGCTCAACGGCGAGGAGCACTCGCACGGCATCACCGCGCCGGACCTCGGGTTCGGTCCCTGGCGCAACTCCGTGGTGCTCGCGAAGATCACCGGCCGCGAGCCGTACCCGATCGAGCGACGGATCGCGTTCCAGCAGTTCGGTCTGCCGGGCGGGGCGCCCGCGTCCGACGGCGGTGCCCCGGCCGGGACCGCGCGCACCGCACCGGAGGGCGCCCGGTGACCGCCGCGACCACCGCCCGCGCCGCCGTGGACAGCGTGTTCGCGGTCGGCACGCGCCGGGGCGAGCTCACGTTCTCCCCGGTGGACCCCGACCACGACGCGCCGGTCGTCCAGGGCTGGCTGGCCCACCCGGCCTCGGGCGCGTGGCACATGACCGACCTCGGTGTCGACGACGTCCGCGACTACCTGGGCGCGGTCGCGGCCGACGACGCCCAGGACGGCTGGCTCGTCCGCCTCGACGACGAACCGGTCGCCTACGTCGAGACCTACGACCCGGCCCGCGTGCTGCTCACCGCGGTCCACGACGCCGCTCCCGGGGACGTCGGCATGCACCTGCTCGTCGCGCCGGCGCCCGCGGACCCGGCCGCGCGCCGCCGGGGACTGACCGACGCGGTCATGTCCGCCGTCGTGCGCTTCTGCCTCGCCGACGCCGCGGACGGCGGGCGCGGGGGAGCGCGGGTCGTCGTCGAGCCCGACGTGCGCAACGCACCGATCGCGGCGAAGAACGCCGCGGCCGGGTTCCGGGTGCTGGGCGAGGTCGAGGTCACCGACGGCGGGCACACCAAGACCGCTGCGCTGAGCGTGTGCACCCGCGCCGACTTCGCCGCGTCCCCGCTCGGTGCCGGGGTGGACCCGGCACCCCACCTGCGCGCCGACCTCGCCGACCACGCCCACCGCCACCTGGCCGCCAAGGCGCTCGCCGAGCTCACCCACGAACGGCTCTTCGCGCCGGTCGCCGACGGGACCGCCGACGGCACCTCCGGAGCAGGCGGTGCGACGCGCTACCGCCTCGACCTCGACGGCGTCACCTACACCTTCGACGCCCGCACCTTCGTCCTCGAGCACTGGGTGATCGACCCCGCCTCGATCGTCCGCACCGCGCGCGGGGACCGCGAGCAGGGCGGCACCGCGCTGCCGGTCGACGTCCTGGAGCTGGTCGCCGAGCTGCAGCCGTCGTTGCAGATCCCCGACGAGCTGCTCGCCACCTATCTCGAGGAGCTCTCCAGCACCCTGGCGGCGGCCATGGCCAAGCGGGACCGTGAGCTGTCCGGCCGCACCCCCGACGCCGCGGGGCTGGTCGCGGGACTCACCGCGCCGGCACCCGGTGGACCCGGAGGGGCCGACCCGGACCGGGACCCTGCTGACCAGGACCCCGCTGACCGGGCCGAGGACCGCCGTCGGACCGCCGAGACTTTCCAGGCCGTCGAGGCCGCGATGTCCGAGGGGCACCCGGGCTTCGTCGCGAACAACGGCCGTATCGGCTTCTCCCTGCCGGACTACGAGGCGTTCGCCCCCGAACGCGGCGGCCGGCTGCGGCTGCAGTGGGTCGCCGCCCGGCGCGAGCACACCCACCTGGCGCTCGCGGACGACCAGACGGAGTCCGGGCTGTACGACGCCGAGCTGTCCGGCGCCGAACGGGCGGCGTTCGCGGACCGGCTCGCCGCGCGCGGGCTGGACCCGGCCGGCTACCTGTACCTGCCGCTGCACCCGTGGCAGGCCGAGCACCGGCTGCCGATCACGTTCGCCGCCGACGTCGCCCGCGGCGACCTCGTGCCCCTCGGGCCCGGCGCGGACGAGTACACCCCGCAGCAGTCGATCCGCACGATGTTCAACCGGACCCGGCCGGAGCGGCACTACGTGAAGGTGGCGCTGGCCATCCAGAACATGGGGTTCCTGCGGGGACTGTCCCCGGCGTACATGCGGGCCACGCCCGCCATCAACGACTGGGTCGCGGACCTCGTCGACGGCGACGCGACCCTGGGGAGCGCCGGCTTCGGCGTGCTGCGCGAGCTCGCCGCGGCCGGCTACACCGGCGACGTCTACCACCGCACCCCGCGCCCCAACGCCCACCGCAAGATGCTCGCGGCGCTGTGGCGCGAGTCCCCGCTGCCGCGCACCGCGCCCGGCGAGCGGCTGGCCACCATGGCGTCCCTGCTGCACCGCGACGCGGGCGGCCGGGCGCTGGTCACCGAGCTCGTGCGGGCCTCCGGCACCGACCCCGCCGACTGGGTGCGGGCCTACCTCGACGCCTACCTCTACCCCCTGGTGCACTGCCTGCGCGCCCACGACCTGGCGTTCATGCCGCACGGGGAGAACCTCGTGCTCGTGCTGCGCGACGGCGTCGTCCGGCGGGCGTTCATGAAGGACATCGGCGAGGAGGTCGCCGTGCTGTCGGACCGGGCACTGCCGGAGCAGGTGGCCCGGATCGCCGCCCCGGTGGACGACGCCGAGAAGGCGCTGGCGATCTTCACCGACGTGTTCGACGGCGTGCTGCGCCACCTGGCCGGGATCCTCGCCGTCGACGGGGTGCTGGGCGAGGACCGGTTCTGGGCGCTGGTCGGCGAGTGCCTCGACCGGCACGAGGCCGAGCACCCGGACCTGGACTCCGGCGTGGATCTGCGTGCCGCCGGGTTCGCGCACTCGTGCCTGAACCGCCTGCAGCTGCGCAACACCCTGCAGATGGTGGACCTCGCCGACCAGTCGAGCTCGCTGATCTACGCCGGCACGCTGGCGAACCCGGTCGGGCGCCGATGACGTTCGAGGTCTTCCGCGACGACTCGGGGGTGCCGCACGTGCGGGCTGCCACCGAGCCGGACCTCGCCCGCGGGCAGGGCTACGTCACCGCCCGCGACCGCGGCTGGCAGCTCGAGTCCGACCGGTGGCGGGCCGAGGGTCGGCTCGCCGCCCGGTTCGGGCCGAGCGGGCTGGTCTGGGACCGCTTCGCCGTCCGCGTCCGCCTGGCCGACACCGCGCGGCGGGTCCACGCGGCGCTCGCCGAGCCCGAGCGCGTGTGGCTCGCGGCATACGTCGCAGGCGTCAACGCCGGCCTGTCCGACGGCGGCCGCGACGTCCCCGAGATGGACGCCCTGGCCGCGGCCCCCGGTGACCTGCCCGAGCACGAGCCGTGGCCGGACTGGATGCCGCTCGGCGTGTTCCTGACCAACCACGTCCTCTTCGGCACCTGGCCGCACCTGCTGTGGCGCGAGCACGTGGTCCGGACGCTCGGGGCCGATCATCCCCTGACCGCCGTCCTGTCCGGGGCCGACGACGGCGCGGGGTCGGGGTCGAACGCCTGGGCGTTCGCCGGGACACGGACGGCGAGCGGGCTCCCGCTGCTGGCCGGCGACCCGCACCGGCTCCTCGAGCTGCCGGGCGTCTACCAGCAGGTCCGGCTCGCCTGCGACGCCTACGACGTCGTCGGCCTGGCGTTCCCCGGCGTGCCCGGGGTGCTGCACTTCGGTCAGGCGGTGTCCACCGGCGGAGCGCCCGAGGGCGGTGCCTCCGGCCCGGCCTCCGTGGCGTGGGGCATCACCAACGCGATGGCGCACGCCGCCGAGCTGTACGTCGAGACGCCGGAGTCGCTCGACGGGTCCTGCGGGCCGGTCGAGTCCGGGGTCGAGACGGTGCCGGTCCGCGGCGGCGACGCCGTCGAGGTGGGCTGGACCGAGACGCCCCGGGGTCCGCTGGTCACCGACACCCACGCACTGCGCTGGCCCGTGCGGGTCGACGCCGACCTCGGGGTCGCGTCCTGGCGGGCCCTGCAGCGGGTCCGCTCCGCGGCGGACGTCGCCGCGGCGTTCGCCGGCTGGGTGGAGCCGGTCAACCGGGTGCTGACCGCCGACTCCGACGGGGCCGTGCTCAGCCTGACGGCCGGCCGGGTGCCCGACCGGCCGCGGGCCGAGCGGGTGCTGCCCCACGCCGTCGTCCCCGGTGCCGGCCGGTCCGCGACCCTGCCGCCGTGGCGGCCGTCGTCGCCGGCGGTCGCGGTCCACGACCTCGCCGTCGACGCCAACGAGCGCCCCGACGTCGCCGACCGGGTCCCGGACCTCGGGCTGACCTACGCACCGCACCGCGCGGGCCGGATCCGCGAGCTCCTGGCCACGCCCCCGGACGGTGGTGAGCGGCCCGAGGAGCAGACCCGGGTGCACGGCGACGTCTCGGACCAGGGCGCGGCGGACCTCGTGCGGTGGCTGGACGACGTCGGCGGGCCCCGTGTCGGCCCGGCGGCCGCCCGGGTCCGGGCCTGGGCCGCCGGCGGTGCGCGCATGGACCCCGACTCCCGCGAGGCGGCGCTGTTCGCGGTGTGGCGGGACCTCCTGACGCGGCGGGTGGCGGCGCACCCCGCGCTGGCCCCGGTCGCCGCCCCGCACGGGATGACGGCCGTGCTGGACCCGTGGCTGGATCTGCCGGCGCGGGTCGGCCAGGTGCTCGACGCGGTGCTGGGGGCGGGCGAAGCCCTGACGCCCCCGCTGGACGCCCGGGCCGAGGCGCGTGCCGCCCTGGCGGACGCCCGCGCCGAGCTCTCCGGGTGCCGGCAGGTGGTGCGCCGGGGGACGGCGGAGGGCACCTGGGGCGCGCGGCACCCCGTCGTGCCCCTGCACGCCCTGGGGGACGCGACCGGTGTCGACGCGGCGGCGGTGCCGCGGGTCCCTCGCGAGCTGCGGGTCCCGATCGGGGGCGCCGCCGACACCGTGTGCTGCACGGGGTCTGTGCCGGGGGTGTCGCTGGCGTCGTGGCGCGGGTCGGTGGCGCGCTGGGTGTGGGACCTGTCCGACCGACGCCGCAGCCGCTGGGGGGTGCCGTTCGGTGCCTCGGGCGACCCGCGGTCGGCGCACTTCGCCGACCAGCACCCGCAGTGGGCGCGGGCGGGCACGGACGCGATCGAGACGGACTGGGCGCGTCTGCGCCGCGAGACCTGGGGGGACGCATGAGCGAGCGGGTGCTCACGGGGGAGCGGGGCGCCGAGGTGTGGCGCCGTGGCGAGGTCGCGGTGCACGTGCTCGACCCGGCCGCCGACGTCGACGTCCTGCACGCGTGGGTGACGCGTCCGAACGCCGGCTTCTTCGGGCTCGGGGGCCTTGCTCGGGACGAGCTGCGCGAGACGTACGAGTTCGTCGACTCCCTGCCCACCCATCACGCCTACCTCGTGCGCGTGGCGGGGGAGCCGGTGGCGCTGGTTCAGCTCTACCATCCGGAGGACGACCCGCTGGCGGCGGCGTACGACGTGCAGCCGGGGGACGTGGGCATGCACTTCTTCAAGGGCAGCGAGGCCGTGGGGTGGCCCGCCCTGGGCGCCGCGCTGGCCCGGTTCGGGTTCACCGCTCCGGGTGCCCGGCGGGTCGTCGTCGAACCGGACGTGCGCAACCGGGCCGCGATCGCGCGGATGGTCGCCATGGGGTTCGAACCGGCCGGCGAGATCCACTTCGAGTCCCCGCACGGGCCCAAGGACGCGATGCTGGCGTTCCTCACGCGCGACCGCGCCACGGCACTGCTCGCCGAGGACCCTCCGCCGAGGTAGGCAGCTTCCGGCCGAGGTAGGCATCGTGCGGCCGGTTGCCGCCGACGGCGCGGCCGGTCTCGGGAGGTCTCTGCCTACCTCGCCGGGCAACCGCCTACCTCGGCGGCGGACTTGCCTACCTCGCCGGGGAACCGCCTACCTCGGCAGAAAATCGCCTACCTCGCGGGGGCCGGACCCGTCGTCGTGCCGGGCACCAGCCCGACCGGCAGGGACACCGACGTCGGCTCCCGCCCGGCGATGAGGTCGATGGCCGCCTGACCGAGCTTCATGCCCTTGTCCCGCAGCGGCTGGTGCACGCTGGTGAGCACGTCGGGGGAGAGCCACGGCAGGTCGAGGCCGTCGAACCCGGCGACGGAGACGTCCTCGGGGATGCGCAGCCCGAGCTCGCGGGCCGCGATGACGGCGCCGGCCGCGAGCAGGTCGGAGTGCGCCACGATCGCCGTCGGCCGCTCGTCGGCCGGCACCCACGTCCCGAGGATCTCCGTGGCGGCGTCGCGCCCGTGCTCCACCAGCGAGGCGGGCGTCTCCCAGGTGATCACGGGGTCGACGACGTCGCGGATGCCTGCCATGCGGTGCGCCGTCGGGGTGCGGTCGGCGCAGGCCAGCCGCTCGGCGTCCACGGGCCCGGAGCGTTCTCCCCGGCCGAAGGGCAGGGAGATCTCCGCGATGCGCGTGTGCCCCAGGTCCACGAGGTGCCGGACCGCCTCGGCGGCCCCGGCGCGGTCCTCCAGCGCGACCAGCGGCGAGCCCTCGATCGCCCGTCCCTCGCCGACGACGACGGGGACGTCGCGTCGCTGCAGCGCGGCCAGCGTCGGGTCGTCGGTCAGGACGCCCCACACCAGCACCGCGACGTCCATCGCGGCGGTCTCCAGCAGCGGGTCGACCGTGTCCTCCCCGAGGTCGACCCCGGGGATGAGCAGGACCCCGAGCCCCTCGGTGCCCAGCACGTCGACCAGGCCGTCGAGCACCTGCACGGCCACCGGGTCGCGGAACGCGCGTCCGGGGTGGTCGCCGATGACGACGCCGACGATGCCCGACCGTCCGCGCCGCAGCTGGCGGCCCAGCGGGTTGGGGCCGGTGTAGCCGAGGTCGGTCGCGGCGGCGAACACCTTGTCGCGGGTCTCGGGGGTGATCGGGCCCGAGCCGGAGAAGGCGAGGGAAGCCGTCGAGACGGACACCCCGGCGCGCTCGGCGACCCGTGCGAGCGTCGGTCGGTTGCTCGGTGTGCGGCCCATGCAGCTCCTTCCCCGGCCGGCGAGTGGCGTCAGCCTACCGGCGCGGTCCCATCGAATCGATTTGACCATGCCGGGGCAGTGATGGATCGTCGAAGGGTGAACTCCTCCGCCCCCACCCGGGCCGTCCCCCGCCCGGTCCGCGGCGCCGTCGTGGCGGTCTACGGCGTCTTCGTCGCCGCCGGCTTCGGCATGGCCACCTGGGCCTCGCGCATCCCCGCCGTCCGGGACGGGCTCGACTTCACCGAGGCGCAGATGGGCGTGCTGCTGCTCACCGCCTCGATCGGGTCGATCTGCGCCCTGCCGCTGTCGGGGATGATCACCTCCCGGCTCGGCGCCGCCCGCACCGTCCTGGGCTTCGCGGTGCTCTCGGCCGCCGGGTTCGCCGTCGCGACCCTGGCCATCGACGCCGGGCTGCCCTGGCTGGTCCGCGTCGGCCTCTTCCTCGCGGGCACGGGCATGGGCGTGTGGGACGCCGCCATGAACCTCGAGGGCGCCGTCGTCGAGCAACGGCTCGGCAAGGCGATCATGCCTCGGTTCCACGCCGCCTTCTCCTTCGGCACCGTCGCCGGCGCGGGCGTCGGGGCGCTCGCGGCCTGGGCGCAGGTGCCGCTCACGGCACACCTCGTGTCCGTCGTCGTCCTCGACGCCGTCGTCGTGGCGCTGTGCGTGCGGGCGTTCCTGCCCGCGCACGAGGCGGGCGCCGTCGTGACCGACACCGGGGACCAGGACGCCGCCGCCGACCCCGCCACCGCCGTCGAACCCTCCCGGGGCCACTCGGTCAAGGACACCCTGGCGACCTGGCGCGAGCCGCGCACCCTGCTCATCGGGCTCGTCGTGCTGGCCGCCGCCCTGACCGAGGGGGCCGCCAACGACTGGGTGGGCCTGGCCACGGTCGACGGCTTCGAGACCGGGGACGGCATCGGGGCGCTGGCCCTGGCGGTGTTCCTCGTGGCGATGACCGTGACCCGGTTGGTCGGCACGGAGATCATCGACCGCTTCGGGCGCGTCGTCGTGCTGCGCGGCGGCGGGCTCGCGGCGCTCGTCGGCGTGAGCGTCTTCGCCCTGGTGCCGAACCTGCCCCTGGCGCTGGCCGGGGTGTTCCTGTGGGGGGTCGGCACCGGGCTCGGCTTCCCGATGGGGATGTCGGCCGCCGCGGACGACCCGTCGCGTGCCGCCCTGCGGGTCGCCGTCGTCTCGACCATCGGCTACTCCGCCTTCTTCGTGGGGCCCGCCCTCATCGGTTTCCTCGCCCACTACACCGGGTACCGCCTCGCCCTGCTCGTGCTGGCCGTGCCGGTGGTGGTCGGCCTGTTCGTCGCGGGCGCGGCACGACCCCCGCAGCGCGCGTCTACGCTGGACCCGTGAGCCAGACCGCCGCGAAGCCCGCCGCCGGAGGCGCCCTGCCGCACCCCGCGCTCGGACCGGATGCCGCCCCGAACCTGTCCGACCTGACCACGCTGCGCGTCGGCGGACCGGTCGACCGCTACGTGGAGGCGACCACCGAGGCCGAGCTGATCGACGCCGTCCGGTCGGCCGACGACGCCGAGGTCCCGCTGCTCGTGGTCGGCGGCGGCTCCAACCTGCTCGTCTCGGACGCGGGCTTCGACGGGCTCGTCGTGCGCGACGTGCGTCAGGGCCTGGAGGCGGACCTGTCCGCCTCCTGCGACGTGGAGGAGGGCGCCTGCGGCGGCGCCACGATCACGTTGCCGGCCGGGCAGGACTGGGACGCCTTCGTCGCACAGGCGGTGGCGAACGAGTGGGTCGGCGTCGAGGCGCTCTCCGGCATCCCCGGCACGATGGGCGCCGCCCCGGTGCAGAACATCGGCGCCTACGGCCAGGAGGTCTCCGGCGTCGTGGCCGCGGTGCGCGTCTGGGACCGCGACACGGGCCGGCGGCGCACCCTGACGCTGTCCGAGCTCGGCTTCGGGTACCGCACCAGCCTGCTCAAGCGGTCGATGCGCGGCGACCGCGCCGCCGGGGAGGACATCTGGTACCCGACGCCGCGCTATGTCGTCCTCGACGTCCGGCTGCAGATGCGCATGGGCTCGCTCTCCGCCCCGGTCGGCTATGCCGAGCTGGCCCGGCGGCTCGACGTCGAGGTCGGCACCCGCGCCCCGTCGACCGAGGTGCGCGACGCCGTGCTCGAGCTGCGGGCGGGCAAGGGGATGCTGCTCGACGGCGTGGGCGGCGCCCCGACGCCCGACCACGACCGCTGGTCGGCCGGGTCGTTCTTCACCAACCCGGTCGTCCCGGCCGAGGAGGCCGCGGCCCTGCCCGACGACGCGCCGCGCTTCCCCGTGCGCTCCGCCACGCCCACGACCACGACGGGCCCCGCGCTCGGGGAGGTCGACCCGCGCTGGGTGAAGACCTCCGCGGCGTGGCTCATCGAGCACGCCGGGTTCACCAAGGGGTTCGGGCTGGCCGGCGAGCACTCGCCCGCGCGGCTGTCGACCCGGCACACGCTCGCCCTGACCAACCGCGGGGGAGCGACGGCGCAGGACCTCGTGGCCCTCGCCCGTGCCGTGCGCGACGGCGTCCGCGACGAGTTCGGCGTCGAGCTGGAGCCGGAACCGGTGCTGGTGGGCCTCGCGCTCTGAGGGCGCCGCCGTCGGGCGCGCCGCGCCGGTGGGAGGACCCTGACCTCAGTGCACGACGACGGTCGTGCCCTTCGGCATCCCCCAGGCGTCCCACAGCCAGTTCATCGCCGCGTTCGACACCCGGATGCACCCGTGCGAGGCCGGCACCGGCGGGATCGACGGTGAACCGTGCACGGCGATGCCGCCCGTGAAGTACTTCGGCCGGTACATCGCCCCGAGCTCCAGCGTGGACTCGTGCAGGTAGTCGCGCTCCATGTAGACGGAGTAGGTGCCGGTCGGGGTCCGGGCCCGGTAGGACCGGCCCTGGGCCTCGAACGTCTCGCCGTTGCCCGAGGAGGCGTTGAACGCGCGCACGACCCTGCCGTCCTGCACGGCGAGCAGCAGCTGCCGGTCCAGGTCGATCTCGACGACCTTGCCCGACGACGAGACCGTGCGGGGGCGGACGCCGTCGTCCAGGGCCGACTCGGTCCGCGGGCCGACGACGGCGTCGCGGTACAGGCCCGCCGCCTTCTGCAGCGCCCAGACGGCCTGCTGCGTCTGCGGGCCGAACACGCCGTCGACGCTCGGCAGGAAGTAGCCGAGCTCGACCAGCCGCTCCTGCAGCTCGCGGACCTCCGCGCCGCGGGAGCCGACCTCGAGGTGGTCCGGCTCCGGGGCGGGAGATGGCTTCGCCGCCTTCTTCTCGCGCTTCTTGTCGGTCTTCTCGTCCTGCGTCCCGTCGGCCCCGTCCTCCCCGGCATCGGGCTCGGTCGCCTCGCCCGGGGGTTCGGTCGTCGGTGACGGCGAGGTCTCCGGGGTCGTGGACGGCGAGGGCTCGGGCTCCGGCGAGGCCGTGGCCGAGGGCGTGGGGTCCGGCACGGTCGGGTCGGGCTCCGGGACCGCGGACGGTGTCACGGACGCGGCGGCCGACGGGTCTGCCACCGGCGACGGCGGCGTCGGCGTCGTGGACGCGGCGGTGTCGGTCGGCTCGCTCGTCGCCGGCCCGCACGCCCCGAGCAGGAGCAGCGCGACGACGGCGGCCGCCGCGGCCGCTCGGCGCCCCGGCGGGCGACCCGGTCCCGTCATGAACCACTCCTCTCGCCCGCGCGTCCGCGCCGGTCCGACGTCCTCCCATCATGCCGCGCCCACCGCGAGGCGCGCGGCGACGCTCCGCAGCGGGGAACTACGAGCTCGGGGCGGCCGGTCAGGCGGGCCCGTTCGCCAGCCAGTCGTCCACGCCGTCCAGCAGTCGTCGACGCGTGGCCCGGGAAGCGCGCGAGGCGCGGATGGAGGCCCGGGCCAGGTCGGCCAGCTCGGCGTCGCTGAACCCGTGCACGGTGCGCGCGGTCTCGTACTGGTCCAGCAGGCGGGAGCCGAACAGCAGCGGGTCGTCGGCGCCGAGGGCCACCTGCGCCCCTGCCTCGACGAGCTGCCGCAGCGGGACGTCCTCGTCGTGCTCGTAGACGCCGAGAGACACGTTGGAGGCCGGGCACACCTCCAGGGCGACGCCGGACTCGACCAGCGAGCCGAGCAGCGCCGGGTCCTCGATCGAGCGCACCCCGTGGCCGAGCCGGTCCGGGTCGAGCGCGGCGACGACCTCGCGCACGTGCGTCGGCCCCAGCAGCTCACCGCCGTGGGGGACCGAGGCCAGTCCGGCGCGCCGCGCGATCGCGAAGGCCCGCGCGAACTCGCGCGTGTCGCCGCGCCGCTCGTCGTTGCTCAGGCCGAAGCCGACGACCTCGCCCGGCCCCTCCCCGGCGTACCGGGCGGCCAGCCGCGCCAGCGTGCGGGCGTCCAGCGGGTGCTTCATGCGGGAGGTGGCGACGACGACGGCGACCTCCAGCCCGTGCCGGGCGCTCGCGGCCCGCGCCTCGTCCAGGACGATCTCCACCGCCGGGGTGATGCCGCCCACGAAGGGCGCGTACGACGTCGGGTCCACCTGGATCTCCAGGCGTCCGGACCCCTCGGCGGCGTCGTCGGCGGCCGCCTCGTCGACGAGCCGGCGCATGTCGGCCTCGGAGCGCACGCAGTGCCGGGCGGCGTCGTAGAGGCGCTGGAACCGGAACCAGCCCCGCTCCGTGGCCGGGACGCGCAGGGCGACGCCGTCGGTCAGCGCCGAGGGGAGCCGCAGGCCGTACGCGGTGGAGAGCTCGCGCAGCGACGACACCCGCAGCGATCCGGTGAAGTGCAGGTGGAGGTGGGCCTTGGGGAGCGATGCCAGGTCACGCACCCGGGACAGTCTGCCCCACGCCTCCGTCCGGGCTGTGAGGAACCGGTCGTGCGGCGGTGGTTCGACCCAGCGTCCCGCGTCGCGTACAGTAGTCCCTCGGTGGTTGACGATCACCATGCTGGACCGCGCCCTGGTGCGGATCCGGGCGGTGCGTCGTCGAGCACGAAGGGTAGTGGCGCAATTGGTAGCGCAGCGGTCTCCAAAACCGCAGGTTGCAGGTTCGAGTCCTGTCTACCCTGCCAGCGTGATCCCCCGCGGGGCCGCGCAGCGGGGTCGCGTCAGTGCGTGACCCGGAACGCCAGAAGTCTGTGCCGTGGGTGCGTCGTCGGCAGGCGGCGTGGCTGCGGTGTGATCGCGAAACGGGGTAGGTCGAAGTGAGCGAGTTGCCGGCTGAGGCCAGCACGCACGACACCGGTTCGGGCAAGGAACGTCGCAACGTCTTCGCCCGGATCGCTCTGTTCGTCCGCCAGGTGGTCGGCGAGCTCCGCAAGGTGGTCACCCCGACCCGGTCGGAGCTGATCAACTACACCATCGTCGTCATCGTGTTCGTCACGATCGCGATGCTGTTCGTGACCGCGCTCGACTACGTCCTCGGCCTCGGAGCCTTCTGGCTCTTCGGGGACGGCTGAGCCGACCACACCCGGCGCCGGCCCCGGACCGCACCACCCCATCCGAAGCCAGAAAGCAGGTTCGTTCGTGTCCCAGGATCCTCTGGAGCAGACGGAGAACGTCGACCCCACCCAGCCCGACGCCGACGGCGCCGAGGCTGACCTCGACGTGCCCGCGGACGCGGACACCACCGAGCAGGCCGAGGAGACCGAGGCGGAGGCCGCGGAGCCCACGCAGGACGAGGGCGCGGCGGACGCCGACGGCGACGTGATCGAGGACCCGGCCGAGGAGCTGCGCCGCACGCTGCGCGGCCAGCTGGGCGACTGGTACGTCATCCACTCCTACGCCGGCTACGAGAACCGTGTGAAGGTCAATCTGGAGAACCGCACCCAGAGCCTGAACATGGAGGACTACATCTTCCAGGTCGAGGTCCCCATGGAGGACGTCACCGAGATCAAGAACGGGCAGAAGAAGTCCGTCCGCCGCGTGCGGATCCCGGGGTACGTCCTGGTGCGCATGGACCTCACCGACGAGTCGTGGGGCGCGGTGCGCCACACGCCGGGCGTGACCGGGTTCGTGGGACACACCCACCAGCCGGTTCCGCTGTCGCTCGACGAGGTGTTCGGCATGCTCGCGCCGACCATGCTCGAGGAGGCCCCGGCGAAGCCCGCCGCGGCCGCCGAGAAGGGTGGCGGCGCGGCTGCGCAGCCCGCCATCGAGGTCGACTTCGAGGTCGGCGAGTCCGTCACCGTCACCGACGGTCCGTTCGACACGCTGCCCGCGACGATCTCCGAGATCAACGCCGAGGCCCAGAAGCTCAAGGTCCTCGTGTCCATCTTCGGCCGGGAGACCCCGGTCGAGCTGTCGTTCAACCAGGTCGCCAAGATCTGACCGGCGCACCGGTCCTCCGGTGCGCCGCGCGAGCGGCACCCCTGCAACCGGGTCATCGCCCACGGCGTCGGCCCAGCAACAGAAAGTGGTAGCAACATGCCTCCCAAGAAGAAGGTCGCCGGCCTCATCAAGCTCCAGATCCAGGCCGGTGCGGCGAACCCGGCCCCGCCGATCGGCCCCGCGCTGGGTCAGCACGGCGTGAACATCATGGAGTTCTGCAAGGCCTACAACGCGGCGACCGAGTCGCAGCGCGGCAACGTCATCCCGGTGGAGATCACGGTCTACGAGGACCGCTCCTTCACCTTCATCACGAAGACGCCGCCGGCCGCGGAGCTCATCAAGAAGGCCGCCGGTGTGGCCAAGGGCTCGGCGACCCCGCACAGCGCCAAGGTCGCCCAGCTCACGCAGGACCAGGTCCGCGAGATCGCCGAGACCAAGATGCCGGACATCAACGCGAACGACATCGAGGCCGCGAAGAAGATCATCGCCGGCACGGCCCGCTCCATGGGCATCACCGTCCAGGACTGATCCTGGAATCCCGGCCTCGCGGCCGGGAGGACGAAGTCCCGACGACAGTCGTCGGGCACGTGGGAGGGTCCGCGCAGACCCGACGACCACGACTGCAGCAAGGAGAACGCAGATGGCACAGCGCAGCAAGGCGTACCGCGCCGCCGCGGCGAAGATCGACCGCGACAACCTGTACACCCCCCTCGAGGCCGTGAAGCTCGCCAAGGAGACCGCCTCGAAGAACGCCGACTCGACCGTCGAGGTCTCGTTCCGGCTGGGTGTCGACCCGCGCAAGGCGGACCAGCTGGTCCGTGGCACGGTCAACCTGCCGCACGGCACGGGCAAGACCGCTCGCGTGATCGTCTTCGCGAACGCGGCCAAGGCCGAGGAGGCCGCCGCGGCCGGTGCGGACGAGGTCGGCGGCGACGAGCTCATCGCGAAGGTGGCCGGTGGCTACACCGACTTCGACGCGGCCGTCGCGACCCCGGACCTCATGGGCAAGGTCGGTCGTCTCGGCAAGGTGCTCGGCCCCCGCGGCCTCATGCCGAACCCGAAGACCGGCACCGTGACCATGGACGTCACCAAGGCCGTGTCGGACATCAAGGGCGGCAAGATCGAGTTCCGCGTCGACAAGCACGCGAACCTGCACTTCATCATCGGCAAGGCCTCGTTCGACGAGACCGCGCTGGTGGAGAACTACGCGGCGGCGCTGGACGAGGTCCTGCGTCTCAAGCCGTCCTCCTCGAAGGGCCGCTACATCTCGAAGGCGACCCTCGCGACGACGTTCGGCCCGGGCATCCCGGTCGACCCGTCGAAGACGGCGAAGCTCACCGAGGCCTGATCCTCGGACGCGCGACGAACGGCCCGGCACCCTCGAGGGTGCCGGGCCGTTCTGCGTCCCCGCCGAGATGTCCGGCTCGACGTGTATCAGGAGCACGGGCACCGCCTCCCTGGTGATGACACTGCCGAGCGGAGGGTGAAATCTCATGGGTGCGGGCACGGGGGAGCGTGGGCGGCGGGACGCCGCCCTAGGCTCGTCGGGTCCGCCTGAGTCGGGTTCGACCGAGTCGGGGAGCATGACGCACACCACGCGAGGAGCCATGACGCGTCCAGCCGAGACGTCCAGCCTGGGAGACCGAGCCGCCGTGGCGGTGATCGAGTACCGCGAGGGGCGGCCGGGCGCGATGACCGACTTCGTCCGGGAGGCGTCACCGCTGCTGTGGCGCACGGTCAGGTCGCAGGGCGTCTCGCGGGAGGCGGCCGACGACGTCGTGCAGCAGACGTGGGCCGCGCTCGTGCGCCACGTCGACTCGATCAGCGAGCCGAAGGCGACCCTGAAGTGGTTGCTCGTGACGGCACGCCGCGCGGCGTGGGAGGCCGTCCGCAAGGACCGGACGGACGACATGCGCCGCACCGGGCTGCCGGACGACGACGCCGAGACCGCGACGACGCTCCCGGATCCCGCGCCGGGCCCCGAGGCGGAGCTGCTGCGCAACGAGCGCGACCGCACGCTGTGGGCCGCGCTGCGCGAGCTGCCGGAACGGTGCCAGGAGCTGCTGCGACTCGTCTCGCTCGCCGACCGCCCGGACTACAGGTCCATCTCCGCCGCGATCGGGATGCCGATCGGGAGCATCGGCGCCACGCGGGGACGGTGCCTGGCCAAGCTGCGCACCGTCCTCACCGAACGAGGGGAGACCTCATGGACATGACCGAGTTCGACGACGTGCCCGGTGCTGACGCACCGCTGGACGCGTCCGACGTCGCGCTGCTCGCGCGCGTCGCGGAGCTGGACGACCGCCTCGATCCCGCCCCGCACGGGCTCGCCGAGCGTGCGCTGTTCGCCATGACGCTCGCCGGCCTGGAGGCCGAGGTCATGGAGCTGCAGGTCGTCGAGACCCCGGTCGGGTCGGTCCGCAGCGACACCCCGGTGGAGACGCGCACGATCACGTTCACCCACGAGCGGCTGACGGTCATGATCGCCCTCTCGGCGGGCGCAGCGTCCGGGACGGTCAGGATCGACGGCTGGATGGCACCGGCCGAGGCTCTGGAGATCGTGCTGCGCCGGCCTGACGAGGAACGCGCCACGATGTCCGACGAGGACGGCCGATTCGTCCTCGAGGACGTCCCCCGGGGGCCGGCGAGCCTCCTGGTGCACCAGGGCGAGACGCCGGTGACGACGCCCGTCATCGAGCTGTAGCCCACCTGCTGTCGACGGAGAAGCACATCAGGGCCGGTTCGCCGTGCCCGCACTCGAGGAGGAGCACGTGAGCGAGACGACCATCGAGGACGCGGCCGGCGGACGGCGTCCCGTCCGGCACCTGGACCCCGACCGGGTCCGACGGAGCCCGGGCGCGTCCCGGGTCCGGGAGACCGACTACGTGGCCGACCGGCTCATCGTCCGGGGCACCCTTCCGGAGGACCTGCGCCGCCGTGTCGTCCCGGAGGCCGCCGCGCTCGGTGCCGGCGGGCAGGGAGCGGTGGTCGCCCTGGACGACTGGGCCGGCGAGGGCGAGCCGACGAGCTGGCTCGACGGCGTGCGGCGGATCGCGACCGAGATGGGGTACCGCGTCGTCTACGACGGCACCCTGGGCGACCTGGCCGGGGACGAGGTCGACGACGAGACGTTCGGCTACGCGCTGCGCCTGGTCCCGCTGCGGGACGACGACGTCGAGGTCGACGTCTGGCAGGTCCTGGAGCGGATCGTCGGCGAGCTCGGGGCGCTCGACGAGCGTGACGACGCCGACGAGGGAGACCGTCCGACCCCCCGCGTCGGCCTGGACCACGTGCTGCGGGCGCAGCGTCACCGCTCCACCCCGCTGCCGTTCGTGCCGGTCGCGCGGCCACGGAGCACCCCGCTGCCGTTCGGCGCGATCGACGAGTACGGGGTCGCCGGCAGCGGCGGTCTGACACCGGTGGGATACCTGGGAGCGCCGCCCCGGCGGTCGCTGGCCGACGGGCCGACGCCGTGGCACGCCGCCGACGGGACGCGGCGACCCGTGGTCGCCGTCGTCGACACGGGTGTCGGGTCGCACGGATGGTTCGGCGACTACGACCCGCACGACCCGCAGGACAGCGCCGTCGTGGTGCGCACGGCGACGCTCGACGGCCGTCCGGTGGGCACCTTCCCCGTCCCGCGACACGCCACCGCGGACGCGGACTTCGGCGGCCTGAGCGTCGACCCGTTGACGGGTCCGCTCGATCCCGTGGCCGGTCACGGCACCTTCATGGCCGGTGTCGTGCACCAGGTGTGCCCCGACGCCGTGCTGATGGCCGTGCGCGCGTTCGGCGGGTCCGGCGACATCCCCGAGTGGGAGGTGCTGCACACCCTGTGGCGGCTCCTGCGGTTCCACCGGCGCGGCGTCGCCGGCGACCCGGGGTACCACCAGGTCGACGTCGTCGTGCTGGCGATGGGCTATTACCACGAGCAGCCGGAGGACTACGGCTACGACGGGCCTCTGCGCCGGGTGCTGCGCGCGCTGCGCCGGGCCGGGGTGGTCGTCGTGCTCGCCTCGGGCAACGACGGGACCACCCGGCCGATGTTCCCGGCCGCCTGGGCCCCGCACCTGCAGCAGGACCCCGACGCGCTCCGACCCGTCGACCCGGACCAGCTCTCGGACCGGCACCCGCCGCTGCTCGTCGCCGGTGCGGCCAACCCGGACGGCACGACCGCCATCTTCAGCAACGACGGTCCGTGGGTGACGTGCATCCGCCCGGGGGCCGCCGTGCTGTCGACGATGCCCACGACGCTCGACGGCCCCGAGACCCCGGAGGCCTCGGTCGCCGAGCGTCTCCGGCCGGGGACCCGGGCCACGGTCGACCCCGACGACTTCACCGGTGGGTTCGCCACGTGGAGCGGGACGTCGTTCTCGGCGCCCTACCTCGCGGGCGAGGTCGCTGCCGCCCGGCTGCGGACGGGCGCCCGCGGCGCGGTGGGGGTCGACGGTGCGTGGGATGCTGTGACCAGGACGGTCGCACTCGACCGGGCGGGCGGGGACGGTGCGTAGGAGGTAGGAGATCGACAGGGCGGCGCTCGACGAGCGGCTCCGCGAGGCGCAGGAGCACAACGCTGCCTCGCGGGTCCGTCCGGCCTCGCGTGCCTACCGGTCGCTGCTGCGCGACGTGTCGCCGCTCGATCCCGCCCTGCACGGCGCCTGGGTGGTCGACCTGCGGGTGCGGGCGCTCGTGGGCGAGGCCTCCTGCACCTACGGGCTCTCCGGAGACCTCGACGGTGCTCGACGGCTCGTGGCCGAGGCGCTCGTCGTGGCCGAGGCAGGCGGCCACCACGAGCTGTCCGCGGTGGCGCACGGCCAGGACGGTCTGCTCCTGCTGAGGTCCGGCGACGCGCGAGGTGCCGCCGCCGCCTTCGACCGCGCGTTGTCGGCGGCCGACCCCGAGAACCACCGCGACCTGGCCGTCCTGCACATCAACCGCGGTGCGGCTGCCGGCGAGCTGCGCGACCTCGACGCCGACCTGCGCCACCACCAGATCGCTCTCCACCACGCCCGCCTCGACGGCAACGACCGCTATGCCGCGTTCGCGTTGTTCAACATCGGTTTCGCCTACTACCTGCGCGGAGACTTCCACCGCGCGCTGCGGAACATGGAGGAGTCGTCGGCGCTGCAGCCCGAGGGGCCGGACGGCTGGTCCGAGGTGGGGCGCGCCCAGGTCCTCCTCGACGCGGGACTCGTCACCGAGGCGGAGAAGGTGCTCGCGGACTCCGCCGACATGCTCTCGGCCGAGGACCTGACCGGCGAGATGGCCGACGCTCTCCTGGCGCGGGCGCGCTGCGCGATCCTGCTGCGCCGACCGGAGGAGGCGCTGCGGTGGGCCGGGCGGTCGCGCCGGGCGTTCGCGCGCGTGGGCAACGACTCCTGGGCTCTGGCGGCACGGATCACGGCGTTGGAGGCCAGGCTCGCCCTGGACCGTGAGCGCGGGACGGCGCGCCGCACCACGCTGCGTCGACGGCGGGACGACGCCCTCACTCTGGCGTCGGAGGGCGGCGACGAGTCCGCGGCACCGAGCCGCGAGGCCGCTGTGGCGGCCCGGCTGCTCGCCGCGGAGTGGTCGCTGCTCGCCGGCGACCACGACCGGGCGGCCGAGATCGTGGGCGAGGTGCCGCGGCTCGGGAGCAGCCCGCTCCCGCTGCGCATCCATCACGAGTCGGTCCGCGCCCAGGTGGCGTTCGCCGGCGGCGACCGGCGTCGTGGTCTGCTGGCCGTCCGCCGCGGCCATCGCGTGCTCGCCGACCACCGGGCCCGTCTCGGCTCGGTCGACACGGTCACCGCCGCGGCGGCGCACGGGACCCGGATCGCGCGGGTCGACGTCGAGGCGGCGCTGGCCACACGGCGACCGTGGGCCGTCTTCGACGCCCTGGAGAGGGGGCGAGCGGCGTACGCCGGAGCCGCTCGGGTGCGCCCACCCGACGACGAGCAGCTGGCCGAGCTCCTGACCATGGCCCGTGCGGCGGCGGAGGACGCCCGGGAGCTCGCGACGAGCACGGACCCCGGAGACCGGGCGCGGGCCGCCAAGCGGTCGGCGGACGCCCACCGGCTGCAGCAGCGAGCGCGACGACGGTCGTGGCAGCTCGCGGGGACGGGGGACCGGACGATACCCGAGCCGACGACCGCCCGTGACCTGATCCGAGACCTGCGTGCGGCGTGCTCGGACGCCGTCGTCGTGTCCTACCTGCTGACCGAGCGCGTGACGGCGGTCCGGCTCGACGCGACGGGTGCGAGGCTGGTCGAGCTCGGCTCGTCGGCCGAGGCGGCCGAGCTGGCCCGCCGGGTCCGGCAGGACGTCGACGTGCTGGCCAACGGGCTCATCCCCGCCCCGATGCGCGAGGTGGCCGCGACCTCGGCCCGGCGGTCCCTCGAGCGGCTCGACGACCTGCTGCTGGGGCCGCTGGAGGTGCACGGACCGCTGCACGTCGCGGCGCGCGACGGCCTGCTGGCGGTGCCGTGGGCGTCCCTGCCGTCCCGCGCGGGGATCGCGACCAGCGTCGACTCGTGGGTGGCACGCTACGAACCGGTCGACGGCGGGGACCGGGCCCGGGCAGCGCGAGCGCTGGTCGTCGCGGGGCCCGGTCTCGCCGCGGCGGACGACGAGGCCAGGCTCGTCGCCGAGGAGTGGGTGGCGGCCGATCCGCGGACCGGGGAGCGCGCGACGTGCGCGGCGGTCCGGGAGTCCCTCGCCGACGTCCAGGTGGTGCACCTCGCCGCGCACGGCGTCCACGAGCCCGACAACCCGCTGTTCTCCTTCGTCCGGCTCGCGGACGGACCGTTGTACGCGCACGAGCTGGACGGCGTGAACCTGCGGGGGACGGTCGTCGTGCTGTCCGCCTGCGAGGTCGGACGTGCCTCCGTGCGTCTGGGCGGCGAGCCGCTCGGGCTGACGAGCGTCCTGCTGCGCCTCGGGGCGCGAGCGGTCGTCGCGGCGGTCGCGCCGCTGCGGGACGAGGTCGCGGCACGCGTCATGCCGCGGCTGCACTCGGCGCTGCGCGACGGCCGGGAACCGGCCACGGCGTTGGCCCTCGCCGTGGCGCCGGAGCCCGAGCCCGTCCCCCTCGTCTGCTTCGGCCCGCTGGCCGTCGAGCGCGACGTGCAGGAAACGACCGCCACGGTGTGACGAGCGCCTCGTGACGGCTGGTGCCGCCCGGGCGTCGTCGTCGTGTACAGTTCTCGGGTAACCCAAGACCGCCGGTCGTCCCAGGCTGCCCGGACTCGCTCCGAGAGGCCGAAGACCGAAGTCCCGCGAGAGTGCGGAGGCCTGCGTAGGTGACACGACGACGATCCCACGGCTGCGGCCGTGAGCATCCGAGCCCCGTGCGCCTGCGCCGGGGCTCTTTCTCTTTCCCGGGGTGACCGGTGGCTCCACCACCGGAAGGATTGCCATGGCGAGGCCGGACAAGGCAGCCGCCGTCGCGTCGATCGCGGACAAGCTCCGTGACTCCAACGCGGCCGTGCTGACCGAGTACCGCGGGCTCTCCGTCGCTCAGCTCCAGGAGCTGCGTCGGTCGCTCAGCGGCAACGCAACCTACGCCGTGGTGAAGAACACGCTGACCAGCATCGCGGCCAAGGAAGCCGGTGTCGAGGGTCTCGACGCCGACCTCCAGGGTCCGTCCGCGATCGCGTTCGTGACCGGTGACCCGGTCGAGGCCGCGAAGGGTCTGCGTGACTTCGCCAAGGCGAACCCCGCACTGGTCATCAAGGGCGGTGTCCTCGAGGGGAACGCCCTGACCGCTGCGGAGATCACGAAGCTCGCGGACCTCGAGTCCCGCGAGGTTCTGCTGGCCAAGGCGGCCGGCGCGATGAAGGCCAAGATCAGCCAGGCTGCCTACGCCTTCAACGCCAAGCCGACCCAGGTCGCCCGAGTCATCGATGCCCTGCGTCAGAAGCAGGAATCGGCGGGCGCTGCCGCCTGATCAGGCGGACGCGCTGGAACACAACCCCTGCTTCTGGCGGGCCGACCGGCCCGCGAAGCGCTGAATGAAAGGAACGCCATCATGGCGAAGCTCAGCACTGACGAGCTCCTGGCCCAGTTCGAGGAGCTGACCCTCATCGAGCTCTCCGAGTTCGTGAAGGCCTTCGAGGAGAAGTTCGACGTCACCGCCGCCGCCCCGGCCGCCGCGGTCGTCGCCGGCGCCCCGGCCGGTGGCGGCGACGCCGCCCCCGCCGAGGAGGAGCAGTCCGAGTTCGACGTCATCCTCGAGGGTGCCGGCGACAAGAAGATCCAGGTCATCAAGGAGGTGCGCGCGCTCACGTCCCTCGGTCTCAAGGAGGCCAAGGACCTGGTCGACGGCGCGCCGAAGCCGGTCCTGGAGGGTGTCGACAAGGACGCCGCCGAGAAGGCCAAGGAGGCCCTCGAGGGCGCCGGTGCTTCCGTCACCCTCAAGTGAGTCGCGCGGCGTGAGCCGCACTCACCGATGATCCGGTGCGCCGGACGTCACGCACGAAGGCCCGTACCCCCTGGGGTGCGGGCCTTCGTCGTGCGCGGAACGGTGTGACGCACGGCTCGCGCGGGGGTCTGGCGGCTTCGCTGCCGGGGGAGTAACGTGGGAAGGCACCGTTTCTTGGGCGGCATATGGCGGCCACCGAGACAACGTCCTCAGAACCGACGGAATCCGAGGGCGTCCGCTCGCGTGCCGGCGCGAGTGGACAGGACTGAAGATTTCGGCTACGCTAGCGCTTTGCGCTCGCCTGTGCCCAGACGTTCCTCCCGCCGATGATCACCCGCCTGCCGGGTCACCTGTCGTGACCCCCGGGGCCTCGTCGCCCGCGGTTCGGACGTCCGTCGCACGACAGAGCGTACAGCGTGCCATCGAACTGCAGGGAAGGACCCCTCTTGGCTGCCTCGCGCACCCCTTCTGCTCCGTCCGCCGACGCTATCGCGAACCGCACCGCCTCCCGCCGACTCTCGTTCGGCCGGATCCACGAACCCCTCCAGGCGCCGGACCTGCTCGGCCTCCAGCTCGAGAGCTTCGACTGGCTGCTGGGCAACGAGTCCTGGCAGGCCCGGGTCGAGGCCGCGATCGAGGCCGGACGCCACGACGTCCCCGAGTCCTCCGGTCTGGAGGAGATCTTCGAGGAGATCTCCCCGATCGAGGACTTCGGCCAGTCGATGTCCCTGTCCTTCGCCAACCACCGCTTCGAGCCCCCGAAGTACACGGTGGAGGAGTGCAAGGAGAAGGACTTCACCTACTCGGCGCCGCTGTTCGTGACGGCCGAGTTCGTCAACTACACGACGGGTGAGATCAAGAGCCAGACGGTGTTCATGGGCGACTTCCCGCTCATGACCGACCGCGGCACCTTCGTCATCAACGGCACCGAGCGCGTCGTCGTCTCGCAGCTCGTCCGTTCCCCCGGCGTCTACTTCGAGCGCACGCCCGACAAGACCAGCGACAAGGACGTCTTCTCCGCGAAGATCATCCCGTCCCGCGGTGCCTGGCTGGAGTTCGAGATCGACAAGCGCGACGCCGTCGGCGTGCGCGTCGACCGCAAGCGCAAGCAGCCCGTGACGGTGCTGCTCAAGGCGCTCGGCATGACCGAGTCGGAGATCCGCGAGGAGTTCGGCGAGTTCCCCACGATCCTGGACACCCTGGAGAAGGACCACGTCCACACCCAGGACGAGGCCCTCGTGGACCTGTACCGCAAGATCCGCCCGGGTGAGCCGCCGACGGTCGAGGCCGGCCGCGCGCTCGTGGAGAACTTCTACTTCAACCCCAAGCGCTACGACCTGGCGAAGGTCGGCCGCTACAAGCTGAACAAGAAGGTCGGGGTCACCGCCGAGCTCAGCGACAGCACGCTGTCGCTGGCCGACGTCGTCGCCACCATCAAGTACCTCGCCGCGCTGCACGCCGACAAGTCCTCCCTCCCGGGCACGCGGGACGGGGAGCCGTACGACGTGCGCGTCGAGACCGACGACATCGACCACTTCGGCAACCGCCGCATCCGTGCGGTCGGCGAGCTCATCCAGAACCAGGTGCGCACCGGGCTGTCCCGGATGGAGCGTGTGGTCCGTGAGCGGATGACCACCCAGGACGTCGAGGCGATCACGCCGCAGACCCTGATCAACATCCGCCCGGTCGTCGCCTCGATCCGCGAGTTCTTCGGCACCTCGCAGCTGTCGCAGTTCATGGACCAGAACAACCCGCTGGCCGGCCTGACGCACAAGCGGCGTCTGTCCGCGCTCGGCCCGGGCGGTCTGTCCCGCGACCGTGCCGGCATGGAGGTCCGCGACGTCCACCCGTCGCACTACGGCCGCATGTGCCCGATCGAGACGCCGGAAGGCCCGAACATCGGTCTGATCGGCTCGCTCGCCTCGTTCGGCCGGATCAACGCGTTCGGCTTCATCGAGACGCCGTACCGCAAGGTCCTGGCCGGCAAGGTGACCGACGAGGTCGTCTACCTCACCGCGGACGACGAGGACAGCTACGTCATCGCCCAGGCGAACACCACGCTGAACGAGGACGGCTCCTTCGCCTTCGACCGCGTGCTGGTCCGCACCAAGGGCGGCGAGACCGACGACGTCCCGGCCTCCGAGGTCGACTACATGGACGTCTCCCCGCGGCAGATGGTCTCCGTCGCGACGGCGCTCATCCCGTTCCTCGAGCACGACGACGCCAACCGTGCGCTCATGGGCGCCAACATGCAGCGCCAGGCGGTGCCGCTGGTCCGCTCCGAGGCCCCGCTGGTGGGTACCGGCATGGAGCGCCGCGCCGCGATCGACGCCGGTGACGTCATCGTCGCCACCAAGCCCGGTGTCGTCACCCAGGTCTCGGCCGACCTCATCACGGTCGAGAACGACGACGCGACGACGACCACGTACCGCGTGGCCAAGTTCCGCCGCTCGAACCAGGGCACGAACTACAACCAGCGCGTGCTGGTCGACGCCGGCCAGCGGGTCGAGGTCGGGTCCGTCCTCGCCGACGGTCCGGCCACGGACGAGGGCGACCTCGCGCTCGGCCGCAACCTGCTCGTGGCGTTCATGTCCTGGGAGGGGCACAACTACGAGGACGCGATCATCCTGTCGCAGCGCCTCGTGGAGGACGACGTCCTCTCCTCGATCCACATCGAGGAGCACGAGGTCGACGCCCGCGACACCAAGCTCGGGCCCGAGGAGATCACCCGGGACATCCCGAACGTCTCCGAGGACGTGCTGGCGGACCTCGACGAGCGCGGCATCATCCGCATCGGTGCCGAGGTCGGCGCCGGCGACGTGCTGGTCGGCAAGGTCACCCCGAAGGGCGAGACCGAGCTGACCCCGGAGGAGCGCCTGCTGCGCGCCATCTTCGGCGAGAAGGCCCGCGAGGTCCGCGACACCTCCCTGAAGGTGCCGCACGGCGAGTCCGGCACCGTCATCGGCGTGCGCGAGTTCAACCGCGAGGACGGCGACGAGCTGCCCGCCGGCGTGAACCAGCTCGTGCGGGTCTACATCGCCCAGCGCCGCAAGATCACCGTCGGTGACAAGCTCGCCGGCCGTCACGGCAACAAGGGCGTCATCGCCAAGATCCTGCCGCAGGAGGACATGCCGTTCCTGCCCGACGGCACCCCGGTCGACATCGTGCTCAACCCGCTCGGTGTGCCCGGTCGCATGAACGTCGGTCAGGTCCTCGAGACGCACCTGGGCTGGGTCGCCAGCCGTGGGTGGGACGTCGAGCTGGCCGAGGGCGACGACCTCGAGTGGCGCGACGAGCTGCCCGAGCACGCGCGCAGCTCCGAGCCCGGCCGCCCCGTGGCGACGCCGGTGTTCGACGGTCTGGAGGAGCACGAGCTCCGCGGGCTGATCTCGACCACGCTGCCGAACCGTGACGGCGACCGCATGGTCGGCCTGGACGGCAAGGCGCCGCTGTTCGACGGTCGTTCCGGCGAGCCGTTCCCGGACCCGGTCGCGGTGGGCTACATGTACATCCTGAAGCTCCACCACCTGGTCGACGACAAGATCCACGCGCGCTCGACCGGTCCGTACTCGATGATCACCCAGCAGCCGCTGGGCGGTAAGGCGCAGTTCGGTGGTCAGCGCTTCGGCGAGATGGAGGTGTGGGCGCTCGAGGCGTACGGCGCCGCGTACACCCTCCAGGAGCTGCTGACGATCAAGTCCGACGACATCCCGGGCCGCGTCAAGGTCTACGAGGCGATCGTCAAGGGCGAGAACATCCCCGACTCGGGCATCCCGGAGTCCTTCAAGGTCCTCCTCAAGGAGATGCAGTCGCTCTGCCTGAACGTCGAGGTGCTGTCCAGCGACGGCTCCTCGATCGAGATGAAGGAGTCCGACGACGAGGTGTACCGCGCCGCGGAGGAGCTCGGCATCGACCTCTCCCGCCGTCCGAACTCGGCGACCACCGTCGACGAGATCTGATCCAGCGACCAGCTGATCCACGGAATCATCCGAAAGCTTTGAGGAAGTAGGACATCTTGCTCGACGTCAACGTCTTCGACGAGCTGCGTATCGGCCTGGCCACGGTCGACGACATCCGTTCCTGGTCGCACGGTGAGGTGAAGAAGCCCGAGACCATCAACTACCGCACCCTGAAGCCGGAGAAGGACGGACTCTTCTGCGAGAAGATCTTCGGCCCCACCCGGGACTGGGAGTGCTACTGCGGCAAGTACAAGCGCGTGCGCTTCAAGGGCATCATCTGCGAGCGCTGCGGCGTAGAGGTCACGCGCTCCAAGGTGCGCCGTGAGCGCATGGGCCACATCGAGCTGGCCGCCCCGGTCACGCACATCTGGTTCTTCAAGGGTGTGCCGTCCCGCCTCGGCTACCTGCTCGACCTCGCCCCGAAGGACCTGGAGAAGGTCATCTACTTCGCGGCCTACATGATCACGTGGGTCGACGACGAGGCGCGCCAGGAAGACCTCCCGAACCTCCAGAACGAGATCGACCTGGAGAAGAAGGAGATCACCGACCGGCGCGACAACGACATCAACCTGCGTGCCACGAAGCTCGAGAGCGAGCTCGCCGAGCTCGAGGCCGAGGGGGCCAAGGCGGACGCGCGCCGCAAGGTCCGCGACGCCGCCGAGCGCGAGATGGCGCAGCTGCGCAAGCGTGCGGACCAGGAGCTCGACCGCCTCGAGCAGGTCTGGGACCGTTTCAAGAACCTCAAGGTCGCCGACCTCGAGGGCGACGAGATGCTGTACCGCCAGCTGGTGGACCGCTACGGCACGTACTTCGAGGGCGCCATGGGTGCCCAGGCGATCCAGAAGCGCCTGGAGAACTTCGACCTGGACGCCGAGGCCGAGTCGCTGCGCGAGACCATCCGCACCGGCAAGGGTCAGCGCAAGACGCGCGCCCTCAAGCGGCTCAAGGTCGTCAACGCGTTCCTGACCACGACGAACTCGCCGACGGCCATGGTGCTCGACGCCGTGCCGGTCATCCCGCCGGACCTGCGCCCGATGGTGCAGCTCGACGGTGGCCGCTTCGCGACGTCGGACCTGAACGACCTGTACCGCCGCGTCATCAACCGCAACAACCGCCTCAAGCGGCTGCTGGACCTGGGCGCGCCGGAGATCATCGTCAACAACGAGAAGCGGATGCTCCAGGAGGCCGTCGACTCGCTGTTCGACAACGGCCGTCGTGGCCGTCCGGTCACGGGTCCGGGCAACCGCCCGCTGAAGTCGATCTCCGACATGCTCAAGGGCAAGCAGGGCCGGTTCCGCCAGAACCTGCTCGGCAAGCGCGTCGACTACTCCGGCCGTTCGGTCATCGTCGTCGGCCCGCAGCTCAAGCTGCACCAGTGCGGCCTGCCGAAGCAGATGGCGCTCGAGCTGTTCAAGCCGTTCGTCATGAAGCGTCTGGTCGAGCTCAACCACGCCCAGAACATCAAGTCGGCCAAGCGCATGGTCGAGCGCACCCGCCCCGTGGTGTGGGACGTCCTCGAAGAGGTCATCACCGAGCACCCGGTGCTGCTCAACCGTGCGCCCACGCTGCACCGACTGGGCATCCAGGCGTTCGAGCCGCAGCTCGTCGAGGGCAAGGCCATCCACCTGCACCCGCTCGTGTGCGGCGCGTTCAACGCCGACTTCGACGGTGACCAGATGGCGGTCCACCTGCCGCTGAGCGCCGAGGCGCAGGCCGAGGCCCGCATCCTCATGCTCTCGAGCAACAACATCCTCAAGCCGTCGGACGGCCGTCCGGTGACCATGCCCTCGCAGGACATGATCATCGGTCTGCACCACCTGACGGCCGAGCGGCCCGGTGCCGTCGGCGAGGGTCGCGTGTTCGGCACCCAGGCCGAGGCCATCATGGCCTTCGACCGGGACGAGCTCGACATCAACGCGACGATCAAGATGCGGATGTCGGACCTCGTGCCGCCGCGCCGCGGCTTCGAGGCCCCCGAGGGCTGGGAGCCCGGCCAGCAGCTGCTGTTCGAGACCACCCTCGGTCGCACCCTGTTCAACGAGGCCCTGCCGACCGACTACCCGTTCCAGAACGAGGTCGTCGGCAAGAAGGAGCTCTCGACGATCGTCAACGACCTCGCCGAGCGGTACCCCAAGGTGGACGTCGCCACGTCGCTGGACGCGCTGAAGGACGCCGGCTACCGGTGGGCCACGCGCTCCGGCGTGACGATCTCGATCTCCGACGTCGCCATGCCGGTGGAGAAGAACGAGATCCTCGACGAGCACGAGGCGCGCGCGCTGAAGGTGCAGGGCCAGTACGAGAAGGGCCTCATCACCGACGACGAGCGTCGTCAGGAGCTCATCGAGATCTGGACCCAGGCGACCGACAAGATCGCCGCGGTCATGCGCGACAACCTCGAGAACGACACGCGCAACACGCTGTACCGGATGGTGTCCTCCGGTGCTCGCGGTAACTGGATGCAGGTGCGTCAGATCGCCGGTATGCGCGGTCTGGTGGCCAACCCGAAGGGCGAGATCATCCCGCGCCCGATCAAGTCCAACTACCGCGAGGGCCTCTCCGTCCTCGAGTACTTCATCGCCTCGCACGGTGCCCGCAAGGGTCTGGCCGACACGGCGCTGCGTACCGCGGACTCCGGCTACCTGACCCGTCGTCTCGTGGACGTCTCCCAGGACGTCATCATCCGCGAGGAGGACTGCGGGACCGAGCGCGGCCTGATGCTGCCGGTCGCCGAGCGCATCGGCGACCAGCTCGTCCCCGACGGTCGCGTGGAGACGTCGATCTACTCGCGCACCTTCGCGACCCAGGTCGTGGCGCCCGACGGCACGGTGCTCGCCGAGCCGGGCAGCGACGCGGGCGACGTCATCATCGACCAGGTGATCGCCGCCGGCATCGAGGAGGTCAAGGTCCGCTCGGTCCTGACCTGCGAGTCGCGCGTCGGCACCTGCGCCAAGTGCTACGGCCGCTCCCTGGCCACGGGCAAGCTCGTGGACATCGGCGAGGCCGTGGGCATCATCGCCGCGCAGTCCATCGGTGAGCCCGGTACGCAGCTGACCATGCGGACCTTCCACACCGGTGGTGTGGCCTCCGCGGACGACATCACGCAGGGTCTGCCCCGTGTGACCGAGCTCTTCGAGGCCCGTACCCCGAAGGGTGAGGCGCCGATCGCCGAGTACACCGGTCGCGTGTCCATCGAGGACACCGAGCGGACCCGGCACATCGTGCTCACCCCGGACGACGGCGGCGAGGAGATCAAGTACCCGGTCACCAAGCGTGCGCGCCTGCTGATCGCCGACGGCGACCACGTCGCGGTCGGTACCCAGCTGGTCCAGGGCGCCGTCGACCCGAAGAAGGTGCTGCGCATCCTCGGCCCGCGTGCCGCGCAGAAGCAGCTCGTGGACGCGGTCCAGGAGACCTACCGGTCGCAGGGCGTGGACATCCACGACAAGCACATCGAGGTCATCGTGCGCCAGATGCTGCGCCGCGTGACCGTGCTCGACGCCGGTGACTCGGACCTGCTGCCCGGCGAGCTCGCCGAGCGTGTCCGGTTCGAGGACGCCAACCGCGCGGCCGTGGCGGAGGGTGGCCAGCCGGCCGCCGGCCGTCCGGAGCTGATGGGTATCACGAAGGCTTCGCTCGCCACCGACTCGTGGCTCTCGGCGGCCTCCTTCCAGGAGACCACCCGGGTGCTCACCGAGGCGGCGATGAGCGGTCGTCGCGACCCGCTGCTGGGCCTCAAGGAGAACGTCATCATCGGTAAGCTCATCCCGGCCGGTACGGGGCTCGCCCGGTACCACAACATCGAGGTCGAGCCGACCGAGCAGGCCAAGGCGGAGCTCTACCCGAGCTTCGGCTACGACGAGATCGACTTCCCGACCCTCGGCATGGGTTCGGGCGAGGCGATCCCGCTGGAGGACCTGGACTTCGGCGACTTCCGCTGATCCTCTCCTGCCGAGGTAGGCAAGAACGCCGCGAGGTAGCACTCGTGCGCCGGACCCCGTGTCCGGACCGGAGTGCTACCTCGCGGCGTTCTTGCCTCCCTCGGCACCTGGGCGACCGACGTCACAACCGTGGCGTCGTCTCACCCTTTGACCCCGCTTGCTTCCGCGGGTAATCTAGGAAGCCGTGCCCGTGCCGTCGTGCCGTGCATCCGTCGGTCACCCGAGCTGTTGCTCGGAGGACCTCCCGGACGCGCCGCCGACGATCGCACGGGCATCCCGGGACGAACGCTCGCTCCTCCACGAGGGTCGCGAGCGCACCCCGGGCCATCGAGCCGGTGGTACGTGGCGTGGCGGTCCGTGAGGGCCGCGGGTGCCGCATGCGATCGGCGCGCACAAGCCAGTACAGACCACCAGTCGGGGGCCGGCGAGGCCCCCGAGAGCTCGAGAGACGACGGAGACGTAGTGCCTACGATCCAGCAGCTCGTCCGCAAGGGCCGGACCTCGAAGGCCGGGAAGTCGAAGACTCCGGCGCTCAAGGGTTCCCCGCAGCGGCGCGGCGTGTGCACCCGTGTGTACACCACCACCCCCAAGAAGCCGAACTCGGCGCTCCGCAAGGTTGCGCGTGTGAAGCTCTCCTCCGGCATCGAGGTCACCGCCTACATCCCCGGTGTCGGCCACAACCTCCAGGAGCACTCGATCGTGCTCGTCCGCGGCGGTCGTGTGAAGGACCTGCCCGGTGTCCGCTACAAGATCGTGCGCGGCGCCCTCGACACCCAGGGTGTCAAGGGCCGCCAGCAGGCGCGTTCCCGGTACGGCGCGAAGAAGGAGAAGGCCTGATGCCTCGTAAGGGTCCGGCCCCCAAGCGGCCGCTCATCGTCGACCCCGTCTACGGGTCGCCCGTCGTCACGCAGCTGATCAACAAGGTCCTGCTCGACGGCAAGAAGTCCACCGCCGAGGCGATCGTGTACGGCGCCCTCGAGGGCGTGCGGACCAAGACCGACCAGGACCCGGTCGTCGTGCTCAAGCGCGCGCTGGAGAACGTCCGTCCGGCCCTCGAGGTCCGCTCCCGCCGCGTCGGCGGTGCGACCTACCAGGTGCCGGTCGAGGTCCGTCCCTCGCGCTCCACGACTCTCGCGCTGCGGTGGCTCACCGACTTCTCGCGGGCCCGCCGCGAGAAGACGATGACCGAGCGACTCATGAACGAGATCCTCGACGCGTCGAACGGCCTGGGCGCCGCGGTCAAGCGTCGCGAGGACATGCACAAGATGGCCGAGTCCAACAAGGCCTTCGCGCACTACCGTTGGTGATGCGTGCTGACGGCCCCGGGGTCCGCCCCGGGGTCGTCAGCCGCTCCCGGAACCGGCTGGCGGCCGGCCTCCGGCACCGGTTCCCGACGTCCCACTGACCCGAGGGGTAAGACACCGTGGCACTCGACGTGCTGACCGACCTGAAGAAGGTCCGCAACATCGGCATCATGGCTCACATCGATGCCGGCAAGACCACCACCACCGAGCGCATCCTGTACTACACGGGTGTGAACTACAAGATCGGTGAGACGCACGACGGCGCGTCGACGATGGACTGGATGGAGCAGGAGCAGGAGCGCGGCATCACGATCACGTCGGCCGCGACGACCTGCTACTGGAACGACAACCAGATCAACATCATCGACACCCCGGGCCACGTCGACTTCACGGTCGAGGTGGAGCGGTCGCTCCGCGTCCTGGACGGCGCCGTCGCCGTCTTCGACGGCAAGGAGGGCGTCGAGCCCCAGTCGGAGACCGTCTGGCGTCAGGCCGACAAGTACGACGTCCCGCGCATTTGCTTCGTCAACAAGATGGACAAGCTGGGCGCCGACTTCTACTTCACGGTCAAGACGATCGTCGAGCGCCTCAAGGCCAAGCCGCTGGTGCTCCAGCTCCCGATCGGTGCCGAGAACGACTTCATCGGCGTCGTCGACCTGCTGAGCATGAAGGCGCTGGTCTGGCACGGCGAGACCAAGCTGGGCGAGACCTACGAGGTCGAGGAGATCCCCGCCGACCTGCAGGCCAAGGCCGAGGAGTACCGCAACGAGCTCATCGAGGCCGTCGCGGAGTCGGACGAGGACCTGCTCGAGAAGTACCTCGGCGGTGAGGAGCTCACGACCGACGAGCTCAAGGCCGGCATCCGCAAGATGACCGTCAACTCCGAGGCCTTCCCGGTGCTGTGCGGCTCGGCGTTCAAGAACAAGGGCGTCCAGCCCATGCTCGACGCCGTCATCGACTACCTGCCCTCCCCGTTCGACGTCCCGGCCGTCCAGGGCCACGACGTCAAGGACGAGGAGAAGGTCATCGAGCGTCACGCGGACGCCTCGGAGCCGTTCTCGGCCCTGGCGTTCAAGGTCGCCGTGCACCCGTTCTTCGGCAAGCTCACCTACGTCCGCGTGTACTCCGGCAAGGTCGAGCAGGGCGCCCAGGTGCTCAACACCACCAAGGGGAAGAAGGAGCGCATCGGGAAGCTCTTCCAGATGCACTCCAACAAGGAGAACCCCGTCCCCGAGGCGCAGGCCGGTCACATCTACGCCTTCATCGGCCTGAAGGACGTCACCACCGGTGACACCCTCAGCGCCTCCGACTCCCCGGTCATCCTCGAGTCGATGACGTTCCCGGAGCCGGTCATCGACGTGGCCATCGAGCCGAAGACGAAGGCCGACCAGGAGAAGCTCTCGACGGCGATCCAGAAGCTCGCCGACGAGGACCCCACCTTCCGCGTCAAGCTCGACGAGGAGACCGGCCAGACCGTCATCGGCGGCATGGGCGAGCTCCACCTCGACATCCTCGTGGACCGCATGAAGCGCGAGTTCAAGGTCGAGGCGAACGTCGGCAAGCCGCAGGTCGCGTACCGCGAGACGATCCGTCGCAAGGCGGAGAAGATCGACTACACGCACAAGAAGCAGACCGGTGGTTCGGGTCAGTTCGCGAAGGTCATCGTGAACTTCGAGCCGCTGGAGACCACCGCCGAGGGCGAGCTGTACGAGTTCGCCAACGAGGTCACCGGTGGTCGCGTGCCGCGCGAGTACATCCCGTCGGTGGACGCCGGTATCCAGGCGGCCATGCAGCAGGGTGTCCTGGCCGGCTTCCCGGTCGTCGGCGTCAAGGCCACGCTCCTCGACGGTGCGTACCACGACGTCGACTCCTCGGAGATGGCGTTCAAGATCGCCGGATCCATGGTGTTCAAGGAGGGCGTCAAGCGGGCCGACCCGGTTCTGCTCGAGCCCGTCATGGCCGTCGAGGTGCGCACGCCCGAGGAGTACATGGGCGACGTCATCGGCGACATCAACTCGCGGCGTGGACTCATCCAGTCCATGGAGGACGCGACCGGCGTCAAGGTCGTGCGCGCCCAGGTACCGTTGAGCGAGATGTTCGGGTACATCGGTGACCTGCGTTCCAAGACGCAGGGCCGCGCCGTGTACTCGATGCAGTTCGACAGCTACGCCGAGGTCCCCAAGGCCGTGGCTGACGAGATCATCAAGAAGACCCGGGGCGAGTGAGTCCCCACAGGTCGAACACCTGCACAACCATCAACCTGTAGGAAACCGCAACGCCCCGAGGGTTAGGCTTGATCGGCCGACACTCGCAATCGTTCGGAACATCTACCCAAGTCCCAGGAGGACCCAGTGGCTAAGGCCAAGTTCGAGCGGACCAAGCCGCACGTCAACATCGGCACGATCGGTCACGTCGACCACGGCAAGACGACGCTGACCGCCGCGATCTCGAAGACGCTCGCTGAGACGTACCCGGACCTGCCGGCGAACCAGCTCAAGGCGTTCGACGAGATCGACGCCGCGCCGGAGGAGAAGCAGCGCGGTATCACGATCAACATCGCGCACATCGAGTACGAGACGCCGAACCGTCACTACGCGCACGTCGACGCGCCGGGTCACGCCGACTACATCAAGAACATGATCACCGGTGCGGCCCAGATGGACGGTGCCATCCTCGTGGTCGCCGCCACCGACGGTCCGATGGCGCAGACCCGCGAGCACGTCCTCCTGGCCCGTCAGGTGGGCGTCCCCTACCTGCTCGTGGCGCTGAACAAGTCCGACATGGTCGAGGACGAGGAGCTCCTCGAGCTCGTCGAGATGGAGGTCCGCGAGCTGCTGTCGTCGCAGGACTTCGACGGCGACGAGGCCCCGGTCATCCGCGTCTCCGGTCTGAAGGCCCTCGAGGGCGACCCCGAGTGGACCAAGAAGATCCTGGAGCTCATGGAGGCCGTGGACGAGAACGTCCCCGAGCCGCAGCGCGACCTCGACAAGCCGTTCCTCATGCCGATCGAGGACGTCTTCACCATCACCGGTCGCGGCACCGTCGTCACCGGCAAGGTGGAGCGTGGCTCGCTCGACATCAACTCCGAGGTCGAGATCGTCGGTATCCGTTCGCCGCAGAAGACGACCGTCACCGGTATCGAGACCTTCCACAAGCAGATGGACCAGGCCCAGGCGGGCGACAACACCGGTCTGCTGCTGCGTGGTCTCAAGCGTGAGGACGTCGAGCGCGGCCAGGTCGTCGTGAAGCCGGGTTCGATCACGCCGCACACCAACTTCGAGGCCCAGGTCTACATCCTGGCCAAGGACGAGGGCGGCCGTCACAACCCGTTCTACTCGAACTACCGTCCGCAGTTCTACTTCCGGACCACCGACGTCACGGGCGTCATCGAGCTGCCCGAGGGCACCGAGATGGTCATGCCGGGCGACAACACCGAGATGACGGTCGAGCTGATCCAGCCGATCGCCATGGAGGAGGGCCTCGGCTTCGCCATCCGTGAGGGTGGCCGCACGGTCGGTTCCGGCCGGGTCACCAAGATCCTCAAGTGATCTGCCGCCGGCCGGCGTCCCGGCGCTGACCGACGCCGGCCGGTCATGACGAAGGGCCCGGGCATCATCACGATGCCCGGGCCCTTCGTCGTGCCTGCGAGGTGGTCACCAGAGCATGACGGCCGTCGTCCCCGCCGCCCAGGCCCAGTACAGGCGGACCCGGACGACGTAGCTGCGGCCGGCGCGGAGCCGTACGGTGACCAGGGCGTTGCGGTCGGTCCCGCTGTCGTCGTCGCCCGCGAGGAAGACCGGTTCGCCGTCGACCTCCTCGAAGAGGACCAGCAGCGTGTCGGCGTCGCCGAACGTGCCCACGCGGTACTCCCGGGTGGCCGTGGGGCGGACCACGAGGTCGGCCTGACCGGCGGGCGCGAGCTCCAGCGGCACGGAGCGGCCCGGTTCGAGCGTGGGCAGGTCGGGCTCGAGCCCCGGGTACCAGCGCAGGACCCACTCGCGGTCGTCGCCCGACAGCCCGTCCGGCGCGGGGATCCCGTCGCGGCCGTACTGCTCCGGGGAGACGATGAGGCCCGGGTCGAAGGGGTAGTGCATGACGGACTCGGGGTCCCACGCCGACCCCTCGACCTGCTCGGGGGAGAGCTTGCGCAGGATGTTGTGCCGCACCTGGTCCTCGGTCCAGCTGTTCGGCGGGCCGGTGAACTCCTGGAGCACGCGCTGCTCGTCCCACACGATGCCCGCGTTCGGGTTCTGGTGCTCGTGGGGGAAGCCGAGCGTGTGCCCGATCTCGTGCAGCGCGGTGACGGCACCCCACGGCGTCGTCAGGTCCCAGCCGAAGTTCATCGTGGCCTCGTGCTGCGGGATCCCCAGCACGTCCTTGCCGACGTAGGACCAGCTGCCGGCGCCCTGGTCGAACGCGATGCGCACCTCGGCGCGGTCGGCGTCGTCGACCTCGACGAAGCGCAGGCCGATGCCGAGGTCCTCCCAGGTACCGAAGGCGTCGCGCACCGCCTGGTGCTGCGCCGACGGTGCCGACGGCTCGAGCCAGTAGTGCAGGACGGTGCCGTTCACCCACTTCGCCCGCGTGACGTGGATGAGGGAGGCACGGCGCGGGTTGAGGTCCGGGGGCAGCGCGGGTCGCGACTGCGGCCGGACGTCGCAGTAGGTCCAGCCGTCCGCGGGTCGGTCGGGGCGTGTCATGGCGGTCACTTCCTCCGGGTCCGGGAGCGTCGGTGTCCCGCGGGAGCGTGGGTCGCCGTCGCGGGCGGTCGAGCGCCGCCTAGAATGAGGGACGGGCACACCGGGCGCCGTGATACGACGCAGGTCACATCGGCCAGGACTTGGCCACGCGTCGGGTGTGTGCCACACTAGTCAGGTTGCCTGTCACGGGCGCGTTCTTTCTCGTGTCGAACAGTGTGTAGCACCACGGTGCCAGCCGAGACCTCCGGGTCCGCGGTGGCGCCGGGCGCGGTCTCCCCTCGGGGGAGTCGTGGGGATGCCGGCTGTCGACGCGCGTGAGCGCCCCACGGACACATGTCTTCGACAGGCTTGGCATACGTCGTGGCCCGCACCGCGGGCCACATCCACGGCCCCCATGCCGGACAGGTATGCGCACGGTTCTGTCGCTCAAAGCGACACGCCCGAGCGCGGGGGTCGGACAGTAGCGGTTCGAGAGAGAGAGTCAGACGACGCCATGGCGGGACAGAAGATCCGCATCCGGCTCAAGTCCTACGACCACGAGGTGATCGACAGCTCGGCGCGCAAGATCGTCGACACGGTCACTCGCGCTGGTGCGACGGTCGTGGGCCCGGTGCCGCTGCCGACGGAGAAGAACGTCTTCACCGTCATCCGGTCGCCTCACAAGTACAAGGACAGCCGTGAGCACTTCGAGATGCGTACTCACAAGCGGCTGATCGACATCATCGACCCCACGCCGAAGGCTGTCGACTCGCTGATGCGCATCGACCTGCCGGCCGACGTGAACATCGAGATCAAGCTCTGAGGCTGGAAGAGATCATGACCAACCAGCAGAAGAACGTGACCGCGGTGCTCGGCACCAAGCTCGGCATGACCCAGACGTGGAACGAGGACGGCAAGCTCGTCCCGGTCACCGTCGTCGCCGTCCCCACCAACGTGGTGACGCAGGTCCGCAACGCGGAGTCCGACGGCTACGCGGCCGTCCAGCTCGCCGCCGGCCAGATCGACCCGCGCAAGGTCACCAAGCCGCTCAAGGGCCACTTCGAGAAGGCCGGCGTCACGCCGCGCCGCCACGTGGCCGAGATCCGTACCGACGACTCCGCCGAGTACACGCTCGGCCAGGAGATCACCGCCGAGGCCTTCGAGGCCGGCGTGGTGGTCGACGTCGTCGGCACCACCAAGGGCAAGGGCACCGCCGGTGTCATGAAGCGCCACGGCTTCTCCGGCGTCGGCGCCTCGCACGGTGCGCACCGCAACCACCGCAAGCCGGGTTCGATCGGTGGCGCGGCCACGCCGTCGCGCGTGTTCCGCGGCATGCGGATGGCCGGTCGCATGGGCCACGCCCGCAAGACCGTCCAGAACCTGACCGTCCACGCGGTCGACGCGGAGAAGGGCCTGCTGCTCGTCAAGGGCGCGGTCCCGGGTCCGAAGGGCGGCATCGTCCTCGTCCGTACCGCCGCGAAGGGAGCCTGAGACCGATGGCTAACCTGACCGTCGACGTGCTCGACGCCTCGGGCAAGAAGGCCGGCACCGCCGAGCTCCCCGCCGAGGTGTTCGACGTCGCCACGAACGTCCCGCTGATCCACCAGGTGGTCGTCGCGCAGCGCGCGGCCTCCCGCCAGGGGACGGCCGCCACCAAGACCCGCGCCGACGTGCGCGGCGGTGGCAAGAAGCCCTACAAGCAGAAGGGCACCGGCCGCGCCCGCCAGGGTTCGACCCGCGCCCCGCAGTTCGCCGGCGGTGGCACCGTCCACGGCCCGCAGCCGCGCAAGTACGACCAGCGCACGCCGAAGAAGATGAAGGCCGCCGCCCTGCGCGGTGCCCTCTCCGACCGCGCCCGCGCCGGCCGTGTCCACGTGGTCGCCGGGTTCGGCGTCGACGACAAGCCGTCCACCAAGGCGGCCCTCGGCACGATCGCCGCGCTCACCGACCGCACGCACGTGCTGGTCGTCACCGAGCGCTCGGACGAGCTGACCGTCAAGTCGCTGCGGAACCTGGAGCAGGTCCACCTGCTCACCGCGGACCAGCTGAACACCTACGACGTCCTCGTCTCCGACGACGTCGTCTTCACCTCCGGCGCGCTCGAGGCGTTCCTGGCCGGCCCGGCGACGGGCAAGTCGGCGAAGGCCGTCGCGACCGAGACCGAGGCCGCGTCCGAGAAGGAGGCCACCAAGTGACCGCCGTGACGAAGGACCCGCGCGACATCCTGATCGCGCCGGTCGTCTCCGAGAAGTCCTACAACCTCCTCGACGAGGGCAAGTACACCTTCGTCGTGGACCCGGGCGCCAACAAGACCGAGATCAAGATCGCGGTCGAGAAGGTCTTCGGTGTCAAGGTCGCCTCGGTGAACACGATCAACCGCAAGGGCAAGGCGCGTCGTACGCGCTACGGCCTGGGCAAGCGCAAGGACACGAAGCGTGCGATCGTCACCCTCCGCGAGGGGTCGATCGACATCTTCGGCGGTCCGGTCGGCTGAGCCGCACGAGAGCAGATCGAGGACTACTTCCATGGGAATCCGTAAGCACAAGCCGACGACGCCCGGCCGCCGTGGCTCGAGCGTTGCCGACTTCGTCGAGGTCACCCGCTCGGAGCCGGAGAAGTCGCTGGTTCGTCCGCTGTCCAAGACCGGCGGCCGCAACAGCTCCGGCCGGATCACCACCCGGCACAAGGGCGGTGGCCACAAGCGCGCCTACCGCGTGATCGACTTCCGTCGTCACGACAAGGACGGCGTGCCGGCGAAGGTCGCGCACATCGAGTACGACCCGAACCGCACCGCGCGCATCGCGCTGCTGCACTACGCCGACGGCACGAAGCGCTACATCATCGCGCCGAACAAGCTGGCGCAGGGCGACACGGTCGAGGCCGGCGCGGGTGCAGACATCAAGCCCGGCAACAACCTGCCGCTGCGCAACATCCCGACGGGTACCGTCATCCACGCCGTCGAGCTCCGCCCCGGTGGCGGCGCGAAGATCGCCCGCAGCGCGGGCGCTTCGGTCCAGCTCGTCGCCAAGGACGGCCCCTACGGCCAGCTGCGCATGCCGTCCGGCGAGATCCGGAACGTCGACCTGCGCTGCCGCGCGACCATCGGCTGGGTCGGCAACGCCGAGCAGTCGAACATCAACTGGGGCAAGGCCGGCCGCATGCGCTGGAAGGGCGTCCGCCCGACCGTCCGCGGTGTCGTGATGAACCCCGTCGACCACCCGCACGGTGGTGGCGAGGGCCGCACGTCCGGTGGCCGTCACCCGGTGAGCCCCTGGGGCCAGCCCGAGGGCCGGACCCGCCGTCCGAACAAGCCCAGCGACAAGCTGATCGTCCGCCGTCGTCGCACCGGCAAGAAGCGCTGAAAAGGAGCCTGACAGATGCCTCGTAGCCTGAAGAAGGGCCCCTTCGTCGACGACCACCTGCAGAAGAAGGTGGACGGTCAGAACGAGAAGGGGACCAAGAACGTCATCAAGACCTGGTCCCGTCGGTCGGTCATCACGCCCGACTTCCTCGGCCACACCTTCGCCGTCCACGACGGTCGCAAGCACGTCCCGGTCTTCGTGACCGAGGCCATGGTGGGTCACAAGCTGGGCGAGTTCGCCCCCACGCGGAACTTCCGCGGCCACGTGAAGGACGACAGGAAGGGTCGCCGCCGCTGACCCCCGGTCAGTCGGTAGCGACTCGGACTGTCTGAGAAAAGGAAGCAGGACAGCAATGGAAGCCAAGGCGCAGGCGCGGTTCGTCCGTGTCACGCCCATGAAGGCCCGGCGCGTCGTCGACCTCATCCGTGGCAAGCAGGCCGCTGAGGCCGTCGCGGTGCTGAAGTTCGCGCCGCAGGCGGCGAGCGAGCCCATCCGCAAGGTGGTCGAGTCCGCTGTGGCCAACGCCCGGGTGAAGGCCGACCGCGCGAACGAGCGCTTCGACGAGGCCGACTACGTGGTCTCCGTGGCGTACGTGGACGAGGGCCCGACCCTCAAGCGGTTCCGCCCCCGTGCGCAGGGGCGTGCCAGCCGCATCCTCAAGCGCACCAGCCACATCACCGTGGTCGTCGCACCGCGCGAGCAGAAGGAAGGGGCCCGATAGTGGGGCAGAAGATTCACCCGCACGGGTACCGCCTCGGCATCACCACCGACCACCGGTCGCGCTGGTTCGCCGACAGCACCAAGCCTGGTCAGCGGTACCGCGACTACGTCCGCGAGGACGTCGAGATCCGCAAGCTCATGAGCACCGGTCTCGAGCGCGCCGGCATCGCCAAGGTCGAGATCGAGCGCACCCGTGACCGCGTCCGCGTGGACATCCACACGGCGCGTCCCGGCATCGTCATCGGCCGCCGCGGCGCCGAGGCGGACCGCATCCGCGGCGAGCTCGAGAAGCTGACGGGCAAGCAGGTCCAGCTCAACATCCTCGAGGTCAAGAACGCCGAGATCGACGCGCAGCTCGTCGCGCAGGGCATCGCCGAGCAGCTGGCGAGCCGCGTCTCCTTCCGTCGCGCCATGCGCAAGGGCATCCAGTCCGCGCAGCGTGCCGGCGCGAAGGGCATCCGGGTCCAGGTCTCGGGCCGTCTCGGCGGCGCCGAGATGAGCCGGTCGGAGTTCTACCGCGAGGGTCGCGTGCCGCTGCACACCCTGCGCGCGAACATCGACTACGGCTTCTTCGAGGCCCGTACCACCTTCGGTCGCATCGGCGTGAAGGTCTGGATCTACAAGGGCGACCTCACCGAGAAGGAGTTCGCTGCTCAGCAGGCGGCCTCCGCGCCCCGACAGGGCCGTGGTGGCGGCCGTGGCGGCGAGCGTCGTGGTCGTCGCAACGACCGCAACGAGCGTCCGTCGCAGCCGAAGCAGAGCTCCGGCGAGGCGTCCGACGCGCCGGCCCCGGCCGAGCAGGCCGCGGCCCCCGAGTCCGGAACGGAGGCCTGAGTCATGCTGATCCCGCGCAGGCTCAAGCACCGCAAGCAGCACCACCCCAAGCGCTCCGGCGTGGCCAAGGGTGGCACCACGATCTCGTTCGGCGACTACGGCATCCAGGCCCTCGAGCCCGCCTACGTCACGAACCGCCAGATCGAGGCTGCTCGTATCGCGATGACCCGTCACATCAAGCGTGGCGGCAAGGTCTGGATCAACATCTACCCGGACCGCCCGCTGACCAAGAAGCCGGCTGAGACCCGCATGGGTTCCGGCAAGGGCTCGCCCGAGTGGTGGGTCGCCAACGTCAAGCCCGGCCGCATCGTCTTCGAGCTGGCCGGCGTCCCCGAGGACTTGGCACGCGAGGCCCTGCGCCGCGCGATGCACAAGCTTCCGATGAAGTGCCGTTTCGTGGTGCGCGAAGGTGGTGCGAACTGATGGCTATCGGTACCCAGGGCCTGGCCCCCGCCGACCTCGACGGCTTCGACGACGAGACCCTCGTCGCGAAGCTCAAGGAGCAGAAGGAAGAGCTCTTCAACCTTCGCTTCCAGGCCGCCACCGGCCAGCTCGAGTCGCACGGCCGCCTCAAGGCGGTCAAGCGCGACATCTCGCGGATCTACACGGTCCTGCGGGAGCGCGAGCTCGGCATCCGTACGGCCCCGAGCGTGAGTGAGTGAGGCTTTGATGAGCGAGAACACCGAGACGGTGACCACCGAGGAGCGGGCCAGCCGCAAGGTGCGCCGCGGATACGTCGTCAGCGACAAGATGGAGAAGACCATCGTCGTCGAGGTCGAGGACCGCAAGAAGCACCCGCTCTACGGCAAGGTCATGCGCCGTACGAACAAGGTGAAGGTGCACGACGAGGAGAACACGGCCGGTATCGGCGACCTCGTCGTCATCATGGAGACCCGCCCGCTGTCCGCGACCAAGCGGTGGCGCCTGGTGGAGATCCTCGAGAAGGCCAAGTAAGCACAGACCTTTCTCGGTGGGGGCGCGGTGTGACACACGTATGCGCCGGGTCCCCACCACAGCAACTATCCGTTCGGCCAGGCTCGCCCGGGACCTCCCGGGCAGAGAACCAGCTCGACGACAGGAGATCAATCGATGATCCAGCAGGAGTCGCGACTGCGTGTCGCCGACAACACGGGTGCTAAGGAGATCCTCACCATCCGTGTTCTCGGTGGCTCCGGCCGTCGCTACGCCGGTATCGGCGACACCATCGTCGCCACCGTCAAGGACGCGATCCCGGGCGGCAACGTGAAGAAGGGCGACGTCGTCAAGGCCGTCATCGTCCGGACCGCCAAGGAGCGCCGTCGTCCCGACGGTTCCTACATCAAGTTCGACGAGAACGCCGCCGTCATCCTCAAGGGCGACAGCGAGCCCCGTGGGACCCGCATCTTCGGCCCGGTCGGCCGTGAGCTGCGCGACAAGCGGTTCATGAAGATCATCTCGCTGGCTCCGGAGGTGCTCTGACCATGGCGAAGATCAAGAAGGGCGACCAGGTGATCGTCACCGCAGGTCGCGACAAGGGCAAGACGGGTCGCGTGCTCGAGGTGCTCACGGACTCGGACCGCATCGTGGTCGAGGGCATCCAGCGCGTGACCAAGCACGTGAAGGCCGGCCAGTCGGCTCGCGGCACCCGCACGGGTGGCCTCGAGACCGTCGAGGCCCCGATCCACGTGTCCAACGTGATGCTGGTCGACCCCGAGACGAAGAAGCCGACCCGCGTCGGCTTCCGCCTCGAGGAGGTGGAGCAGGACGGTCGTACCCGCACGGTGCGCGTCCGCTACGCCAAGCGCTCCGGGAAGGACATCTGATGACCGAGACGACTCTCGAGGCCCCGGCCCTGCCGCGCCTCAAGCAGAAGTACCGCGAGGAGATCCTCTCCGCCCTCAAGGACGAGTTCGACCACCAGAACGTCCAGCAGGTCGCCGGTCTGACCAAGATCGTCGTCAACATGGGTGTCGGGGACGCTGCGCGCGACTCCAAGCTCATCGAGGGCGCGATCCGCGACCTGACCGCGATCACCGGCCAGAAGCCGGCGATCAACCGTGCCAAGAAGTCCATCGCGCAGTTCAAGCTGCGCGAGGGCATGCCGATCGGCGCGCACGTCACCCTGCGTGGTGACCGCATGTGGGAGTTCCTCGACCGCCTGCTCTCGATCGCGCTGCCGCGCATCCGCGACTTCCGCGGACTGAGCCCGAAGCAGTTCGACGGCCACGGCAACTACACGTTCGGTCTCACGGAGCAGTCGATGTTCCACGAGATCAACCAGGACAAGATCGACCGTGTCCGGGGCATGGACATCACGATCGTGACGACGGCGACGACCGACGACGAGGGCCGCTCCCTGCTGCGCCGTCTCGGTTTCCCCTTCAAGGAGAACTGATATGGCGAAGAAGGCCCTGATCAACAAGGCGAACGCCAAGCCGAAGTTCGCCGTGCGTGCCTACACCCGGTGCCAGCGCTGCGGCCGGCCGCACTCGGTCTACCGCAAGTTCGGCCTGTGCCGGATCTGCCTGCGGGAGATGGCCCACCGTGGCGAGCTCCCCGGCGTCACCAAGAGCAGCTGGTAAAACCACTACGCCGTAGGTCCGTGCGGCGCCCTGGCGGGCGCCGCACGGATACCCCGGCGAGGAAGGGCTAGAGCCCAATGACTATGACCGACCCGATCGCAGACATGCTGACGCGTCTGCGCAACGCGAACTCGGCGCACCACGACACGGTCACCATGCCGTTCTCGAAGCTGAAGTCGCGCATCGCGGAGATCCTGCAGGCCGAGGGTTACATCACCGGCTGGACCGTCGAGGACGCTCAGGTGGGCAAGAACCTCACCCTGACCCTCAAGTACGGCCCGAGCCGTGAGCGCGCGCTGACCGGCGTGCGCCGTGTGTCCAAGCCCGGTCTGCGCGTCTACGCGAAGTCCACCAACCTCCCGAAGGTCCTCGGTGGCCTCGGCGTGGCCATCCTGTCCACCTCGTCCGGCCTCCTGACCGACCGTCAGGCGCAGGACAAGGGCGTGGGCGGCGAAGTCCTCGCCTACGTCTGGTAATCCGGAAAGGAGAGACGCCAATGTCTCGAATCGGCAAGCTCCCCGTTCCGGTCCCGTCCGGCGTGGAGATCACCATCAGCGGCGCGCTGGTGACCGTCAAGGGGCCCAAGGGCACCCTGGAGCACACGGTTCCCGCGCCGATCACCGTCGAGCAGACCGAGGACGGCCTCAAGGTCTCGCGTCCCGACGAGGAGCGCGTGTCCCGGTCGCTGCACGGCCTGACCCGCACCCTGCTGTCCAACATGGTCACCGGTGTGACCAACGGTTACGAGCGCAAGCTCGAGATCGTCGGCACCGGTTACCGCGTGGTGGCCAAGGGCCAGGACCTCGAGTTCGCGCTCGGGTTCTCGCACCCCGTCACGGTCTCGGCGCCGGAGGGCATCACCTTCGCGGTCGAGAGCCCGACGAAGTTCTCGGTCGCCGGCATCGACAAGCAGCAGGTCGGCGAGGTCGCTGCGAACATCCGCAAGATCCGCCGCCCCGAGCCCTACAAGGGCAAGGGTGTGCGGTACGCCGACGAGGTCGTCCGTCGCAAGGTCGGAAAGGCTGGTAAGTGATGGCTCTCAAGGTTCTCGGCAAGGGCAAGAGCGTCGCTCGTCAGCGTCGTCACCTTCGCCTGCGCAAGAAGATCAAGGGCACCGCGGAGCGTCCCCGCCTCGTCGTGACCCGTTCGTCGCGTCACATGGTGGCGCAGGTCGTGGACGACACGGTCGGCAAGACCGTGGCCTCCGCCTCGACGCTCGAGGCCGACCTGCGTGCGCTGGACGCCGACAAGACCGCCAAGGCCCGCAAGGTCGGCGAGCTCGTCGCCGAGCGTGCGAAGTCCGCCGGTGTCGACGCCGTGGTCTTCGACCGTGGCGGCAACAAGTACCACGGTCGGGTGGCTGCGGTCGCCGACGGCGCACGGGAAGCGGGGTTGGCTCTGTGATGGCTGACGCTCGCAAGTTCGCACGGAAGATGAGGATCCTCTGATGGCTGCAGGGCAGCGCAACACCGGCGCCCCCCAGGGCGCCAACGAGTCCAAGAACGACGGTCGCCGCTCCAACCGGCGCGACGACCGCCGCAACAACCGCGGCGACGACCGCAACGCCTTCGTCGAGCGCGTGGTGACCATCAACCGCGTCGCCAAGGTCGTCAAGGGCGGCCGCCGCTTCAGCTTCACCGCGCTGGTCGTGGTGGGCGACGGCGACGGCACCGTCGGTGTCGGCTATGGCAAGGCGAAGGAGGTGCCCTCGGCGATCGCCAAGGGTGTCGAGGAGGCGAAGAAGAACTTCTTCCGCGTCCCGCGCATCCAGGGCACCATCCCGCACCAGGTCCAGGGCGAGGAGGCGGCCGGTGTCGTCTTCCTGCGTCCGGCCTCCCCGGGTACCGGTGTGATCGCCGGTGGTCCGGTGCGCGCCGTGCTGGAGTGCGCCGGGATCCACGACGTGCTGAGCAAGTCGCTCGGTTCGTCGAACGCGATCAACATCGTGCGCGCCACCGTCGCGGCCCTCCAGGGCCTCGAGGAGCCGGCCGCCGTGGCCGCTCGTCGTGGTCTGCCGCTCGAGGACGTCGCCCCGGCTCCGCTGCTGCGTGCGCAGGCCGCCGGCCTGGCCGCCCAGTCGGAGAAGAAGACCGACGAGAAGGTGGGTGCGTGATGGCCCGTCTCAAGGTCACCCAGGTCAAGTCCGCCATCGGCGGCAAGCAGAACCAGCGTGACACGCTGCGGACCCTCGGCCTCAAGCGGATCGGCGACATCGCCGTGAAGGAGGACCGTCCGGAGATCCGTGGCATGGTCACCACGGTGGCGCATCTCGTCACCGTCGAGGAGGTCGACTGATCATGGCCGACAGCACCCAGGACAAGGGCGCGCCGTCGCAGCCGCTGAAGGTCCACCACCTGCGTCCGGCTCCCGGCGCCAAGAAGGCCAAGACCCGTGTGGGTCGTGGTGAGGCGTCGAAGGGCAAGACGGCGGGTCGCGGCACCAAGGGCACCAAGGCTCGTTACCAGGTGCCCGCGGGCTTCGAAGGTGGGCAGATGCCGCTGCACATGCGTCTGCCGAAGCTGCGTGGTTTCAAGAACCCGTTCCGCGTCGAGTACCAGGTGGTCAACCTGGACAAGCTCGCCGCGCTGTACCCGGAGGGGGGCTCCGTCACGGTCGACGATCTCGTCGCCAAGGGCGCGGTCCGCTCCGGCCAGCCGGTGAAGGTTCTCGGCACGGGGGAGATCACCGTCAAGCTGGACGTCGCGGTCGACGCGATCTCCGGCTCCGCCAAGGACAAGGTCCTGGCGGCCGGCGGCTCGGTCTCCGAGGACTGAGGTCCCTCGCAGGGCCGGTGGCGCAGACGCGCCACCGGCCCTTGCGCGTATCCGCCGGGTGGGGTGACGGACACCCGGCGGGACGACATCCGGTGAGCTGGATTGTCCCGGTCTGCTACCTTCGACCGGAATCCGTGGTCCACATCACTCGCCGGGACACGTAGAATCCGTCACGGTCCGTCCCGCACGCCGTGAGTGCGGGGAGGTCGGCGAACCCGGCCGGACCACGACCGAGTCGGCGCGTCGACGTCGCGGGGCCGCCCCGCGGGCATCGTGCGCCACACCTCGCCGGTCGACCGGCGACACGACACCCCGCTCCGGCGGGTCAGGAGGATAGGTGCTCAGCGCATTCGGCCGGGCTTTCCGGACACCGGACCTGCGGCGCAAGCTGCTGTTCACGATCGCGATCATGGCGCTGTTCCGCGTGGGGTCGTTCGTCCCGACGCCGGGCGTCGACTACGGCAACGTCCAGCAGTGCGTGGCCTCCCTGGAGGACAGCACCTCGCTGCTCGGCCTCGTCAACACCTTCAGCGGCGGAGCCCTCCTGCAGCTGTCGGTGTTCGCGCTGGGGATCATGCCCTACATCACCGCCAGCATCATCACGCAGCTCCTGCGTGTCGTCATCCCGCGGTTCGAGGCCCTCCACAAGGAGGGGCAGTCCGGCCAGTCGAAGCTGACGCAGTACACGCGGTACCTGACGATCGCCCTGGCGATCCTGCAGTCGACGACGATCGTGACCACGGCTCGTACCGGCCTGCTCTTCCCCGGCTGCAACCTCGACGTCGTCGTCGACGACAGCTTCTGGACCGCCGCCCTGATGGTGATCACCATGACCGCGGGCACCGGTCTGGTGATGTGGCTCGGCGAGCTCATCACCGAGCGCGGCATCGGCAACGGCATGTCGCTGCTGATCTTCACCTCGATCGTCGCCAGCTTCCCGACGGCCCTCTGGTCGATCGCCGGCGGTGCGAACGGCCCCCTGAACTTCATCATCATGATCGGCGTGATCGTGCTGGTCATCGGCATGGTCGTCTTCGTCGAGCAGTCCCAGCGCCGGATCCCGGTCCAGTACGCCAAGCGGATGGTCGGTCGCCGGATGTACGGGGGGACCAGCACCTACATCCCGATCAAGATCAACATGTCGGGCGTCATCCCGGTCATCTTCGCGGCGTCGATCCTCGCGATCCCCGCGCTGATCGCCCAGTTCGGCGACCAGACCGCGGACTGGGTCGTCTGGATCTCGAACAACCTGGCCCAGCAGGACCAGGCGCTGTACATCGTGCTCTACGTCGCGATGATCATCTTCTTCGCCTTCTTCTACACCTCGATCACGTTCAACCCGGACGAGGTCGCGGACAACATGAAGAAGTACGGTGGCTTCATCCCGGGCATCCGTGCCGGGCGCCCCACGGCCGAGTACCTGGACTACGTGATCACCCGCATCACGTCGGCCGGTTCGCTCTATCTCGCCATCGTCGCGCTGATCCCGACGTTGGTGCTGGTGTTCCTCGGCGTCACGACGAACATCCCGTTCGGCGGGACGTCGATCCTCATCATCGTCGGTGTTGGGCTGGAGTTCGTGAAGCAGGTGAACTCCCAGCTCCAGCAGCGCCACTACGAAGGGTTCCTCCGTTGACCGAGACGACCACCCCGACCACCCGTCGCGAGCTCCACGGCTCCCAGCGTCCCGAGGCACGGGTGACCCGCCTGGTGATCATGGGACCGCAGGGCGCGGGCAAGGGCACCCAGGCCGCTCGGCTCGCCGAGGTCTTCGGGATCCCCGCCATCTCGACCGGTGACATCTTCCGGGCGAACATCAAGGGCGGCACCGAGCTCGGCCGGCTGGCCCAGGAGTACTCGGCGAAGGGCGAGCTCGTCCCCGACGAGGTCACGGACTCCATGGTCCGCGACCGCCTCGCGGAGGACGACGTCAAGGGCGGTTTCCTGCTCGACGGGTACCCGCGCAACGCCCACCAGGTCGAGGCGCTGGACGGCATCCTCGGCGCGCTCGACTGGGAGCTGGACGGCGTGATCGAGCTGACGGCGGACCGCGAGGAGCTGCTGCAGCGCATCGCCAAGCGTGCCGAGGTCGAGGGCCGCGAGGACGACACCCCGGACGCGATCGCCCGCCGGCTCGACATCTACGAGGCCGAGACGGCGCCGCTGACCGCCGCCTACGCCGAGCGGGGCCTGCTGGTCCAGGTCGACGGGATCGGCGAGATCTCCGAGGTGACCGACCGGATCGTCGCCGCCCTCGAGCAGCAGTTCGGCTGACGGCCGGCGAGAAGCTGAACGAGGTGTTCCGTTCCCGTCCCCGGATCGAGCTGAAGTCGCGCGCCGAGATCCGGCTGATGCGCCGTGCCGGCCTGGTCGTCGCCGACGCGTTGTCCGCGGTCCGGGCCGCAGCGCGCCCCGGGGTGACGACGGGTGACCTCGACCGGGTGGCGGCCGACGTGATCGCCGCCGCCGGGGCGACGCCCTCGTTCCTCGGCTACCACGGCTTCCCCGCGACGATCTGCACGTCGGTGAACGACGAGATCGTCCACGGGATCCCGGGGACCCGCTCCCTGGCCGTGGGTGACGTGGTGTCCGTCGACTGCGGTGCGATCGTGGACGGCTGGCACGGCGACTCGGCCGTCTCGTTCCAGATCGGCCCGGACGGCGCCCTGGGGCCCGACGACCCGCGGGCACGGGAGCTGGACGCCGACGACGCCGCGCTCGTGCTGGCGACCCGCAGCGCGATGTGGGCGGGCGTCGCGGCCCTGGCGTCCGCACGGCGCGTGGGCGAGGTCGGCGACGCCGTCGAGATGGCCGCCGAGACCGCGGGCGGGCTGGTCGGTACCTCCTACGGCATCGTCGAGGAGTACACGGGCCACGGCATCGGGACGGCGATGCACCAGCCGCCGGACGTGCTCAACTTCCGGGCGACCGACCGCGGGCCCCGGGTCCGAGCGGGCATGTGCCTGGCCGTGGAGCCCATGCTGACGCGGGGGACCGAGGTGACCCGGGTGCTGGGGGACGACTGGACCGTGGTGGCCGCCGACGGTGCCCGCGCCGCGCACTGGGAGCACACGGTCGCGGTGCTGGACGACGGCATCGCGGTGCTCACCGCCGCCGACCTCGGTCGCGAGGGCCTGGCGGCCTTCGACGTCGTCCCCGTCGACCTCGACTGACCGCGCTGCCCCCCGCACGGCGCACCCGGCCGGCGCGCACCGGCGCACCCGCGTGGGGTGTGACGTACACCTGCTTGCCAACGCGAATCCGTGGGGTACGATATTTAGTCGGGTGTACTCCGTTCTTGTGCCCGTCCCCGGCTCTCGCGAGCACCGGGGTCGTGGCCCTCGCCAACGGAAGCACGCGATCCACGTCCTCGACGAGAACTCCTCGTGACCCGACCGCGGTCGGGCCGGGCGTGGCTGCAGTCCGTCGAAAGACACAGACGAGAGTTAGCGGAGGACATGGCAAAGAAGGACGGTGTCATCGAGATCGAGGGCAGCGTGATCGAGGCGCTGCCGAACGCGATGTTCCGCGTGGAGCTGAGCAACGGTCACAAGGTCCTCGCCCACATCTCGGGCAAGATGCGGCAGCACTACATCCGGATCCTCCCCGAGGACCGCGTCGTGGTGGAGCTCAGCCCGTACGACCTGTCCCGTGGCCGGATCGTCTACCGCTACAAGTAGTCGTCATCCCCCCACCCGATCGACATCGCCGCGCGAGCGTCCGGCCCTGACGGCCCGGTCGCCCGGCGGCAGAGGAACACTGATGAAGGTCAAGCCGAGCGTCAAGAAGATCTGCGACCAGTGCAAGGTGATCCGCCGGCACGGTCGCGTCATGGTGATCTGCTCGAACCAGCGCCACAAGCAGCGCCAGGGCTGATCACGCCCCCTGCCGCGTCGTCCTCGGACGGCGTGGCTCAGCGCACCAACACGACGCCGCTCGCTGAGCGGCAGAACCCTCGGTCCAGGGGCCGGGGCCCGCGGTCCTCGCGGGAGGCTGGTGCGGTAGACCTCTGGACGAAGGACAGGAGTCGCCAGGAATGGCACGTCTGATCGGCGTCGACCTCCCGCGCGAGAAGCGGGTCGTCGTCGCACTCACCTACATCTACGGCGTCGGTCGCACCCGCGCCGAGCAGACCGTCGCGGCCACCGGGATCTCCCCGGACACGCGCGTGAAGGACCTCGGCGACGCCGAGCTCGTCGCGCTGCGCGACCACCTCGAGGGCAACTTCCAGCTCGAGGGTGACCTCCGCCGCGAGGTCGCGGCCGACATCCGCCGCAAGGTGGAGATCGGCACCTACCAGGGTCTGCGTCACCGTCGCGGACTGCCGGTGCGTGGCCAGCGCACCAAGACCAACGCGCGTACCCGCAAGGGCAAGAAGCGCACCGTCGCGGGCAAGAAGAAGGCCCGCTGACGTCAGCAGTCCGTGGAGCGGGTCAGCGCCGCTGACCTTCGCCCCGGTCCGACGACCTCAGACCAGGAGTATCAACGCATATGCCTCCCAAGTCCCGCTCGACCGCCGCGCGCAAGCCGCGTCGCAAGGACAAGAAGAACGTCCCGCACGGCCAGGCGCACATCAAGAGCACCTTCAACAACACGATCGTGTCGATCACCGACCCGTCGGGCGCCGTGATCTCGTGGGCCTCCGCCGGCCACGTCGGCTTCAAGGGCTCGCGCAAGTCCACGCCCTACGCCGCCCAGCTCGCCGCCGAGTCCGCCGCGCGCCGCGCCCAGGACCACGGCGTCAAGAAGGTCGACGTCTTCGTCAAGGGCCCGGGTTCGGGTCGTGAGACCGCGATCCGTTCGCTGCAGGCGACCGGCATCGAGGTCGGCTCGATCCAGGACGTCACGCCCCAGGCGCACAACGGCTGCCGTCCCCCGAAGCGTCGCCGCGTCTGACCCCTCGAACCGACCGGGCCCCCGTGCCCGGTCGGTTCAAGCCCTGCCCGGGCGGGTGGACCGAGTCCCGTCCGGGGCCGCGTAGACCGCGGATCCGTGATGCGTCATATGGCGGACGCACACTGAAAGGACCATCACAGTGCTCATCGCACAGCGCCCCTCGCTGACCGAAGAGGTCATCTCGGAGTACCGTTCGCGCTTCTCCATCGAGCCGCTCGAGCCCGGCTTCGGCTACACGCTCGGCAACTCGCTGCGTCGCACGCTGCTGTCGTCCATCCCGGGCGCGGCGGTCACCTCCATCCGCATCGACGGTGTGCTCCACGAGTTCACCACCGTGCCGGGTGTCAAGGAGGACGTCACCGAGATCATCCTCAACATCAAGAACCTCGTCGTCTCCTCGGAGAACGACGAGCCGGTCGTGATGTACCTGCGCAAGCAGGGCGCCGGTGCGGCGACCGCGGCGGACATCGTCCCGCCCGCGGGCGTCGAGGTGCACAACCCCGACCTGCACATCGCCACGCTCAACGACGAGGGCCGGCTCGAGATCGAGCTGACCGTCGAGCGGGGTCGTGGCTACGTGTCCGCCGCGCAGAACAAGACCCTGGACGCCGAGATCGGCCGCATCCCCGTGGACTCGATCTACTCGCCCGTCCTCAAGGTCACGTACAAGGTCGAGGCGACCCGTGTCGAGCAGCGCACCGACTTCGACAAGCTGATCGTCGACGTCGAGACGAAGAACGCGATCGCCCCGCGCGACGCGCTCGCCTCGGCCGGCAAGACGCTCGTCGAGCTCTTCGGCCTCGCCCGCGAGCTGAACGTCGAGGCCGAGGGCATCGAGATCGGCCCGTCGCCGACGGACTCCGCGCTGGCCGCGGACCTGGCGCTGCCGATCGAGGAGCTCAACCTCACGATCCGTTCGTACAACTGCCTCAAGCGTGAGGGCATCCACCAGGTGGGTGAGCTCGTGGCGCGCAGCGAGGCGGACCTGCTCGACATCCGCAACTTCGGTGCCAAGTCGATCAACGAGGTCAAGGAGAAGCTCGCGGAGCTGGGCCTTGCTCTCAAGGACTCGCCGCTCGACTTCGACCCCTCGGCGCAGTACTTCGCCGGCGGGGACGACGAGGCGTCGTACACCGACGAGCAGCCGTACTGACGCACCACACCTGCAGCGGCACCGCTCGACATGACGGGGCCGCGCGGTGTGGAACGACATCCAAGGAGAACCAGAAATGCCTACCCCCACCAAGGGTCCGCGGCTCGGCGGGAGCCCGGCTCACGAGCGGCTGATGCTCGCGAACCTGGCGACCGCTCTCTTCGAGCACGGCCGCATCACGACCACCGAGACGAAGGCGAAGCGCCTGCGCCCGGTCGCCGAGCGTCTGATCACCTTCGCCAAGCGCGGTGACCTGCACGCCCGCCGTCGGGTCCAGACCGTCGTGCGCGACAAGTCCGTCGTGCACACCCTGTTCACCGAGATCGCCCCGGCCATGGCCGAGCGCAACGGTGGCTACACGCGCATCACGAAGGTCGGCAACCGCAAGGGCGACAACGCCCCGATGGCGGTCATCGAGCTCGTGACCGAGCCCGTGAGCCCGAAGCAGGCGGTCGTCAAGGAGGCCACCAAGGCCGCCGAGAAGTCCGCGAAGTCGTCGAAGGCCGAGAAGCCCGCCGACACCGCCGAGGAGACCCCGGCCGCCGAGGCGCCCGAGGCCACCGAGGACAAGGCCGCCGAGTCCGAGGAGTCCAAGGAGGCCTGACCTCCCGACCCCCCGGCCGGACACGACGAGGGCCCCGCACCGTTGGTGCGGGGCCCTCGTCGTCCCTACGGTGAGGACATGCTTCCGGTGGTGCTCCTGCACGGCTCGCGCACCTCGCACACGATGTGGCGACGGCAGTTGGCGAGCCTCCGGGCGGCGGGCGTCCCCGCCGTCGCTCCCGACCTGCCCGGGCACGGCGCCCGTCGCGCGGCGCGCTTCGAGCTGGACGAGGCCGTCGAGACGGTGCGCGAGGCCGTCGACGCGGTGGGCGGCCGCGCGCTGGTCGCGGGGCTGTCCCTCGGCGGGTACGTCGCGATCGAGCACCGCGCCCGGTACCCGGGGCAGAGCGCGGGGCTGCTCGCCGCCTCCTGCAGCACGAGCCCGGACACCCCGCTGCGGGCCGGCTGGCTCGTCCTCGCCCGGTGGATCGAGCGGTGGCCGGACCGCGGAGCGCGCCTCAACGACCTCGTCGTCCGCGGCCTGCTGGACCCGGAGTCCGCGCGCGACGTCGGGGACGGCGGCTTCGCGCTGGAGGTGATGGTGGACGTGCTCGAGCAGGTCGGCCGGCTCGACACACGGGCCGCCCTGCGGCGCGCCGACAGCCCGGTGCGCCTGGTGAACGGCCAGTGGGACCACTTCCGCGGCCAGGAACGCTCGATGCTGGCCGCGGCGCGGTCCAGCGGGGCGGACGCACGGCTCGTCGTCGTGCCGCGGGCCCGGCACCTGGTGAGCCTGGACGCCCCCGTGGCCTTCTCGCGCGCGCTGCTCGAGGCGCACGCGGCGGCGTCGTCAGCCGACCAGGTCCCAGGCGCGGACCCCGCCGACCAGCGCGGCGGTGTTCGGCACGACGACGACGTCGTCGCCGAGCCGGTCCAGCGCGGCCGGCGTCAGGCACCGTGAGTTCCCGCCCCCGAGGTACAGCCGGTCCCACCAGAACACCGGTCGCAGCCCGTCGACGACGGTGACCACGCGGCGCGACCACAGACCGTTGCCGAGCCGCCGGCGCTCCGGCTCGCCGACGTACGCGTCGTAGGTGGTGCCGCGGCGTACGGGTGCCCGGGACCACTCCAGGTGCGGCGCCAGCCGGCCGCCGTCGAACAGGGCGGAGCCGAGGCCGGTCCCCAGGGTCAGCACCAGCTCGATCCCGCTGCCCGCGACGACCCCGGCGGCGTGCATCTCGGCGTCGTTGAGCACCAGCGCGGGCACGTCGAGCCGCGCGTGCAGCGCCGCGCGCAGGTCGACGTTGCGCCACCGCTCGACCAGGTCCGGGTCGACGCGGGTGCGCGGGCCGGCGCGCGTGACGTAGTGCGGGGTGTGCACGACCACCCCGTGCCGGATCATCCCGGGCAGCCCGACCGTGACGCGGTCGGGGCGGGGGAGTCCCGCCGCGATCTCGGCCACCGTGTCCACGAGCAGGTCGGGCGGCAGCGGGTACGGGGTCGGTACACGGACCGGGTCGGCGTGCGCCGTCCCCGCGTCGTCCAGGACGGTGGCCTTGATGCCACCGCCGCCGCAGTCCACGGCGAGGGTCATGAGGTCGGGCACGGGACCATCATCCGGGCACAATGGCCGGGTGAGCATCACGAACGCGCCGGTGACGCCCGACGACGCGACCGTGCGGGTCCGTCTGGACCTCGCCTACGCCGGGACCGGCTTCGCCGGCTGGGCCGCGCAGCCCGGGCTGCGCACCGTCCAGGGCGTCCTGGAGGAGGCGCTGGCCACCATCCTGCGCACGGAGCCGCTGGGCCTGCCGCGGCCGCGGCTCACGGTCGCCGGACGCACGGACGCCGGGGTGCACGCCCGGGGCCAGGTGGCCCACGTGGACGTGCCCCGCGACCGCTGGGACGCGATGCCGGGGCGCTCGGACCGCACGCCGGCCCGCGCCCTCGTCGACCGGCTCGCGGGGGTCCTGCCGAGCGACGTCGTCGTGCACGAGGCCGAGGTCGCGCCCCCGGGCTTCGACGCCCGTTTCTCGGCGCTGTCGCGGACCTACCGCTACCGCATCGCCGACGAGCACCTGCTGCGCGACCCGCTGCAGCGCGAGTGGGTGCTGTGGCACCGGCGGTCGCTGGACGTCGCCGCGATGGACGCGGCGGCGGCACCCCTGACGGGGCTGCACGACTTCGCGGCCTTCTGCAAGCCGCGCGCGGGAGCGACCACCATCCGCGAGCTCACCCGGTTCTCCTGGTCGCGGCCCGACGACGGCCCCGACGCCGGCCTGGTGGTCGCCGAGGTCGTGGCGGACGCGTTCTGCCACTCGATGGTGCGCGCCCTGGTCGGGATGTCGCTCGCCGTGGGGGAGGGGCGGCGTCCGGCCACGGACGCCGCGACGGTCCTCGCCGGTGGTGACCGGGGCGCGGCCGCCGCGGTCGCGCCGGCGTGCGGGCTGACGCTCGAGCACGTGGCCTACCCGGTGGCGGAGGCCGAGCTGGGTCGCAGGGCGCTGCGGATCCGGGCCCGCCGTCGTGCCGACGAGGTCGAGGGGCGGCGATGAGCGCCGTTTTCACCCCTGCTTCACCCGCCGGGCCCGCTCGTGCGTGCGGGTCCGCTCCCTAGACTGAACATCGGACTCGACACCGAGGACATGGGGAGGACCTCCCCTGACGAGCCCCGTGGACGGGCGACTGGGGGACCCGATCTGCGGCGGCGACGCGACCCCGGCTGCCCGCACACGGCGCGCCGGGGTCGCGTTGTCGTCCCCCGGGAGGTGCTACGGCTCCTCGACCCAGTGGACCGCTGCTTCCTCGGCGCTCGCGCCCGCCCCGTCGACGCCCGCGTCGGTGCCGTAGAGGTCGTTGGACCGGCCACCGTCCTGGTTGGGGTCGGCCTCGTCGTCGGCGACCAGGCGTCCGGCCCGCGTGGTGTCGGGGTGGGTGAGGGGGTCCATCTCCCAGTAGTCGGGCTGCTCCTCGGCCAGCCGACGGTCGAGCGGCTCCCCGGTCAGCTCCTCCCAGGCCGTCTCGCCCCAGTGGTTCGCGCGGGGGCGCTCGGGCGGCGAGTAGCCCTCGTCGAGGACGTCCTGCGTGCCGCGGTCGACCAGGGTGTCCTCCGCCGACAGCTGGTCGTTGTCGCCCTCGGCTCCGTTCTCCGGGTCGGGTCTCGTGCCCGAGGTGTCCTCGCTCATGCTCCTACCGTGCACCTCCGAGCGGCGGTCTGCAGCCCGGGGCCCGACGTGACCGAGGTCGCTTTGCCCTTCCTCCCCGCCACCGCTAAACTGATCAGTCGTTGTGCTATGCCCCAACGTCCGTGTCGTCGGCGATCCCACCGTGCGACGGCACCAGGCCAGGACGTTCCCCGGGGCACCCGCGCACAACAGCTGTCTTCATCGGGCGCCGCTTCTCGCCCGACGACACCGAACACGAAAAGGTGACGCAACCGTGCGTACTTACACCCCGAAGCCCGGCGACATCCAGCGTGACTGGTACGTCGTCGACGCCTCCGACGTCGTGCTGGGCCGTCTGGCCAGCCAGGTCGCCACGCTCCTGCGCGGGAAGCACAAGCCGACCTTCGCCCCGCACGTGGACGGCGGCGACTTCGTCGTCGTCATCAACGCGGAGAAGGTGGCCCTCTCCGGCAACAAGCACGAGAACAAGCGGGCCTACCGCCACTCCGGGTACCCGGGTGGTCTCAGCTCGATCTCGTACGGCGAGCTGCTCGAGAAGAACCCCGAGCGCGCCGTCGAGAAGGCTGTGCGCGGCATGCTTCCCAAGACCAAGCTCGCTCGCGAGCAGCTCAAGAAGCTGAAGGTCTACCGCGGCGCGGAGCACCCGCACGCGGCGCAGAAGCCCCAGCCGTTCGAGATCACCCAGCTTTCGCAGCAGGCCTGAGCCGCTGCCCGACGCCGAGCGAAGGAATACCAGTGGCTGACACCACCGTCGACACCGAGCTGGACGAGAACACGCCCAGCAACTACACCTCCGAGACCGAGGCCCCCGTGGCCAACAGCGGTCAGTCCATCACCGCCCCGGGGCAGGCCCTCGGCCGCCGCAAGGAGGCCGTGGCGCGCGTTCGCCTCGTGCCGGGCTCCGGTGAGTGGAAGATCAACGGTCGCACCCTCGAGCAGTACTTCCCGAACAAGGTGCACCAGCAGCTCGTCAACGACCCGCTGAAGCTGGTCGAGGTCGAGGGCCGCTTCGACGTCATCGCCCGCATCGCGGGTGGTGGCCCCTCCGGCCAGGCCGGCGCGCTGCGACTCGCGATCGCCCGTGCCCTCAACGAGATCGACCGCGAGGCCAACCGCGACGCTCTCAAGAAGGCCGGCTTCCTCACCCGCGACGCGCGCGCGGTCGAGAGCAAGAAGGCCGGTCTCAAGAAGGCCCGCAAGGCTCCGCAGTACTCGAAGCGCTGATCGTCGCTGCTTCGCACGAACGGCCCCGTCGGCCCGCCCGACGGGGCCGTTCGCGTCCCCGGGGACGGAGCCGCCCGGGGCACGGCGCGGGGCAGGGTGCCCCGCCCGCTAGGATCGACCGGATGTGGGGCGAGGAGGACTGATGGGACGACTTTTCGGCACGGACGGTGTCCGTGGCCTGGCCAACCGCGACGTGACCGTCGAGCTGGCGCTCGACCTGGGCAGCGCCGCCGCGGACGTGCTCGGACGTCGCACCGACACCGTGGGGCACCGCCCCAAGGCCGTCGTGGGTCGTGACCCCCGGGCGTCCGGCGAGTTCCTCTCGGCCGCGGTGAGCGCAGGTCTGGCCGGCTCCGGCGTCGACGTCGTCGACCTCGGCGTCGTGCCGACCCCGGCCCTCGCCTTCCTCGTGAGCGCCATGCAGGCCGACCTCGGCGTCATGGTCTCCGCCTCGCACAACCCGATGCCCGACAACGGCATCAAGTTCTTCGCCCGCGGCGGGCTCAAGCTGGACGACGGCGTCGAGGACGAGATCGAGGCGTTGCTCGGCACGGGCCGTGAACGCCCGACCGGTGCCGACGTCGGCCGGATCCGGGCCGACGAGGGCATCGCCGTCCGCCAGTACGTCGACCACGTCACCGCCAGCATCGGCACCACGCCCGACCACCGGCCGCTGGAGGGTCTGCGCATCGCCGTGGACGCCGCCAACGGTGCCGCGAGCCAGGTCGGCCCGGAGGCGCTGCGCCAGGCCGGGGCCGACGTCGTGGTCATCAACGCCAGCCCGGACGGGCGCAACATCAACGAGAAGGCCGGCTCGACCCACCCCGAGCAGCTGCAGGCCGTCGTCGTCGCGGCCGAGGCCGACTTCGGCGTCGCCTTCGACGGCGACGCGGACCGCTGCCTCGCCGTCGACCACGGCGGGGTGCTCGTCGACGGCGACCAGATCCTCGGCATCCTGGCCAAGTCGCTGCGCGTGGACGGCCGTCTGCCGCAGGACACGCTCGTGGTCACCGTGATGAGCAACCTCGGTCTGCTGCTGGCGATGCGCGACGCGGGGATCGCCACCCGGCAGACCGCCGTCGGCGACCGCTACGTCCTGGAGGACATGCGCACGGGCGGCTTCGGTCTCGGCGGGGAGCAGTCGGGGCACATCATCCTGGCCGAGCACGCCACGACGGGGGACGGCGTCCTGACCGCGCTGCACCTGGCGGCGCGGGTCAAGGCCTCCGGTCAGCGGCTGGCCGACCTGGCCGCAGAGATCCCGCGGCTGCCCCAGACCCTCATCAACGTCAAGGACGTCGACAAGACCCGCGCCGGCACGGACGAGCGCGTGGTCGAGGCCGTCGAGGCCTCCGAGGCGGTGCTCGGCGAGACGGGGCGTGTGCTGCTGCGACCTTCGGGCACCGAACCGGTCGTGCGGGTCATGGTCGAGGCGGCCAGCCAGGCGCAGGCCGACGGCGTCGCGGAGCGGCTCGCGGCCGTGGTCCGGGAGCAGCTCGCCCTGTGACCGGCTGGTCGGGTCCGGTCCGTCCGGAGCTCGCCGAGGCCGTCGCCGACCTGCTCGACGTGGCCGAGGGGCGCACCGACCACCCCGGCGTGCTGCCGATCGTGCAGGCCGGCGACCCCGTGCTGCGGCGTCCGGCCGCGCCGTACACCGGACAGCTCGGCGACGTGCTGCCGCGGCTGCTGGGCGCGATGCGTCGCACCATGCACGCGGCTCCCGGCGTCGGGCTGGCCGCCCCGCAGGTCGGGATCGGGCTGGCGATCGCCGTGTGCGAGGACGCCGGCGTCCCCGACGACCCGAGGGACCGGCACCCCCTGCCCTTCCGCGTGCTGGTCAACCCCCGCTGCGCGCCCGTCGACGACGCCCCCGACGTGCCCTTCTACGAGGGGTGCCTGTCCGTGGCGGGCTGGCAGGCCGTCGTCGCGCGTCACCGCCGGGTCCGGCTGACGGGTCAGGACGAGCACGGGACGGCGCTCGACGAGGTGCTGACGGGCTGGCCCGCGCGGATCGTGCAGCACGAGACCGACCATCTGCACGGTCGCCTCTACCTCGACGCGGCGGTCCCGCGGTCGCTGACCTCGAACGAGAACCTGCTGCGGCACTTCGCCGGGGACCCGGACCCCGGCCGGGCCGCGCAGGAGCTCGGGTTCGACCTGCCCGGCGCCTGAGGACGGGACCTCGTCGACAGGGCGAGACGGCTCTGTGAATCCCCTGTGAACGTTCGCGGCGCAGGGCCTGTCGGAGCGTCCGGCGGACCCACCAGGTGCCCGCGGACCCCTACGCTGGTTCCCGGGCACCGGTCGGTGCCACCCATCGCCGGGGGGACGCCCGGCTGACGAACGAGGGAAACGCGTGCCGGGTCTGACGACGCTGCTGGAGCAGCTCGAGGGATGGATCCTCGAGGTCGCCGCGTCGCTGTGGATCTACCCGGCGATGTTCGCCTCGGCGTTCATCGACGGCTTCTTCCCGCCGGTCCCCAGCGAGTCCGTCCTGGTGACCCTCGTCATCTCCGCCCAGGCCACCGGCCTGCCGTGGCTCTGGCTCATCGTGCCCATCGCCGGCGTCGGCGCCTGGCTCGGCGACAACCTGGCCTACGTCCTGGGCCGCCGGGTCGGGACCGACCGCATCGGCATGCTGCGCTCGCAGCGCGGCCGCAAGGCGGTCTCCTGGGCGCGCCGTGCGCTCTCGCGGCGCGGTGCCGTGTTCATCATCGCCGCGCGCTACATCCCGGTCGGCCGGGTCGCGGTGAACATGACCGCCGGCGCCGTGGCGTACCCCCAGCGCCGGTTCATGATCTTCTCGGCGATCGCCGCGGTGCTCTGGTCCGCCTACTCCACGCTGATCGGGGTGGCCGCCGCCGGCGTGCTCGGCCACGACCCGCTGCTGGCCATGGCCGTCGGCGTCGTCGGCGGCGGGCTGCTGGGGCTGCTGGTCGACCGGGTCGTGCAGGTCTTCACCCCGCGCGAAGAGGTGCTGGAGGAGATGCGCGAGCAGGCGCCGTTGCCCCAGGAGGTCGCCGTCGGCCGCGACGACTCAGAGCTTGCGTAGCCTGACCCGCTGGACCGCGTGGTCCGCCCCCTTGCTCATGACGAGCGTGGCCCGGCTGCGGGTGGGCAGCACGTTCTGCTCGAGGTTGACCGCGTTGATGGTCTCCCAGATGTGCAGGGCGCGGTCCGTCGCCTCGGTGTCGGACAGCTCGGCGTAGCGCCGGAAGTACGACTCGGGCCGGCTGAACGCCGTGCGTCGGAGCTTGAGGAAGCGGTCGACGTACCACTGGCGGATCGTGCGGGTGCGGGCGTCGACGTAGATCGAGAAGTCGAAGAAGTCGCTCACCGCCACCGTCGACTCGTCGATGGAGGAGTACCGCGCCGGCTGCAGCACGTTCAGCCCCTCGACGATCAGCACGTCGGGACGGTGCACCACCGTCTCCTCGCCCGGCACGATGTCGTAGGTGACGTGGGAGTAGACCGGGGCGCGGACCTCGGCCTGGCCAGCCTTGATCCGGGACAGGAAACGGATGAGCTTGCGGCGGTCGTACGACTCGGGGAACCCCTTGCGCGTCATCAGCCCGCGCCGCTCCAGCTCCGCGTTCGGGTAGAGGAACCCGTCGGTGGTGATCAGCTCGACGTGCGGCGTCTCCGGCCAGCGCGCCAGCATCTCGCGCAGGACGCGCGCCGTCGTCGACTTGCCGACCGCGACCGAGCCCGCCACCCCGATGACGTACGGGGTCCGGGGCGGGTCCTCGCCGAGGAACGTCGAGGTCGCCCGGTGCAGCCCGCCCGTCGCCGTCACGTACAGGTTCAGCAGGCGCGACAGCGGCCGGTAGACGGCGTCGACCTCCGCCAGGTCGATCGGGTCGCCCAGGCCGCGCAGGCGCTCCACGTCGGCGTCGGTCAGCGGCAGCGGCGTCTGCTCCGACAGCCGGCTCCACGCCGCGCGGTCGAAGTCCACGTACGGCGAGGCGGGGGCGAACCGGGACAGGTGCTCGCTCAGCGGCCGCGGCGGCACCGGTTCGCCGGGTGCGGGGCTGTGCTGGCTCGCGAAGGTCACAGGGACGATTCTGCCCGAGTCGGGACCGATGACGGCAATCCGGTGCTCGGGGACGCCCAGGGCGCGCGGGTAGACTCCGGCGCATGTGTGGCATCGTCGGATACGCCGGGACTGGTACTGCCGTCGCCGGAGGCCCGGACGCGAGCGAGCGTCCGCTGGAGGTGGCCCTGGCCGGGCTGAAGCGACTCGAGTACCGCGGGTACGACTCCGCGGGCGTGGCGCTCGTCGGCCCCGGCCGCCCCGAGGCGGCGTTCGCCAAGAAGTCCGGCAAGCTCGACAACCTCGTCGCGGAGATCGCGGCGCACCCGCTGCCAGCCGCGACGGCCGCGATCGGGCACACGCGGTGGGCGACCCACGGCGGCCCCACCGACACCAACGCCCACCCGCACCTGGCCGACGGCGACCGTCTCGCGGTCATCCACAACGGCATCATCGAGAACTACAGCGAGCTGCGCGACTCCTTGACGGCCGACGGCGTCACGTTCCTGTCCGACACGGACACGGAGGTCGCCGCCCAGCTCCTGGCGCGCGAGTACCGGGCGGCCGGTGACCTCGCCACCGCGATGGCCGCCACCGCCCGCCAGCTCACCGGGACCTTCACCCTGCTCGCCGTGCACGCCGACGCCCCGCAGACCGTGGTGGGCGCCCGGCACGACTCGCCGCTCGTCGTCGGCCTCGGCGAGGGGGAGAACTTCCTGGGCTCCGACGTCGCCGCCTTCGTGGAGCACACCAAGGAGGCGCTCGAGCTCGGCCAGGACCAGATCGTCACGATCACCCCGGACGCGGTGACCGTCACGGACTTCGACGGCGCGCCGGCCGAGGGCAAGCGGTTCACCGTCGACTGGGACGCGGCTGCCGCCGAGAAGGGCGGATTCGACTCCTTCATGGACAAGGAGATCCACGACCAGCCCCACGCCGTCGCCGACACCCTGCTGGGTCGGACGGACTCCTCGGGCCGGATCGTCCTCGACGACCTGCGCATCGACGAGTCCGTGCTGCGCAGCGTCGACAAGATCATCGTCATCGCCTGCGGGACGGCGGCCTACGCCGGGCACGTGGCCAAGTACGCCATCGAGCACTGGTGCCGCATCCCGGTCGAGGTCGAGCTCGCCCACGAGTTCCGCTACCGCGACCCGATCGTCGACGAGCGCACCCTGGTGGTGGCGATCTCGCAGTCCGGCGAGACCATGGACACCCTCATGGCGGTGCGCCACGCCCGCGAGCAGGGTGCCAAGGTGCTCGCCATCGTCAACACCAACGGCTCGACCATCCCGCGCGAGTCCGACGCCGTGCTGTACACGCACGCCGGTCCGGAGATCGCGGTGGCCTCGACCAAGGCCTTCCTGGCCCAGATCACCGCCGCCTACATCCTCGGGCTGTACCTGGCACAGCTGCGCGGCAACAAGTTCCCCGACGAGGTCGCCCAGCTCTTCGACGAGCTGCGCGACATGTCCCGCAAGGTGCAGACCGTCATCGAGCGCGGCGAGTACGTGCGGGCCACCGCCCGGTCGATGCAGGCCGCCGACAAGGTGCTGTTCCTCGGCCGCCACGTCGGGTACCCGGTGGCGATGGAGGGCGCGCTCAAGCTCAAGGAGCTCGCCTACATCCACGCCGAGGGCTTCGCCGCGGGCGAGCTCAAGCACGGGCCGATCGCCCTGATCGACTCCGGCCAGCCGGTGTTCGTCGTCGTGCCCTCCCCGCGGGGCCGCGACCAGCTGCACTCCAAGGTCGTCTCCAACATCCAGGAGATCCGGGCACGCGGGGCGCGCACGCTGGTGATCGCGGAGGACGGCGACGACGCGGTGCGGCAGTACGCCGACGAGATCTTCTGGATCCCGCGGGCCCCGTCGCTGCTCCAGCCGCTGCTCGCCGTGGTGCCGCTGCAGATCTTCGCGATGGCGCTCGCCGGCGCCAAGGGGCTCGACGTCGACCAGCCCCGCAACCTGGCCAAGTCGGTCACCGTCGAGTGACCCGCCGGCAGGGGTGACCAGGGGTGACACGGTGATCATCGGGGTGGGCATCGACGTCGTGGACGTCGAGCGGTTCATGGCGACCCTGGAGCGCACGCCCCGGCTGCGCGAGAAGCTGTTCACCGAGGCCGAGCGGGAGCTGCCGGCGTCGTCGCTGGCGGCCCGGTTCGCGGCCAAGGAGGCCATCGCCAAGGCGCTCGGCGCGCCGGGGACCATGCACTGGCACGACGCCACGGTGCACCGCGTGGTCGGCGGGCCGCCCCAGGTGGAGCTGCGCGGCTCGGTGCAGGCGCGGGCGGACGAGCTCGGGGTGCGGCACTGGCACCTGTCGATCTCGCACGACGCGGGGATCTCCTCGGCGATGGTGGTCGCCGAGGGCTGACCCGGAGCGAGCCTGCGAGTGCAGGGTCGGCCCGACCCGGGGGCGCCGAGGGCTGACCGACCCCTCGAGAGACCGCTCCGTCGCCGAGATACCGGTCGATCGACGCCGACGACGGCGACGGGCCGGTATCTCGACGACCGGACGGTATCCCGGCGACCGAGCACCGTCTGGGGGACGGGCTCGAACCCAGGGGAGCGGTCAGCCCTGGAGCTCGGGGATGACCTGACGCTGGAACAGCTCGATCTGCTCGCGGTCGCCGACGGCGTTCGCGAAGTAGGTGATCGCGTACGTCATGCCGCGGGACCTCAGGTCCTGCAGCGTCTCGACGATCTGCTCCGGGGTGCCGACCAGGGGGCCGTTGCGCCAGTTGGCGATCTCGCGCTCGCCCGGCTCACCCGGGGCGTACCGCGAGAAGTGCGAGGCCACCCAGGCCAGCTTGTCGTCGATCTCGGCCTGGTTCTCGCCGATGACCACGTTGTAGTTGGCCGACCGCGTGATCGCCCCGAAGTCCGTGCCGACGTCGGCGCAGTGCTGCTCCAGGATGCGCGACTTGTGGTCGAAGCCCTCCGGGTCGCCGGCGAAGTTCGTGTACTGGGCGTACTTCGCAGCCGTGCGCAGGGTCTTCCGCTCCCCGCCGCCGGCGATCCACAGCGGGATGGACGGAACGAGGTCGGCGTCGCCCGAGCCGTCTGAAGGGCCGACGGCCAACCGCTGCAGCGGCTGCGGGTAGCACAGCGCACCGTCGACCTGGTACCGCTCGCCGGTGAACGTGCCCGAGGACCCCGTGCGCCACATGTTCGCCATGATCTGCACGCCCTCGTCCAGGGCGCGCAGGCGCTCCCCGGCGGTGGGGAAGCCGTACCCGTACGCGCGCCACTCGTGCTCGTACCAGCCGGCGCCGATCCCCATCTCCACGCGGCCGCCGGAGATCGCGTCCACGGTGGAGGCGACCTTGGCCAGGTAGGTGGGTTCGCGGTAGGCCATGCACGTGCACATCTGCCCCAGGCGGACGCGCTGGGACGCGGCCGCGAAGGCGGCCATCAGCGACCAGGCCTCGTGGGTCGCCTCGGTGCTGGGCACGGGCACGGTGTGGAAGTGGTCGTAGACCCACACCGACTCCCAGGCGAACTCACCGCCCGGTACCGCCTCGCCGGCCGCGGCGTTGTCGGCGTAGTGGAGGAGAGACAGCATCGTCTCCCAGTGCTGCTCCGGCGGGACGTCCGTGAGGGACATCCGCCAGCCCTGCGGGATGAAGAGTCCGAATCGCATGCCTGAGAGCCTATTCCCCCGCGGCCCGCCGCGCCGCTGCGAGCCGCCCGGGTCAGGCGGCATGATCGAGGACATGATCTCCGCCTGGACCGCCGCCGACGTCCGCGCCGCCGAGGAACCGCTCCTGGCGGCCGGCGAACCTCTCATGGAGCGCGCCTCGTTCGCCCTGGCGGTGCAGGTCCTGGCCGACCTGCGCGCCCGACGGCGGCACGTCCGCGGGGCGCGCGTCGCCCTGCTGGTCGGGGCGGGCAACAACGGCGGCGACACCCTGCACGCCGGCGCGGTCCTCGCCCGCCGCGGTGTCGCGGTGACCGCGGTCCTCACCTCCGACCGCGTCCACGCCGGGGGGCTCGTCGCGTTGCGCGGCGCCGGAGGGACGGTCGTCGACCTCGCCGCCACGCCGGAGCGGACCGGGGCCGTGGCCGACGACGCCGCCGGCGCCGACGTCGTCCTCGACGGGCTGCTCGGGATCGGCGCCCGGGGCGCGCTGCGCGGGCTCGCCGGAGACCTCGTCTCCGCCCTCGTCTCCCGGTGTGCTGTGGGCGTGAAATCCGCAGGCTCGGAACGTTCCGAGCCTGCAGATTTCACGCCCACAGCACCGGGGGGCGGGCGAGAGCGGGAGAGGGGGCCCTGGGTGGTGGCCGTCGACCTCCCCTCCGGCATCGGGGTCGACGACGGCACGCTGCCCGGCCCCGTCCTGGCGGCCGACCGCACCGTCACCTTCGGCGCCGCCAAACCGGGCCTGCTGCTCCCGCCGGCCGCCCGTGTCGTCGGTGCGGTGACCGTGGTCGACATCGGCCTGGACCCCGCCGGGCCGCCCGCGGTCCGCCGCCTGGAGCCCGCCGACGTCGGCGCATACTGGCCCGTGCCCGGCCCGGCCGACCACAAGTACACCCGCGGGGTCGTCGGGCTGGTGGCCGGTACCGCCACCTACCCGGGGGCCGCCGTCCTCGCCGCGTCGGCCGCGGTGCGCACCGGCACCGGCATGGTGCGCTACCGCGGCTCGGACCCCGTGGCGCGGGCCGTCCTCGCCGCCCGCCCCGAGGTCGTCACCGCGACGGGGCGCGTCCAGTCGTGGGTGGTCGGCCCCGGCATCCCCACCACCCGCGACCGCGACGACCCCGCCGACGACGGGCAGCACGACCGCGGGCGGGGCGGCCTCGCCGTGGCCGCCGGGAACCTGCCGGGGACGTCGTACGGGCCCGTGCCCGCCGTCGTCGACGCCGGGGGCCTGCCGCTGCTCGCGGAGTCGAACCCGCCGTGGTTCGTCCTGACACCGCACGCCGGCGAGCTCGCCGGTCTGCTGCGCTCCCGCGGCGAGGACGTCCACCGCGACGACGTCGAGGCGGCTCCGCTGCACTGGGCCCGGCGCGCCCACGAGCTCACCGGCGCCACGGTGCTGCTCAAGGGCGGCGTGACCCTCGTGGTCGGCCCCGACGGTGCCTGGGCCCAGGCCGACGCGCCCGGCTGGCTCGCCACCGCCGGCGCCGGCGACGTGCTCGCGGGGATCCTGGGCACGATGCTCGCCGCCCGGTCGGAGGAGATCGTCGCCGGGCCGGCGCTCGCGGCCGAGGTCGCGGCGGGTGCCGTGCTGGTCCACGGGCTCGCGGCCGAGCGGGCGAACCCCGGCGGCCCGGTCGCCGCCCTGGACGTCGCGGCAGCGGTGCCCGCCACCGTGGCCGGGCTGCTCGAGCAGCGACGGTGATGCCGCTGACCGCGCCGGACGGCCCCGCGGGCGTGTCGGTGCGACGGGCCCGCGAGGACGACCTGCTCGCGATCGAGGAGGTGCAGGAGGCCGCGGGCCGAGGGGAGCTCCTCGACGGGGTGCGGGCGGCCCTGCACGACCCGCAGCGGCTGGTGGTGGTCGCCGAGGCCGCCGGCGCCGTCGTCGGCTGGGCCAAGACCCACGTGCACGCGACGTCCGACGGCGTCGCCCCGGCGGGCCACTACCTCGGCGGGGTGACCGTCGCCCCGGCGTGGCGGCGCCGCGGTGTCGGGACGGCGCTGACCGCGACCCGCATGGACTGGCTGGCCCGGCGCACCGGGCGGGTGCACTACGTGGTCAACGCCGCGAACACCGCGTCGATCGCGCTGCACGCACCGTGGGGGTTCCGGGAGGTGGTGCGCTCGTCCGCGCTGCACGGCGTGCGGTTCGCGGGCGGCGTCGGGGTGCTGCTGCGCGCCGACCTGCCGGCACCCGCCCCGACGGTCAGCGCGGCAGGTGGGACTCGATGACCTCGACGATCTCCGGGTCGTCCGGCACGGTCTTGGGGGAGTAGCGGCGGACCTCGCCACCGGGCAGCACGAGGAACTTCTCGAAGTTCCACCGGATGCGGCCGTCGTGGCCGCCGGCGTCCGGCGTCTTGGTCAGCTCGGCGTACAGCGGGTGGGCGTTCCTGCCGTTGACCTTGACCTTGGACACCACGGGGAACGTCACCCCGTAGGTGGCCGAGCAGAACTCCGCGATCTTCTCGTCGGTGGACAGCTCCTGCAGGAACTGGTTGCTGGGGAACCCCACGACCGTGAACCCGCGCTCGGCGTACTTCTGCTGGAGCTGCTCCAGGGCGGTGTACTGCGGGGTCAGGCCGCAGCGCGAGGCGACGTTGACGACCATCACCACGTCGTCACGGTGCTCGGCCAGCGTCGCCGTCGTGCCGTCCATCCGGTCGAAGGGGATCTCGTAGATGTCCATGCGACCCATCATGCCCGGTGCCGGCGCCACCAGGTCAGGCCCGCCACGGACCCGAGCACGACGACGAGCACCGCCAGCAGACCGATCCAGCCCAGGCTCTCCGCGGTCGAGGCCAGCCAGCGCTGGACGGCGGCGGCGCCCTCGACCACGGGGTCGGTGCCTGCGCCGCCGTACAGCACGCGCAGCTCCCAGAACCCGTACCAGGCCACGTACAGCCCCGCGACGAGGAGGATGGCGCCGCCGACGCGGGCCAGGACCGGCCCGGCACGGCGGGCGCGACCCACGACGCCGGCCCCCGCGACGGCCACGACGACGGCGGCCGTGCCGACGAGCAGGGCCATGCCGGCCGCGTAGGTGGCGAACAGCGCCACGCCCTGCCCCACGGACCCGGCGCGGAAGGCCGTCACGACGACGGCGAGGAACGGCGCGATCGTGCAGGTGAGCGACGCCAGGGCGTACGAGGCGCCGAACCCCACCACCGACCACCAGCGGTCCGTCAGGGGGCGCCCCGTCCCGGTGCGCAGCACCCGCAGCCCCGGCAGCTCGCGCCCGGCGACCACCCACGCGCCGGCAGCGGCGAGCACGACGCCGAGCACCAGGGTGAACACGGGCAGCCAGCGCTGGACCGAGCTGGCCACGGGCGCCACGACGAGCCCGAAGGCGCCGAACACGGCGACGAACCCGAGGGTCAGCGCCGCCGTCGAGCGCAGGGCGCGGCCGACGGCGGACGCCCGGCCGTCGTCGGGTCGCACCAGGGTGGCGAGGTAGGCGGGCAGCAGCGCGAACCCGCACGGGTTGACCGCCGCCACCAGGCCGGCCCCGAGAGCGAGCGCGAACCCCTCGCCCACGTCAGCCCGCGAGGTCGGCGACGACGGACTCGAGCTCGGACTCCGGCACGGACCCCTCGAGGACGATCTCGCCGTCGGCGTCGAGCACGACGAAGGTCGACTGCTGCGTCATGCCGAAGTGCTGCCAGACCTCGCCCGCGTCGTCGACGAGGTGGGTGGGCCCGGCGATGTCGTCCGCGGCCATGTCGCTGATCGCCTCCGCGTCGTCGAGGCCGCCGACGGCCACGACCGCGACGTCCTCGCCGTAGGTCTCCGCCAGGCCGGTCACCGTGGGGATCTGGGCCCGGCAGGTCGGGCACCACGGCGCCCAGAACCACAGCACGGCGGGCGCGTCGGCGAGCTCGGAGCCGACGAAGGTGCCGCCCTCCAGCGTCGTCGCGGAGAAGTCGTAGACGGCGGGGAGATCCGCGTCGTCCGTCCTGTCGGTGCTCTCGTCCGCGGACATGTCGTCCGAGTCCGTCTCCTGCGCCGCGTCGTCCGCCGTCTCGTCGTCCATCGGCTCCGCGGAGGCCGTCGTGGTGTCCGCGGCCGAGCCGGCGGCGGACGGCGTCTCCTCGGCGGCGCAGCCGGCCACGAGCAGCAGGGCCAGGGTCGCGGCGGCCGTCGCCGCACCTCGTGTGGTTCGCATGCCCCCAGTCTGCGTCGGCGCGGACCGCGATCCCAGGGTGCGGCGCCTTACGGAGTCGTGACGACGGGTGGCGGGGCCCGACAATGGAGGCATGCCGTCCCCGCGCAAGCACGTCCCGCCGCTGCCGGTGCGCGACGGACTGAACCCCACCCGGCTCGTGCTGCCGCACGACGAGGCCTCCGTGGCACGGTTCGCGACGGCCGCCCAGTACCTGCTGGACCGCTTTCCCGACGACGCGGCTCGCCTGCGGGAGGAGATCGCCGCGGGGGAGGTCGTCACGGGTGACGGCACGCGGGTCACGGACGACACGCCCTACCGTCCGCGGGGCTTCGTGTACCTCTACCGCGACCCGCCGTCCGACGAGCCCGACGTCCCGGCGCTGGCCGAGATCGAGGTGCTGCACCGCGACGAAGACCTGCTCGTGGTGGACAAGCCGCACCGGGTCGCCACGATGCCGCGCGGCCGGTGGGTCACCCGCACCGTGCTGACCCACCTGCGGCGCGAGCTCGACCTGCCGGACCTCGTCCCCGCGCACCGCCTCGACCGGCCGACCGCCGGTGTCCTCGTGCTCACGGTCCGGCCCGAGGTCCGGGGCCCGTACCAGCTCGTCTTCCAGGAGCGCCGCGCGCACAAGGTCTACGAGGCGGTCGCCCCGCTCCCCGCGGCCGACGACGACGGCGGCCCCGCTTTCCCGCGGACGGTCCGGTCGCGCATCGTCAAGCGCCGCGGGTCGGTGCGGGCCGAGGAGGTGCCCGGCGAGGTCAACGCGGAGTCGTGGATCGACCTCGCCGACCGGGACCGGGACCGCGGGCTCGGCCTGTACCGTCTCGAGCCGCACACCGGAAAGACCCACCAGCTCCGGCTGCACATGGCCTCGCTCGGGCTGCCGATCCGGCACGACCCGTTCTGGCCCGTGCTGCGCGCCGGGTCGGACGACGACGCCGACGACGGCCCGCCGCTGCAGCTCCTGGCGCGCACGCTCACCTTCGCCGACCCGCTGACCGGGCGGTCGCGCCGCTTCACCTCTCGGCGCAACCTGTCCGCCTGGCCCTCCCGCTGAGTGTTGTGGGCGTGAAATCTGCAGCTCCTGGCCCCCGAGAGCTGCAGATTTCACGCCCACAGCGGTGGGGCCGGGTCCGGTGAGAGAATCGCGACCGTGACGACTCCCGCCTTCGACGACGGCACCCCGGCCCGCGCGATCGTCGACCTCGACGCGATCCGCGACAACGTCTCCGCGCTACGCGACCACGCGCCGTCGGCCGACCTGATGGCCGTCGTCAAGGCCGACGGCTACGGCCACGGCATGCTCCCCGCGGCCCGGGCGGCGCTCGCGGGCGGGGCGCACTGGCTCGGGGTGGCGACCGCCGAGGAAGCCCTCGCCCTGCGTGCCGGGCTGGGCCCCGACGTGCCGGTGCTCGTCTGGCTCCTGACGCCGGGCGCGCCGTTCGCCGAGCTGATCGCGGCCGGCGTCGACGTCACCGTGGCGGCCCCCTGGGCGCTGGACGAGGTCGCCGCCGGTGCGCGGGCGGCCGGCCGGGTCGCCCGGGTGCACGTCAAGGTCGACACCGGCCTGTCGCGCAACGGCGTCGCGATGGGCGACCTGCCGCGGGTGGCCCGCCGGGCGGCCGGGCTGGAATCGTCGGGGGAGATCCACGTCGTCGGGGTGTTCTCGCACCTGGCCTGCGCCGACGAGCCCGGCCACCCGTCGATCGACCGCCAGGCGGCGGCCTTCGACGCCGCGCTGGAGGAGATGGCCGGTGCCGGGTTGCGGCCCGAGGTGCGGCACCTCGCGAACTCCGCGGCCACGCTCACCCTGCCGGGGCTGCACTACGACCTGGTCCGGCCCGGGATCTCGGTCTACGGCAACTCGCCCGGTCCGCTCCTCGGGCCACCCGGCCGGTACGGGCTGCGCCCGGCGATGACGTTCGAGGCACGGCTGGCGAACGTCAAGCACGTCGCCGCCGGCGAGGGCGTCTCGTACGGCCACCTGTACACCACGACCCAGGACACGACCGTGGGCCTGGTCCCGGTGGGCTACGGCGACGGCGTCCCGCGGCACGGCTCGGGCGGCGCGGCCGGTCCCGGCGGACCGGTCGCCGTCGGCGCGGACGGCTCCGGCCGGGTGCTGCGCGTGGCGGGCCGGGTCTGCATGGACCAGTTCGTCCTCGACCTCGGGCCGGGGGCCGCCGAACGAGCGGGCGACGTGGTGACCCTGTTCGGCGCGTCGGACGGCGTGGCGCACGGGGCACCGCTGCCGAACGCCCAGGACTGGGCCGACGCCGCGGGGACCATCAGCTATGAGATCGTGACGCGTCTGGCTCCGCGGGTGCCGCGGACGTACGTCGGCACCGCCGGGTCGGACACGACGGACCGCACGACCGAAGGAGAGGCACAGCAGTGAGTGACGTCGTCGCGCAGGTCGAGCTGGACCTGCCCGAGGCCGCGGACGCGCGGGCGCTGGGCGGGGCGCTGTCGGGGATCCTGCGGGCCGGGGACCTGGTGATCCTCACCGGCGATCTCGGCGCGGGCAAGACCACCCTGACCCAGGGGCTGGGCCGTGCGCTCAACGTGCGCGGCCAGGTCGCGTCCCCCACCTTCATCGTCGCGCGCGAGCACCCGCCGCTGCCGCGCCAGGACGGGACGACCGGCCCGGCGCTGGTGCACGTGGACGCCTACCGCCTCGGCGGCCTGGACGAGCTGGACGCCCTCGACCTGGACTCGTCACTCGACGAGTCCGTCACCGTCGTCGAGTGGGGCCGCGGGCTGGCCGAGGCGCTCACCGAGGACCGGCTCGAGGTCGACCTGCAGCGTCCGCGCGGCGGCGACGTCGACACCGAGCACCCCGAGGCCGGCGTCCGGCGCGCGACCGTGCGCGCCGTCGGCCCGCGCTGGCAGGGCGTCGACCTGACCCGGCTCGTGCCGCGCCCGCGCCCCAGCGAGGTCTGACGGGGCGGCTGCTCGCCGTAGGCTGGTGCCGTGGCAGTTCTCGCGATCGACACGTCCGCCGCCGTCTCCGTCGCCCTGGTCGACGACGACGGCGGCCGCCTCGCCGTCCGCACCGCCGACGAGCGCCGTCGGCACGCCGAGTCCCTCGCCCCGCTGATCGCCGAGGTGCTGGCCGCGGCGGGGCTGGAGCGGACCGACCTGACCGCCGTCGTCGGTGGCACCGGGCCCGCGCCGTTCACCGGTCTGCGGGTCGGTCTGGTCACGGCCCGCACGCTGGCGCTCGCCCTGGGCATCGAGGTCCTCGGCGTTCCGAGCGTCGACGCGCTCGCGGTCGAGGCCGTCGCCGACCTGGGGCTGGACCCCGGCGACGAGGTCGTCGTGGCGACCGACGCCCGGCGCAAGGAGGTCTACTGGGCCCGGTACCGCGTCGTCGCGCACGAGGGGCCGCACGGCCTCCCGGCCGTCGAGGTGCTGAGCGGACCCGAGGTCGCCACGGCGGCCGCCGTCGCGGACGCCCACCTCGACGCCCCGGCGGCGGACGGCGCACGCCTCGCCGTCGTGGGGGAGGGCACCAGCCTCTACCCGGACCACCTGCCGGCCGAGGAGGACGCCCCCGTCCTGCCGGACGCGACCGTGCTCGCCCGGCTGGCGCTGACCCGCCGCGCCGCGGGCGTGGAGCAGCCGACGGAGCCGCTGTACCTGCGGCGTCCGGACGTCCAGGAGCCCACCGGGAACCGGAGCATCCTGCGTGCCGCCGGGAGCGGGGCATGACGCAGCGTCCGGTGTCCGTGCGGCTGCGACCGCTGGCCAGCGCCGACTTCGACCGCATCCTGCAGCTCGAGCACGAGCTCTTCGGTCCGGGCGCCTGGACCTACGGCATGCTCGCCGACGAGCTGGCGGGGCTCGGGCGCTGGTACGTCGTCGCGGAGCTCGACGGACCCGACGCGCTGGGTCTCGGCCCGGGTCGGCGGCCCGTGGTCGGCTACGCGGGCCTGTGGTTCGACGGCGACGTCGCCCAGGTGATGACGATCGGCACGGCGCGGGAGTACCAGGGCCGCGGGGTGGGCCGACAGCTCCTGCAGGCGCTGGTGGACCGCTCCCGGCAACTGCGGGCGAGCGGCCTGCTGCTCGAGGTCGCCGTCGACAACGACCGCGCGCTGGCGCTGTACGGCCGGTTCGGGTTCGAGCAGCTCGGGCTGCGCAAGCGCTACTACCAGCCCGAGGACAAGGACGCCTACACGATGCGGCTGGACCTGTCGGCGGCGGCCGCGTCCTCCGCTCCGGAGACCCGCGCCTCGTCCGGACACTCCGGCGGCGCCGCGTGACGCCGCCCGGGGCGGAGCGCCGGGGCGAGGTCCTGGTCGACGCGGACGTGCTGGCCGCCGACCTGCAGCTCGGCGGGCTCGAGGACCCCTTCGGCGGGGCCCCGGTGCTGCTCGACGTGCGCTGGGCGCTGGGCCGGACGGACGGACGGGACCGCTACGAGGAGGGGCACCTGCCGGGCGCCGTCTACGTCGACCTGGAGACCGAGCTCGCCTCGGTGCCCTCCCCGGCGAGCGGTCGTCACCCGCTGCCCTCGGCGGCGGAGTTCCAGCGCGCCGCCCGCTCCTGGGGCGTGGGGACGGACTCGCGGGTCGTGGTGTACGACGACGTCGGCGGGACGTCCGCGGCGCGCGCCTGGTGGCTGCTGCGCTGGTTCGGGCACCACGCGGTGCGGATCCTCGACGGCGGTCTCGAGGCGTGGCGCCGGGCGGGCCACCCGCTCGAGGTCGGCCTGACCACGCGCGTGCCGGGGGACGTCGTCGTGCACCCGGGCGGGATGCCCGTGCTGGACGCCGACGACGCGGCCGACCTGACGACGTCGGGCGTGCTGCTCGACGCGCGGGCCGCCGAGCGCTACCGCGGCGAGGTGGAGCCGGTCGACCCGCAGGCCGGGCACATCCCCGGTGCCGTCTCGGCGCCCACGACGGGCAACCTCGACGACGACGGCACGTTCCGGCCGCCGCACGAGCTGGCGGCACGGTTCGCCGCCCTCGGGGTGCGGGAGGACGCCCCGGTCGGGGTGTACTGCGGGTCGGGCGTCACCGCCGCACACGAGATCGCGGCGCTGGCCTCGGTCGGTGTGACGGCCGCGCTGTACCCCGGGTCGTGGTCGCAGTGGTCGAACGACCCGGGCCGACCCGTCGCCACCGGCTGACCGTCCGCCGCCTCACCGCTCCCGTCGGCCAGCCGTCGTGGGTGTGTCGTTGTGGGCATGAAAAATGCGGTCTTGAACTGGTTCAAGACCGCATTTTTCATGCCCACAACGACACGGGGGAGCCGTGGGGTGACGAGACTCAGAGGGTGCGGGAGACCTGCTCCAGGTCGAGGCGCTTGTTGCGAGGGTGCGGCGCACCCTCGCCGTCGGCCTCGCCGACGTTGACGACCATCAGCGACCGCCAGCCGGACTCGGCGAAGAACTCCCGGTCGATCCCGTCGGTGTCCATGCCGTCCATCGGGCCGGCGGCGAGACCCGCGGCCCGCAGCGCGACGACGAGGTAGCCGGCCTGCAGCAGCGCGTTCTTGCGTGCCATCTCCTCGCGGACCGCGGTCGCCGGGGCGAGCTGCTCGCGGACGCCCGGGTAGACCGGGAAGAGCTCGTCCAGGTGCTCGTGGAAGGCGGGGTCGGCGGCCAGGACGAGGGACACCGGGGCGGCGTCGACCTTCGCCTTGTTGCCGCCGCCCATGTGCTCGATCAGGCGCTGCTTCGCCTCCGGGCTCCGGACGACCAGCATGCGCAGCGGCAGGGTGTTCATCGCGGTCGGGCCGAGCTTGGCGAGGTCCCAGGCGGCCTCCAGCCGGGCGTCGGGGACCTCGGCGTCGGTCCACAGGGACGTCGAACGGGCGTGGCGGAAGAGCCGGTCCGCCGCCGCCTCGTCGATGGCGAGGGGGGCGGTCTCGAGCACGGTGTCGGTCATGCTCGGGGGAACCGTCCATGCGTTCGCACGATTCCGGTCGGGGCTGTGGGTCGCGTCACCACGCGACGTCGCCCTACCCGGACCGGGTGACAGAATGTGGCCCATGCCTGAACCCCTGGTCCTCGGCATCGAGACGTCCTGCGACGAGACGGGTGTCGCCCTGGTGCGCGGCGACACGCTCCTGTTCGACGCGGTGGCGAGCTCGATGGACGAGCACGCCCGTTACGGCGGGATCATCCCGGAGGTGGCCAGCCGCGCCCACCTCGAGGCGATGACCCCCACGATCCGCCGCGCGCTGAGCGAGGCCGACGTCGACCTGTCCGAGGTCGACGCGGTCGCCGTGACCGCCGGCCCCGGCCTGGTCGGTCCGCTGACGATCGGTGCCAGCGCGGCCAAGGCCCTCTCGATCGGGCTCGGCAAGCCGCTGTACGGGATCAACCACGTCATCGGCCACGCCGCGGTGAACCAGCTCGTCGACGGTCCCTTCACCGAGCGGTCCATGGCGCTGGTTGTCTCCGGCGGGCACAGCTCGCTGCTGCTCGTCGACGACATCGCCACCGACGTCACCGAGCTCGGCTCCACCCTGGACGACGCCGCCGGGGAGGCCTTCGACAAGGTCGGCCGCCTGCTGGGCCTGCCCTACCCGGGCGGCCCGCACATCGACCGGCTCGCGCGCGAGGGCGACCCGGAGGCCATCCGGTTCCCGCGCGGGCTGACGGCGCGCAAGGACCAGGCCCGGCACGCCTACGACTTCAGCTTCTCCGGGCTCAAGACGGCCGTGGCCCGCTGGGTCGAGTCCTGCCAGGACGCCGGCAAGGAGGTCCCCGTGGCCGACGTCGCCGCCTCCTTCGCCGCGGCGGTCGCGGACGTGCTCACGGCCAAGACCATCGCCGCCTGCCGCGCCCACGACGTCGACACCCTCATCATCGGCGGCGGGTTCTCCGCCAACAGCCAGCTGCGCGACATGGCGGCCGAGCGCTGCGCCGAGGCCGGCATCGACCTGCGGATCCCGCCGATCCGCTACTGCACCGACAACGGGGCGATGATCGCGGCGCTCGGGTCCGCCGTCGTGCGCGCCGGGCTGCCGCCGTCGGACCTGGACATCGCGGTGGACTCCTCGATGCCGCTGACGACGATCACGGTCTAGGTCGCGGCGCCGCGGCCGAGCACGGACGGGTCGAGCGGCCGGCCGGCGTGCAGCTCGGCCACCAGCGCCCCGACCACGGCCTCCAGGCCCCGCTGCCCGCCGCCGTGGGCCGCTGCCACCGCGCGCTGGCGCTGGTAGGAGGCACCGAGGCGCACGATCTCGCGGATGCCGTCGAGCTCGGCCGCGCACCCCAGCCGTTCCGCCACGGGGGCCAGCTCCTCGAGCAGCCGGGGCAGCGCGTCGGTGATCAGCTCCTCGTTGCCGTCGTCGTCGAGGATGATGATCGCGTCCATGCCGTACCGGGCCGCGCGCCACTTGTTCTCGTGGACGTACCACCGCGGCATGGTGGGCAGCGCGCGGCCCTCGTCGAGCAGGGTGGAGAAGTGCTCGACGAGGCAGTGCACCAAGGCGCCCAGGGAGGCCAGCTCGGCGACGTTGGAGGTGCCGTCGCAGATGCGCACCTCGACGGTGCCGAAGTGCGGGGCCGGCCGGATGTCCCAGCGCACCTCGGTGAAGTCGTCGATGACGCCGGTCTTGAGCATGTCGGCGGTGTAGCGCTCCAGCTCGGCCCACTCGGTGAACTGGTAGGGCAACCCCGCCGTGGGCAGCTGCTGGAAGATGAGTGCACGCATCGAGGCGTAGCCGGTGTCCGCGGCGTCCCAGTACGGCGACGACGCCGACAGGGCCTGCAGGTGGGCGACGTAGACCAGCAGCGAGCGCAGGATCGGCAGCACCTTGGCGCGGTCCTCCACCCCGACGTGCATGTGCACGCCGTAGACCACCTGCTGACGGCCCCACACCTGGGCGCGGTCGACGACGGTGGCGTACCGCTCCTTGTCGGTCACCTGCTGCTGCGACCAGGGCGCGAAGGGGTGGGTGCCGGAGCCCATGAGCTCCGCCCGCATCGGCCGGATGACCTCCTGGACGCGGGCGACCCCGTTCTCCAGGTCGGCGATGGCGCCGGGGACGGTGTCGCACACGTCGGAGACGATCTCGACGGTGTTGCGCAGGAACTCCGGCTTGACGTGTCGCGCCCGCGCGTCCGGGCCCAGCTCGGCCATGACGGCGGGGGCCACCTGGCGCAGGATGCCGGAGTCGGCGTCCACCAGGGCCAGCTCCCACTCCAGGCCGACGCTCGACCGCCGGGAGGTCTCGAACTCCAGCACCATGCCGCCATGCTTCCACGGCCGGGGCGCCCGGCGCGCCCCGAGGCGGCCGGATGTTGCCTACCTCGGCCGAGGGGCGCCTAGCTCGGCCGAGGGGCGTCTACCTCGGCAGAGGCTCCACGACGAGCACGTGCTGACGCCCCGCGACCCGGGTGAGGACCAGCGTGGCCTCGGCGTCGCCGGTCAGGGAGAGCTGGGCGCGCAGCTGCTCGGGGGTGACGGCCGTGCCGCGCTTCTTCACCGTCAGGCGCCCCACGCCGCGCTCGCGCAGGTAGGCCTTGAGCCGCTTGAGGTTGAAGGGCATGACGTCGAGCACCCGGTAGCCCGTCGCGGGCGCCGCGGTGCCCGACGGCGGCGGACCGGCGGGGGTGTCGGTCGTGACGTAGGCGATGGTGCGGTCCACGAGCCGCCCGCCCAGCTCGGCGGCGACGTGGGCCACCAGCCCCGCGCGCACGACCGCACCGTCGGGCTCGTACAGGTAGCTCCCGACCGGCCCGACGTCGGGGTTCAGGTCGGCGCCCTCGGCCCCGGGGCGCACGACGCGCGCCGCGGTGCCGCCGTCCTCGGTGCGCAGCACCAGGGCGGTGCGTCCCGGGCCGTCGGGGGCGAGCGGGCCGAACCAGAGCCCGGCCTCGACCACGTCGCCGTCGAGAGAGACCCACTGGGTCTCGGCGTCCTCGGGCAGCCCCTGGTGGCCGATCCCGGGGCCGACCTTGATGCCGACGGCGGGCACCTGCTCGCGCAGCGCCCACACGGCATCCAGGGGCGGCGCCCACGCGGACGGGTCGAAGACCCGCTTCCCGCCGCGCGTGCGGCGGGCCGGGTCGGCGTACACGCCGTCGACGCCCTCGGCGACCAGGTCCAGCGCCAGCCCGTCGCCGTGCCGGACCTCGGCCTCGGGGAAGGCGCGCAGGTTGACGGTGGCCAGGGCGGCGGTCACCTCGTCGACGTCCGTGGCCAGCACGTCCAGGCCCACGCCGGCGAAGGCGAGCGCGTCCGCGCCCAGGCCGCAGGTCAGGTCGGCGACCTTGTGCACTCCGGCGGCCAGGTAGCGGCGCGCGTGCAGGGCGGCGACGGTCAGCCGGGTCGCCTGCTCGAGGCCGTCCGGGGTGAACAGCATCCCGTCGGCGAACGGACCCAGCTTGGCCCGGGCGCGGGCACGCAGGCGGGACTGGGTCAGGGCGGCCGCGGCCAGGTCGGGGTCGACACCCTCGGCGCGGAGCCGCGTGGCCAGCGCCATCGCCTCCGACTCGTCGTAGGGAGGGAGGTCGTTGAGCAGGGTCCAGCCCTCGGGGCTGAGAAGCTTGCTGAGCGAGGCCGCGTCCATCGGGACATCGTCTCAGGCCGGGTGCGGAGCGCGGTCTTTGGCACTCGACTTGTCAGAGTGCTAATGGCTGCCTAGATTTGGTCCCAGCGCACGCGCTGTGCCGGCACCCGCGACGACGGACAGCGGCCGGGCGCGACCCAGTCAACGCTAGTCATCGCGAACAAGGAGGTCCGACGTGTCGGTCCCCATCAAGCCGCTCGAGGACCGGATCGTCGTCAAGGCCGTCGAGGCCGAGACCACGACCGCTTCCGGCCTGGTCATCCCGGACACCGCCAAGGAGAAGCCCCAGGAGGGCGAGGTCCTGGCCGTGGGCGACGGCCGCTTCAACGACAAGGGCGAGCGCGTCCCGGTCGACGTGAAGGTCGGCGACAAGGTCATCTACAGCAAGTTCGGCGGCACCGAGGTCAAGTACGCCGGGGAGGACTACCTGGTCCTGTCCGCGCGCGACATCCTCGCCGTCGTGGTCGGCTGACGACCTGACGCAGGCGGCGGGTCCGTCCGTCGACCCCGGTCGTCGGACGACCGGCCCGCCCGCACGAGAGCCCCGCACCGAGATCGGTGCGGGGCTCTCGTCGTGCTCGGACGGCGGCCGTGCTCGGACGGCGGCGCGGGCGAGGGGGTCGCGCCGGTCCGGGGCGGTCGGGCGAGGGGTCAGCCGACCTTCTTGCGCTCGCGGTCGCGGCCGCTGAGGATCGCCGAGCGCTCGTCCTCGCTCAGGCCGCCCCAGACGCCGTAGGGCTCGCGGACCCGCAGCGACTGCTCGCGGCACTCCATCATCACGGGGCAGCTGCGGCAGATCGCCTTGGCGGCCTCCGCACGTCGTCGACGGGTCGACCCGCGCTCACCCTCCGGGTGGAAGAACAGGGTGTCGTCCGCGTCGCGGCACGACCCCTGGTACTGCCACTCCCACAACTCCATGACCGGCCCTGGCAACCGCGAAATCTCCGTCATGGCGAACAACCTACAAGTTGGGCAGAAGTTGTTCAACCCCCTGGTCGACGCGATCGGCGACACCCGGGATGAATCAGTGTGACCATGGTGTGAACCGCTTGCTATCGCGCCATGGCCAGGTTCGATGTCGATTTCCCGACGGCGACGGGACGCGCCGCCGGGCGCGGTGGCGGTCCCGGGTCACCGTGGGCAGAATCGAGGCATGACCTCTTCGCGACCCGCCCAGGATGCTGGGGGGTCGCGTCCGTCGGGCCCCGGGCTGGCGGTCGCGGCCGTCGCGCGGCGCCTCGGCGTCGCGCCCGCCACGCTGCGCACGTGGGACCGCCGCTACGGCCTCGGGCCGTCCGACCGGACGGCCGGCTCGCACCGGCGCTACACGCCCGAGGACGTGGCTCGACTGCTCGTCATGCGGCGCCTCACGCTGGAGGGCGTCGCCCCCGTGGATGCGGCTCAGGCCGCCCTCGAGGCCGACGTCGACGAGCTCGAGGAGGCCCGCCGGTCCGGGCCCCCGAGCCCGCCCGGCGAGGACGCGTCGACCGAGTCCGCCGAGGAGTCCCCGGACGACGCCGGCCGCACCGGCCGCGCGCACCTGCGCGCCCTGCCCGGTGGCGGGCAGAGCGCCCCCCGGGGCGCCGGCCAGGGCAACGGGTCGGCGCACGCGCAGCAGGCCTCCGGCAAGGTGTCGGCCGTCGTCGACGCCGCGCTCTCCTACGACCAGGCCCGGTGCGACGACCTCGTGCGCATCCCGCCGAACGGTGACCCCGCCGCGTGGTGGGCCCACCTGATGGAACCAGCCTGGAGCCGTGTCGCCGAGCGCACCGTCCTCGCCGGTCCCGGCGCGGTCCCCGAGATCGTGCTGGCCACGGCCGCGCTGCAGGCGCTGCGCTCGTTCACCGACGCCTTCGAGCAGCAGGTGGTCCAGAACGGCGGCCCGCCGGCCAACCACCCCAGCCGGATGCGCAACATCGTGCTGATCTTCGCCGCGCCCGACGAGACCGTGCCGCTCTCGGCGCACGCGCTCGCCGCCGCGCTGACCGCCAAGGGCAAGACCGCGCGGATCGTCACCGGCCCGGCCAGCATCCGCCGGTCGCTCGAGCTGGTGACCATGGTGCGTCCCGCCGCCCTGGTCCTGGCCACGGGGCAGCGGCGTCCGGACCTGGACGTCGTGCACGCCGTGCACGAGGGCTTCGCGGAGCTGCCGATCTTCGTCGGGCTGCGTCGTGACGACGCCGCCAGCGAGCTGCCGCTGACCCCCCAGGTCCAGCGCGTGCGCTCCTTCACCGGGCTGCTGCACGAGGTGCTGGCGGTCGTCGGGGCGTGACCCGCCCGGTGGCCGCGGGACCGGAAGGGTGTGACGGACGACGCTGACGGGGCCTCGTGCGCGCGCCGTAGACTCGTGACATGACGGAGACGACCTCGCCCGCCCACGATCCGTTCGGCTTCCTCGGCCTGACCTACGACGACGTCCTGCTGCTCCCCGGCTACTCGGACCTGGCGCCGTCGGACATCGACACCACCTCGCGGCTGACGCGGGAGATCTCGCTGCGGACCCCGCTCGTCTCCGCCGCGATGGACACCGTGACCGAGTCGCGCATGGCGATCGCGATGGCCCGCCAGGGCGGCCTCGGCGTGCTGCACCGCAACCTGTCCATCGAGGACCAGGCCTACCAGGTCGACCTGGTCAAGCGGACCCAGACCGGCATCATCTCCAACCCGGTCACCATCGGCCCGGACGCCACCCTCGAGCAGCTCGACCAGCGCGCCGGCGAGTACCGCGTCTCCGGGTTCCCGGTGCTCGACGCGGCCGGCAAGCTCGTCGGGATCGTCACCAACCGCGACCTGCGGTTCACCCCGGTGGCGGAGTGGGCCACCACCACGGTGTCCGAGGTCATGACGCCGCAGCCTCTGATCACCGGCCACTCCGGCATCTCGCGCGAGGACGCCACGGCCCTGCTGCGCAAGCACAAGCTCGAGCGGCTCCCGCTCGTCGACGACGAGGGCCGGCTCGCGGGCCTGATCACCGTCAAGGACTTCGTCAAGTCCGAGCAGTTCCCCCAGGCCTCCAAGGACTCCCAGGGGCGCCTGATGGTGGGTGCCGCCATCGGCTACTTCGGTGACGCCTGGCAGCGGGCCACCACGCTGGTCGACGCCGGGGTGGACGTGCTCGTCGCGGACACAGCCCACGGCAACGTGCGCATGCTCATCGAGATGGTGCGCACGCTGAAGTCCGACCCGGCGACCCGGCACGTCCAGGTCATCGGCGGCAACGTGGCCACCAAGGAGGGCGCCCAGGCCTTCGTCGACGCCGGTGCGGACGGCATCAAGGTCGGTGTCGGCCCGGGGTCGATCTGCACCACGCGCGTCGTCACCGGCGTGGGCGTCCCGCAGATCACCGCGATCTACGAGGCCTCCCGCGCGGCCCGCCCGGCCGGCGTGCCCGTCATCGCCGACGGCGGCATGCGGCACTCGGGCGAGATCGGCAAGGCCATCGTCGCCGGCGCCGAGGCCGTCATGCTCGGCTCCATGCTCGCCGGCACCGAGGAGTCGCCGGGCGACACCATCCTCATCAACGGCAAGCAGTTCAAGGCCTACCGCGGCATGGGCTCGATGGGGGCGATGTCCTCGCGCGGCAAGAAGTCCTACTCCAAGGACCGCTACTTCCAGGCCGAGGTCACCAGCGACGACATGATCGTGCCCGAGGGCGTCGAGGGGCAGGTGCCGTACAAGGGCACCCTCGGCACCGTGGCGCACCAGCTCGTCGGCGGCCTGCACCAGACGATGTTCTACGTCGGTGCGCGGACCGTGCCCGAGCTGCAGGAGAAGGGCCAGTTCGTGCGCATCACGTCGGCCTCGCTGGCCGAGTCCCACCCGCACGACATCAAGATGACCGTCGAGGCACCGAACTACACGGTCGGCTGACCCGCGTCCCGGGCGCGTCCCGCGCTCCGCGCCCGCGCCGCCGGTCAGCCGGCGGCGCGCGGCGTGGTCGGCCAGGTGGTCGACGCGCCCGGGCCGGGGAGCCCCTGGCGGTCCCGCCAGGCGTTGAAGCTCTCCGCCCAGGCACGGTGCGCGTCGCGCTGGGCCGAGTGCAGGGCGTCGAGCGCCACCGAGCGCAGCTCGGGGAACCGCAGCACCTGAGCGTCCAGCACGTCCAGCGTGGCCAGCACGTCGACGTCGGCGCTGTGCAGCTCGCCGTCGCCCACCACGCCGTACAGCTCGCACAGGTCGCCCAGGCGGCGCTTGCCGCGGCGGTAGCGGTCCTGCCAGCGGTCGATGACGAGCGGGTCCAGCACGGGGGAGACCGGCCGTCCGAGGCGCTCGGGCACCGTCGGCAGCCCGTGGCGCGCCAGCTCGGCGTCCAGCAGCGTCAGGTCGAACGAGGCGTTGTAGGCCACCACCGGGACGCCGTCGCGCAGGTGCGCGGTGAGGACCGCGGCGATCTCGTCGAGAGCGCCGGCCGGGGCCACGCCGTGCGCCCGCGCGTGCTCCGTCGTCACGCCGTGGATCGCCGCCGCCTCGGCGGGGATCTCCACCCCCGGGTCGATCAGCCAGGTGCGCACCTCCGTCGACGTCGCCGTGCGCACCACGACCGCCGCGGTCACGATGCGGTCGTCGTGCACGTCGACGCCGGTCGTCTCGGTGTCGAAACCGAGCAGCGGTCCGCCCGTCCAACCGGTGTCGTCCATCTCGATCCCCTCTCGTGGCCTCTCGTCGGTGACGATGCCACGAGCCTCCGACAGGGACCGCGACCCGCGACGGCCGGTAGGCTGGCCCGCGTGAGCAACGAGATCGAGATCGGACGTGGCAAGCGCGGGCGTCGCGCCTTCTCCTTCGACGACGTGGCGGTGGTCCCCTCCCGCCGCACGCGCGACCCGAAGGACGTCTCCACCGGGTGGCAGATCGACGCCTACCACTTCGACCTGCCGATCATGGCGGCGCCGATGGACTCCGTCATGAGCCCCGCCACCGCGGTCGCCCTGGGCAACCACGGCGGCCTGGGGGTGCTCGACCTCGAGGGCCTGTGGACCCGCTACGAGTCCCCGGAGCCGCTGCTCGCGGAGATCCGCGCGCTGCCCGCCGACGAGGCGACGTGCCGCATGCAGGAGATCTACGCCGAGCCGATCCGGTCCGAGCTCATCACCCAGCGGCTCAAGGAGATCCGCGCCGCGGGCGTCACCGTGGCCGGCGCGCTGTCGCCGCAGCGCATCCAGGAGCACTACCAGACCGTCCTGGACGCCGGGGTCGACCTGTTCGTCATCCGCGGCACGACGGTCTCGGCCGAGCACGTCTCGAGCAACGCCGAACCGCTCAACCTCAAGCGGTTCATCTACGAGCTGGACGTCCCCGTGGTCGTCGGCGGGGCGGCCTCCTACACCGCCGCCCTGCACCTGATGCGCACCGGGGCGGCCGGCGTGCTGGTCGGGTTCGGCGGCGGCGCCGCGCACACCACCCGTGTCGGGCTCGGGATCCACGCCCCGATGGCCACGGCGGTCTCCGACGTCGCCGCGGCCCGGCGCGACTACCTGGACGAGTCCGGCGGTCGCTACGTGCACGTCATCGCCGACGGCGGGGTGGGCCACTCCGGCGACATCGTCCGGGCGATCGCCTGCGGCGCCGACGCCGTCATGCTCGGCGCGGCCCTCGCCCGTGCCTCCGAGGCGCCCGGCCAGGGCTGGCACTGGGGTCCTGAGGCCCACCACTCCCAGCTCCCGCGCGGCGAGCGCGTGGAGGTCGGCACCGCCGGCACGCTGGAGGAGATCCTCTTCGGCCCGGGGCGCCGCGCCGACGGCACGACGAACCTCGTCGGCGCCCTGCGCCGCGCGATGGCCACCACGGGCTACTCCGACCTCAAGGAGTTCCAGCGCGTGGAGGTCGTGGTCTCGCCGTACCAGCCGCGGTGAGCGAGCCGACGGTGACCCGGTCGCCGGCCGCACGGGTTCCACGTCGCGCGCACGAGGGCCGACTCCTGGTGCTCCGCACCGACGGCCGCACGCTCGACGGGACGGGCTGACGGCGAACGTCACGCGCTGCCGACCTGGCCTTTACCGGCTCGTCACCCCCCGCACGTAGGCTGTCGCTCATGGCAACCGCGCACGAGAGCGACGGCGCTCCGGTGGAACTCATCGACCCGGAGCTGCCCGCCTCCACCTACGTCCTCGAACCCGAGATCGTGGCCCCGCTGGTCCGGCGGGTCGTGACCTCGCACGACGGCGGGACGCACCGCAGCACGCTCCCCTTCACCGGCGCCCCGCTGGCGGCGATCCCGCTGTCCGGGCCGGGGGACGTCGTCGAGGCCACCCGCCGTGCCCGCGCGGCGCAGCACGACTGGGCCGCGCAGCCCGTCCGAGACCGCGCCCGCGTGCTCGACCGGCTCGGCGCCCTCGTGCTGGAGCGGCAGTCCGAGATCCTCGACCTGATCCAGATGGAGTCGGGCAAGTCCCGGCGCAACGCGTTCGAGGAGGTCGCCGACGTCGCGCAGACCTGCCGCCACTACGTCACGCGGGCCCGGCGCTACCTCGCCGACCGGCGCGAGCCGGGCGCCCTGTCGGTGCTGACCGGGGTGCGGGTGCACCGCCGGCCGGTCGGCGTCGTCGGCGTCATCGCCCCGTGGAACTTCCCGCTGACCCTCGCCCTGGCCGAGGCGATCCCCGCCCTGCTGGCCGGGAACGCCGTCGTCGTCAAGCCGGACCCCCAGACCACGCTGTCGGCGCTGTGGGCGTCCGAGCTGCTCGCCGAGGCAGGGCTGCCGGACGACCTGTTCGCCGTCGTCGCCGGGGCCGGGGACGTGGGGGCCGCACTGATCGACCACGTCGACCACGTCGCGTTCACGGGCTCCACCGCCACCGGGCGGAAGGTCGCCGCCCGGGCGGGGGAGCGGCTCGTCGGCGCCACCCTCGAGCTCGGCGGCAAGAACCCGCTGTACGTCGCGGCCGACGCCGACCTGGACCGCGCGGTGCCCGGGGTGCTGCGGGCGTGCTTCACGAACGCCGGCCAGCTGTGCATGTCGATCGAGCGGCTCGTCCTGCACGAGCGGATCGCCGACGAGTTCCTCGCGCGGTTCGTCCCGGCGGTGCGCGAGCTCACGCTCGGCGCCGGGCTGGACTACTCGGCCGATGTCGGCTCGCTGGTCTCCGCGGTCCAGCTCGAACGGGTCTCCGCGCACGTCGACGACGCCCTGGCCAAGGGGGCCCGGGCGCTGGTCGGCGGCGTGCACCGCAGCGACGTCGGGCCGTACTTCTACGCCCCGACCGTGCTCGACGACGTCCCCGAGGACGCGGCCTGCCGCCACGAGGAGACGTTCGGCCCGGTCGTGGCGGTCACGCGCGTGGGCGGGGACGACGAGGCGCTGCGGGTCATGAACGACACGCACTTCGGCCTCAACGCCTCGATCTGGTCCCGTGACGTCCCGCGTGCCCGGCGGCTGGCCGCCAAGGTCGAGTCCGGCACGGTCGTGGTCAACGACGGGTACCTGCAGGCCTGGGGTTCCGCCGCCGCACCGATGGGCGGCATGAAGGCGTCGGGGCTGGGGCGCCGGCACGGCCGGGAGGCCGTCGAGGCGGTCACCGAGGCGCAGAGCGTCGTCGCCCAGCGCGGGCACCACGTCGGGCTCTCGGTGGACTCGCTGTACGCGCTCGGCGGGGACGTGCCCAGCCGGGTGCTCACCGGTGCGCTGCGGGTGATGCGGCGGCTGCGGCTGCCCTGAGACGCCGTCCAGGGTCCGGCCGGCCGGGAGGGCTCGGCCGGTCCGGGCGGCGAGCAACGCTGCGGCATCACGACGCGACCTCGCGATGATTGCCGTGGGCGATTTTACGGTGACGTTACGGACCCCTAATACTGTTGACTCATTAAACAAATATCCATGGGTGACGGCTGCGCAGCCCGGGCTACGTCGCCGACTGTCCCCCATGGAAAGGTTCACCATGACCAACGCTTCACGGCCGTGTCCGAGTCGACGGGCCGTATGGTCGGCTGGTTTGACCACAGCAGCGCTCGCCCTTGCGGGGCTCCTTCCGGCTGCACCGGCGTCCGCGGTGACGGTGGTCACCACGGCGAACGGTGCCGAGTTCACAATCCACGACGCCCACCGCCCATCTCTCGACACCGGCAGCATCCGCTCGCTTTCCGGCTCGCGTCTCGAGGGATTCGGCAACATTTTCCTCCAGGTCACCGAGGGTGATGATCGAATGAACGGGCAGATGCTCCGTGGGTTCGGGCTGACGGCCGACGGATCCGGCGGCTTCGATTCGACCAGGTCGGTGCTTGTCGACGGTGTGCAGGTCGCCCGCGACGTCACCGTCGAGACGGGTGAGGACCGGGTGCGTTTCCTCGATTCCTTCACCAACACGACCGATGCGACCGTGACGGTCCGTGTCTCGTTTGGCGGCACGCTCGGTTACGGCACGGGCGACGATGCCGGTGTCATCATCGCGACAGCTGACGGCGACACCGATGTCGAGACCTCCGACACCTGGGTCGTCTCGGCCGCCGCCGATCGGCGTCCTGTGGGTATCGTCGTCGGCGAAGGGGTGGACGCGCTGGGAGACCAGCAGGCCGACCCGTTCAGCACTCCGTACGAGCACGAAGGGTCGCGCGCGAACCATCCTGGGTTCGTCCAGACGTTGGAGATCGCCGCCGGCGAGACTCAGTCGCTCCTGCAGTACGTCATCGCCGGCGGGGCAGGGGCTGACGCGCTCGGGCCGCTGACCGAGAATGCGTCCGACCTGGCCGATGACGCTGCTGCGGTGGACCTGGACCTCGCGATGAGGTGCAGCGTGGTCAATTGGTCGTTGCCCGGCACCGAGGACGCGGCCTGTGACGCCGCGCCGCTGCTGCCGATGCCGAGCGCCGACCTGAGCACGTTGACCTCCGAGGCAGCCGCAACGACCGTGGACTACGACGTCACGGGTGCGACCATCGAACGGCTGCAGATGGACATGCGGTCGGGCATGACCACGTCGGTCGAGATCACGCAGGCCTACCTGGACCGCATCTCGGCGTACGACGGTGGCGCGCTCGGGTTCCACTCCTTCATCACGGTGGCAGACGACGCTCTCGCTCAGGCTGCTGCGGCTGATGCCGCCCGTGCCGAGGGCGCGGACTCCGACCTGCTCGGCATCCCACTGGGGATCAAGGACCTCTACGACACCTTCGACATGCCGACCACTGGCGGCACGCGCGCATTGGAGGACTTCCAGCCCGCGAAGGATGCCTGGCAGGTCGCCAGGCTCCGTGAGGCGGGCGCCGTCATCATCGGCAAGACCAACATGTCCGAGTTCGCGTACTCGGGAGGCTTCAGCGAGTCCGGCTTCATGCAGACGTGGAACGCCCTGTACCCCTCGAAGACGTCGCACGGATCCTCCGGTGGCTCGGGTGCGGCAGTGGCGGCTGACCTCGCTGCCGCGGGCATGGGGTCGCAGACCGGGGTCTCGCTCTACGCGCCGTCGACCTCCAACGGGCTCGCGACCTTCCGCGGTACCGATGGGCTCTCGTCCACCTCAGGCGTCCAGCCGCTCACGTGGGGGCGGGACTTCGCCGGGCCGATGGCGAAGACCGTGACCGACCTGTCCTTCTTGCTCGACGCCACCAGCTCGCGGACTACGGGCAACAATCCTGACGATCTGCTCACGTCGCGAGTGGACAACGATCTGCGGCCTGAGTCCTTCGGATCGCGCCTGCAGCCGGACATGCTCGACGGAAAGGTACTGGGCATCATCCCGGACTCGTTCGTCTCGTCGCGGCTGCCCGACGACCCGACCGGCCCCGCCGCTCGTGCCAGACTCGAGGAGCTGGCAGAGGCAGCCGGCGCCGAGATCGTCGAGGTGCCCGAGCCGGAGTCGTTCGAGCGCTCTCCCGGTGGTAGCGCCGGAGCCGAGGGCTGGGCTCGCTACATCGAGGAGCAGGAGTCCTTCCCCTTCGCTGACGGAAACGAGCTGACCGCGTCTCCGCTCGTGCTCCCGTACAACGAGAGAAGCCAGCGGGACACACCGCGGATGACCGAGCAGCAGGTGACCGACTATCTCGACTGGCGGGACCGCTACAAGGAGCACATCGCGGCCTGGATGGCCGACCAGGGCATTGACGCGGTGGTCTACCCCGGGTTCCTCTCGGCGGTCGGCAACAACGACGTGTCCTCGGCGATCCACACGTCTGACCGGTCGACGGGGGTGCTGACCTCCACCGCGGGCCTGCCCACGGTGGTCGTGCCGGTCGGCGCGAGCCCCTACGGTCAGTCGATGTCCTTGCAGATCGTCGGCCCGGCGTGGACGGACGACGAGGTGCTCGGCATGGGCTACGCGCTCGAGCAGGGAGTTGCGGCTCCGGTGGCCACGACCTTCGCGGACGCGCTTCCGGCTGATATCGGAGACGTGACCACCGACGTCAAGATCCAGACGCGTCGCCTCATCGAGAGCGCGACCAACACTGTGACCGTCCGGGTGGTCGCCCGCGGCGGGTTCAAGGCGTCGGGCACGGTGGTGGTCGAGGTCGCAGGGCGCACCCTCACCACCGAGGTCGAGGCCGGAGTGGCTGTCGTCGAGCTTCCCGATCGGCTCGAGGCGGGACGTCATCAGATGCGTGCGAACTACATCGGTGACACCGCGACCGAGGCGTCAAGCACGGTCGCGACACTCAGGGTGGCAGAACCCCGCGGAAGGGGCGCCGGCCACTGATCTTCGGTTCGCGACGCGCCACACGCTGAGGCCCCTGCTCGCCCTTGCGCGAGCAGGGGCCTCAGCCCGTCAGCGTGGCGAGCTCGTCGCGCAGGTTCGCCCCGGCCTGGTCGGCCCAGCGGCGTCGTGCCGGCTCCGTCCGGAACAGCCCCGGTCCGGCGTGCAGTGCCAGGAGCTGCTCCAGCACGTCGGCGCGGCCGGCGCGGAAGTCGGCGTCGTCGACGTGGCCGTACTCGGCCCGCACCTGGGCCGTGTAGCGGGCGTACCGCGCCGGCGAGCCGCCGAGCACCGCCAGGTCCGCGTCGCTGACCAGGGCCCCGAGCCGGTCGGCCGGGTCCGGGTCGTGGTCGGCGGTCACCAGGACCAGCCGGGCCACCTCCTCCACCTGCTCCGGGTCCGCGAGCCCGCGTCCGGGGGAGTCTGTGGCCGCGGGTCCGGGGAGGTCTGCCGCAGCGGCGTGGCACCGCGGCAGCAGCGTGCGGGCCAGCGCGGCGGAGAGCTCCTCGTCGGCCGGGGTCGCGCCGTCGTGCACCGCGTCGTGGAACCACAGGGCGAGCGCCGCGCGTCGTGCTGCGGGGCCGTCGGCCCCCGGGACCTCGGGGGTCAGCTCCTCGAGGGCGTCGAGCGTGTCGGCCAGGTGCAGACGCGCGTGGTAGACCCGGTGCGGCTCGCCCCAGCGCTCGACCAGCTCCTCGCCGACCGCGGCGGCCCCCGTCGGGAGGGTCCCGCCGTCGGTGGTCCACAGCCGCGCCCACCGGGCGCGCAGCGCGACGGGCTTCGCCCGGGCCCGTTCTCGGCCGGGCACCCGCAGACCGGACGCGGCCAGCCGCCGGGTGAGCTCGCGACCGGTGACGGGCACGGCCCCGGCCGCCACCAGGTCCTCGAACCGCTCGTCGGGCACGTCGTAGTGGTCGACGTCGAGAGCACGGTCGGGGATGCCGGCCGCGCGGGCGAACGTCCGCAGCTCGTGCAGGGAGCGGTCCGAGACGAGGTGCGACCAGCGGCGGCCGTGCGCCGGCCACGTCGGCGGGTCGACGAGCACGGTCACGACGAGGCCTCGTCCGTGGTGGTCTCCAGGGACCGACGCACCTCGCCCACGATCGCGGCCATGGCCGCCTCGGCCGCCGGGGCGTCCCCGGCGGCGACCGCGCGGGCCACCGCCTCGTGCTGGTCGAGCGCCTCCGGTGCGGGGGAGGCCGGCATGAGGCCCAGGTGGGTGCGACCCGACAGGACCTCGGCGACGACGCCGGCCAGCGCGCCGAACATCTCGTTGCCGCTGGTGCGCAGCAGCAGCTCGTGCATCCGGATGTCGAGCGCGAGGAAGTCCTCGAGGTCGCCCCGGACTCCGAGCACCCGCATGCGGGCCGCGAGGTCGACGAGCTCGGCGCGCTCGGCGTCGGAGGCGTGGCGTGCGGCACCGGCGGCCGCGAGCGGCTCGACGGCGTGGCGCAGCTCCGTGAGCGTGCGGAGCTGGGCGTCGCGTCCGGGGCCGGCCAGCCGCCAGCGGATCACCCGCGGGTCCAGGACGTTCCAGTCCTCCATGGGCAGCACGACGAGCCCGACCCGGCGGCGGGACCGGACGAGGCCGAGGCCCTCGAGCAGCCGCATCACCTCGCGGGCGACGGTGCGCGAGACGTCGTGCTCGACGCCGATCGACTCGAGCGTCAGGACCGCGCCGGCCGGGACGTCCCCGCTGGTGATGGACCGGCCGACGGCGTCGAGCACGGGGCTGTGCAGGGCGGCGGACGGCATGGGGCGAGCCTACCGACGTGCGCGCCACCGGCAATTGGTGACACCAATTGCTTGTCAAAGGTGATACCTATGAGGCATGCTCGTGGGACGCATCCACCCCGACACGGAAGTCGATCCGATGGACACCGACGTCACCACCCCGGCGCACCGCCCGCCCGACCCCACCGCCGTCCCGCACGTCGTCGTCATGGGCGTCGCCGGCTCCGGCAAGACCACGGTCGCCACGCTCCTCGCCGCACGCCTCGGCGTCACCTACGCCGAGGCCGACCAGTTCCATCCCGCGGCGAACATCGCCAAGATGAGCGCCGGCACGCCGTTGACCGACGCCGACCGGGCCCCGTGGCTGGCCACGATCCGTGACTGGCTCAGCGCCGAGGCGGACGCGGGCCGGCCCGGCGTCGTCACCTGCTCGGCCCTCAAGCGGGCCTACCGCGACGTGCTGCGCGCTGCGCACGGCCAGGTGCTGTTCGTGCACCTGGACGGGCCGCCCGAGCTGCTCGCCGAACGGATGGAGGGCCGGACGGGGCACTTCATGCCGCGATCGCTCCTGCCGTCCCAGCTCGCCGCGCTCGAACCCCTGGCCGACGACGAGCACGGCCTGACGCTCAGCATCACCGAGACGCCCGACGCGATCGTCGACGCCGTCGCCGACCTGCTCGGCCGCGGCTGACGCGTCCACCCCCGCACCACACCCGATTCCCACCCCCGATGTCGACGAGGACACCATGACCACCGACGACTGGACCCAGACCCTCACCGCCGGGCCGCTGCTCGGCATCGCCGCGGGCGCCGTCGCCCTGCTGCTCGTGCTCATCATCAAGGTCAGGCTGCACGCGTTCGTCGCGCTCGTCCTGGTCAGCCTGCTCACCGCCGTGGCCGCCGGACTGCCGGCCGGCGGCGTGATCGACGTGCTGCTCGACGGATTCGGCTCGACGCTCGCCGCCGTCGCGCTGCTGGTCGGCCTCGGCGCCATGCTGGGCCGTCTCGTCGAGACCAGCGGCGGCGCCACCGTCCTGACCGACGTGCTCATCGCCCGGTTCGGCGAGCGGCGCGCACCGCTCGCCCTCGGCGTCGCCTCGCTGATGTTCGGCTTCCCGATCTTCTTCGACGCGGGCCTCGTGGTCATGCTGCCCATCGTGTTCGCCGTCGCCCGCCGGCTCGGCGGGTCGCTGCTGCTCTACGGGCTGCCCGTCGCCGGTGCGTTCTCCGTCATGCACATCTACGTGCCGCCCCACCCCGGACCCGTCGCCGCCGCGGAGTTCCTCGGGGCGAACGTCGGGATCGTCCTGCTGGTCGGTCTGCTCGCGGCGATCCCCACCTGGTACGTCACCGCCTACCTGTTCGGACACTTCACGGGCCGACGCATCGAGCTGCCCGTGCCCCAGATCCTGGGCCGTGCCGACGAGGCCCAGATCGCGAACCCGCCGCGGTTCGCCACCGTCGTCACGGTCCTGCTGCTGCCCCTGGTGCTGATCTTCGCCAACACCGGTCTGGAGACCGCGGCGTCCGTCGGCTGGGTGGACGCGGACTCGACCGGTGTCGCGGTCGCCCGCCTGGTCGGGTCGACGCCGGTCGCGCTGCTGATCACGGTCCTCGTCGCCGCCTGGGCGCTCGGCCGCCGACGGGGGGTGGGCGGCACCGCCCTGGAGAAGACCCTCGACTCCGCCCTCGGCCCGGTCGCCTCGGTCATCCTCATCACCGGCGCCGGCGGGATGTTCGGCGGCGTGCTGCGGGCCAGCGGCATCGGGGACGCCCTCGCGGACGTCCTCGGCGACCTCGGGCTGCCGGTCATCGTGGCCGGCTTCCTCATCGCCGCCGTGCTGCGCGTGGCGCAGGGCTCGGCGACCGTGGCGCTGACCACGGCTGCCGGCCTGATCGCGCCCGCTGTCGCGGCTGGGGGCTACGGCGCGGTCGAGCTCGCCGCCGTCGTCGTCGCCGTCGCGGCCGGGTCCGTCGTGCTCAGCCACGTCAACGACTCCGGCTTCTGGCTGGTGGGCCGGTTCTTCGACATGGACGTCCGCACCACGCTGCGCACGTGGACCGTCATGGAGACCGGGATCGGCGTGATGGGCTTCGCGATCGCCGGGATCGTGTTCGCCGTCGCCTGAGCCGGAGGTTCGGGCGACCAGGGCATCGCCTGTGCCGGAGCCCGATCCTGAGCCACGGCGCGGCGGAGCGTGGGTGCCTCGGACGGGCACCCACGCTCCGCGGAGTCGCGGGCCCTGGTGGGCCCGTCGGACCGGCCGTCAGCCGGTGGCGACCGCCGCCGACGGGTGCAGCCGGTCCACGGCCTCGACGCTCTGCCGGGCGATCGCCAGCTCCTCCATCGTCGGGATGACCATGACCAGCGTCTTCGTCCAGTCGGGGGAGATGATGCGCTCCTGGCCCCGGGCGGCGTTGCGGTCGTCGTCGACGGCGATCCCCAGCGCCTCCAGGTCGGCGCAGACGGCGGCACGCACCACCGCGTCGTTCTCGCCGACGCCGGCGGTGAAGGCGATGACGTCGACCCGGCCCAGCAGCGCCGTGTAGGCGCCGACGTACTTGCGCAGCCGGTGGACGTACACGTCGAGGGCCAGCGCGGCGTCCTCGTCGCCCTCCTCGACGAGCCGGTGCAGCTCGCGGAAGTCGTTGACGCCGGACAGGCCGAGCACGCCGGACCGCTTGTTCAGCAGCGTGTCGAGCTCGTCGATGTCCATCCCCGCGTTGCGGGCCAGGTGGAAGACCACCGCGGGGTCGACGTCCCCCGAGCGGGTGCCCATGACGAGCCCCTCGAGCGGCGTCAGGCCCATGGACGTGTCGATCGGCACGCCGCCGCGCACCGCCGAGGCCGACGCGCCGTTGCCGAGGTGCAGCACGATGGTGTTGAGGTCCTCGACCCGTCGGCCCAGCACCCGGGCGACCTTGCCCGCCACGTACTGGTGGCTGGTGCCGTGGAACCCGTAGCGGCGCACGTCGTGCTCGCGCGCGACGTCGCGGTCGATGGCGTACGTGTACGCCTCCGCGGGCAGCGCCTGGAAGAACGCCGTGTCGAACACCGCCACGTGCGGCACGTCGCCGAGCAGCTCGCGCGCGACGCGGATGCCCTGGACGTTCGCCGGGTTGTGCAGCGGGGCGAGCGGCACCAGCGCCTCGATCCGGTCGATGACGTCGTCGTCGACGACCACCGGGCCGGAGAACTCCGCCCCGCCGTGCACCACCCGGTGCCCGACGGCGTAGATCCCGGCCCCGTGCAGCGCCGGGCCGATCTCGTCGAACATGCCCAGGGCGAGCCTGAGCGCCGCGCCGTGGTCCGCGACCTCCAGCTCGCGGCGCGTCCTGTTCCCCGCGAAGGTGTGCGTCACGATCCCGCTCGGCTCGCCGATCCGCTCGACGGTGCCGGCCGCGATCGCCTCGCCGCCCACCGGGTTGACCAGCTGGTACTTCAGCGACGACGAGCCCGAGTTGAGCACCAGCACCGAACCGTGCGCCCCGTACGCGCTGTAGGGGTTCGGTCGTTCCGAGGCGGGCAGGATGCTCATGCGGACTCTCCGTTCGAGGTCGACTGGGCCTGGATCGCGGTGATCGCGACCGTGTTGACGATGTCGGCCACGAGCGCCCCGCGCGAGAGGTCGTTGACCGGCTTGTTCAGCCCCTGCAGGACCGGGCCGATCGCCACGGCCCCGGCGGAGCGCTGCACCGCCTTGTAGGTGTTGTTGCCGGTGTTCAGGTCCGGGAAGATGAACACGCTGGCCTTGCCGGCCACCGCGGAGTCGGGCAGCTTGGAGGCCGCCACCGAGGCGTCCACCGCGGCGTCGTACTGGATCGGGCCCTCCACCGACATCTCCGGGTGGCGTTCGTGCACCAGCTCGGTGGCGGTGCGCACCTTGTCCACGTCCGCGCCGGAACCCGACGTCCCCGTCGAGTACGACAGCATGGCCACCCGCGGGTCGACGCCGAACTGCGCCGCCGTGGCGGCGGAGGAGGCGGCGATGTCGGCGAGCTGCTCGGCCGTCGGGTCCGGGTTGACGGCGCAGTCGCCGTAGGCGAGCACGCGGTCGGGCAGGCACATGAGGAACACCGAGGACACGACCGAGACGCCCGGCTGGGTCTTGATGATCTCGAACGACGGCCGGATCGTGTGGGCCGTGGTGTGGGCCGCGCCGGACACCATGCCGTCGGCCAGGCCCAGGTGGACCATCATCGTGCCGAAGTAGGAGACGTCCGTGACGATCTCGCGGGCCCGCTCGAGGGTCATGCCCTTGTGGGCGCGCAGCTGCGCGTACTCGGCGGCGAACTGCTCCACGTGCTCCGGGTCGGTCGGCGAGATGACCTGCGCGGCGGAGATGTCCAGGCCCAGCTCGGTGGCCCGGCGTCGGATCGCGGCCTCGTCGCCCAGGATCACCAGGTCGGCGATGCCGCGCGCCAGCACCGTGGACGCGGCCCGCAGGATACGGTCGTCGTCGCCCTCGGGAAGGACGACGCGACGGCGGTCGGCCCTCGCCCGCTCGATGAGCTCGTGCTCGAACATCAGCGGCGTCACCACGGGGGTGCGCTCGACCTCGAGGCGCGCCAGGAGCTCGTCGGCGTCGACGCTCTGCTCGAACATCGCGCGGGCGAGGTCGTGCTTGCGCTGGGCCTCGGTGGACATGATGCCGCGCGTGCGCGAGGCCACGCGGGCCACCTCGTAGGTGTCCATCGCCGTGGCGATGATCGGCACGTGCGGCTGCAGCGCGGACGCCAGCTGACCGGACCGGCCGGTGGGGCGCAGCCCGCCGGTGAGGATGAGGCCGGCCAGGGACGGGAAGCGGTCGGCCGCCTGCACGGCCAGCAGGCCGAGGACGACGTCGGTGCGGTCACCCGGTGTGATGACCACGGCACCGTCGCTCAGGTGGCCGAGCATGTGCTCGAACGTCATCGCGCCGACGATGACCTCGGTGGCCTCGCGGGCCATGAGGTCGCGGTCGCCCAGCAGCAGCGTGCCGTCCACGGCGTCGGCGAGCTGGGCGATCGTCGGGGCGCCGAGGAACGGCTCCTCGCCGATCACCCAGGTCGGCAGGTGGTCGCCGGAGAAGTCCGCCCGGGTCGCGGCGTCGGCCGTGCGGACCGCCCCCTCGGCGCGGTTCACGACGACGCCCAGCGGCTGGGCGTGGTTGGCGCGCAGCTCGGCCAGGCTCAGGCGGGTCAGGGTGGTGACGTCCTCGACGCCGCGGTCGCGGCCGGAGACCACCAGCAGCACGGGGGAGTCGAGGTTCGCGGCCACGCGGGCGTTGAACGCGAGCTCCGTGGCGCCCGAGACGTCGGTGTAGTCGGTGCCGAGGACCACCACCGCGTCGCACTGCGCGGCGACCCGGTGGTAGCGGTCCACGATGCGCGACAGGGCGGCGTCCGGGTCGGCGTGGACCTCGTCGTAGGTGACCCCGACGGTCTCGGCGTAGCTGAGGTCGACGCCGTCGTGCGCGAGCATGAGCTCCAGCACGTGGTCCCGCAGGGTGTTGCCGGACGCCGAGGGGCGTTCCGGCACCCGCGAGACGGCACGGAAGACGCCGACGCGCTGGACCTGCCGGACCAGGAGGTCGAGCACCCCCAGCGCGACCGTGGACTTGCCGGTGTCCCCCTCGGGGGAGGCGATGTAGATGCTCCGAGTGCTCACTGCCTGCCTGTTCCTCTGCACGGGGCGGTGGTCATCCCCATTCCACCGCATCGGGACGCGTGCTGCACCGATTCAGGGCGTCAGGTGCGTCACGCCGGCGACGGTCCGGTGCGGCGGCGGGCAACGGCCCACCGCCGCACCGGGTCACGCGCCGTCGGTCACTCGTTGTCGCCGCCGGTGTCCTCCATGCCTGAGGCGCCCTCGCCGACCACGCGGCGCGCACCCGGCCACACCCAGTCGCGCACCTCGGGGATGTCCTCGCCGTGGGAGCGGGTGTACTGGCGGGCCGCCAGGCGCTGGTCCACCATGCGCTGGCGCAGGCCCGCGACCTTCGAGCCGAGCCCGGGCACCCGGTCGATCACGTCGAGCACCAGGTGGTACCGGTCGATGTCGTTGAGCATCGCCATGTCGAAGGGCGTCGTGGTGGTGCCCTCCTCCTTGTACCCGCGCACGTGGATGTTGGGGTGGTTGCGCCGGCGGTAGGTGAGCCGGTGGATCAGCCACGGGTAGCCGTGGTAGTTGAAGATCACCGGCCGGTCCGGCGTGAACAGGCCGTCGAAGTCCTTGTCGGACATGCCGTGCGGGTGCTCCGTCTCGTCCTGGAGCCGCATGAGGTCCACGACGTTGACCACGCGGACCTTGAGGTCCGGCAGCTCGTTGCGCAGGATGTCCGCGGCCGCCAGCACCTCGAGCGTGGGGACGTCGCCGGCGCAGCCGAGCACCACGTCGGGGTCCTCGCCCGGCGTCTCGGTGCCGGCCCACTCCCAGATGCCCAGGCCCCGGGTGCAGTGCGCGATCGCGTCGTCCATCGACAGGAACTGCGGGGCAGGCTGCTTGCCGGCCACCACCACGTTCACGTACTGACGGCTGCGCAGGCAGTGGTCGTAGGTGCTCAGCAGCGTGTTGGCGTCCGGCGGCAGGTAGACCCGCACGATCTCGGCCTTCTTGTTGACCACGTGGTCGATGAACCCCGGGTCCTGGTGGCTGAAGCCGTTGTGGTCCTGGCGCCAGACGTGGCTGGACAGCAGGTAGTTCAGGCTCGCGATGGGCCGCCGCCACGGGATGTGGTTGGTGACCTTGAGCCACTTGGCGTGCTGGTTGAACATCGAGTCGACGATGTGGATGAACGCCTCGTAGCTGGTGAACAGCCCGTGGCGCCCGGTGAGCAGGTAGCCCTCCAGCCAGCCCTGGCACTGGTGCTCGGACAGCATCTCCATGACCCGGCCGACGCGCGCCATGTGCTCGTCGACGTCGGGGCCGTAGAAGTCGGCGTTCCACTGCTTGTCGGTCGTCTCGTACACGGCCTGCAGCCGGTTCGACGCCGTCTCGTCCGGACCGAAGATGCGGAAGTTGTCCGGGTTGCGGCGGACGACGTCGTTGAGCCAGGTGCCGAGCACGCGCGTGGACTCCGCCACGGCGCCGCCCGGTTCGGGGACGTCGACGGCGAAGTCGCGGAAGTCGGGCATCCGCAGGTCCTTGAGCAGCAGCCCGCCGTTGGCGTGGGCGTTGGCGCTCATGCGCAGCTCGCCGGTCGGGGCCTGGGCGGCGATCTCCTCGCGGAGCCGGCCGCGGTCGTCGAACAGCTCGCCCGGGCCGTAGGACTCCAGCCACTGGTGCAGCACCTCGAGGTGCTCGGGGGTGTCGCGGGCGCTGGCGAGCGGTACCTGGTGGGCGCGCCAGGAGTCCTCGGTCTTCTTCCCGTCGATCTCCGGCGGGCAGGTCCAGCCCTTCGGGGTGCGGAAGACGATCATCGGCCAGGCCGGGCGCTCGTCGTTGCCGGCGGCGGCGTCGGCCTTGATGCGGGCGATGTGGTCCATCACCTCGTCGAGGAGCTGGGCGAACCGACGGTGCACGGCCGCGTGGTCCTCGCCGTCGAAGCCGCCGGTGAAGAAGTACGGGGTGTGGCCGTAGCCGATCATCAGGTCGCGCAGCTCGTCGTCGCTGATGCGGCTGAGGACCGTCGGGTTGGCGATCTTGTAGCCGTTGAGGTGCAGGATGGGCAGCACGACGCCGTCGGTGCGCGCGTTGACGAACTTGTTGGAGTGCCAGCTCGTGGCCAGCGGGCCGGTCTCCGCCTCGCCGTCACCGACCACGGCGGCGACGAGCAGGTCGGGGTTGTCGAAGGCGGCGCCGTAGGCGTGCGACAGGGCGTACCCGAGCTCGCCGCCCTCGTGGATCGACCCGGGCGTCTCCGGGGCGACGTGGCTGGGGATCCCGCCGGGGAACGAGAACTGCCGGAAGAGCCGGCGCATGCCCTCGTCGTCGCGGGTGATGTCGGAGTAGGTCTCGGAGTAGGTGCCCTCGAGATAGGAGGCGGCGACGAGGCCGGGGCCGCCGTGGCCGGGACCGGTGACGTAGATGGTGGACTGCTCGCGCTCGCGGATCGCGCGGTTCAGGTGCGCGTACAGGAAGTTCAGTCCCGGCGTCGTGCCCCAGTGGCCGAGGAGGCGGGGCTTGACGTGGTCACGCGTCAGCGTCTCGCGCAGGAGGGGGTTGTCGAGCAGGTAGATCTGGCCGACGGAGAGATAGTTCGCCGCTCGCCACCACTGGTCGAGGCGCTCGACGTCGGTGTCCGACAGGTCGGCCACACCGGTCTGCGCCCAGGTCGTGGTGGTCGTCGTCGTCGTGCTCATCTGCCGCTCCTCCGCTGGGGATGTCAGGGCTCGTGCTGGTGACCTCATTCCATCGCACCCGGGGCCGAAGTGCAGGGGGAGAACGAGGCGACGGCCGTGACCGTTTCGTCGCGTCCGTCTGGCTGGTGACCCTGTGGTCTTACCATACCGGATTCTCGCTGCGGTGCGTGTCGCGGATACCGTGGTGCCGTGCCCGACGCCCTGCCCGCCCGACGCTCGTTCTGGGCGGTCGCCCGCCAGCCACGCATGCTCGTCGTCCTGCTGCTCCTCCTGCTCGCCGCCGCCGTGTGCGGCCGCCTCGGCGTCTGGCAGATCGACCGCGCCTACGAGCGCGCGAGCCTCGCCGCCGAGCAGGAGGCCGCCGAGCAGGCGGCGGCCGGACCGGCCTCGCTCGGGGAGCTGCTGCCTCCCCAGTCGGCGTTGCCCGGTGAGCTCGTCGGGCGCGAGGCCTGGGTCTCCGGCACCTACGAGCCCGACGGCCAGATGCTCGTGACCGGTCGTTCCCTCGACGGGGTCGAGGGCTACCTGGTGCTCACGCCGCTGCGGGTGTCCGACGACGGCACCGCGGGGGAGTCCTGGGCCGACCTGTCCGGGCCCCCGGTGCTGCCGGTGGTGCGCGGCTGGGTCGACTCGCCCGACCCGGGGGCCGAGGCGCTCGAGGTGCCCGCCGGCGAGGTCCGCGTGACCGGGTGGCTGCAGGCCTCGGAGTCGACGGCCCGCACCGGCGAGGTGCCCGCCAACGCCGACGGTCCGCCGCTGACGCAGGACATCGCGTCCTCGGCGCTGGCGAACACCTGGGACGGACCGATCTACGCGGCGTACGCCGTGCTGACGTCCTCCGACCCGGCGCAGCCCTCTGCCGCGTCGGGCGGCCCTGCGCCGCTGCCGCGGCCGGTGCTCGACGGCGGGACGGACGTGGACCTGCAGAACTTCTTCTACGCGCTGCAGTGGTGGGTCTTCGGGCTGTTCGCCGTGGCCCTGTGGGTGCGGCTCGTGCGCGACGAGATGGCCGGCGGGCGCCGTGAACGCCGCCGCGACAGGCGTCCGGGAGATCGCGAGGGGCGTCACGACGACGACCCGATCGGCACCGGCATCGCCGGCCTGCCCTCCTCCTGACCCGTCGGCGTCGCCGCCACGCCGCCCCGCCGCGCCGCCGCGCCGCCGCTTCGCCGTCCCGCCGCGCCGCCGCCACCGCCTTCCGCAGATTCCCCCGCGTCCTCCGCCGAGATCGACCCACCCGGACCGAGATCGACTGACGGTGAGTCGATCTCGACCGCGTGGGTCGATCTCGACGTCTGTCAGCGTCTGTCAGCGTCTGTCAGCGCGTGGCGCGGTGCCACAGCGCGCGGCGGATGCGCGCGGCCAGCGCCGGTGGGTCGGCGAGCTCGTCCCACAGCACCCGCAGGACCACCCAGCCAGCCTCCTCGAGCGCGTCCTGGCGGGCCTTCTCCTGCCGGACCCGGGCCGAGGGGTCGCCGAACTCCCCGCCCGAGTACTTCACCGCGCCGTCGAACTCGACCGCGACCCGCCACTCCGGCCAGGCGAGATCGACCCAGACGGTGCCGCGGTGGGTGCCGACGTCCAGCCCGGGTTCCGGGGCCGGCAGCCCCTCGTCGTGCGCGATCCACCGCAGGATCGACTCGCCGGGGGACTCCGAACGCGCGTCCGCCAGGGCCAGCACCTCGCGGGCTCGCGGCACGCCGCGCTTGCCCACCGACTCGCCCAGGATCGTCGTCAGCGTCTCCGGGTCGGCGCCGCCGCGCAGTGCCGAGTCGGTGACCACCAGGGCCTGGGCGGGGCGCAGCAGCCGCGCGCAGTCGACGACCGTCCGCTCCAGGCTCGTGGCGGGGATCCCGGCCACGGTGGTGCGGTCGCGGAGCGGGAGGTCGGTCCAGTGCCGCCGCAGGCCGCGCTCGCGTGTCTGCGCCAGGTTGGGTGGTCGGAGCTGGGTGAGGTGGACGACGTCGGACAGTCGCCACGTCCAGCACCCGTGCAGGACGGCGGCGCTCGTGTGGGAGAACCAGTGGTCGACGTCGAGACGGACGTCGACGGCGCGTATCCGGCGCAGCACCTCGGCGCGTCGTCGCGCCGCCGCACCGGCCTCGCGCGCCGGGGGCAGATAGACCCCCTTGCGGACGCGGTCGAGCGTGCCGTCCCGGGCGCGCCGTCGGATCTCGGCCCGCCGTCGCTCGCTGAACCGGGTCGCGGTGGGCAGCAGGGCCGGCGTCAGACCGCGGCGGTCGCCGGGACGGACGGCGTCCCGACGTCGCGGCGGCCCCGTGGGGTTCTCCGTCATGAGCAGCACCGTGGCAGGTCGAGGCTCCCTCGTGCGGCCCCGACCGGCCCGCCTGTGGACAACTCCCGCCGAGATCGACTCACCCGGAGCGAGATCGACCGACGGTGAGTCGATCTCGGTCGTGCGGGTCGATCTCGGCCCAGGGTCCTGCGGCGCGCTGAGCTGCGGCGCGGCTCAGGCCCTCGCGTGGGCGAGGAACCCGTCGATCGTGCGGTCGGCGAACCCGGGATCGATCTCGCGACCGAGGATGAGCCGCTCGAACAGCAGGGGCCCCAGCAGGGTCGAGGTGGCCTCGTCGAGGTCGGTCCCGGCCGGCAGCTCACCGGCGTCGACGGCGTCACCCAGCACCGCGAGCAGCGGCGCCTGCTGGGTGCGCACGAACTGCTCGCGCAGGTCCGCCAGCTCCGGGTCCCGCGCGGCCTCGCCGAGCAGGCTCGAGACGAGCGGGACGTAGCGGGTGCCGTTCATCTCCGGTACCCGTGGCGTCATCACGGCGCGGAGCCGGTCGGCGAGCTTCCCCTCGGCGGGCGGGGGAGTGGTGGGGGGCAGCAGACGGGCGAAGGCGGCGGCCACCACCTCGGACCGGGTCGGCCAGTGCCGGTAGATCGTCGAGCGCGCGACGCCGGAGGCCTCCACCACCGCCTCGATCGTCACGGCGCGCACGCCGCCGGCGAGCAGCAGGTCCGACGCCGCGCTGGTCACGGCCGTCCGGGTGCGCTCGAGGCGCGGGTCGGGTCGTCGTCGCTCGGGTGCCACGGGTCCATTCTTCCCTCTTGACTGCAAAACAGAACAGTACTGTACTGAAAGTGTTCTCGCCGCGGACGCCGCGGCCACCCCGCAGCCCCAGGAGGGACCATGTCCGCCCCCACCGTCCACGTGTTCACCAAGCCCGACTGCGTCTACTGCCGCTCGGCCAAGCACGCTCTGGACCGCGCCGGCATCGCCTACGACCAGCACGACGTCACCGCCGACGAGCGCACCGCCGACACCGCCGCCTACTACTCGGGCCGGCACACCGTGCCGCAGGTGTTCGCCGGCGACACCTGGATCGAGGCGCCCGAGGACGTCAGGGCGCTCGCCGACGACGGGCGTCTCGCCCACCTGGTCGACGCCGCCGCGGGCCCCGCTCCCTGGGACGCGGCCGGGAGCGCCGTCGACGGCGTGCTCGCCCGGGGCGCCGAGGACGTGCCGCTGCACCGGTACCTCTCCACCAGCGACGGCACCCACGACGACGACCCCGAGTCCTGGCCGATCCTGCGCTTCTACCACGACTTCTTCGGGTTCTGGCCGAACACGTTCGCCTACCTGCACCACTGGCCCACGGCGTACAAGCTGTTCGTCTACTGCCAGAACCTGGCCTCGGTGCGCGGAGCGGTCGACGTCGTCGGGCACGGCGGCATGGCCGCCATCGGCTACGCCACGTCGGCCGCCCAGGGCTGCTCGTACTGCATGACGCACGCCGTCGCCTACGGCGGGCAGGACCTGGACGTCCCGGCCGCGCTGTCCGACGCGCGCCGCGGCGGGTCCGACGACGGCCCTCTCGGCCCGTTCGAGGCGGCGCTCGCGGACCTGGCGGCTCGGGCCACCCGCCACGCCGTGACCGCCAAAAGTCTCGACGCGGTGCGCCGCACCGCCCCGGACGCTCGCGTGGGCGCCGTCGACCCGGACGCCGCGATCCAGGCCGCGACCCAGGTCGCCGCCTCGTTCGGGTTCCTCAACGTGTTCAACGACCTCGGCGGTCTCGAGATCGAGGGCGACTGGGCGGCGACTGCCGCGGCCCGCGGTGTCGACGCCGGTCGGCACGGCGTCGCGGACACGAACCCGGACAACCTGTCCCACGCGCTGCCGCAGGGCGGCCCGACGCTCCAGGAGATGCTCGCCGACTACGCGCGGCGCGTGGGGGACCCGGAGGACTACGCCGCCGAGCACCTCGGTCTGGTGCCCTCCTGGGTGCGCGCCTGGCCCGAGGCCTCGCGGCGGCACCACGTGTACCTGTACACGGAACTGATGGGGGACGGCGAGGGGTCCCGGGTGCCCGCGGAGCTCAAGCACCTGATGGCCCGGGTCTCGGCGGTCGCCCGTGACCACGCCTCCCTCGCCGCCGTGGAGGGATACCTGGCGACGCGGGCCCCGGGGGCCGGCGACCGGTCGGTCGAACGGGTGCGTCGGGCGTACGACGCGGCGCTGGGCCGGGACGACGGCGGCGCCTTCGACGACGCGGAACGGGCCGCTCTGCGTCTGGCCTGGCTGTCCGCCCAGGCGCCGTTGACGACGCCGCGCCGGTTCGTCGAGGCCGTCACCGAGCACTTCGACACCCAGCAGGTGGTCGAGCTGATGGTCGCCTGCGCGGTGGCCTCGATGGTGCAGCGGTTCGTCGCGGTGTCGTCGCCGGAGACCGAGCCCGAGGTGGGCCGTTTCCTGGCCCGGCACGACCTCGCGGCCGACCCGCTCGACGTCCGGTATCCCGCGGCGCAACGCGCCTGACCAGCGCCGAGATCGACGTACCCGTACCGAGATCGACCCACGGTGGGTCGATCTCGGTACGGGTACGTCGATCTCGCGGCAGAGGGGGTGGGGCGTCGCCGGCGGCGTCGGCGGCGGACGCAGCGGCGCGGGGGGCTACTGGTGCTGCCAGGAACGCCACAGGCGGGCGTACTCGCCGTCGGCGGCCACCAGCTCCTCGTGCGGCCCGATCTCGGTGATCCGCCCGCCGTCGACGACGGCCACCCGGTCGGCGTCGTGGGCGGTGTGCAGCCGGTGGGCGATCGCCACGACGGTGCGCCCCGTGAGCACCGCGTTCAGCGACCGCTCCAGGTGCCGGGCCGCCCGCGGGTCGAGCAGCGACGTGGCCTCGTCCAGCACCAGAGTGTGCGGGTCCAGCAGCACCAGCCGGGCCAGGGCCACCTGCTGGGCCTGCGCCGGGGAGAGCGGGTGGCCGCCGGAGCCGACCTCGGTCGACAGCCCGGACGGCAGCGCGGACGCCCACCCGCGGGCGTCGACGGCCTCCAGCGCCTCCCACAACGCCGCCTCGGACGCGCCGGTGTCGGCCAGCCGCAGGTTCTCCGCCAGCGTCCCGACGAACACGTGGTGCTCCTGGGTCACCAACGCCACCTGCCCGCGCAGGTCCTCCAGCGGTAGGTCCACCAGCGGCACGCCGCCGACGGTCACCGAGCCGCCCGTGGGCGGGTGGATGCCCGCGAGCATGCGCGCCAGCGTGGACTTGCCCGACCCGGACGGGCCGACCACCGCCAGCCGTTCCCCGGGCCGCAGGTCCACCGAGACGCCGTGCAGCACGTCGCGACCCTCGCGGTAGGCGTACCGGACCTCGTGGGCGCGCACCTCGTCCGACGTCGGCACCTGGCCGGAGGCGACCCGGTCCGGACCGACCAGGCCGACGCCGACCACGCGGGCCAGCGCCACCGCGGCGACCTGCAGCTCGTCCAGCCAGAACACGAGGTCGAACACCGGCCCGCCCATCTGGTGGGCGTAGAACGCGATGGTCGCGACGGCGCCGACGGTCGTCAGGTCCTGGGAGACCAGCCAGGCGCCCCAGACGATCGCCGCGATCGGGGCGACGGCCACGGCCGTGTCGAGCGCGGGGATCAGGCGCAGGCGCAGCCCGAGGGTGTAGCTCTCGGCGGCGAACGCCTCGGACAGGTCGCGGCGCAGCCGTCGGCGCAGGCGCGAGCCCAGCCACAGGGCGTCCGTGGTGCGTGCCCCCTCGACGGACTCGGTGATGGTGCCGTTGACCGTCGCGTAGGCGGCCGACTCGCGCAGGTATCCCGGCGTCGCCCGGCGCAGGTACCAGCGCACGGCGACGACGATGAGCGGGACGCCCACGAGGAGCGCCAGGGCCACCAGCGGGTCGGTGAGGAACGACGCCACCAGCGTCAGTCCGATCGTCACGACGCACACCAGCACGCGCGGCACGCCGAAGCGGACGGCGTGCTGCAGCTTGTTGATGTCGTTGGTGGTCCGGGCGACCAGGTCCCCGGTCCCGGCCTTCTCGACCGTCGACAGCGGGAGCCGCGTCACCCGGGCCATGAACTCCTCGCGCAGCTCGGCGAAGACCTGCTCGCCGAACACCATGGACAGCCGCTGGGCGTACCGCGTCACGACGGCCTGCACGACGACGGCGCACACGAGGACCAGCGCGATCTGGTCGACGCGCGCCAGGGTGGTGCCGGCGGCGACCTCGTCGATGAAGCGGCCCATGAGGAACGGTCCGGTGAGACCGGCGACGGCGGCGAGGGCGTGCAGGACGGCGATCACGCCCAGCCGGCCCCGGTGGCTGCGGAAGAGCCGACCGACGGTGCGCCGCACCTCGTGCCGGTCGGCGATCGGCAGCCGGCTCGACGGCTCCGACGGTGCCGGTCGGTCCGCCGGCGGCGTCGTGGTGGCGCTCATCGCGCGGCTCCTTCCAGCGTGGTCCCGGGGTCGGGCTCGGCCATGCTGCGCCCGACGACGGCGCGGTAGCGGGCGCCGTCGTCGTCGCGGCGGGCGAGCAGCTCGGCGTGGGTCCCGGTCGCGACGACGCGGCCCGCCGGCGAGAGCAGACGCACCCGGTCGACGTGGTCGAGCACCAGGGGGCTGGCGGTCACGACCAGGGTGGTCCGGCCGCGCCGCACCTCGGCGACGCGTTCCGCGATCCGTGCCTCGGTGTGGGCGTCGACGGCGCTGGTGGGCTCGACGAGCACGAGGATCTCGGGGTCGGTGAGCAGCGCGCGGGCCAGCGCGACGCGCTGCCGCTGGCCGCCGGACAGGGACCGGCCCTTCTCGGGCAGCTCGCCGGTCAGGCCGCCGGGCACGGAGTCGAGCACGTCGCGGGCGTCGGCGGCGAGGATCGCCGCGGTGAGCTCCGCCTCGCCCGCGCGGCCGCGGGCGTCGAGCTGCTCGCCGAGGATGCCGGAGAACAGGTGCGGCGTGGCCTCGGAGACGACCACGCGGTGACGCAGCGCCTCCTTGTCCAGCGCGGCGAGCGGCACCCCGCCGAGGGTGACGGGCGTGCCGGCCTCGGCGGCGTCGTCGAACCGGCCGAGGCGCGTGGCCACGGCGGCGGAGACGTCGGGGTCGGGGCACACGAGCGCCACGACCTCCCCGGGCGCCAGCACCAGCCCGGAGGCGTGGTCGACCAGGTCGCTGCCCGACGGCGGGTCGGCGGACGGCGTGGCGGCCTGCGGCGTCGCCTCGTCCACGCGCAGGACGCCGAGGATCTTGCGGGCCGACACCACGGCGTTCGTCGACGCCTGCAGCATCTGGGTGGCCATCTGCACGGGCCAGGCGAGGAAAGCGGTGTACCCGTAGTAGGTCACGAGCTCGCCGGAGGTCAGCTCGCCGCGCACGACGGCGCGGGCGCCGAGCCAGAGCACCAGGGCGCCGAGCAGGCCGGGCAGCAGCACCTGCAGACCGTCGAGGACGGACTGGACCCCGGCGACCTGGACACCACGGCGGCGCACCTCCTGCGACTGGCGGGCGTAGCGACCGGAGAAGACCTCCTCGCCACCGATGCCGCGCAGGATCCGCAGCCCGGAGACCGTGTCGGAGCCGAGGGCCGTCAGCCGGCCGACCGACTCGCGGTGGGTCTGCTGGCGCCTCTGCAGCGGGCGCACGAGCAACCCGAGCACGGCGGCCACGACGGGGATGCCGAGCGCCACCACGAGCCCCAGCGCCAGGTTCTGCCAGAGCAGGTAGCCCGCGGCGGCGGCGTAGGCGAGCACCCCGCCGACGAACCGCCCGGACATGGCGAACATGTCGCCGGCCCGCAGGGCGTCGTTGGCGACGGCGGCGACGACCTCGCCGGTGGGCAGCTTCTGCGTGACGGCGTGCCCGGTGCGGGTGGCCTTCTGGCCGACGAGCGTGGTGAACGAGAAGGAGGCCCGCAGCCAGTTCTCGACGTCGTAGGTGTGGCTGAACACGCCGGAGACGACGATCGCCACGGCCGCGACGAGCATCCAGCCGCACCACAGGAACAGCTCTCCGCCGAACCCGGAGGCGAGCCCGGAGTCGACCGCGCGTCCGAGCAGCAGCGGCGCGGACGCGGCGCCCAGGAGGGAGACGGTGCCCGCGGTGACGGCCTTGACGAGCACGTCGCGCTGACGCCACGCCTGCCAGGTGAGCAGGCGCGCCGCGGAGGACAGCGGAGGCGTGCCCGGGTCGGGCAGGGGAAGGGGGCGCACGGTCGACCAGGGTAAGCGTCGCCGAGGACGTCCGGCACCGGTTTTTCCGCGCCTATCCTGGTGCCGTGAGCACCGAGCAGAACGCCCCGACCGCGACGACCGAGCAGGCCGCGACCGCTATCCGCAAGGCGCGCGGCGCCCTGGCCCGCTACCGGGTGCTGGCGATCATCACCGGTGTGATGTTGCTCGTGCTCTGCGTCGAGATGGTCTTCAAGTACCTCGTGCCGGTGCAGGCCGTCATCGACTACATGGGCTGGGTCCCGTTCGCGCACGGGTGGATCTACGTCGTCTACCTGGTCACGGTGCTCGACCTGTGGGCCAAGATGCGCTGGGGCTTCGGCCGGCTGACCACGATGGTGTTCGCGGGCGTCGTCCCGGTGATGTCGTTCGTCCTGGAGAAGCGGGTGCACGCCGACGCCGACGCCAAGCTCGCGGCGCTCGCGCAGCGGTACGGGGCGTGACGGTGCACGACGGCGGCACGGAGGGCACCCCCGGGCGCCTCGCCCCGCTCGTCGAGCCGACCCGCGAGCTCACCGGCGCCGAGCTGGACCGGTACGCCCGGCACCTGGCGCTGCCCGGCATCGGCCCGGACGGCCAGCGGCGGCTCGCGGCCGCGCGCGTGCTGGTCGTCGGCGCCGGCGGGCTCGGCAGCCCGGCGCTGCTCTATCTCGCCGCGGCGGGCGTGGGCACGATCGGGATCGTCGACGACGACGCCGTGGACGTCACCAACCTGCAGCGTCAGGTCCTGCACGGCCAGTCCGACCTGGGCCGGTCCAAGACCGTCTCGGCACGGGCGACGGTCGCGGAGGTCAACCCGCACGTCGAGGTGGTGGAGCACGTGCTGCGCCTCGCCCCGGACAACGTCCTGGACGTGCTGCGGGGGTACGACGTCGTGCTCGACGGCGCCGACAACTTCCCGACCCGCTACCTGGTCTCCGACGCGGCCGAGATCCTCGGCGTCCCGGTGGTGTGGGGGTCCATCGACCGGTTCGACGGCCAGGTCAGCGTCTTCTGGGGCGCCCCGCGGTACGTGACGGCCGACGGCGCCCGGAGCGTTCGCCGAGGCGTCACCTACCGGGACGTCTTCCCGGTGCCGCCGCCGCCCGGCGTCGTGCCGGACTGCGCCACCGGCGGCGTGCTCGGTGCGATGTGCGGCACCGTCGGCTCGGCGATGGCCACCGAGACCGTCAAGCTGGTCACCGGCGTCGGGGAGCCGCTGCACGGCCGCCTGGCCGTGCACGACGCACTCGCCGCCGACTGGCGCGAGCTCGTCGTCCGCCCGGACCCCGGCCGGGAGCCGGTCACCGAGCTGCTGGCCGGCGACGACGCCTACGCCGCGTTCTGCGGACTGGCCCCGGCCGTCCCGGGACCCGGCCGCACGGCGGTCCCGGGCGACCTGGAGGTCAGCGCCGCCGACGCCCGCACCCTGCTCGCGGCCGACCGGCCCGCGGTCCTGGTGGACGTGCGCGAGGAGTGGGAGGCGCGGGTCCGCCCCGTGGACGGCGCCCGGCTCGTGCCCAGCGGGACGTTCCTGGGCACGGCCGCCGGCAGGCCCGACGACGTCGCGCGCGGCGCCCTGGACGCCCTGCCCACCGACCGGCCGGTGCTGCTGGTGTGCGCGGCCGGCCCCCGGTCGACCCGGGTCGCGCGGGTGGCCCGGGCGGAGGGCGTCGACGCGCGCTCCGTCGTCGGCGGGGTGCCGGCGCTGCTCGGCTGAGCCGCCGCTACAGCGACAGGTCCAGCCGGCCCTCCGCCGGTGAGCTGGCCAGCGCACCCTCGCGCCGCGGGATGCGGCCGGCGCCCGCCGCGAGCCGCCCCGCCTCGGTGGCGAGCCGCATCGCGCGGGCCATGCGCACCGGGTCCTCGGCCCGGGTGACGGCGGTGGCGAGGAGCACGCCGGCGCAGCCGAGCTCCATCGCCAGCGCGGCGTCCGAGGCGGTGCCGATGCCGGCGTCGAGGATCACCGGTACGTGCGCGGCATCGGCGATCGCCTCGATGTTGCGCGGGTTGAGGATGCCCAACCCGGACCCGATCGGCGCGCCGAGAGGCATCACGGCTGCGCAGCCGACGTCCTCCAGGCGACGCGCCAGGATCGGGTCGTCGTTCGTGTAGGGCAGGACGACGAACCCGTCGCGGACGAGCTCCTCGGCGGCCTCGACGAGCCCGACCGGATCCGGGAGGAGCGTGACGTCGTCGGCGATCACCTCGAGCTTGACCCAGCTCGTGCCGCAGGCCTCCCGGGCGAGCTGCGCGGTGAGCACCGCCTCGCGCACCGAGAAGCAGCCGGCCGTGTTCGGCAGGGCGCGGATGCCGAGGCGCTCGAGCAGACCCCAGATCCCGGCGTCCCGGGCCGCCTCGCCGCCGGCGCGCGGCGCGACGCGGCGCATGGCCACCGTCGTCAGGGCGGTGCCGGAGGCGACCAGGGCCTCCTCCAGCGTCAGCAGGTTGGCGGCCCCGCCCGTCCCCATCACCAGCGGGGACGCGATCTCGGTCCCGGCGACGACGAGCGGGGCGCCGACGTCCGTGCGCAGGTCGGTCGTTCCGGTCGTGGTCATGGCTCCTCCTCAGCCGCCCTGGACGGCGGTCACGATCTCGACGCGGTCCCCGGCGCGGACGACGGCGGTCCGCCACGTGCCGTGCGGCACGACGACGTCGTCGACGGCGACGGCGACCCCGCGGGCCACCCCGTCGACGACGTGCCCGGGCACGAGGCGGGTCACCAGCTCGGTGACGGGCAGCTCGCCCGTCGGGCCGAGGTCGTACGGTTCGCCGTTCACCCGGGCGGTGCCCGCGGGGGCGGGGGGACCCGGCGCGGCACGGGCGGCGGGGTCGACGTGCTGGTGCGCGGGGTTCATCGGGGGGCTCCGTCGGGGGTGCGGGGGTCGGGTGCGCGGGGCGGGAACCGGCGGGGGTCCGTCGCCCGCAGGGCGGCGAGCACGGCCGGTGGGTCCGTCGTGGCGACGTCGACGGCGAACCAGGAGCGGGTCAGCCCGGCCACGACGACCTCCGCGGTCAGCGGCGCGAGCAGGATGCCGTTGCGGTAGTGGCCGGTGGCCAGGTGCAGTCCGGGCACGTGCGTCGCGCCCACCAGGGGCAGGTTGTCCGGCGTGGACGGCCGGGCCCGCGGGGTGGCCTCGACCAGCGCGGCCTCGTCGATCGCGGGCAGCAGGGCGCGCGCGTCGCGCAGGAGGGCGAACACACCGCCGGCGGGTGCGCGACGGTCGTCGGGGTTCTCCTCGGAGGTCGCGCCGATCACCAGCTCGCAGTGCCCGGCCCACGGCCCCTCGGTCGCGGGCTCGCGTCCCACGACGTACACGGGCCGCCCCTGGACCAGGCCGCGGACGACGTGGCGCGGCGCCAGCTCGGGGTCCGCCTGCAGCCGCAGCGTGAGGCCCTTGACCGGCCGCACGGGGACCGCCACGCCGGGCACCTCCGCCAGCAGCGGGGCGGACGCCCACCCGGCGGCGACGACGGTCGAGCCGGCGCGGTGCCGGTCGCCGGTGTCGTCGACGGCCCCGACGACCCGGCCGTCCTGCTGCTCGAGCCGGACCGCGGCGCGCGGCACGACGGCGCCGCGGGAGTGGGCGGCCACGACGCGCCAGAGCGCGGCGTGCACGGCCCGGGGGTCGACGGCGTGGTCGCCGGGGACCCAGGCGGCTCCGCGCACGCGCTGGCCGAGCAGCGGTTCGCGCCGGCGCGCCTCGGCGATCGTCAGCTCCTCCGAGGCCACCCCGTGCCGGCCGTGCAGGGCCAGGACCCGGCGCAGCAGGGCGACGTCGGTCTCGTCGTAGCCGAGCGTCAGCGTCCCGGACTCGCGCAGCCCCACGCCCCGGCCCGCGGCGGCCTCCAGGTCGGCGGCGAACGGGAGCCAGCGTGCGGCCCCGGCCAGGTGCAGGTGCAGCGCGGCGTCCTCGGTGAACTCGGCCTCGGTGGCCGGGGCGAGCATGCCCGCGGCGGCGTGCGTGGACCCGTCGCCGGGGTCCGGGTCCAGGACGGTGACGCTCAGGCCGGCCTCGAGGGCCCGCCAGGCCACGGCCAGGCCGATGATGCCGCCGCCGACCACGACGAGGTCGCGGACGCCGTGCGGCGCCGACGAGTGACGGTCCACGGTGCTCCCTTCGCTGGCATGATCCAGATCAGGTTCGACGGTCGGCGCCGTGCGCCCTCTCAGCCCCTGCGGGCTCCCGTGCTCCGGTCACCCTACTCGCCCGTCGACCGTCCCTAGACTCGCTCACGATGACGACTCCCGCTCCTCGCAGCCGCCTCGCCGACGCCCGCCTCTACCTGTGCACCGACGCCCGCGAGGACCGCGGCGACCTGGAGGACTTCCTGCACGCCGCGCTGAGCGGCGGCGTCGACGCGGTCCAGCTGCGCGACAAGTCCCTCGACGTCGCCCGCGAGCTCGAGCTCCAGGCCCTGGTGGCGCGGGTCGCCGCCGAGCACGGCGCGCTGCGGGCGGTCAACGACCGTGCCGACGTGGCCCGGCTCACCGACGCTCCCGCGGTGCACATGGGCCAGGGCGACCTGCCGGTGCCGGCCGTGCGCTCCCTGCTCGGTCCGGGGCCGGTCCTGGGGCGGTCCACGCACTCGGCGGCGCAGGCGGCCGCCGCGGAGGCCGACCCCGACGTCGACTACTTCTGCGTCGGACCCCTGTGGACGACCCCGACCAAGCCCGGTCGGGCCGCCGTCGGGCTCGGCCTGCTGCGCGAGGTGGCCGCCACCGCGCCGACCACGCCGTGGTTCGCCATCGGGGGCATCGACGCCGACCGACTCGACGCCGTCCTCGAGGCCGGGGCGCGGCGGGTCGTGGTCGTGCGGGCGATCACCGGCGCCCCCGACCCCGAGCGGGCCGCCCGCGAGCTGCGCGAGCGGCTCGGGGCGTGACGGGTCGTGGCGGCAGCGGGCACGTGCCGGCGGATAGGATGAGGCGGTGACGTCTCCCGCCACCGCTCCCGCCACCGCATCCGCCCAGGCCGCGCCCCGCCCGGTCCTGGTCGTCGACTTCGGCGCCCAGTACGCCCAGCTCATCGCGCGCCGCGTGCGCGAGGCCAACGTCTACTCCGAGATCGTGCCGCACACGTGGACGCCGGAGCAGATGCTCGCCCGCGACCCCGCCGCGATCATCCTCTCGGGCGGCCCGTCCTCCGTGTACGCCACGGGGGCGCCGTTCGTCGACGCCGAGCTGTTCGACGCCGGGGTGCCCGTGCTGGGCATCTGCTACGGCTTCCAGGCCATGGCGCAGGCGCTCGGCGGCACGGTCGCCCAGACCGGTACCCGCGAGTACGGCGGCACCGAGGTGGAGGTGTGCGAGGCCGGGATGCTGCTCGCCGACACCCCCGTCACCCAGACCACGTGGATGAGCCACGGCGACTCCGTGCACGCGGCGCCCGAGGGCTTCGAGGTGCTCGCGACGTCGTCCGGGTCGCCGGTCGCCGCCTTCGAGGACCGCCGGCGCCGCCTGTACGGCGTGCAGTGGCACCCCGAGGTCAAGCACTCGGCCCACGGGCAGACGGTGCTGGAGCACTTCCTCTACGAGGGCGCGGGCCTGGCACCTGACTGGACGCCCGACAACGTCATCGCCGACCAGGTCGCCGCGATCCGCGCGCAGGTGGGCGACGCCCGGGTCATCTGCGGTCTGTCCGGCGGCGTGGACTCCTCGGTCGCCGCCGCGCTGGTGCAGCGCGCGGTGGGGGACCAGCTCACCTGCGTGTTCGTCGACCACGGCCTCCTGCGCGAGGGCGAGGTGGAGCAGGTCGAGCGCGACTTCGTGGCCGCGACGGGCGTCAACCTGGTGGTGCGCGACGAGCGCAAGCGCTTCCTGGAGGCCCTGGAGGGCCACAGCGACCCGGAGACGAAGCGCAAGATCATCGGCCGCGAGTTCATCCGCGTCTTCGAGGACGCCGCCCGCGACATCGTCGCCGAGGGGCACGAGCACGCCGTGCACGGCGAGGGTTCCGAGGTGCGGTTCCTCGTGCAGGGCACCCTCTACCCCGACGTGGTCGAGTCGGGCGGCGGTGAGGGCGCGGCCAACATCAAGAGCCACCACAACGTGGGCGGCCTGCCCGACGACCTGCAGTTCGACCTGGTCGAGCCGCTGCGCACCCTGTTCAAGGACGAGGTGCGGGCCGTCGGCCGCGAGCTCGGCGTCCCGGAGCCGATCGTCGCCCGGCAGCCTTTCCCGGGGCCCGGCCTGGGCATCCGCATCATCGGCGAGGTGACGGCCGAGCGGCTCGAGATCCTGCGCCGGGCCGACGCCGTCGCCCGCGAGGAGCTGACGAAGGCCGGGCTCGACGGCGAGATCTGGCAGTGCCCGGTGGTGCTGCTGGCCGACGTGCGCTCGGTGGGCGTCCAGGGTGACGGCCGGACCTACGGGCACCCGGTCGTGCTGCGTCCCGTCTCCAGCGAGGACGCCATGACGGCCGACTGGACGCGCATGCCGTACGACGTGCTGTCGACGATCTCCACGCGCATCACCAACGAGGTCAGCGAGGTGAACCGGGTGGTCCTCGACGTGACGAGCAAGCCCCCGGGCACCATCGAGTGGGAGTGACCGGGCAGCTCGCGACGGCCGTCCTGACCGAGTCCGACACGGTCGCCGCGACGCTGGGCGTCGTGCAGCGCGTGCTGGAGTACCTCGGCACCGTCGCCTTCGCGATCTCCGGTGCCTTCGCCGCCGGCCGCAAGCAGATGGACCTCGTCGGCGTCGTCGCGCTCGGTGCGACCGTGGCGGTGGGTGGCGGCACCCTGCGGGACCTCCTGCTCGGCGAGACGCCCGTCTTCTGGGTCACCGAGCCGACGTTCCTGCTCGTCGGCGCGGCGACGGCCCTGCTGGTGGTGCCGCTGGCGCGCACCCGGACGCTCGACGTGCTGCGACGGCTGCAGGTCATCGAGGTCTCCGACGCCGCCGGCATGGCCCTGTTCGTCGTCATCGGCACGAACGTGGCGCTGTCCGCCGGGGCGAGCGCGGTCTCGGCGGCGGTCGTCGGCGTGGTGGCCGGCGTCGGCGGTGGCGTGTTCCGCGACGTGCTGGCCAACGAGCTGCCCGAGGTGCTGAGCAACGCCCAGTTCTACGCCACCGCGGCGCTGCTCGGCGCGGCGGTGCACCTGGGTCTGCTGGAGCTCGACGTCGACCCGGCGGTCGTGTTCTGGGTGCCGATCGCGGTGATCCTCACCGTGCGCCTGCTGGCGGTCCGTCTCGGCTGGGGCATGCCCACGTTCACCGTCGCGGGTGAATGACCGGCCGATCAGCCGTGTGACCTAGGGTTTCGCCGCGACGCGCGCGGGTCGGTCGCGGTACGTTGACGAGCAGGGGCATCAACCATCGCACGAGTGCAACGAGAGGCAGTCTCATGTCCAGCTCTGTCACCGTCCGACCCGCCAAGGGTGTCCGCGGCATCGGGATCGTGTCCATCGTCGCCGGCATCATCATGATCATCGCCGGCGTCGTCGTCTGGTTCATCGTCTCGTCGACCCTGTCCGACGAGCAGATCACCGTCTCGGAGGACGCCAGCATGGCGGCCGGCCAGGAGGTCGCCGGACCGTTCACCGCGTACGCCCAGGCCGACATCATCAACCAGCACGCGATGGAGGCCTCGGGCGGGATGACCTACGCCCAGCTCGACCAGGAGGACCCGACGCGTGACACCGTCATGAACGCGTCGTTCCTGCGGGCCTCGCTGTTCACGTCGGTCGTCGCCTTCGGCGTCTGCGCCCTGGTGATCGGCCTGGGCGTGATGTTCATCCTCGTCGGCTACGCGTTCAGTCGCCTGGGAGGCAGCTCCTCGGCGGCGGTCGTCTCCACCCCCACGGGTGGTCCCACGTCGACCTCGACCGCCTGAGCCCCGGGTCCCGGACCCGCCGAGCGACGACGGGCCGGCACACCGCACGGTGTGCCGGCCCGTCGTGCGTCCGGTGTCAGGACGGGGTGCGGCGGCGCCGTCGTGCGGCGCCGACGACCGAGCCGACCACGAGCACGAGTCCGGCGGCGCCGAGCAGGAGGATCGCGGCCAGTTGGGCGTCGACGCTCGCCCCGGCCGTCCGGGCGAGCAGCCCGACGGCGACGGCGATCACGACGACGCCCCACACGACGGTGCTGCCGCGCGGCCCCGTGCGCACCGGCGGCGCGCCGGGGACCGGTGCCGTGCCGGTCGACGTGCCGGCAGCCGACGGGGCCGGGTCCGCCGTGGCGGGCGACCCCGCGTGCGGCGGGCCGTCGGCGGCCGTCGCTGCGGTGTCCTGCGGGATCTCGACGGTCGGGTGGTCCTGCCGTGGGGTGTCGGGCTCGTCGCCCGGGGTGCGGTACGGCTCGGTGCTCATCGGTCCTCCTCGATGACGATCTCTCCGGCACGGGCGTCGACGTCGAGCAGCAGCACGGCGCCGCCCGCGGTGTCCACCTCGTCGGTCGTGTAGGTGGCGGGGCCGCCGCTGAACCCGTCGACGGTGCGGTACTCGCCCTCGACGTCCCAGACGAACCGGCCGGCGCTGACGTCGACCGACGCCGTCACGGCCGTGTCGGCCGGGATCTCGACGACGGTGCGTCCGGCGGTCATCTCGATGGGTACCTCGACGGGGGACCCGGGCACGACGTCGGTGAGGTCGAGCTCGGTGAGGTCCACCCGGGCCTCACCGAACTGCACGCGGATCCCGTCCTCGGCCGCGGCCACGGACCGGGGCGTGACCACCCCGGAGCTCAGGGCGGTGCCGGACGAGGTCGTGACCTGCGCCCCGTCGTCCCACGGCCACTCGTCCCACCACGCGCTGCGGTCGGCGAAGGGCCACGTCAGCGCGGTCGCGACGATGCCGAGGACCGCGAACGCGGTCAGCCAGCCGCCCCGCCGTCCGCGCAGGCCCGTGACGACCAGGGCGGCTCCCACGACGCCGACGGTGATCCCCAGCCACAGCCCCCACACGGGGACCGTCAGCCCGGCCACGACGTCGGCCGCGAGCAGGGCGGCACCCACGAGCAGGGACAGCCCGACCACGACCCCCACGGTCCCGGCGCCGGCCGGACGGACCACGGGCCGCGGAGCGGGGGGCGGCCCGGACCACGCGGGACCGGTCGGCCCGGTCGGCCCGGCCGGGCCCGCCGGGCCCGCCGGACCCGCCGGGCCCGACGGGGCTCCGGCGGTGGGGCCCGCCGCCGCCGGGGCGGTCGGTCCCGCCGGCGGCGCCGGCGCGTAGTGGACCCGGGGCGCGGGCTCGAACCCGGTGGACTCGGAGGCCGTCGGCGCGGACGCGGCGGTCGGCGCACCGGGCGCACCGGGCGCCCCCGGGGCCGCCGAGGGCCCGGGCGGTGCCACGGCCTCGGCGCGCTCCCGCTGCCGGGACCGGACCAGCCGGACGACCAGCCAGACGACGGCCACCCAGAAGGCGATCCAGAACAGTGCGGCGATCCACTCGGGGAACCCGCCCCACCAGGGCCAGATCCCGCCGCCCCAGCCGATGCCCAGCACGACCGCCAGCGCGCCGCCCAGGACGGCCACGTCGAACGTGCCGTGGATCGCCTCCTGCAGGTGGATCCGCCCGTCGGACCGCTCGGGCAGCAGCAGCCAGGCGACGCCGTAGAGCACGAGCCCGGCCCCGGTGACGAAGAAGCTGAGGACGAGCAGCCCGCGCACCAGCAGCGGGTCGAGGCCGAACCGGTCGGCCACGCCGGCGGCGACGCCGCCGACCCAGCGGTCCTCGGACCGGCTCACGCCCATCCGGCGCAACGAGTCGAAGAAGCCGTCGCCGGCAGGGCGGGGCGGCGGGGGAGCGGCTCCCGGACCGGGGTCGCCGGCGGGGCCGGTGCCGCCGTCCGGGGGTGGTGGGGTCTCGTTCGTGGTCATGTCTCCATGCTGCTCCCGCGCGGTCCGTCCCGGCATCGGGGGTGCCCCTGAACCGACCCTGATTCGGCCGGGCGCGACCCCGGATCCGGCGCGGGCCGGCACCCTGACGTGCCACGATCAGGGGGTGACATCACCCGGTCCCGACCGCCTGCCGCTGCGCCGCCCCCGCCAGGGACGGTGGGTCGGCGGCGTGTGCGCCGGGGTCGCCGCGCACGTCGGTGCGCCGGTGTGGGCGGTCCGGCTGGCGATGGTCCTGCTGGCCCTCTCCGGCGGCATGGGCCTGGTCCTGTACGCCTTCTGGTGGGTCACGGTGCCGGCAGGTGACCCGCACGACGCGGCGGCGGCTGCCCGGCCCGCCGCCGTCACGCGGCTGGCGCCCCGGCTGCGGCGCACGGGCACCGTCCAGGCGCTGTCGCGCCGCGACGTGCTGGTGGGCGTCCTGCTGCTCGGCGGCGCGCTGGTCCTGGTCGCCGTGCGTGCCGGCTGGGACCTGCCCTCGACCTGGCTCCCCCTGCTCATCGTGGGCGGCGGTGCGGTCCTGGCCTGGAGCCAGCTCGACGCCGTCCAGCGGGCCCGCGCGGGCGACGTGCCGACGTCGCGGTCCGGGATGCTGCTGCGACTGGCCGGCGGCCTCGTGCTGGTCACCGCGGGCGTGCTGCTGCTGTTCGTCCAGGGCACCCCGCCCGGTGAGCTGCTCACCGTCACGCTGGCCTCGCTGGCCGTGCTCGTGGGCGTGGCCCTGGTGCTGGCCCCGTGGTGGCTTCGCCTGGTCCGGGAGCTCGGGGACGAGCGGGCCGCCCGTGCGCGGGAGGCCGAACGGGCGGACATCGCCGCCCACCTGCACGACTCGGTGCTGCAGACGCTGTCCCTCATCCGCGCCCGGGCCCGAGACCCCGAGGAGGTGGCCCGGATGGCGCGCGCCCAGGAGCGCGAGCTGCGCGAGTGGCTGTACGACGACCGGCCCGCCGAGGGCACGTCGCTGGCCGCCGAGCTGCGCTCCCTGGTGGGGGAGGTCGAGGACGGCCGCGCCGCCGAGATCGAGACCGTCGCCGTCGGCGACTGCCCGCCGACCGAGACCACGACCGCGCTGCTGCAGGCCACCCGCGAGGCCCTGGTCAACGCCGTCGTGCACGGTGCCGCGCCCGTCACCGTCTACCTGGAGGTGACCGACGCCGCGGTCGAGGTGTTCGTGCGCGACCGGGGCGACGGGTTCGACGTGGACGACGTCGCGCCCGACCGGTTCGGCGTGCGCGAGTCGATCCTCGGCCGGGTCCGGCGTCGCGGCGGGACCGCCGAGGTGACCAGCCGGCCCGGCTGGGGCACCGAGGTGCACCTGCTCGTGCCGCGCACGGCCGACGCACGCACCAACCCGTCGCCCGACTCGGCGTCGTCCGCCCCCGAGACCGAAGGAGCCCGGTCATGACCAGCCCTGCCACCGAGACGCCGGTACCGGTGGTCCTCGTCGACGACCACCACATGTTCCGCACCGGCGTCCGCGCGAGCCTCGACGGGCGGGTCCGCGTCGTCGGGGAGGCGGCGGACGTCGACGAGGCGGTCGCCGTCGTGCACGAGCACCGGCCCCCGGTGGTGCTGCTCGACGTCCACCTGCCCGGCGGCGACGGCGGGGGCGGTGCCGAGGTGGTGCGCCGCTGCGCCGACCTGCTCGCCGGGACGCGGTTCCTCGCGCTGTCGGTGTCCGACGCCGCCGAGGACGTCGTGGCGGTGATCCGCTCGGGGGCACGGGGCTACGTCACCAAGAACATCTCGGCGTCCGACCTGTCGGCCGCCGTGGTGCGGGTGGCCGGCGGGGACGCCGTGTTCTCCCCACGGCTGGCCGGGTTCGTGCTCGACGCGTTCGGCACGGCGGCGGGCGACGTCGCGGTGGCCGACGACGAGCTCGACCGCCTCTCGAAGCGCGAGCAGCAGGTCATGCGGCTCATCGCCCGCGGGTACACCTACCGCGAGGTCGCCGCGGACCTGTTCATCTCGGTCAAGACCGTGGAGACCCACGTCTCGGCCGTGCTGCGCAAGCTGCAGCTGTCGAACCGCAACGAGCTCACCCGGTGGGCGGCGGCGCGACGGCTGCTCTGAGCACCGGGGTGCGGCGGGGACGGCGGCTCCTCAGCGTGCGGCGCGGTACCGGTCGACCACGATCTCGACCAGCTCCGGGGGCGCCGGGGCGTCGGCCGGCAGCAGCGGCGGCGTCGTGAGGTCGCCACCGGCGCGCTCGGCCAGCGTCTGGAAGTAGCCCGGCGCGATGAGGTAGCTCGCGGTGACGATCCGGGTGTCCGGGTGCTCGAGGCGGACGGACCCGACGACGTCGGCGAGCTGCGGGGTGGCGTTGGCGAGGTAGCCGACGCGGACCGGGTGCCCGGTGCGCTCGGCGAGCAGGATCCCGGTGCGCTCGCAGTCGGCGACCGCCCGGGCGTCGGACGACCCGGCCGCGGCGAGGACGATGACGTCGCCCTCGGTCAGCCCCGCCTCGACGAGCCGGCGCTCGAGCAGGTCCACCAGCCGGGTGTCGGGGCCGAGGGCTCCGGCGAGCGTGACGTGCTGACCGCCCGCGACGGCTGCGTCGACGTCCTCGGTCAGGTCGACGTGCACGTGGAAGCCGGCCGAGAGCAGCAGCGGCACGAGCACCGTGGAGGTCTCGCGCAGGTCGGCCAGGCACGTCGGGACGTCGGGCTGCTGGACGTCCACGAAACCGGCCCGGACCGGGGCCTCGCCGTCCAGCCGGTCGGCCACGGCGTCGACGAGTCCCGCGACGGCGGACGCGCCGACGTCGGAGGACGTGCCGTGGGAGATCGCGAGAAGCGTCGGGGCTGCCATGGTGGGCACGCTACGCGTCGGATCGTTCGTCCCCGTGTCGACCGTGTCACCGCGTGTCACGACTCGCTCACACCCTCGGCGGCCGCGGCGTGAGCCGCCCAGGCCGGCGACAGCCGGACGACGTCGCCGACGACGGTCACGGCGGGCGGGCGGACCTCGGCCGCGGCGGCCCGCTCGGCGATGTCGGCCAGCGTGCCGACGGTGGTCCGCTGGCGCGGTCCGAAGCCGTCCTCGACCACCGCGACGGGAGTGTCGGCCGGGCGGCCGGCCTCGACCAGCGCCCGGGTGGTCGAGGCGAGCCGGGTGACGCCCATGAGCAGCACCAGGGTGTGCTCCGGACCACCGGGCACGGAGGCGACGGCCTCGTGCGCGGTCAGCACGCTGAACCCGGCCGCCACCCCGCGGTGCGTCACCGGGATCCCGGCCGCGGCGGGGACGGAGACGGCCGAGGTCACGCCTGGCACCACCTCGACGTCGAGCCCGGCCGCGCGGCAGGCGGCGAGCTCCTCGCCGCCGCGTCCCAGCACGTACGGGTCGCCCCCCTTGAGGCGGACGACCTGCCGGCCGGCGAGGGCGTGCTCGACGAGCAGCTCGTTGATGCGCTCCTGCGGCACCGGGTGGTTCCCGGCGGTCTTGCCCACGTCGATCACCTCGACGTCGTCGGCGAGCGTGGTCAGGACGCTGCGCGGGGCGAGCCGGTCGACGACGACGACGTCGGCGCTCGCCAGGAGGCGCCGGCCGCGTCCGGTGAGCAGCCCGGGGTCCCCGGGGCCGCCGCCGACCAGGGCCACCCGGCCGGGGCCCGGTGCGTCCGTCGGCCGGACGCGGCGCAGCGGCAGCTCCCCGGCGTCCAGGGCCGCCGCGACGCCGTCGCGCAGCCGGGCGGCACGGCGCGGGTCACGACCGGCGTGCACGGAGACGACCACGTCGCCCTCCGGCCCGGGCAGCCCGGCCGAGGCGGGGACCCAGGCCGTGGCAGCCGCGGCGTCGGCGGCGACGACGCAGAAGGTCTGCTGCGCCTCGGCGTCGGCCGCCACGGCCCGGTCGACGTCCTCGACGCCGGTGGCGGTGTGCACGACCCACGCGCCGTCCAGGTCACCGGACCGGTAGGCGCGGGCCGCGTGCTCCACCGTCCCGGCGGCGGCCGCGGCGGCCAGCTCGTCGTCGAGGACGGGGGCCACCACCCGGACGCGCGCCCCGGCCTCGAGCAGGCCGCGGACGCGGCGGGCCGCGACCGGCCCGCCGCCGACGACGACGACGAGCCGGTCGCGCACGCGCAGGCCCAGGGGGTACAGGTCGCTCATCAGATGTGCAGACCGCACTCGGACTTGTCCGCCCCCGCCCAGCGCCCGGCGCGGGCGTCCTCGCCGGGTCCGACGCGACGGGTGCACGGTTCGCAGCCGATCGACGGGTACCCGTCGTTGAGCAGCGGGTTGACGGTCAGCCCGTGCCGCAGCGCGTAGCCGACCAGCTGGTCGTCGCTCCAGCCGGCGATCGGGTTGATCTTGACCAGGTTGTTCGAGGCGTCCCACGAGACGAGCTCGGCGGTGGCGCGCGAGGCGGAGTCCGCACGCCGGACGCCCGTGGCCCACGCCTCGTACCCGGACAGCACCCGGCGCATCGGCTCCACCTTGCGCATGCGGCAGCAGGCCTCGGGGTCGCGGGCGAACAGGTCCGGGCCGTAGGCGTCGTCCTGCTCGGCGACGCTGAGCAGCGGCCGCACGTCCACCACGGTGACGTCGAGGGAGTGCGCGACGGCGTCGCGCGTCCCGATCGTCTCCGCGAAGTGGTAGCCGGTCTCGCCGAACAGCACGTCCACCCAGGGGAGCTGGGCGCTGACCAGCGCCGCCAGCACGGAGTCCGTCATCGAGGACGCCACCGCGAGGGAGTCGCCGAACTCGGCCACCGCCCAGGCGATGACCTCCTCGGCAGTCGCCTCGTCCGTGGAGCCCGGTCCGGACCCGCCGAGCTCGCGGCGACCACGCTCGGCGATCTGCGACAGCTCGACGTCCGAGCGCCGGCGACGCTCCCGACCGTCGACACGGGCGTTGCGGCGGGCCCGGGACATCTCCCGCTCGGCGGCGCGGCGGCGTGCTTCCGCGGCGGCGTCGGCGAGGGACGAGGCCCCGGCGGGAGCCGTGGAGGTGGCCGCTGAGGTGGGGCCGACCCCGAGGGAGACCGGTACGGCCGTCACTGCAGCACCTCCTCGTCCGCCCGGTGGGCCCACTCGGCGAACGACTCGCCGTCGCTGCGGTCCGCCGCGTAGCGGCGCACCACGCGCTCGACGTAGTCGGCGACCTCGGTGGCCGGGACCTTCAGGCCGCGCACCGTGCGGCCGAGGCCGCCGGCGTCGTGGCCCTGCCCCGCGAGGCTGCCGCCCAGGTGCACCTGGAAGCCCGCCATCTGCTCGCCGTCGACGGTGATGATCTGGCCCTTGAGACCGATGTCGGCGGTCTGGATGCGGGCGCAGGAGTTGGGGCAGCCGTTGACGTTGAGCGAGATCGGCCGGTCGAGCTGCTCGGCGTGCTCGTCCAGGCGCTGCTCCAGCTCGGCGATGACGCCGGCGGCGGTGTCCTTGGTGTCGACGATGGCGAGCTTGCAGAACTCGATGCCCGTGCAGGCGATCGTGTTGCGGCGGAACAGCGAGGGCCGTGCCGTCAGGCCCAGCGGCTCGAGGCCGTCGACCAGCTCGTCGACACGGTCGGCGGGCACGCCGAGGACCACGACCTTCTGGTGGGCGGTGAGTCGTGCCGAGCGGGCGCCGACCGACTCGACGAGGTCGGCCAGGCCGGTCAGCGTGCCGCCGCCGACGCGGCCGACGACGGGGGCGGCGCCCACGTAGTAGTCGCCGTCCTTCTGCTCGTGGACACCGACGTGGTCGCCCGGGCGGGTCGCCGGGGCCGGGGGCGGGCCGTCGGGCAGCGCGTACCCGAGGTACTCGGTCTCGAGAACCTCCCTGAAACGCTCGGGACCCCAGTCCTTGAGCAGGAACTTCAAGCGGGCCTTGTTCCGCAGCCGGCGGTAGCCGTAGTCGCGGAAGATGCGGATGACGCCGTACCAGACGTCGGGTGCCTGCTCGGCGGTGACGAAGACGCCGAGGCGCTCGCCGAGGCGCGGGGCGGTGGACAGCCCGCCGCCGACCCACAGGTCGAAGCCGGCGCCGAGCTCGGGGTGCTCCACGCCCACCAGGGAGATGTCGTTGATCTCGTGCACGACGTCGAGGCTCGGGTGGCCCGAGATGGCCGTCTTGAACTTGCGCGGCAGGTTCGCGAGCTCCGGGTCGCCGATGTGCCGCCGCTTGATCTCGTCGATGACGGGCGTGGCGTCGATGATCTCGTCGGTGGCGATCCCGGCGACGGGGCTGCCCAGGAACGCGCGCGGGGAGTCGCCGCACGCCGTCGTCGTCTCGAGGCCGACCGTGTCGAGGCGGCGCCAGATCTCCGGCATGCTCTCGATCTCGATCCAGTGGTACTGGATGTTCTGCCGGTCGGTGATGTCCGCGGTGCCGCGGCCGAACTCGTCCGAGATCTCGCCGAGGACGCGCAGGGCGGCCGGCGTCAGCTCGGCGCCGTCGGTGCGCACGCGCAGCATGAAGTAGCGGTCCTCGAGCTCGTGCGGCTCGAGGGTGGCGGTGCGGCCGCCGTCGATGCCGGGCTTGCGCTGGGTGTACAGGCCCCACCAGCGGAAACGGCCGTGCAGGTCGTCGTCGGCGATGGAGTCGAAGCCGTCGCGCGCGTAGGTCGACTCGATGCGCTCGCGCACCTCGAGCGGCGGGCCGGCCTGCTTGAACTCCTCGTTGTGGTTCAGCGGGGTGGTGCCGTCGATCTTCCACTGGCCGTTCGGCTTCGGGGCGCGGGCGGGCCGCGCCGGGCGACCGGCAGCGTTCGGCGGCGCGGGAGGATTGGTCTGCGTCGTCATCTGGGGGGAGTTCCTCGGGTCCTCGGGGCGGGACGCGCGACGACGGGGCTCAGCGGGGGTGGGCCGAGACCGACGGCGCGCGCCGGTGCTCAGGTCCGCAGGTGCGGAGGGGGCTGAGAGGGGGCGCGATCAGCGACAGCAGCACTGACAGCTGCACATGGACATGTGCATCGGGCACGCCGGCATGGCACGACGGGTCGTCGTGCTGCGGAGGGGCGCGGCCGTGGTCATGACGAGGAATCTAACCCCCGGTGACCATCTCGCGAAACCCCCGGTCCGCATCGTGGGATCGGGGTGACGCAGCGTGAGACGACGCACGGTCAGGATGGTCTCGCGGGCGCGCGCGGGTCGATAGGCTTCCTGCCATGGAGTTCCTCTACAACATCTTCACGGTGCTGCACTTCGTCGGCTGGGCCATCGTCCTCGGCGGCTACCTCGCCTCGCTGCGCAGCCCGGGCCTGTACCGCGGCGTCTTCCACGGGGCGGCGACCGCGCTCGTCGCGGGCATCCTCATGGTCGGCGTCGCGGAGATGGGCGGCCTGTGGGAAGACTTCGGGCCGTCGATGGCGAAGATCGGCGTCAAGCTGACCATCGCCCTGGTCATCACCGTCCTGGCCTTCGTCGCCAAGCGCCAGGGTCGCAAGGGCGACAACGGCACCGGAGCCGTCGCCCCGGCGCTGAAGCACTCGATCGGCGCCCTCGTGCTCGTCAACATCGTCATCGCCGTCTTCTGGTGACCTGCCGCCGGCCGACCGGTCCGTCGCACCGGCGCCCGGGGCGCGCGTGAGCGTCCTGGGCGAGGTCCTCGTCGGCCTCGCGATCGCCGTCGGGCTCGTCGGGATCGTCGTCCAGGTGCTGCCGGGCAACGCCCTGGTGGCGAGCGCTCTGCTCGTGTGGGCCTGGGCGACCGGCGGCACGACGGCGTGGACCTGCTTCGCCGTCGCCGCGCTGCTGATCGTCGCCGCCGAGACGGGCAACTGGCTCGTGGCGGGCCGCCACATGCGCCGCGCCGACGTGCCGTGGTCGACGCTCGCCGTCGGCGGCGTCGCCGGGATCGTCGGGTTCTTCGTCGTGCCCGTGGTCGGGCTGTTCCTGTTCTTCACGCTCGCCGTGCTGCTCGTGGAGTACCTCCGGCGCCGGGACCGGGCCGCGGCGTGGCGGGCCACCGTGGCCGCCCTCCAGGCCACCGCGATCACCATCGGCATCCAGCTCGTGGGCGGGCTGCTGGCGACGGTGGTGTGGGTCGTCGGGCTCGTGCTGACCTGACACCGACCCGGCCGTGTGACGATGGCGGCGTGGAGATCCTCACTCGTCACCTCGACGACCTCGCGCCCCGGACCGTCTTCGACCTGTGCAGGTTGCGCCAGGACGTGTTCGTCGTCGAGCAGGACTGCGCGTACCCGGACCTCGACGACCGCGACCTCGAGGCGGCCACCCGTCAGGTGGTGCTGCTCGACGCCGGGCGCGTGGTCGGCACCGCGCGGGTGCTCGACGACGCCACGGAGCAGCGCATCGGGCGGGTCGTGTGCCACCGCGACGCGCGCGGGACCGGGGCGTCCGGCGTCCTCATGCGTGCCGCCGTCGAGGCGGCCACGCAGACCGCGCCCGGCCAGGACGTGGTGCTGGGGGCGCAGTCGCCGCTGGTCGGCTGGTACGCGACCTTCGGGTTCGCCCCGGACGGGCCGGAGTACCTCGAGGACGGCATCCCGCACACCCCGATGCGCCGTCCGGGCGTGCTCAGCCCGGCAGCTCCATGACGTAGAGGGTGTTGCCGTCGACGTCGCGCAGGACGAACATCGGTGGCACCCCGTCCCAGCGCAGCAGCTCGCCGACGTCGGCACCTGCCGCGGTGAGCGTCGCGTGGTCGGCGACGGCGTCCGCGCTGACGAGCCGGATGCCGGTGTCGGTCCCGGGCTGCCGGTCGCCCTCCGGGCCGACCAGCGCGATCGAGGTCGTCGCGCCCGGCGGGGCCACCTCGGCCCAGCGCATCCCCGGGCGGAGCTCCTCGTCGAAGAGCACCTCGCAGTCGAGCGTGCCTGCGTAGAAGTCCAGCGCCCGGTCGTGATCGGCCACCGGGACGGCCACGGTGTGGACCCCGGTCAGGTGTGTCGTCATGTCTCCGCCTCCGTCCCCCCGCGCCCGGTGCGCGGTGTCGAGGGGTGGACGACGGGGGCCCGCCGGACTCATCGGTGCCGGTGCTCGAGCCGGTCGCCCCGGCTCAGGGCAGGTCGAGGTCCAGCCGCCCCGACGGCGAGGGAGACGGCGACACCGCGGGGACCCGCTGGACGTCCACGGGCGTCACGGCCACCTCGACGGCGTAGCTGCCGTCGAGCGCGTCGTCGAGGGACGTCTGCAGGTCGGTGAGGTCCGGCAGGTCGTCCGGCGAGCCCGACAGCTGCACCGTCGCGGTGCCGTCGGTGATCGCGACCGACGTCAGCGTGAGCCGGGAGTCGTCGGGCAGCCACTCGTCGACCGCGGACTGGGCGGCCCGCTGGTCGGCCGACGTGCTGAGCAGGCCGTCGGTGGTCAGCAGCAGCGGCAGCAGGATCACCAGCGCCGCGGTGACGAAGGGCGCCATGGTCAGCAGGATCTTGCGGCCTCCGCGCCGCAGCCGGCGCGGGTCGGCGACCCCGGTGAGCACGAAGACGACGGCGGCCGCGAGGACGATGGAGACGAAGTTCGTCGAGAACAGCAGCAGGGCGCCCAGCGCGTCGCGCAGGCGCCCGTCGGACAGCGCCACGCCGACCACCGACAGCGGCGGGACCAGCGCGACGGCGATCGCCACGCCTCCCAGGGACGCCGCGACCCGGCGGTCCACGGTGGCGAACGCCCCGGCGGCACCGGCCGCGAGCGCGACGAGCATGTCGAGCAGGGTCGGGTCCACCCGCGAGGTGATCTGACTGTTGCTGTCGAAGGGCACGACGATCGGCACCCAGGACGCGATGACGAACGCGATGAGGACCGCGACCGCGGTCCCGGCCAGGATCAGCGCGAAGGAACGGACGGCGCGGAAGGCCCAGCCGCTGACCAGCGCGGCCGCGAGCCCGAGGATCGGGGTCATCAGCGGGGCCACGAGCATGGCGCCGATGACGACGGCGGTGGAGTCCTGCAGCACCGCCAGCGTGGCGATGCAGACGCTGAGGACGAGCATCGTCCACCAGGCGATCTGCTTGGCGGTCATCTCGGGGCGCTCGAGGTAGAGCTGGTCGGCGAGCTTCGTCCGCCCCGCGGCACCCACGTCCACGTGCTCGACCCACGTCCAGAGGATCTCGGTGAAGGACGGGTAGAGCCCCTCGGGCGCGGGCAGGCGGCCGGCGGCGACGCGGTAGCCGTAGGCGAGCGTGATCGTGCCGCCGAAGACCGCGACGAGACCGACGGCCGCGGCGATCCAGTCGATGTAGGCGCCGGGGACGGCCAGGATCAGGACCGAGAAGGCGAGGCCGACACCGCCGCTGGCGAGCCGCGGTGCGCGCTTCTGCTTCGTCCGGCTGAACGCCGCGAGCAGCAGGTTGAGCAGGCTGCGGAAGAGCAGGTAGAGCGCGCCGAGCAGGATCGTGAAGGCCAGGGCGGCGGTGGCGGAGAACAGGAAGACCAGCGCGAGCAGGAGCGAGGCGAGGCCCCGCACGGCCGCGGTCACCCGTCCGGCCGTGCTGACGTGGCCGCGCCGGATCGTGGTCCACAGGTCGTTGAGACCGGAGGTCAGCAGCCCGATCCCGACGACGGTCTCGGTCAGCCCGTGGGACAGCGCCGGGACGAGCACGAGGACCAGGCCGACGGCGAGGGCGACCGCCCCGCCCACCGTGGAGGGGTTCACCAGCCGCCGGGGGTGGGCCAGCAGATCCTGCAGGCTCGCGGGTGTCCCCGTGTCGTCCGTGGCGCTGGTCACGCGGCTGTCCATGCGGTGACCATAGCGACGCCCCGGCCCGTTGGCGCGCCGTCGGTGTCGGTCGGACGGCCTAGGCTTGTGCCGCCATGACTTCGCTCTTCGACAGCCTCTCGCTCCCCGGACTGGATCCGGCACCCGCCGGCGACACCGCGCGCCTGCCCACGACCGCCCCGCGGTGGGACGAGGGCGGTGCTCCGGACTGGGCCCCGACGTCGTCGGCAGAGCCTGACGGAGCGCGGGACGCGGCCGCGGACGACGCGGCCGAGGCGCTGCTGGAGGGCCTCAACGAGCCCCAGCGGGACGCCGTCGTGCACGCGGGGTCGCCCCTGCTCATCGTGGCCGGTGCCGGCTCGGGGAAGACGCGGGTGCTGACCCATCGCATCGCCCACCTGCTGGCGACCCGGCGGGCCTGGCCGGGGCAGATCCTGGCGATCACCTTCACCAACAAGGCTGCCGCCGAGATGCGCGAGCGCGTCGAGCAGCTCGTCGGTCCGGCGGCCCGGCGCATGTGGGTGTCCACGTTCCACTCGGCCTGCGTGCGCATCCTGCGCCGCGAGGCCGCGACGCTCGGCCTGCGCTCGAGCTTCTCCATCTACGACGCGGCCGACTCCCAGCGGCTCATCACCCTGGTGTGCCGCGAGCTCGACCTGGACGTCAAGAAGTACCCGCCGCGGTCCCTGGCGCGCAAGATCAGCGACCTGAAGAACGAGCTGATCGACCCCGACGCCTACGCCCAGCAGGCCGGTGCCGACGCGACGGAGGAGGGGTGGCGCGAGCGGGCGCTGGCCGGCGGCGGCATCGCCGACTCCTCGGTCCCGGCGTTCGACACCGTGCTCGCCGACGTCTACCGCCGGTACCAGGCGCGCCTGGCCCAGGCCAACGCCCTGGACTTCGACGACATCATCATGACGACCGTCAACCTGCTGCAGGCGTTCCCGAACGTGGCCGAGCACTACCGACGCCGCTTCCGGCACGTCCTGGTCGACGAGTACCAGGACACGAACCACGCGCAGTACGTCCTGGTGCGCGAGCTCGTCGGCGTCCCGGAGCAGGGACTCGACCCGGCCGAGCTGACCGTCGTGGGCGACGCCGACCAGTCCATCTACGCCTTCCGCGGCGCCACGATCCGCAACATCGTCGAGTTCGAGCAGGACTACCCGGACGCGACGACGATCCTGCTGGAGCAGAACTACCGCTCGACCCAGAGCATCCTGTCGGCCGCGAACGCGGTCATCGCCCGCAACACCGGCCGGCGCCCGAAGCGGTTGTGGACCGACGCCGGTGACGGGGCGAAGATCGTCGGCTACGTCGCCGACGACGAGCACCACGAGGCGCGGTTCGTCGCCGAGGAGATCGACCGGCTCGGGGACAGCGCCGAGGTGCGTCCGGGGCAGGTGGCGATCTTCTACCGCACCAATGCCCAGTCGCGGGCGCTGGAGGAGGTGCTGATCCGCGTCGGCCTGCCGTACAAGGTGGTCGGCGGGACGCGGTTCTACGAGCGCCGCGAGGTCAAGGACGCCGTCGCCTACCTGCGGTCGCTGGCCAACCCGGACGACGACGTCTCGCTGCGCCGTGTCCTCAACGTGCCCAAGCGCGGTCTCGGCGACAAGGCGGAGTCCCTGGTGGCCGGCTTCGCCGCCGCCGAGCGGATCTCGTTCGGTGCCGCCCTGCAGCGCGTCGACGAGATCCCCGCGATGACCACGCGCACGCTCAAGCCGTTGCGGACCTTCGCGGCGATGATGGCCGAGCTGCAGGCGATGGTCGACGACGGCTCGACCCCGGCGGAGATCCTGGGGGCGGTCCTCGACCGCACGGGGTACCTCGCGGAGCTGCGCGCCAGCGACGACCCGCAGGACGCCACACGGGTGGAGAACCTCGCCGAGCTGCACGCCGTGGCCGCCGAGTTCACGGAGATGGACCCCGAGGGCGACCTGGCGGACTTCCTGGAGCGGGTGTCGCTGGTGGCCGACGCCGACCAGATCCCGGACGAGGACGTCGCCGACGGCGGGGCGGAGCACACCCACGAGGACGAGCCGGTCGAGGACCCGGGCGTGGTCACCCTGATGACGCTGCACACGGCCAAGGGGCTGGAGTTCCCCGTCGTGTTCCTCACCGGCATGGAGGACGGCACCTTCCCGCACATGCGCTCGCTGCACGACGACGCCGAGCTCGCCGAGGAACGGCGGCTGGCCTACGTGGGCATCACCCGGGCCCGGGAGCGGCTCTACCTGTCGCGGGCGGGGACCCGGTCGGCGTTCGGCATGGCCAACGAGTTCCCCCCGAGCCGGTTCCTCGACGAGATCCCGACCGAGCTGGTCGACTGGCGCCGTGCGGAGTCCGCGACCCAGACGCTGCGGCGCGGCGGGTCGAGCTGGGGCGGCGGTGCCTACGGTGCCGGCCGCGCGGCCCGCGCCGGGTCCGGCGTCGGACGTCGGGAGGGCACGTCGCGTCCGACCACCGGCGGCGCCTCCGGGCCGATCGGGCGGACGGGCACGGGATCCGGTCCCCGGTTCGGGTCGGCGACGCCCCGCCAGGACGCCGACATCCCGTCGCTGTCGGTGGGCGACAAGGTCTCCCACGACGCCTACGGGGTCGGCACCGTCGTGGGTCTGGAGGGTGCGGGCCAGAACGCGGTGGCGAAGATCGACTTCGGTGCGGACGGCACGAAGCGGCTGCTGCTGCGGTTCAGCCCGGTCACCAAGCTCTGAGCCCGGCCGGGCGGGACGGACATGGCCCGCGATGCCATGACGAACCGGACAGCGATTCCCTCGGCCGTCTGTGGAATCGGTCACGTCCAGGGGGCAGAATGCCGTGAGGGTGCCGCGGCCTGACGGCCGCGCACTACTCTGGAACGCGGATGTCTTGACGTCGAGACATCTCTCCGGCCGGCCTCTGCCGACCCAGGGGCACAACCGATGGAAGGACGCAGCAGGGTGGACCTGTTCGAATACCAGGCTCGCGACATCTTCGAGAAGCACGGCGTGCCCGTGCTCGGGGGCGTCGTCGCGACGACGCCCGAGGAGGCTCGCGCAGGCGCTGAGGAACTCATGGGCGGCACCGGCAGCTCTGTCGTGGTGGTGAAGGCCCAGGTCAAGATCGGCGGCCGCGGCAAGGCCGGCGGCGTGAAGCTGGCGCGCTCCCCCGAGGAGGCCGCGCAGAAGGCCGAGGAGATCCTCGGCATGGACATCAAGGGCCACACGGTCCACCGCGTCATGATCGCCGCCGGTGCGCAGATCGCCGAGGAGTACTACTTCTCGGTGCTCCTGGACCGCGCCAACCGCAACTACCTCGCCATGTGCTCCGTCGAGGGCGGTGTGGAGATCGAGGAGCTCGCCGTCGAGCGGCCCGAGGCCCTGGCCCGCGTCGCCGTCGACCCGGCCGTGGGCATCGACGCCGCCAAGGCCGCCGAGATCGTCGAGGCCGCCGGCTTCGCCGCCGACGTCAAGGACAAGGTCGCCGCGGCGATCCAGCAGCTGTGGACCGTGTTCTCCGAGGAGGACGCGACCCTCGTCGAGGTCAACCCGCTGGTCAAGACGGAGCAGGGCGACATCATCGCCCTGGACGGCAAGGTCACCCTCGACGCCAACGCCGACTTCCGGCACCCGGACCACGCCGAGCTCGAGGACTCCGCCACGACGGACCCGCTGGAGGCGAAGGCCAAGGAGCACGACCTCAACTACGTCAAGCTCGACGGCGAGGTCGGCATCATCGGCAACGGCGCGGGTCTGGTCATGTCGACCCTCGACGTCGTCGCCTACGCCGGCGAGGCGCACGGCGGCGTCAAGCCCGCGAACTTCCTCGACATCGGCGGCGGCGCCAACGCGCAGGTCATGGCGGCCGGCCTCGACGTCATCCTGCACGACGACCAGGTCAAGTCGGTCTTCGTCAACGTCTTCGGCGGCATCACCGCCTGCGACGAGGTCGCCAAGGGCATCGTCGGCGCGCTCGAGATCCTCGGCGACGAGGCGTCCAAGCCGCTGGTCGTCCGTCTCGACGGCAACAGCGTCGAGAAGGGGCGCGCGATCCTCACCGAGGCGAACCACCCCCTCGTGACCCTTGCCGAGACCATGGACGGCGGCGCTGAGACGGCAGCAGCCAAGGCCGCCGCGACCGCCTGAGACGCCGGAAAGCGAAGAGACACAGAGACATGTCGATCTACCTGAACTCCGACTCCAAGATCATCGTCCAGGGCATCACCGGCGGCATGGGTGCCAAGCACACCGCCCTGATGCTCTCCTCCGGCGCGAACATCGTCGGCGGCGTCAACGCCCGCAAGGCCGGCCAGACCGTCGAGCACACCGACGCCGACGGCAACCCCGTCACCCTGCCGGTCTTCGGCTCGGTGAAGGAGGCCATGGCCGAGACCGGCGCGAACGTCTCCGTCGTGTTCGTCCCGCCGGCGTTCACCAAGGACGCCTCCATCGAGGCCATCGACGCCGGCATCGGCCTGCTCGTGGTCATCACCGAGGGCGTGCCCGTCCAGGACACCGCCGAGGTGTTCGCCTACCTGGAGGGCAAGGAGACCCGGATGATCGGGCCGAACTGCCCCGGCATCATCACCCCGGGCGAGTCGCTGGCCGGCATCACGCCGCACACCATCACCGGCTCCGGCCCGATCGGCCTGGTCTCCAAGTCCGGCACGCTGACGTACCAGATGATGTACGAGCTGCGGGACCTGGGCTTCTCCACCGCCATCGGCATCGGCGGCGACCCGGTCATCGGCACCACGCACATCGACGCCCTCGAGGCGTTCGAGAACGACCCCGCTACCGAGGCGATCGTCATGATCGGCGAGATCGGCGGCGACGCCGAGGAGCGGGCCGCGGCCTACATCGCCGAGCACGTGACGAAGCCGGTCGTCGGCTACGTCGCGGGCTTCACCGCCCCGGAGGGCAAGACGATGGGTCACGCCGGCGCCATCGTCTCCGGTTCCTCCGGCACCGCGCAGGCCAAGAAGGAGGCCCTCGAGGCCGTCGGCGTCAAGGTCGGCAAGACGCCGTCCGAGACCGCCCGCCTCATGCGCGAGGTCCTGCAGGGCTGACCAGCCCGGCCGCACGACGCCCGCCCCGCCCGGTCGCCCCGGGCCGGGCGGGCGTCGTCGTCCCCGGCGTGGGAGCGGCCCGACGACGGCGTCCCCGGGCGACGATGGGCCGGTGAGCACCACCGCCAGCAGCCGCCCCGCCCCCGTCGTCGAGCCCGACCGGCCCCGCTCCGTCCTGGCCCGGTTCGCGCTGGCCTCGTCCGGCGTGTGGGCCGCGCTGCAGGCCGTCGGGCTGTCCTACGCCGTCGTCGCGCTGCTCGCGGTCGCTGCCGTCCTGGACGCCCCGAGCGCCTCCGGGTCCGACGGCGGGCTCGGCGCCGGTGTCGCCGCGGCCACCGGGCTGTGGCTGCTCGGGCACGGCGTACCGCTCGCGGTGGCCGGCGCGACGGTGAGCGTCGTCCCCCTCGGGCTCACGGCCCTGGCGGTGTTCACGGCGCACGTCACCGCGAAGCGCTCCGCGGTGCCGACCCTGGCCGCCTGGATCGGCGGCACCGTCACCTACGCCGCGACCCTGGTGGTCGCCACGGTGCTGCTCGCTCTCGGCACGCCCGGGTCCATGTCCGTCACCGACCTCGCGCTCCAGGTGCTCGCCGCCGCGCTCGGGGGCCTCGTGATCGGCGGCGGGGGATCCGCCCTCGGCATGTTCTCCGCCCCGGACGGGCCGTTGCTGGCCGGGCTCACCCCCCGGCTGGACCCCTACCTGCCGGACACCGCCCGCCTCGGGCTGCGGGCCGGGCTCGTCGGGGCGGCGCTGCTGACCGCGCTCGGCGGCCTGCTGACGACGGTCTGGGTCGTGCTCGGGCGCGGGACCGCCGCGGACGTCGCCGCCGGACTCGGCGGGAGCTGGTTCGCGGTGCTGGTGCTCCTGCTCACCCAGGCCGCGCTGGTCCCCAACCTGGTCGTCTGGTCGACGGCGTGGCTCGCCGGCCCGGGGTTCGCCATCGGGACGGACAGCACCTTCTCGGCGGCCGCGACGGCCGCGGGCCCGCTGCCGGGGCTGCCGCTGCTGGGCGTGCTGCCCGGGCCGGTCTGGTCGTCGCCGGTCGCGCAGTGGTCACCCGTGCTCGTCGTGGCCTGCGGTGCGGCCGCCGGGTGGTTCGCCTGGCGCCGGCTGGAGCCGAGCCTGGTGCGGGTCCGCGACGTGGCCTGGATCCTGGTCGGCACGGGCGTCGCCGCCGGTGCGGTGACCGTCGCGCTGCAGACGGTCGCCGGGGGTGCCGCGGGTGCGGACCGGCTCGCCGCGGTCGGCGCCGACGCCTGGGTGACGGGCGGTCTGGTCGCGGCCGAGATCGGCGGCGGGGCGGCCCTGGTGCTGCTCGGCGCCGCCGGTCGCGCGTGGCTGTCCGAGCGCGCGGCGTCCGCCGTCTCGGATGACGGGACCGCGTCGTCCGGCACGTAGGGTAGGCGCGTGCAGACACCGTCCGGCCACCCTGTTCCGCCCGCGTCCGGCGCACGTCTCGTCGTGCTCGCCTCGGGCGGCGGGTCGAACCTCGCCGCCCTGCTCGCGGCGCACGAGGACGAGGCCTACGGTGCCCGGGTCGTCGGTGTCGTCTCCGACAAGCCGGCCGCCGGGGCACTGGACCTCGCCCGCGACGGGGGAGTGGCCAGCGTGGCGGTGTCTCCCGCCGACTTCCCCGACCGGGCCGCCTGGAACGCCGGGATCGGGGAGGCCGTCGAGGTCTTCCGGCCCGACTGGGTGGTGCTGGCCGGCTTCATGCGCATCCTCGCGCCGGACTTCCTGGCGCGCTTCCCGGGCCGCGTCGTCAACACCCACCCCGCGCTGCTGCCCGCGTTCCCCGGCGCCCACGGCGTGCGTGACGCCCTCGACTACGGGGTGAAGATGACCGGCTGCACGGTGCACGTCGTGGACGACGGCGTGGACACCGGCCCGATCATCGCCCAGGCGGCCGTCCCGGTCCTGGACGACGACACCGAGACGGCCCTGCACGAACGCATCAAGGTGGCCGAGCGGTCGCTGCTCGTGGAGACCGTCGGGCGCGTCGCGCGCGAGGGGCTGCGCGTCGAGGGCCGACGCGTGCACATCGGCTGATCCCGCCTCGGCGGCCGGTCAGGCCTCGTCGCGGGGGCCGAGCGCCAGGAGGACCTGGTAGGCGTCCCGCGCGCTCCCGGGCTCGTCACGGGCGGCGCCGACGGTGCGGCGGGCCCACTTCTCGTGGAGGGCGACGAGCTCGTCCTTCATCTGCCGGGCCTCGTCCGGGGTCAGGAAGACGTTGTTGACGACCAGGGTGCGTCGCCGCGACTCGTCGTCGGCGGGCTCGGCCTCGTTCGCCGCGGCGAAGAGCCGCTCGACCCAGTCGAGGGTCGGACGCAGGATCTCCGCCGCCGTCCCGGGGGTCCCCGGTTCGACCTGGTAGCTCTCGGCGGCCGGACGCCAGACGCGGTCACGCTTGTCGCGCGCGAGCTCGGGCGCCTCGACGACCATCCCGGCCTTCGCCAGCGTGCGCAGGTGGAAGCTGACGGAGTTGGCGGGCTCGCCGACGGACCTCGCCAGGTCCGCCGCTCGTCCGTGGCCCGCCGCGACGAGCTGCAGGAGGATCCGCTGGCGCAGGGGGTGGGCGATCGCCTTGAGCGCCTCCGGGGTCTGCACCAGGAACGTGTCCTCCATGGCGGCGATACTAGCAAGACACAGTGCGCAACAACCATTGCGCAACAACTACTGCGCAACTAGTGTTGCGGACATGACGACCACCCCCACCGCCTCCACCACCGACCCGGCAGCGGCGCAGCAGCCGCGCAGCCTGCTGCGCAACCGCTCCTACCTGCTCATGATGTCGGGGCTGACCGCTCAGGCGTTCGGTGCCGGCGTCGCGGCGTTCGCGGTGCCGCTGCTCGCGTACGCGGTCACCGGCTCGGTCTGGCAGGCCGGGGTGGTGTCCGCCGTCGGGCACGTCGGCGCGTTGCTCGCCACGCTCCCCGCCGGCGTCGTGGCCGACCGGGTCGACCGGCGCCGGCTCGTCGTCGTGTCGGCGTCGCTGGCCGCGCTCGCCTGGGCCGGCGCCGCGCTCGCCGCGCTGGCCGGGGTCCTCGGCGCCGTGCACCTGGCGGGCGTCCTGCTCGTCTCGTCCGTGGCCGGTGCGTTCGTCGACCCGTCCGTGGCGGGTGCCTTCCGTTCCGTCGTCCCTGCGCAGCAGCTCTCGTCCGCCTACGCCGCGGTCCAGGGCAGGGACGCCGCCGCGTCCCTGGTCGCCGGTCCGCTCGGCGGTGTGCTCTACGGCATCGCGCACTCCGCACCGCTGGTCGCCGGAGCCGTCGGGCACCTCGCCACCGCGGTGTGCACGTGGTTCGTGCGCGAGCCGCTCAACGCCGACACCGCCGAGGCGCGGCGGACCCGCCCGGCTGCCGCCCTGCGCGAGGGGCTGCGCTACGTGTGGTCGGTGCCCCTGTTCCGCATCTGCCTGGGGCTGTTCGCCGTGATCAACGTGGCGATCAACGCGCTCCTCCTGGCGATCACGCTGGACCTGACCGCGGGCGGCACCCCCGCGGCGCAGATCGGCCTGCTGTCCGGGACGGCGGGGGCCTCGATGCTGGTGGGCGCGGTGATCGCCCCGGCGCTGGTCGCGCGGGTGCGCGTGGGCGTGGTGACGCCGGTCTCGCTCGCGATGGTGGCCGGGTCCGCCGTCGTCATGGCCACCACCCAGGAGTTCGTGGTCCTTGTCGCGGCTCTCGGCCTCGGCGTGCTCGGGGTGCCGGCGGCGAACGCCGGGCTGGCCGGGTACGCCGCCGCGATCACGCCGCCGCAGATGCAGGGCCGGTTCTCGTCGGTCATGGAGCTGTCCGGCGTGGTGGCGATGCCGCTGGCGCCCCTGGTGGGCGGGGGCCTGCTGGCCGCGGCCGGGCTGCCGACCACGCTCGTCGTCCTCGCCGCGGTGCTCGGCACCGCGGTGGTCGCCGTGTGGTGCGCCCGGCCCGTGCGCCGGATCGGGCTGCCCGCGACCTGGGCGGACGACGCGATCGACGCCTGATCCCGCCCTCGGGGCGCGTCCGGCCACCCCGCCCCTCCGTTGTGGGCATGAAATCTGCAGCTCCCCGACGTCGGGGAGCTGCAGATTTCATGCCCACAACGGGCGGTGGGTCTCCGGCGGCAGGGTCAGGCGGCGGACCAGCCCCCGTCGGAGGCCAGGATCTGGCCGTTGACGTTCGTCGAGTCCGCGGACAGCAGGAACGTGATCGACGCCGCGAGCTGCTCCGGCATCGCGATGTCGGCCATGATCCCCATCGCCGACTGGACCCGGCCCATGCCGAAGCCGTCGACGTCCTGGGGGCTCATCCCGGTCGCCACGCCGCCCGGGGCGACCGCGTTCACCCGGACGCCGGTGCCGGTGTACATGAACGCCGCGTTCTTGGTCAGGCCGACCACCGCGTGCTTGGAGGCGGTGTAGGCGGCGCCGGAGGCCGAGCCGCGCAGGCCGGCCTCGGAGGCGACGTTGACGACGCGGCCCTCGGCCGCGGCCAGCATCCCGGGCACGACGGCGCGCATCAGCTTCATCGTGCCGGTGACGTTGACGGCGAAGACCTTCTCCCACGTGGCGTCGTCCACGGTGTGCACCGCCGCGAAGCGGTCCATGATCCCCGCGACGTTCGCCAGGCCGTGGATCCGGCCCCCGGCCGCCGCGACGATCCGGGCGATCGCGGCGTCGTCGGTGATGTCGGCCGTCACCGGGACGACCTCGGCGCCGGCGGGCAGGGAGTCGGCGAGCTCGGCCGCCAGCTCGTCCAGGCCGGCCTGCGTCATGTCGACGGCGATCACCCGGCCGCCCTCGCGCGCGACGCGGGAGGCCGTCGCCCGGCCGATGCCGGAGGCCGCGCCGGTCACGACGACCGTCTGCCCGGTGAAGCGGCCCGGCGTGATCTCCTCGACGAACTCGGCCGGCTCCGGGGCCGCGGTGCCGGAGCTCTCGGCCGTGTCCTCGGTCGCGGGAGCGGTGTCCGTCGCGACGGGTGCACCGCCCGCCGCCTTGGCCGCCCGGACCTGCTCGACGAGCTGCTCGGCGACCTCGCGGGAGAACTTGCCCCGCGAGACCTTGATGAGCTTCTCGAAGCTCATGCGCTTGACGGGTGCCAGCGCCTTGGTGGACTGCCCCTGGGCGGCGAGCATCTCGGTGAGCGCCGCGTTGCCCTCCGGGTCGGCGAGCCACTCGCGCACGGTGTGCTGGAGCGTGAGGTCGGCCATGGTGATCCCTCCGAGTTCTTGACCGGACAAGAATGTCCGGATGTCTCCGTCTAAAGTAGCACCCGTGAGTACCTCGGTGGGTGAGAACGGGCGGCGGTCCAACCCTGGGCCGCGGGCCGCCGCTCGCAACCGGGCGGCGCTGCTCGCCGCCGCCCGCGAGATCTTCGCCGAGCACGGTGCCCACGCTCCGCTCAACGCCGTCGCGCGCCGCGCCGGGGTGGGGCAGGGGAGCCTCTACCGGCACTTCCCCGACCGGCTCACCCTCGTGCTCGCGCTGTTCGAGGAGCAGGTGAGCACGGTCGAGGAGCTGGCCGAGGACCCCGACGCCTCGCTGCTGGACCTGCTCGGCCTGGTGACCCGGCACGCCATCGACTCGGTGGTGAGCATCGACCTCGCGGCCAGCTCCCCCGAGGTCCGGCCCGACCCCCGGCTGCTGGACCTGACCGAACGGCTCGCCGACGTCGTGCGCTCCCGCCTGGACGACGCCCTCGCCCGCGGGCAGGTGCGGCCCGGCACCGACGTCGAGGACGTGCTGCTCGGCATCGAGATGGTCGCCTCCGCGCTCACGCGTCGACCCGCCCGGGAGCGCGAGGAGTACGCCGTGCGTGCCTGGCGCCTGCTCGGGTTCGACGTCGTCGCCGCGCCGCGCTGACCCCGCCGCGCTGACCCCGCCGCGCCGACCGCAGCGGCCGCCCGATTCCGTGGCTCCGGGGTGGCGCCGGTAGGATCGGCCCCGGCCGTGACTGGCGAAGGTGGAGCCACCACCGGGGAGCGGCCGACTCGATCCGACCCGGCAGCCCGCCGCACCGCGTTCGAGCCACACCGTGCGCGCCGCCCGCCTGGGTGCCAGGGTTTCCGCGAAGGTCCGACCCCGAGGAGACCACCCCGATGTCCGGCATCCCCACGAACCCCGACCTCCGGCTCGCCGACGACGCGCGCCACCCGATCCGCCGCGCCCTGCTGAGCGTGTACGACAAGTCCGGCCTGGTCGAGCTCGCCACCGCGCTGCACGGCGCCGGCGTCGAGCTCGTCTCCACCGGCTCGACGGCGGCGCGGATCGCCGACGCCGGCGTCCCCGTCACGCGCGTCGAGGAGCTCACCGGCTTCCCCGAGTGCCTCGAGGGCCGGGTCAAGACCCTGCACCCGCGCGTGCACGCCGGCATCCTCGCCGACACCCGCAAGGCCGACCACCTCGACCAGCTCCGCGAGCTCGAGATCGACACGTTCGACCTCGTCGTGGTGAACCTGTACCCGTTCGCCGAGACCGTCGCCTCCGGCGCCGCCCCGGACGCCGTCGTCGAGCAGATCGACATCGGCGGTCCCTCCATGGTGCGTGCCGCCGCGAAGAACCACCCCAGCGTCGCCGTCGTCGTCGACCCCTCCCGGTACGACGACGTCACCGCCGCCGCGCAGGCGGGCGGCTTCACGTTCGCCGAGCGCAAGCGCCTCGCCGCCGCCGCGTTCGCGCACACCGCCACCTACGACGTCGCCGTGTCGGCCTGGTTCGCGAGCGCGTACGCCCCGGACGAGGCGGCCGCGACCTCGGGCATGCCCGACGTGGTCGGTGCGACCTACGAGCGCTCCGACGTGCTGCGCTACGGCGAGAACCCGCACCAGGGCGCCGCGCTCTACACGCGCACGGACGGCGCGACCGGGCTGGCGCAGGCCACCCAGCTGCACGGCAAGGCGATGAGCTACAACAACTACGTCGACGCCGACGCCGCGTGGCGGGCCGCGCACGACCACACCGACCCGGCCGTGGCGATCATCAAGCACGCCAACCCGTGCGGCATCGCCGTCGGGGCCGACGTCGCCCAGGCCCACGCCCGTGCGCACGCCACCGACCCGGTCTCCGCGTTCGGCGGGGTCATCGCTGCGAACCGCACGATCACGAAGGCCGCCGCCGAGCAGATCGCGCCGGTGTTCACCGAGGTCGTCGTGGCCCCGGGCTTCGAGCCCGAGGCCCTCGAGGTGCTGCAGGCCAAGAAGAACATCCGCCTGCTCGTCGTCGACGGCGCCCCGGACGCGCCGGTCGAGACCCGGCCGGTCTCCGGCGGGCTGCTCGTCCAGGCGGTCGACCGGTTCCAGGCCGACGGCGACGACCCGGCGTCCTGGACGCTGGCCGCCGGCGAGCCGGCCGACGAGGCCACGCTCGCCGACCTCGCGTTCGCGTGGCGGGCCGTGCGCGCCGCCAAGTCGAACGCGATCCTGCTCGCCGCCGACGGCGCCGCCGTGGGCATCGGCATGGGCCAGGTCAACCGCGTGGACTCCTGCCGGCTGTCGGTGGAGCGGGCCAACACCCTCGCCGACGCCGGGTCGGGGCCCCTCGAGCGCGCCCGCGGCGCCGTCGCGGCCTCGGACGCCTTCTTCCCGTTCGCCGACGGCCTGCAGGTGCTGCTCGACGCCGGTGTGCGCGCCGTCGTCCAGCCGGGCGGCTCGATCCGGGACGCCGAGGTCGTCGAGGCGGCGCAGGCCGCCGGGATCACGATGTACCTGACCGGGACCCGCCACTTCGCCCACTGACCCGTTCGCGCAACGAGCGTGCCGGAAGGTTTCCCATCGGCTCGAGGTAGGGGAGTTTCCGGCACGCTCGTGGCGCGAAACGGTCAGGTGACGACGGCCGTGCGCAGCTTGACCTCGGGGTCCCCGGCCCGCTCGAGATCCATCCGGAGCGGGCCGGGGCGGTTCATCGCCCGCCGGACCGCGCCGACCTCCTTGGGCGCGTCGACCAGCAGCACGGCGCGGACGACGGCGACCCCGTCGCCCGCGCCGTGCCCGGCGTGCTCGGTGCCGGTCGCGTGCCCGTCGTCGGTGTCCTCCGGGCCGCCCACGGTCGGCGCCGTCCAGAACGCCGCCCACGACCCCGTGCCGGGTGTGCCGCGCCACGCCGTCGGCGGCCCCTCGGGCAGCCCGAAGAGGGCCAGGTCGTGACCGAGCTGACGCGAGAACACGTAGGGCGCCTGCGGCGGCTCGACCGGCAGGGCCAGCATCGCCCGGGCCGTCGCGTCCGGGTCGTGCAGCGCCGCGGACCAGTGGCCCCCGGGCACGACGCCGAGCTCCGGGTGCGGGCGGGAGGCCACGTCCCCGACGGCCCAGACGCCGTCCGCCCCGGGGACCGCGCCGCCGGCGTCGACGAGCAGCCCACCGGCCGGGTCGAACACCACCTCCGGCAGGGTCGCGCGCAGCCAGGCCGTGGCCGGTCGGGCGCCGACGGCCACGAGGACGACGTCGGCGGGGACCTCCTCGCCGGAGGTGAGGGTGACGCCGTCGCGGCGGACCGCGGCCGCGGTGGCGTCGAGACGCAGCCGCGCACCGGCCGCCGCGTACCAGGGGACCAGGTGCGTGCCGACGTCGGTGCCGAGCTGTCGCGCCAGCGGCGCCGGGCCGGCCTCGAGCACGGTGACGTCGGCGCCGGCCCCGGCCGCCACCCCGGCGACCTCCGCGCCGATCCAGCCCGCCCCGACGATCACGAGCCGCGTGCCGGGCCGCAGGTCGGCGCGCAGCCGGTCGGCGTCGGCGGCGGTGTGCAGCACGTCGGCGTCCCAGCCGGGCGGCAGCACCGGTCGGGACCCGCAGGCCAGTACGACGGCGTCGGGGGCGAGGCGGTCGCCGGACCGCGTCGTGAGCGTCGGGCCCGGCTCGACGGCGACGACCGGGTCGGCGAGCCGCACCTCGTCGGCGAGCGCGTCCAGGTCGACGCCGAGGTCGTCGCGCAGCCACAGCGGCTCGGTGCGCGACACGAGCTCCTTCGACAGCGGCGGCCGGTCGTAGGGCGGCAGCCCCTCCTCGCCGAGGACGGTCAGGTGCCCGTCGAAGCCGTGGGCACGCAGCGCCGCGGCCGTCTGCGCGCCGGCCAGCCCGGCGCCGACGACGACGACGGAGCGCGGCGGTCGCGGGTGCGGGTCGTCCCGGAGGGGGGCGGGTGCGGTCAAGTCGTTCGTCGCGGGCACCGGTCCAACCTAACCGCCGGGCGCTCCGGCGTGGGTCGCGCCAGGTAGTCTCGACGCCGTGGTTCCCGACACCCCGCAGCCGTCCTGGCACTCCCTCGACGCCGGCCCCCGGCAGCGCCGCGACGCGCCCAGCCCGGTGCCGGCGATCCTGGTGGTGCTCGCCGGGATCCTGCTGGCCGTGCTGCTCGGACTGCTCGTCGGCGCGCGCCTGGGATCGTTGACGATCGCCGGGACCCTCGCGGTGGCCGGCACCTGGCGAGCGGTGGCGCCGGGCGGGCCCGCCGGCCTGGCGATCCGCAGCCGCGGGTTCGACGTCTTCCTGTGCTGGGGGGCCGCGACCGTGATCGCCGTGCTGGCCCTGACGGCCCCGGGGGTCTGAGACCCCGCGCACACGAACGCCGGGTGCCGGTCCCTGCGGACCGGCACCCGGCGTGCGTCGGCTCCCGCCCCGTCGTGGCGGGGCGGCTCGATCAGGTCGTCGTGGGCTTGTCGTCCTCGTCGTCCTGCGTCGCGGTCTCGGCGGAGTCCTCGGTCGAGTCGTCGCCGGTGGTCGCGGAGTCCTCGGTCTCGGTCTCCTCGGCGACCACGGCGGCCGCGGTGGCGGAGGCCACGGCGGCGACGGTCGCCGCCTCGGCGGTCGCCGGGGCGGTGCCCGGCTGCTCGCCCCAGCCGTCGGCCGCCGTCGGTGCGGCCGGCAGCGGCGCGAAGGCCCGGGCGAACAGGGCCGCGAGGGCCGCGCCCACGAGCGGGGCCACGACGAACAGCCAGAGCTGGCTGCCGACGCTGCCCTCGCCCCAGGCGTCGGGCGAGACGACCGACGCGAGCGACCGGGCCGGGTTGAACCCGGTGTTCGTGACCAGCCAGGACACGATGTGCAGGGCGGTCAGGGTCAGCCCGATGACCACCGCCGGGTAGGTGATCTTGGCGCGCTCGTTGGTCACGCCGAGGATCACACCGACGAAGATCGCAGCGATGAGGACCTCGACGATCGCGGCGGTCGCGAGGTCGAAGGTGGCCCCGCCCTGGGTGAGCGTGTTCATCGGGGAGTGGTCGCCGTAGCCGTTGGCGGTGGCGGCGAGGACCTCGCCGGACGACGCCGATCCCACGAGCGCGCCGTAGCCGTCCGGAATGATGAGGAGCATCAGCGCGCCCGCGGCCGCGCCGCCGACGAGCTGGGCGAGCCAGTAGGGCGCGAGGTCGACCCACCGGGACCGGCCGGCCAGCGTCAGGCCGAAGGTCACCGCCGGGTTGAAGTGACCGCCGGACAGGTGGCCGACGGCCGCGATGGCGGCGATGAGGGCGATCCCGCCGGCCAGGGCGACGGTCATGATCTGCCCGCCGTTGGCGACGTTGAACGTCGCCGTCCCCACGATCCCGAGGACCAGGACGAAGGTGCCGAAGGCCTCCGCCGCCATCCGGGTGAAGAGCCGGGGCGGTGGCGGCGTCGTCTCGACGTCGTGCGGTGTCACGGTCTGCGCGGCCATGGGTGTCCTTTGCTCGTCGGTGAAGTGTGCCGGCGCCCACCGGGGACGCGGCGGCGATGCTGGCAGCGGTTCCTGAGCACGACCTGGACGTCGCGCGGTCGACCGGTGCCGTCCGGGGTGCACGCTACCGCGCGGTCCGGGTGTTTCGTCGGATCCGACGTCCGGAGGGGATGACGGCGACGGCCGGGTACGCCAGAGTGGGCCCATGAGGACTCCTGTGAACGTCACCGTGACCGGAGCCGCCGGTCAGATCGGGTACGCCCTGCTGTTCCGCATCGCCTCGGGCGCGATGCTGGGACCGGACACCCCCGTGCGGCTCAAGCTTCTCGAGATCCCGCAGGGGGTCAAGGCGGCCGAGGGCACCGCCATGGAGCTCGACGACTGCGCCTTCCCGCTGCTGGCCGGCATCGACATCGACGACGACGCCACCCGCGCCTTCGACGGCACCAACGTCGCGCTGCTGGTCGGCGCCCGTCCCCGCGGGCCCGGCATGGAGCGGGCCGACCTGCTCGAGGCCAACGGCGGCATCTTCGGGCCGCAGGGCACGGCGATCAACGACGGTGCCGCCGACGACGTGCGGGTCCTCGTGGTCGGCAACCCGGCCAACACCAACGCCCTCATCGCGTCCTCGCACGCCCCGGACGTGCCGGACGACCGCTTCACGGCGATGACGCGGCTGGACCACAACCGGGCGCTGTCCCAGGTCGCGCACAAGGCCGGCGTACCGGTGTCCGAGGTGCGCCGCCTGACGATCTGGGGCAACCACTCGGCCACGCAGTACCCCGACCTGTTCCACGCCGACGTCGCCGGCAGCCCCGGCGGCACGCTGACGGCCGACACGGCGTGGCTGACCGACGACTTCATCCCCACCGTCGCCAAGCGCGGCGCGGCCATCATCGACGCCCGCGGGGCGTCCTCGGCCGCGTCGGCGGCGAACGCGGCCATCGACCACGTCCACGACTGGGTGCACGGCACCCCGGCCGGTGACTGGACCAGCGCGGGTCTGGTCTCCCACGGCGAGTACGGCGTGCCCGAGGGGCTGGTGTGCTCCTACCCGGTGACGTCGTCGGACGGCGCCTGGCACGTGGTCGAGGACCTCGAGCTCGACGCGTTCTCGCGCGAGCGCATCGACGCCAGCGTCGCCGAGCTCGTCGCCGAGCGGGACACGGTGCGGTCGCTCGGACTCGTCTGACCGGCACCGCCGGGGGCCCGGGGGCCCGAGGAAAAGGAGTCGAGCGCCGTCGTCGGCCGCTCTAGCCTCGAAGCATGATCGACGTCCCCGCGCCCCCGGCGCGCCCGCCGGCGGTCGCGGAGGACCCGGCGCGGCGGCTCGACTGGCGGCGCCTGCGGAGCCCCGTCGGCGCCGCAGCCCTCGTCGCGCTCGCGATCGGCACGGTCGGGACGGCGCTCGGCACGGTGGTCGCCGGCGGTCTCGCCCAGGACCCGACGGCGGCGGGTGTCGCGCTGCTCGCGCTGTGCCTGGTGGGCGGGGCCCTGCTCGACGCCGCCGGCCAGGTGGCCTGGGCCGGCGTCGTCGACCGCGCCGAGGGCCGCCTGCGCGGCGACCTGCTCAGTGCCGCCCTGCACCAGCCGCTCGGGGTCCTCACCGAGCAGGCCGTCGGGGAGATCCTCGACCGGGTCGACGACGACACCCACGCCGTCGGAGCGCTCGCGCGGCGTCAGCTCTGGGGCATGGGTCGCACCGTCGTCGGCTTCGTCCCGATCTGGGTGGTGGCGGGGGCGACCTGGTGGCCGGCCGCGGTGCTGTTCCCCCTGCTCGGCGCGGTGACCTGGTGGACGGTGCGGCCGCTGCTGGACGAGATCGCCCGCCGCAAGGTCGTCGAGGAGCGCGCCTGGACCGACAACGCGGCGGTGCTCGAGGAGGGCGTCGCCGCGCGGGACGACCTGCGCACCGCCGGGGGCCAGGCGTTCGCGCTGCGCCGGCTGGCGGAGATGTCCGCGCGCGTGCACCGCACCCTGCTCGCGGTGGTGCGGGTCGAGACGCGGCTGCTGGCACGCGTCGGCGTGCTGCTGCACGCCCTGCTGGCCGGCGTCGTCGTGGCCGGGGTGGCGCTCGCGGTGGACGGCGGCATGCCGGTCGACCGGCTGGTCACCCTGTTCCTGGCGACGTCCCTGTTCGTCGGGCAGGTGGACCGGCTGGCCCAGCACCTGCCGGACCTGCAGGAGGGGCTGGGCGCCGTGGTGCGGATCCGCCAGCTCCTGGACTCCGAGCCCGAGCCGTCCGGCGGCGAGCCGCTGCCCGACCGTCCGCTCGACATCGAGGTGCGCGGGCTGCACTTCGCCTACACCGAGGGCACGTTCGCGCTGCGGGACGTGTCGCTGTCCGTGCCGGCCGGCCAGACCGTCGCGTTCGTGGGGCGGACCGGCTCCGGCAAGACGACGCTGGCCTCCCTGCTGTCCCGGGCGGTCGAGCCGCCACGCGGCACCGTCCTCATCGGCGGTGTCGACGTGCGCGACGCCGACCTGGAGCGGCTGCGCGCGGGCGTCGGCGTGGTCACGCAGCGCACCGAGATCCTCGCGGGCACGCTCGCGCAGAACATCACGCTGTTCGCCGACCTGCCGCGCGCCGACGTCACCGCCGCCGTGCGCGAGCTCGGGCTGGCCGACTGGGTGGCCGGGCTGCCCGACGGGCTGGACACGCTCCTCGGACCCGGCGGGACCTCGTTGTCGGCGGGGGAGGAGCAGCTCGTGGCCTTCGCCCGCCTGCTCGTGCGGGACGTGCACCTGGTCGTCCTGGACGAGGCGACCGCGCGCATGGACCCGCACACCGAGGCCCGGGTCGTCGCGGCCGCCGACCGGCTGCTCGCGGGCCGGACCGGTGTGATCGTCGCCCACCGGCTCGGGACCGTGCGGCGCGCGCACCGCGTCGTGGTGCTCGACCACGGCCGGGTGGTGCAGCAGGGGCTGCACGAGGACCTGGTCCACCGGGACGGCCCGTTCCGCGACCTGCTCGCGGCCGGCAGCGGTGCCGGCGACGACGCGCTCGTCGACGGCGCCCCTGCCGACGGCGGAGCCGTGGCGCCCGACGACCGCGTGGCCGGCGAGGGCGTGGCCGACGACGGCACGGCCCCCGGGCTGCGGTCGGGGGCCGTCGGGGGCCGGCGACGGGTCGGCGACCCGCCCGTGCTGACCGATCCCGGAGCTGGCCCCGGGCTGGCCCGCAGCGTCCTGCACGCCCTGGCCACGCGACCGCGGTGGGGGGCTGCGGGAGCGGTGCTGTTCCTGTTCAGCAGCCTGTTCGCGGCCCAGGGTGCGCTTGCGGGCTACCTCTGGGGCCGCGTCGTCGAGACGGTCGCCGCCGGCGGCTCGCCGGGTCCCCTGACCGCCGCCCTGGTGGTCATGCTGCTCGCCGCGCCGCTGTGCCTGGCGGTCGCGGTGCGGCTGTACCCGTCGTGGTGGATCGAGATGCTGCTGCGGGTGCGCGTCGGCGTGCTGGTGGGGCAGACCCGACGGCACCGGTTGCGCCGCTCGCCGGCGGGGGAGGTGGTCGCCCGCGCGCTCGACGGCGACCGGTTCGTGCTCTACGTGGACCGCTGGGTCGACCTGCTCAACGGTCTGGCCGTCGTCCTGGTCACCTGGGCCGTCAGCGGCTCGGCGCTGGCGGGTCTGGTGCTGCTCGCCGTCATGGCGGTGACGGCGGCGTGCGCGCTGGTGGGTCGTCCCGTGGCCGGCCGGACGGCGACCCGGTCCGCCGAGGCGCGGGCGGGGTTCGGCCGGGCCCTGGTCTCGGCCCTGGACGCGGCGCGCACCGTCAAGCTCGCGGCCCGCATCCCGGCGGTGCACCACCACCTGCGTCAGGTCGACGCCGGGCGCGTGGGGGCGGCCGTCCGCGAGCACCGGGTGCAGGCCGTCCTGGACGGCATCCCGACGGTCATGGTGCAGGCGGGTGTGGTGACCGCGTGGGCGCTGCTGCTCGCCGGGACGTGGGACCTCGCCACGACGCTGCTGGTCACCGCCGCCGTGAGCGGGTTCGCGTACTTCGGGGTCGTGGCGGGCGCGGTGATCACCGAGGCGCCGGGGACCCGCGCGTGGCTGCGTGCGACCCAGGCGTTCGCCGCCGGCGCGGACCTGACCCGGCTGCCGGACGGCGTCGACCTGGCCGCGGGCACCGCCCCGGCTCCCGCCCCGCCGGAGGCGTCGTCGGCGCCGTTCGCGCGGCTGGACCTCGAGTCCCTGGAGGCGGTGCACGACGACGGCACGATCGGGGTGTCCGGCGTCGACCTGACCGTGGAGCGGGGCGAGCTCGTGCTGCTGCTCGGCCCGGTCGGGTCGGGCAAGTCGAGCCTGCTCGCCGCCGCGACGGGGCTGATGCAGCACCGGGGCGAGGTGCGGTGGAACGGTGAGCCGGTCCTGGACGCCGAGACCTTCCTGCGTCCGGCCCGGGTGGCCCACGTCGCGCAGGTGCCGCGGGTGCTGTCGGGGACGTTCGCCGAGAACGTCACGCTGGACCACGCGCGCGACGTCGTGGGGCCGGTGGACGTCGCCCGGCTGGCGCCGGACGTCGCCGACGCCGGAGGCGCGGACGCGGTGGTCGGGCACCGCGGGGTGCGGCTCTCGGGCGGCCAGGTGCAGCGGCTCGCCCTGGCGCGGGCCCTGGCGACGGGCTCCGAGGTGCTGCTGGCCGACGACGTGTCCAGCGCCCTGGACGCGGCGACGGAGGTCGAGCTGTGGACGGCGCTGCGCGAGCAGGGGCTCACGGTGATCGGCTCGACCTCGAAGCGCGCGGCGCTCGCCCGCGCCGACCGCGTCGTCGTGCTGCTGGAGGGACGCGTGGTCGAGGTGGGGCCGTGGGCCGAGCTGGAGCGTCGCTGGGGACACCTGGCCGGCTGACCTGCCCCGCCGACCATGCTCGGCGGGCACAGGGCTCTGACCGTTGCTGCAAGGTTGCAGCAACGGTACAGTCCTCCGCAGGTCGCGATCGACGCGCCCGGTCGACGAAGGAGTCCTCCATGGCCCGTGCCACCCGCCCCCCTGCGCCACCACACGCGGTGCCACCTCACGCAGCACCACGACGCGCGGTCGCCTCCCTGGCGGCGCTCGCCGTGGCCGTCCCCGCCGTGGCCGGCGGGCTGGCGCTCGCGGGGGTCCCCGCGGCCAGCGCCGCCGACCGGTCCGTCGCTCTCGTCGGTGACCTGCAGTCCGAGCTGGGCTGCGGCGCCGACTGGGACCCGGCGTGCGACGCCACCGAGCTCGCGCCCGCCGGCGACGGCACCTACACGGCCGAGTTCGACGTGCCCGCCGGCACCTACGAGTACAAGGTCGCGATCGACGACTCCTGGGAGGAGGCCTACGGTCGCGACGGCGGCGGCGACAACGCCCCCCTCGTGCTCGGCGGCGACACCCGCCTGCGCGTCACCTACGACGACGCCACGCACCTGACCGCGCTGACCCCGCTCGGCCTCGCGGGGGAGTACGACGCCGCCACGGACGACGCGCTGGTCGCGGCACCGGCCCGCCAGGCCGGCGGCGACGAGCAGTTCTACTTCGTCATGACGGACCGGTTCGCCAACGGGGACACCACCAACGACACCGCCGGGCTCGGCGACGACCCGCTCGTGTCCGGGTTCGACCCGACGAACAAGGGCTTCTACCAGGGCGGTGACCTGGCCGGTCTGCACGAGAACCTCGACTACATCGAGGGGCTGGGCACGACGGCCATCTGGCTGACCCCGTCGTTCAAGAACCGCCCCGTCCAGGGCAGCGGCGACGACGTCTCGGCCGGCTACCACGGGTACTGGATCACGGACTTCACGCAGATCGACCCGCACCTGGGCACCAACGCGGAGCTCGAGGCGCTCATCGCCGACGCCCACTCGCGCGGCATCAAGGTGTACTTCGACATCATCACCAACCACACGGCCGACGTCGTCGACTACGCCGAGGGCGAGTACTCGTACGTCGACCAGGCGACCTCGCCATACACCGACGCCGCCGGGAACACCTTCGACCCGGCCGACTACGCGGGCACGGGCGACTTCCCCGAGCTCGACGCCACGACGTCGTTCCCCTACACGCCGGTGGTCGCCGACGCCGACGCCGACCTCAAGGTGCCGGCCTGGCTCAACGACTCGACGCTGTACCACAACCGCGGCAACTCGACCTGGAGCGGGGAGTCCGTCACCTACGGCGACTTCTCCGGCCTGGACGACCTCATGACCGAGCACCCGACCGTGGTGAACGGGTTCGTCGAGGTCTACCAGGACTGGGTCGACCTCGGCATCGACGGGTTCCGCATCGACACCGTCAAGCACGTCGACCGCGAGTTCTGGGACACCTGGACCACCGAGGTCCTCGACTACGCCCACGCCGCCGGCAAGGACGAGTTCTTCATGTTCGGCGAGGTGTACGACGCCGACCCGAAGCTGCTCTCGCCGTACGTGCGCGAGACCGACATGAGCTCGGTGCTCGACTTCGCCTTCCAGGCCTCGGCCACCAGCTACGCCAGCGGCAACAGCGCGAAGGGACTCGCCGGGATGTTCGCCGGCGACGACCGGTACACGACGCCGGACACCTCCGCGGCCGCGCTGCCGACCTTCCTCGGCAACCACGACATGGGCCGCGTCGGCTACATGCTGAACAGCACCGACGACCCGCTGGCACGTGACGAGCTCGCCCACGAGCTGATGTACCTCACGCGCGGCCAGCCCGTCGTCTACTACGGCGACGAGCAGGGCTTCGCCGGCAGCGGCGGCGACAAGGACGCCCGCCAGACGCTGTTCGCCACCCAGGTGGACTCCTACGCCAACCAGGAGCTGGTCACCGGCGAGACCGCCGGCAGCCAGGACCGGTACGACACCGACGCCCCGCTGTACTCGCTGATCGCCGACCTCTCGGCGCTGCGGGAGGGCACGCCGGCGCTGGGGCAGGGTGCGCAGATCGAGCGTTACATCGGCGATGCGGACGACGGCACGGATGGTGTCTACGCCGTCAGCCGCGTCGACCGGGACGAGAAGGTCGAGCACCTCGTGGCGCTGAACAACGCCTCCGAGGAGCGCACGGCCACCTTCACCACCCTCACCCCGGGGGCCACGTACAGCGCGCTGTACGGGGAGACCGGCGAGGTCACGGCCGACGCCGCGGGCGAGGTGACGGTGACGGTCCCGGCGACCTCCGCCGTCGTGCTGGTCGCCGACCGCACGGTCGGTGCGGACACCGCCGGTGAGATCGCCGTCGAGGTGCCGGCGGCCGGTGCCGCCGTGTCCGGTGACGCCCCGGTGCGCGCTGCGATCGACGACGCCTGGGCGGAGACCTCCTTCGCCTGGCGCGAGGTCGGCACCACCGACTGGCAGCCGCTCGGCACCGCCGAGGACACCACCCCGCGGGTCTTCCACACCACGGCCGGCCTGCCCGAGGGCACCCTGGTCGAGTACCGCGCGGTCACCGTCGACGCCGACGGCGACCGTGCCGCGGCCTCGACGTTCGCCTCCGTGGGGGTCGACGTCTCCGGCGTGGCCGGCGAGGAGGAGCCCCCGAGCGACATCGACATGGTGACCGTGCCCGGCAGCCACAACAGCGAGATGGGCTGTGCCGGGGACTGGACGCCGGACTGCGAGAACGCCCGCCTCACGGAGCGCGCCGACGGCGTGTACGAGGGCACCTTCGACGTGCCGGCCGGCGACTACGAGTACAAGGTCGCGATCAACGGCTCGTGGGACCTCAACTATGGCGCCGGGGGCGAGCAGAACGGCCCCAACGCCACGTACACCCATGACGGTGGCGAGATCACCTTCTACTGGGACCCGGTGAGCACGGACTTCTCCTCGACCGCCCAGGGCCCGATCGTCACGCTGCCCGGCTCCTACCAGGACGAGGCCGGCTGCCCCGGCGACTGGCAGCCCGAGTGCCTCGCGACCTGGGCCAAGGACCCGGACGGCGACGGCGTCTACACCTGGTCCACCGACGCCCTCCCGGGTGGTGCCTACGAGGTCAAGGTGGCCCACGGCATGAGCTGGGCCGAGAACTACGGGGTCGACGGGGCGCGTGACGGCGCGAACTACTCCTTCTCCGTGGGGGAGAGTGAGACCGTGACGTTCTCCTACGACATCGCCACCCACGAGCTGACCATCGGCACCGAGAACCCGCCGCTGGCGGGTCTGGGCCAGCAGGCCGCGCACTGGGTGCGTGAGGACCTGCTGCTCGCCCCGGGCGACCTGGGCAGCGGCGACGTGTGGACCCTGTGGACCGCCCCCGAGGGCGGCCTCGAGGTCTCGTCGGGTGACGACGGTGACACGGTGACCGGACCCGACGGCGGCGAGCTGCCTGCGGTTGCGGCCTCCTACACGCTCGAGCCCGGCGACCTGCCGGACGGCGTGACCGAGGACTTCCCGGCGCTCGCCGACCACACGGCGCTCGTGCCGACGTCGGACGGCGAGGCCCTGGACCGCGCGACGGTCGAGGAGCTGCTCACCGGCCAGCTGCTGGTGACCCGCACCGACGGTGACACCCTCACCGCCGCCACCGGGGTGCAGGTGCCGGGCGTGCTGGACGACCTGTACGCCAAGGAAGCTGCGGAACGTACGCTCGGGGTCACGGTGCAGCCGAACCTCAAGTGGGCGACGTTCGCGCTGTGGGCACCGACGGCTCAGGACGTCGACCTGCTGGTCTGGCCCGCGGGTCGCGACCTGGGGGAGGAGCCCGACCGGTTCGACGCCGCGCGGGCCGCCGACGGCACCTGGCTGCTCGACGGCAAGGCCGAGGACAAGGAGTACCCCTGGTACGGCGCGCGGTACCAGTTCGCCGTCGAGGTGTACGTTCCGGGACACGGGGGCAACCCGGGAAGGATGGAGACGAACGTCGTCACCGACCCGTACTCGGTGGCGCTGACCACCGACTCGACGCACTCGGTGGTCGTGTCCCTGGACGACAAGCAGTTCCGTCCGAAGGTCTGGCGCACCAGCGCCCAGCCCGTCGTGGAGCGGCCCGTCGACCAGACGATCTACGAGCTGCACGTGCGGGACTTCTCGATCGAGGACTCGACGGTCCCCGAGGAGGTGCGGGGCTCCTACCTGGCCTTCGCCGAGTCGGACTCGGACGGCATGACCCACCTGCGTGAGCTGGCCGAGGCCGGCATGACGACGGTGCACCTGCTGCCGACGTTCGACATCGCCTCGATCACCGAGGACCCGGCCGACCAGAAGACCACCGGCGACCTGTCCGGGTTCGCCCCGGACTCCACGGAGCAGCAGGCCGCCGTGGCCGAGGTGCAGGGCCAGGACGCCTTCAACTGGGGCTACGACCCGTACCACTTCACCACGCCGGAGGGCTCCTACGCCGTCGACCGTGAGGGCGGGGCCCGCGTGGCCGAGTTCCGCACGATGGTGGGCTCGCTGCACGAGGCCGGGCTCCAGGTGGTCCTCGACCAGGTGTTCAACCACACCGCCCAGAGCGGCCAGGCCTCGACGTCGGTGCTGGACAAGGTCGTGCCGGGCTACTACCACCGGCTGAACGCGACCACGGGCGCCGTCGAGACCAGCACCTGCTGCCAGAACGTCGCCACCGAGCACGCCATGGCCGAGCAGCTCATGGTCGACTCGGTCGTCACCTGGGCCCGCGACTACAAGGTCGACGGTTTCCGGTTCGACCTCATGGGTCACCACTCGCGCGAGAACATGCTCGCCGTCCGCGAGGCGCTCGACGCGCTGACGGTCGACGAGGACGGCGTGGACGGCTCGGCCGTCTACCTGTACGGCGAGGGCTGGAACTTCGGCGAGGTGGCCAACAACGCCCTGTTCACGCAGGCCACGCAGGGCCAGCTCGGCGGCACGGGGATCGGGACGTTCAGCGACCGGCTCCGCGACGCCGTGCACGGCGGCTCGCCCCTCGACGGTCCGTCGACGTTCACCCAGGGCTTCGGCACCGGGCTGTTCACCGACCCGAACGGTCGGGAGGCCCGGACCGGCGAGCCCGGCACGGTGAACGACGGCGGGGACGACGAGGCGGCCGACCTCGCCCACCAGACGGACCTGGTCCGCCTGGGGCTGGCCGGCAACCTGCGGGACTACACGTTCCTCACCTCGGACGGCGAGACGACCCGGGGCGAGGACCTCGACTACCGCGGCTCCCCGGCCGGGTACGCCGAGTCCCCGGAGGAGGTCGTCACGTACGTCGACGCCCACGACAACGAGACGCTGTTCGACCTGCTCACGCTCAAGCTGCCGCAGGCCACCTCGATGGACGACCGCGTCCGGATGAACACCGTCTCGCTCGGCACGGCGGCACTGGCCCAGACGCCGTCGTTCTGGCACGCCGGCACGGACCTGCTCCGCTCGAAGTCGCTGGACCGCAACTCCTACGACTCCGGCGACTGGTTCAACGCCATCGACTGGTCGGGCCAGGACAACGGGTTCGCCCGGGGTCTGCCGATGGCCGCGGACAACGAGGAGAAATGGCCGCTCATGGCGCCGCTGCTGGCCGACCCGGCGCTCAAGCCGACGCCGGAGCACATCGCCACGGCCTCCGCGCAGGCGCGGGAGCTGCTGGAGCTGCGCTCGTCGACGCAGCTCTTCCGGCTGGGGTCGGCCGAGCTCATCGGTGAGAAGGTCTCCTTCCCCGGCTCGGGCCCGGACGCCGTCCCGGGTGTCATCGTCATGGCGATCGACGACACGGTCGGTGCCGACGTCGACCCGGCGCTCGACGGGGCGCTCGTGGTGTTCAACGCCTCGCCCGAGGCGGCCACGATCGACCTGCCGGACCTCGCCGGACGGGGCTTCGAGCTCTCGCCGGTGCAGGCCGGCGGCGTCGACCCCGTCGTCCAGGAGACCTCCTGGGACGGCGAGGCCGGGAGCGTGACGGTGCCGGCGCGGACCGTCGCGGTGCTGGTCGAACCCACCGCCTGACCAGGGCGGACGGCGGGCGGGCCCGGGAGCGGGCCCGCCCGCCGTCGTGCTCCCCGGCGGGGTTCAGCCGCGGACACCGGCCAGGAAGGCCCGGACCGTGCGTGTGAAGGCCTCGGGAGTCTCGAGGTTGCTCAGGTGACCGGCCGCGGGGAGCACGACGAGGCGGGCGCCGGGGATCGCCTCGTGGAGGGCGGTGGCAACGGGCAGCGGCGCGCGGACGTCGAGCTCGCCGTGCAGCACGAGCGTGGGCACGCGGACGCTCCCGAGGGCGTCACGCAGGTCGGCGCCGGCCATGGCCTCGAGCATGGTGAGGCTCGCGCGCGGGTGGACCCCGGACATCAGGCCGAGGGTCCGCCTCCGCAGAGCGTCCGGTGCGGATGGGGTCAGCAGGCCGGGCAGGTACTCCGGCAGCCACTCGTGCGGGTCGCGGTTCACGTCGTCGGCGGCGCGTCGGAGCCGGCGGTCGACCTCGTCGGGCGGGAGCGAACCCGACCAGCCGGCGTAGGCGCCGGCGAGGACGAGGGAGCGCGGCACGTCCGGGTGCCGTGCCGCCAGGGCGAGCGCCACCCCGCCGCCGAACGACAGTCCCAGGACGTGGGGTCGGCCCCGGTCCAGGGCCGCCACGAACCCGGCGAGGACGTCGGCATGGTCGCCGAGCGTGAAGTCCTCCGGCGGGTCGTCGGACCCGCCCGCTCCCGGGGCGTCCCACGCGACGACGTCGTAGGCGTCGGCCAGGGCGTCGAGCTGCGGGGCCCAGGACCGGCTGTCGAACCCGAAACCGCCGTGCAGGAGCACCAGCGGGGCACCGGACCCCGCCCGGCGGTACGTGATCGTCAGCCCGGGCACCGTCACCGAGTCCATGTCTGAGCATGGCACCGGGGCCGGGTGGCGTGCCATCATCTGGGGCGGCTTCGGGGGTGACACCCCGGCATAAGTTCGAGCACCGAACCCAACGGACAGCGTTATCCGGTCAAATCGGACCCTGCGGCGGCGGTGTGAACGCTCACTTTGTAACCAGATCGTGATTCTCTCGCGCCGTTCCGGCATTGACTTCGAGTCCCGAAGTCAGCACAGTGGTCTTCGGTCACCGCGACGGTGGCTTCGGTCCGGCCCTCCGTGGGCACCGGTGGTGAAGGTCGCCGCCGGGGGGACCCTCGACGACGAGAAGGAGCGCGAGGATGCGACTCGGCAAGAAGATGGGCGTGGTCGCCGCGGGTGCGGCGCTGGCGCTCACCCTCACCGCCTGCGCGGGTGAAGGCGCGGGCAGCGACAGCGGCAGCAGCGACGGCGGGGACTCCGCGGCCGAAGGCGGCGACCTGAGCGTCGGCGTCGCGATGCCCACCGAGACGTCGGAGCGGTGGATCGCCGACGGCAACGCGGTGCAGTCGGGCCTCGAGGAGGCCGGCTACGGCGTCGACCTGCAGTTCGCGGGCGACGACATCCCCACCCAGACCCAGCAGATCGACGCCATGATCACCGGCGGCGTCGACGCGCTGATCATCGCCGCGATCGACGGCACGGCCCTGACGAGCCAGCTCGAGGCCGCCGCCGCCGCAGACATCCCGGTGGTCTCCTACGACCGCCTCATCAACGGCAGCGAGCACGTGGACTTCTACGTCTCGTTCGACAACTACAAGGTCGGCGTCGCCCAGGCGACCGCTCTCCTGTACGGGCTGGGTCTCACCGACCAGGACGGCAACCCGACCGACGAGGAGGGCCCGTTCAACGTCGAGCTCTTCGCCGGCTCGCCCGACGACAACAACGCGACCTTCTTCTGGAACGGCGCGATGGACACGCTCCAGCCGTTCCTCGACAGCGGTGCGCTCGAGGTCCCGTCCGGCCAGACCGAGTTCGACCAGGCCGCCATCCTGCGCTGGCAGCAGGAGACCGCGCAGAAGCGCATGGAGGACCTCATCACCTCCACGTACTCCGGTGACACCGAGCTGCACGGCGTGCTGTCCCCGTACGACGGCCTCTCCCGCGGCATCATCACCGCCCTGAAGGGTGCCGGCTTCGGCGACACGATCGAGGACGGCCTGCCCGTCGTCACCGGCCAGGACGCCGAGATCGCCTCGGTCAAGCTGATCCAGGACGGCGTGCAGCAGTCCACGATCTTCAAGGACACCCGCAAGCTGGCCGACCAGGCCGTGGTCGCCACCGAGGCCTTCCTCGCGGGCGAGGAGCCCGAGGCGAACGACACCGAGACGTACGACAACGGCGTCAAGGTCGTCCCGTCCTACCTCCTCGAGGTCGACACCGTCTACGCGGACAACATCACCGAGCTGCTGGTCGACAGCGGCTACTGGACCCAGGACGAGATCGACGCCGGCCAGGCCGAGTGATCCGATCCTGACCACCGGGCCCGCTCCCGCCACCGCGGTGGCGGGAGCGGGCCCGGCCAGGGACCGCGGTCGGCGTCGCCGGTCCGCGGGCACACCCAGAAGGAGGGACGAGGGCGCACATGAGCACGATCCTGGAGATGCGCTCCATCACCAAGGAGTTCCCGGGCGTCAAGGCGCTGTCCGGAGTCGACCTCGACGTCGGCGAGCAGGAGATCCACGCGATCTGCGGCGAGAACGGTGCCGGCAAGTCGACGCTGATGAAGGTGCTCTCGGGGGTCTACCCCCACGGCAGCTACGACGGCGAGATCGTCTTCGAGGGCGAGACGGTGCGGTTCGGGTCGATCAACGACTCCGAGGACCAGGGCATCGTCATCATCCACCAGGAGCTCGCCCTGGTGCCGTACCTCTCCGTGGCCGAGAACATCTTCCTCGGCAACGAGAAGCGCGGCCCCCTCGGGCTGATCGACTGGAACGACGCCAACCACCGCGCGGCCGAGCTGCTCGAGCGGGTCGGGCTGCACGAGAACCCCATGACGCCCGTGCAGCAGCTCGGCGTGGGCAAGCAGCAGCTCATCGAGATCGCCAAGGCGCTGTCGAAGAAGGTCAGGCTGCTCATCCTCGACGAGCCGACCGCCGCCCTGAACGACACGGACTCGGCCCACCTGCTCGACCTGCTGCGAGCGCTGCGGGACGAGGGCATCACCTGCATCATCATCTCGCACAAGCTCAACGAGATCGCGGACATCGCCGACCGCACGACGATCATCCGCGACGGCGAGACGATCGAGACGATCGACATGTCCGAGCCGGACTCCACGCAGGACCGGATCATCCGCGGCATGGTGGGTCGTGACCTCGAGAACCGCTACCCGCACCGCACGCCGGAGATCGGCGAGGAGGTGCTGCGGATCGAGAACTGGAGCGTGGACCACCCGACCCAGGCCGGGCGCCAGGTGATCTCCGACGCCTCCTTCAACGTCCGTGCCGGCGAGGTCGTCGGGATCGCCGGCCTCATGGGTGCCGGCCGCACCGAGCTCGCCATGAGCGTCTTCGGGCACAGCTACGGGCGGAACATCCGTGGAACCGTCTACAAGGACGGCCGGGCCGTCCAGGTCCGGGACGTGTCCGAGGCGATCCGCCACAAGATCGCGTACGCGACGGAGGACCGCAAGCGGTACGGGCTCAACCTGCTCGACGACATCCGGCACAACATCTCCTCGGCCGGGCTGCGCCAGCTCGCGCCCGGCGGGTGGGTCAACGCCAACGAGGAGCTGAAGGTCGCCGAGGAGTACCGCGAGTCGCTCAACGTCAAGACGCCCCACGTGCTGGCGAACGTCGGCAAGCTGTCCGGCGGCAACCAGCAGAAGGTCGTGCTGTCCAAGTGGCTGTACACCGACCCGGACGTGCTCATCCTCGACGAACCGACGCGCGGCATCGACGTCGGCGCCAAGTACGAGATCTACACGATCATCAACAAGATGGTCGCCGCCGGGAAGGCGGTCATCGTCATCTCCTCGGAGCTGCCCGAGCTGCTCGGCATCTGCGACCGCGTGTACACGCTGGCCTTCGGCCGGATCACCGGTGAGCTCCCGGTCGCCGAGGCGACCCAGGAACGACTCATGGAGCTCATGACCCTCGAGCGCGACCAGCCCCTGCCCACGAAGGAATCGATCTCATGAACGTCATCGCCGGAGCCCGGGACCTCGCGACCCGGCACCTGCGCGAGAGCGGCATCTTCATCGCGTTCGCCGCGCTCGTGATCCTCTTCGCCGCGCTGAACCCCAACTTCCTCAGCGCGAACAACCTGACGAACATCATCCTGCAGTACTCCTACATCCTGATCCTCGCGATCGGCATGGTGATGGTGATCGTCGCCGGACAGATCGACCTGTCGGTCGGATCGGTGGTGGCCCTCACCGGGGCCGTGTCGGCGGTGGTCGTCATCAGGATGGGCATGCCGTGGTACGTCGGTGTGCTCGCTGCCCTCGTCGTCGGCCTGCTGGTCGGCATCTGGCAGGGATTCTGGGTGGCCTACGTCGGCATCCCCGGGTTCATCGTGTCGCTCGCCGGCATGCTGCTCTTCCGCGGCCTGACCTACCTGGTGCTCGACAACGTCTCGCTCTCGCCGTTCGGCGGGACCTACTACGAGATCGCCAACGGGTTCCTCAACGGTCTGCTCGGCGGGATGGGCTTCGACGTCTTCACCCTGGTCATCTTCGGCATCGCGGTGGCCGGCTACGCCATCAGCCAGTGGCGCAGCCGCCAGGGCAAGATCGCCTACCAGCAGCAGGTCGAGACGATGGGCCTGTTCGTGCTGAAGATCGTCCTCGTCGCGGCCGTGGTCATGTGGTTCGGCTACCAGCTGTCCACCTACCGCGGGCTCCCGCTGGTGCTCATCATCCTGGCGGTGCTGATCATCGTCTACGCGCTGGTGACGCAGAAGTCCGTCTTCGGCCGGCACATCTACGCCGTCGGCGGCAACCGGCACGCCGCCGAGCTGTCCGGTGTGAAGGTCCGCCGGATCAACTTCTGGGTCTTCGTCAACATGGGCGTCCTGGCCTCCGTGGCCGGCATCGTGTACTCCTCGCGCATGAACGCCGCCCAGCCGGGCGCCGGCAACATGTTCGAGCTCGACGCGATCGCCGCCTGCTTCATCGGTGGTGCCTCCACCACCGGCGGTATCGGCCGCGTGGGCGGCGCGATGATCGGTGGTCTGATCATGGCGGTCATGTCCAACGGCATGCAGCTCATGGGTGTGCCGCAGTCGATGCAGCAGGTGGTCAAGGGCCTCGTGCTCCTGCTCGCCGTCGCCTTCGACATCTGGAACAAGAAGCGCGCCGCCTCGGCACGCTGATCCGGCACGACGGCGGGCGGTCGGGGGCGAGGTCCCCCGGCCGCCCGTCGTCGACGCCTAGACTCACCGCTCGTGAAGGGACGGCAGGCCATGGCGCGGACGCAGTCGTCGCTGCGGGAGGCCAACCGTGCTCGAGTGGTCGACGCGGTCAAGAAGCACGGGAGTCTCACCCAGGTGGAGCTGACGGGCGCCACGGGGCTGTCCGCGGCCACGGTGTCGACCATCGTCAAGGAGCTCGTGGCCGCCGAGGTCGTCGAGGTCCGCAACACCGTCCGGTCCGGCCGGCGGGCCCAGCTCGTCACGCTCGCCCACCGGGTCGGCCTCGTGGCCGGCGTCGTCGTCGGGTACCGCACGATGCGGGTGGCGATCGCCGACGTCGCGCACGAGATCCTCGCCGAGCAGAGCCTGCCCCTGCCCGCCGACCACCGCTCCGACACGAGCCTCGACCGCGCCGCCCTCCTCGTCGTCGACCTGCTCGACCGCATCGGGTCGACCCTCGACGAGCTGCTCAGCATCGGGCTCGGCGTCCCGGCGCCGGTCCATCCCACGACCGGGATGCTCAGCGTCCGCGGTGTGCTGCGCGGCTGGGACGCCGTCCAGATCGGCCAGGTGCTGGAGAAGCGGCTCGCCCGGCCCGTGTACGTCGACAACGACGCGAACCTAGGTGCGCTCGCCGAGTCGACGATGGGCGTGGGCCGACCGTGGCGCGACATGATCTACATCAGCGTCGCGCACGGTGTCGGGGCCGGACTCGTCATCGGCGGGACGGTGCACCGCGGGGTCGACGGCACGGCCGGGGAGATCGGGCACGTCCAGGTCGACCCGGCCGGACGCATCTGCCTGTGCGGCAGCCGGGGCTGCCTGAACACCGTGGTCGGCCTGCCGGCGCTGCTGGAGCCTCTGCAGACCAGTCACGGCCACCTCTCCCTGCGCGACGTCGTGCGCCTGGCCGGCGACGACGACCCGGGATGCCGGGAGATCGTGGCCGACGCGGGGGAACGTGTCGGCGGTGTCGTCGCCGCCCTGGCGACGGGTCTGGGCATCCAGGGCGTCGTCGTCGGCGGTGAGCTGGCAGCGACGGGGGAGACGTTTCTGGCACCCTTGCGTGCGGCGCTCGAACGGCGCACGGTGCTCAACCAGGCCGGAGGCCCGGAGGTCGTCCCCTCCGCGCTGGGGACGCGGGCCGAGCTGGTGGGTGCCGTCGCGCTCGCTCTCGAGCACACCGACGTGTTCGACCGACATGACCGCACCGACGAGGAGATGGCTGGACGATGAGGCCGCCACAGTCCCGCACGCCCCTGCTCGCCCTGCACGAGGTGAGCAAGTACTTCGGTGCCGTCGAGGCGCTGGTGGGCGTGGACCTCGAGGTGCACGCCCACGAGGTGGTGGCGCTCGTCGGGGACAACGGTGCCGGCAAGTCGACACTGGCGCAGGTCGTGGCCGGGGTGCTGTCGCCGGACGCCGGGCAGATCGAGATCGCCGGTCGGCCGGTGACCATCTCCTCGCCGTCGGCGGCCAACGAGCTCGGCGTGGCCAGCGTGTTCCAGGACCTGGCCGTCTGCGAGAACCTCGACGTCACCGCCAACGTGTTCCTCGGCCGCGAGCAGCGCAACCGCCTCGGGCTGATGCACGAGGGGGAGATGGAGGTCGAGACCCGCCGGCTGCTGCAGCGGCTGACGGTGCGGATCCCCTCGGTGCGCACCACGCTCCGTCAGCTCTCGGCGGGGCAGCGGCAGGCCGTCGCGATCGCCCGCACCCTCATCGGCGACCCGCGCATCGTGGTGCTCGACGAGCCCACGGCGGCGTTGTCGGTGGCGCAGACCGGTGAGGTGCTGACCCACATCCAGCGCCTGCGCGACCTGGGGCTGGGCGTGATCCTCATCAGCCACAACCTCAACGACGTCCGGGCGGTCGCCGACCGCATCGAGGTGCTGCGCCACGGGCGCAACAACGGCTCCTTCCCGGCCACGGCGTCGCACGAGTCCATCCTGGCCGCCATCACCGGAGCGGCCTGACACTGTCCCGCCGGGGCCGGGCGACCGCCCGCGCCACCGACGGGTCCGACGGCGGTGCCGCCGTCGCCCACCGCGTGACGGTGCGTGAACCGTGACGTCGCGCTGCGTGGTTTCTTGACGACGAGGAACGAGACGGGCCCGCCCAGGGACGGGCGGGCCGAGCGAAAGGAACGCGATGACGCGACGAGTGGCAGCAGCGGCTGCCGCACTGGTCAGCACGGGCGTGCTCGCCCTGTCGGGCTGCGGGGTGCTCGACGGGACGGAGACGATCGGTGTGGCGATGCCCACCGAGTCCTCCGAACGATGGATCACCGACGGCGAGACGCTGGCCGACGGCCTGGAGGGGGCCGGGTACGAGGTCGACCTGCGGTACGCCGGGGACGACATCGCCCAGTACCGGCAGGCCGACCAGGTTCAGGAGATGATCGACGACGGCGTGGAGCTGCTGATCGTCGCGGCCGTCGACGGCGCCGGGCTGGTGGACCAGCTGGCCGCGGCCGAGGCGGCGGGCATCCCGGTGATCGCCTACGACCGGCTCCTGCTGGACTCCGAGCACGTCGACCACTACGTCACCTTCGACAACTACGGCGTGGGGGTCGCCCAGGCCCAGGCCCTGCTGCGCGGGCTCGGTGTCGTCGACGCCGACGGGGCGCCCACGGGCGACGGCGGGCCCTACAACATCGAGCTGTTCGCCGGGTCGCTGGACGACAACAACGCGCTGATCTTCTGGGAGGGCGCGATGGACACGTTGCGGCCCTACCTCGACGACGGCACGCTGCGGGTGCCGTCCGGCCAGACCGAGGTCGCGTTCGCCGAGACCTACCGCTGGTCGGAGGACACCGCCCGTGACCGGATGGGCAGCCTGCTGTCCCAGTACTACGACGACGGCACCGAGCTGCACGGGGTGCTCTCCCCGTACGACGGGATCTCCCGGGGGGTCATCGCGGCCCTCGGGCTGTGGGGGATCGGCCCGACCCTCGACGAGGGGCTCCCCGTCGTCACCGGTCAGGACGCCGAGGCCGGCTCGGTGCAGCTGATGCGTCAGGACATGCAGCACTCGACGATCTTCAAGGACACCCGGGTGCTCGCCGACCGTGCGGTCGACGCGGCCCTGGCGTACCTGGACGGCGGGGAGCCGGAGGTGACCGACACCACCACCTACGACAACCGCGTCAAGGTGGTGCCCACCTACACCCTGGACATCGAGACGGTGTACCGCCGGGACATCGAGGAGGTCCTGGTGGCCAGCGGCTACCTGACCGAGGAGGAGATCTCGGCCGGCTGACGCCGACCGACGCCGTCCCGGGCGTCCGGTGCCGCACCTCCGCGGGGGGCCGGCCCGGTCCCCGGGACGTCGTCGTCTCAGCGGCGCTCGTGGTCGGCGAGGCCGAACGTGTCGTGCGGGTCGACGTGCGCCAGGATCGCGTCGAGGACACGGGTCAGGGCTCGCAGGTCCTCGGGGTCGAGGTCGTCGTAGACGGTCTCCAGCACCGTGCGGGCGTGGCCCGGAGCGCTCGCGACGACCTTGTCCCACCCGTCCTCGGTCAGGTGCGCGACGGTGGCCCGCCGGTCGTCGGGCGCGGGCCCGCGGTCCAGGTAGCCCCGTTCCTCGAGCCGCCGCGCGACGTGCGAGAGCCTCGGCAGCGTGGCGCTGGTGAGCCGGGCGAGGTCGCTCATGCGCAGCGACCGGTCCGGGGCCTCGGACAGCATCGCCAGCGTCAGGTACTCGAAGTGGGTCAGCTGGGCGTCGCGCCGCAGCTGCTGGTCCAGCAGGGCGGGCAGCAGACCGATCACGGCCTGCAGGCGGAGCCAGCTGCGCATCTGCTCGTCGTCGAGCCAGCGCGGGGGTGCGCCGTCGTCCATGGAGATGTCTCCCTCCCGTAATGGTTGACACGACAACTATAGCGTCCTATCTTCGTTGTAGCGTCAACCAATCGGGTCGACGTCCCACCGAAGGAGAAGAGTCATGAGCAGCATCAGCATCATCGGCGCCGGGAACATGGGTGCCGCCATCGCCCGCCTCGCTCTCGCCGCCGGCACGCCGGTCCAGGTCGTGACCCGCGACGGCTCCGCGGCGCAGGCCGTCGACCCGGCCGTGACCGCCACCGCCTTCGGCGAGCCGCTGACCGGTGACGTCGTGGTCCTCGCCCTGCCGTACCCCGCGCTGGACGACGTCGTGGCCACCTACGGCGACCAGCTCGCCGGCCGGACCGTCGTCGACATCACCAACCCGCTCGACTTCTCGACCTTCGACTCCCTGGTCGTGCCCGCGGACTCCTCGGCGGCCGCCGAGCTGGCCGCCGCGCTCCCCGGTGCCTCCGTGCTCAAGGCGTTCAACACGAACTTCGCCGCCACCCTCGCCACCGGCACCGTGGGCGACGTGCCGACCACCGTGCTCGTCGCGGGCGACGACGCCGACGCCAAGACCACCTTCACCGCGGCCTTCGACGGCTCGGCCGTGCGCGTCGTCGACGCCGGCTCCCTCGCGCGAGCCCGCGAGCTCGAGGCGCTCGGCTTCCTGCAGCTGACCCTGGCCGCCGGCGAGAAGACCTCGTGGACCACCGGGTTCGCGCTGCTCTGAGTCCCCGCACCCCCTCACCCCCGACCCGCCCCAGCACCCAGGAGCCGTTCATGCACCCCGCGACCGGTCGTCCCGAGGATCTCCTCGCCCCCGAGACCACGATGGGAGCCGTCACGCTCCACGTCGGCGACCTCGCCGCGATGAGCGCGTACTACCGGGAGGCGATCGCGCTCACCGAGCTGCCCGGGCTCGGAGCGCCCGACCGCGTCGTCCTGGGGCGGGGGCGCACGCCCGTCGTCGTGCTGCAGCACACGCCGGGGCTGCCGGCGACGTCGCGGCACCAGGCAGGCCTGTTCCACACCGCCGTCCTGTTCGACACCGAGGAGGCGCTGGCGGCCGCGGTGGCCCACGCCGCCCGGCACCCGCTGTCCCGGTTCGTCGGGAACGCCGACCACTGGGTCTCCCGGGCGTTCTACTTCACCGACCCCGAGGACAACGGCATCGAGCTGTACTGGGACCGGCCGCGCGAGACCTGGCAGCGGTCCGGCGGCCGGGTGGCGATGGGGACGGACTGGTTCGACCCGAACGCCTACCTGCAGCAGCACCTCAGCGAGTCGGCGCTGGACGGCGCCGCTGGGCAGGGCGCCCAGGTGGGGCACGTCCACCTGCAGGTCGGCGACGTCCCGACCGCCCGGCAGTTCTACGTCGACACCCTCGGGTTCGAGATCATGGCGGACCTGCCCGGTGCGCTGTTCGTCGCGGCCGGCGGCTACCACCACCACCTGGCGGTCAACACGTGGAACAGCGCCGGGGCGGGGCCGCGGGCGGCGTCCCTGGGGCTCGGTCAGGTGGCGCTCACCGTGCCGGGCCAGGACGACGTCGACGCGCTGCGCGACCGGTTGCGGCACGCGCGCGTCCCCGTGCGCGACGACGGACGGACGCTCCGTTTCGACGACCCGTGGAAGACGCTGGTCGAGGTCTCGGTCGGCTGAGGCCCGGTCGGTGAGGACGCCTCGGAGGGGCGGTCGCGTTCACGGTCGCTGCGCGACCTGCACTTCGCGTCTGACGACCGCCCCTCCGAGGCGTCCTCACCTCGGTCCCGCGCGTCCCGGGCCCTCGCTCGCCCGGACGCCGACGGTCAGTGGAAGACGACCGTGCGGTGGCCGTTGAGCAGCACCCGGTGCTCGGCGTGCCACCGCACCGCGCGGGCGAGCGTGCGCCGCTCGACGTCCTCGCCCAGGGCCACGAGGTCGCGCACGGCCCGGGAGTGGTCGACCCGCTCGACGTCCTGCTCGATGATCGGTCCCTCGTCCAGGTCGCCGGTCACGTAGTGCGAGGTCGCCCCGATGAGCTTCACGCCGCGGTCGTGCGCCTGGGCGTAGGGTCGCGCACCCTTGAACGACGGCAGGAACGAGTGGTGGATGTTGATCACCTGGCCGGCCAGGTCGCGGCACAGCTCGTCCGAGAGGATCTGCATGTACCGGGCGAGCACCACCAGCTCGACGTCGAGCTCGGTCACCAGGGCCCGCAGCCGGTCCTCGGCCTCGGTCTTGGTCGCCGCCGTCACCGGGACGTGGTGGAACGGCTTGCCGTAGAAGTCGGCGATGTCCGCGAGGTCGGGGTGGTTCCCCACCACCCCGACGACGTCGATGGGCAGACCCTGGTCGCGCTCGCGGTAGAGCAGGTCGACCAGGCAGTGAGCCGCCCGGGAGACCATGACGAGCGTGCGCACGGGGCGTCCGACGACGTCGAGGCGCCACGACATCTCGAACCGGCCGGCGACCGCGGCCAGCGCGCTCTCCAGCTCCTCGCGCGAGGCGTGCGACTGGACCTGCACCCGCATGAAGAACAGTCCGGAGCTCGGGTCGCCGAACTGCTGGGACTCGGTGATGTTGCCGTCGTGCTGGGCGAGCATCCCGCTGACGGCGTGGACGATGCCCGGCCGGTCGGGGCAGGACAGCGTCAGCACCCACTCGGTGGGCGGTGCGGTGGCGGGCGCGGCGGGCGGAGGTGTCGGCTGCGTGGTCACGCACGCCATTGTCGCCCAGTTCTGCGACGATGGACCCATGAGCGACACCACCGCCACGTCCGGTCGCCCCGGGGACGGGTCCGCCCACCCGGAGGCGCCGACCCGCATCGCCCTCGTCGACGACTCCCACGCCGGCGAGCTGCTGACGCTGCGCCGTGCCGCGTTCGTCTCGGAGGCGCAGGTCTACGGTGACCCGAACATCCCGCCGCTGACGCAGACGCTGCACGAGCTGCGCGAGGACATGGCGCGCGACGACGTGGTGACCATCGGTGCCTGGACGGGCGAGCGCCTCGTCGGCTCGATCCGCGTCGAGCTCGAGGACGGCCGTGCCACGCTCGGCCGGCTGGCGGTCGCTCCGGACCAGCAGGGACGCGGGCTGGGGACGACCCTGCTGTTCGCGATCCTGGACCACCTGCCCGAGGACGTCTCGGAGATCTGGGCCTTCACCGGCAAGGATTCCCAGCAGAACCTGGCGATGTACACCAAGCACGGCTACGAGGCGCAGTACGACGAGGCCGCCGGCGAGCTGACCTACACCTACCTGCGCCGCGTGCTGCACGAGGTCGACGCGCGCAACGCCGCCGAGCGGCCGGCAGGCCCGCCCGCCGAACGGCCGTGAACGGCCCGGCGGCCGCACGGTCGGTGCGCCGACCGTCCATGGCCGACGTGGCCGCGCTCGCCGGCGTGTCCCACCAGACCGTCTCGCGGGTGCTGAACGAGCACCCGAGCGTGCGCGAGGCCACGCGAGAGAGGGTCCAGGCTGCGATCGACGAGCTCGGCTACCGCCGCAACAGCGCGGCACGTGCCCTGGTGACGTCACGGTCGGCGACCCTCGGTGTCGTGACCACGGGGTCGGCGCTCTTCGGCCCGACCAGCACGCTCATCGCCGTCGAGGAGGCGGCGCGGGACCGGAGCTACTTCGTCTCGGTCGCCACGCTGCGCAGCTACGACACCGCGTCGATGCACCAGGCGCTCGAGCACTTCATGGCCCAGGGCGTCGACGGGATCGTCGTCATCGCCCCGCACGCGGCGGTGGCCTCCGCGGTGGAGTCGTTCCGCGCACCGGTCCCGGTGGTCGTGGTGGCGGCGCTGGAGGGCGCGACGACGTCGGACGGGCCGGCGTCGTCGACGATGTCGGTCGCCGTCGACCAGCGGGCCGGTGCGCGCCTGGCCACCGAGCACCTGCTCGACCTGGGCCACGCGAACGTGGTCCACGTCGCGGGGCCGCAGGACTGGTTCGACGCCCGTGAGCGCTGGGCCGGCTGGCGCGAGGCCCTGGTGGCGCGCGGGATCCGTCCCGCCCGGCCGCGCGAGTGCTCGTGGTCCGCGGGGGACGGCTACGCGGCCGGCCGCGACCTGGCCGAGGCGGTCGGGTCGGGCGAGGGGCCGACGGCGGTCTTCGCCGGCAACGACCAGCTCGCCCTCGGCGTGCTGCGCGCGCTGTGGGAGCGCGGGCTGCGGGTCCCCGACGACGTCTCCGTGGTGGGGTTCGACGACGTCGCGGGGTCGGCGTACTTCGTGCCGCCGCTGACGACCGTGCGACAGCCGTTCGCCGAGCTCGGCGCCCGGTCGGTGGCGATGGTGCTCAGCTCCCTGGAGGGGGAGCCCGTGGCGGTCCAGCGCATCGAGCCGGAGCTCGTCGTGCGCTCGTCGACGGCGCCTCCGCCGCCCTGACCGGACGGCCGGGGCGCCCTGGCCGGGACATTTGGGCAGGACCCCATGTGAGCGTTAACATCTGAGGGACGACAGCGAGGAGTGACACGGCGATGACGCGGCAGGACGAGGCGACCGACATCCGGGACGCCATTCAGGCCGGGCGGACCACGCTCGGCATCGAGCTCGGCTCGACCAACATCAAGGCGGCCCTCATCGGGCCGGACCACGACGTGCTCGCCAGCGGCTCCCACGCCTGGGAGAACGAGCTGGCCGACGGGCTGTGGACCTACTCGCTGGACGCCGTCCACGCCGGCCTGCAGGGTGCCTACGCAGCGCTGGTGGCCGACGTCGAGCAGCGGTACGGCGTGCGTCCCACGACCTACGGCGCGCTCGGCGTCTCGGCGATGATGCACGGGTACCTCGCCTTCGACGCCGACGACGAGCTGCTGGTGCCGTTCCGCACGTGGCGCAACACCAACACCGGCACGGCGGCCGCGGAGCTGTCCGAGCTGTTCGGCTACAACATCCCGCTGCGCTGGTCGATCGCGCACCTGTACCAGGCGATCCTCGACGACGAGCCCCACGTGCCGCAGATCGCCTCGTTCACGACGCTCGCCGGGTACGTCCACCGGGTGCTGACCGGCCGGCACGTCCTGGGCGTCGGCGACGCCTCGGGCATGTTCCCGGTCGACCCCGCGACCCGCGACTACGACCAGCGCCTGCTGCAGCAGTTCCGCCACCTCGTGGCGGCCAAGCGCCCCGGCCTGCACGTCGAGGGGCTCCTGCCCGAGGTCCTGGTCGCCGGTGCCGACGCCGGGCACCTGACACCTGAGGGCGCCGCGCTGCTGGACCCCAGCGGCGAGCTGGAGCCGGGCGTCGTGCTGTGCCCGCCCGAGGGCGACGCGGGCACCGGCATGGTCGCGACCGACGCCGTCGCGCCGCGGACCGGCAACATCAGCGCCGGCACCTCGATCTTCGCGATGGTCGTGCTCGAGAAGCCGCTGACGAGCGTGCACCACGAGCTGGACCTGGTCACGACCCCCGCCGGGGACCTCGTGGCGATGGTGCACTGCAACAACGGCGCGAGCGAGCTCGACGCCTGGGCCGGGGTGTTCTCCGAGTTCGCCGCGGCGCTGGGTCACCCGAGCGCGGCGGACGACGTCTTCGGCGCGCTCTTCACGGCCGCGCTGGACGGTGAGGCCGACGGCGGCGGGCTGCTGGCCTACAACTACCTCGCCGGGGAGCCCATCACCGGCCTCGAGGAGGGGCGTCCGCTCGTCGTCCGCACCCCGGACAGCCGGCTGACGCTGGCCAACATGATGCGTACCCAGATCTACGGCGCCTTCGGCACGCTGGCGCTCGGCATGAAGGTGCTGCACGGCGAGGGCGTCGCCATCGACACCATGTTCGCCCACGGCGGCATGTTCCGGACCGCCGGGGTCGCCCAGCGCTTCCTGGCCGCGGCCGTCGACGCCCCGGTCGCCGTCGCGCAGACCGCCTCCGAGGGCGGCGCGTGGGGGATCGCGGTGCTCGCCGCCTTCACCCGGGCCGCCGCCGAGCAGCCGGGCCTCACCCTGGACGGCTACCTGACCGACCGCGTCTTCGCCGACGCGGCGGTGGACGTCGCCCAGCCCGACGCCGGGGACGTCGCCGGGTTCGCCGCCTACCTCGACCGGTACTCCGCAGGGCTCGCCGTCGAGCGGGCCGCCACCGAAGCCCTCTGACGACCCCCGAACGGAACGGAACCCCATGTCGAACGACGCATCCCTGACCGAGGTGCCGGCCCACCTGCGCACCGCCGTCGACGCCGCCAAGCAGAAGGTCGCCGCCCTGCACGCCGAGCTGCCCCGCTGGGAGCTCGTCGTGTGGACGGCCGGCAACGTCTCGGAGCGGGTGCGGGACCCCGAGGCCGGGCCCGACGGCGAGGGCGATCTCCTCGTCATCAAGCCCTCCGGCGTCTCCTACGACGACATCACCCCCGAGGCCATGGTCGTGTGCGACCTGGCGGGCAACCTCGTCGAGGGCGACCGCGCGCCGTCGTCGGACACGGCCGCGCACGCCTACGTGTACGCGCACATGCCCGAGGTCGGCGGCGTGGTGCACACGCACTCGACCTACGCCACGGCGTGGGCCGCCCGGGGCGAGGAGATCCCCTGCGTGCTGACGATGATGGCCGACGAGTTCGGCGGCCCGATCCCCGTCGGCCCGTTCGCGATCATCGGCGACGACTCGATCGGTCGCGGCATCGTCGAGACCCTGCGCGGGTCCCGCTCCAAGGCCGTGCTGATGAAGAACCACGGCCCGTTCACCATCGGCGGCGACGCCAAGGCCGCCGTCAAGGCCGCGGTGCTCTGCGAGGAGGTCGCGCGCGCCGTGCACGTCTCCCGCCAGATCGGCGAGCCGCTGCCGATCGAGCAGCAGTACGTCGACTCCCTGTACGACCGCTACCAGAACGTCTACGGCCAGCGCTGACGGCGCCGTCGGCTCGTGATTCTCTTCGAAAGGACGCCCCTATGAGCAAGCCCTACGGTGACCGCGAGGTCTGGTTCCTCACCGGCAGCCAGGACCTGTACGGTCCCGAGACGCTGGAGCAGGTCGCCCAGCAGTCCCAGGAGGTCGCCGCCGCGCTGGACGCGTCGGGCGACGTCCCCGCGAAGGTCGTGTGGAAGCCGGTCCTGAAGGACTCCGCCGCCATCCGCCGCGCGATGCTGGAGGCGAACAGCGACGACGGCGTCCTCGGCGTCGTGACCTGGATGCACACCTTCAGCCCGGCCAAGATGTGGATCGCCGGCCTGGACGCCCTGCGCAAGCCGCTGCTGCACCTGCACACGCAGGCGAACGTCGAGCTCCCCTGGTCGGAGATCGACATGGACTTCATGAACCTCAACCAGGCCGCGCACGGCGACCGCGAGTACGGCTACATGCTGACCCGCCTCGGCGTCGCCCGCACCACCGTGGTGGGCCACGTGTCCGACCCCGCGGTGCAGCGGCGCGTCGGCACCTGGGTCCGCGCGGCGGCCGGCCGCCTGGCCACCCAGGAGCTGAAGCTGGTCCGCTTCGGCGACAACATGCGCAACGTCGGCGTCACCGAGGGAGACAAGACCGAGGCCGAGCTGCAGTTCGGCGTCAACGTCAGCACCTGGGGCGTCAACGACCTCGTCGCCGCGGTCGAGGCGGTCGCCGAGTCCGACGTCGACGCGCTCGTCGCCGAGTACGCCGAGCTCTACGACGTGGCCGCCGAGCTGCAGGCCGGGGGAGAGCGGCACGAGTCGCTGCGCTACGCGGCCCGCCAGGAGCTCGCCATGGAGGCGTTCCTCGTCGAGCGCGGGGCCAAGGCGTTCACGACGAACTTCGAGGACCTGGGCGCGCTGCGCCAGCTGCCGGGTCTCGCCGTGCAGCGCCTCATGGCCAAGGGCTACGGGTTCGGCGCCGAGGGCGACTGGAAGACCGCCGTCCTGGTCCGCGCCGCGAAGGTCATGGGCGAGGGGCTGCCGGGCGGCGCCTCCCTCATGGAGGACTACACCTACGACCTCACGCCGGGGTCGGAGCTGATCCTCGGGGCGCACATGCTCGAGATCTGCCCGACCCTGACGACCGCGAAGCCCCGGGTCGAGATCCACCCGCTCGGCATCGGCGGCAAGGAGGACCCGGTGCGCATGGTGTTCGACACCGACGCGACCGAGGGCGCCGTCGTCGTGTCGCTGGCCGACATGCGCGACCGCTTCCGCCTGACCGCCAACGTCGTCGACGTCGTCCCGCCGGCCCAGGAGCTGCCGAACCTGCCGGTGGCCCGTGCCGTGTGGAAGCCGCGTCCGGACTTCGCGACGTCGGCCGAGTCCTGGCTGACCGCCGGCGGTGCGCACCACACCGTGATGTCGACCGCCGTCGGTATCGAGGCGTTCGAGATGTTCGCCGAGATCTCGGGCACCGAGCTGCTCGTCATCGACGAGAGCACCACGCGGCGCGGCTTCGCGGACCAGGTGCGCTGGAACCAGGTCTACTACAAGCTCGCCCAGGGGCTCTGACCTCCTGCGCCGGCATCGAGCGTGCCGGGTTCTCCCTCATGACCTGATCGGGGGGAAGAACCCGGCACGCTCGACGCGTCGGGGGGAAGGTCGACGGCGGTATCCTGTCGACGCACCGCCGCCTCTCGGTCGTCCGGCGGGAACCGATGGAGGCCCTGCATGGTGAGTCCCGGAGTCGACAAGCCGAACATCCGGCAGGTCGCCCAGCTCGCCGGCGTGTCGCACATGACCGTGTCGCGGGTGCTCAACGACCACCCGAACATCCGCGAGGCCACCCGGCGCCGCGTCGAGGAAGCCATCGCGGAGCTCGGCTACCGCCCGAGCATGACGGCCCGCGCCCTCGCCACCCAGCGCAGCCACCGCATCGGCGTCCTCGTCGAGAGCGCGGTGACCCACGGGCCGGTCAGCACGCTGTACGCCGTGGAGTCCGCCGCCCGGGCCTCGGGCTACGAGGTCAGCTCGGTGCTCCTGCGGGCCGGGGAGGAGATCACCCCCCAGGAGGCCGTCGACCACCTGATCATGCTGGGCGTCGACGCGCTGTGCGTCGTCGCTCCCCGCTCGTCGTCGATCGCGGCGCTGCGCCGCATCTCCGTCGGTGTCCCCGTCCTCGTGGTCAAGCCCGACAAGGACCCGACGTTCCTCACGGTGACCGTCGACCAGCAGGCGGGCACCGTGCTCGCCGTCGACCACCTCGTCTCGCTCGGGCACCGCGACATCCTGCACGTGGCCGGCCCGCTCGACTGGCTCGACGCGCGCGCCCGCGAGCGTGCCTTCCACGCGCGGGCGAAGTCCTGGGGGATCCGTGAACGACCGATCGTCGTGGGGGACTGGACGGCGGACTTCGCCTACGACTTCGCGCGCGGGATCCGCGAGCTCCCCGAGTACACGGCGGTCTTCGTCGCGAACGACGACATGGCGGTCGGGCTCGTCCACGGGCTGCACGAGCGGGGCTTCTCCGTGCCGGACGACCTCAGCGTGGTCGGTTTCGACGACATCCCGCTGGCACGGCACGTCATCCCGCCGCTGACCACCGTGCGACAAGGCTTCGACGCGCTCGGGGTCTCCGTCGTCGACGTCCTGCGTGCGGCGATCGAGGAGCGGGAGATCCCGGCCGTGACGCGCATCCCCGCCGAGATCGTCGCGCGCGACTCCAGCGCGCCGCCGAGGAAGGCCGGCTGATGGCCGCCCGGGACGCGTCCACGCCGACGACGGCACGCCCCGTCGTCGAGATGTCCGGGATCACCGTGGACTACGCGGGGGTGCGGGTGCTCGACGGGGCGGACCTGACGGTGCACGCCGGCGAGGTGCACGCGCTGATGGGGGAGAACGGTGCCGGCAAGTCCACCCTCATCGGTGCGCTGACGGGCACCGTGCCGATCGTGGCGGGCACCGTCCTGGTCGGCGGCGAGCCCCTGACGCCGACCAGCGTCGCCGACAGCCGGGCGGAGGGGATCGCGACGGTCTTCCAGGAGTCGCACCTGAGCCCGCAGCTGTCGGTGGCCGAGAACATCATGATCGGCCACGAGGTGCGGGGGCGGTTCGGCATCAGATGGTCGCGCAGCCGCGAGCGCGCCTCGGCCGCCCTGTCGACGCTGGGGATCGAGGACGTCGACCCGCGCACGCCGTTGGAGGAGCTGTCGCCCGCGACCAAGCAGCTCGTCGCCGTGGCCCGGGCGATCGTCCTGGAGCCGCGCGTGCTCGTGCTGGACGAGCCCACCTCGAGCCTGGACGAGGCCGAGGCGGCCCGGTTGCTGGGGGTGGTCCGGCGCCTGCGGGACCAGGGCGTCGCGGTGCTGTTCGTCTCGCACTTCCTGGAGCAGGTGCTCGAGGTGAGCGACCGGATGACGGTGCTGCGGGGCGGCCGGGTCGTGGCCGAGTACGACACGGCGCAGGTGGAGCGGGCCGAGCTCATCTCCAAGATGATCGGCGAGGACATCGACGCGCTCCAGGCCCTGCACTCCGAGCGGCTGGAGCACCACTACGCGGAGTCGGGGCGCGTCACGCTGCGGGCGACCTCCATCGGACGCCGGGGGACGCTCGAGCCCACCGACGTCGACCTCAGCCGGGGGGAGGTCGTGGGGTTCGCCGGTCTGCGCGGGTCGGGACGCACCGAGCTCGCCCGCCTGATGAGCGGCGTGGAGCGTGCCGACCACGGCGAGCTCTGGCTGGACGGCGCCCCGGTGCAGCTGCGGGGTCCGGCGTCGGCCCTGCGGCACCGGATCGCGGTGTCGACCGAGAACCTGCGCCACGAGGGCATCGTCGCGGAGCTGACCGCCCGGGAGAACATCGTGCTGGCCCTGCAGGCGCTGCGCGGCTGGACCCGCCCGTTGTCCCGCGCCGAGCAGGCGGCGGTGGTCGACACCTATCTCCACGCCCTGCACCTGTCGCCCGAGGACCTGGACCGGCCGGCGGGGGAGCTGTCGGGAGGCACGCAGCAGAAGGTGGTGCTGGCTCGGCTGCTGGCCACCCGGCCGCACGTGCTGATCCTGGACGAGCCGACCCGCGGCATCGACATCGGGGCCAAGCTCGACATCCAGCGTCGCGTCGCCAAGCTGGCGGGCGAGGGGGTGGCCGTCGTCTTCATCTCCTCCCAGCTCGAGGAGGTGGTGCGGCTCAGCGACCGCATCGTGGTCCTCAAGGACCGGGAGAAGATCGGCGAGCTGAGCAACGGTCCCGGGGTCACGGTGGACACGGTCGTGGAGATGATCGCGGCGGAGATGGACGGGCTCGTGACCGGCGACGACGCCTGATCGCGCCCCCCGTGCGGGCGCACGGGACCGACCGTCGTCCGTGACGGTTGCGTTACGAGATCGTGACGTCTGATCGAGGGAACCCTCTTTGTGACCGGTCACATCTTCGCTATGTTAGCGATCACAACGCAAGCCTTGTCGGAGGGTCAGAGCTGACCCGCAGGCCGGACCCACCGGTCACCCGGCGTCTCGAAGAGGAGGACGAACATGGCACGGAAGATGTGGATGCGCGGCACGGTGGCAGCCCTGTCGGCGACGGCCCTGCTGGCCCTGGGTGCGTGCAGCAGCGAGCAGGCCCCTGCTGCCGAGGGCGAGGAGACCACGTCCGACGACGGCGGCGAGACGGAGGAGGCCGGCGACGAGCTCATCTCGATCGGCTTCTCCCAGGTCGGCGCCGAGTCGGGCTGGCGCGCCGCGAACACCAAGTCCATCCAGGACACGCTGACCGCTGACAACGGCTTCGACCTGAGCTTCTCGGACGCCCAGCAGAAGCAGGAGAACCAGATCCAGGCGATCCGGTCCTACATCGCCCAGGGCGTGGACGTCATCTCGTTCTCCCCGGTCGTCGAGACCGGCTGGGGCCCGGTGCTGGAGGAGGCCAAGGCGGCCGACATCCCGGTGATCCTGACCGACCGCGCCGTCGACACCGAGGACGACACCCTCTACGAGTCCTTCATCGGCTCCGACTTCGTCCTCGAGGGCGAGATGGCCGGCGAGTGGGCCGTCGAGCAGTACGACGGCGAGGGCTACCAGATGGTCGAGCTGCAGGGCACGACCGGCTCCGCCCCGGCGATCGACCGCAAGGAGGGCTTCGCCGACGCGATCGCGGGCAGCGACATCGAGGTCATCGACTCCCAGACCGGTAACTTCACCCGGACCGAGGGCAAGCAGGTCATGGAGGGCTTCCTGCAGAAGTACGACGAGATCGACCTCGTCTTCGCCCACAACGACGACATGGGCCTGGGTGCCATCGAGGCCATCGAGGCCGCCGGCATGACGCCGGGCGAGGACATCAAGATCATCACGATCGACGCGGTCAAGGACGGCATGCAGGCCCTGGCCGACGGCAAGATCAACTACATCGTCGAGTGCAACCCGCTGCTCGGACCGGACCTGGCCGAGGTGGCCCAGAAGGTCGTCGCCGGCGAGGAGGTCGAGAAGCGCATCGTGGTCGAGGACAAGACCTTCGACCAGGAGGCCGCCGTCGAGGCCCTGCCCTCGCGCGAGTACTGATCGACCCCTCCCGGGGCGCGGCGGGTCCGCGCCCCGGGGCATCGACCCGCGGCGGGGTGCGGGGCTCCGCACCCCGCCGCGTCCCACGGAAGGTCAACGATGACGAGCTCCACGAGCGCGGACCGGCCGGTCGTCGAGATGTCCGGGATCTCCATCGAGTTCCCGGGCGTCAAGGCGCTCGACCAGGTCGACTTCAGGCTCTTCCCCGGTGAGGTGCACGCCCTGATGGGCGAGAACGGGGCCGGGAAGTCCACCCTCATCAAGGCACTCACGGGTGTCTACGGCATCGACGCCGGCCAGATCGTCGTCGACGGTGCCCCGCACCGTTTCTCGGGACCGGGCGAGGCGCAGGACGCCGGGATCGCGACGGTGTACCAGGAGGTCAACCTCTGCGAGAACCTCACGGTCGCCGAGAACATCATGCTCGGCCACGAGCCGCGCCGGCTCGGGGCGATCGACTGGCGGGCCACCCGGCGCGCCGCGTCGGACCACCTGGCCACCATGGGTCTCGACCTCGACCCCGCCTCGTCGCTGGGCTCGCACTCGATCGCCGTCCAGCAGCTGGTCGCGATCAGCCGCGCCATGGTCGTCGACGCCAAGGTCCTGATCCTCGACGAACCGACGTCCAGCCTGGACGCCGACGAGGTCGCCCAGCTCTTCGCCGTCGTGCGGCGGCTGCGGGACCAGGGCGTGGCGATCCTGTTCGTCTCGCACTTCATCGAGCAGGTCTACGAGATCTCCGACCGCATGACCGTGCTCCGCAACGGTCAGCGGGTCGGCGAGTACCGCACGAGCGAGCTCGACCGGCTCGAGCTGGTCTCGACGATGATCGGGCGCTCGATGGAGCTGCTCGACGACCTGCAGGTCTCCACCGATCACGCGGTCGACGTCGAGCAGGGGACCGTCCCGTTCCTCCAGGCGGTCGGTCTGGGCCGCAAGGGCGACGTCCAGCCGTTCGACCTCGAGGTGTACGCCGGCGAGGTCGTCGGGCTCGCCGGGCTGCTGGGGTCGGGGCGCACGGAGGTCGCGCGGCTGCTCGCCGGCGCCGACCGCGCCGACGCCGGCTCCACCCGCATCAAGGACGTGCTGACGCGGCTGCGGAACCCGCGCTCGGCGATCTCCCGCGGCATCGCGTTCTCCTCGGAGGACCGCAAGGCCGAAGGAGTCGTCGGCGACCTGACGGTCCGCGAGAACATCGTCCTCGGCCTGCAGGCCGGCCGCGGCTGGATGCGGCGGCTGCCGCGCCGGCAGGTCGACGAGATCGTCGACAAGTACATGGCGGCGCTCAACGTGCGCCCGGCGAACCCGGACGCGCTGCTGCGGAACCTCTCGGGCGGCAACCAGCAGAAGGTGCTGCTCGCCCGCTGGCTGGCGACCGCCCCCGAGCTGCTCATCCTCGACGAGCCCACCCGCGGGATCGACGTGGGGGCCAAGGCGGAGATCCAGAAGCTCGTCGCCGAGCTCGCCTCCCAGGGCATGGCCGTCGTGTTCATCTCGGCCGAGCTGGAGGAGGTCCTGCGCCTGAGCCACCGGATCGGCGTCATGCGCGACCGGCAGAAGGTGGCCGAGATCGTCAACTCCGAGGACGTCGGCGTCGACGACGTCGTCACCCTCATCGCGAGCGGAGGTGGGCACTGATGCCTGCGACCACGGGAGCGTCGACGCGCACCGCAGGCCCGGGCGGGCTGCGGCGCCTCGCGCACCACACCATCTTCTGGCCCGTCGTGGCGCTGATCGCGCTGCTGGTGGCCAACACCCTGTACAGCCCCGACTTCCTGGCCGTGTCGATCCTCGACGGGCACCTGTTCGGCGCGCCGATCGACATCCTGCGCAACTCGGCGCCGCTGCTGCTGGTCTCGCTGGGCATGACCCTGGTCATCGCCACCCGCGGCATCGACCTCTCCGTCGGCGCGGTGGTCGCGATCGCCGGGGCGCTGTCGCTGAGCTTCATCGCGACCTCGCCGAACCCGGGCTCGGTGACGACGGTGCTCATCGCCATCGCGATCGCCCTGGGCCTGTGCCTGCTGCTCGGCGTGTGGAACGGGTTCCTGGTCTCGGTGGTGGGCATCCAGCCGATCATCGCGACCCTGATCCTCATGACCGCGGGACGCGGCGTGGCGATGCTCATCACCGAGGGGCAGATCACCACGGTGAACAGCGCGCCCTTCAAGACGCTCGGCGCCGGGTTCTGGCTCGGGCTGCCCGCGGCGGCGCTCATCGCCTACGGCGTCTACGTCGTCGTCGCGCTGATCACCCGCCGCACCGCCCTCGGCATGCTGGTCGAGTCCGTCGGCATCAACCCGTCGGCGAGCCGGCTGGCCGGCGTCAGGGCGCGCACCATCGTGTGGACGGTGTTCGCCCTGTCCGGGCTCTTCTCCGGGCTGGCCGGACTGATCCTGGCGTCCAACGTCATGGCGGCCGACGCCAACAACGCCGGCCTGTTCATCGAGCTCGACGCGATCCTCGCCGTCGTCATCGGCGGCACCTCGCTCCAGGGCGGCAAGTTCTCGCTGTCCGGGACGCTCGTCGGCGTGCTCATCATCACGACCCTGACCCTGACCGTGACGATCGTGGGGATCTCCCCGCTGGTCACCCCGCTGTTCAAGGCGCTCGTGGTGATCGCGGTGACCCTGCTGCAGTCGCCCAGGGTCCGCGAGAGACTCGCCGCCCGCCAACGGCAGCGCGTGGCGAAGCCCGAGGAGGTGGCGGCCTGATGACCGCGACGACGCCCCAGAAGACGGCGACCCCGTCCGGCCCCGACGGGCCGGGAGGGAACGGGTCGCGGCTGCCGGCGCTCGCGCGACGGCTGCGCGTCGACCGGCGGTACCTGCCGGTGCTCGGCACCTTCGTGGTGCTCGCCCTGATCCTCGCGATCGGCGGCGTGCGCTACGAGAACTTCCTGTCGACCGGAGTCCTGGCGAACCTGTTCATCAACAACTCGTTCCTCATCGTGCTCGCGGTGGGCATGACGTTCGTCATCCTGACCGGCGGCATCGACCTGTCGGTCGGGGCGGTGCTGGCCCTGTCGGCGGTCTCGACCGCGTTCCTGCTGGACGCCGGCCTCCCCGTGGCGGTCGTGCTCCCCGCCGCGGTGCTCATCGGCTCGATCATCGGATTCCTCATCGGGCTGATGGTGCACGTGTTCGAGGTGCAACCGTTCATCGCGACGCTGGCCGGGATGTTCTTCGCCCGCGGGCTCTGCTTCGTCATCGCCCCGGAGTCGATCCCGATCACCGACGAGACGTTCGTGGCGCTCGCCGGCTGGGACACCTGGATCGGCGGCCAGTGGCGGATGACCACGAGCGTGATCATCGCGCTGGTCGTCATCGCGGTCGCCTTCTACCTGCTGCACTACACGCAGTTCGGGCGGACGGTGTACGCGATCGGCGGCGGCGAGCAGTCCGCCCAGCTCATGGGTCTGCCCGTGGCGCGCACCAAGGTGCTGGTCTACGTCATCTCGGGCACCTGTGCCGGTCTCGGCGGTCTCCTCTTCGCGATGTACTCGCGGTCCGGGTACTCGCTGACCGGTGTCGCGATGGAGCTCGACGCGATCGCCGCGGTCGTCATCGGCGGCACCCTGCTCACCGGTGGCACCGGGTTCGTCCTCGGATCGGTGCTCGGTGTCCTGGTGCTGGGCCTGATCCAGACGATCATCACCTTCGAGGGCACGCTGAGCTCCTGGTGGACGAAGATCTTCATCGGCGTGCTGCTGCTGGTGTTCGTCGTCCTGCAGCGGGTGCTCAGCCTCCGCAAGACCTGACCGTCTTCCCGACCTCCGCCGCGGTCCCGCGGCGGAGGTCGGGTCGTCCTGCTGTCCGTCGACCACAGGAGGTGCCACCACGCCAGATGTGAGCGCTAACACTCGCAGGCGAGCTGTTCGCGCTCTTGCTCGACACCGGTGCTCGACGCCGAGCACCGGTGGCGGAGCGGAAATCCGCCCCGCACCGAGTCACGCTCATCGAGGAGTAGACACGATGTCCAGAGCAGTACGCAGGTCGGCGCCCGTCGCGCTGACCCTCGCGCTGGCGCTGCCGGCCGGTCTGATGGCCGGTCCCGCGGCGGCCGCGCCACCCGTGGCACAGTCCCCCCTTCCGGCGGCCGTCGACGGTGTCGGCGGAGACGACGACGGCGCCGCCGCCTACGTCTTCCCGTACTTCGCCGGGGAGGGCGAGAACGGCGAGAAGATCTACCTGGCGGTCAGCGAGTCCGACGACCCCACCACCTGGCACACGCTCAACGACGGCGAACCGATCCTCGAGTCCGCCCTGGGCACGGAGGGTCTGCGCGACCCGTTCCTCATCCGGCACCCCGAGACCGGGGTCTACTACCTCATCGCCACCGACCTGCGGATGGCCTCCGGAGGAACCTTCGGCGAGGCCCAGGAGACCGGCAGCCGGTCGATGATGGTCTGGGAGTCGGAGAACCTCGTCGACTGGTCCGCCCAGCGCGAGATCGAGCTCGCGCCGGAGAACGCCGGCAACCTGTGGGCCCCCGAGGCGCACTGGGACGCCGAGGCCGAAGAGTTCGTCGTGTACTGGGCCTCCGCCCTGTACCCGGACGACGTGGCCCCCGAGGACCGCGACATCAACACCTCGTACCAGCGGATGATGTACGCCACGACCCCGGACTTCACCCAGGGCAGCTTCTCCGAGCCGCAGCTGTGGATCGACATGGACCGGGGCGCGGGCCGCGGCATGATCGACTCCACGATCGCCGAGATCCCGGGCGAGAGCGGCAGCACGTACTACCGCCTGACCAAGGACGAGGCGGACATGACGGTCCGCCAGGAGGTCTCCGACGACCTGCGCCTGACCCAGGGCGTCACCGAGGGCGACGGCTGGGAGCTGCTCGGCGAGCAGATCGGCGTCGGCGAGCCCAACCCGTGGGGCGGCACCTTCACCTCGGGTGAGGGTCCGACCATGTTCCCGTCGCTGACGGACGACCGCTGGTACCTCATGATCGACCAGCCGTCGTACCACGGCGGCGAGGGCTACATGCTCTTCGAGACGGACAGCCTCACCGACGGTGACTGGACGTCGCGTCCCGAGGTCCAGCTGCCCAGCAACCCGCGGCACGGCACGGTGCTCCCGATCACGGCGGCCGAGCAGACCGCGATCATCGAGAACTACCAGCCCGACCTGCTCGCCGAGGGGGTCGCGCTGGACCGGACCGAGGTCGCGCTCGAGCCGGGGGACACCACGACGCTGACCGCGACGGTCTCCCCGTTCACCGCCGAGGACCAGACGGTCGCGTGGGCGAGCGACGACGAGTCGGTCGCCACGGTCGACGCCGACGGCGTGGTCACCGCGGTGGCCGAGGGGTCGGCGACCGTCACCGCCACCTCGAACGGAGGCTACGGTGCGGCGTCCGCGACCGTCACGGTCACCGCCGCCACCCCGGCCCCGCTGCCCGAGGGCGCCTGGGTCGACCAGTTCGAGGGGGACACCCTGGACCCCCGGTGGACCATCGACCGCGAGGAGGCCTCGGCCTGGTCGCTCGGCGGTGGTGCGCTGACGCTGCAGTCGCAGCCCGGTGACACCTACCAGACCGACAACAGCTACGAGAACATCTTCCTCGTCGACGTCCCGGCCGGTGACTTCGTCGCCCAGACGTCGCTGGAGGCCACGCCGACGGCGGACTTCCAGGGTGCGGGCATCATGGCCTGGCAGGACAACAACAACTACGTGCGGGCCGGTCTGACCCACGCGTCCGTGTTCGACGCCCCGGAGTCGGTCGGTGTCGAGACGGGCACCGAGGCGGACGCCACGTACTCGGCAACCTTCCTCGCTCGTGAGGGGTCCACCGGCGAGACGATCCGCATGGAGCGCACCGGCGACGACTTCACCGTCTCCGTCTGGGACGGCGTCGAGTGGGCGCAGGCCGCGACGACGACCCTGGCTCCGGACACCACGCAGATCGGCCTCTACGCGCTCGCCGCGGGCAGCGCGCCGAGTCATGAGGTGGTCTTCGACTACTTCGCGCTGGTCGAGCCCGAGGGCGCGGACCTCGTGCCCGAGGGTGAGTTCACCGTCGGCGGCGCGGACGGCCGCTACCTCGTCGACGACGGCGGCCTCGGGCTGGTCGAGGACCGTCCGCTGGAGACGACGAGCTTCGTCGCGACCGAGGTCGAGGGTGGAGACGGTGACACGTCGCCGGTCACCCTTGCCACGCCGGCGGGCCTGCCACTGGTGCTCGACGGCGACCGGCTCACGGTCGGTGCCGAGGGTGACGAGGCCGCCGTGGTGCGGCTCTCCGACGTCGGCGGCGGCAAGCTCGCCGTGCTGGTCGGCGACCAGGCGCTGGTCGAGGGGGCCGACGGGACGCTCGTCCTGGGCGACCCTGCCGAGGCCGCGCGTCTCCTGCTCGTGCCCGTCTCGGTCACGCAGCACGAGATCGCCATCGACGCCGACGCCGAGCGCACCGACATGAGCGACGACCTCTACGGAGCGTTCTACGAGGACATCAACTACGCGGCCGACGGCGGCATCTACGCCGAGCTGGTCCGCAACCGCTCCTTCGAGTTCAACAGCTCGGACAACGGCTCGTTCAACGGGCTGACGGCGTGGTCGAAGGTGGGCGGCGGCGACATCGCCGTCGAGTCGGAGGAGGCGGAGTGGCTCAACGAGTCGAACCGCTTCTACCTCACGGTGGAGTCGGACGGCACCACCGGTGTCTCGAACTCCTCGTACAACGAGGGGGTCGCGGTCGAGGACGGCGCGTCGTACGACGTCTCCGTGTGGGCCCGCACTGCGGTGGCGCAGGACCTCACGGTCCAGGTGGTCTCCGCCGACGGCGAGACGACCTACGCCACCGGCACGATCGCCGTCGACGGCTCGGACGAGTGGAAGCAGTACGAGACCGAGCTGACGGTGTCCGGTACCGCGAATGACGCTCGCTTCGAGGTCGTCTCCGGAGCCGAGGGCACCCTGCGTCTCGACATGGTGTCGCTGTTCCCGCAGGACACCTGGGTCGGTCCGGTCAACGGCACGTCGGTGTTCCGCAAGGACCTCGCCGAGCTGGTCGAGGACCTGAGCCCGAAGTTCCTCCGGTTCCCCGGTGGCTGCGTCACCAACGTCGGGACCTTCGACACCTACCTCGGCTCCGACGGGCAGGACCGCACGCGGACCTACCAGTGGAAGGAGACCATCGGTCCGGTCGAGGAGCGCCCGACCAACTGGAACTTCTGGGGTTACAACCAGTCGTACGGTATCGGGTACCTCGAGTACATGATGTGGGCCGAGGACCTCGGCGCCTTCCCGCTGCCCGTGGTGTCGGTCGGCGCCAACGGCTGCGGGTCGAACATCCCGGAGATGCACCCCGGCGACGACAACTTCGACCGCTGGGTCCAGGACACCGTGGACCTCATCGAGTTCGCCAAGGGTGACGTCGACACCGAGTGGGGCGCCGTGCGTGCCGAGCTCGGCCACCCGGAGCCCTTCGAGCTGCCGTACATCGGTCTGGGCAACGAGGAGAACACCTCGACGTTCGAGGAGAACTTCCCGGCGTTCCGCGACGCCATCGAGGCGGAGTGGCCCGACGTGACCATCATCTCGAACTCCGGTCCGGACGACACCGGGACCCGGTTCGACGAGCTGTGGGAGTACAACCGCGAGCAGGGCGTCGCGATGGTCGACGAGCACTACTACAACGAGCCGTCGTGGTTCCTGCAGAACTCCGAGCGGTACGACTCGTACGACCGTGAAGGCCCGCACGTGTTCCTCGGTGAGTACGCCTCGCGCGGCAACACCTGGGGCAACGCGCTGGCCGAGGCGGCGTACATGACCGGGCTGGAGCGGAACTCCGACCTGGTCGAGCTCGCCTCGTACGCCCCGATGTTCGCCAACGAGGACTACGTCCAGTGGACCGCGGCGAACATGATGTACTTCGACAACGACGAGTCGTGGGGCACGGCGAACTACTACAACCAGCGGCTGTTCATGAACAACGTCGGTGACGAGGTCGTCCCGAGCACCCACACGAGTGCCATGGGCTCCTCGGACCTCGACGGCGGCGTCTTCCTGTCGACCTGGGCCACCCAGGCCGCCTACGACGACGTCGTGGTCACGGACAACGAGACCGGTGACGTGCTGTTCTCCGACTCGTTCGACGACGCGTCTGACTGGGAGCCGGTCGCCGGGTCGTGGGCCGTGCAGGACGGCGAGTACGTCCAGTCCGGCACGGCGAACGACGCTCGGTCGGTGCCCACGGGTGCCTACGACGTCGACTGGTCGAACTACACCCTCGAGCTCGACGCCCGGAAGCTCTCGGGCGACGAGGGCTTCCTGGTCGGGTTCGCGGCCGGCGGCGCGGACGACTACTTCTGGTGGAACCTCGGCGGGTGGGGCAACACCCGGTCGGTGCTGCAGCGCGCCAACGGCGGGGACGCCGGCGTGGTCACCGCTCTGGAGAACCAGTCGTTCACCACGGGGCAGGACTACCACATCAAGGTCGTCGTGTCCGGACGTACCGTCGAGCTCTACCTCGACGGTGAGCTGCAGATGACCTACACGGAGCCGGCCGAGAAGTCGCTCTACCAGGTCGTCACGCACGACGAGGACACCGGCGAGATGATCGTCAAGGTCGTCAACCCCGGTGCCTCGACCGCCCGGACCGACGTGTCGGTCACCGGTGCGTTCGAGGTCGCGTCCGACGTGGCCGTCACCGAGATGGTCGCCGACCCGTCGGCGGCCAACACCAAGGCCGACAAGACCCACGTGGTGCCGGTCGACCGGGCCTGGGACGGGGGAGCGAACGAGTTCACCTACGACTTCCCGGCCCACTCGGTGACGTTCCTGCGCCTCGCCGAGGAGCTCGTCGAGGTGACGCCGGAGCGTCCGACGTGGACGGACGAGTGTGGTCCGGGCAACGTCACGGGTGCTCCTTTGCCGGTGGTCGAGGGTGTGGAGTACGTCGAGACCCGCAAGAACGACGGTGGGGTGAAGGTCGTGGCGACTCCGGTGGAGGGGTACGTCCTGAGCGACAAGCCGTCGCAGACGAAGAACCCGGACTCGTGGACGTGGACGAAGGGTGATTCCGGGCTGCCGTGCTGGGACGCGGGTACCCGTTACGAGGCGGGTGACCGTGTTCAGGTCGACGGTGTGGTCTGGGAGGCCGTGCGCGACTCCTCGGGCAAGGTGCCGGGGGAGAAGGTGAACGGTCCGTGGCAGGAGATGGTCGAGACCTCGGACGGGGTCGCGGTCTGGACCGAGTCGCGGGTGTTCACCACGGGTGAGGTCGCGGTGTTCGAGGGGGAGTCCTTCGAGGCGTTGCACCGGACGCGGGGCCACGAGCCGGCGTCGTCGCCGGACCACTGGGCACCCGTGGAGTGATCCCGGCTTCGTGCCACGCATGACGTTGTGGGCGTGAAATCTGCAGCTCCGGAGCACTCCGGAACCGCAGATTTCACGCCCACAACGGGTGAGGAGGTGGCACGAGCAGAGGCGCTCGACGTGGTGTCGGACGCCCCTCGGACGACGGCGTCGCGAGATCGACGGTCTCTCGCACAGGATGTGAGAGGTTTGCGGACGGAACGTGACGTCTCCTCGCCCGTCGGCGTGCCGGGTCGCGGACCTAACGTTGACTTCCGCGCCTCGCAACTGCTGATATATAGCCTCATCACGATATTTCGGAGGCAGACGTGACTCAGCAGGACATGCCCGCTTCGACCGCAGGCGATGCCCCGCCGAGAGTGCGCTACCGCGGTCGGCACCTGCCCATGGTGGCCGTGGTCATCGCCGCGTTCATCGCGACCGCGCTGGCCTACAGCGGCATGGTCCTGTTCGGGCTCGAGGTCGCCAACATGGCGCCCCTGGAGGCCTATGCGCTCGCCGGCTTCCTCGAGGTCAGCCTGGTCGCCGTCGCGCTCATGGCGCGCAACGCCGCCCTCGAGGGCCGGCCCTACGGCGTCCTGCTGACCCTGACGTGGATCCTGTCCGGCACGTCCGGCGTGTTCGCCGCGCTGCACGAGGTCGCGGTGCCCAACGAGTCGACGCCGTACATGGTGGTCTTCCGGTTCGTGCCGCCGCTGGTCGCGGCCCTGATGTGGCACCTGGCGCTCGTGGGGGAGCGTCACCTCGTCACCGGCCACACGCTCGACGAGCGCCGGCGCGAGCACCGCGTGCACCAGTACGTCACGGCCCTGGAGGAGTGGCGCGACGCGCGGCTCGACAACAGCGGCAACCGCCGCGGCACCCAGAAGGTGCGGGCGGCGCACCAGCGGCAGCGGGCGGCGCGCGACCGCGCCCTCAAGCTGCTCACGGTCGAGGACTTCGAGCGTCGGATGCAGGTCTGGGTCCAGCGTCTCGAGGCCGCCGAGCGCCACGGCAGCCGGCTGGACTCCATCGGGGCGAGCTCGGTCAAGCGCGGCATGGTTCGTGGTGTCACGGGCTGGTCGGACGAGCCCGCACCTGCACCCGCCGCGGCGCCCGCCCCGGCCGGCGCCGAGGACGGACGACCTGCTCCGGCACGGGCCGCGACGCCGTTCGAGGCCGCCGGCGAGCAGCCCTACGAGCCCGCGACGGCGTTCGAGGAGCTGCCCGCGTTCGAGTCGCGCGTCCGGCAGGCCTTCGCCATGCACGAGCCCGCCGTGCCGGTCGAGGCTCCCGCTGCGCCCGAGGAGCAGGCGACCGCTCCGGTCCCCGGCCCGGCGACGTCCGGGCAGGCCTCCGCCGGCACCACGAAGCGGACCGAGCCGCTGCCGGAGACGGGCCACACCCGTCGCGTCGAGGTGTTCGACCTCGCCGACCGCGCCGCCGCCCCGACGGCGCCGAGCGCCGACGTGCCGGACTGGTCCGCGGTGCACGAGTCGGCCGAGGGCTCCTCGGCGACGACCGCCACGCAGGACGCGGCCGACGACGCGGCGGCGCCGAGCAGCGAGTCGACCACCGGGACGACGACCGCGGACCCGGCGGACGAGGCGGAGACGCCCGACTCCGGGGCGTCGGACGACAGCGGGGTGCAGGGCACCGACGCGTCGCCGACGGCGGAGCGCGACCGGCTCATCGTCGAGCTCGCCACCGAGGGGCTGACGCAGCGCGAGATCGCGGAGAAGGTCTCGGCGTCCCGTTCCACGGTCAGCCGCGTCGTGCGCCGCTACGAGGACCAGAAGGCCGAGCGCGGCCGCGACGAGGAGCTGGAGCTCGCTCCCGCCTGATCGTCCCGTCGCCTCGACGAGATCGACCCTCCCGGATCGGGTCCCACCGCCAGGCGGTGGGACCCGATCCGGGAGGGTCGATCTCGTACGGTTCCCGCGGTGCCGTCAGGCGCGGGTGAACGTCCCCGAGAACGCGGTCCAGGACTCCGGCGCGAGGCGCACGGTCGTCGTCCCGCCCGCGGTGCCCGTGACGGCGGACGCCACGTCGACGGAGGACCAGCACGTCTCGGCCACCTTCGCGGCGTGCTCGGGACCGTGCACGGCCGGCTCGTGGTCGGCGACCATCTGGTGACCCTCGGTGAGCGCGAGCGCGGCGCCGACGTGTGCCAGGTCGACCTCGACGACTCGGTCGGTGCGATTCGTGAGGAACAGCCCCAGCGCGCCGTCGTCGCCGACGGTCGCGGCCGCCGTGACGGTGGGGGCCGCGCCGTGGCGCGTGGTCTCGTACGACGGCGCCTCGACGCGCACGTCCAGCGCGGTGCCCTGGGCGAGCCGCGCGGTGGTGGCGAACGGGTGGAAGGTGGGCTGACGCCACGCCTCCCCGCCGGGCTCGGTCATGATCGGGGCGATGACGTTGACGAGCTGCGCCAGCGCGGCGACCGGGACGCGGTCGGCGTGGTTGAGCAGGGTGACCAGGAGGTCGCCCACGACGACGGCGTCCAGCCCGGAGTAGACGTCCTCGATGATGCGCGGGGCGTCACGCTGGATGGGCAGGTTGGACTCGCCGGGGAACCGGGTCTCGAGGTACCAGACGTTCCACTCGTCGAAGGAGATGGTGATCTTCTTGTCCGACCGCCGCTCGGCCCCGACGGCGTCGGCCGAGGCGACGACGCGGTCGATGAACTGGTCCATCGCCGTGCCGGACGCGAGGAAGGACCGGCGGTCGCCGCCGTGCTCCTCGTAGTACGCGTGCATCGAGATGTGGTCGACGATGTCGTACGTGTAGGACAGCACGACGCGCTCCCACTCGCCGAAGGTCGGCATCTGCATCGAGCTGGACCCGCAGACGACGAGCTCGATGGAGGGGTCCACGAGCTTCATCGCCTTGCCGGCCTCGGCGGCGAGCTTGCCGTACTCGTGGGCGTCCTTGTGGCCGATCTGCCAGGGGCCGTCCATCTCGTTGCCGAGGCACCAGAGCTTCACGCCGTAGGGCTCGGTGCGGCCGTTGGCGATGCGCAGGTCGGCCCAGCGGGTGCCGGCCTCGCCGTTGCAGTACTCGAGGAGGGCCGCGGCGGCGTCGACGCCCCGGGTGCCGAGGTTGACGGCCATCATCGGCTCGATGCCCTCGCGCTCGGCCCACTGCAGGAACTCGTCGGTGCCCACGAGGTTGGGCTCGACGGTGCGCCAGGCCAGGTCCAGGAAGGGCTTGCGCTCCTCCACCGGGCCGACGGCGTCCTCCCAGACGTAGTTGGACACGAAGTTGCCCCCGGGGTAGCGCACCATCGGGACGCCGAGCTCGGTGATGAGGTCCGCGACGTCGCGACGGAAGCCGTGCTCGTCGGCCTGCGCGTGCTCGGGCTCGTAGATGCCGGTGTAGACGGCGCGGCCGAGGTGCTCGACGAACGAGCCGAACAGGCGCCGGTCGACGGTGCCCCGCCGGAAGTCGGGGTGGAGGGTGATGCGGGCGTCAGCCATGTCTGTTCCTCTGCGAACGGAGCGGGGTGGTACCGCCTTTGGTTACAACGATGTAGAGTTAATCACAGTCATCGGGCGACGCACCAGCCGGCATCGAGTGGCCTACGCTGTGGCGCGTCGACCAGGAGGAGAGTCACATGGCAGTGACCATGCACGACGTGGCGCAACGGGCCGGCGTCTCGATCAAGACCGTCTCGAACGTCGTCAACGGGTACCCGCACATCCGGCCCGAGACGCGGCGTCGTGTCCAGGACGCGATCGACGAGCTGGGCTACCGGCTCAACACGACCGCCCGCAACCTGCGCCAGGGGCGCACCGGCATGATCGGGCTGGCTCTGCCGGAGCTGTCCCTGCCGTACTTCGCCGAGCTGGCGGACTCCGTCATGCGCGCCGCCGAGGCCCGCGGCGTGGTGGTGCTGCTGGAGCAGACGGGCGCGCAGCGGGAGCGCGAGCTCCAGGCGCTCGACTCGCCCCACCGTCGGCTCACCGACGGGCTGCTGTTCTCCCCGCTGGCCCTCGAGCCCGAGGAGACCGAGCGGCTCCAGGTCGACTACCCGATGGTCCTCCTCGGCGAGCGCATGTTCGGCCCGGTCGACCACGTCACGATGGCCAACGTCGAGGCGGCCAGGGCGGCCACCCTGCATCTCGTCGAGCGCGGGTGCCGCCGGATCGCGACGGTCGGTGCGCACCCCGGCGAGACCATGGGGTCCGCCCGGCTGCGCCTCGACGGGTACCGCAAGGCGCTCGCCGAGGCGGGGCTGCCCTTCGACCCCGACCTGGTCGCCGACGCCGGGCTCTGGCACCGCTCGACCGGCGCCGAGGCCATGACACGGCTGCTCGACGCCGGGGTGCAGCTCGACGGCGTCTTCGCCATGAACGACGCCCTCGCGCTCGGTGCGCTGCACGTGCTCCACACCCGGGGCGTCGCGGTGCCGCGCGACGTGGCGGTCATCGGCTTCGACGACATCGACGACGCCCGCTACTCCGAGCCGCTGCTGAGCACGGTCGACCCCGGGCGGGAGCAGATCGCCGGCACCGCCGTGGACCTGCTGCTGGAGCGCATCGCCGGATCCACGGTCGCGCCTCGACGCGTCGTCGCGGACTTCCGCATCGTCGCCCGGGAGTCGTGCCTGCTGGGGCAGGACGTGCACTGACACGCGCGGCCGGCACGGCGCGCGCCGTGGTGCGGTGACGATCGGGTCACGACGGCACGAGGGGGTTGCGGACCGGATGTACAACGGTGTAAAAATGGTCCTACTCCGATCTACAACGTTGGAGAGAAGGCACCGCGGTCGGTGACCTTTCGCCGGAGGCCAAGGCGGCCCCCGCGCACATCAAGGAGGAACTTCGAATGCGCATCTCACAGCGACGTGGAGCAGCAGCCGTCGCGGCCACCGTGGCGGCCGGTGCGATCCTCACCGCCTGCTCGTCCGGCGGGTCCGAGGACGGCCAGACCGACGCAGGGTCCGCCGCCGGCGGCGAGGACGCGACCTGCACGAACGAGATCCTGAACGCCGACGCTCCCCAGGTGAGCGTCTGGGCCTGGTACCCCGCCTTCGAGTCGGTCGTGGACCTCTTCAACGAGACCCACGACGACGTCCAGGTCTGCTGGACGAACGCCGGTCAGGGCGCCGACGAGTACAACAAGTTCTCGACGACCATCGAGGCCGGCAGCGGTGCGCCCGACGTCATCATGCTCGAGTCCGAGATCCTGCCGACCTACACGATCCTCGACTCGCTGGTCGACCTGTCGGAGTACGGTGCCGGCGAGCTGGAGAGCCAGTTCACCACCGGTTCCTGGTCGGACGTCTCCAACGGCGACTCGGTCTACGCCGTCCCCGTGGACGGCGGCCCGATGGGCATGCTGTACCGCGCCGACATCTTCGACGAGTACGGCGTCGAGCCCCCCACCACGTGGGACGAGTTCGCCCAGGCGGCCCAGGACCTGCGGGACGCCGGCTACGACGGCTACATCACGAACTACCCGACCAACGGCAATGCGCTGAACTACGCGCTGTTCGCCCAGAACGGCTGGTCGCCGTTCGAGTACGACAACGCGAACCCGGCCGAGATCGGCATCGACATCGCCACGCCGGAGGCCGAGGAGGTCCTGTCCTACTGGAACGACCTCATCGAGTCCGACCTGGTCGCCACCGACGACGCCTTCACCTCCGACTACAACACGAGCCTGGTCGACGGCACCTACGCCGTCTACCTCGCCGCCGCGTGGGGTCCGGGCTACCTGCAGGGTCTGTCCGACGCCGACTCGGGCGCCGAGTGGAAGGCGGCACCGCTGCCGCAGTGGGACCCGGCGAACCCGGTCCAGGTCAACTGGGGCGGCTCGACCTTCGCCGTGACCGAGCAGGCCGCCGACCCCGAGCTGTCCTACACCGTCGCCAGCGAGCTGTTCGGCACGATGGACGCCTGGGAGCTCGGCATCGACGAGGCGGCGCTGTTCCCGCAGTGGCTCGAGGCGCTGGAGTCGGACTTCTTCGTCGAGAAGGAGTACGAGTTCTTCGGCGGGCAGCAGATCAACAAGGACGTCTTCATCGAGGCCGCGAACGGCTACGAGGGCTTCTCCTTCAGCCCGTTCCAGGTCTACGCCTACGACCAGCAGACGCAGGCGCTGTACGACATGGTCGAGTCCGGCGGCGACGCCGCCGGCGCGCTGCAGACCATCCAGGACGCCCTGGTGACCTACGCCCAGCAGCAGGGCTTCACCGTCAAGTGATGGCAGGGCCGCCGGTCCGGGCGACCGGGCCGGCGGCCCTCCCTCTCACGCAGGATCGCGCAGGGAGAAACCATGACAACGTCGTCGACGGCAGTCGACCAGACTGCCGGACCCGCGGCTGCGGGTGCACGCGGCGGCAAGCTCCGCAGGAGCTCGTCCACCAGCACCATCGACAGCAAGCGGCAGTGGTGGGGATGGATCTTCACCACCCCGTTCACCATCGTCTTCGTGCTGTTCCTCATCGTGCCGCTCTCCTACGCGTTCTGGATGAGCCTGCACAACAAGGGGATCGCCACCGGCGGTGAGTCGGTCTTCGTCGGGATCGACAACTACGTCCGCGCCTTCACCGACCCGATCTTCCTCGACGGGCTGCTGCTGGTGGCACGGTTCGTGGCCGTGATGGTCCCGATCCAGATCGGCGTCGCGCTGCTGTGCGCGCTGGTGCTCGACACGCTCGCCACGCAGCTCAGCAAGGCCTCGCGGCTGCTCATCTTCGTGCCGTACGCCGTCCCGGCGGTCATCGGCGCCCTGATGTGGGGCTTCCTCTACAGCCCGCGCTTCGGGCCCGCCCAGGACCTCTTCGGGCTCTTCGGCCTCACGGCGCCCGACTTCCTCAGCTCGTCGATGATCTTCACCTCGCTGGTGAACATCGTGACGTGGCAGTGGGTCGGCTACTACATGATCATCATCTACGCCGCCCTGCGGACCATCGACCCCTCGGTCTACGAGGCCGCCCGCATCGACGGCGCGAACGGCGCCCAGATCGCGCTGCGCATCAAGGTGCCGATGGTGTCGTCGTCGATGGTCATGGTCGTGATCTTCTCGTTGATCGGCACGCTGCAGTTCTTCACCGAGCCCACGGTGCTGCGCTCGGTCGCGCAGGGCGCGATCCCGCCGGACTACACGCCGAACATGTACGCGTACTCGCTGGCGTTCTCGTACAGCCAGTTCAACTACGCGTCCACGATCGCCTTCGCACTGGGCATCTTCGTGTTCATCGGGTCGTACCTCTTCCTGTACCTGACCCGCAAGCAGAGCGGACTGAAGTCATGACTACGGACCTCGAGACGACCCAGGCCCCGTCGCGTCGTACCCGGCGCGCGAGCTCCAAGAACAGCCGGCGGATCGGTTCGCACGCGTTCCTGCTGATCATGGCGCTGTACTTCGTCATCCCGCTGTGGTTCCTCATCGTCGGCTCGACCAAGTCCAACAGCGGGCTGTTCGTCGGGTCCGGCGGGGCGCTGTGGTTCAACGACGAGTTCAACCTCGTCGAGAACATCCGCGGGCTCTTCGAGCACCAGGGCGGGATCTACTGGATCTGGCTGCGCAACTCGTTCGTCTACGCCTTCGCCGGCGGGGTCGGCGCCACCGTGCTGGCGGTCTTCGCCGGGTACGGCCTGGCCAAGTACCGGTTCCGGGGGCGTGGTGCCTACTTCACCGTGCTGCTCGGGTCCGTCATGGTGCCGCTGACGGCGCTGACGATCCCCACGTTCGTGCTGCTCAGCGACATCGGCCTGATCAACACCATGTGGGCGGTCATCCTGCCCTCCCTGCTCAGCCCGATCGGCGTCTACCTGATCCGCGTCTATTCCCAGGACGCGATCCCGGACGAGATGCTCGACGCGGGCCGCGTGGACGGCGCCGGGGAGCTGCGGCTCTTCTTCCGGGTGTCGTTGCCGCTGCTGCGTCCCGCCATGGTGACGGTGCTGCTGCTCGCGACGGTGTTCAGCTGGAACAACTTCTTCCTCCCGCTGGCCGTGCTGCGCGACACCGACCTGCTGCCGGTGACGGTCGGCCTGAACCAGTGGCAGGCCCTGTCGAACGCCGGTGCCGGCGGCGAGCAGGTGTGGAACCTCATCGTCACCGGTGCGCTGGTGTCGATCATCCCGCTGATCGCCGCGTTCCTCGGCCTGCAGAAGTACTGGCAGGGCGGGCTCTCCCTCGGGTCGATCAAGTAGTCGACCCGACCCCACGCCCCGGTGGGCACCGCTCCCGCGGTGCCCACCGGACCCATCGTCGTCCCCACCGCGGGGGAGGAATCATGCTGTCCGCATCCGTCACCGTCGACCCGGCCTTCGTCGTCGGACCCGTGCGTCGTCGCACGTTCGGTTCGTTCGTCGAGCACCTGGGCCGTTCCGTCTACACCGGGATCCACGACCCCGAGCACCCGACCGCCGACGCCGACGGGTTCCGCGGCGACGTCGTCGAGCTCACCCGAGAGCTGGGCGTCTCGACCGTCCGGTACCCGGGCGGCAACTTCGTCTCCGGCTACCGCTGGGAGGACGGCATCGGCCCGGTCGAGGACCGCCCGCGCCGTCTCGACCTGGCCTGGCACTCCACCGACCCCAACCTGGTCGGGGTCGACGAGTTCATGCGCTGGGCCGAGCGCACCGGCGTCGAGCCCATGATGGCCGTCAACCTCGGTACGCGCGGCGTGCAGGAGGCGCTCGACCTGCTCGAGTACTGCAACGTCCCCGGCGGCACCGCCTGGAGCGATCTCCGTCGGGCGAACGGGGCCGAGGAGCCGTACCGCGTGTCGATGTGGTGCCTCGGCAACGAGATGGACGGGCCGTGGCAGATCGGCGCCAAGACCGCCGCCGAGTACGGCCGCCTCGCCGCCGAGACCGCGCGGGCCATGCGCATGATCGACCCGGACCTCGAGCTGGTCGTGTGCGGGTCGTCCAACTCTGGCATGCCCACCTTCGGCGCCTGGGAGCACACGGTGCTCACCGAGGCGTACGAGCACGTCGACCACGTCTCGGCGCACGCCTACTACTACGAGGAGGACGGCGACCTCGCCTCGTTCCTCGCGTCGGCCGTCGACATGGACCACTTCGTCGACTCCGTCGCGGCCACGGCCGACGCCGTGCGGGCGGCTGGCAAGCACACCAAGCGGATCCACATCTCGTTCGACGAGTGGAACGTCTGGTACCAGAAGCGCGCCGAGTCCCGTCCGCCGTCGGGCGACGACTGGCCGGTCGCGCCCGTGCTCCTCGAGGACCGGTACAACGTGGCCGACGCCGTCGTGGTGGGCAACCTGCTCATCAGCCTGCTGCGGCACACCGACCGCGTGCACGCGGCCTCGCAGGCCCAGCTCGTCAACGTCATCGCGCCGATCATGACCGAGCCGGGCGGCCGGAGCTGGAAGCAGACGATCTTCCACCCGTTCGCCCTGACCTCCCGGCACGCGGCGGGCGAGGTGCTGCGTCTGGCGATCGACGCGCCGACGACCGACACGGCCCGCTTCGGCGAGGTCCCCGTGCTCGACGCCGTGGCCACCCATGACGCCGGGACCGGGGAGGTCGTGGTGCTGGCGACGAACCGGTCGGTCACCGACGAGGTCACGCTCGACGTCGACCTGCGCGGCTTCGAGGGGTTGCGGGTCGTCGAGGCGCTCACCCTGTCCAACCCCGACCACACCTGGTCGGCCACCGCCGACGACGACTCGTCGGTCGCACCCCGGTCCAACGCGACCGCGCAGGTCGCCGACGGTCGGCTCGGCGCCGTCCTGCCGCCGGTGTCGTGGAGCATCGTCAGGCTCGGGCCCGCGGCGTGAGCCGCTGGCGCGCCGTCGTCGGCCTCGTCGCCGTCGTCGTGATCGGCGCCGGGGTCGCGCTCGCCGCGCTCCGGCCCTGGCAGACGGCGAGCGAGCCCGAGCCGCTGGCCCTCGACGGCGACCTGGCCACCCACGACCCGGCGCTCGTCGTCGGGGACGAGGGCGAGCCCTGGTTCGTCTACTCCACCGGCGCCCCGGGCAAGTCCCGGGGCGCCCCGCTGGTGCACCGGTCCGACGACGGCGGGACCACCTGGGAGGCCGCCGGGACGGCCTGGTCGACCGACGAGGACCCGCAGTGGGTCCGCGACTCGATCGACGGTGTCGAGCACTTCTGGGCGCCGGAGCTCGTCGAGCACGACGGCACCTGGTACCTGTACTACTCGGCGTCCACGTTCGGCTCGAACACGTCGGCCATCGGGCTGGCCACCGGGTCCACGCTGGACCCGGAGGACCCGGACTACGGCTGGACCCACCAGGGCGCGGTCTGGCGCTCGCAGGCCGGCGACCCCTACAACGCCATCGACCCCGGGGTCATCACCGACGCCGACGGCACGCCGTGGTTGTTCTACGGCTCCTTCTGGGAGGGCATCCATGTGCTGCCCCTCGACTGGCCCTCCGGGATGCCGGCGGAGGACGCCGACACCGTGCAGGTGGCGAGCCGGCCCGGCGTCACGCACAACCCGATCGAGGCGCCGTACGTCGTCGAGCGGGACGGCTGGTACTACCTGTTCGTCTCGTGGGGGAAGTGCTGCTCCGGCGTGAGCTCGACGTACTCCATCCACGTGGGGCGCTCCCGCGACGTCACCGGCCCCTTCGTGGACGCGGACGGCGTCGACATGGCCGACGGCGGCGGGACGCTCGTGCTCGGGTCGCGCGACTCCCTGATCGGCCCGGGCGGGCAGTCCCTCTCGGAGGGCTACCTCGGTTACCACTTCTACGACGGCGACAACGCCGGCGCCCACCGCCTCGCGATCCAGCGGCTCGGCTGGGACGACGGCTGGCCGGTGGCGACGACGGCGGTCCCCTGAGCCCGCGTCACCTCTCGGTCCCGGTGCGACACCACCGGGCAGGACCGCAGCTCGACGACGGAGCCCTCGCACCGCACGGTGCGGGGGCTCCGTCGTCGTGACGCCCTCCTCTGTACGTGTGCTGCAACCTTGCAGTAGCGTTGCGGACGGCGCGCCTACCCGGTGCCCGCCCGATCCGGCCCACAGGCCGCAGCACCGTCCCGGCAACGCCGCCGGGCGACGTACGGGTCCTCGCCGACCCCGACGAAGGAGCAGAGCAATGCCGCTCGCAGAACGACACCTCCCACCGCGCCGTGCGCACCGCCGACCGTTGGCCGCACTGGCCACCCTCCTCCTCGCCACCGGCGGACTCCTGGCCGCGACGCCGGCCACCGCCGCCGTACCGACCCCCGACCCCGTCGTCGACTCCCCGAACGGACGCGGCGGCGTGATCGTGCAGATGTTCCAGTGGACCTGGGACGCGATCGCGGACGAGTGCACCTCGACGCTCGGGCCCGCCGGTTACGGGTACGTCCAGGTCTCCCCACCGCAGGAGCACGTGCGCGGCACCGAGTGGTGGACCTCGTACCAGCCGGTCAGCTATCGGATCGAGTCCAAGCTCGGCACCCGCGCCGAGTTCGCGCACATGGTGGACACCTGCGCGGACGCCGGCGTCGGGATCGTCGCCGACGCCGTGATCAACCACACCACCGGTGCCGACCAGGGGTCGGGGACCGGGGTCGCCGGCAGCGCGTTCGGCGTCGACTCGTTCCCCGGCATCTACTCGGGGGCCGACTTCAACGACTGCCGCAGCAGCATCACCAACTACGGCGACCGCTACCAGGTGCAGCACTGCCGACTGCTCTCCCTGCAGGATCTGCGCACCGGGTCGTCCTCCGTGCGCGACACGCTCGCCGCCTACCTGAACGACCTGATCGACCTCGGCGTCGCCGGCTTCCGCATCGACGCTGCCAAGCACATGCCCGCGGCCGACCTCGAGGCGATCCGCTCCCGGCTCTCGGACCAGGACGCGTTCTGGATCCACGAGGTCATCGGAGCCGCCGGCGAGCCGATCACGCCCTCGGAGTACCTGGGCAGCGGCGACTCCCACGAGTTCGACTACGCCCGCGAGCTCAAGAGCAGCTTCGACGGCAGCATCGCTGGGCTGCGCTACATCGGCGACGGCAAGCTGCCGTCCGATCGCGCCGGGGTGTTCGTCGACAACCACGACACCGAGCGCAACGGCGAGACCATGAACGCGCAGTGGGGCGCCAAGTACCTGCTGGCGAACACCTTCATGCTGTCCTGGCCGTACGGCTCGCCGACCGTCTACTCGGGCTACACGTTCTCCGACAAGGACGCAGGAGTGCCCGGATCGACCGACACGACGGTGCCCGACGCCGACTGCGGCTCGTCCACCTGGACCTGCACGCACGCCGCGCCCGAGATCCGCGGCATGGTGGGCTTCCACAACGCTGTCGACGGCACCCCGGTGACGAACTGGTGGGACGACGGGACCAACCACGTCGCCTACGGACGGGGCTCGGTGGGCTACGTGACCCTCAACAACACCGGATCCTCGGTGACGCGCACCTACTCGACGTCGCTGCCCGCGGGCACCTACTGCGACGTGGTCGCCGCCGACGACTGCGCGGTCACCTACGAGGTCTCGGCCTCCGGGACCTTCTCCGCGACGGTGCCGGCCTACGGCGCCCTCGCGCTGCTGGCCGGTGAGCCGACCGAGCCGCCGTCGGGCGAGAACACCACGGTCCACTACGCGACCGACGCGGGCTGGTCGGCGCACCGCATCCACTACCGCGTGGGGACCGGGTCCTGGACGGACGTCCCGGGCGAACCGATGGCGGCAGCCTGCGACGGCTGGGTCTCTCGGGAGATCGCGGCCGACGGGGCCACGATCACGGCCGCCTTCACCGACGGCGCGGGTGCCTGGGACAACAACGGGGGGCAGGACTACACGCTGACCGGGACCGACGTCGTCGTCTCCGGCGGCGAGGTCACAGCCGGCGACCCGTGCTCCGAGCCCGAGCCCGAGCCCGAGCCCGAGGCCGGTGACGTCGAGGTCTCGGTGGACGCCACCACGACGTGGGGGCAGACCGTGCACCTGGTGGGCTCGCTGCCCGAGCTCGGCTCGTGGCTGCCGCGCGACGCGCCGGCGCTCGACGCCAGTACCTACCCGACGTGGACGGGAGCGGTGGAGCTGCCTGCCGGGACGTCCTTCGAGTACAAGTACGTGAAGGTCGACGACGCCGGGAACGTCGTGTGGGAGAGCGGCCCGAACCGCACCGCGACGGTGGGCTCGGACGGCACGCTCGTGCTCCACGACGCCTGGCGCTGAACCGGGCCGCGGGGCGGGGAGCCGTCGTGCGTCCCCGCCCCGTCGGCGTCGTCCCGCCCCGGAGACCGGCTGTGGTGACGCTGCTAGGATCGGTGGCGTCGTGACTGGCGTGCAGGTGGATCACCACCGGGGAGCGACATGCTGTGCTGACGACGGGTCGGTCGCCTGGGCCCGGTCGGTAACGACAACCGTGGAACCGCCGACACAGCAGGAGACGCCCCCATGAGCACTCCCGACCCCACGTTCGACGCCCCTCTCGCCGAGGTCGACCCGGAGATCGCCGCCGTCCTCGACGGCGAGCTGGCCCGGCAGCGCGACACCCTCGAGATGATCGCGTCGGAGAACTTCGTCCCCCGCGCCGTGCTGCAGGCACAGGGCTCGGTGCTGACGAACAAGTACGCCGAGGGCTACCCCGGTCGCCGCTACTACGGCGGGTGCGAGCAGGTCGACATCGCGGAGAACCTCGCGATCGAGCGGGCCAAGGCGCTGTTCGGCGCCGAGTACGTCAACGTCCAGCCGCACTCCGGCGCCCAGGCGAACGCCGCCGTCCTGCACGCGCTCATCAAGCCCGGCGACAAGATCATGGGGCTCGAGCTGGCGCACGGCGGCCACCTGACCCACGGCATGAAGATCAACTTCTCCGGCAAGCTCTACGACGTCGCCGGCTACGGCGTCGACCCGCAGACCTACCGGATCGAGATGGACGAGGTGCGCAAGCGGGCGCTGGAGCACCGCCCCGACGTCATCATCGCCGGCTGGTCGGCGTACCCCCGCGAGCTCGACTTCGCGGCCTTCCGCGAGATCGCCGACGAGGTCGGCGCCAAGCTCTGGGTCGACATGGCCCACTTCGCCGGCCTCGTGGCCGCGGGTCTGCACCCGTCCCCGGTGCCGCACGCCGACGTCGTCTCCTCGACGGTGCACAAGACGATCGGCGGCCCGCGGTCCGGTTTCATCCTCTCCTCGGACGAGCACGCCAAGAAGCTCAACTCCGCGGTGTTCCCCGGCCAGCAGGGCGGCCCGCTCATGCACGTCATCGCCGGCAAGGCGGTGGCATTCAAGATCGCGGGCACCGACGCGTTCGTCGAGCGTCAGGAGCGCACGCGCCGCGGCGCGCGGATCATCGCCGACCGTCTCGCCCAGGCCGACGTCGCCGAGACGGGGGTGTCGGTGCTCACCGGCGGCACCGACGTCCACCTGGTGCTCGTGGACCTGCGGAACTCCGCGATGGACGGCCAGCAGGCCGAGGATCTCCTGCACTCGGTCGGCATCACGGTGAACCGCAACGCGGTCCCGTTCGACCCGCGCCCGCCGCGCGTGACCTCGGGTCTGCGGATCGGTACCCCGGCGCTGGCGACCCGCGGGTTCGGCGACGCGGAGTTCACCGAGGTGGCCGACATCATCGCCGCCGCCCTGCGCGAGGGCACCGCGGCCGACGCCGAGGCGCTCAAGGCCCGCGTCGCGCAGCTCACCGCGGACTTCCCGCTCTACCCGGGGCTGTCCCAGTGACCGCACAGAAGCTGGACGGCAAGGCCACCGCCGCCGCGATCAAGGACGAGCTCCGCGGGCGGGTCGCCGCGCTGCGCGAGCAGGGGATCACCCCCGGGCTGGGCACGCTGCTCGTGGGCGACGACCCCGGCTCCCAGTGGTACGTCGCCGGCAAGCACCGCGACTGCGCCGAGGTCGGCATCGAGTCCCTCCGCGAGGACCTGCCGGCCGACGCCACGCAGGCCGACATCGAGGCCGCCGTCGCGCGCCTCAACGACGACCCGGCCTGCACCGGCTTCATCGTCCAGCTCCCGCTCCCGCCGGGGATCGACACGAACCGCGTCCTCGAGCTCGTCGACCCGGCCAAGGACGCCGACGGGCTGCACCCGACGAACCTGGGGCGCCTCGTGCTGCGCGTGAGCGGGGACATCACCTCCCCGCTGCCGTGCACGCCGCGCGGCATCGTCGAGCTGGTGGAGCGGCACGGCGTCGACTGGGCGGGCAAGGAGGTCGTGGTCCTCGGCCGCGGCGTGACGGTGGGCCGCCCGATCGGGCTGCTGCTGACCCGCAAGTCCGTCAACGCCACCGTGACGCTGACGCACACCGGCACCCGTGATCTGCCGGACCTGGTGTGCCGGGCCGACGTCGTGATCGCGGCGGCGGGGGTCGAGGGCATCGTCACCGCCGACATGGTCAAGCCGGGCGCGGTGCTCATCGACGTCGGCGTGTCGCGGCGCACCGACCCCGAGACCGGCAAGTCCCGGGTGGTGGGCGACATCGCGCCCGAGGCCCGCGAGCAGGCGGCCTGGTACTCGCCGAACCCCGGGGGGGTGGGCCCGATGACCCGGGCGATGCTCCTGGCGAACGTCGTCGACACCGCCGAGCGGCTCGCGGGCTGAGCGCTGGCCCGGTCGGGCGCGGTGGGGTGGCGGTCGCCACCCCACCGCACGGCGTCACCCGCCGCCGAGCCGGTCCCCGGCCGGTGCGATGAGTTCCGTGCGGCGTCGTCGTCCCCCCTGCATGCCCCGACCCGCGGGGCCGTGCATCGAGGAGGGACGACATGATCACCGTGCGACCGCACCTGTGGTTCGGGAACGACCGGGCGCTCGAAGCCGCGGCGTTCTACGCCGACCACATCCCCGGTTCCAGCGTGGGCCGCGTGCTGACGGCCTCGGAGGGCATCCCGGGAGCGACGGCGGGCGCTCCGTTCATCGTCGAGTTCACCGTCTGCGGGCTCGAGGTCGTCGGGCTCAACGCCGGACCCGCGCTGCAGCTCGACGAGGCGTTCAGCCTCTACCTGCGCTGCGACGACCAGGCGGAGGTCGACCACTACTGGGACCTCCTGACCGCCGACGGCGGCAAGCCCGGGCCGTGCGGCTGGTGCACGGACCGCTTCGGGGTGAGCTGGCAGGTCATCCCCCGGCAGCTCGAGGAGCTGTGCGGCGACTACACCACGGCGGCGAACCAGCGCACCGTGCAGGCCATGCTGCAGATGGGCAAGATCGACGTCGCGACGCTGGAGGCCGCTCACCGCGGTGAGTGAGGCACGTCGCTGACGGCGTCGGCGACGTGTGGTGGGATGGCGCGCGTGCTGACTGTCGCCACCGCTAACGTCAACGGGATCCGAGCCGCCGTCCGTCGCGGCATCGACGACTGGATCGCCCGGTGGGATCCGGACGTCCTGCTCCTGCAGGAGGTGCGCGCTCCCGACGAGCTGGTCCGGGCCCACTTCGCCGACCGCCACGTCGCGCACGTGCCGAGCCGGCTCAAGGGACGGGCGGGCGTCGCGGTGGTCTCGCGGCTGCCCCTCGCCGCGGTGCGCGACGGCGTCGAGGCGGACGACGCGTCCGAACCCGACGTCGACAGCGGACGCTGGCTCGAGGCCGACCTCGAGCTCGGTGACGGGGGCCGCCTCACGGTCGTCTCGGCCTACCTCCACTCGGGGTCCGCCAAGCCCGGCCAGGAGCACACGATGGCCGCCAAGTACGCCCATCTCGACAAGGTCTCCCGGCGGCTGGAGGCGCTCGCGGCCGGGCCGGGCCCGGTCCTGGTGGCGGGCGACGTGAACATCGCCCACCGCGAGGTCGACATCGCGAACTGGAAGGGCAACCTGAAGAGCTCGGGGTTCCTGCCGGACGAACGGGCGTACCTCGACCGCTGGTTCGAGGCGGGCTGGACGGACCTCGGACGCGCCCACGGCGGCGAGGGGCCGGGGCCGTACACCTGGTGGACCTGGCGGGGACAGGCGTTCGACAACGACCGGGGCTGGCGGATCGACTACCAGCTCGCCGACCCGCTGCTCGCGGACCGGGCCGTGAAGGTGCAGGTGGACCGGGCGCCGTCCTACGACGCGCGGTGGAGCGACCACGCCCCGGTGGTGGCGACCTACGACCTCGGCTGAGGAGCGTCAGGTGAACGTGTGATGCACGAAACCGTGCGTGTTCATCTTCTGTTTACCTGACGGCTGGGATGGCGTCATCCACGACTGGTTCTCTCAGGAGTGCCATGACGTGAGGCGGCTCCGCGGGGAGCCGCCTCCACCCTGACGGGAGCCGCTACATGACCGACGTCGTCCCCCAGACGTCCGTGACCGCCGCGAACGACGCGCAGGTCGAGCCGAAGCGTCTGCGCAGTCCTTTCGAACGGTTCGGGCTGACCGGCCGGCCGCTGCGCACCGCGAACTGGCTCGGCGTCGTCGCCGGGGTCTACGTGCTCATCACGGCCGTGGAGCTCATCGGCTCCGGGTTCAAGGCGTCGACGGGCAGCGCGGCCGAGGACCTCTTCGCGTTCGCGTCGAACCCGTTCGTGGCCCTCATGGTCGGTGTGCTGTTCACCGCCGCCACCCAGTCGAGCTCGACCACGACCTCGGTCACCGTCGGCCTGGTCGCCGGCGGGCTGCCGATCGCGATCGCGATCCCGATGCTCATGGGCGCGAACATCGGCACCACGCTGACCAACACACTGGTCAGCCTGGGCATGGCACGCGACCGGGACAGCTTCCGGCGGGCCTTCTCCGCGGCGACCGTGCACGACTTCTTCAACCTGCTCGCCGTCGCGATCTTCCTCCCGCTCGAGATGGCGTTCGGCCTGCTGCAGCGTGCCTCCTCCTGGCTCGCCGCCTCCACCTCGGGCGGTGACGGCGGGTTCGTCGCGACGGCCTTCTCCGCGGTCGGCACCGCCGTGGACACGGTCACCGAGCCGCTGGCGAACCTGCTCGAGGCCGGGACCTCGTTCCTGCCCGACCCGTGGCACGGCGTGCTCATGATCGTCCTCGGCATCGGCCTGATCCTCGGCGTCATCAACTGGCTCGGACGCCTGCTCAAGGTGCTGATGGTCGGCAAGGCGGCCGAGCTGCTGCACGCGTCCGTGGGTCGAGGGCCGCTCAGCGGCGTCGCCAGCGGCGCGGCGGTGACGATGATGGTCCAGTCCTCGTCGACGACGACCAGCCTGATGATCCCGCTGGCCGGTTCGGGGACGTTCTCACTCAAGCAGGTCTACCCCTTCACCGTCGGCGCCAACATCGGCACCACGATCACCGCGCTCATCGCCGCCTTCGCCTTCACCGGCGCCGAGGGCGAGCTCGCCCTGCAGGCCGCGTTCGTGCACGTGCTGTTCAACGTCTTCGCCGCGCTGGTGATCTTCGGTCTGCCGCTCCTGCGTCAGGTGCCGCTGCGCGGGGCCGTCTGGCTGGGCGACGTCGCCGCCACCAACAAGCTGTGGGCGGCCGGTTGGGTGCTCGGTGTGTTCGTCGGCGTCCCGATGGCGCTCATCGCCCTGACCGCCGTCCTGTGACCGCGCCGCACGACCGGCCCGACCGGTCCTCGACGGAGCGCAGCGAGGACATCGCCGCGCTGGAGCAGGAGCTGGCCCGCGTCGTGGCCGAGGCGGAGGCCCGCCTGGCCGAGGTGCGTCGAGAGCTGGCCGAGCGGCGCCTGCAGGAGGCCCAGCACGCCGAGATCGACCGGCTCGAGGAGCATCTCGCCAACGCCACCGTGCGCTGGCGCGAGGTGGGGGAGTTCTTCGAGGACGCGCTGCAGCAGCTGCGCAGCGGTCGGCCCGACGGCGAGCCCTCCATGGGAGCGGCACCGGCGTCCGACGACCTGGGCCCGTCGCCGGCGGAGGACTCCCCGGCCTGACGCGCCGGTCCCTCCCGCCGGGTTCGGCCGCCGCGGTCCGGCCGAGGCGGTCCGACCGCCGCCCCGGGCGTGCTCAGTGCGCCGGGGACGACGGCGGCGCGAGCAGGAAACCGGGAGCCGTGAGACCGGCAGCGGCGAACGCCTCGTGCACGGCGGCGGCCACGGCGTCGACCTGGTCGGCACGCACCAGCGCGATCGCCGAGCCGCCGAAGCCACCACCCGTCATCCGGGCCCCGAGCGCGCCGGCGGCGAGCGCCGTGTCGACGACGAGGTCCAGCTCGCGGGCCGAGACCTCGTAGTCGTCGCGCAGCGAGACGTGCGAGGCGTTCATCAGCGGCCCGACCTCGTCGACGCGTCCGTCGCGCACGAGAGCCGCGAAGTCCTCGGTGCGGGCGATCTCGGTGACCACGTGGCGCACCCGCCGCCGCAGCACCTCGCCGTCGTCGGCCGCCGCGAGCCGGGTCAGGGCCTCCTCGAGATCGCCCGGGGAGATCTCCCGGAGCGAGCCGACGCCGAGCGTGTCGGCGGCGCGCTCGCAGGACGCGCGGCGCGCGGCGTACTGGCCGTCGACCAGGGCGTGCTCGGCACGGGTGTCGACCACGAGCAGGGTCAGGCCGGCCCCGGCGAGGTCGAACGGCACGGCGTCGGCCGACTCCAGCGCGGACAGGCCCGGGCGGCAGTCGAGCAGGAGCGCATGGCCGGCCGAGCAGCGCAGCGACGCCGCCTGGTCCATGCCGCCGGTCGGTGCCCCGGCGATCTCGTTCTCGGCACGCACGCACGCCGCGGCCAGGTCGGCGCGACCGGCGTCGTCGGCCGCGAGACCGAGCCCGTGCACGGCGTCGAGCGCCACCGCGACGGCGCACTCGAGCGCCGCGGAGGACGACAGGCCGGCACCGAACGGGACGCAGGAGTCCACGACGGCGTCGAAGCCTCCGACGTCGTGCCCCGCGGCGCGCAGCGCCCAGGCCACGCCGGCCACGTAGGCGCCCCAGCCCTTGGTGTCGCCGGGGGCGACGTCGGCCAGCCGGGTCTCCCAGGTCTCGCCCGGCGCCTGCGCGGACGAGAGCCGCACGACGTCGTCCGGGCGGCCCCGCAGCGCCACGTAGGTGCGGTGGGGGAGAGCCACCGGCAGGGCCAGGCCGGCGTTGTAGTCGGTGTGCTCGCCGATCAGGTTCACGCGGCCCGGCGCGGACCAGACCCCGTCGAGGTCGGCGTCGCTGCCGAAGACCTCGCGGAACAGGGTGCGGACGCGTGCGGCGCCGTCGTCGGCGGACCAGGACTCGAGCCACTCGGGAGACGTCATGGCCCCCAGTATGGAGGACCGCCACGCGGTCCCGGCGAGACGTCCGGCCACCGGTCCGCGGAGCGGACACCCCACGACCGGCGGACTACCCGCCGGGGTGGTCGGAGACTCAGCCGACCGGGGTGACCCCGAGCCGGCGGCCGGCCAGCCCGCGCTCCCGCCCGGCGAGCTGCCGGGCGACGTCGCGCAGCACGCGGGCCCCGGGAGCCTCCGGGTCGCTGAGCACGACCGGGGTGCCCTCGTCGCCGCCCTCGCGCACCGCCACGTCGAGCGGCACCTGGCCGAGCAGCGGGACGTCGTGCCCGACGACGGTGCTGAGCCGCTGCGCGACGGTGCTCCCGCCGCCGGCGCCGAAGACCTCGAGGCGCGTGCCGTCGGGCTGCTCCAGCCACGACATGTTCTCGACGACGCCGATCACGCCCTGCGAGGTCTGGGTGGCTACCGACCCGGCGCGCTCGGCCACCTCGGCGGCGGCCGTCTGGGGGGTCGTGACCACGAGGATCTCGCTGCCGGGCAGGAGCTGGGCGACCGAGATGGCGATGTCGCCGGTGCCGGGCGGCAGGTCGAGCAGCAGCACGTCCAGGTCGCCCCAGAACACGTCGGAGAGGAACTGCTCGAGCGCGCGGTGCAGCATGGGCCCGCGCCACACGACCGGTTGGCCCTGGGGCACGAACATGCCGATCGAGACCACCTTGACGCCGTGCGCGATGGGCGGCAGCAGCATCGAGTCGACCCGGGTGGGCTGGCGGTCGACGCCGAGCATGCGGGGGATGGAGAAGCCGTAGATGTCGGCGTCGACGACCCCGACGGTGAGCCCGTCGGCCGCCATCGCCGCGGCGAGGTTGGCCGTGACGCTCGACTTGCCGACGCCGCCCTTGCCCGAGGCCACCGCGTAGACCTTCGTCAGGCTGTCCGGCTGCGCGAACGGGATGCTCGGGTCCCCGCTGCCGCCCCGCAGGCGCGAGCGCAGGGACTGGCGCTGCTCGGGGGTCATGACGCCCAGGTCGACGTCGACCCGGCCGACGCCCTCGACCGCGCGGGTCGCCGCCGTCACGTCGGTGACGAGCGTGTTCTTCATCGGGCACCCGGCGATCGTGAGGTCCACCCCCACGGTGACGTGGGCGCCGTCCGCGGGGTCCTGCGCGGCCTCGACCTCGATCGAGCGGATCATGTCCAGCTCGGTCAGGGGGCGGCGGATCTCCGGGTCGACGACCCCGGACAGGGCGTCGCGGACGCGGGCCTCGAGATCGGTGGTGCTCATGGGACGATCCTAGGTGTCCGCGGCCAGGGGTCGAACCGTCCCCACGGGGCCGCGCGGGCATCGGGGAGCCGACGGTGTGGCCCCTGGCCTCCGGGTGCGAAATACTGGGCGAATGAGCATGAGCCGTTCGAATCCCCTGCCTCGGGTCCCCACGCCGCCTCAGGGGGACGAGGTCGCCGCCTACGACTCGTACCTCGAGGCGCAGAAGGCCGTCGACTACCTCTCGGACGAGAAGTTCCCCGTCCAGCACGTCACCATCGTGGGCACCGACCTGCGGATGGTCGAGCGCGTCACCGGACGGCTGACGTACGGCCGGGTGGCGCTGGCCGGCGCCCTGTCCGGCGCATGGTTCGGATTCTTCGTGGGCCTGCTCCTGATGTTCTTCGCCGCGGGCGAGACCAGCGTGCTGCTCGTCGCGCTGGCGCTCGGCGCCGGGTTCGGGCTGATGTTCTCGGTGCTCTCCTACGCCTTCACCGGCGGGCGGCGGGACTTCACGTCGCAGTCGCAGATCGTGGCGTCCACGTACGCCCTGCTGTGCGCCACCGAGCACGCGGCCGAGGCGCGGACCATGCTGCAGAACGCACCGGGCGGGCTGGGCAAGCCCCGGCGCCGGGAGCGGCCGGCCGAGCCCGCGGCCCCGTCGGCCCCGGACCCGCGATGGACGATGCCCGACGGCGCCCCGCGCTACGGCGCGATGCGGCCCGGCGGGGAACCGGGTCCGGCCACGACCCCGGGCGGGTCGCGATCGTCGACGTCGGCCGTCGCGGGCGGCGAGGGGCCCTCGCAGCCGCAGCCGGGCCCCGACGAGCGGCCGCCCGCGGTGCCGCCGCAGGGCGCGGAGCCGCCGTCGTCGACCTCCACGCCGACGGCTCCGCCGCCGTCCTCGGACCCCGACGACCCGTACGCGCCGCCGCCGGAGCGCTGAGCGCGCGTTCTGCGCCTGACCGTACCGCCGCCCGCTCTTCTGTCCGCGCCGTCACCTGCCGGTTCGGCAGAGAGCGGCCGGTTCGGCATGCACTCTTGCCGAACCGGCCGCGACGTGCCGACCTGATCGGCTGACGGTTCGTCCCCAGGCCGTGTACGGCCGCCGTTGTCCACCGCCGACGGCCGTCGGCGTCGCCATGAGCCGGCCACCGGCGACAGGATCGTGGACATGGTGATCCCCGGACAGCTGGTGCTGGCACGCGAGACCGACCGGAAGAAACTCCATCGGGCGGTCGCCGCCGGGCGGGTCGAGCGGATCCGTAGCGGTGCCTATCTCGGGCGGCGAGAGTCGAGCGAGGACGACACGTTCGAGGCTGCCCGGCAGCGAGCGCGGGATCTCGTCCTGGCCGTGCACCGCCAGTTGCGGGCCGACCACGTCTTCGGCCACACGACGGCGGCCCTGCTGTGGGGCTGCACGTTGTGGACGACCCCCGCGCACACCCACCTGTGGCAGCGGTACAGGCCGTCGAGTCGCTCGGCCGGCGACCTGCGACGGCACGTCGGCGACGTGCCGTCCTCGCAGCGTTCGAAGGTGGACGGCCTGCCGGTGACGACGCTCGCCCGGACGGTCGTCGACTGCGCGCTGACACTGCACCCGATGGAGGCTCTCGTCGTCGCGGACTCGGCGCTCCGCCTGTCGCCCGCGCTGGACCCCGTCGCGGCGGCCGACGTGCTCGCCCGCGTGGCCCGCCGCAACGGACGGCGGCGGGCGGCATGGGTGCTCGAGCATGCCGACGCCGGCGCGGACTCCGCCTGGGAGAGCTGGCTCCGGTACGTCTGCCTGCGGGCGGGGCTGCCACGGCCGGTGACCCAGGCGCCCGTGAGGACTCGTCGCGGGCTGTACCACTGTGACCTGGGATGGCCGGAGCACGGCGTCTACGCCGAGTTCGACGGCCGGGTCAAGTACGTCGACGGCGCCCTGGGACCCGGGCACGACGGGGCGACGGAACTGCTTCGGGAGAAGGACCGTGCCGAAGCGCTGCTGGACGCCGGTGTGGTCCCCGTGCGGGTGCGGGCTGCGGACGCCCGCCCGCGGCCGGGCGAGCCCGGCGTGCTGCAGCGGATCGCGGACCGCTTCCCGGCGGAAGTGCTCCGGTCCTGCCGCGTCGACCCGCTGCTGCCACCGCCGCTGACCTAGACGGACTGCCGCGACGTCGCACCGGCAGAGAGCGGCCGGTTCGGTACTCAGGTGTGCCGAACCGGCCGCTCTGTGCCGCACTGAAGCGGCGCTGGGCGCTGGGCGCTGGGCGTCTGGCGCAGCGCAGCTGCTGGATGCTCAGGCGCGCACGCGCGCCATCCAGGCCTCGACGTCCTCGGGGCGCCGGGGGAGCGCCGCGGAGAGGTTCTCGTTGCCGTCGGCGGTGACCAGGACGTCGTCCTCGATGCGTACCCCGATGCCGCGGTACTCCTCGGGTACGGCCAGGTCGTCGGCCTTGAAGTAGAGCCCCGGCTCGATGGTGAACACCATCCCCGGCTCGAGCACGCCGTCCAGGTACATCTCGCGGCGGGCCTGGGCGCAGTCGTGCACGTCGAGACCCAGGTGGTGCGAGGTCCCGTGCACCATCCAGCGGCGGTGCTGCTGGCCCTCGGGGGACAGGGACTCCTCGGCGCTCACCGGCAGCAGCCCCCACTCCTCGAGCCGGGCGGCGATGACCTCCATCGCGGCGGCGTGGATGTCGCGGAACTTCGCCCCGGGCTTCGCCACGGCGAACGCGGCGTCCGCGGCGTCGAGCACGGCGGTGTAGATGCGGCGCTGGACGTCGGTGTACTCGCCGTCCACGGGCAGCGTGCGCGTGACGTCGGCGGTGTACAGCTCGTCGATCTCGACACCGGCGTCGAGCAGCACCATCTCGCCCGAGCGCACGACGCCGTCGTTGGTGATCCAGTGCAGCGTGGTGGCGTGCTCGCCGGCCGCGGCGATGGTCTCGTAGCCGACCGTGTTGCCCTCGAGCCGGGCGTGCGCGTCGAAGGTGGTCTCGATGACGCGCTCGCCCCGGCGGTGCTCGGCGGCGCGCGGCAGGGCGCGGACGACCTCCGCGAACCCGTCGATCGTGCGGTCCACGGCCTCGCGCACGAGCTCGATCTCGAGCTCGTCCTTGACCAGGCGCAGCTCGGAGGCCGCCTCGGCCAGCGCGTCGTCGGAGGCGGACTCCTCGGTGCCGGCCTCGGTGCGGATCGCCTCGATGACGGCGGTGATCTCGTCGTCGGCCTCCGCGATCACGAGGACCTGCACGCCGTCGGCGCCGACGTCCTTGGCCAGGGCCTCGCGCAGCTCGTCGACGTGCCGCGCCTCGACGCCGGTGGCGGTGGTGACGTCGTCGAGGGTGGGTCGGGCGCCCACCCAGAACTCGCCGTAGCGGGCGTCGGCGTAGAACTCCTCGGTGTCACGCGGGGCCAGGGGGCGCACGTACAGCACGGCGTGGTGGTGCGACCCGCCGTCGCCCTCGCCCTCGGCGGTGGGGTGCAGCACGAGCACGGCGTCCGGCTCCTGGTCGGTGCCGAACCCGGTCAGGTGCGCGAACGCCGAGTGCGGCCGGAACCGGTAGTCGGTGTCGTTCGAGCGCTGCTTCAGCGGCCCGGCCGGCAGGACGAGGCGGGTGCCGGGGAAGCGCGCGGAGAGGCGCGCGCGGCGGGCCGCGGTGTACGGCGCGGCGCGGCCGGGCGTGACGCCGAGGTCCTGCCGCGGACCCCACTGCGAGGTGATGAACTGCTTGAAGGCGTCCGAGGTCGGGCGCTGGGACCGGTTGCTCCCGCGCTCGGTGATCTGCTCGTCCGCGGGCCGGTCGACCGGGGTGGTGTCGCTCATGGTGCCAGTCTCGCACCTCGCCGCACCCGGGTGCCGCCCGCGCGGTCCGCCGGGGTCACCGGCGTGCGAAGTCGGCCAGGGCGCGGCTCAGCACCCGGTTGTACTCATCGGGTGCATCGAGATGTACGTCGTGTCCGATCCCGGGGACGACGACGAGCGCCCCCCGGTCGGCCGCCCGCGCGAAGCGCTGCTCCTGCCAGCGCAGATGGCACCGCGAGCCGTTGACGAGCCACACCGGCACCGTCATCGTCCCGAGGTCCGCCAGTGCCGACCGGCCGGCCAGCTCGCCGAGCGCGTCGGTGACGAGGTCCCATCCGGGCCGGTCGTCCGTCGTCGGGACGGGCCCGGGCAGCCGACGGCGGAGGGCCTGCCCGGCCCGGGCGACGCCGTCGGCCACGTCCCGGTACAGCCGGACGGGCTTGCCGCGCGGCTCGGTGCTGCACCCGGAGGCCACGACACCGAGCAGCGGCCGCGTGACGTCGTGCGCGCGGTCGGCGGCCCAGCCCAGCGACACGTAGCCGCCCAGCGACTGGCCGACCAGCACCACCGGGGTGCCCTGCGGGAACGAGGCCACGGCGTCGTCCAGGTGCTCCCAGGCACGCCGGAAGGAGAAGCGCTCGGCCATGTGGCGGCCGTGCCCGGGCAGATCGACCGGGACAGCGGCGTGGCCGAGGTCCTCGAGGTGCGCCACCTGGTCCCGCCAGGCCGAGGCGTCCTGGCGCATGCCGTGCACGAGCACGACGCCGACCTGCTGGGTCGGCGTCGGCGTGTCGGTGCGGGACATCAGCGGAACAGTCACGCTCTCCATCCTCCTCCGCCGGTGCGCCGGTGGTCCGAGGAGCGCGTGGAGAGCGTGTGAGGGCATGGCGGCGCGTCCCTACACTTGGCGGGTGATCGACCTCCATACCCACTCCTGCGCCTCGGACGGCACGGACACGCCACGAGGTGTCATGGAGGCCGCGGCCGCGGCCGGCGTGACCGTCGTCGCCCTCACCGACCACGACACCACCGTCGGCTGGGACGAGGCGGCCGCCGCGGTGCCGGACACGCGCGTGGCGCTGGTGCGCGGCGTCGAGATCTCGACGCGTGCGCACACGCCGTCCGGCGGCATCAGCGTCCACCTGCTGGCCTACCTGCACGACCCGCAGCACCCCACGCTCCGGTCCGAGCTGGAACGGACGCGTCACGACCGCGTGCAGCGTGCCCGGCGCATGGCCGAGCGGCTGGCCGAGGACTTCCCGCTGACGTGGGACGACGTCGTGGCGCAGACCCACGACGGGGCCACGGTGGGGCGTCCGCACCTGGCCGACGCCCTCGTCGCGGCGGGCGTGGTCGCGCACCGCGACGAGGCCTTCGCGACGATGCTGCACCCCGGCGCCCCCTACTACGTGCCGCACTACGCGCCGGACACCGCCGACGCCGTGCGTGGGGTGCTCGCCGCCGGTGGTGTGCCCGTGATGGCGCACCCCCGCGCCGGGACCCGGGGACGGGTCGTCACGGAGGACACGATCGCCGAGCTGACGCAGGCCGGGCTGGCCGGTCTGGAGGCCGACCACCGCGACCACACGGACCCCGACCGCGCCCGGATGCGCGGCCTCGCGCAGGAGCTGGGGCTGCTCGTCACCGGGTCGAGCGACTACCACGGGGCGGGCAAGCAGAACCGGCTCGGTGAGCACCGGACCGACCCCGCGGTGCTGGCCGAGATCGAGGAGCGAGGAACGCTGGAGGTGCTGCGCCCGTGGACCAGGTGATCGAGCTGACCCTCTTCACCCAGGCGTTCGTCACGCTGTGGGTGATCATGGACCCGCCCGGCACCATCCCGGTGTTCCTGGCGCTGACCTCCACCATGGGGGCCAAGCAGCGCAGCCGGGCGGCGCTGCAGGCCGTGACGGTCGCGTTCGGCGTGATCGTGACCTTCGCGCTGTTCGGCCAGCAGCTGCTGTCGTACATGGGCATCTCGCTGGCCGCCCTGCAGGCGTCCGGCGGTCTGCTGCTGCTCATCGTGGCGATGCAGCTGCTGACCGGGCACTTCGAGAACGGTGAGGCGACGGCGGCGACCCCGGGGGCGAACGTCGCGCTGGTGCCGCTGGGGACGCCGCTGCTCGCCGGGCCGGGCGCGATCGTGGCGACGATGGTCTTCGTCCAGCAGGCGAACACCGAGGACGACTGGGTCCCGTCGGTGGTCGCGATCGCGCTGGCCATCGTGCTCGTGCACGTCTCGCTCTACCTGGCCATGCGGTTCGCCGAGGTGCTGCACCGTGTGCTCAAGGACTCCGGGGTCACCCTCATCACGCGGATCGCCGGCATCCTGCTGGCCGCCATCGCCGTCCAGCAGATCGCGGACGCCGTCATGGAGTTCATCGCCACCGCGTGACGGGCCGGACCCGGACGGGCCGGACCCGGGCGGCACGGACGGGCGCGTCAGAGGTCGACCGGTGTCAGCGTGACCTCGACCGGCTCCCCGGGGGCGAGTCCCTCGGCGCGTCGCACGGCCTTCTTCATCGGCAGGACGTAGCCGGACTGCTCCTTCGAGGGGAACACGGAGGTGCGCCACGTCGTGGCGCCCACCGTGACCTGCACGCGGATCGACCCGAAGCCGCGGGGCGGCAGGGGCACCTCGGCGAGCAGGTCGGACTCGTCGGGCGGGACCGTCACGAACCACCAGGCGTCGTCCTGGCGCGCGTCCCACTGCCACAGGGGCGCGGTGAACGTGAGCTGCATGCCCTCACCGTACGACCGGCGGACGACGGAGGGCGGGGCCGCGGGAGTACCGCGGCCCCGCCCTCCGGGAACCGGTCCGCCCGGCCGTCGGCCGGGCGCATGGGTGGCTCGTCAGTCGGTCGTGGCCGACGGCGTGCTGCCGCCCTGGCCCTCGCCGGCACCGCTGCGGCGACGACGACGGCGACGACGGCGCTGACCGCCCTCGCCGTTCGCGGCCTGGTCGGAGCCCTGGCCGGCGGGGCCGGACTGCTCCGGACGGGCTGCGCCGTCGGACCGCTGGCCCTGGCCGCCGCGGCCGCCGCGGGACCGTCCGCCGCCGCCACGGGAGCCGCCGCGACCGCCCTGGCCGCCCTGGCTGCCACGACCCTGACTACCGCGACCGCCCTGACGGTCCTGGCCGCCCGAGCGCTTGCCGGTCTCGCCGAGGTCCTCGAGCTCCTCGGCCTCCAGGCCGCCGAGCTGGCGCTTCTCCTTCGGCAGCCGGCCCTTGGTGCCCTCGGGGATCGAGAGGTCGGTGTACAGGTGCGGCGAGGAGGAGTAGGTCTCGACGGGCTCGGGGAAGCCGAGGTCGAGCGCCTTGTTGATGAGCTGCCAGCGGGGCACGTCGTCCCAGTCGACGAACGTGATCGCGGTGCCCTTGTTGCCGGCACGGCCGGTGCGGCCGATGCGGTGCAGGTAGGTGCGCTCGTCCTCGGGGCACTGGTAGTTGATCACGTGCGTGACGTCGGTGACGTCGATGCCGCGGGCGGCGACGTCGGTGGCCACCAGCACGTCGATGTTGCCGTGGCGCAGCGCACGCAGCGCCTGCTCGCGGGCCCCCTGGCCGAGGTCGCCGTGGATGGCGCCGGCGGCGAACCCGCGCGTGCGCAGCTCGTCGGAGACCTTCGCGGCGGTGCGCTTGGTCCGGGTGAAGACGATGGTGCGGCCGCGGCCCTCGGACTGCAGGATCCGGGCCAGGACCTCGACCTTGTCCAGCGCGTGCGCGCGGTAGACGACCTGGCGGGTGTTCTTCACCGTCGCGCCGTCGTCGTCCGGGTCGGCCGCGCGGATGTGCGTCGGCTGCTTCATGTACCGGCGGGCCATGGAGACCACGGGGCCGGGCATGGTCGCCGAGAACAGCATCGTGTGCCGCACGGCGGGGGTGCGCGCCAGGATCTTCTCGACGTCGGGCAGGAACCCGAGGTCGAGCATCTCGTCGGCCTCGTCGAGGACGACGGTGGCGGCGCGGGACAGGTTCAGGTGGCCCTGGTTCATCAGGTCGACGATGCGCCCCGGCGTGCCGACGACGACCTCGACGCCGTTGTTCAGGGTCTCGATCTGCGGCTCGTAGGCGCGACCGCCGTAGATCTGGACGATGCGGACCGAGCGGCGCGTCGAGGCCGACTCGAGGTCCTTGGCGACCTGGACGGCGAGCTCGCGGGTGGGGGCGACGACGATCGCCTGCGGCTTGCCCGGGGCCGGCAGCAGGTCGTACTCGGGCTCGCCCGGGGCGGCGACGCGGTGCAGCAGCGGCACGCCGAACCCGAGGGTCTTGCCGGTACCGGTCTTGGCCTGGCCGATGATGTCGTGCGCCTGGAGCGCGACCGGCAGGGTCATGGCCTGGATGGGGAACGGGTGGGTGATGCCGGTGTCCCGCAGGGCCTCGACGATCTCGGTGCGGACCCCGAAGTCGGCGAAGCTGACGTCCTGCGCCTGGATCGCCGCCGGGGTGGAGTAGTCGGGCTCGTTGGTGCCGGGCGCCGTGGCGGCGTTCTCGGCGGTGGTGTCTGTGGTCACTGGTGCCTTCACATGTCGTCGGCGCGACGGACCTCGCGGTCGGGCCGCGGATCGCACGCTGCGCCGGAGTGGTCGGCAGCCGATCGCGGAAGTACGTCGCGCGGTGTGCGCGTCAGGTCAGCATCGAGACGACCGGGCAACCGAGGTACTCGGCCATGGTATCGGACGCGCCCCGTCGGCGGGTGAGGCGTTCGACACGGGGACACCTATCCTGGTCCGGTGAGCAGCCAGCGCCCTTCCGCCGTGCCCGCCGCCGTCGTCGACCTGGTGGGTTTCGCCGCCTACTCCGAGCTGGCCGAGTTCGGGCTGCTCGCCACCCGGTCGGTGGACGCTCCCGACCTGGCCGTCCGCCAGGCGCTCGCCGACGGCGCCGACCGTGCGCTCGACCGCGAGCGGGCCGTCCTGGCCGTGGTCGAGGGCTCGGCGGCCGAGGTCATGGCCCCCTTCGCCGACGCGCTGACCGAGTTCGACACCCGGACCCGCACCGACGACTGGGCCGAGGGCGTGCTCAAGGGCGTCCTCGGGCACGGGGTCGCCCAGGACTTCTGCCGCGCCCTGGCGGCCGGCGTGGAGGACCCCGTCGGCAAGAAGCTGCGCGAGGTGCTCGACCGGCCCGCACCCGGTCCGGCAGCGGGCGCGGAGGCGGGGGCCGACGCCGAGGCCATCGAGGTGCTGGGCCGTCTCGGGGCCGGCGACGAGGTGCTGGCCTCGCGCCTGGCCCTGTGGGGGCGGCGTGTGGTGGGCGAGGCGCTGAGCCTGGTGACGGTGCTGCTGGACCAGCACCCGGGTCTCGACGAGCTGGCCGCACGGGCCCCCGGGGCCCACGGCGCCGACGAGGTCGAGCCCGACGGCGCGCGCACGTGGCTCGTCGCGCGGCTCACCGCCGAGCACACGCGGCGCATGGACCGGCTCCGACTCGCGGCCTAGCGGGACGACGACGGCGGGACGGCCGCCGTCCCGCCGTCGTCCCGGCCGCGTCGCCGGAGGCGGTCCGCGGCGTCAGAGCGAGCCGAACCCGACCGGGCGCTGCTCGCCGCTGCCGATCTCCACGTAGCCGAGCACGGACGACGGCACGATGATCTGGCGCCCCTTGGTGTCCTTGACCTCGAAGGGCTTGCCGCCCTCGAGCGCCGCGCGGACCGCCTCGGCGACCTCCTCGGGCTTCTGGTCGGTCTCCACCACCAGCTCGCGGTTCAGGTTCTGCACACCGATCGTGATCTCCACAATGTCTCCTTCGCGATCGGCGTCGCGCCTGCGACGCCGGGTGGATCTGGCTGACCTGATCCTATGCACCCGGGGGGTGGGTCGGCGGCGCCGTCCGCGCAGGGTGAACGCCGCCGGGGTGTCGGAGGGTCGTGGTCGAATCGTCCCCGTGACAGCCACCGCCCCCTCGCCCGGCTCCCCGACCGGCGCTGCCCGTGCCGCGGTCCGCCTGGTGCCGCCGGCCCCCGCGCAGGACGCCGGGGCCGCGGTGGTGCTGGACGAGACGCAGGAGGCCGCGGTCGCCGAGGCGCTCACGGCGCCCGCCTGCCTCGTCGTGGGCGCACCGGGCACGGGCCGGACGACGGTCGCGCGCGAGATCGCCGTGCAGGCGATCCGCGACGGACTGGACCCGGCCCGCGTCCTGGTGCTCGCCGCGACCCGGCGTTCGGCGGCACGCCTGCGCGACGAGGTGGCCGCCGGTGCGGACCGGACGATCGGTGCGCCGATGGTGCGCACCGCGGCGTCGGCGGCGTTCTCGGTGCTGCGCACCCGGGCCGGGGCGTTGGGCGAACCGGCGCCCACCCTGGTCTCGGGGCCCGAGCAGGACCTCGTGCTCGCCGAGCTCCTGGAGGGTCGGCTCGCGGGGGAGGGGACCCCGCTGCCGCTGCCCGACGGGCTGCCCGAGGAGTCGCTGGGCCTGCGCGGGCTGCGCCAGGAGCTGCGCGACCTGCTGATGCGGGCGGCCGAGCGGGGGCTCGCCCCCGCCGACCTCGCCGCGCTGGGCCGCCGCCACGAGCGCCCCGAGTGGGAGCTCGGGGCGCGCCTGTACGAGGAGTACCTGGACGTCATGGCGCTGCGCCTCGGCACCCCGGACGCCGGGGAGCGCTACGACCCGGCCGTCGTCGTCGACGAGGCGGCGCACGCGCTGGCCACCTGGCGCGACGAGCTCCCCGACACCCCCGCGCCGCGCTGGGACCTCGTCGTGGTCGACGACTACCAGGAGGCCACGGTGGCCACCGCGCGGCTGCTCGGCGTGCTGCACGACGACGGTGCCCGGCTCGCGCTCCTCGCCGACCCGGACATCGCGGTGCAGGGCTTCCGGGGTGCCGTGCCCGGGCTGGTCGGCCGTGCCGCCGCGCGCCGGGGCGAGGTCGGGGCCTTCGACGCGCGCACCGTCGTCCTGGGGACCGCGTGGCGTCAGCCCGAGCGGCTGCGCGACGTCACCCGTGCGGTCACGTCCCGCGTCGCGACCGTCTCGGGCGCCCTGCACCGCGGCGCGGCCGCCCGGCCGGACGACGGCGACACCCGAGCGGAGGACGGCGACGACCGGCCGGACGACGACGCACGGGCCGACGTCGCCGTGCTCGCCGGCACCGCCCAGGAGGCCGCGTACATCGCCCGTGAGCTCCGGGCGGAGCACCTGCTGCACGGCACCCCCTGGGAGCGCATGGCCGTGGTGGCCCGCAGCGGCGACCGGCTCGCCTCCCTGCGGCGCGACCTCGTCGCGGCCTCGGTGCCGGTGGCCCTGCTCGGGTCGGACGTCCCGCTGCGCGACGAGCCCGCCGTCGTGCCGCTGCTCGCCGCCCTGCGGGTCTGCGCCGGACCGGGACCCCTGGACCGGATCCTGGCCGAGGGCTCCTCGGAACCGCCGCCCCTGCTCGACCCGGAGACCGCGGCGCTGCTGCTCACCTCACCGGTCGGCGGTCTGGACGTCGTCGCGCTGCGGAGGCTGCGTCGTGCGCTGCGGGCCGAGGAGCTCTCGGGCGGGGGCGGTCGCTCGTCGGACGCGCTGCTGGTCGAGGTGCTCGGCGACCCGGACCGTGCGGCGACCCTGCCGGCCGTCGTGCGTCGCGGGCCCCTCGCCGTGGCGCGGGTGCTCGCCGCGGGCCGGGACGCCGCCGCCGTCGAGGGGGCGACCGCCCAGACCGTGCTCTGGGCCGTGTGGGCCGCCACGGGCCTCGCGGACCGCTGGCGCGACCTGGCGCTCGCGGGCGGTCCGGCCGGTGTGCGGGCCGACCGGGACCTGGACGCCGCGCTCGCGCTGTTCCGCGCGGCTGAGACGTACGTCGAGCGCATGCCCGGGGCGCCGGTCGGAGCGTTCGTCGACTACCTCGCCTCCCAGGACCTCCCGGCCGACTCGCTCGCGGCCTCGGCGACCGGGACCCGGTCGGTCGAGGCGTTGACACCGGCCGGGGCCGCGGGCCGGGAGTGGGACGTCGTCGTGGTCGCCGGCGTCCAGGACGGTGTGTGGCCCGACCTGCGGCTGCGCGACTCCCTGCTCGGCTCGCAGGCGCTGGTGGAGCTGCTCGCCGGCCGGTCCGCGGACGCCCACGGCGTGGGCAAGGAGGCGCGGGCCCAGGTGCTCGCCGACGAGCTGCGCGCCTTCGCCGTCGCCACCTCGCGGGCCCGCCGCCGTCTGCTCGTCACGGCCGTCGAGGACGCCGAGGACAGCCCCTCGGTGTTCTGCGACCTCGTCGACCCCCGCGGCGACGACGGCGAGGGTACCGACCCGCGTCGCGTCGGCGTCGGTCCGCCGCTGGACCTGCGCGGCATCGTCGCGGCCGCGCGGGCGGAGCTGGTCCGGGCCGCCACGGCACGCCTCGCCGCGGGGGACGACACGGGCGAGGAGCCCCCCGCCGCCGACGCCCACGCGGGTACCGGCGCCGGCGCGGGTGCCGACGGGGGCGCCGCTGACGCGGACACCGCCGCCGGGACGGCGGCCGCGCTGCTGGCCCGGCTGGCGGAGGCGGGGATCGCCGAGGCCGACCCGCGGACCTGGTACGGCGTCGCGCACGCCTCCAGCGACGCGCCCCTGTGGGGACCCGAGGACGAGGTGACCGTCTCGCCCTCCAAGGTCGACACGGTGGACTCCTGCGCGCTGCGCTGGGCCTTCGAGTCCGCGGGGGGCACCGCGCCCGACGCCACGCACCAGAGCCTCGGCACGCTGGTGCACAGCATCGCCGAGGAGCACCCCGCCGCGTCGCTGTCGGTGCTGCGCGCCGAGCTGGACCGCCGCTGGCCCGAGCTCGCGCTGTCCGAGGGATGGCCCACCCGCCAGCTCCGGCGCCGCGCCGAGGCCATGATCGAGCGGCTGGCGGCCTACACCGCCGAGCACGGTGAGCCCCTGCTCGTCGAGCCCGCGTTCGACCTGACGGTCGGCCGTGCGCGCCTGCGCGGCAAGATCGACCGGGTCGAGCCCGACGACGACGGCGTGGTCGTCGCCGACCTGAAGACCGGCCGGTCGATGCCCGCGCAGGCGAAGGCGGCGGAGAACCCGCAGCTCGGCGCGTACCAGCTCGCCGTCGAGTCCGGTGCCCTGGACCTCCCCGACGGCGTCCGGAGCGCGGGGGCGCGGCTCGTCTACGTCGCCAACGGCGCCCGCGGTGCCACCCTGCGCACCCAGCCGGCCCTGGAGGTCGAGCCCGACGGGTCGAGCTGGGCGCGTGCGCTCGTCGAGCAGGCGGCCGACACCATGGCCGCCTCGGCGTTCACCGCCCGGGAGAACGACCTGTGCACCATGTGCCCCGTGCGGCGCAGCTGCCCCGTGCAGACCGAGGGACGGAGCGTGATCTCGTGACGACGCCGGACGCCGGTCGGCCGCGCCACGACGAGGAGCTGCTGCTCGACGACGCCGCCTGGTCCGCCCTGCCGGAGCAGGACCGTAGCGCGCAGCTCGGCTTCCCCGCGCTGGCCGGCCCGGACGACGAGGACGCGCAGCCCGCGGCGCCGCGGCTGTCGGCCCGGGACATCGCCGGGCTGCTCGGGCGTCCCGCCCCCACCGACGAGCAGGTGGCCGTCATCGAGGCGCCGCTGGAGCCGGTGCTGGTCGTGGCCGGCGCCGGGTCGGGCAAGACCGAGACGATGGCGGCCCGCGTCGTGTGGCTCCTGGCCAACGAGCTGGTCGAGCCCGAGGAGGTGCTGGGCCTGACCTTCACCCGCAAGGCGGCCGGCGAGCTGTCCGCGCGGGTGCAGTCCCGTCTGGGGCAGCTCGCGCGGGCGCGGGGCGGGTCGTCGTCCGACCTGGACCTGCTGGCCCGCCCGACCGTCGCCACGTATCACGCGTACGCCGCCTCCCTGGTGGGCGACCACGGGCTGCGCCTCGGCGTCGAGCCCGGGTCGCGGCTGCTCGGCGAGGCGAACCAGTGGCAGCTCGCGGCGGAGATCGTCGAGTCCTGGGACGGCGACCTGGGCACCGAGAAGGCGGTCAGCACCGTGGTCGGGGCCGTGCTGTCGCTGTCCGGGGCGCTGGGGGAGCACCTGCGCGACGTCGACGAGGCCCGCGCGGCGCTCGAGGACGTCGTCGAGCGTCTCGAGAACCTGCCGCTCGGTCCGCGCCAGCGGCAGCGCACCAAGGAGGTCGAGGCGCTCATCGGCTCGGTGGCCGAACGGGCCCGCCTGCTCGACCTCGTCGCCGAGTACCGGCGTCGCAAGCGCCACACCGACTCACTCGACTTCGGCGACCAGGTGGCGTTCGCCGCCGAGCTCGCGCGCACCGTGCCCGCGGTCGGCGCGGCCGAACGCGCGCGCTACCGCGTCGTGCTGCTCGACGAGTACCAGGACACCTCCCACGCGCAGGTCGAGCTGCTCGCCGGCCTGTTCGGCGGGGGGCACCCCGTGACCGCCGTGGGAGACCCGCACCAGTCCATCTACGGCTGGCGCGGGGCCTCCGCGTCCGGTCTGTCGCGGTTCCCCGACCGGTTCCGGCACGCCGACGGCGGCACGGCCGCGGTGCGCTACCTGAGCACGTCGTGGCGGAACGACGCCGCCGTCCTGCAGGCCGCCAACGTGGCGTCCCGCCCGTTGCGCGAGGAGAACGGCGCCGGTGCTGTCCGGGTGCCCCCGCTGGACCTGCGCCCCGGCGCCGGCACGGGGTCCGTCACCGCCCACGTGGCCGCCACCCTGGAGGAGGAGGCCGAGGCCGTCGCGGACTTCGTGGCCGCCCGCTGGCGTCGGTCGAGCCGCCCGGACGACTCCGACCGGGTCACCGCCGCGGTGCTGTGCCGCGTGCGGTCGCAGTTCCCGGCCCTGGAGACGGCGCTGCGCCGGCGCGGGCTGCCCGTGGAGGTGGTCGGCCTCGGCGGCCTGCTGAGCACGCCCGAGGTGGTCGACGTCGTCGCGCTGCTGGAAGCCGTCCACGACCCCTCGCGGGGCGACTCGCTGCTGCGTCTGCTGACCGGGCCGCGCGTGAACCTCGGGGCCGCCGACCTGCACGCGCTGGGATCCTGGGCCGCCGACCTGGCGCGCCGCGACGCCCCGCGGCCCTCCCCGTCGCGCACCGACGCAGCACCCGAGGGGCCCGACGGCCCGGAGGCGGACGACCCCACGGTCGTGGAGGGCGACGTCGTCGACCACCGCTCCCTCGTCGACGCCCTGGACGACCTGCCCGAGCCCGGCCGGGCCGCCCGGGACGGCCGCGTGCTCACCCCCGACGGGCATGCCCGGCTGGCCGCGCTCTCCCGGCTGCTGCGCGGGCTGCGCTCCCTGACGTACCTGTCCCTGCCCGAGCTGGTCGTCGTCGCCGAGCGGGCGCTCGGGCTCGACGTCGAGGTCGCCACGGCGGAGATCCTCGCCGACGGGCTGGTCGCCACCGGCGGTGCGACCGCCGCCGAAGGGGTGAGCCGTCGGGGCCGCGAGCACCTGGACGCGTTCCGCGACGTCGCCGCCGGGTTCGCTCAGTCCGCCGACGTGGCGACGCTGGGCGCGTTCCTGGCCTGGCTCGGCGTCGCCGACGACCAGGAGCGCGGACTGGACATGCCCGTGCGAGAACCCGACCCCGACGCGGTGCAGATCATCACCGCGCACGCCGCCAAGGGCCTGGAGTGGGACGTCGTGGCGGTGCCCGGACTGGTCGACGGCGTCTTCCCGACCATCGCCGAGACGTCGAAGGGTCGCACCGACTCCGGCTGGCTCACGGGCCTCGGCGAGCTGCCCTACCCGCTGCGCGGCGACGCGGACGACCTGCCCGTCTTCCGCCTCGACGAGGCGGAAGACACCAAGGACCTCGTCGCCCGCCGGGACGAGTTCGTCCTGGACTGCGGGGCCCACCAGCTCGCCGAGGAGCGCCGGCTCGCCTACGTCGCCTTCACCCGGGCCCGCCGCGAGCTCTTCTGCACCGCGCACTGGTGGGGGACGGGGTCCCGGCCGCGTCGGGTCTCGCCGTTCCTGGTCGAGCTCGCCGCCGAGGGCCTCGTCGACACCAGCGGCTGGCACGCGCTGCCCGACGCCACGGACGGCAACCCCCGGGACGACCTCGAGCGGTCCGGCGTGTGGCCGGCGCCGCGGGACACCGCAGGTCCGGAGGTCTCCCCGCGCGACGTCCTGCGTGCCACCGCCGCCCGCGTCACCGAGGCGGCCCGGCAGGGCGCGGTGCCGGACGACGGCGCGCTGCGCGACGACGCCGGGCACGACCTCGTCGAGCTGTCCCGGATCCTGCTCGCCGAGCAGGCCGAGCACGACGAGCCCACCGTCGAGATGCCCGCGCACGTCTCGGCCTCCGGGCTGGTGCGCCTGTCCCGCGACCGGGACGAGTTCGCGCGCCAGCTGCGCCGGCCCGTGCCCGCCGAACCCACGGTGCACGCCCGCCGCGGGACGCTGTTCCACGCCTGGGTCGAGCAGTTCTACTCCGCGGCCTCCCTCGTGGACGTCGACGACCTGCCCGGTGCCGACGAGCAGGACACCGCCACGGACCTCGCCCTGGACGAGCTGCGCCGACGCTTCGAGCAGACGCCCTGGGCGGCGCGGACCCCGGTCGCCGTCGAGCAGGACGTCGAGACGCCCATCGCCGGTGTCATGGTGCGCTCGCGCATGGACGCCGTCTTCGTCGATCCCGACGCACCGCCGCCGGCACCCGGCGAGCCGCCCGCCGTCGTCGTCGTGGACTGGAAGACGGGACGCGAACCCACCGATCCCGCCGACCGCGCCCAGCGGGAGGTCCAGCTCGCCGCGTACCGGCTGGCGTGGTCGCGCTGGACGGGGCTGCCCGTCGAGAAGGTCGGCGCGGCGTTCGTCTACGTCACCTCCGGGACGACGGTGCGGCCCGCCGAGCTGCTCGACGAGGCCGGGCTGGAAGCTCTCGTCCGCGGCTCCTAGGCTGCTCCCGTGGTCGCAGCCGTGGGTCTCGTCGTCGTCCTGGCACTGCTCGCTCTGTTCCAGGTGCTGGTCGCCTGCGGTGCCCCGCTGGGTGCATTCGTCTGGGGCGGCCGCCACCGGGTGCTCCCGGCGCGGCTCCGCGTCGGCAGCCTGGTCGCCGTGCTGGTCTACGCGGCGGTCTCCGTCGTCGCGCTGGACCGCGCGGGCATGATCGACGTGCTGCCCGACGGCGTCGCCCGCGTGGCGATGTGGGTGGTCGTCGGGTGGTTCGCGCTGTCGATCGTGCCCAACGCCATCTCCCGCAGCCGTCCCGAGCGGCTCCTGATGACACCCGTCACCGTGGTGCTCGCCCTCCTGGTCGCCCTCTCCTGACCGTTGTGGGCGTGAAATCTGCAGGTCGGCACCGCTGAGGACCTGCAGATTTCATACCCACAACGAGCCTGCGCCTCCGCCTCACGCGGGGGTGTCCTCGCGGGTGGCCTCGTCGAGGTCGGCGAGCATCGACTCCGCGTCCGCCACGACGTCCGGCAGGCCGCGGCGCACCCCGTGCATGAGCCACCGGGCCAGGGCCAGCTCGCCCACGAGCAGGGCGCGGTCGACGAGGCGAGGGTCCGCCAGCTCGGTCCGGCGCAGCCGGTAGGCCTCCATGATCGCGTCCACGCACTCCGGCGGCGCCGCGGCGAGCAGCCAGGCGAGATCGTCGGCCGGGTCGGCGACCCGCGCCTCCGACCATCCGCTGATGCTGCCCACCCGGTTCCCGGAGGCCAGCACCTGGTCGGGGGCGAGGTCCCCGTGCACCACGACCGGCTGGAACCGCCACAGGCTGATGTCCTCCAGCGCGGCCTCCCACCGGCGCAGCAGCCGCGTCGGCACGCGCCGGGTCGCGGCCGCCTCGTCCAGCTCGACCAGGCGGCGCTCGCGGTACTCGGCCGCGGTGTAGCAGGGCAGCCCGCACGCCTCGACGACCGCCACCGGCAGCTCGTGCACCGCGGCGAGCGTGCGCCCCAGGTCGGCGGCGAGCCCCGGCCCGGGGCGCAGCGCGGCGACGTCCAGGGGGCTGCCGCTCAGGCGCCGGTGGACGACGGCGCGACCGCCCTCGGGCAGCAGCGCCGACCCGGCGACGCGGGGCACGGTGAAGGGCAGCACGCCCGCCTCGACGTACAGGTGCAGCGACTCGAGCAGCTCGATCTCGGCCTCGAGGGCGGCGCCGGCGAGCGTCGTCGACGGTGCGCGGACCAGCCACTCCGCGCCGTCCCCGGTCGTGACGATGGCGACGTCGTAGTCGCCCGGCACGTCGTCGGGGTGCACGGACCGCGCGTCGAGGCCGGGCACGGCAGCCGTGGCGAGCGCGGCGAGAGCGAGGGGACTTCGGGGCACGGTCCCACCGTAATGGGCCGTACCGGCGCCGCAGCGGTGCGTCCGCTGGCGTGTCCTGGCGTACGGTCGCAGGCGTGAACCCCCTGGAGCTGCCGTTCTCCCGCACCCGCCACGACCGCGCCGCGCACCGGCGCTCCGAGAGCGACCTCGTCGACCGGCTGCGGCGGGGACCTGACACCCGGGTGCTGGTCCTGCACCGCAAGCGTCTCGCCGTCGTCGGCCACGAGTCGCCGCGCGCGGCGCTGCTCGCCCCGGGCGGGCTGCCCGAGGGGACCTGGGTCTACCTCGGCGAGGACCACGGCGCGTCCTACGCGGCGCTGCTGCTGCCCGACGACGAGGACCTCGCACCGCCGGAGGGCGCCGACGGGTGGTCGGGGCTGCGCGAGCTGACGTCCGGCCAGGCCGAGGCGCTGGCGGAGGACGACGACGCGACGGTCCTGGTGCACGGCCTGTCGGTGGAGGCCGTAGCCCTGGCGGGCTGGCACGCCACGCACCGACGCTGCGGTCGCTGCGGCACACCGACCCTCGTGGTCCAGGGCGGCTGGGCGCGCCACTGCCCGGTGGACGAGCGCGAGACCTATCCGCGCACCGACCCCGCGGTCATCATGGCCGTCGTGGACGACGCCGACCGGCTGCTGCTCGGGCACGCGGCCACGTGGCCGGCGGGACGGTTCTCGACGCTGGCCGGCTTCGTCGAGGCGGGCGAGGCGCTGGAGGACACGGTGCGTCGCGAGGTGGCCGAGGAGTCCGGCGTCGTCGTCGGCACCGAGCCCGGCGACGTGGTCTACCGGGGCTCGCAGGCCTGGCCGTTCCCGGCCTCGCTCATGCTCGGCTTCCGGGCGCGGGCGATCGGGACCGAGGTGCGCACCGACGACGAGGAGGTCACCGACGCGCGCTGGTTCGCGCGCGACGAGCTGTACGACGCGGCCGCCTCCCGCGAGCTGCTGCTGCCCGGGCGGCACTCGATCGCCCGGGCCCTCATCGAGGAGTGGTACGGCGCGGAGCTGCCGGGCACCTGGTGACCCGGCAGCTCCGGGACGCATCAGGACAGGGCGGAGCGCACGTCGGCCAGCGACGGGTTGGTCGCGGCGGACCCGTCGGGGTAGACGACCGTCGGCACGGTGCGGTTGCCGCCGTTGACCTGCTCGACGTACGCGGCCGTCTCGGGCTGCTCCTCGATGTCGATCACCGTGTAGCCGATGCCCTCGGAGTCGAGCTGCGTGCGCAGGCGCCGGCAGTAGCCGCACCACGGCGTGGAGTACATCGTGATGGTGCCGGGCTCGGGCAGCGTCGGGGCGAGGGTCATCGTGGTCCTCCTGGGGAAACCGGGGTCGGTGTCGGGATCGGCTGCGACAATCGCAGACGATGTCCCTCACGACCAACTCACCGGGCGCCCCGCTTCATCCCGACGCGATCCTGGACGCCCTCGACCCCGAGCAGCGCGATGTGGCGCTCGCGCTGACCGGTCCCGTCTGCGTGCTCGCGGGCGCCGGCACGGGCAAGACCCGGGCGATCACCCACCGGATCGCCTACGGCGTGCGCACCGGGGCCTACCCGCCGACGTCGGTGCTCGCCGTGACCTTCACCGCCCGGGCGGCGGGGGAGATGCGCACCCGCCTGCGCGACCTGGGTGCCCACGGCGTGCAGGCGCGCACGTTCCACGCGGCCGCCCTGCGCCAGCTCGGCTACTTCTGGCCGCGCATCGTCGGTGGCGCGCCGCCCCAGATCCTCGAGCACAAGGCACCGGCGGTGGCCGAGGCCGCGCGGCGCGTGGGGGCGAGCGTCGACCGCGTCGCCGTGCGCGACCTGTCCAGCGAGGTCGAGTGGTCCAAGGTGTCGCTCGTCACCGCCGAGGACTACGTGCGGGCCGCCGCGGCCGACGACCGACCGCCGCCGTCGGGCTACGACCACCAGACGGTGGCGCGCCTCATCAGCGCCTACGAGGACGTCAAGACCGAGCGCGGGGTCATCGACTTCGAGGACGTGCTGCTGATGCTCGCCGACATGCTCGGCTCGCACCCGCACGTCGCCGACCAGGTGCGCTCGCAGTACCGCCACTTCGTCGTCGACGAGTTCCAGGACGTCTCGCCGCTGCAGCACTTCCTGCTGAACCAGTGGCTGGGGGACCGGCGCGAGCTGTGCGTGGTGGGCGACCCGTCGCAGACCATCTACTCGTTCACCGGTGCGACGCCGCACTACCTGCTCGACTTCACGCGCACGTACCGCGACGCCCAGGTCGTCAGGCTCGTGCGGGACTACCGCTCCACCCCGCAGGTGGTCTCCCTGGCCAACGACCTGCTGCGCCGCGGCCGGGTCACGGGGGCGCTGGAGCTCGTGGCGCAGCGACCCTCGGGTCCGGCGGTGTCCTTCACCACCCATGACGACGACGAGGCCGAGGCGGCCGGCATCGCCGCGCGGGCCGCGCGGCTCGTCGCCGACGGCGTGCGGCCCAGCGAGATCGCCGTGCTGTACCGCACCAACGCGCAGTCGGCCTCCTTCGAGTCGGCGCTGTCCGAGGCCGGCGTCAGCTATCAGGTGCGCGGCGGCGAACGCTTCTTCACCCGCAAGGACGTCCGCGACGCCATCGTGCTGCTGCGGGGTGCCGCACGCTCCGCCGACCCCGACCAGCCGATGCCGGAGCAGGTGCGCGACGTGCTCGTCTCGGCCGGCTGGTCCGCCGAGCCGCCCCACGCCCGGGGCGCGGCGCGCGAGCGCTGGGAGGCCATGCAGGCGCTGGTGGCGCTCGCGGACGACCTGGCCGCCGCCGCGCCGGAGGACGCGCCGGCGACGCTGCCGATGCTGGTCGACGAGCTCGCCGAGCGGGCGGCCTCCCAGCACGCACCGACGGTCGAGGGCGTCACGCTGGCCTCGCTGCACTCGGCCAAGGGACTCGAGTGGGACGCGGTGTTCCTCGCGGGCATGAGCGAGGGACTCATGCCGATCTCCCTGGCCGAGACCCCCGAGGGTGTCGAGGAGGAGCGCCGGCTGCTGTACGTCGGGATCACCCGGGCGCGCGAGCACCTGGAGATCTCCTACGCCCGGTCCCGCAACCCCGGCGGACGGGCCTCGCGCAAGCGCACCCGGTTCCTCGACGGTCTGTGGCCCGACGACGGGCGCGGTCGGCGCGGGGGTGCGGGGCGGGGCGCTCGCGGGCAGGCCCGGTCCCAGCTGTCCGGGGAGGCCGACGTGGCGCTGTTCGACGCGCTGCGCGAGTGGCGGCTGTCCGTGGCTCGCGAGGTCGACAAGCCCGCGTTCACGATCCTGGGTGACGCGACGCTGGCCGCGATCGCCGAGCTGCGGCCGTCCTCGACCGCCCAGCTGGCGCGGATCAACGGCATCGGACCGGCCAAGATCGATCGCTACGGCGAGACACTGCTCGACCTGGTGCGCGGGGCGTCCGAGGTTTCCTGACGGCACCCGCGGAGGGCCCGCGGACGGCTCTCGGGCGGCTCTCGGGCGGCCGGGAGGACGTCGCCGAGAAAAGATCCGAAAAAAGATGTGGCGAGCACCCCGGGGCGGTCTATGCTCGTGGAGACCGAGTTCGTTGCGGTGACCACCGAGAGGTGGGCGCCCGAGACCAGTGAGGAGGTGGGCACGAGATGAACACGATGAAGCAGAACATCGGCGCGACCGGCATCGCGACGGGGGAGAAGTACGCCTTCATCACTGTCGTTCCGGCTGTGCGTCTGCGCACGCGCGGCGGAGCAGGCGTTGCTCTCGTCGATCTCGCACCCGGCTCCGCTCCCTGGAGGCATCCGGTCCACTGACCGGTCCAGGCCGCGGAGTCCACCCGGGACCCGCGGCCTTCGTCATTCCTGACCAGGAAACGGCCATCGTCGGCCGGACGAACCGGCCCCCTGCACCCCAGGGGACCACCCGCAGGTCCTGAACACCGACGTTCACACCACACCCAGGACCTGACGGAGGAACATCGTGCGTCTCGCACAGCTGTTGGACGAGCGGCTGGTCGATGCGACCCCCGCCGGCGGCAGCCGCCAGTGGACCCCCCACCAACCCGTGACCCAGGACCCGGCCGAGGCGGCCGCGCTGGACCGGCAGTTCGCCGAGCTGCTGCCGTGCCGGACCAACGACCCCGAGCTCTGGTTCGCGGAGCACACCAGCGAGGTCGAGCGGGCCAAGGCCCTGTGCCGGACCTGCCCGCTGCAGGCGGGCTGCCTGGCCGGCGCCCTCGACCGCAACGAGCCCTGGGGCGTCTGGGGCGGCGAGGTGTTCGTCGACGGTGTCGTCGTGGCCCGCAAGCGGGGCCGGGGCCGGCCGCGCAAGAGCGAGCAGGCGGCCTGAGCCGTGCTCGTCGTCGACCTCTGAGGCGGCGCACCCCGACCGGTGCGCCGCCTCCGTCGTCTACGGGTGCGCCGGCCGCGTCGCCGGGACCCGGCGGACCGGGGGAGGCGCCGGCGCCGTGCACCCGCAGTCCGGGTGCGGAGGCAGCGGGCGGACCCGTGCCAGGGCGTCCGGCAGCCCGACCTGCAGCACCGCGCCCGCCGCGGCGGGCCGACCGCCGTCCAGGTGGGCGAGCACCTGACCGGTGGCGAGGGCGGCCCCGGTCGTGGCCAGCACCGTCTCGTGCCCGGCGGGCAGGGTCCATCCGGCGAGCTGGCCGACGAGCCGCGGCCAGTCGGGGTCGGCGTCCACGTCGTGGTGGAACCGGCAGGCGACGCAGGCCGTCGCGCCGGGTCGGACGAACGGCCCGACCTCCAGACCGGCCTCGCCGGCCACGACCGGCAGGTGGGCGATGCCGTGACTCATCAGCCGGGCGAAGTCCTCCGGTCGGCCCGCACCGGTGCAGACGACCACCGCGTCGGGCGGAGCCTCGTCGCGCCACGTCGTCGCCACACGGGTCCCGGGGTGCTGCTCCGCCAGCCGGCGCCGCAGGCGCGACGCGCGCCGGTGCCCGACGTCGACCTCGTCGTAGGCGCCGACTCCCAGGTCGACGAGCTGGACGGGGGAGTCGTCGTCGAGCAGCACGGTGCCGACCCCGGCGGTGGCGAGGTGTGCCGCGAGCAGCGCTCCGAGCCGCCCCAGCCCGACCACGGCCACCCGGGAGCGTGCCCGCCCGGCGAGGGTGCGCAGCCCGTCGCCGTCGACCCGGAGCGCGGCGAGCGCGGGCGCGTCCGCCGCACCGCCGGCTGCGGCCCGGACCGCCGCGGCCGGGGCGGCCGGCGGGACGAGGAAGCCGCCGTCGGTCAGCAGGGCGAGGATCCGGGCGCGTCGCTCCGGCGGGACCCGGTGCCGGGCGGCGCCGCGTTCCAGGTCGCCGTGGCGCGCGGCGGCGGCCTCGTGCAACCAGGTCCGCTCGGCGTCGGACAGCCCGGAGACCAGGAGTGACCACCGGTGGTCCGAGCCGAGCTGGAGCGTCCCGGAGCCGCGGTCCAGGACGGGCGTCCCCCGGCGCAGCCGCAGTCGGCGAGCGGGGGCGGAGGTGTCGGCGGGAGCCATGCCGACAACCTGGCACGGTCGTGCGCGAGCCCGCCGCGGCCGTCCACAGCGCTGTGGACAGGTCCGGATGGGGCGGTTCGGGTGTGTGCTGACACACAGTCTTGACGTGTTCCCGGTATTCTCGTGGGGTGGCCCGGGACACGTTGGCGTCCGTCGAGGTCCGACGGAGCCGCCGTCGGACCGCCACGGTGAGCGCTTTTCGCGACGGCGACCGCACCGTCGTCGCGATCCCCGCGCGCTTCTCCCAGGCCCAGGAGCGCGAGTGGGTGGCCAAGATGCTCGCTCGCCTCGAGGACAAGGAGCGGCGTCGCCGCCCGTCCGACGACGAGCTCGTCGAGCGGGCGCACGAGCTGTCGGTGAAGTATCTCGACGGCCGGGCGCGGCCCACCAGCGTGCGCTGGGTGTCCAACCAGGAGCGCCGCTGGGGCTCGTGCACGCTCGTGGACGGCTCCATCCGGCTGTCGACCCGCCTGCAGGGGATGCCGGAGTGGGTCATCGACTACGTGCTCCTGCACGAGCTGGCGCACCTGCTGCACGCCGGCCACGGACCCGACTTCTGGCGCCTGCTCGAGTCCTACCCCCGCACCGAGCGGGCGCGAGGGTTCCTCGAGGGCGTGTCCTTCTCCGGGGACGGCGCCCCGGACGACGACGCCGACTCCGGGTCGTCGGCCGGCTGACCGGCCCGGGTCAGGACCCGGAGTCCTTCGCGCGGCCGTCCGCGTCCGGCCCCCGGTCGTCGTCGGACTCGCCGAAGATCTGCGCCAGGGCCGCGTCCACGTCCGACTGCTCCTCGGCCTGCGCGCGCCGACGGTCCAGGTAGCCGGCCGGGTCGTCGAGGTCCTCGGTGCCCGGCAGCAGGTCGGGGTGGTCCCAGACGGCGTCGCGGGACTCGGGCCCGCCGGTGGCCACCAGGTGCGCGAAGAGCGCGGCCGCGTCCCGGGAACGGCGCGGACGCAGCTCCAGGCCGACGAGCGACTTGAAGGTGTGCTCGGCCGGGCCGCCCGCCGCGCGACGTCGCCGGATCATCTCGCGCAGCGGCACCGAGTGCGGCAGGTGCGCCAGGGACGCGGTCGCCGCGACCTCCGAGACCCAGCCCTCGACGAGCGCGAGCGCGGTCTCCAGCCGCAGCAGCGTCGCCTTCTGCTCGTCGGTGTTGTGCAGCCCGAACACGTCGCCGGACAGCGCGCCCCGCAGCGCCTCCGGGTCGGACATGTCGATGCCGCGCACCTGCTCCTCGAGCGCGTCGAGGTCGATGGTGATCCCGCGGGCGTACTGCTCCACGAGGGCGTGCAGGTGCGCCCGGAGCCAGGGGACGTGGACGAACAGCCGGGCGTGGGCCGCCTCGCGCAGCGCCAGGTAGAGCTGCACCTCGTCGTAGGGGGTGTCGAGCCCCTCGGCGAAGGCGGCCACGTTCGTGGGCAGCAGCACGGTGGCGTGGTCCTCGAGCAGCGGGAGGCCGACGTCGGTCGAGCCGAAGACCTCGCGCGACAGCGTGCCCGCGGCCTGGCCGACCTGCATGCCGTAGACCGCGGACCCGAGCCCGCGCATCATCGAGGCCGGGTCCAGGTCGCCCAGCCCGCCCCCGGGGAACACGGGCATGCCGGGCATGCCGAGCGCCCCCGCGCCCTCGTCGCCGAGCTGGTCGCGCAGCACGGTGGCCAGCGCGTCCGCGACGGAGGACGCGACGGGCGCCACCAGACGCTGCCAGGCCGGCAGGGTCGCCTCGACCCACTCGCTGCGGCTCCAGGCCCGGGTCGGACCGCCCGACGGCGGCAGGTCGGTGACGGCGTCGAGCCACAGCTCGGCGACGCGCAGGGCCTCCGTCGCCGACTTCGCCTGCCCGCCGGTCAGGGACGGGTCGCCCTCGGCGACCGCGACCTGGCGTGCCAGGTCGTGCGCGACCTCGGCGTTCACGGGGCCCTCGGAGGAGGTGAACACCCGCTGGAGCTGGGACATCAGCCGCTGCATGGTCGCCGGGTCGGGGGCGGCGCCGCCCATCAGGGCCGCAGGGTCCAGCCCCTGCGCCCGCATCTGGCTCAGCACCTCGTCGGTCCGGTCGCCGAAGATGCCGCGCAGCGCGTCCCGCAGCATCTGCTCGCGGTCGTCGTGGTCGTCGGGCAGGTCGCTCATGGGATGTCCTCGGCTCCTTCCGCGTGCGGCGTCCGCCGCACGCTCACGGTATCCGTGTCCGACGTCGGGGGCGCTGCCCGGGTTCCGGCTTTCGCTCACGGCGCACGCCGGACATCGGTGATGATGGAGCGGTGAGCTTCGAGGACCGCAGTCATCAGCCGTACGCGAGCTACGGGCAGGCCCTGGCCCCGATCGACGTGCCCCGCGCCCCCGAGGGCGTGCCGCACCGTCGGATGAGCCCGCGGTCGATGACGCTCGTCGCCTCGCTGCTGGCCACCGCGATCCTGGCGGCCGTGCTCATGGTGACGCCGGCCCCGTACGCGATCCGCACGCCGGGGCCGACCGAGGACACCCTCGGGGCCCAGGACGCCGGTGACGGGCAGAGCGCCACGGAGGTGCCCCTCATCGAGATCTCGGGCGCCGAGACCTACCCCGCCTCGGGCGAGCTGCGCCTGACCACGGTCTCGGTCTTCGGCGGACCGGGCGGCGACGTGCTCTTCGGCGACGTGCTGTGGGGCTGGACCTCGCAGGAGCGGTCGGTGCAGCCCGTCGAGGCGATCTTCCCCGAGCCGATCACCTCCGAGGAGCAGCAGGAGCAGGGCCAGGCCCAGATGCTCAGCTCCCAGGAGTCCGCGACGGTCGCGGCGCTGACCGAGCTCGGCTACGAGGTCCCCACCACGATGACGGTGGTCGCCGCGGCCGAGGGCACCGGGGCCGAGGGCGTGGTCGAGGAGGGCGACGTCATCGTCGCCCTGGACGGGGAGCCCGTGGACACCTATCCGCAGCTGCTGGCCGCGCTCGACGACGTGACGCCGGGCGACGACGTCGTGCTGGGCGTGGAGCGCGAGGGCGAGCCCGCCGACCTCACGGTCACCACCGGCCAGGGTGACGACCGGGCCCTGCTCGGCGTGCTCCTCGACCCCGAGTACGACTTCCCGGTGGACGTCACCATCCAGCTCGAGGACATCGGCGGCCCGAGCGCCGGCAGCATGTTCGCCCTGGGGATCGTGGACCTGCTGACCCCGGAGGACGAGCTCGGGGGCGCCGTGGTGGCCGGGACCGGCACGGTGGACGTCGACGGGCGGATCGGGCCCATCGGGGGGATCGAGCAGAAGATGTACGGCGCGCTGCGGGACGGGGCCGGCTGGTTCCTCGCGCCGTCGGACAACTGCCCCCAGGTGGCCGGCCACGTCCCCGACGGGCTCGGGGTGGTGTCGGTGAGCACCCTCGCCGAGGCCCGTGACGCGATGGGGGCGATCGGTGCCGGGGAGACGTCCGGTCTGCCCACCTGCGAGGCCGACGCCGCGGGCGCCTGACGGGGCGGATCCGGCGCCGGCGCCGATCGTGACCGACTCGTGAGTGTTGTGGTCGCCCGACGTGTCGGAAACGTGGGAACCTGGAACGACGCCGGGACGTTGTCCCGATGTCCGACGCACGTGTCCCGACCCGAGCACGAATGAGGTGCCCGCACCGTGTCCTTCGCTCCGCCCCGACGTCCAGACGGTCCGCCCCCGGCCCGACGTCGCAGCCCGCTGCTCATCACCCTGGTGGTGCTGGCTGCCCTGGTGGTCGTGCTGCTCTTCCTGACCAACTTCTGGACCGAGGTGCTGTGGTTCACCCAGGTCGGGTACGCCAACGTGGTCTGGACGCACTGGATCTCCCGCGGCGTGCTGTTCGTCGTCGGGTTCCTGCTCATGGCGGCCGCCGTCTACAGCTCGTTCGCGATCGGCTACCGGACGCGTCCGGTCTACGCCCCGTCGACGCCCGAGCAGGCGACCCTCGACCAGTACCGCGAGGCGGTCGAGCCGCTGCGCAAGGTCGTGACCTACGCGGGTCCCGTGCTCATCGGCTTCTTCGCCGGTGTCGCGGCGTCGGCCCAGTGGGAGACCGTCCTGCTGGCCCTCAACGGGCAGTCGTTCGGCAGCGCGGACCCCGAGTTCGGCATCGACGTCGGCTTCTACGTCTTCACGCTGCCCGTCCTGCGGTTCGTGGTCAGCTTCCTCATGGCGGTGCTCGTCATCTCGGCCATCGCGGCCGTGGTGACCCACTACCTCTACGGCGGCGTCCGCATCGGCGCGATCACCGACGGCTCGCCGCGCACCACCACCGCGGCGCGCGTGCACCTGGCCGTGCTGGGCACGCTGATCATGCTGCTCATCGCCGCGAACTACTGGCTGGACCGGTACTCGATCCTCACCAGCCGCCACGAGCGGTACGACGGCGCCAACTACACCGACGTGCACGCGGTCATCCCGTCCAAGGAGATCCTGACGGGCGTCGCCGTGCTCGTCGCGATCCTCTTCGTGGTCGCCGCCTTCCGGGACACCTGGCGGCTGCCGGCGATCGGCGTGGGACTCATGGTCGTCTCCGCGATCGCGATCGGGGCCATCTACCCGGCCATCGTGCAGCGGTTCCAGGTCGACCCGAACGCCCAGTCGCTCGAGGCGCCGTACATCCAGCGCAACATCGACGCGACCCTCGACGCGTTCGACATCGACGAGGTCGAGTCGCAGCAGTACGAGGCGACCACCGAGGCCGAGGCCGGCCAGCTGCGCGACGACGCGGGCACGACCACCCAGGTGCGGCTCCTCGACCCGCAGGTCGTCAGCCCCTCGTTCCGCCAGCTGCAGCAGAACAAGCAGTACTACAACTTCACGGACAACCTGGCCGTCGACCGCTACGACATCGACGGCGAGTCCCGCGACACCGTCATCGCGGTGCGCGAGCTGAACCTCAGCGGTCTGGCCGACCGGAACTGGACCAACGACCGCACGGTCTACACCCACGGGTTCGGCGTCGTGGCGGCCTACGGCAACCAGCCCGGCCCGGACGGCCAGCCGGCGTTCTTCGAGGGCGGCATCCCCACCCAGGGCGCGCTGACGGACATGTTCTCCGGCGGGTACGAGCCGCGCATCTACTTCAGCCCCGAGGCCCCGCCGTACTCCATCGTGGGCGCCCCCGAGGGCACCGACCCGTGGGAGCTGGACTACCAGGCGGACGCCGAGGGTGGCCAGCAGGAGCTGTACAGCTTCCCGACCGACGAGGTCACGGCCGGTCCCGACATCGGCACCTTCATGCAGCGGCTGCTCTACGCGCTGCGGTTCGGCGACGAGGAGATCTTCTTCTCCGACCGTGTCACCGAGGTCTCGCAGATCCTGTACCACCGCGACCCGCAGGAGCGCGTCGCGAAGGTCGCCCCGTGGCTGACCCTGGACAACAAGGTCTACCCGGCCGTCGTCGACGGCCGCGTGAAGTGGGTCGTGGACGCGTACACCACCTCGGACGCGTACCCGTACTCCGCGAGCACGCAGATGCAGGAGGCTACGACGGACTCGCTGACGGCGGCGGCCCAGGGCCTGCCGGTCGAGGCGCCGCCCGAGGTCAACTACATCCGCAACTCGGTCAAGGCCACCGTGGACGCCTACGACGGCTCGGTGACGCTGTACGCCTGGGACGACGAGGACCCGCTGCTGCAGGCCTGGAACGACGTCTTCCCGGACTCGGTGCGCCCGATCTCGGAGATGTCCGGCAACCTCATGTCGCACGTGCGCTACCCCGAGGACATGTTCAAGGTGCAGCGCACCCTGCTCGAGCGCTACCACGTCACCGAGGCCCAGCAGTTCTTCGCCGGCTCGGACGAGTGGCGGACCCCGGACGACCCGGTGGGCGGGGACGACACGCTGGCCTCCAAGCAGCCGCCGTACTACCTGACGCTGCAGATGCCGGGCGAGGAGGACCCCGCGTTCTCCCTGACGAGCACCTTCATCCCGGGTGGTTTCACCGACCGGGAGATCCTCACCGGGTACCTGGCGGCGGACGCCGACGCCGGGTCGACCGACGGGGAGGTCGACGAGGGCTACGGCACGCTCCGGCTGCTCGAGCTGCCGCGTGACTCGACGGTGCCCGGCCCCGGTCAGGTGCAGAACAACTTCAACTCGAACCCGACGATCTCGGAGCAGCTGAACATCCTGGGTCGCGGCGACTCGGAGGTCGTGCGGGGCAACCAGCTGACGCTGCCCGTCGGCGGCGGTCTGCTGTACGTCCAGCCGGTCTACATCCAGTCCGGGTCGGGCACGCAGTTCCCGCTGCTGCGTCGCGTGCTGGTGGCCTTCGGCGACCAGACCGGCTACGCCGAGACGCTCGACGAGGCGCTGGACCAGGTGTTCGGCGGCGACTCGGGCGCCGAGGCCGGCGACGCGGACGAGGCCGAGTCCGAGGTGCCCACCGACCAGGTGGACCCGGAGACCGGCGAGCCGGTGGAGCCGACGGCGGAGCCGACTCCCGAGGAGACGACGGAGCCGACGCCGGAGCCCACCGAGACGCAGGACACCGGTGACGCCACCGACGGGTCGCCGCAGTCCCGGCTCGACGCGGCGCTGCAGGACGCCAACGAGGCGCTCACCGACAGCAACCAGGCGCTGCAGGACGGCGACTGGGCCGCCTACGGCGAGGCGCAGGAGCGTCTGCAGGCGGCGCTGGAGGAGGCGCTGGCGGCCGAGGGTGAGCTGAACCCCTGAGTCCTTCGGTCCGGGCGGACGGGGCGTGCTGTGACGTGCGTCCCATCTGCCCGGATCGATTGGACTTCGCTCGATTCGCTGTCCTAGAGTTAAGGACATCGCCGCGGGGTGGAGCAGTTCGGTAGCTCGCTGGGCTCATAACCCAGAGGTCGCAGGTTCAAATCCTGCCCCCGCTACCACGGGAAGGCCCCCGACCGGATCTCCGGTCGGGGGCCTTCGTCATGTCCGGACGGTGCCCGTCGTGCGGTCAGCGCCGCATCGAGTGCCGGATCATGCGGACCATCGAGCGCAGGTTCATCTGGCCGCCGTAGACCGGCATCATGCTCGCGTCGCCGTAGTCCTCGATCCGGTCGACGTGGCGGAGGGTGTCCATGTCCTCGTCGGAGATGACGAAGTCCAGGTCGGCGTTGTTCTTCATGTGCGCGACCTTCGTGGTCTTCGGCAAGGGCAGCAGCCCGAGCTGGAGGTCGTAGCGGATGGAGAGCTGCGGGACCGAGACGTCGTACCGCGCGGCGATCTCGGCGACCCGGTCGTTCGTGAGCAGCTCGCCGTGGGCCACGGGGGAGTAGGCCTCGACCAGGACGTCCCGGCTCTGGCAGTAGTCGATCAGGTCGTGCGGGGTGTTGCTGACGTGGGCGAGGACCTGGTTGACCATCGGCGCGACCGTGGCGGTCCCGAGGATGTTGTCCAGGTCCTGCTCGTCGAAGTTCGACACCCCGATCGCGCGCAGCTTGCCCGCGGTGTAGGCCTCCTCCAGGGCACGCCACACCTCGCGGTTCTCCTCGAGGTACCGGTTGTCGCCCCGGAAGGACGACCAGGGCTGCGGGCTGTGGATGATCATGAGGTCGATGTGGTCCAGGCCCAGCGTCCGCAGGGAGCGGTCGATCCCGGCGACGGCCTTGCGGTAGGACTTCGCGCCGGCACCGAGCTTGGTGGTGACGAAGAGGTCCTCGCGCGGCACGCTGCTGGTGCGGACCGCCTCGCCGACGCCCTTCTCGTTCCGGTAGGCCTGAGCGGTGTCGATGTGGCGGTAGCCCACGTCGACGGCGTCCTGGACGGCCCGGACGACGTCCCGGTTGTTGATGAACCAGGTCCCCAGCCCCAGCTTCGGGATCTCGACCCCGTTGGACAGCGTGTAGTGCTCGGACAGGATCATGCGTCACTCCTTCGGTCGGTGTGGTCGCGGCGATGCGTCGGGGCGCACCGGCGGGCCCGGTGCACCCCGGGCGGTGGTCGCGGCGTCAGCGATCCGACGCCGTCGTGGCTCCGGGGGTCCTCGCGGCCTTCTCCGAGGCCCACCAGCTGGCGAGGAGGTCCAGCTTCTCCTGCGCCTCGGACCCCGGGGCGGCGGTGTACACGGTCATCCCGAGGCCCTCGTCGCCGGGCAGGCCGAGGGTGTTGTACTCGAGCTCCAGCAGCCCGACCACCGGGTGCCGCATCCGCTTGATCCCCTCGATGTGCAGGCGCACGTCGTGGCGTGCCCAGCGGGTGCGGAACTCCTCGGACCGCGTCGACAGCTCGCCGACGAGGTCGGTGATCGCCTTGTCGAACGGGTGGCGGCCGGCGATGGTGCGGAGGCTCGCCACCGAGGAGTCGGCGATCTCGTCCCAGTCCGGGTAGAACTCCCGCGCGGCCGGGTCGAAGAAGGTGAAGCGCGGGAAGCTCAGGGGCTCCGGCTGCGCCCGGTAGACGGGGTCGTAGAGCGCGCGGGCGAGCTCGTTGGTCGCCACGACGTCGCCGCGCAGGTTGCCCAGGACGGCGGCCCCCGTCGTGATCGAGTCCACGAGGTGGCGAAGGCTCGGTCGCAGGCTGGTGCGCGGTGCCGGACGGCGGCGTGCCCGGGTCCCGGCGTTCGCGGTCCGGGCGAGGTCGACCAGGTGGGACCGCTCGGCGGCGTCGAGGCGCAGGGCGCCGGCGATCGCCTCGACGACCTCGTCGGAGACCCCGCGCAGGTCGCCGCGCTCGAGCTTCGTGTAGTACTCGACGCTGACGCCCGCCACCGTCGCGACCTCGCCCCGCCGCAGTCCCGGCACGCGCCGTGGACCGACGGAGGGCAGGCCGACCATCTCCGGGCTGACCTTGGCGCGTCGGCTCGACAGGAACTCGCGGACGTCGTCACGGTTCGTCATACGGCCAGGCTAGGTCGCCGGACCGTGCCGAGGGAGTTACCGCTGGTACCCGTCATCGCGGGGACCTGTGCCTCCGCGTTCGGGATCGTGAAGTCTCCGATCCCGTGGCCGCGAGCACGTCGAGGTCCTCGGTCCCGTCCCCGGCTCCGGGGATGCCCCGGGCGAGGCTCGTGGCGCGCCGTCGGCCCCCGACCGGTTCGCAGGTCGGGGGCCGGCGACGTGCCCGGTGGTCCGCCCGTCAGACGCCTTCCTGGACCGGGTAGATCTCGTCGGCGACCAGGCCGTGCGCCTCCCGGTGCACCGTGGCCGCGGCGTCGGCCGAGGGGGCGTCGGCCAGGCAGAAGATCTTGCCGGCCGACTCGTCGACCCAGTACCGCAGGTACTGCACGTCGTGCTCGCCCTGCTTCTGCAGGTCGGCGACGTGCGCCTGGGCGACGTCCTCCATCGTCACGCCGGATCCGAGCGTGTGGACGTCCATGAACAGAGCCATCGTGCTCTCCTTCGTCTCGTGCCCGCCGCCCTGGCGGTCCGTCCAGCACACCGCGTCCCGGCCCGGCGCGGATCGGTGGTCACCACCCATGTTTGTGCCGGGGTCGCTACCCGGGGTGCGCGGTGGGCGCGTCGAGCCCGGTGAGCAGATCGCCCCGACGTGCCCGGGCGGCCGCGTCCCGCCGGGTCGGCACGCCCAGCTTGGCCAGCACCGAGGCCACGTGGTGCTCGACCGTCCGCACGCTGAGGACCAGCTCGTCGGCGATCTCGGCGTTGGTCCGGTGGTCGGCGAGCAGCCGCAGGACCTCGTGCTCGCGCGCGGTGAGCCCGGCCGGGTGCCGGCGCGTCGCCCGGCGCGCCCCGGCGGGGACCGAACGGTGCCCGAGCTCGCGAGCGCGGCGACGCGTCGCGCGGACGCCGGCGGTCGCTCCGAGTCGCCGCCACCGGTCGACGGCCTCGCGCAGGTGGTGCGGGTCGTCGGACCAGGACAGCGCGAGTGCGGCGCCGTAGGGGCTCCCGGCGGCGTCCCAGGCCCGGGCCGCGGCGGCGTGATCGCCGTCCAGCTCGGCCGCGACCGGGTCCGGCGGGGGGCCGGCGGCGGCAGGGTGCGGCAGCTGCAGGCGGTCCGACCAGAGCAGGAAGCGAGCCGTGTCGCCGGGGCCGGCCCCGTCCAGCAGCGGCGCGACCTCGGTCAGCGCGGCCCGTGCCGCGCTCACGTCGCCCGCGAGCCAGCACGTCTCCGCCCGCGCGACGGCGTGCGGCATCCGGAGCTGGGTCTCACCGATCTCGCGCACGGCGGGCCGGGCCGCCTCGAGCATCGCCGCCGCGGCTGCCGGGTCGAGGTACGCCTGCAGCACCGCCGCGGTCGCCGTGACGTGCGTCCGGTTCCAGCGTGAGGGGCAGTCGCCGACCATCCGGCGGCACAGAGCGCGCGCCTCGTCCCAGCGCCCCGTGAGGGTCAGGGCGCGGCACCGTTCGCGGCGCAGGCACCATCGCAGGAAGTCGAGGTCGTGCCGGGCGCAGTACCGGTCGCCGTCGGCGAAGACGCGCTCGGCCTCGGCGTACCGGGAGGCGTCGACGAGCTCGTTGAGCAGGTTGACCGACGCCCGGGCCGCGGCCGGCGCCAGACCGTGCTCGACGGCGAGGTCGAGGGACCGGCGCAGCGGCGTCTCCCAGTCCCCGCCCAGGGGCGCGAGGGCGCAGCCGAGGGTGTTGAGGGCCTCCGCCTGCTCCTCGACGAGGCCGAGCCGCTCCGCGGCCGGCAGCACCCGGCGGCACAGCTCCACGGCCTCGGCGCTGCGTGCCTGCAGCATGCGGCGGGCGGCCAACGAGGCGAGCACGTCCACCGTCTCCGCGGAGTCGAGGTCGCCGACCAGCTCCGCGGCCTCCTCGAGGAGCGCGGTGGCGGACCGCCCGCGGCCCTCCCGGTACCGCATCGAGCCGATCCGGGCGAGCGTCACCGCCTCGCGGCGCCGGTCACCGACGGCGCGCCACAGACCGAGCGCCGTCTCGTGCCCCCGCACGGCACGGTCGATCTCGTCGAGGTGCGCGGCCTGGACCCCGACGGCGTCGTGCAGGCGCGCCCGCAGCGCCGTGTCGCCCGCCGGGGCGGCGCGCAGGGCGCGCTCGTACTGGGCGAGCGCCTCCCGGTGGGACCCGAGCCGGTCGGCCAGCTCGGCGGCCGCCGTCGCGTGCCGCAGCGTGGCGGGGGCGTCCCCGGCCGCCTCGGCGTGGAAGGCGCGGATCGCGTCGTCCTCGGGCCGGCCCTCGTAGGCGGCCAGGATCCGGGCGTGCACCTCCCGGGCGCGGTGCGCGGGCAGGGCCTCGGCCACGGCGAGCCGCCCGAGCTCGTGGCGGAAGGCGAACCCGTCGGGTCCCGAGCGGACCACGGCGCACGTCAGCATCTCGTCGACCGCTCGCGGGTCGGCGTCCGTGGCCGTGAGCAGCAGGTCCGGCGGGACCCGGCGGCCGACGAGGGCGGCGGTGTCCAGCGTCCGCCGGGCCTCGGGGCCCAGGCGGTCCGCCCGCGCCAGCACGGCGTCCCGGACCGAGGCCGGCAGCCTCGCGCGGCCCGAGCGCACGACCTCGGCGACGAAGAACGCGTTGCCGCCGGTGAGCTCGAACACGGCGGTCGGGTCCAGCCCGGCGTCGGCGGCGAGGTCCGCCACCGCCGACGGGCTGAGCGGTGGCACGTCGACCCGGTGCGCGTGCGGCAGGGCGCCGATCTCTCCCAGGGTCGCGGTCCGTGCCGACCGGGAGCCCTCGTCGTCGCGGTAGGTCAGGACCAGCACGGCGGGACGGTCGCGCAGGCGGCGGGCGAGGAAGCGGACCAGGTCGACGGTGGCCTCGTCGGCCCAGTGCACGTCCTCCACGACCAGCACCACCGGCGCTGCGGGCTCCGCGGTGGTCACCGCGTCGATCGCGGCGTCGAACAGCTCCTCGCGCGAGGCGTCGCGCCGCAGCGCCGCGGCGAGGTCGCCGCCGAGGCCGTCGGCGACGTCGTGCAGGGGCCCCAGGGGGCGAGGGGTGGCCAGGCTCTCGCAGTGTCCCCACGCCCAGCGGGCCCACGGGGTGCGGCGTTCCGCCGCGGCCAGCAGCACGGACTTGCCCGCCCCGGCCTCGCCCGGCACGAGCACGACGGCGCCCCGTCCGGTCCGGGCGTCGCCGAGCAGCCCGTCGAGCGCCGCCAGCTGGGTGTCCCGCTCCCGCAGGTCCATGCTGGTCACCGTAACGACGTCGTCGTGCCACGGGCAGTCCCGGGGCGGGATTCACCCGCTGCGGCGCGGTTCGGTCGAGCACTACGGGCCCGGCCGACGTGCGCTCCGTGGACGCCCGTCCCACGATGGAGGAGACGCCGTCGACGGGAGGAGCGGACGATGCCCGAGCGAGACCCAGGCCCCAGCGTCAAGGACGAGGAGCTGTACGAGAAGCTCCGCGACGAGGGCAACAGCAAGGAGAAGTCCGCCCGCATCGCCAACGCGGCGGCGAATCGCGGTCGCAGCGACGTCGGCCGCGAGGGCGGCGAGGCACCGGCCTACGAGGACTGGACCGTCGACGAGCTGCGCGAGCGCGCGGCCGAGCTCGACGTCGAGGGGCGCTCCACGATGCGCAAGGACGAGCTGATCGAGGCCCTGCGCTCGCACTGAGCGACGTGGCGTCCGCCGCCCCTGGCGTGCCCGCGCCGCGAGGCGCACCATGGAAGGACAGGTTGCGGAGCTCGACGGCGAGACGGAGGCGAGCGGCATGAAGGCGTCGGTGGGGGACAGGATCATCACGGCGTCCGGCGTGGTGGGCGGCGCGGTCCGGGACGGGATCGTCGTGGACTGCCCGCACGACGACGGCTCGCCGCCCTACCAGGTGCGTTGGTCGGACACGGGCGAGGAGTCGCTGGTCTACCCGGGCCCGGACTCCCTGGTGCAGCACGAGGACGGCGGCGCCGCCGAGGACGACGAGGTACGCACCGCCCGGGCGGTCACGTGGACCATCCAGGTGTCCCTGGTCGAGGCGTCCGGCAGCACGACGGCCGAGGCCGTGCTCGTCGTCGGCCCCGGGGAGCACTCCGACGTGCCCCTGCGGTCCGTGGGCCACGCGCGCAAGGACCCGCACGACACGGAGATCCCGGTCATCGGCGACGAGGTGGCGGCGGGCCGCGCGCTGCGCCGGCTGGCCGACGCGCTGCTGGGCCAGGCCGAGGAGGACATCACCGCCTCGACCGGGGTGCCGGCGCACGTGCACGACTGAGCGGGGTGACCGGACGCACAGCGCCGGGCGGTTCCCGGTGCGGTGCGCCGCGCATAGGCTCGTGCCGGTCATCGACGGCGATCGGCGCCGTCGCCCCATCTCTGGAGGAACCTCGTGCGAGCTCGTCCCGCATCCGTCGCCGTGCTGGCCCCCGCCGTCCTGCTCGGGCTGGCCGCCTGTTCGACGGACGGCGCCCCGGACGCCGAGGAGCCCGGCGCGACCTCGGCCGAGGCCACGGCCGACGCCACGGCCGACGCCTGCGCCGCCGGCGAGCTGCCCACCCTGACCGACGGCACCCTGACCGTCGGCGCGGGCGAGCCGTTCGAGCCGTGGTACGTCGGCGAGCCCACCAGCGGGGAAGGTTTCGAGTCCGCCCTGGTCTACGCGGTCGCCGACGAGCTCGGCTACGGCGAGGACGACGTGGTGTGGGAGACGGTGACGTTCGAGCAGATCATCTCCCCGGCGATCAAGCCGTTCGACCTGGCCGCCTACCAGACCACGATCACCGAGGAGCGCGCCGAGGCCGTCGACTTCTCCAGCCCGTACCTGACCAGCCACCAGGGCGTCATCGTGGCCGACGACGGCGAGTACGCCGACGCGTCGAGCCTGGCGGACCTGGAGGGCGCCCGCATCGGCGTGACCGCCGCCCAGACCTCCCTCGACGCCGCCGAGGCCGCCTGGGGCGACGCGGTGGAGATCACCCCGTTCAGCGCCGCGGGCGACGGGATGACCGCGCTGACCTCCGGCACCGTCGACGCGATGGTCATGGACGTCGACCAGGGCGTGGCCGCCTCGACCGTGTACTTCCCGGACACGCAGGTCGTGGGCACGCTGCCCGACGTCGGCGAGCCGGAGCAGCTCGGGCTCGTGCTGGACAAGGACTCGGCGCTGACCGAGTGCGTCTCGCAGGCCGTCGACGCCCTCGAGGCGGACGGCACCCTGGACGGGCTGCGGACCGAGTGGCTGAAGTCGGACGACATCCCCGAGCTGTCCTGACCGCGCGGCGGGCATGAGCGGCGCGAACCAGGGCCGACCGCCGTCGGCGCGGGCCCGGGCCCGGCAGGACTACCGCCGGGCCCAGCACCGCCGTGCCCTGCTCGTGGCCGCGGTGGCGACCGCCGTCGTGCTCGCCGCCGTCGTCGCCGTCGTCACCACGGCCCCCGGCTGGGAGCGGGCCCGGGAGGCGTTCTTCTCCCCGGAGCGGGCCTGGGAGGTCCTGCCCGAGGTCGCCGAGGGGCTCTGGCTGAACCTGCGCGTGTGGGTCGTGGCCTCCGTCGTCGGACTGACCGTGGGGCTGCTCCTCGCCGTCGTGCGCACCTCGCGGCTGCCCGCGCTGTTCCCCGTGCGGGTGCTGACGGTGCTCTACGTCGACGTCTTCCGCGGCGTGCCGGTGCTGCTGGTGCTGCTGCTGGTCGGGTTCGGGCTGCCAGCCCTGCGGCTGGAGTGGCTGCCGGTCAGCGCGGCGTTCCTCGGGGGCCTGGCCATCGTGCTCACCTACACCGCCTACCTCGCCGAGATCTTCCGCTCCGGGATCGAGGCGGTGCACCCCTCGCAGGTGGCCGCCGCCCGGTCGCTGGGCCTGACCCGGGGCCAGACGGTGCGCCGGGTCGTGCTGCCGCAGGCGGTCCGGAACGTCTCGGCGCCCGTGGCGAGCATGCTGGTCTCCCTGCAGAAGGACTCCGGGCTGATCTCCATCCTCGGTGCCGTGGACGCGATCCGGGCCGCGCAGATCGCCACCACCGGCGACTACAACTTCACGCCGTACGTGGTCGCCGGCGCGCTGTTCCTGCTGGTCTCGATCCCGCTGACCCGGCTCGTGGACGCCTGGTCGGCGCGCCAGGGCTGGCGCGGCTCGCTGCGGGGCGTCAGCGGGGCCGGGGTGGTCCGATGACCGCGGCACCGCTGCTCAGCCTGCGCGAGGTGCGCAAGTCCTTCCCCGCCGGTCCGGGCCGACGCGCGGGTCGCCGCGTCGTGCTGGACGGCATCGACCTGGACGTGGCCGAGCACCAGTGCGTGGTGCTGGTCGGCTCCTCCGGGTCCGGCAAGTCGACGCTCCTGCGGGTCGTCGACCTGCTCGAGGACGTCGACGACGGCCAGGTGCTCCTCGACGGCGTCGACGTGGCCGACCCCTGGGTGGACGCCGACGCCGTGCGGGCCCGGCTCGCGATGGTCTTCCAGCAGTACAACCTGTTCCCGCACCTGACCGTCCTGGACAACGTCACGCTGGCCCCGCGCCTGGTGCACCGCCGGCCGCGGGCCGACGCCGAGGAGGCGGGGCGGGCGATGCTGGCCCGGGTCGGGCTGGCGGACAAGGCGGACGGCTACCCGGACCAGCTCTCCGGCGGTGAGCAGCAGCGGGCGGCGATCGCCCGGGCGCTCGTCGGAGGCCCCGAGCTGCTGCTGCTCGACGAGGTCACCTCCGCCCTGGACCCGGAGCTGGTCGGCGAGGTGCTGGACCTGCTGCTGGACCTGCGCGCCGAGGGCACCACGATGCTGGTGGCCACCCACGAGATGGACTTCGCCCGCCAGGTCGCCGACGAGGTGGTGTTCCTGCACGAGGGGCGCGTGCACGAGCGGGGCACCCCCGCCCAGGTCCTCGACGACCCGCAGCGCGAGCGCACCCGGGAGTTCCTGCGCCGGCTGCGCTGAGCACGACCGCCGCGCCGAGCCCCACCCGGGCCGGGCGCCGCGAGCGCGTGCGTATCACCCGCCGCCGCGCGACGCTCTGGGTAGGCGAGGGGAGTGGTGACGATGAAGCGCCTGATCCTGTGCTGCGACGGGACCTGGAACCACGCGGCGAACCAGTACGTGTCCAACGTCGAGAAGATCGCCCGCGTCCTGGAGCGCGGGCCGGTCGGTGACGGCGTCGTGCAGATCGTCGAGTACGTCGGCGGGGTGGGCTCGCAGGGGTACTTGCTCGACAAGCTGCTCGGGGGTGCGTTCGGCTCCGGACTGACCCAGAACGTCGTCGAGGGCTACCGGTTCCTGGCGATGAACTACGCGCCCGGCGACGAGATCGTCGTCCTCGGCTACTCCCGCGGCGCCTACACGGCGCGCAGCGTGGTCGGGATGGTCGGGGCCGTCGGCCTCCTGACCCGCGAGGCGCTCGCGGCCGGTGCGCTGCACGACGCCGTGCGTCTGTACCGCGAGCCGGCCGACGACGACGCCGCGCGCCTCGCCCGCGAGGAGGAGCGCGCCGCCTTCCGGCGCGAGCACTCGCACGGCGGCGACGCCGGGACGCCGGTGCGGTTCCTGGGCGTCTTCGACACCGTCGGCACCCTGGGCGTGCCCGGGCTGACACGACGCCGCTACCGGTTCCACGACGTCCGGCTCGGCGACGACGTCGAGGTGGCGCGGCAGGCCCTCGCCGTCGACGAGCGCCGGCTGTCGTACGCGCCGTGCCTGTGGGAGGTCCCGGCCGACAGCCCGGAGGGCCGCGTGCAGCAGGTCTGGTTCGTCGGCGGCCACGGCGACGTGGGAGGCGGTGGACCGCGGTGCGGGCTGTCCGACGCCGCGCTGGAGTGGATGGTGGACGAGCTGCGCACGGTCGGCGTCGTCGTCGACGACGCGCTCTGGTCGTCGCAGTGCACGCACCAGGAGGAGCTCGTCCTGGACGTGCGGCCCCGGCTGCTGTTCCGGCTGATCAACCGGGCCAAGCGCCTGCTGCCGGGCAGCGGGAGCATGGGCGGCCGGGAGGTCTTCCGCCACGGCCTGCGCGTGCTCGCCCGCCGGGACGGCGAGGTGTGGGGCGACGGGGTGTGCGTCGCCGGGCCCGTCGTGCGCTACGTGGAGCGCGACGGGTACGCGGAGCACGCGCCGAACCTGCAGCGCTGGTTGGACGAGGCCGGCGGCGTGGACCAGGTGCCCGTCGTCCCCGTCGAGGCGTGGCGCGACGACGAGCGGCGGCTGGTCGTGCGCTGACGGACCCGCTCAGGCGTCGTAGGCGTCCTTGACCACGAGGACCGGCACGGAGGCGTCGAGCAGCACGCGCTGCGTCGTCGTGCCCATGAGGAAGGTGCCCTGGCTGGAGCGCTTGCGCGAGCCCACGACGACGAGGCTCGCCCCGACGTCGTCCGCGCGGTCCAGGATCGCGTCCGCGGGCTCGGTGTGCTCGTCCCGGTAGGCGATCTCCACGGCGGCGTCGCCGAGGACGGCGGCGAGCGCGTCCGAGGGGCCGGCGTCGGGATCCTGCTCGTCGAGCACGAGCACCTGGAGAGGCAGGTCGCGTCGACGCGACTCCTCCAGCGCGGTCCGGACAGCTGCCTCGCCGTGCGGGCAGGCGCGATAGGCCACGAGCACCGTCATGTGCCCACTGTGTCACACCTGACGGCGGCCGCGGCGCAGTCCGAGCTCGTAGGCCGCGAGCGCCACGAGCCACACGGCGGTGACCGGGAGCACGAAGCCGAACATCGCGCCGCCGAAGGGGCCCTGGGCGTCGTGGTCGGTGGCGGCGAGCAGCACGTAGGCGAGGTAGGTCAGGTAGAGGACGACGAACAGCACGCCCTCCCAGCGCACGATCGCCTGCCCGGTGAACGCGACGGGGAGCAGGACCAGGGCGACGGCGATCATCACCGGCAGGTCGAGGTTCACGGCGGCCGGGGCGACGTCGATGCCGCCCGGCGCGACGACGGCGGTCAGGCCGAGGACCGCGCCGATGTTGAAGATGTTGCTGCCGACGATGTTGCCCACGGCCATCTCCTGCTCGCCGCGGCGCACGGCGATGACGCTGGTGGCGAGCTCGGGCAGGGAGGTGCCGATCGCGACGACGGTGAGGCCGATCACCAGGTCGCTCACGCCGAACGCGGAGGCGATCTGCGTGGCCCCGTCCACGAGGAAGCGGGCGCCGACGACCAGCAGCGCCACCCCGACGGCCACGAGCGCCACGTCGATCCCCACCGACCGGGCCCGGCTGGTGCGGAACCGTGCCAGGGAGTCGTCGTCGGCGGCCTCGCGCGGCAGGTCGGTCTGCGCGCGGCGGGCGACGATCGTGGTCACGGCCAGGTAGGCGGCGAGCAGGCCGAGCAGGAGGACGCCGTCGGTGGTGCTGATCGTCCCGTCGAGGGACAGCAGGAGCGCGAGGACGGACATCCCGACCATCACGGGGATGTCCGTGCGCACCAGGCGGTGCGTGACCGCCAGCGGGACGACGATCGCCGCGACTCCGAGCACGAGCAGGATGTTGGCGATGTTGCTGCCGACGACGTTGCCGACGGCGAGCCCGGGCGAGCCGGTCAGGGCGGACCCGGCGCTGACGGCCAGCTCGGGGCTGGAGGTCGCGAAGGAGACGACGGTCAGGCCGACGACCAGGGCGGACATGCCCAGGGTGCGGGCCAGTGACGCCGCCCCGCGCACGAGGGCCTCGCCGCCGCCGACGAGCAGCACGAACCCGGCGAGCAGGAGCAGGACGCTGACGAGGCTCACGGGGTTCAGGGTACGGGGCCGGTCCCCGGCGGGCCGGTCGCGGGGCGCCGGGGCGGGCGGGTGCGTGAGGTGCCGGCTCGGACGCGGGGTCAGGCGGCGGCGAGCTGCTCGACGATCTGGCGCTTGGCGCGGGTGAGCATGCCCGTCATCCCGTTGAGCCGCAGCGCGGAGACAGCCCGGGTCAGACCGAGCTGCAGGGGGAAGTCCTCGGGGACGTCCAGGACCTGCCGGGGCGTGAGCCCGGACAGCCCCTGGGCGAGGATCGAGGCGAACCCGCGCGTCGTGGGGGCCTCCGGGGGCGCGGTGGCGTGGAAGTGCACGACGCCGTCGCTGACCTCGGCGAAGGCGTGCACGGGGGACTGGCACTCCTCGACCTTCTCCAGCAGGGCGGGCGAGTCGGCGTACCGGGCGGGCAGGTCCGGCAGCTCGCGGGAGAACTCGAGCAGGAGCTGCAGCCGTTCGGACTCGGTCAGGGCGAGGAAGTCCTCGCGGATCTCGGCGAGCTGCTCGGGGAGCTCGGGCGTGGGCTGCGCGGCGTCGTCGGTCATGGGTCCAGTCTCTCGTAGCGTGCGTCCGCGAGGTAGGCAACTGTCCCGCGAGGTAGGCAACGGTCCCGCGAGGTAGGCAACTTCTCGGCGAGGTAGGCAACTTCTCGGCGAGGTAGGCGAGCGGCCTACCTCGCCGAGAAGTTGCCTACCTCGGCCCGGGCTTGCCTGCCTCGGCGGGATGGTGCCTACCTCGCCGGGGGAGCGCCGGGGGAGTGCGGGTCTCCGGGGGATGAGGTCAGGCCGCGGGAGCCTCGCCGGACTCCTCGCCCGCGACGATCGGCACGCGCACCGCGTTGCCCCACTCGGTCCAGGAGCCGTCGTAGTTGCGCACGTCCGGGATGCCGAGCAGGAAGTGCAGGGCGAACCACGTGTGGCTGGACCGCTCGCCGATCCGGCAGTAGGTGATGACCTTGTCCGCGTCGGTGATGCCGAGGCCGCCCGCCTGGTAGATCGCCTCGAGCTCGGCACGGGGCTTGTAGGTGCCGTCCTCGGACACGGCGGTGGCCCACGGCACGTTGTGCGCGGTGGGGATGTGCCCGCCGCGCAGCACGCCCTCCTCCGGGTAGTCGGGGATGTGCAGCCGCTCGCCGGTGAACTCCTGCGGCGAGCGGATGTCCACGAGCGGGCCGTGGCCCAGGTGGGCGAGCACGTCCTCCTTGAAGGCGCGGAAGGTGACGTCGTCGCGCTCGACGGCCGGGTACTCGGCCGGCGTCGGGGTCGGGGCGTCGGTGGTGAGCTCGCGGCCCTCGGCCACCCACAGGTTGCGGCCGCCGTCGAGGAGCCGGACGTCGGTGTGGCCGAAGAGGGTGAAGACCCAGGCGGTGTACGCGGCCCACCAGTTGTTCTTGTCGCCGTAGAGCACGATGGTCGTGTCACGGGCGATGCCCTTGGAGCCGAGGAGCTCGGCGAAGCCGGGGCCGTCGAGGTAGTCGCGCTCGACGGGCAGCAGCAGGTCGGTGTGCCAGTCGACCTTCACGGCGCCGGGGATGTGGCCGGTCTCGTACAGGAGCACGTCCTCGTCGGACTCGACGACCACGAGGCCCGGGTCGTCGCGGTGCTCGGCGAGCCACTCGGTGGTGACGAGGCGCTCCGGGTGGGCGTACTCCTGGAGCCGCGGGGTGGGGTCGAGCGGTGCGGGCATGATTCCTCCTGGTCCGGGATGGTCCGGGCCTCACCCTAGGCCGCGGACGACCAGCCCGGACACTGCAGTTCCACCATGTGGGACCAGCATGTGAGACGACGTGCGGCGCGGCCCGCCTCGGCCGCCTCCCGCCGATCTACACTGTCTGCACCACCGGACAACGACGTCGGAGGCTCCATGGGGCATCGGCCCGCCACACCGCACGGCGACCTCGCCCGCGCGCTCTCGCCCGCCGTCCCGGTCCGCCGCGACCGACGGTCCGTGCGCAGCGCCTACGACACGTTCCTCGACACCGGCGCGCTCCCGGCCGGGCTGGACCCGTTGGTCGCCGCGTCGTGGCGGCGCAGCCGGTCCTGCGGCGTCGACCCCGACACCCCGCGCGTCACGCTCGGGCTCGCGCCCGACGAGCTCGAGGCCTACCGTGCCGCCCACCCGCTGGCCGCCCTCATGCCCGCCGTGCGCGACCTCGTCGGCGAGGCCGCCCGCGACGACGGGCTCGTCGTGGCCGTCTCGGACGACACCGGACGCCTGCTGTGGGTCGAGGGCGACACCCGCACGCGGGGGACCGCGGAGAGCGTGGGGTTCGTCGCCGGGGCCGTCTGGCGCGAGGAGGACGTGGGCACCAACGCCCCCGGCACGGCGCTGGCCACCCGGCGGCCGGTCCAGGTGCTCGGCGCCGAGCACTTCTCCCGCCCGGTCCAGCGCCTCAACTGCGCCGCCGCGCCGATCCAGGGCCCCGGCGGGCGCGTCCTCGGCGTCCTCGACGTCACCGGGGGGCGTGCCGCCGGCTCGCACGTGGCCCTCTCCCTCGTGCGCGCCACCGTGGCCAGCCTCGAGCGCGAGCTCGCCGCCCGCGACGGCGCCGCCCGCGCGGCGGCCGGCGGCGTCCGCCCCACCGTCCGGCTGCTCGGCAGCCCCGCGTGGCAGGCGGCCGACGGCGAGCACCGGCTCTCCGGCCGGCACGCCGAGATCCTGGCCCTGCTCGGCGAGCACCCCCGGGGCCTGACCGCCGAGGAGCTCGCCGTGCTGCTGCACCCCGGCGAGCTGTCCGAGGTGACGGTCCGCGCCGAGATCTCCCGCCTGCGCCGCGCCGCCGGGAGCCTCGTGACGGGGTCGCGGCCCTACCAGCTCGCCCCCGGCGTGCGCCGCGACGTCGACGTCGTGCGCGAGCGCCTGGCCGCCGGGGACGTCGCCGCCGCCGTGGTCGCCTACACCGGACCGCTGCTGCCGCGGTCCTTCGCCCCCGGTGTCGAACGGGTCCGGGCCGAGCTGTCCGCCGAGCTCCGCTCCGCCGTGCTCGGCACCGCCGATCCCGCCGTGCTGGACGCCTGGACACGGACCGACGACGGCGCCGACGACGTCGAGGCCTGGCGCGCGCTCGTGGCCCGCTCGGAACCCGGCGGACCCCGGTGGGCCCGCGCCCGGGCCCACCTCGCCGTCGTCGACGCCGCGCTGCGCTGAACCGGCGCTGCGCCGAGCACGCCTGACCGCCGACCGCCCGCAGGGCTGCAACGCCGCTGCAACGCTGCCTGCCTAACGTCGTGCCCACGACGCGACGAGGCGTCGTCGCACTGCGAGGAGGCAGCACACCATGACCGTCTACACCCCACCGGGACGGACCGGGTCGATCGTGGAGTTCCGCAGCCGGTACGACCACTGGATCGGCGGCGAGTACGTCCCCCCGGCGAGCGGGGAGTACTTCGAGAACCCCACCCCCGTCACCGGCCAGACCTTCTGCGAGGTCGCCCGCGGCAACGCCGAGGACATCGAGCGCGCGCTGGACGCCGCGCACGGCGCCGCCCCCGCCTGGGGCCGTACGTCCGTCACCGAGCGCGCCAACGTCCTCAACGCCATCGCCGACCGCATCGAGGCCAACCTCGAGAAGATCGCCGTCGCCGAGAGCTGGGAGAACGGCAAGGCCGTGCGCGAGACGCTCGGCGCCGACGTCCCCCTGGCCGTCGACCACTTCCGGTACTTCGCCGGCGCGATCCGCGCCCAGGAGGGCTCGATCTCCGAGATCGACGGCGACACCATCGCCTACCACTTCCACGAGCCGCTCGGCGTCGTCGGGCAGATCATCCCGTGGAACTTCCCGATCCTCATGGCCACCTGGAAGCTGGCCCCGGCGCTCGCGGCGGGCAACGCCGTCGTGCTCAAGCCGGCCGAGCAGACCCCGGCGTCGATCCTGTACCTGATGGACATCATCGGCGACCTGCTGCCGCCGGGCGTCGTCAACGTGGTCAACGGGTTCGGGGCCGAGGCCGGCAAGCCGCTCGCGTCGTCGTCGCGGATCCGCAAGATCGCCTTCACCGGCGAGACGACGACGGGCCGGCTGATCATGCAGTACGCCTCGGCCAACATCATCCCGGTGACCCTCGAGCTCGGCGGCAAGAGCCCGAACGTCTTCTTCTCCGACGTCGCGGCCGCGCAGGACGACTTCTACGACAAGGCCCTCGAGGGCTTCACGATGTTCGCCTTCAACCAGGGCGAGGTCTGCACGTGCCCGTCGCGGGCGCTCATCCAGTCCGACATCTACGACCAGTTCGTCGGCGACGCCCTCAAGCGCACCGAGGCGGCGATCCAGGGCAACCCCCTGGACACCGAGACGATGGTCGGGGCGCAGGCCAGCAACGACCAGCTCGAGAAGATCCTGTCCTACATCGACATCGGCCAGGCCGAGGGCGCCAAGGTCCTCACGGGCGGCGCACGCGCCGACCTCGGCGGGGACCTGTCCGGCGGCTACTACGTGCAGCCGACGGTGTTCGAGGGCAAGAACTCGATGCGCATCTTCCAGGAGGAGATCTTCGGGCCCGTGGTCTCGGTGACCGACTTCGCCGACTACGACGACGCGATCAAGACCGCCAACGACACCCTCTACGGGCTCGGCGCCGGGGTGTGGACCCGCAACGGCACGACGGCGTACCGGGCCGGGCGGGACATCGAGGCCGGCCGGATCTGGACCAACTGCTACCACGCCTACCCGGCGGCGGCGGCGTTCGGCGGGTACAAGGGGTCCGGCGTCGGGCGCGAGAACCACAAGATGATGCTCGACCACTACCAGCAGACGAAGAACCTGCTCGTCAGCTACTCCGGCGTCCGGGACGGGTTCTTCTAGACCGCAGGGGGCGTGATGATCGACGACGACGGGTCCGACCGACCCGCCCGCGTCGCCGTCACCGACGCCGCGGCCGAGCTCCTGGCTCGGCTGCGGCGTCGTCACGGCGACCTGATGTTCCACCAGTCCGGCGGCTGCTGCGACGGCTCCAGCCCCATGTGCTACCCGGCCGGCGACTTCCTCACCTCGGACGCGGACGTCCACCTGGGCGACCTCTCGCTGTCCGACGACGGCGAGGCGTTCGTCGTGCCGGTCTGGATGAGCCGCGCGCAGTTCGAGTACTGGAGCCACACCCACCTGACGATCGACGTCGTGCCCGGCCGCGGTGCCGGGTTCAGCGTGGAGGCGCCGGAGGGGGTGCGGTTCCTCATCCGCTCGCGGCTGCTCACCGACGCCGAGCTCGCGACGCTGGGCCCCGCCCGGGGGTAGCGTCGAGGGATGGCACCCGCGCACGACGGCGGCCACGGCGGACGATGGTCGCAGGACGTCACCGAGCACTCCGACGCGCTCGACCTCGAGCAGGACGTCTTCACGCTCGACGACCCGGCGCAGATCGCCGAGTCGCTGCGCCGGTCGGCCGAGGCCAGTGACCGGCGCAAGACCTCGCCGTACGCCTCGGCGATGTCGATGCTGACGTTCTACCTCAACCGGGCGGGCCGCACCCTGCCGCCGGAGCGGCGCGAGGTGCTCGAGCAGGCCAAGGTCGAGCTGCGGCGCCTGTACGGGCGGGAGTGAGCAGAGCCGCGGTCGGGGTGTCGCGCGGCGCCGTCGACCCGCTATGTTGCATGCCGTGAGCACCGAACCAGAGGCCCTCCCGTCCGTGTCGTCGCTCCCGGCGTGGCTCGTGCCGTCCGTGTACCTCAACTGGTCCACCGACTGGCTGCGCGAGTCCGTCGCCATCGCGACGCGTTCTCGTGAGCACCACCTGCCCGGCGGGCCCGACGGCCCCAAGCGCGGCGACGTCGTCGTGACCGTGCTGGGCGACGCCGGTGTCGTGGCGGCGGTGGAGCTCATGGGGTCCTCCGACGGCGACTCGTGGGTCACCGACGAGCTCTTCGGCCCCGACCGGCCCATCGTGTGGGCGGACCTGTTCGACGGCGCCGACTCCTACATCGGCTCCTCCGGCTGGCTGCCCGCCGAGCACGCGCGCGCCGTGCTCGACGGCGTCGCGAACCAGTTCCACGACGGTCCGGTGCACACCATCGACCCGGGCGACTGCGGGGCCGGGGACGCCGCCCCGGACGTGCACGCGCTGCGCATCATCGGCCACCGTGCCGTGACCGGGTGGGCGCTGCGCCGCGAGGAGCGCTGCGCCACCTGCGAGCAGTTCGTCGACGTGCGCGAGATGCAGGCGCACGACGACGGTGCCGTGCGCCTGGGCACGACGACGGCCGGCGGCCGTACGCTGGAGCAGGTCATCCGCGACGTTCACCTGCTGTGCGCGCACTGCCACGAGCTGATGCACGAGCACTCGGTGATCGCGCAGCGCAACCGGCTGCGCCCGCAGTGCCCCGGCTGCGGCGTGCGCGGCAAGACCAAGCGCATCGTGTGGGGCATGACCTTCTCCGACGACGTCGTCAGTGCCGAGCCGGACGTCGTCTACGGCGGGTTCGAGGTCCCGGTGCCGACGCCCGAGTGGTACTGCACGGACTGTCACGCCAACTTCGGCAGCACCGTGGTCGCCTCCCGGATGCTCGACGCCGACGGTCCTGCCGTCCCGCAGCCGGTCACCGGTGCCATGTCGACGGTGGCCGACGACGCGCTGACCGCGGGCTCGGCCGCCGATCCGGCGTCGGCGCCCGAGAACGACGGTCGCTGGGAGCCGACGCACGGGATCTGAGCCCCACCGGTCGGCTCGCGCCGCGGGCGCGGGTCGGCCGGGCCGGTCGGCCTGACCGGTCGGCCGGTGGGCCGACCGGTCAGGCGGCGAGCGGCCGTGCGCGCGGGCGTCGCCGGACCATCCCGTGCTCGGGGGTCGGGATGCGCGGTGTGAGCCGCAGGGGCATCCCGGCCTCGAGCGGTGTCCGGTTCGCCTTGCGGTGGTTGCAGGCGCGGCAGGCCGCGACGAGGTTCAGCCACGAGCTGTCGCCGCCGCGGGACCGGGGCACCACGTGGTCGACCGTCTGGGCCGGCCCGCCGCAGTAGGCGCACGCGCCGTCGCGCCGCTTCACGCCGTCCTTGGTGACGGTGGGTCGGCCGCCGCGGTACAGCCACCGCATCGCGACGTAGCGCACGAGCCGCAGGACACGGGGGAGCGGGTAGGGGCCGAAGGACATCCCGTCGACCGACTCCTCGACCACCGCGACCTCGCGCACCAGCATCGTGATGGCGTGCTTGACGGACACGCGGTGCAGCGGCTCGTAGCCGGCGTTGAGGACCAGCACGTCGGCCACGGTCCTGCTCCCTTCCGGTGCGGTGCGCACGGGCCGGCGGGGCCGGTGCGCTCTCGGCGGCTCCTCGATGGGTCGGTGTCGGGTGCGGCGGGGATCCGGGCAGGACCTCCGGACAGGCCGGTATGTGGCGCCCGTCACGGAAAAAAGTATGGTGACCGGCCCCGGAAGTCCAGAGCTTTGGCCAGGATCGGTCGAGCTCGAGCCTGGAAGATCCGGTTTCGGGCGGAAAATGCCGACGTCTGCCGACGTCTGCCGACGTCTGGTGCCCCGGTCGTTACGGCGTCGTGGACAGCAGGCGCTCGAGGGCCTCCGGGACGGCCTCGAGGGCTGATCGCGCCCGCCGGACGGCCGCTCTGGCGAGCCGGTCGTACGGCCCGCGGTCCTCCCCGGCGGCCTCCGCCCGGTCGCCGTGCTCGCGCGCGAGGGCCGCGAGCAGCATCGCGTCGCGATGGTCCCCGAGCGTCGACTGGATCGTCTTGCCGGCGGCGCCGAGGTCCTTGGCCGACGAGCCCAGCACCCGGGTGGGGCTGCGCGTCACCGCGCGGGTCGCCTGGGAGACGCGTCGGCCGGCCTTGCGCACCTCGTGAGCGCGGGCCAGCAGGTCCTCGAGGTTCTCGGACGTGTCGACGTCTTCGACCGTGGCCTCGGCCAGTGCCGCCGGATCCAGCTCGGCCGCTGCCCGCTCGGCCCGGCGGACCGCCTTGCGCAGGCGCTTGCGTGCCACCGTGGCGGCCTTCCGGTCGGCGGCCTTGCCGAGCGGGGGCTCCTGCACCCAGCGGATCAGCTCCGCCGTCGTCACCGCCATGGTCGGGCTGCCGGCGTACTCCACGAACCGGGCGTGGGCGGCTGCGTGCTGACGGTCGAGGTCCTCGACGATCCGTTCCCGGGCCTGGCGCGGGACGCTCGCGGCGCCGCCGACCGACTCGACGTCCGCCCGCCGCACCTCGAGGTCGCGGGCCTCTCCGAGGACGTCGCCCAGCTCGGCGAGACGTCGGCGCAGGTCCTTCACCTGGTCGCGCTCGAACGCCGGCCGGTAGACCGCGAGGACGGTGCGCAGCCGACGCACGGCGGTCCGCAGCCGGTGCACGGCGTCGTCCTCGTCGGCGAGGGCCCGCGGGATGCGCTGCTCGACGCGACGGACGTGGTCGGCCACCACGTCGCCGAAGACCTCGCCGGCTGGATCGGACTTCCGTGGAGGTGCCATGGTCGGTCAGGCTAACCACCCGGCGTCGTCCATCGCGAGCGGACGCACCGCCGACGCCGAGCCGACGAAGAGGCCGTGCAGACGGAATCCGTGCGTGGCCGCCTGCTCGCGCAGGGCCGCGTTCCAGGCGCGGTCGGCGTCGGTGACGGTGTCGTCGCCGGGGCGGCACAGGACCGCGACGACGCTCCCGCCCGCGGCGGACTGCTCCGTGACCGAGGCGATCACCATGCCGAAGCGGCGGGCGTCGTCGACGTCGGGCTTCTCGGGGACGTCGCGGACCGGGACCGCCACGGCCGAGGCGCGGTCCTCGGCGTCGATCCACGTCAGGCACAGCGTGCGTGATCGAGGCAGCGCCGCAGCGGCGAGGGTGGTGGCGAGGGCGAGCCGGTCGTCGTCGGTCAGGACCAGGTCGCCGGGGCGGACGGGCTGCGGGGGTGTCGTGGTGTCCATGCTCCGACGCTGCCGGAGACGCGGGGCTCGTGCGGGGATCGTCCACAGGGTGCGGGGTCGTGCGGGGTGCGGAGCGGCCTGTGGGTGACCGTCCGACGGCCCTTACGCTCAGCTCAGGCCCATCGCGCGGGCGACCTCCTCTTCGGAGACCTGCTCGGGCACGACCACGGCTCCGGAGAGCGACACCTTCGACCGGAGCAATCGTTCCAGGTTGACGTCGAACGAGTCGACGTCGGGATGCAGCGCCATCGGGTAGTAGACGTGCACGTCCCGGGTCTGGCCGATGCGGTAGATGCGGTCGGTCGCCTGCGCCTCCTTGGCGGGGTTCCAGTGCCGCTCGAGGTGGATGGCGTGGTTGGCCCCGACGACGGTGAGCCCGACGCCGACGGCCAGCGGCGACATGATGATGACACCGAACCCCGGCCGGGCCTCGAAGCGCCGGATCCGCTTGACGCGCGAGTCGTCGCTCCCGGTCGCGGGAGTGTCGCCGTTGACCACGTCGACGGGAACGCCGTAGCGCTCGCGGAGCCAGGACGCCAGGGCCCGCTGCATCGCCTTGGTCCGCACGAACACGATCGCCTTCTCGTCGACCGCGCGGATCCCGTCGAGGATCGGGGTGACGGCCATGGCCGTGCGGGCGGAGTGCGTGAGCGGGGCCGCCGTCTCCAGCAGATCGTCGTGCACCAGTCCAGGGTGCAGGCAGACCTGGCCCAGGTCGTGCAGCGCCCCGAGCATCGCGCCCTTCTTCCCGGCCCCGGCGCGGTAGCGGGCGACGGCGTCGTCGTACGCCTGCCGCTGGACCGCCGGCATCGGGGCGGCGTGCTCGCCGCCGTCGTGCACGTGCTTGGTGGGGAGGTCGCTGAGATGGTCCTCCTTGACCCGGCGCAGCATGAAGGGGCCGACGGCGTCGCGGAGCGCACGGCCGAGCTCTGCCTTGCGCTCGGACGGGGCCTCGTTCATCGGCGCTTCCCACCGGTCACGGAACTGCGCCCAGGTGCCGAGCAGGCCCGGTTGGACCAGGTCGAGCATGCTCCAGAAGTCGCGCAGCGAGTTCTCCACCGGGGTGCCGGTCGCCGCGAGCTTGAACCGGGCGCGCAGCGCCTTGGCCGCGCGCGTCCGCAGAATGTCAGGGTTCTTGACGTTCTGGGCCTCGTCGAAGACGACGACGCCCCAGTCGGCCTGGGACAGCGAGACCTGGTACCGCGAGACGGTGTCGTAGGTGGTCAGCACCAGCGTGCCGGGCCGGTCCAACCGGGCGTCGCCGAACTGGTCGCCGACGCGTAGCAGCATCAGGTCCGCGAGCACGTCGTCCCGGACCATGCCGCGGTGGTCGAGCTGGTCCTCGGCGACCGCGGACTCCTTGCCCTTGCCGGTGCGGAAGGGCGCGACACCGGCGCCCTGGAGGACGACGACCTCGTCGAAGGGACCGGTCCGGGACCCGAACACCGACTCGATCTCGCGGAGCCAGTTCTCCAGGAGGGCCACCGGCATGACCGCGAGGTGCGGGCGAAGGGGCCCACCGTGCTCCTGCTCGGACCGCACCGTCTCCCCGAGGGCTGCGAGGGTCATGAAGGTCTTGCCCAGACCCATGTCGTCGGCCAGCAGCGCGCCCCGGATGCGGCCGGGGTCGTGATCGGCGCCGTCGAGCGAGGCCTGCATGAGCCGCGTCATCCACTCGATGCCCTCGACCTGGTGCGGGAAGGGCGAGAACTGCAGTGGACGGTGGTCGACCGGACGGTGGAGCCTCGCGGACTCCGCGGCCGCTCGGAGGTGGTCGGCCAGCTCGGTCGCGTCGTCGAGCTCCCACCCGACCTGGACCTGCGGCCCGTCGGCGCTCGGTGCCGGTTCGTCTGACTCCTCGTCGTGCCCTGGCGTCACACCGAGGTCCTCGAGCCGCTGTCGTGCCTTCTGCTGGCACTCGCGCACCCGGTCGCGGTCCGAGACGTCGACGAGGTCGTCACCGAGCGGGACGACGTCGGCACCTCGTTCCCAGGCCTCGTCGATCTGCTCGCTGATCTCCTCGTGCTCGGCCAACGACTGAGGACGGTCGACGAGGACATCCGGTGCGGTCGTCCCGTGGTCCTCGGAGATCCACTGCGGCCCCTGCTGGGCAGCCTGGGCGAAGGAGACCGGTGCGATCCGCCCGAGCCCGGCGACCAGCCAGGCGAAGGTCAGCTCGATGTCGACCTTCTCGTGGTCGAGGAACGACCCCGGGGCCTCGAGGAACTGGGGGACCTGCTCCTTGGGGATGCTGCCCTGCCGCTGGACCTCGTGAACTCCCTCGAGCTGGTCACGCTCGAGGAGCACGAGGTCCTTGTCGACGCGCAGGACGCCGCCGCCCGCGTCGCCGTCGGAGGGGAGCTGGTGCCATCGTGCGTCGAGGTCGTCCGGGTGGAGACCGTCCCCGAGATGGGGTGTCAGCCTCAGAGAACCGTCCGGCTGGGGAGCGACAGCCACACCGACCTTCCCGGGCTCGACCGTCGTGAAGCGGTCGAAGTGGTGCAGGGTGAGCGAGAAATCCGGGTCCGCCACCGCCGGGTCGTCCGCGGCCGCCATGCGCTGCGCACCCTGCAGCTCGGCGACCAACCGGATGTTGTGGGTCTCGGACCGGCTCCCGACAGGGACGGCGGCGTGACGCTCGACGCCCCGCAGTGCCCGCAACGTCGGTGGGCTCAGCCGGAACGTCTGCTCGTACGGTGGCATGCCGACCGTGAGCAGGACTCCGTCACGGCGGTAGGCCTCGTCGTACTTGTCCAGCCGCACGGCGAGGTCGACGGAGAAGTCGGGTCGTGCCGTCGTCCCGGTGATGGCGGTGCCGAGCCGACCGGTGAAGCGTGCTGGCAGTCCGAGGATCCGCGCCTCGTCGGGGTCGAGACGGGCGAGGTCGTCGGCCGTCACCTCGAAGCCCCGGTCCGTCGCCCGAGCCCTGCCCTCGTCGGCGAGCGCGTCCAGGACCAGGAACTGCTCGGTGATGCTGACGTGCGCCTCGCCGTCGAACAGGGCGGCGATCCGTTCCGGCGACGTCGTGAAGGTGGTGACATCGCCGTGCTCGACGTCGAACGTGGGCACCGGGCCCGAAGTCGGGTCGGGGCGCGTGGCCGGGGCGCGGCGGAGCAGGTCGCGGAGCTTCATCGGCGTCTCCAGGATCGGCCGGAGGTGGTCGTGGTTCGTCGTCGCGCGAGCTTGGCCAGGCTGCGGTCGTCGAGCAGCGCGGACGCGTCGAGGTGGATGCCGTGGCCGCGGAGGAAGTCGAGAGCGTTGCCGGTCCAGTTGCCCCCGGGGTCGTGCGTCCACGAGCGGTAGGCCTCGTACTGCTTCGGGTGGCGCTCGCAGTGCTTCTGGGGGAGCACGCTGTTGAGGTACGTCCGCGTGAAGTGCCGCCGGGAGGAGTCGGTGATCTCAGGGCCCGGGGGGCCGATGTAGGCGTGGAGCTTGAAGTTGTGCGAGCCCTCGATCAGGTGGAACTCACCGCAGTCGACGAGGACGATCGCCGTGTCCCGCGCCTGGTCGGAGAACTGCGCGACGCCGGCGAGGCTGACGTCGGTCACGCGCTTCACGGTCGGGCGGATGTTGCTGCCGAGGATCAGTCGGGTGTCCTGGACCAGGCCGGACTCGTACAGGCCCATGAGGAACCGCCGACGCCGGGGGTACATCCGCTGCAGGGAAGTGTTCGCGGTCTCGTCGCCGTAGACGCGGACGGCATCGAGGAACGCCCGAAGGTCAGCGCCGGACATCCACCGCACGGCGCGTTGCCGCAACGCCGGCTCGAGGTGCGACCACCAGTCGTGCCAGCTGGAGCTCTGCTCGTGGCGCGGATCCCCGCCGATGCGGAGGACCGCGTCGACCCAGGCCGCGCTCGGCACGACGGTGTCGGGCTTGTCGCACAGCCCGCGCAGCACGGCGATGCCGAAGCGGTGGTCGTTGTCGTCCCGGCGCAGGGCGGTGGCGCGATCCGTGGCGTCGTGCAGGAAGTCGTGATGCGCCGAGGTGTGGTCGGCTGCCTCGATGAGGCCCAGGTAGTACTCGTTCCGCACCATCTGGGCGAACCGCCCCCGGTCGTCCTGGCACAGCGCCGAGGCGACCGGATCCGTCTCGAGCCGACGGCCGTCGCGAATGAGGTCCCGCGCCAGCGCATGAGGTCCGTCGGCCGACGTCACGTAGTGGGGCGAGGAACGGACGATCTCCACCACGTCGACATGGTCACGTCGCCGGCAGCCACGGACGGCACGATCGACGGCGGAACCCACCGCTTCGAGTCGGCCTTCCTCCCAGTCGTCCAGGCGGTCGAAGTATCCGAGCAGGGCGGTGATCAGCGAGGTCGTCGCCAGTCGTGAGGCGCGTCGTTCCGGTTGGCCGACCGCCTCCAGCACGGCCGGCGTCATGGAACGCTGCGCCAGCCGCTCGTCCGTGGCCCACCACTCGCACACGGCCCGGGTGAACAGCCGGTCCCGCATCCGTTCGACAGTGCGCCTCGTGTCACGATGCTCGAGAAGACGCTGTGCTTCGGCGAGAAGCGGGGGATAGCGGTAGCCCGTCCCTGCGCGGCGTGCGATCTCCGCCGCGCGTTCCCCGGCGTCGTGCCACTGCTCGGTCAGGTCGCGTGACCAGGCCTCTCGGCGGACCTCCGGTGCGGGGAGCGCCAGCGTCATGAGTCGGCTCCTGCGGCCTCAGCGGCACTGCCGTCCAGGGAGTCCTCGACGATGGTCGCCAGCTCCTCGGCGGTGGGCCCCTTGACGGTGAAGCGGATGTCGATGCGCCGGTTGGCCGCCTTCTGCACGTCGGTGCTCTGCTCGGCCTCGACCGGACGGGTGTCCGCATACCCCGAGACGGAGAAAACGGGCCGGCCGTCCTCGCGGAGCAGGTTGTCGAGTCGCTCCGTCGTCGTGAGGCGGTCACCCCAGAGGCGCCACAGGGAGATCGCGCGGAACGTCGACAGCCCCCAGTTGCCTGTGCCCTCGAGCCCACTGAACGCCTGGCTGTCGGTGTGGCCCTCGACGAACACGGTGTCGAGGGCCTCGAACCGTGCGTCCTCGCGGACGGTGGCGGACATGACACGGCCGATGGTGAGCGCGACGTCCTCGTGGGCGGGCCGGATCTCGTAGGAGCCGGAGGCAAAGCCGAGAGCCGACGTGGGGATGTGCAGCACCGAGGCGTCCTCGCTGATCGTCACCTCGATGCCCCGCTCGTGGAGCTCCGCGGCGATCTCCCGGACCAGCCGGGACCGGATCTCCTCGCGTTCGCTGAGAGTCGCCACCTGTGTCTCCAGCAGGTCACGTTGGTTGGCGAAGACGGCCTCGGCCCGCTCGGCCTCGGCCTCCTGGGCGATCAGCTCCTGCTGCTTGGTGGTGAGAGTCAGGATCAGCAGGACGACGGCGAGCAGGAAGACCAGGAGCAGCGCGGACATCAGGTCGGAGAACGAGATCCAGTGCGAGGAGTCCTCTGAGTCCCGAGCGCTCCAGCGGCGGGAGGACCGTCTCATGCGGCGGCCCCGGTGACGTCATCGTCCCGACGCTGCAGTGCGGTGTCGATCTCCTCGACGGTGGCGGACAGGGCCTTGGCGGCGTCGAGCATCGACGACGTGTACGCGTGGGTCTGTTCGTTCCAGACGTCCATGCGCTCGCGGGTGTGGTTCGTGACAGCCTCGGAGTACTGGGTGAACCATGCCGACAGCGAGTCGCTGAATCCCTCCACCTCGGTCCGGAGCCTGGTGAGGACCTCGTCCTGGTGGGTGCGCATCCCTTCGAGGAAGGAGCTCTGCTGGTCGCGCATCGAGCCCAGCAGCTGCTTCTGCTGCTCGTCGATGCCCTCGATCCCCTCGCGCAAGGTGCTCGATGCGCCCTCGAGCATCCCTGCAGCGGACACGGCGGACTCGGTGAGGCCGTCGAGGCGTTGGGAGAGCACGGTGATGTCGTGGGTGGCTCGGGCCTGCTGCTCGGAGATCCGGTCCAGGCTCTCGACGCTCTCGGCCAGCACGCCACTGAAGCGCTCGCTCGTCGACTCGAAGGCCTGGGCGGTCGCCTGCAGGTGCGCGGCTGCCGGAGTGAGCTGGCGGGACACGTCGTCGAGTCGGTCGGTCACCGCGTCCAGGCGGTCGACGACGGCTGGTAGACGCTCCTCGAGCAGCTCGACCTGCCGGCGGGTCGCCTCGCGGATCTCGGTCATGCGAGCGTGGTGCTCGTCGGCCTGCTCGGCGAGCTTCTCGCCCAGGTAGCCGATGGTGTCCGACAGACCTCGGGTGCTCTCGTCGAGGCGCTCGGCGAGACCGCTACCGAGCTCCGAGAAGCTCTCGTGGAACTTGCCCACGAGGCGTTCGAACACCTCCTCCGACTGGTGTGCGGCCTGCTGGGCCATCTTCTCCATCGCCGGAGCGACGGCCTCCTGGAGCGACCTGCCGATCTGCTCACCGAGCGTGGCGAGGTGCTCCTCGCTCGTGGCCGAGCTGCGCATGATGCTGACCAGCGATGCCTCGGAGGTCTGCTTCTCGAATCGCTCGTCGACGAACGCCTGGAGCGACCGCACGTCGTCGTCGATGCTGCGGCTGGCCCACTTCTCGATCGCGGCGACGACGATGCTGAAGAACACGCCGGCGACCGAGGTGACGAACGCGACGCTCGCGCCACCGATGAGCTCGCGCACGCCCTCCGTCAGCTGATCGGCGTCCCCGTCGATCTCGATCGCCGTCAGGCCCACGACGAGACCGAAGAACGTGCCCAGGACGCCGATGACCGTCAGGACGGCCGGCCTCGTGAGCAGGATGCGGCTGTGCAGCAGCTCGGGGGCCATCGAGTCCGACCGGAAGTAGTAGTCGGCGTCGTGGGTGTTGAGCAGGTTTCCGTCGGGGCCCTCGACGAGGGTCTCGTCGAACTCCTGCCACAGATGACCGACGTCGCTCCCGGACTCGAGGGCCTTACGGCGCATCCCCGAGCGGTGCTCCTTGCGAACGGGGCCGTCGGTGTCGATCAGCTCGCGGACGCCCCGGATGCGTGACTCGGCTCGCGCCTTGGCGCGCAGCACCTGGACCACCGTGATGACGGCGATGCCGAGGATGGCGGCGCAGAACGTTCTGGTGATCGGGTCGGCGAACGCCGTCACGATGAAGTCGGTCACGGGAGCCTCTCGCTCGGGGTGGTGCGGTGGTCCGACAGATCGGACGCGGGAATGTTGCCATGGGAACGTTTCGGATCGGCCCCGCCAATGGGTGAAATCGCATCAATCCGGATCACGATTCGGTGACAAGCGGTACATCAAGGGCGTGCCGGACCGTCGGGGGTCGGTCCGGCACGCCCGGCCTGTGAGGGTCAGTCCTTGGCGCGGAAGAACACCGGGTCGGCGAACCAGCCCGCGGTCAGCGTCCACGCCCCCTCGGCCCCGGCCGGCACCGTCACGCAGACGTTGCCCGTGCCGGTGCCGCCCTCGTAGAGCTCGTCCACGTCCGTGAGGTCGTCCGGGATAACGCCGCAGCTGTCGCTGTACGTGGCGTTGTCGTCGCCGACGAACTCGACCGTCAGGTCGATCCACGGCGTGCCGGTATCGGTGCCGGTGTAGGTTGCCTCGACCGGGACGATCCAGTACTCCATCCCGTCGGCCGGCGGGTCGTTGAACTGGTTCTCGGCGCGGATGTCGTCCCACGCCTCGGCGGGCTTGCCCAGGTCGACGGTCCACTCCTCGTTGCCCACGGTGTCCGAGAACCGGAACGGGTTGTCGCGGGTGCCCTCCTCCGGAGCGGGCTCCAGTTCGGGCTCCTCGGCCGCGGCCTCCTCGGTGTCCTCCGCGGCCGGCTCCGCGACGTCGCCGGAGCCGTCGGCCGGATCATCCTCGGTCGCCACGGCGCCGTCCGAGGTCGGGGTGTCGTCCAAGGACTCCGAGACGTCGTCGAGCACCGCGCTGTAGAACGCCTGCGAGGCCAGCACGCCGATGCCGGCGAGCACGGATAGGACGATCCCGGCGATCGCCAGTCCACGGCGCGGCGCACCGCGCCGAGCCTTGACGAGCCCGACGATCGCCAGCACGAGTCCGACGATCGCGGTGAGGAACACCGCGTTGTTCAGGATCGGGACCAGGCACAGGACCAGGGACACGAGTCCGACGACGAAGCCGGCGACGGCGAGGCCGTTGGAGCGGGCCGGGGCGGCAGGTGCAGGCGCAGGAGCCTGCGGGAAGGGGGTGGACATGATGGTCCTCTCTTGATGGGTGGTGGTTACTGCTTGTCCCAGCTGCCGCACCGGCTGGACTCGAAGTCCTGGCCGTCGCGGAGCGTGACGGTGGGGTGGCCGCCGTCGACGATGTCGTTGGCGACGATGTCGCGCTTGTTCGTGCCGGAGCGGTAGATGCCCCAGTAGCAGTCGCCGGAGACGGCGTGCGTGGTGCGGTAGGTGCCGGGTTCGACGTCGTCGCCGACCGTCCAGGTGCCGTCGGAGATCCGGTTCGCGGCGATGCGCTCCTCGGTCTCGGTCACAGCGTCCTCGCGGGCCGCCACGTCCTCCTCGCGCTGATCGAGCTCGGCAGACCGTTCGTCGAGCTCGCTCTCTCGCTGCTCGGTCGCCTCGGTCAGCTCGGTGTGGGCGGCCTCGGCCTCCTCGGCCCGCTCGACGGCGGCCGCCTCGTCGTCCTCGGTGTCGGCCAGCGCAGCGGTCAGGTCGGCGTGCTCGGACTCGAGCTCGGTCGCGCGCTCTGCCCAGCGGGCGTTGGCGACGCCGGCGCTGATGCCGTAGGCGACGGCAGCGACGAGCAGCACGGCGAGCGCGAGGGTCGCGGGGCGCCAGCGGCGGTGCACGACGGCGGTGGTGGCGTTCGACGGGGTGGTGCGCGCGGTCCCGCTCTCGGCGGGCTGCTCCGCACCGGGTGCGTCGGCGGGGCGCGTGGGCATGGTCTCCTCCTCGGGGCTCGGGTCGGCCGTCACAGCGGGGTCGACCGGGGGCGGCGTGAGCGGTGGCTGGATGTCAGCGGCATGGCATCGACTCTGGAGCCAGCGAGCTTCGCTGTTCGAACAGGGCGTCGATAAGGGGGCTTATCGCCAAAACGATGCAGCAAGGTCGGATCATTCGTAGGCTTCGACCACGCCCATCACCGTTCGAGAGGAACCACCGATGCCCGACGCCGGCACCCCCGCCGTGATGGACCGCCTGCACGTCTCGCTGCCGGACATCGCCGAGATCGCCCGCGTGCAGCGGCCGGTGGTGTCCACCTGGCGGCGCCGGTACGCCGGCCGCGGCCTTCCGTTCCCCGAGCCGGTGGTACGCCACGACGACGGCGCGCTCCGCTTCCGCGCGGTCGACGTCGCCGACTGGATCGAGGCGACCGGCCGCGGCAACAACCCGCACTTCCGCGCCGACGTCGCGCTGCGCGCCTCGCTCGCCGTCGACGACCCGGCGCGCGCCCGACGCCTGCACGACGGGCTCGCCGCGATGCTGTGCCTGAAGGACGTCAGCGACGAGCCCCTCGGGTCGCTGGCGGACGGCGACCTGCTCGACCTGGCCGACGAGCTGGACCCCGACGACGCGTTCCTCTTCACCGAGGTGCAGGCGCTCGGCGCCGACCGCCGCACCGCCGCCGAGCTGGCCGATCTCGCCGCCGACGCCGCCTACACCCCGGGCCGAGCCGCCGAGGCGATGACGCTCCGGCGCGCGGACCTCGTCTCCGCGCTCGGCCCGGCCGCGCTGTACGTCGCGGCGCGCATCGCGTCCCAGATCGCCGACCACGGCCCCGTCGTGGACCCCGCCCCGGGTGCCGGCGACCTGCTGCGTGCCGTGCTCGCCGACTCCGGCCGCCTCGACCCGCCGGCCGCGCTCCTCCCCGCCGGGCACCGGGCGGTCCGGCGGCGCCTCGCCGCGCACGGCTGGGACGTCGGCACCCTGGAGTCCGACGGCGTCGCCCCGGCGCCCCCCGAGGACGCCCTCGTCGTCACCCAGGTGCCACCCACCGGTGCAGCCGAACAGCCCCCGGCCAACGTGCTCGAGCAGATCGAACGGCTCGTCCTCGGGCTACACCCCGACCAGCGCGCCGTCGTCGTCGGCCCTGCGAACGCCCTCGTCGACGCCGTGGACGGGCGGGCCGAGTCGGTCCGGTCGGCGCTGCTGCGCACCGACCGGCTGCGCGCCGCCGTCGTCCTCCCGCCGGGCCTCGTCGTCGACCGCTCACGGCAGCGGCTCGCCGTGTGGGTGCTCGGGGCCCCGCCGTCCGAGGTGCCGATCGCCGAGCGGTGGACGATGGTCGCCGACCTGTCCGAGCTCCGCGTCGACGACCTGCTCGACCAGGCCGTGCTCGAGGATCTCCTGACCGACGTCGAGGCCGCCCTCGGCGGTCCCGCCGACGTGCGCTCCCACGCCTTCCGGTTCGCACGGTTCGTCCGCATGGCCGGTCTGCTCGCCCTCGGCGGCAGCCTCGTCACCGCGGGACGCCCGGTCGTCGTCGGCATCCGGGACGACGGCGGTACCGCGGCCGTGCGCGTCACCGAGCTCGCCGCACGGCTCGCCCCTGAGGACGCGATGCGTCCCTCGCTCGACGTGCAGGTCGAGCGAGGCGAGGCTGCGGCCGTCCGGGCCGCGCCGCTGTGGGCGCTCGCCGACCAGCAGCGGCTGCGGCGGCTGCCGGGCAACCGCGTCGACCCCGGGCTGGTCGTCGAGGCCCCGGACCGCGACCCGGCGTTGCTGCGGGTGGTGGGCGTGCCGGAGCTGACCGGGGCGTCGCCCTGGGGTGCCCGGGCCGTCGAGCGGCTCCGGTTCGTCGAGTCGAACCCGTCCGGCCGGCTCACCGAGCCGGGCGACGTCGTCGTCACCACGACGCCCAGGCCCGCCGCTGTCGTCGACCACGAGGGATTCTCGGTGGTGGAGTACCCGGCTCAGGTCCTGCGGGTCCTGCCCCCGGCGCCGACGGCCGACGGCACGTCGCCACCCGCCGCCGTCGTCCCCGAGGTGCTGGCGCGCGACATCTTCGCCCAGCCCGAGGGCGCCAAGTGGTGGCGGGCGTGGGAGACCCGGCTCGTGCCGCCCGACCAGGCCGACCAGGTCGCCCGGGTGATGCGCGCGGTGAGCGAGAGGGCGGCCGCGGTCCGCCGCGAGATGCGTGACCTGGACGAGCTCGCCAGGACGCTGTGCGACGGCGTGACCACCGGTGTCGTACGCATGAGGTTGGATGGGGGCGACCCCCTGTGAGGAAGGAACTGCGAGTGCCACCGAGGACGAAGGCCCAGGCGCCGTCGGTCGCCACGGCGACCACCATGAAGGAGCTGAAGGACACGCTCTGGAAGGCCGCGGACAAGCTGCGCGGATCGATGGACGCGAGCCAGTACAAGGACGTGATCCTGGGGCTGGTGTTCCTCAAGTACGTCTCGGACGCCTTCACCGAGCGTCGCGAGGCGATCCTCGCCGAGTGCGAGGCGGACGGGCTGAGCGTCGAGGAGGCCGAGCCGCTGCTCGAGGACGTCGACGAGTACCGCAGTGCCGGGGTGTTCTGGGTGCCGGAACGGGCGCGGTGGGGCTACCTGGCCCAGCACGCCAAGGGGCGGGTGGCTACCCTCGACGAGCACGAGGCGTCGATCGGGCAGCTCGTCGACGACGCCATGGCCCACATCATGGGCGCGAATCCGTCGCTGGCAGGGACGCTGCCCACGATGTTCAACAAGGACAACGTCGACCAGCGCCGGCTCGGTGAGCTGGTCGACCTGTTCTCCTCGGCGCGGTTCACCGGTGTCGCGGGCAACGGTGAGAAGGTCTCCAAGGCCCGTGACGTGCTGGGCGAGGTGTACGAGTACTTCCTCGGCAAGTTCGCCGCCGCCGAGGGCAAGCGGGGCGGCGAGTTCTACACCCCGCCCGGGGTGGTGCGCGTGCTCGTCGAGATGCTCGAGCCATACCAGGGTCGCGTGTACGACCCGTGCTGCGGGTCGGGCGGCATGTTCGTCCAGGCCGAGAAGTTCCTGGAGCGTCACGGCGCGAACCCGCAGGCGATCAGCGTGGTGGGCCAGGAGCTCAACGAGCGCACCTGGCGCATGGCCAAGATGAACCTGGCCGTGCACGGCCTGACGGGGGACCTGGGGCCGCGCTGGGGCGACACGTTCGCTCGCGACCTGCACCCGGACCTGCAGGCCGACTACGTGATGGCCAACCCGCCGTTCAACATCAAGGACTGGGCGCGCACCACCGACGATGCCCGCTGGAAGTACGGCGTGCCGCCGAAGGGCAACGCGAACTACGCGTGGATCCAGCACATCCTGTCCAAGCTGGCACCCGGGGGGTCCGCGGGTGTGGTGATGGCCAACGGCTCGATGTCCTCGAACTCCGGGGGAGAGGGCGAGATCCGGGCCCAGCTCGTCGAGGCGGACCTTGTCTCCTGCATGGTGGCGCTGCCGACACAGCTCTTCCGGTCGACGGGGATCCCCGTATGCGTGTGGTTCCTGGCGAAGGACAAGGGCAGCCGGGCCGGCGAGGTGCTGTTCCTCGATGCCCGCAACCTCGGGCACATGGTGGATCGTGCCGAGCGCGCGCTGTCCGAGGAGGACATCGCCAAGATCGCCGGGACGTACCACGCGTGGCTCGGGACTCCGTCCGCCGAAGGGGCCGAGTACGCCGACGAGGCCGGGTTCTGCTACTCGGCGTCGCTGGGGGAGATCAAGGACGCCGGCTATGCGCTGACCCCGGGCCGCTACGTGGGGGTGCCGGAGGTCGAGGACGATGGCGAGCCCATCGAGGAGAAGATCGAGCGGCTGACGGGCGAGCTGTTCGCGCAGTTCGACGAGTCGGCGCGGCTGGAGAAGATCGTCCGCGAGCAGTTAGGACGACTCGCATGAGGCCGAACATCAAGCTCGGCGATCTGATAGAGGTCCAGAGAGGTCAGTCATACAAGAGCGTGTTCATCGGCGAACCAGGACCCTTCCTGCTCGGCCTGGGCACGATCGAACGCAATGGGGGCTTTCGCGGCGACAATCTCCGTCCCTACGGTGGGCCGACCCCTGGCCACATTCGACTGGAGCCAGGCGATCTCTATGCATCATTGAAGGACGTCACTCATGCTGCGGATCTCCTTGGTGCGGTTGCGCGTGTGCCCAAGCATGTCAGCGATGCACGACTGACACAGGACACCGTGCGGTTAGATCTCGTCAGCGAGAGAGTCGACCGAGATTTCCTCTACTGGCATCTGAGGTCACCTCGGTACCGCGCCTACTGCAGGTCTCTGGGGACTGGAACCACCAACCTAGACCTCAGCAGAAATGACTTCTTCGGCTATCGGTTCTGGCTTCCAGATCGCGGGGAGCAGCGGGCGATCGCTGATGTCCTAGGCGCCCTCGACGACAAGATCGCGGCCAACACCAAGCTCGTCACCACCGCCGACGACTTGCTCGCTGCCTACCTCGACTTCTACCTCGCGAGATCCCGGACTGAACTTGTTGCGCTCCATGATGTCGCCGAGTTGAACCCAGACAAGCGGACGCCAATCAGCGGAGGACGCCTTCGCTACGTGGATATTGCTTCCGTCGGTGTCGGTCGGCTTGACTGGCCCGACGAGTCATCGTGGGATGACGCGCCCGGGCGTGCTCGGCGTGGCGTTCGATGGGGCGACATCGTCTGGTCGACGGTTCGGCCCAATCGACGGTCACATGCTCTGATTCTCAGCGAGGACCAACGCCTCGTGGTGTCGACAGGGCTGGCCGTGTTTCGGGCAGATCACGGCCGCTGGCCCTATCTCTACGAGGTGCTTCGACGCCCTGAGTTCACGACCTACCTGGAAGGAGTCGCCGAGGGGAGTGCGTACCCGGCGGTCAAGGTCGATCGAATTGGGGCTGCTTCCATTCCCTGGCTGGCCGAGGATGAGGCTCTCGATGAGTTCGACGCGGTTGCGGGTCCGCTCCGAGCGCGAGTCGCGGAAGCAGAGCGCGAGAACGTCAAGCTTGCGGCCACCCGTGACGCCCTCCTGCCCGCTCTGATGTCCGGAAGGCTCCGCGTCGAGGAGGCCGCCGAGGTGGCCGACCTGTGACCGATCGCGCGGAGCTCGTCGGGTCGCTGGGTCCAGAGACCGAGTTCACCCGACGAGCCCGCGCGCGCTCTTGCGACCCGGTCGCCCCCGCGCGTAGATTCGAACCACTAGATCCCCCACGCCTCTCCACGATGCGCAAATCGGGGGATTTTCTCTGCCCGGAGCATGTCGCATGACCCCGCCACAGCATCTCCGGGCACGCGGGACTCGCCGTTACGACAAGCCTGCCCTCGATCACGACGAACTGGTCGACCGCAAGATCGGCCGCGGCCTCGTCGTTCCGGACCGAGACCGCACCCGACGGTACCTGCGCCATATCGGCTACTACCGGTTCTCGCCATACCTGATCCCGTTCCGGGAGTCGCCGTCCCACGAGCAGCTGCGAGTAGGAACGACCTTCGACCAGGTCCTCGACCTCTACGTGTTCGACCGCAAGCTCCGGCTGCTCGTCATGGATGCGATCGAACGCATCGAGGTCGCGGTCCGCGCCGCCCTGACCGACGCGATGTCGCTCCAGCACGGAGGTCCGTTCTGGTACCTCGATCCCGAGCACTTCGCGGATGCTGCGAGGCACGACGGTCTGCTGCGCCACGTCCAGAAGTCCTGCCGCGAGCAGCTGCGCGAGGGTGAGGACGCACCATCCGGCGAACTGACGCACGCCTCGGCGCTCGAGCACTACCTGACCACCTACGGCGAGCCGGAGCTGCCGCCGTCGTGGCTCGTGGTCGAGAGCCTTACACTGGGCCAGCTCGACAAGGTGATCGGCAACCTGAGGCGACCGGCGGACGTGAAACGCATCGCCCGGCCGCTTGGACTCACCGCCCCGGTGCTGGTCTCCTGGCTCCGCACCTATGTGCGCGTGCGGAACATCTGCGCACACCACGGTCGGCTGTGGAACGTCGGCCTCGGCGTCTACCCGGCCATTCCGAAGCCGACCACCGTGACCTGGCTCGGTGACGCGGAGACGTTCACGGACGCCCCGGACCGCCGCAAGCGTCTCTACCCGGTGCTGGTCTCGCTGCAGAGCGTGCTCTCGACTATCTCACCACGCTCATCGTGGGCGCAGCGCCTGAGCGATCTGCTCGATGCCCACCCTCGGGTTCCGCTGCGAGGCATGGGCATCCCGGCAGAATGGCGGGACGATCCCTTCTGGCCGCTCTCGTAGATCGATCAGTCGTGTGCGTGCTGATCCTGCTCGAACGCCTCGACGACAGCGCGCGGGAGCCGCCCACGAGAACTGACCTCGAACCCTCGCGCTGTCGCCCACGCGCGGATCTCGGCAGGGCTGGCGGCGGACGATGTGGCCGCCGGCTTCGGAGGTGACGCTGCGCGCTTCGCGAGAGCGGTCGCGGCCACCCTGGGCTTCGGCGCCCGGGCTGCAGGATCGGTTCGTACTGGGGGCTGCAGGTGTGTCAGCAGCACGTCGAAGTCGTCCGGCGCGACGATCCGGGTGCCGAGCTCGGTGGCCTTCGCCTGCTTTCCGCCCGAGAACGACCCGTCGGTGACGAGCATTGCCGTCCGGCGCGAGACGTTGTTCATCACGCGGACGCCGAACTTCTCTGCGCGCCGCTCGAGCCGCTCCCGTTGCGCGTCGTCGCAACCGGTGAACGCCACCTTGTCTCCGACCCGCAGCGGTTCGCCGAACGGCCAGTCGTCCGGGAGCGGCTTCAGCCCGGCGCTCAGCCGCGCCGCGCGGGCGTCGTCCGCGTGCTGGATGACCTCGCGCACCGTCGACGGCGCCACCTCGAGGAGCTCTGCGATCTCGTACAGCTCAGAGCGCTCGGAGCGGGACACGTGCCCGTCGTCGAGCGCACGATGCGCCAAGGCCGTCACGAACGCTCTGTGGGCCGTCGCCACCTCGTCGCGCCCCATCCCGTAGACCTCGATCAGATCGTTCAGCGCCCCCGCCTCGCTCTCGGTGATGACACCGTCCTCGAGGACGCCGACCAGGAGTTCGAGGTACGACATCGAACCCGCCGGGGCGCCGTCGTCGAGCAGATCGGTCAGGCCGAGGTCCGCGAGCTGCTGGACGAGTGGTGGCTGCTGCGGCCGGGGCCGGGAGCGGCGGGTCCCGCGCGAGCCGCCCACAGTGCGTGGTCGCGTCGGTGCCGCAACAGGTTCCCGCGTCGGGCCGCTCGGCCAGGAGATCGTCGACGCCTCGGCCGGCAGCCGACCCAGGTCACGGTGGCGGGGCACCCGGGGCATCGTCAGGTAGCGATGCATCAACTCGGCCGTGGCTCGCGCGTCCCCCAGCGCCGAGTGAGCGTTCGCGAGGCGGACTCCGGTCGCTGCACAGCAGTCCGCGAGCCGCCGACGATCGAGCTGCGGCAGGTAGTGGTGGCTGCCGTCCAGCGTGCAGAACGCCGGCACGTACGGCAGGTCCCACCCGCTGCGCTCGAACTCGGCGCGCAGGAACGCCAGGTCGAACCGGGCGTTGTGCGCGACGACCGCCGCACCGCGGAGCATCGTGGCGACGTCGTGCGACCGGTCGCGGAACAGGGGCGCGCCGACCACGTCTGACGCGGTGATGCCGTGGATGTGGGTCGCGCCGACCGGTCCCTGCGGGTCGAACCGTCCGGACCATTCGTCGACGACCACGCCGTGTGCGTCGATCCGGACGACTGCGAGCTCCACGATGCGATCCGCCCGCGGGCTCAGGCCCGTCGTCTCCACGTCGATGACGGCGAAGGTCGGCTCTGCGAGGCGGGGCGCGGCAGCCGCGGCGATGCCCGGGGACGGCGACGGCTGCTCGGTGGTGGTCGTCTTCCGCTTGCCGAAGAGTTGTCCGAGGATCCCCACGAGCCACCCTGCCTGGTCGGTGCCGATCTGGTGGGGCGACCATGGCACGGACGATGCGACCCGATCCATCGCCGGTCGGGTGAAATCGGGTGCAGCTTGTGGACGGCCTGCCGTCAGAAGACTGCGAAACGTCACAGGATCTGTGACACTTGGCAGTGTGGAGAGAGGTCGAACAGGCGATTCACCGGTCCGCGCGAGCGAGCTCGCCGACTGGGCGTTGTCGCACGGTCGGACGAGCCTGACCACAGCCCAGGTCGCCGATCTGCTCGGCATCCCCGAGGACCAGGTGCGGCGCAGGCTCCACGCTCCCGTCCGCCGAGGCGAGTGGGTGCGCCCACTCCAGAGTCTGTGGATCCCGGTGCCGGCCGAGTACCGCACGTGGGGCGCCCCGCCAGGCATCGAGATCGTCGACACGTTGATGCGACACCTGAGCACCGACTACTACGCGGGGTGGCTCACTGCAGCCGCTCTGCACGGGGCGGCGCACCAGGCGCCACAGGTCTTCCAGGTCGCGACGTCGCGCGACGTCCGAGACCGGGTCGTCGGCCGCACGAGGTTCCGTCACCGGACCAGATCGCACGTCACCCGGGTAGCGACCCTGAACTGGCCGACGCGGTCGGGGACCGCCCGAGTCTCCACGGTGGAGACGACGCTGCTCGATCTCGCCACCGACGTCGACGCCGCGGGAGGCCTGGACAACGCCGCGACAGTACTCGTCGAGCTCAGTGAGAACGATGCGTTCCACACCGATGCCCTCGTGGAGATGCTTGGACTGTTCCCCGCGGCTGCCTTCCGACGCCTCGGGTGGATCCTGGAGAACTTCGGCGGCGCCGAGCTCGACGAGCTCGCGGCACGCGTCGTACCACTGACTCGCACCCCGTCCCGGCTCGATCCGGGGAGGCCGCAGACCGGCCCTCTCGACGACCGATGGAATATCCGCCTCAATGCTGATGTGGAGCCCGACCTGTGATTCCTCCTGCTGACGTGACGGCGTGGTCCGTCGACCATCCTTGGCCCACGCTCGAACAGATCGAGCAGGACCTGCTGCTGTCACGCGCCATCTGCGCGATCGCCGCGCATCCCTACCTCGGTGACGAGCTGGCGTTCCGTGGCGGGACGGCGCTTCACAAGCTGCACCTGCCCGATCCGTACCGGTACAGCGAGGACCTCGACTACGTCCGACCCCCTGGTGACTCGGTTGCCCGCCGGGTACGCGGTCGAGTCGGCGGCCGCGCTCGTGAGCTCGTCGCTGCTGGAACGACTCGACGGGTGAGCGGGGCACCCGCGCCCAGGCGAATAGGTCCTCCGCCGGCAGCACGGGCTCGCCGGCTCAGGTCAACGTCCCGGGGCGGTTCACCCGGTCGCAACTGCACCACCTCGACCGGGATGGGCCTAAATTGTCCCGGAACGTCGCCACGAGCACGGACGGGCAAAGACCCCGGACGGAGCATCTGGCACGCAGACGCCACACCGCCAGTCAGGAGAACAGGTGCCCGAGAAGTCGTCAGTCGCCGATACCGAGCCGGTCGTGGCGAAAGACCCACCACGTTCCCGAGCCGGAGGCTTCGTCCGCGCGTTCTTGGGCACTCTGCTGGGTATGGTCGCCGCGCTGGTGCTGCTGGGTGCCGTCGCGTGGGGTGCCGTCCGTTCCGAGGCGATCTCGCTCCCGGCGGCGTTGAACCCCTTCCAGACCGAAGAAGTCGACCGCTCCGAACCCCCTGTGCTGGTCAGCATCCAGAACCTGGCTCGCTTCGTCGCGGCTCAAGGAAGCTATCAGGTGGTCCTCGATCTGGAGCAGGACACGAAGTACGTGCCGGACTGGCTGATGGGGGAGCGCACGATCTTCCTCGCGGACGGTTCTGTCGAGGTGTACGTGGACTTCCGCGAGCTCACGGAGGACTCGGTGATCGTCTCCGAGGACGGGTCCACGGCGACGGTCATGCTGCCCGAGCCGGCGCTGGCGGAGCCGCGGATCGACCTCGAGCAGAGCCGGGCGCTCTCGGAGTCGCGCGGGCTGATCAACCGTGCCGAGGACTTCTTCGCCGATGACGTGGGGAGTAGGCAGGAGACGCTGCTCAAGGCGGAGGGCCTGCTCACCGAAGCGGCCGAGGCGAGTGGACTGACGAACCGCGCCGAGGAGAACACGCGCAAGACACTCGAGGGACTGCTCGGCGGGCTGGGCTACGAGACGGTGGAGGTCGTCTTCGAGGGATCGGCGGGCTGACTCGCTGGCGTCGGTGGAGCAGTGTGGCTTGCACGGCACCACCCCGAGCTGCTGACAGCCGCTAGTCGGCCCGCGCCTCGTCATGGTCGGCCTGCCGACGACGGGCGCGATCGGCGAGGCTGCCGAAGAACCGGCTTGTGGCCTCGCTCGCTCGGGCGACGCCGTCCGCACCCGTGTTGACTGCTCTTGCCCGGAGTTCATTGGACCTCTCGAGCGCGTCCGCGCTGTGTCGTCGGGCGGCCTCGACGGCGTCCTGACCTGACCCGACGGCGAGATCTCGCGTCTCGACGACGGCGCTGAGCCATCGGCGTGCTTCGGCAGTCTCAGATTCCGTCACCAGGTCAAGCCTTCTTTCCAGCTCGAGGACAGCAACGACTACCTGGTTGCTCGCTCTGACGGCCTTCGGCGACGCGAACGGGTTGAACAGCACCTTCTGGTTAGCCCTGCTCGAAGCCTCGTTCATCCGGATCACCAGTTGACTGCAGGCCTTGCCGATGATGTCCAGCCGGTTCTGGCGTGCCAAGCGCAGTCCGACGCGATGTCGGTCGAGGTCCTCGGGACTTGAGTCAGCGACACGGTCGAGCTCGAGTACGCCGATCTTGTCCTGGACCTGGAAGGTGCGCGCGATCACCGCCAGCCATTCGTCGACGGACACCTGCGCTTGATGAGTGGACTTGACGAGGGCTCCAAGGTCCTTCTGGGTCTCGAGCTCGTCGGCCAGCGCATCGAGGCGACGTACCGCGTATGCCTGGGTAGTGGCGATCGCCGCCGCTCCGCCCTGGATCTTCGACCATGTGATCTCCGAGACACGGCCGACCTCGTCCCGGACCGTGATCGCGTCGTCAACCAGGAGGGAGACGCCGATCATCTCGGCGAGGATGGCGTCCTTCTGTGCGCGCAGGATGTCGTCGACCTTCTTGTCGATCTGCGCGAGGTAGTCCCTGAGCTCGTCGATCGACCGCTGCATCTCACGCTGCGCCATCATCGTCCCGATGGAGGCAAGCGCCGCGGGGTTCCTGAGGAAAGCGACCGGCGAGTTGGCGACCTGAACCCAGGACTGTACGCTTCCCGGCTTCCCGATCATGGCGTGACTGACAGCCGGGTTGCTCTTCGTCGGCTGGAGGCCGAACTCGCGAACCTTCGCCGCGGACTCTTCAGTGAGCTTGAGCCAGCGACCGGACTCGGCGGCAATGTGCCCACCCGCCTGGAGGCCCAGACCGCCGAGGCCGATCGCGCGGTGAGCTCCACCCACGGCGACCTCAGTGAGCGGTCGTGACTCCACAGTGACCAGGTCGAGGTCGAGCATGAACTGCTCGATCGCGTCTCTGTCACCGACCACAGCGAGACTGTCGCCATCACTGACCAACTCAAGCTCGGCGCCCACGGGCCCTCCTGTCGTCCGTTGCCCGAAGCCTAGAGCCTCACGCAGGGTGATTTGGCTTCCGACGATCTGTCGGCCACGGGCCTCGCCAGTGTGTCGTGCCCCGATCGGATGTTGGCCCCTGGCAACGGGTGAAATCCCCGGTCAGGGGCGCGTAGCGCGTCACGTAGCCCCTGTGACCCGTGATAGTGCCCTTATCGCCCGCCATCAGGCCCAGGAGCGCAGATCTGCGCCACCATGGAGCCAACGCACCGACCGCCACCAGGGGAGATACCGTGCACCACCCGAACGAGGCCGACTGGGAACAGCTCGCCCGCGAGCACCTGGCCGAGTTCGGCTGGGCCCCGCTGCAGGGCAGGGAGATCGCACCCGGTGTGACCTCCGCCGTCGGGCACCCTGGGTACACGGCGCTGGGGGAGCAGCCTCAGCGCGAGTCGTGGTCCGAGGCGGCGATCCCGTCGCGGCTCAAGGCCGCACTGCGGCGCCTCAACCCCGATGTGCCGCGCGAGCACCTCGACCAGGCGCTCGTCGAGATCTTGCGGCCGACGTCTCAGGACGCGATCACCGAGAACCATCGCATCCACGACTACCTCACCCACGGCTACCGGATCACCTACACGGCGGACGGCGCCGAACACCACCCGACCCTGCGCCTGGTCTCCGCCCGCGAGCACGAGAACGAGTGGCTCGCCGTCAACCAGGTGACCGTGATCGACCGTGAGGTCGAGCGACGCTTCGACCTCGTGCTGTACCTCAACGGCATGCCGGTGGTCATCGTCGAGCTCAAGAACGCCGGCAATCGTCAGTCCGACGTCGCCGCGGCACACGCCCAGCTCGCCACCTACGTGCGCGAGCTGCCGATGGCCTTCCGCTTCTGCGTGATCACGCTCGCCAGCGACGGCGTCGTGGCCAAGTACGGCACCCCCTTCACCCCGCTGAACCACTACGCGCCGTGGAACGTGGACGACGACGGTCGCGTGGTCGGACCTGACGGGCGCCCGCAGGGGGAGGGGAACCTGCACCTCGTCGACGACGCCGGCCTGCCCGGCTACGTCGAGCCGGCCACGCCGCTGGAGGTCACTCTCTCCGGGCTGTTCAACCCCGAACGCTTCCTGCAGCTGCTGCGCGGTTTCGTCGCCTTCGACTCCGACGAGGACGGCCTGGCCAAGCGGGTCGCCAAGCCGCACCAGTACTTCGCGGTGACCAAGGCGGTCGGGGAGACCGTCCGGGCCGTCGACGGCGACGGGAGAGCCGGCGTCGTCTGGCATACGCAGGGCTCGGGCAAGTCGATGGAGATGGAGCTGTACGCGGCCGCCGTCGCCCGCCACCCCCAGTTGCTGAACCCCACGATCGTGGTCATCACCGACCGCACCGACCTGGACGACCAGCTCTACGAGACGTTCAAGCGCTCGGAGCTGCTGCCCGAGAGCCCCCGCCAGGTGATGCGTCGCGCCGAGCTGCGCGACGAGCTCGCGAACCGCACCACCGGTGGCATCTACTTCACGACCCTGCAGAAGTTCGGCCTGACCAAGGCCGAGAAGGACGCCGGTGCCAAGCACCCTGTGCTGTCCGAGCGGCGCAACATCGTGCTCATCGTCGACGAGGCGCACCGCAGCCACTACGGCGACCTCGACGGGTACGCCTGGCACCTCAAGAACGCGCTGCCGCACGCCACGCTCATCGCGTTCACCGGAACACCTATCGCCGAGCAGGACCGTGACACCGAGGCCGTGTTCGGCGACGTCATCGACGTCTACGACCTCACGCGGGCCGTGGCCGACGGCGCCACCGTCCCGGTGTACTTCGAGTCCCGCCTCGTCAAGGTCGGGTTCCCGGACGACGTCGACCCGGAGGCTATCGACGCCGCCGCCGACGAGGCCACGATCGGGCTCGACGACGCCGAACGCGCCCGCATCGAGAAGTCGGTCGCCGTGGTCAACGCCGTCTACGGCGCCCCCGCCCGGCTCAGGACGCTCGCGGGTGACCTCCTGGCGCACTGGGACGCGCGACGCGACGCCGTCGTCGAGAGCGTCCGGCCGTCGTCGGACGGCTCGACGCCGGACGCGGCGCCGGGCAAGGCCCTCGTGGTCTGCTCCACCCGGGAGATCTGTGCTCGGCTCTACCGGCAGATCACCGATCTGCGCCCCGAGTGGCACTCCGACGAGCTGTCGACCGGTCGCGTCAAGGTGCTGTACTCCGGGACCCCGCAGGACCCGGAGCACATCGCGCAGCACGTGCGCCGACCGAGCGAGAACGCTGCCCTGAAGAAGCGGCTGAAGGACCCCGACGACGAGCTCGAGATCGTCATCGTCAACGACATGCTGCTCACGGGCTACGACTCGCCGTCCTTGCACACGCTGTACCTCGACCGGCCGCTGCGGGGCGCCCTGCTGATGCAGACCCTGGCCCGCGTCAACCGGACCTTCCGTGGCAAGGACTCGGGGCTGCTCGTCGCCTACGCCCCTGTGGCCGAGAACCTCAAGGCCGCGCTGGCCGAGTACACGGTGCGCGACCAGGCGGAGAAGCCCGTCGGGCAGGACCTCGACGACGCCGCCGAGGTAGCGCGTGCACACATCGAGCAGGTCGCCGCGCTGGTCGATCCGAGCGGATGGCGCGAGGTGTGGGCGCGGCGTCGGGGTGAGCGACGGGCCGGCATCGATGCGGTGATGCGCGCCGTGAACTACCTGCGCAGCCCGCAGACCCCGGGTAATCAGGTCGGCCCCGACGAGGAGTCGGTGGCCGACGCGTTCCGTCGGCTCGCGCCGGCGCTGCGGCGATCCTGGGCGCTCGCCGGACGACACGAGTCGCTCGCCGACCACGGCGACGACGTGCGCTTTTACGAGCAGGTGCGCACCTGGATGGGCAAGATGGACGCCGAGGACCGCCAGGCCTCCGGCGAACCCATTCCCGACGAGGTGCAACGGCTGCTCAACCAGCTCACGGCCACGGCGGTGGATGCCGACGACGTCGTCGACATCTACGACGCTGCGGGGCTCACGCGCCCGCGCCTCGACCAGATCGACGCGGACTTCCTCGCCAGGGCCGTGGAGTCACCCAACCCTCAGGTCGCCATCGAGGCACTGCGCGCATTGATCACCGCCGAGTCGCGCAAGGCCACCGACGGGAACCTGGTCCGTCGGGAGGCCTTCTCGGAGCGGCTGGCGGCGCTGATGCGCAAGTACACCAACTCCAACCTGACCTCGGCGGAGATCATCACGGCGCTCGTGGAGATGGCGCAGGACGTGGCCGCCGAGGCGTTGCGCGGGGAGCAGTTCGACCCGCCACTCGGGCACGACGAGCTCGCCTTCTACGACGCCGTCGCCACCAACGAGTCCGCCGTCGAGATCCAGGGTGACGCCGAGCTGGCACAGATCGCTCGGGAGCTGGTGGGCGTCATGCGCAAGAACGACCAGGTCGACTGGACTGTGCGCGACGACGTCCGCGCCAAGATGCGCTCGTCGATCAAGCGGCTGCTCATCAAGCACAAGTACCCGCCGGACAAGCGGTCTGAGGCGATCGTGCTGGTCATGAACCAGATGGAGGCGCTGGCGACGCGACGGGCGGCGTAGGTCGCGGTCGAATCCAGCCGGAGGCGACTCGCCCAGACTCGGCTGATCGTGGGTGGATGAGCGGTGCGTGAACTCAAGTTCGAGATATCGAACCAAGCCCAGCAGCAGCAAGGCGGGTGAAACTTTGATACATCGTTCGACATGCGCGATGGACTCGGGAACGATGGCCGCCATGCATCCAAGGCAGCGCGGCTGTTCATGGCCCAGGTGGGATGGCCTCGATATGAATGCGGCCGAGCAATTTGACGAACAGCTTACTAGCCTGCTCCGCTGTAGATCGTGGGATGCGCTAGCGAGAATCGAGAGCCGAACACTCCCTACAGAAACCAACTCGCGCCTTGAAGTGCTTGCCGCCCTTTCAAGTCGTTGGGACTTCCGAAGGGGTCACGAGCGGTGGGACAGCGACACCTCATCGATTCATACGTTAGAAGCAACCCACCGCATCGCCGCCCTGGAAGCGTCTTCGAATTTGCGGCTCCAAGAAGACACCACGCCCCGCGAGTCGGAGTGCGACGTCTTACTAGTTCTGGGAGGACTCGCGGAATCGTGTCTCGAGCGAGCGGCGTATGCGGCCCATCTTCTCGCTACGGGTCAGATCGTGGCGCCAATAGTCACTGGCCTGGTAGCAGAACGCGCCATTACAAGCGCAGAAAAGGCCTTCCTGGAGGCAGTGTCGCAGCGCGCGTTCCAGAGCGAAGCAGACGCAATGCGATTCGCTCTGAACCGAAGCCTGCGGGACGGCATCGATGCCGCCGTTCTCGGCCACCCCACGATCACTCTTCATCAGGCTCAAGCCGCCACCGACGCGCCGCGCGCCGACACGCGCCAGTCCCTGCATTCCTGGGCGTCTACGACACGGTTCCGCCGGGTAGTAGTGGTGACGACCTCAATCTACGGTCTATACCAGGGCACTGTCGCCGCAGAAGTACTCGGACTCGGCCGTGGGGTCCGAGTGGAGACAGTTGGAATAGCGCCAGCATCTCGAGGATTCCAGTGGTGGCAGTACCTGCAAGAAATGCGCTCAGCTATTAGAGCCCTGCGGGCCCTGCGCAACGTGTCCACCTCAGCTCGAGCGCAAGAGCGTACCTAGTATTTGCTGTGTGCGGCAATCTCGGAGGGAGTGCAAGTGCTAGATCAAATGCTAGATGGCGTTGGCGGAGTCATAGCTAGGTGCATTTCCTGGTTTACTGCGATGTTGGAGGACCCAGAGGCGGCGGCAACACTTCTTGTTGCCATATCTGGCCTGCTGTACTGGTTATTGACGGCACCGCAAAGAAATCGCCAGGCTCACGAGAACATGGTCAATAGGTACTCGTCGTCACGCGAGGATCGTGCGTACGTGCTCGAAAGGCTCCCTCCGCTGGTTCTCGACGGTCGTCGGCATATCTTGGACGCAATTGAAGCGGAGAAGCGCAATCCAAGGCAGCGAGACGATCTTGACGACCTCGGTGACGAGGCGAAGGCCGCTCCGGGCGTGTCTTACACAAGTGCTGGCGAAGTGCTGTCATCTGAGTTCAGGTTGCGCAGTCTGCTCTGGGCAGTTGAAGAGGTGCGTTACTGGAGAAGCAATGACGTGTATTCGGCGCTCATCAATCGTGCGCGAGCGGCAGTCGACAACTTGAACGTTCTTGCCATGGACTACGAATCGGGGGTTTATAAGCCGCAGGAGATGTTTGCGCTCCTGCACCGTTCCATTGCTGTCACAGTTAAGGCTCTTGAGCCGATCATATGGGAAGGGACGCTAGAAGGCCGCTGGGGACGTCGTGTACTATATTTGGGCATAGCGGCGCAGCACTTTAATGATGTTAACAAAATTCATCGCCGCCGCGACATCATCTGGCGGTATCGCGCAAATCATATTTCAGGCGAGAGGCAATCAGTCGTTGTGCACCCGCGCCGCACCCGGGAATGTTCTGTCGACAAATCATCCGCGGGAAGGATTAACCATTGGCGACGATGTACGTCGCGTCGTCTTCCCGCGTCTCTGTGGATCAAGTTTAGTGACGTCTGGTGGAGGGGTCTGGGAAAGATGGTTCGCCGCCCCCGGTACTGGTGCTGGGCGCCATTCTTGACAATCTACGGTGGTGTGCGGATTTGGATTCACCGGCGTCAGGAAGGCGAACTTGCTGACTTGCTCGTGCTCCTTTTGAGGGACGACGGATCCCGGGCGTCGATAGACTTTTCGTGGAGCCTCGATGAGAAGCGGAGCGAGCTTAAGAGGGCAACTGCTGATTGTGACGTTCTCGCTTGAGATGCTGACTGATGATTTCTGGATCGGCCTGCTCATGTGTTCGCCCAAGATCGGTTACATGTTGTGTGGGTTCGAACTACTTTCGAATCGAAGTTGGGAGATCTTTCATGCATTCGATGCCACGTGGTAGCCAGTTGGCTGTCCCAGGGGTTGCTCTGACCTCATCGAACTGCAGACCGGAGGGCGAGAGTATAGCGATAGCAAGTTTGGAATTTGCTGGCTGTCAATATCGGATTACGCGAGAGTTGCTTGCCGGTTATGTCGATTGTTCGACTGTAGTCAGCCAGTCGCATTGGATTGGCGGTGCAGTCCAGACGCCGTTCATCGCAGAAGCGCAGAGAGTGGCACCCAATGGAATCGACGTCGGGCCGGACGAGGACTTGCTGCCTGGTGACCTACTCTTCTCTTACCCGAGCAGAATTGAATCGCCGGACGGTGAGCACAATCATGTTGCCATGTATCTGGGGCCGGATGGGGTGGGTGACGAGTGGCTGATTGAGTCTCGTGAGCCTTATGGCGTGATATTTACGCGAATTGACTATTTTTCGTGTCGAGGTGGTCGGCGGCGCTATGCTCCCCATCCTGAGCAACGGTATCCTCACGGAGATTGGTCGGCGCTTGCTCGTCGTGTACCGAAGCTTGGGCGGGTGGGTGCACGTCTCACTGCACGGTATTCCGGTCTTGAACGGCACTCAGGCGTAGACATTTACTTGCCTGACGGCACCCCAGTGGTCAGTCCGATAGGTGGTTTCATTGTCGGGCTGGATGCGGTTGCTGCCCAGAGTTTTCGCATAGAAATTATTGGGGTAGACGGTGGCGTTTCCGTGTTGGCGCCCGTCCAGCTCGATCTGGGTGTTGAACGTGGTCAGAGAATTCGAACAGGTGACTCACTGGGTGTGTTGCATCATCGGTCCGCTCCAATAGCATGCAACGCCATCCCAGCAGGCTCGGGTCTAGGTAGTGCGCGGCTCCACTGGGAAGTCTGGACGACAGCGGTTCCTTCGGTGGCGCCCGAACTGCGTATAGGCGTGATTCCTGGTTGCGACGGGCTCGAGGGCCATCGCGCGCAGAATCCGTTGTACCTCTTGAAGAGGGGGGACGTCGGTTCACCTGTCGAGGGGGTCGGGGCTGCCTAGCGTGGGAGCTCCGGCCATGTGACATCAGTTTCCGGGGTATACCTCGGCCCGACACCGAGCAGGGCTTCAGGCCGCTGTTGTATCGGGCCCGGGATGCTGCCTGGTGCACGTGATCCTCGTGGGACTTGGCCGTATTCCACAGAGCTACTGAATTTTTCACCAGGTAGGTGCGCGACGGCGGCCCGTCACCGATCGGTGACGGGCCGCCGTGCTGTGCTCGGCGCCCTGGGCAGCGGCCCGGGACGCGAGGTCGGCCCCGGAGGGGTGGCCGGAGCCGATGTCGGCGGAGCGGTGCCGCTCAGCCGAAGAACCGCGCGTACGCGCTCGTGGTGAGGAACGGCGGGAACTCGTCGCCCATCGCGACCTCGCGGAAGATCGTCACGGCCTCGTCGAGCCGGTCACCCGGGGTCCGCGGCGTCGTCCGCAGGAACTCCTGCAGCATCGACTCGCACAGCTCGCGGGTGATGGTGACCCCGTCCTCGGTACGGGTCCCGGAGTGCATCCACTGCCAGACCTGCGACCGCGAGATCTCCGCCGTCGCCGCGTCCTCCATGAGGCTGTCCAGCGCCGCGGCGCCGGTGCCCCGCAGCCAGGACGCGATGTACCGCACGCCGACGGAGATGTTGGTGCGCAGCCCGGCCTCGGTGATGGTCGCGCCCTCGCGCCGCGCGGAGGCGACGTCGAGCAGCTCGGCCTGGCCCACCGTGACGTCGTCGCGCAGCCGCTCGACCTGGTTCTCCCGCTCGCCCAGCACCTCGTCGAACGCCTCGCGGGCGATGCCGATGAGGTCCGGGTGCGCGACCCAGGAGCCGTCGAAGCCGTCGCCGGCCTCGCGCTGCTTGTCGGCGCGGACCTTGGCGAAGGCACGTTCCGTGGTCTCCGGGTTGCGGCGGTCGGGGATGAAGGCGCTCATGCCGCCGATGGCGTGCGCCCCGCGCCGGTGGCACGTGGCGACCAGCAGCTCGGTGTACGCCCGCATGAACGGGGCCGTCATCGTCACCTGCGCCCGGTCGGGCAGGACGTAGGAGTCGCCGCGGGAGCGGAAGCACTTGATGACGCTGAACAGGTAGTCCCAGCGTCCGGCGTTCAGCCCGGCGCAGTGGTCGCGCAGCTCGTAGAGGATCTCCTCCATCTCGAACGCGGCCGGCAGGGTCTCGATGAGCACCGTGGCCCGGATCGTGCCCTGCGGGATGTCCAGGGCGTGCTGGGCCAGCTCGAAGACCTCGTTCCACAGCCGCGCCTCGCGGTGGCTCTCCAGCTTCGGCAGGTAGAAGTACGGTCCACGGCCCCGGGAGATCAGCTCGCGGGCGTTGTGGAAGAAGTACAGGCCGAAGTCGACCAGCGACCCGGACGCCGGCTGGGTGGAGCCGTCCGTGCCCGTGTAGGCCAGGTGCGACTCGAACAGGTGCCAGCCCCGCGGGCGGAACACGATCGTCGGCATCTCGGTCAGCTCGGAGGTCCGCAGCGCGTAGTGCTTGCCCGGGGTGCGACCGCCGTCGGGCGACGGGCCGTCGAACGACAGCTCGCCCCGGATCGCCGAGCGCAGCGAGAGCTGGCCGCCGACGACGTTGCCCCAGGTCGGGCTCGAGGCGTCCTCGGCGTCGGCGAGCCAGACCTTCGCGCCCGAGTTGAGGGCGTTGATGGTCATCTTCGGGTCGGTCGGCCCCGTGATCTCGACGCGCCGGTCGGACAGCCCCGGCGCCCCGGTCGAGCCGGCGACGCGCCAGGACGGGTCGTCCCGCACGGGCCGGGTGGTGGGCAGGAAGTCCGGGTCGGCGCCGTCGGCGATCTGCCGGGTACGCCGCTGGCGGGTGAGCAGCAGCTCGCACCGCGCGTCGGCGAAGTGGTCGTGCAGCAGCGCCAGGAACTCCAGCGCCTGCGGGGTGAGGATCTCCTCGAAGCCCGGCTCGATCGGGCCGACGACGTCGATCGTGCCCTCGGCCACGGTGGCCGAGTCGGCCAGGGCGATGCCGCGCGGGGGCGTGGCGGGCGAGCCGGTCGAGCGGGGGGACTGCGTGCGGGGCGGGTCGGCGATGGTGGTCATGACGTACTCCTGATCGGGAGGGCCGGGTGTCCCGGTCGTGCGGGGTATCGGGCGGGATGCCCGCACGACCGGGACGTTCGCGGCACGGGGGTGAGTCAGAACTGAGCGGCCTCGGTGGAGCCGGCGAGGGCGAGGGTGGCGGCGTCGGGGTTGAGCGCCGTCGACACGCGGTCGAAGTACCCGGTGCCCACCTCCCGCTGGTGCTTGGTGGCGGTGTAGCCGCGGGTCTCGGAGGCGAACTCGGCCTCCTGCAGCTGCACGTAGGCCGTCATCTGCTCACGGGCGTAACCGTGGGCCAGATCGAACATGGAGTGGTTGAGGGCGTGGAAGCCCGCCAGGGTGATGAACTGGAAGCTGAAGCCCATGGCGCCGAGCTCGCGCTGGAACTTCGCGATGGTGTCGTCGTCCAGGTGCTTCTTCCAGTTGAACGACGGCGAGCAGTTGTACGCGAGCATCTGGTCGGGGAACTCGGCCTTGACTGACTCGGCGAACCGGCGGGCCAGGTCGAGGTCGGGGGTGCCGGTCTCCATCCAGATGAGGTCGGCGTACGGGGCGTAGGCGTGGGCCCGGGCGATGCAGGGCTCGATGCCGTTGCGGACCTTGTAGAAACCCTCCGAGGTGCGCTCCCCGGTGAGGAACTGCTGGTCGCGCTCGTCGACGTCGGAGGTGATCAGGGTGGCCGCCTCGGCGTCGGTGCGGGCGATGACGACGCTCGGCACGTCGGAGACGTCGGCGGCGAGCCGCGCGGCGTTCAGGGTGCGCACGTGCTGCTTGGTGGGGATGAGCACCTTGCCGCCCAGGTGGCCGCACTTCTTCTCCGAGGCGAGCTGGTCCTCCCAGTGCACGCCGGAGGCGCCGGAGGCGATCATCGACTTCATGAGCTCGTAGGCGTTGAGCGGCCCGCCGAACCCGGCCTCGGCGTCGGCCACGATCGGGGCCAGCCAGTTGCGGGTCGGAGATCCGTTCTCTTCGACGTCGATCTGGTCGGCCCGCAGCAGCGCGTTGTTGATGCGCCGCACGACGGCGGGCACCGAGTTCGCCGGGTAGAGCGACTGGTCGGGGTACGTCTGCCCGGAGAGGTTGGCGTCGCCGGCCACCTGCCAGCCGGACAGGTAGATGGCCTTGAGGCCGGCCTTGACCTGCTGCACGGCCTGGTTGCCGGTCAGGGCGCCGAGGGCGTTGACGTAGTCCTCGGTGTGCAGCAGCTCCCAGAGCAGCTCCGACCCGCGCCGGGCCAGCGTGTGCTCCTCGCCCACCGAACCGCGCAGCGCGACGACGTCCTCGGCCGTGTAGTCCCGGGTGACGCCGGCCCAGCGCGGGTCGGTCGCCCACTGCTCGGCGAGCGCCGCGGCGGTGGTGACCTGGTCGCCGGGACGGGCGGTCGGCGCCGTGGTCGGGGTGCCGGTGGTCGGGGTCTCGGTCTCGAGGGTCGCGGTCATCGTCGTCGCCTTTCGTCGTGCGGTCCGCCGGCGGGGTGCCGGCGGCCGCGGTGCCTGTCGGTATCGACTCTGCGGCCTGCGCAACCCCTGTGGCGAGGTTCTGCGAGGAGAACTTTCCGGGTTCTTCTCCTTGGCAGAAGGAGTGGCGCATGTCACGCTGGGGCATGGCCATCACGACGACGTCACGGCCGCCGGCGACGCCCCCCACGCCGCCCCCGGCCGAGTCCGAGCCCGACGCGCTGACGATCGGGCGACGCATCCGGCACCTGCGCCTGCAGCGGGGCATGACCCTCGGTGAGCTCGGGGACGCTGTCTCACGTGCCCCGTCGCAGATCTCGATGCTCGAGAACGGAAAGCGCGAACCGACCATCGCGCGGCTGCAGGCGGTGGCGAAGGCGCTGGGCACGAGCGTGGACGACCTGCTCTCGCCCGAGGCCCCCTCGCGCCGGGACGCCCTGGAGATCGAGCTGGAGCGGGTGCAAAGAGGCCCCCTCTTCTCCGCGCTCGGGGTGAAGCCGGTGCGGGTCGGCAAGTCGCTGCCGACCGATGCCCTCGAGGCGATCGTCTCCCTGCAGGCCGAGCTCGAACGGCTGCACTCCGAGCGGGCGCTCACCCCGGAGGAGGCGCGGCGGGCCAACACCGAGCTGCGCGCCGACATGCGCGCGCAGGACAACTACTTCCCGGACCTGGAGATCGTCGCCCGCACGCTGCTGGACGACGTCGGGCACACCCGCGGCCCGGTGCCGCAGCGCGCGGCGGTCGACATCGCCAAGCACCTGGGCTTCACGATCCACTACGAGTCGGACCTGCCGCACTCGACCCGCGCGGTCATCGACCAGCGCCATCACCGGGTCTACCTGCCCAGCAACGGCATCCGCGGCCGCTCCGACGCCCGGTCGGCGCTGCTCCAGGCGCTCGCCTCGCACGTGCTGGATCACGCCGAGCCCCGCGACTACGGCGAGTTCCTGCGCCAGCGGGTCGAGGCCAACTACCTGTGCGCGGCGCTGCTGCTGCCCGAGCGCGAGGCCGTCAAGCACCTGCGCGAGGCCAAGGACGCCCGGGCGATCTCCCTCGAGGACCTGCGCGACGCCTTCGCCGTCTCCTACGAGACGGCCGCGCACCGGTTCACGAACCTGGCCACCCGCCACCTCGGCATCGGCGTGCACTTCATGAAGGTCCACGAGTCCGGGGCGATCCACAAGGCCTACGAGAACGACGGGGTGCGGTTCCCCGCCGACGCGCTCGGCACCGTCGAGGGCCAGCACGTGTGCAAGCAGTGGACGGCCCGGGTCGTGTTCGACGTCGAGGACCGCCTCAGCCCGTACTACCAGTACACCGACACCCCCACCGGGACGTACTGGTGCACCTCGCGGGTCTCCGACACCCCCGACGGCCGGTTCTCCGTCAGCGTCGGCGTGCCGTACGCCGAGGTGAAGTGGTTCCTGGGCCGGGAGACGACGGCGCGGTCCACCTCGCGCTGCCCGGACGAGTCCTGCTGCCGCCAGCCCTCGCGGCCGCTGGCCGAGCGCTGGGACGGCCACGCGCTGCCCAGCGCCCGGCCGCACGCCTCGATGCTCGCGGCCATGCCGTCCGGGGCGTTCCCCGGCGTGGACACGACGGCGGTCTACGAGTTCCTGGAGCGGCACGCCCCGGCCGCCGGCTGAGCCTGCGACGCGGCGTCGCGGCGATAGCATCGGGACGACCCGCAACCCGGGTCACGGTCCCGACGGAGAACGAAGAGGTTCATGACCGACGACGCTGTGCTGAGCCCGCAGATCCAGGATGCCGTGGACGACCTCCCGGCCGAGCTGCGGCGCTGTGCCACCCATCTGCTGAGCGCCTGGACCGACGAGGACGCCACGGAGCGCGAGCCCCGTGACATCGTCGGTGCCGTCGCCTCGACCTGCCGGTTCGCCGAACAGCGCGAACCCGGCGAGACCCTGGTGCGGGCGTTCACCCCCACCCTGCGCGAGGACGGCTGGACGTCGCGCCGCACCGTCGTCGACATCTGCACCGACGACGCGCCCTTCCTGGTCGACTCGGTCGACGGGGCCGTCGCCCGCCACGGCGGCACCGTCCACCTCATGCAGCACCCCGTGGTCGGGGCGCAGCGCGACGAGTCCGGCCGGCTGCTCGAGATCGCGTCGCGCGGCGGACGCGCCGAGTCGTGGATGCACCTGGAGACCGACCGCATCACCGACGCCGAGGACCGCGACGCCCTCGAGGCGCGGCTGCGCGACGTCGTCGCCGACGTCCACGCGTCCGTCGACGACTGGGCGGCGATGCGCCGCGCCTGCCTCGACATCTGCACCGACCTGCGCGTCCAGCCGCCCCCCACGGCCGACCCGGACACGGTCGCGCCCACCGTCGAGTTCCTCACCTGGCTCGCCGAGGACCACTTCACGTTCCTCGGCTACCGCGAGTACGTCCTGGATGAGCGCGACGGCGAGGACGTGCTGCGTCCGCTGTCGCACACCGGTCTGGGCATCCTGCGCAAGCCGACGACCGACATCGTGCACCTGCGCCCCGAGGCCCGGCGCACCGCCCGCGAGCCGCGGCTGCTGACGATCACGAAGGCCAACTCGCGCGCGACGGTGCACCGCGACGTCTACCTCGACTACATCGGCGTGCGGACCTTCGACCACGCCGGCAACGTCACCGGCGAGCGCCGCATCGTGGGGATGTTCACCTCGGCCGCCTACGCCTCCTCGGTGCTGACCCTGCCGATCGTGGCCGCGAAGGCGCGCGCCGTGCTCGCCGCCTCGGGGCTCGCCCCGACCTCGCACTCCGGCAAGGACCTCCTGCAGGTCCTGGAGCAGTACCCGCGCGACGAGCTCTTCCAGGACACCCCGGAGCACCTGTACGCCGTCGCCAGCCAGGTCAGCCGCCTGCGCGAGCGGCGCCGGTCGCGGATCTTCCTGCGTCCCGACGAGTTCGGTCGTTTCGTCTCGGCCCTGGTCTACCTGCCGCGAGACCGCTACACCACGGCGGTGCGGCTGCGGATCGAGGCGCTGCTGCACCAGACCTTCTCCGCCGAGCGCGTCGAGCACACCACCCGCGTGGACGACTCGCCGCTGGCGCAGCTGCACTTCGTGGTCCGCCTGCCCCGGGGCACGGGGATCCCGGACGTCGACGAGGACGAGCTGCAGCGCGGGCTCGAGGACGCCGTGCGGACCTGGTCGGCCGCCCTGGTCGACGCCCTGCACCACACGCACGGCGAGGAGGAGGCCGCCGAGGTCCTGGCGCGCTACGGCTCCGCCTTCCCCGAGGCCTACAAGGAGCAGGTCGAGCCGGCGGCGGCGGTGGGGGACATCAGGCGCCTGGACTCCCTGAGCCCGGACGACCCGATCGCGGTGCACCTGTACGCCCCGGAGGACGCCGACGACGGCGTGCGGCGGCTCACGGTCGCCTCCCTGCAGGAGCAGCGGCTGACCCGCGTGCTCCCGATGCTCACCGACCTGGGTGTCGACGTGCTCGACGAGCGTCCGTACACGATCCGTCCCGCGGACGGCGGCACCCGGTACCTGTCGGACTTCGGCATCACCGCCCCCGACCCCGCGCTGTGGGAGGCCGACGGCGCCGCGGAGGCGCTCGAGGAGGCCTTCCGGGCGGTGTGGTCCGGCGAGGCCGAGAGCGACGCCCTCAACGCGCTGGTGCTGCACGCCGGCCTGGCGTGGCGCGACATCGTCGTCCTGCGGGCGATCGGGCGGTACCTGCGCCAGACGGGGTCGGCGTTCTCGATGGAGTACATCGACGCGGCGCTCATCGCCCACCCGCAGCTGGCCACCGACCTGGTGCGGCTGTTCGCGCTGCGCTTCGACCCGGACCTCGACGGCGACCGCGACGCCGAGGTCGACCGGGCCGCCGACGCCCTGCTCGGCGCGCTGGACGACGTCGCCAGCCTCGACCACGACCGCATCCTGCGGGCGTTCCTCGGGGTCGTGCGTGCCACGCTGCGCACCAACTTCTACACCCGGGCCGCCGACGGAGCCCCGACGCCGTGGGTGTCGATGAAGTTCGACTGCGCCCGGGTGCCCGACCTGCCCCGCCCGCACCCCATGGCCGAGATCTGGGTCTACTCCCCGCAGGTCGAGGGCGTCCACCTGCGCTTCGGGGCGGTCGCCCGCGGCGGCCTGCGCTGGAGCGACCGGCGCGAGGACTTCCGCACCGAGGTGCTGGGCCTGGTCAAGGCGCAGATGGTCAAGAACGCGGTGATCGTGCCGACCGGCTCCAAGGGCGGGTTCGTCGCCAAGCAGCTGCCGGACCCGGGCGACCGCGAGGCGTGGCTCGCCGAGGGCCGGGCCGCCTACCGCACGTTCATCCGGGGGATGCTCGACCTCACCGACAACCGGGACGGTACCGAGGTGGTGCCGCCCGAGCGGGTCGTGCGCCACGACGGCGACGACCCCTACCTCGTGGTCGCCGCCGACAAGGGCACGGCGTCCTTCTCCGACATCGCCAACGAGATCTCCGCCGAGTACGGGTTCTGGCTCGACGACGCCTTCGCCTCCGGCGGGTCGGACGGCTACGACCACAAGGCCATGGGGATCACGGCCCGCGGCGCCTGGGAGTCGGTGAAGCGGCACTTCCGCGAGCTCGACCACGACACGCAGTCCGAGGACTTCACGGTCGTCGGGGTCGGGGACATGTCCGGCGACGTCTTCGGCAACGGCATGCTGCTCTCGGAGCACATCCGGCTCGTGGCCGCCTTCGACCACCGGCACGTGTTCGTCGACCCCGACCCGGACGCCGCCACGTCGTTCGCCGAGCGGCAGCGGCTGTTCGAGCTGCCCGGGTCCACCTGGGCGGACTACGACGCCGACCTGCTCTCGCCCGGCGGCGGCGTGTTCCCGCTGTCGGCCAAGTCGGTCCGCGTGACCCCGCAGATCGCCGAGGCGCTGGGCCTCCCCGAGGGCGTCACCGCCCTCACCCCGACCGAGCTGAAGCGCGCCGTGCTCCTGGCGCCCGTGGACCTGCTCTGGAACGGCGGCATCGGCACCTACGTCAAGGCCGCCTCCGAGTCCCACGACGAGATCGGCGACCGGGCCAACGACGCGATCCGCGTCGACGGCGGCGACCTGCGGGTGCGGGTCGTGGGGGAGGGCGGCAACCTCGGCGTGAGCCAGCGGGGCCGCATCGAGGCGGCCATGACGGGGGTGCAGATCAACACCGACGCCATCGACAACTCCGCCGGGGTGGGCACCTCGGACCACGAGGTCAACATCAAGATCCTGCTCGGTGCCGTGATGCGCGACGGCCGCCTGGACCTGGCCGACCGCAACAAGCTGCTGCAGTCGATGACCGACGAGGTCGCGGAGCAGGTGCTGCGCGACAACTACGAGCAGAACGTGCTGCTGGGCAACTCGCGGGCGAACGCCGCGGTCATGCTGCCGGTGCACGCCCGCCTCATGGACTGGCTCGAGCAGCGCGGAGAGCTCGACCGCGCGCTGGAGGTGCTGCCCGACGTCGCCGAGATCACCCGGCGCGTCGAGCAGGAGCAGGGCCTGACCCGGCCGGAGTTCGCCGTCCTGGTGGCCTACGCGAAGCTCGCGCTCAAGGAGGACCTCAACGCGACCGACCTCGCCGACGACCCGTGGTTCGAGCGCACCCTGGCCGCGTACTTCCCGGCGCCGGTGCGCGAGGAGTACGGCGAGGACCTGGCCGCCCACCCGCTGCAGCGCGAGATCGTCGTGAACGCCGTGGTGAACTCGATGGTCAACCGCGGCGGCATCACCTTCGCCTACCGGGCCACGGACGAGACGGGGGCCTCGACCGACCAGATCGCGCGCGCCTTCGTCGCGGCCCGCGAGATCTTCGACCTGCGGGGCTTCGTGGAGGCCGTCGAGGCGACCGACAACGTCGTGGCCACCGCGGTGCAGACCGACCTGTACCTGGAGTTCCGCCGGCTGCTCGACCGCGCCGCGCGGTGGTTCGTGCACCACCGCTCCGACGGGCTCGACGTCGGGGCCGAGATCGAGGCCTTCGCCGGGCCCGTGCGCACCTACGGCTCCCGGCTGGGCGAGCTGTTCCAGGGCGAGGAGCTGCGTCAGTACGCCGAGCAGGTCGAGGCCCTGGAGGCGGCGGGGTGCGGCCCGGAGCTCGCCCGTCGCGGCGCGAGCCTGCTCGGGGCGCTGCCCCTGCTCGACGTCGCCGAGCTCGCGGAGACCCGCGGCTGGGACCTGGACGAGGTGGCGCAGACGTACTTCGCGCTGTCCGGCCGGCTCGGGGTCCCGGACATGCTCACCCGGGTCTCCGCGCTGCCGCAGGACGACCGCTGGGACTCGATGGCGCGCGCCGCGCTGCGCGACGACCTCTACGCGGTCACGATCGCCCTGACCGCCTCGGTGCTGGAGGCCACGGAGTCCGGTTCCGCGGTCGAGCGGATCGACGCCTGGGTCGAGGACGGGGGCGCGGCCGCCGGCCGGGCGCTCGAGGCCCTGGTGACCGCGTCCGGCGTGGAGGATCCGGGTATCGCCACGCTGTCCGTGGCCCTGCGCCAGCTGCGGTCCCTGGTGCGCTGACGACGTACCCACCGACGACCGACCCGCTGACGGCCAACCCGCTGTGGGCATGAAATCTGCAGTCCTCCACCGATAGAGGACTGCAGATTTCATGCCCACAGCGGTTCGGGACCGGCCCCGGGCGGGCCCCGGGCCCTGGGGCGGGATTCGCGTCGGGGGCCGGGGACGGGCCGGAGCGAGCGGTCAGGCCTCCAGCAGCAGCGCCTCGCCCTGCCCGCCGCCCCCGCACAGCGCGACGGCGGCGCGGACGCCGGTCTCGCCGTCGGCCCGGCGCCGGGCGAGCTCGTGCGCGGCGTGCACGGCCAGGCGCGCGCCGGACGCCCCGATGGGGTGCCCGAGCGAGATGCCGCCGCCGTGCGGGTTCACGATCTCCGCCGGCAGCCCCAGCACGCGGGCGGACGCCGCGGACACGACGGCGAAGGCCTCGTTGATCTCGACGTGGTCGAGGTCCTCGGCCGTCCAGCCCTCACGGCCCAGCGCCGCGGTGATGGCGTTCGCCGGCTGGGAGTGCAGCGAGGTGTCCGGCCCGGCCACCTGGCCCGCCGAGCGCACGGTCGCCAGCACCGGCACACCCGCCGCCTCGGCCCGCGAGCGCGTGGTCAGCACCAGCGCGGCGGCACCGTCGGAGATCTGCGAGGCGTTGCCCGCCGTGATCGTGCCCTCCCGCGAGAACGCCGGGCGCAGCCGCGCCAGGCTCTCGGCGGTGGTGTCCGGGCGGACCCCCTCGTCGGAGGAGACCACCACGGGGTCGCCCTTGCGCTGCGGCACCTCCACCGGGGCGAGCTCGGCGGTGAACATCCCGTCCTTGGCGGCGCGGGCGGCCCGCTGGTGCGAGGCCGCCGCCACCGCGTCCTGCTCGGTGCGGTCCACGTGCACCGAGCCCGTGTTGTGCTCCTCGGTGCTCAGGCCCATCGCCTGGCCGTCGAACGCGTCCGAGAGCCCGTCGCGGGAGACGGCGTCGAGGAGGGTGGCGTCGCCGTAGCGGAAGCCCGCCCGGGCGCCCGGCAGCAGGTGCGGGGCGTTCGTCATCGACTCCTGGCCGCCGACGAGCACCACGGACGCCTCGCCGGTGCGCAGCAGCCGGGCCCCGTCGACGACGGCGGTGAGCCCGGACAGGCACACCTTGTTGACGGTCACCGCGGGCACCGTCATGGACACCCCGGCGGCGACGGCGGTCTGGCGGGCCGGGTTCTGTCCCGCGCCGGCCTGCAGCACCTGGCCGAAGACCACCGTGTCGACGTCGGCGGCGAGCGCACCCGCCTGCTCCAGCGCGGCCCGGGCCGCCACGGCGCCGAGCTGCACCGCCGAGAGCGAGGCGAGGGAGCCGCCGAGGCGCCCCTGCGGGGTCCGGGCGGCGGAGACGACGACCACGTCGTCGGGTCGCAGGTCGGTCGTGCTGGTCATGAGGCTCGCTCCTCGTCGTCGAGGGCGGGGCCGGGATCGCCGGCGGCCGCCACGGGCTCGATGGTCCGGACGCGGGCGCGCACGGCGTCCACGACGAGCGCGAGCACCTCGTCCGGGCTCTCCAGGTGCGGCGAGTGGCCCACGCCGGAGAGCACGACTTCACGGTACGCCCCGCCGCGGGCCGCGTAGTCCTCCAGCACGGCCCGGGTCTGGCCGACCATCGGCTGCGGCGGGCACGCCTGGACCCCGGGCCACCCGGGCACGGCCCCCAGCGCCCCGAGCTGGGCCAGGTCGAGCGCCGAGGTGTCCGAGACGATCGCGTCGGCGTCGCCGCGGACCCACAGCACCGGGGGCTGCGGGGTGACCGCGGCGAACCCGGACAGGTCGAGGTAGCGCGGGGAGATCGCGTTGTTCATGCCGCGGGTCCCCGGCGCCACGGACGGCCAGCGGTCCGACGGCGTCAGGTCGCCCGGGTAGTGGTCCGGCCCGGTGCGGGTGCTGAGCACCGAGTCCAGCAGCTCCTCCTCCTGGTCGGCGATCGTGGCGGGGTCGGCGACGTAGAAGCCGCGCAGGACGCCGCGGGGCGACCCCGGCTCGTGGGAGCGGTCGCCCGCGGCGATAGCGGCCACGAAGTCCGGGTTGGCGGTGCCGCCGCCGGACCCGGCGTGGTCCTGGGACGTCGGCGTCCCCGCCAGGTCCCGGGTGCCCCCGAACCCGTACGGGGACATCGGCGCCTCGAGCACCAGCGCCGCGAACCGCACGGCGTCGTCGATCGCGAGCTGCAGCACCACCCCGGCGCCGGCCGAGTGGCCGAGCGCCGTCAGCGGGGGAGCACCGGGGGAGTCCAGCCCCAGCGCAGCGACCACCGCTGCCACGTCGTCGGCGAGGTCGCGCATCCCGCGCGTGGCGTCGATCGGCAACGGCTCGCTGTCGCCGAACCCGCGCAGGTCCACGGCCACGCCGCGCACGTCGTCGGGCAGCGCCGCGAGCAGGCGGGCGAAGAAGGCCGACGACGAGCAGTTGCCGTGCACGCACAGCAGGGTCGCCGCACCGCCCGGGCCGGTGTCGCGCACGTGGAACGTGCCCCGGGACGTGGTGACGTCGCTGCGGTGGACCGGACGCCCGCTCACGCGGTGCCCCCGACGGCCGCCGGCGGACGCACGGCGTGCGGTGCCGCCGCCAGCGGGGAGTCGTCCAGCTCGACGGTGATCTCCGGCTCGGTGCGCTCGCGGACCTCCTCCTCGGTCACGCCGGGGGCGAGCTCGCGCAGCACGAGGCCGTCGGGGGTGACGTCGAGGACGGCGAGGTCGGTGATGATGCGGTGCACCACCTCCCGGCCCGTCAGCGGCAGCGAGCACTCGTGCACGATCTTCGGCGACCCGTCCCGGGCGGTGTGCTCCATGACGATGATGAGCCGCGCGGCACCGTGGACGAGGTCCATGGCGCCCCCGGGGCCCTTGATCATCTTGCCGGGGATCATCCAGTTCGCGAGGTCGCCCGTGGCGGAGACCTGCATCGCCCCGAGGATCGCGGCGTCGATCTTGCCGGCCCGGATCATGGCGAAGCTCGTCGCCGAGTCGAAGATCGCCGCGCCGGGCAGCGTGGTCACGGTCTGCTTGCCGGCGTTGATGAGGTCGGGGTCGACCTCGTCCTCGGTGGGGAACGGGCCGACGCCCAGGATGCCGTTCTCGCTCTGCAGCACCAGGTGCTTGTCCGCCGGCACGTAGTTCGGCACCAGCGTGGGCAGGCCGATGCCGAGGTTCACGTACCAGCCGTCGAGCAGCTCGCGGGCGGCGCGGGCGGCCATCTCGTCGCGGGTGAGCGCCATCGCTCAGCCCTCCTTCCGTGCGGTCGTGCCGTTGGTCGTGCCGTTCGTCGTGACCGCGGCGCCGGCCGGGGACGCGTCCTCGCGCACCGTGCGGCGCTCGATGCGCTTCTCGATGTCGGGGCCGACGACGACCATGCGGTGCACGAACACCCCGGGCAGGTGGACGTCGTCGGGGTCGATCTCGCCGGGCTCGACCAGCTCCTCGACCTGGGCCACGCAGACGCGGCCGGCCATCGCGGCCAGCGGCGTGAAGTTGCGCGCCGAGCGGTGGAAGACGAGGTTGCCGAACCGGTCGCCCTGGGCGGCGTGCACCAGCGCGAAGTCGGTGCTGATCGCCTCCTCGAGGACGAACTCCTGGTCGTGGACGCCGTCGGCCGCCGCCACGGGGAAGGTGCGGATCTCCTTGGCGGGGCTGCCGACCGCGATCCCGCCGGCGCCGTCGTACCGGCGCGGCAGACCGCCGTCGGCCACCTGCGTGCCGACGCCGGTGCGCGTGTAGAACGCGGCGATGCCCGCGCCGCCGGCGCGCAGCTTCTCGGCGAGCGTGCCCTGCGGGGTGAGCTCGACCTCGAGCTCGCCGGTGAGGAACTGGCGCTCGAACTCCTTGTTCTCGCCGACGTACGACGACGTCATCTTGCGGAGGCGTCCGGCGTTCAGCAGGACGCCGAGACCCCAGTCGTCGACGCCGCAGTTGTTGCTCACGACCGACAGGTCGCTCGTGCCCTGGGCCAGCAGCGCCTCGATCAGGGCGATCGGGTTGCCGCACAGGCCGAACCCGCCGACGGCGAGCGAGGCGCCGTCCGGGATGTCGGCCACGGCCTCGGCCGCGCTGCCGACGACCTTGTCGAGCCCGGTCGGCTCGGCGGCCGGGGGAAGGGGTGTGCTCATCGGACCTCCTCGGTGCGGGCGCCCAGCAGGGCGCGCGTCTCCGCCGCGACGGCGGCGCTGCCGTCACGGCCCATGATGATCGTGTAGTGGTTGACGTCCGGCACGTCGCGGGGCCGCAGCGCCGGGGCCCGCTGGGTCCAGCGTGCCACGTGCGCGGGGTCGTACAGCGGGCTCGGCTCGTCCAGCAGTCCGCGGGGAGCCCGCAGCAGCGTCGTCGGCCGCTCCAGGCGGGCCAGGGCGCCCGCGACCGGCCCGCCGTCGTGCAGGTCGAGGGCGTCGGCGGCCACCGCCTCCGGGTTCGACGCCGGGCGCAGGCCGTCCGGCGTGGCCACGAGGTCGTAGTCGACGTAGTCCAGCACGGCCGGCCCCCACACGGCGGTGAACGCCGGGTGCTGCGACCAGAAGGACCGGTAGGCCTCCGTGTCGGGGAACGTGCGCCGCAGCCGGTCGGCCGCCGGGCCGAGCACGGCCCGCAGGCGCTCGGCCGGTGTGGCCGCGGGATCGAGCCCGGGCGGCTCGGGCAGGGGCACGCCGCCGTCGACGAGCAGCAGACCCGCCACGACGTCGGGGTGCTGGTCGGCGACGGTCACGGCGACGAAGCCACCCATGGAGTGCCCGAGCACCGGCACCGGGCCGTCGGCGACGGCCCGGGCCACCGCGGCGACGTCGTCGGCGTGCCGGGTCATGCCGAAGGGACCGGGCAGGTCGCGGCTGCGGCCCCGGCCGCGCAGGTCCGGCGCCACGACCCGCACCCCGGGCAGCTCCCCGGCCAGCAGCGGCCAGGCCAGGTGCGAGGCGGTGATGCCGTGCACCGCCAGCAGGGTCGGGGCGTCGGGCGCGACGACGCCGTCGGCGTCGACCGGGTCCCACACGCCCACCCGCAGCGCCCCGCCGTCGACCGGGACGTCGAGCGTCCGGTAGCGGTGCCCGGGCACGACGTGCCGCAGCGCGACGGCGTCCGGCGCGGCGGTCACTTGGCGCTCCAGCCGCCGTCGACGGTCCACGAGGCCCCCGTGACCATCCGGGCGGACGGCCCCGCGAGCCAGGCGACCAGCTCGCCGACCTCCGCCGGCTCGGTGAGCCGCTTGATCGCCGACTCGGTCAGCAGCACCTTCTCCAGCACCTCGGACTCGTCGATGCCGTGCACCCGGGCCTGGTCGGCGATCTGCTTCTCGACCAGCGGCGTGCGCACGTAGCCCGGGTTGACGCAGTTGCTGGTGGCCCCGTGCGGGCCGCCCTCCAGCGCGGTGACCTTCGACAGGCCCTCGAGGCCGTGCTTGGCCGCCACGTAGGCGGACTTGAACGGCGAGGCGACCAGCCCGTGCACGGAGGAGAGGTTGACGATGCGGCCCCAGCCGCGCTCGTACATCCCCGGCAGGGCCGCCCGGACCAGCAGGAACGGCGCCTCGAGCATGATGCGCTGGATGAGCCGGAACGCGTCGGGGTCGAACTCCTCGATCGGGCTCACCCGCTGGATGCCGGCGTTGTTGACCAGCACGTCGGCGTCGAGCGTCAGGTCGTCCAGCGCGGCGGTGTCGGCCAGGTCGACCACCCAGGCCTCCCCGTCGACGTCGGCCGCGACGCGCTTCGCCGCCTCGGCGTCGCGGTCCGCGACGACCACGTGGGCCCCGCGGGCGGCCAGCGCCGCCGCGCAGGCCGCGCCGATCCCGCTGCCGCCGCCGGTGACGACGGCGCGGCGGCCGTCCAGGTACGTCTCGGTGCTCATGCGGACGGTCCTTCCTGGGGCGCCAGCGCCCGTTCGATGAACTGCATGGTCTGGGCGAAGACGTCCTCGGGGATCTCCGGGAGCCGGTCGTCCTGCCCCGGCCCGCCGCCGTCGGCCGGGCCGTCGGCCCCGCCCCACAGCACCCAGCGCATCCCGACGATCTCGCCGATGCCCATCAGCGCCCAGGCGGCCACGGTGGGGTCGACGTCGCCGACCTCGCCGTTCGCCCGCGCCTTGTCCAGTCCGGTGACGTACCCCTCGACGATGCGCTGGTAGTGGCGGCGCAACGCGTCCGGTGCGACGAACTCGGCCTGCCGCACCACCCGGTACAGCGCGGGGTGCTCGGCGGTGAACCGGAAGAAGGCGCGGAACCCGGCTCGCTCGGCCTCCAGGCGGTTGGACGCCTGGGAGCTCGCCTCGTACATGGCCTGGCGCACGCGCTGGTTGAGGTCGTCCACGAGCTCGACGAAGACGGCGTGCTTGCCCTCGAAGTACAGGTAGAAGGTGCCCATCGCGACGCCGGCGGCCTCGGTGATCTTCACGATCGAGGCGTCGTGGTAGCCGAGGTCCGCGAACACCTGCTCGGCGGCGGCGAGGATCTTCGCGCGGGTCCGGTTCCCGCGGGCGGTGCGCGGCGCGTTGCTCATCGGGCCTCCTCGGTGCGGGCACGCAGGGCGTGCCGGGGGATCTTGTGCAGGGACGTGCGGGGCAGCGCGTCGACGAGCGCGAACCGCTGCGGGACCTTGAAGTGCGCGAGCTCGGCGCGGCAGTACGCCTCCAGCTCCTCGGCGTCCGTGGCGTACCCGGCCCGGGGCACGACGAAGGCGTGCCCGACCTCGCCCCACCGGTCGTCGGGCACGCCGACGACGGCCGCCTCGGCGACGCCGGGGTGCCGGTGCAGCACCGCCTCGACCTCGGCCGGGCTGACGTTCTCCCCGCCGACGATGAACAGGTCCTTGAGGCGGTCCACGATCCGGTGGTAGCCGTCGGCGTCCCGCTCGACCAGGTCCCCGGTGCGCAGCCAGCCGCCCGCGAACGCCTCCGCCGTGGCCTGCGGGTCGCGGAAGTACCCGGCGAACAGCCCCGGCCCCCGCACCAGCAGCTCGCCGGTGGCTGCGCCGTCCAGGTGCTCGCCGGTGGCCGGGTCGGCGATCGCGACGTCCACGTGCGGGTACGGCTTGCCGGCCGACCCGGGGCGCTCGCGGGCCTCGTCGTCGGGCAGGCACAGGACGTTGGGTCCGGCCTCGGTGAGGCCGTACCCCTGGGTGAGGGCGACGCCGCGGCGGTGCCACGTGCGCAGCAGCGGTTCCGGCATCGGCGCCCCGCCCACGACGGCGGTGCGCAGCGAGGACAGGTCGGTGCGGGCGAAGCCGGGGTGCTCGGCCAGCAGCAGGTACTGGGTGGGCACGCCCATCATGGTGGTGACGTGCCGTTCGGCGATCAGACGGAGCACCCGCTCGGGCTCGAAGGTGCGCTCGAGCACGACGGTGGCCCCGCTCCACCAGGCCAGCAGGGGCTGGATGTTCCACCCGCCCGCGTGGAACTGCGGCAGGACGCTGAGGACGACGTAGTCGTGCGACATCTCCACCGTGCGCGAGAAGGCCAGGTTGGTCCAGAAGCAGTTCGCGTGGGTCAGCACGGCGCCCTTGGACCGGCCCGCGGTGCCCGAGGTGAACAGCAGCAGCAACGGGTCGTCGTCCTGCACGTCGCGCTGCTCGCCGGGGCCCTCGTCCCGGCGTCGCGAGGGCGGCGGCACCGCGGCCTCGACGCCGGAGCGGCCCAGCCCGGTGGACCGCGGCGGCAGGACGAGCCGGTCGAGCGCCGCCGCGGCCAGGGTGGCGAACTCCTGCTCGACGAGGACCAGGGCCGGGTCCGCGCGGTCGATCTGGTCCGCGAGCTCGCGGGGGGAGGAGCGCCACGACAGCGGGGCGAGCACGAGGCCTGCCTGGGCGCAGGCGAAGAACAGCACGACCTGGTCGGCGCTGTTGCCGGTGACGGTGGCGACGCGGTCGCCGACGCCGTAGCCCGCGGCGCGCAGCGCGCCGGCGAGCTGCGTGGCCCGGTCGTCGAGCTCGGCGTAGGTGAGCGTCACCCCGCGGTCGTCGACGGCGACGCGGTGCGGTGTCGACGTCGCCCGGTCGCGCGTCCAGCGCCCCAGCGTGTGCAGCCCCGTCATGCCGACTCCTCGATCGTCTCCCGTGCGGCCTCGCGCTGCCGGTCCCGGCCGGACCGGTGGGCCAGCCGCTGCGCCGCGCCGGCGATCCCGCCGGGCAGGAACAGCACCACGAGGACGAACAACGTTCCCAGGATGAACAGCGGTTCGCTCAGGGGCACGCGCAGGACGGACGGCAGCCCGGCGATCGCCTCGGAGGAGGCCAGCGCACCGAGTCGCTGGTCGAGCAGCGTGTACAGCACGCCGCCGACGACGGCGCCCCACCGCGACCCGACCCCGCCGAGCACGACCATGACGAGCAGGGTGAGCGTGAAGTCGGCCGACGTCACCCGCGGGACGGCCCCGGACTGCAGCAGCAGGTAGGCCATGCCGACCCCGGTGGCCAGGGTGGCCGCGACGACGAAGACGAGCAGCTTGACCAGGTAGGGGCGTCCGCCGACGACGCGCACGCGCATCTCGTTCTCGCGGGTCGCCGCGGCCACGTGGCCGGCGCGGGAGCGCTCGACCCACAGCACGATCGCGTAGACGACGACCAGGACGGCCAGGGCGAGCCAGTAGAGGTTGCGCGTGTTCGCCACGCCCACGAGGGCGTCGGGGACGTGCGTGGTGTCCAGGGCGAGGCCCTCCTCGCCGCCGGTGGCACCGGCCGGGTTGCGACGGACCAGCACGTTGCCCGCCTGGGCGAACGCGAGGGTGACCATCGCGAACGAGATCCCGGTGACCCGCAGCGAGATCGCCCCCACGAGGTGCGCGACGGCGATGCCGCCGACGAGCACGACGCAGGCGGCCGGCAGCAGCGGCAGGTCCGTGCGGTCCAGCACGATCGCCAGCCCGTAGACCCCGACGGCGAAGTACAGCGCGTGCCCGAAGCTGAGCAGCCCGGCGACGCCGAACAGCAGGTGGTAGCTCAGGGCCAGGGCCCCGACGAGGAGCGCCAGGGCGAGGACCTGCAGGGTGCCCGGGGTGTAGGTGGGGCCGGGCAGCACGCCGGGCAGGGAGATGGCGAGCAGCGGCAGGCAGGCGAGCAGGACGACGAGCCCGAGCCCGATGGCCGGCGGGAGCCAGCGGCGTCGTGCCGGCACCGTGCCACCGTCGTCGGCGGGCAGCGGGGCGGTCTCGTCGGACCGGGGCGAGGACTGCTGGGTGGTCGACGTGGTGGTCATGCTCTCCTCCCGAGGAGGCCGGAGGGACGGACGAGCAGCACGAGCGCCAGGAGCAGGACGACCACGAGGTCGCCGTAGCCCCAGTAGTAGTTGGCGAACTGCTGCAGGACCGCGACGAGGACGGCGGCGACCGCGGCGCCGGTCAGCGACCCGAGCCCGCCGATGACGGTGACGATGAAGGCGAAGATGAGCAGCTGGGCGCCCAGGTGCGGCGAGACGTACCCGAAGTACTGGGAGGCGAGCACCCCGCCGAGGCCCGCGGCCGCGCCGCCGACGGCGAAGACCAGCGTGAACGCCTTGCGGACGTCGATGCCGAGCGCCGTGACCATGGCGCGGTTCTCCACGCCGGCCCGGATGATCAGGCCGAAGCGCGTGTAGCGCAGGAACAGCACGATGCCGACGAGGACGAGGACGGCCGCGCCGATCGCGAGGAACCGGTCGTTGGGGACGGGGGCGCCGGCGACGTCGGTGGTGCCGCGCAGCCAGGCGGGCCCCTCGATGAACTCGGGGTCCGAGCCCCAGGCCCCCTCGAACAGGGCGACGGTGGCCAGGGCGAGGCCGACGGTCACCAGGACCTGCTCGATGTGGCGTTCGTAGAGGCGCCGGACCAGCAGCAGCTCGGTGAGGGCGGCGAACGCGGCCCCGACGCCGGCGCCGACGACGAGCGCGAGGCCGAAGACGGCCCAGCTGTCGGCGCCGAGCCGGCGGGCCACCTCCCACCCGGCGAAGGCGCCGAGGGTGAGGAACGATCCGTGGGCGAAGTTCAGCACGCCCATCAGCCCGTAGATGAGCGACAGCCCGGAGGCGACGAGGAAGTACAGCGCACCGAGGCCGAGCCCGGTGATCAGCAGCAGGACGATCGTGCTCATGCGGCGTTCTCCGAGGTGTGCACGCCCAGCAGGCGCTGGATGCGGTCGGGGTCGTCGAGCAGCTCGGCGGCGTCGCCGGTGTGGACCACGCGGCCGGCGTCGATGACGACCACGGTGGTGGCGAGCCGTTCGATGACCTCGAGGTTCTGCTCGACCAGGAGCACCGGAGCGGTCGCGGCCGCCTCGGCGAGCGCCGTCGCGACCTCCCCGACGATCTTGGGCGCCAGGCCCTTGGTCGGCTCGTCGACGAGGAGGAGGCGGTTGTCGTTGAGCAGCGCCCGGGCCAGGGAGACCATCTGCTGCTGACCGCCGGAGAGCGTGCCCGCGCGCTGCGCGGAGCGCTTGACGAGGTCGGGGAACAGGTCGGCCACGAGCTCGCGGCGCGGGGCGGCGTCCCGTTCGGCCAGGCGCAGGTTCTCCGCGACGGTCAGGCCCGCGAAGACCTCGCGGTCCTCCGGGACGTAGCCGACGCCGCGGCGCACGATGCGGTCGGTGCTCAGCCGGTCGATGCGCTCGCCGGCGAGGGTCACCTCGCCGGTGCGGGCGTAGAGACCGAGGAGCGCCTTGAGGGTGGACGTCTTGCCGACGCCGTTGCGGCCGAGGACGGCCGTGACGCCGGTCGCGGGGACGTCGAAGGTGACGTCCTCGACGACCTGCTGGCCGGCCACGGTGGCGCGCAGGTTCGTCACGCGCAGGATCGGCTCGGTCACGCGACGTCTCCCAGGTAGGCGCTCTGGACGGTGGGGTCGGACATCACGGCCTCCGGGGTGTCGTAGGCGAGCAGCTCGCCGTGGTGCATGACGGCGACCCGGTCCACGAGCCCGAGGACGACGTCCATGTGGTGCTCGACCATGAGCACGGTGCGGCCGCTGCGGTGCAGCCGGCGGATGACCTCGCTGAGCCCGGGCACGTCCGAGGAGGAGACCCCGGCCATGGGCTCGTCGAGCAGGATGACGCTCGGGTCGGTGGCCAGCAGGACGGCGATCTCCAGCTTGCGCTTGTCCCCGTGGGAGAGGTCGCCGGCGGCGACGCCGAGGCGGTGCTCCAGGCCCACCTCGGCGAGGTGCTCGACGGCACGCCGGGTGGCGGCGTCGCGCCGGTGCGGGAACGCCAGCACCGACAGGCTGCGGCCCAGGTGCATCTGGGCGGCGAGCCGGACGTTCTCGAGCACGTCCAGACGCGGGAAGACGCTGGAGGTCTGGAAGGTGCGGCCCAGCCCGGCACGGGCCCGTCGGGCGACCTGGTCGCCGGTGACGTCGCGGCCGTCGATGCGGACCGTGCCCGTCGTGGGGCGCAGGACCCCCGAGACGAGGTTGAACAGCGTCGTCTTGCCGGCACCGTTGGGGCCGATGACGCCGATCATCTCGCCCGGCGCGACCTCGAGGGTCACGTCGTGCAGGATCTGCGCGCCACCGATCTGCAGGCCGAGGCCGTGGGTGGCGAGGGCGGGCACGGTGCGGTCCGTGCCGGGCTGGTGGTGCGGCATCGTCAGTCGGCCTCCGGCGGGGCGACCGCGTCGGACGGCACCTCGTCGACGAGCTCGGGCATCCAGGAGCCGTCGGTCTCGACCAGTCCGACCTGGTACATCGGCTGCAGCACCGCGTGGTCGGTCTCGCGGATCGTCGTCGAGCCCTTGGGGCCGTCGAACGTCCAGCCCTCCAGCGCGCCGACCATGGCGTCGACGTCGTCGCCGCCCTCGGCGATCGCGTGCACGATCATCTGCGCCGCGACGAAGCCGTCGGGCGTGAACAAGTCGGGCGTCCCGCCGGCCTCCTCGACCGCCGTGACCATGGCGTCGTTGACCTCGTTGTCCGGCGCGCCGGGGAAGTAGTGGTTGAGGAAGTCGACCTTGGCCGCGGCGTCGCCGTAGGCGTCGTAGGTGGCGGCGTCGCCGAGGCCGGTGACCACGGTGGTGGCGTCGAGGACGCCCTGCTGGTCGAGGCCCTGCCACATCGCGCCCGACGACGCGCCCGCCCAGGCGACGAAGACGAGGTCGGGGTCGGCGTCGATCACCTGACGGGCGAACGGCGTGAACTCGGTGGCGTCCTCGGGCACGAGGATGCTGTCGACGTCGGCGCCCTGGGCACCGAGGACGCCGTCGACGGCGGCGAGGTTGCCCTGGCCGAACGCGGTGTCCTGGGCGAAGACGAGCACCTTCGCGCCGTCGGGCTCGACGAACGTGCCGGCCGTGGCGACGTCCTGCAGCGACTGCCTGCCGGAGCGGAACGTGTAGTCGTTGATGCCGGTGATCGCGTCGGCGGCGGCCGGGCCGGAGACGTAGAGCACCTGGTTCTGCTCGGCCTGCTCGGCCAGCTTGAGCGCGATGCCGGAGGAGACGGTGCCGCCCATGATCTGCACGCCCTGGCCGATGATGTCCTTGGCGTGGTTGACGGCCTTGTCCGGGTCGCCGGCGTCGTCGAGGTAGGTGACCTCGATCGGCTGCCCGTCGACCTCGCCGGTGCCGTCGGTCGCGTAGTCCAGGCCGGCCTCGAAGCCCTGGTGGTAGGCCTCGCCGTAGGCGGCGAGCGGTCCGGTCTTGGAGTAGATGATGCCGACCTCGACAGGTTCGGCCGCGGCGCTCTCGCCGCCGTCGTCGGTGCCGCCGACCCCGCCGTCCGCCGGTGCGCACGCCGCGAGCGCGAACACCGTGACGGCAGTGGTGGCCAGTGCGAGGGACTTCTTCGTGACCCGCATGACTCTGCCCTTCGTTGGGTTCTCACCCGCCAAACATGACAGGTGATTCAGGTATGAGGATCTTGTCGGGCGAGGCGTCCGGATGTCAAGACGGTGCCCCCGGGATCGGGTCACGATCCCGTCACGAACCGGTCCTGCCGCCCGCCGCCCGGGCAGCACGAAGGCCGCCGCCCGTGGTGGGCGACGGCCTTCGACGGGACGGGCCGGGCGGTCGGGACGACGCGGCCGGCGCCCGCCTCAGTGCTCCCTGCGGTCCTCCTCGTCGCCGATGACCGTGGTGACCTCGTCGGGCAGGTCGTCGCGGTTCATGTCCGGGCCGCGCTCCTGCTTGGCGTCCCACCGCAGGGTGAGGGCGCCCAGCGTGGCGGCGATGACGGACGCGATGAGGATGGCGGCCTTGGCCCCCAGCGTGTACTCCGAGCCCTCCTCGAAGGACAGCTCGGCGATGAGCAGCGAGACCGTGAACCCGATGCCCGCCAGGAAGGCGACGGGCAGCAGGTCGCGGACCCCGATGCCCTGGGCCAGCCGCAACGGGGTCACCCGGGTGACCAGCCAGGTCGTGCCCAGGATGCCCAGGAGCTTGCCGAGCACCAGGCCCGCGACGATCGCGTACACCACCGGCTGGCCCAGGATCTCGGCCGGACCGCCGCCGTCGACCAGGTTCACACCGGCCGAGAAGAAGGCGAAGACGGGCAGGGCGAGCCCCTGCGACCACGGCTTGACCGCGTGCTCGTAGTGGTGCGTCCGCGTCTCGTGCTCGCCGTGGATCGGACGGGCCGTGGCCGCGAAGCCCATCAGGACACCCGCGATCGTGGCGTGCACCCCCGAGGCGTGCATGAACGCCCAGGCGATGACGAACAGCGGGACGAGGATCCACCACTTCGGCGACCGGGTGCGGACGTACCAGGCGAAGACCGCGATGACGACGAGCGAGCCGCCCAGCCAGGCGCCGTTGATCTCGCTCGTGTAGAAGACCGCGATGATGATGATCGCCAGCAGGTCGTCGACCACCGCCAGCGTCAGCAGGAAGGTGCGGATCGCCACGGGCAGGCCCTTGCCGAAGACGGCCAGGATCGCGAGCGCGAAGGCGATGTCCGTGGCGGTGGGGATGGCCCAGCCGTGCAGGGCCTCCGAGCTGCCGAGCGTGAGGACCACGACGACGTAGAAGATCGCCGGCAGGGCCATGCCGCCGACGGCGGCCAGCATCGGGACGCCGGCCTGCTTGGGGCTGCGCAACGAGCCGGCGACGAACTCGTGCTTGAGCTCCAGGCCGACCGTGAAGAAGAAGATCGCGAGCAGGCCGTCGGCGGCCCACTTCGCCAGCGTCAGGTCGAGGTGGATGTACACGGGGCCGATGTACGCCGGGCCCACCACCGTCTGGGACAGCGTCTCGTAGGCCTCCCGCCACGGTGAGTTGGCGAAGATCAGCGCGATCACGGCGGCACCGATGAGGAGGGCACCACCGGTGGTCTCCCGGCGGAGGAAAGTCGCCAGGCGGGTGCCGAAGGACTGGGTCGTCGTGTCGTGGCTCAGGGCATGCTCCTGGGTCGTCGATGGGCACGGGCCGGCGTTCCAGCCGACTTCACCGACCAGACTTCCCGGCTCGCCAGAGGCTCATGCTACCCGCGCACCGTTCGCGCGCCCGGTGGTCAGGGCGTGTCGTCGGTCATCCCCCGGAGGCGGAGCACGGTGCGCCAGTTGCGTCCCGTCGTCCACGTCCCGGTGGCGCGGTCGAGCCGCGCGCTCGTCAGACGACTGCGTCCGATGCCGTCCGGGTAGTGCACGAACAGCGCGCCGTCGACCGTCGCCAGCCGCTCCGGGCCGTCGTGGTCGGCCGCGAGCCGTGCCACGCCGTCGGCGTCCACCGGATCCGGGCCGAGGTGGAGCTGCAGGTGGGAGGGGTCGTCCTGAGCGGGTCCGGGGAAAGGGTTCGCCGCGACCAGGTGCGTCAGCCGGTCCGCGGACACCGCCAGCAGCGGCACCGGCGCGCCCAGTGCGGCGGCCAGCGCCGCGCCCACCCCCGCGGCGACGCCCGGGGCGTCGTCCGGGTCGTCCGTGCCCGACGACGCCACGAGGTTCCCGCTGGTCGCGTACGTGCGGGCGTCGCGGAGACCTGCCTCGGCGGCCGCGGCGCGCAGGTCGGCCGCCGCGACCCGGCGGTGCGGGCCGAGGTTGACCCCGCGCAGCAGCACCACGTAGCTCGTCACGGCTCCATCGTGCCCCGCGGGTCACGGCCGTGTGAATTCTGGATGACACCTTCGCGCCACGCCGTCGGTGTGACCCTGCTCACGGCCGACGGGACGTAGCGTGACCGGCAGGACACCCACCCAGGGTGTCCCCGGGAGGCCAACCGATGGAGTGCATGCTCCGTGCAGGAGGGCCGGCCCCGGTCCTGGTGCACGACGTGCGCGAGGCCGGTCGCCCGCCCCACCCGCCGTTCCGCTCTGCACGAGGGAGCACATCGTGGCCCACACCGATCCCACCGCCCACCCCCGGACGTTCGTCGTCGACACGTCCGTGCTGCTGTCCGACCCCCGCGCCATCCACCGGTTCGCCGAGCACGACGTCGTGCTGCCCGTCGTCGTCGTCACCGAGCTCGAGGCCAAGCGGCACCACGCCGAGCTCGGCTACTTCGCCCGCAGCGCCCTGCGGGCCCTCGACGACCTGCGGATCACGCACGGTCGCCTGGACGCCCCGATCCCCATCGGTGACGACGGCGGGACGTTGCGGGTCGAGCTGAACCACAGCGACCCGGAGGTGCTGCCCGCCGGGTTCCGGCTCGGGGACAACGACACCCGCATCCTGGCGGTGGCCGCGAACCTCGCGGCCGAGGGCCGCGACGTCACCGTGGTGTCCAAGGACCTGCCCATGCGGGTGAAGGCCTCCGCCGTCGGGCTGCGGGCCGAGGAGTACCGCCACGAGCTCGCGGTCGACTCCGGGTGGACCGGGATGCGCGAGATCGCCGTCACCGACGACCAGCTCTCCGCCCTGTACGACGGGACCGAGCTCGAGCTCGCGTCCCTCGCCCCGGAGGTCATGGCCGAGGCCTCCCCGCTGCTGTGCCACACCGGACTGGTCATCCACGGCGGGGGCGGGTCGGCGCTCGGCCGGGTCACGGCCGACAAGCGGATCCGGCTGGTGCGCGGCGACCAGGACGTGTTCGGGGTGCACGGCCGCTCCGCCGAGCAGCGGGTCGCCATCGACCTGCTCAACGACCCGGACGTCGGCATCGTCTCGATGGGCGGGCGCGCCGGGACGGGCAAGTCGGCCCTGGCCCTATGCGCGGGCCTCGAGGCGGTGCTCGAGCGCCGGCAGCACCGCAAGATCCTCGTCTTCCGTCCGCTGTACGCCGTCGGCGGGCAGGAGCTGGGCTATCTGCCGGGGTCCGAGTCGGAGAAGATGAACCCGTGGGCCCAGGCCGTCTACGACACCCTCGGTGCCCTGGTCTCCCCGCACGTCGTCGACGAGGTCATCGACCGCGAGATGCTCGAGGTGCTGCCGCTGACGCACATCCGCGGACGGTCCCTGCACGACGCCTTCGTCATCGTCGACGAGGCCCAGTCGCTCGAGCGCAACGTGCTGCTCACGGTCCTGTCCCGGATCGGGCAGGGGTCGCGGGTGGTGCTCACCCACGACGTCGCCCAGCGGGACAACCTCCGCGTCGGGCGCCACGACGGTGTCGCCGCGGTGATCGAGGCGATGAAGGGGCACCCGCTGTTCGCCCACATCACCTTGACCCGGTCCGAGCGCTCGCCGGTGGCGGCGCTCGTCACCGAGATGCTCGAGGGCCTGGAGATCTGAGTCCCGCCCCCCGAAGCGTTGTGGGCGTGAAATCTGCAGGTCGGCACGGGGTGGCGACTGCAGATTTCACGCCCACAACGTCGGGCGGTGACGCCGTCGGGCGGTGACGCCTGGCGGCCGGGGGAGAGGTCAGGCCTGCGGCGGGCGCGTCATCGACAGCACGTCGAGCGCTGCGTCGAGCTGGGCCTCGGTGACCTCGCCCCGCTCGACGAACCCGAGCGCCACCACGGCCTCGCGGACCGTGATCCCCTCGGCCACCGCCTCCTTGGCGACCTTGGCCGCGGCCTCGTAGCCGATCACGCGGTTGAGCGGCGTGACGATCGACGGCGAGGACTCGGCGAAGGCGCGGGCCTTGTCGACGTTGGCCGTCAGACCGGCGACCGTCTTGTCGGCCAGCACGCGCGAGGCGTTGGACAGCAGGCGGATCGACTCCAGCACGCCCTGGGCGATCACCGGGATCTGCACGTTGAGCTCGAAGGTGCCCGTCGCGCCGGCCCACGCGACGGTCGCGTCGTTGCCGACGACGCGCGCCGCGACCATGAGCACGGCCTCGGGGATCACCGGGTTGACCTTGCCCGGCATGATCGACGACCCCGGCTGCAGGTCCGGGATGGCGATCTCGCCGAGACCCGTGTTCGGGCCGGACCCCATCCAGCGCAGGTCGTTGCAGATCTTGGTGACCGACACGGCGATGGTGCGCAGCGCACCGGACAGCTCGACGAGGCCGTCCCGGGCGGACTGCGCCTCGAAGTGGTCGCGGGCCTCCGTCAGCGGCAGCCCCGTGTCCTCGCGCAGCAGCTCGATCACGCGCTGCGGGAAGCCGGCCGGGGTGTTGATGCCCGTGCCCACGGCCGTCCCGCCCAGGGGGACCTCGGCGGCGCGGGGCAGCGCGGCCTCGACGCGCTCGATCCCGTACCGCACCGCGGCGGCGTACCCGCCGAACTCCTGGCCGAGCGTGACCGGCGTGGCGTCCATCAGGTGCGTGCGGCCCGACTTCACGACCTCGGCGTACTCCTCGGCCTTGGCCGACAGCGCCTCGGCGAGGTGCTGCAGGGCCGGGACGAGGTCGCGGACGACGCCGGCCGTGGCGGCCACGTGCACCGACGTCGGGAAGACGTCGTTCGAGGACTGCGAGGCGTTGACGTGGTCGTTCGGGTGCACGTCGCGGCCCAGGGACCGCGTGGCCAGCGTGGCCAGCACCTCGTTGGTGTTCATGTTCGACGAGGTGCCCGACCCCGTCTGGAAGACGTCCACCGGGAAGTGGCCGTCCAGCTCGCCCGAGGCGACCTGGTCGGCGGCGGCGGCGATGGCGTCCGCGACGTCCTGGTCGAGCACGCCGAGCTCGGCGTTGGTGAGCGCCGCGGCCTTCTTCACCCGGGCGAGCGCCTCGATGTGGCTGCGCTCCAGCGGCGTGCCGGAGATGGGGAAGTTCTCGACCGCACGCTGCGTCTGGGCGCGGTAGAGAGCGTGGGCGGGGACACGGACCTCGCCCATCGTGTCGTGCTCGATGCGGTACTCGGTCGCGGGCGCGTCGGCGCCACCGGCGGCGGTGTCGGAAGTCATGCGTCTATCGTGCCGCACCCGACCCCGCCGCCGCGTGTGAGAGGAGTCACGCGCTCAGCGCAGCGGTTCCTCGCCCACGTCACCGGCGACCTCGATGAGCCGCGCGGACCCCTCGGCGAGGTCGTACTCGACGCCGACGATCGCCGTGCGCCCCTCGGTGACGGCCGCGTCCAGGGCGCGGGAGTAGCCCCGCAGCGTCGCGACGGTGTGCCGCACGTGCGCCGTGCGCAGCCGGTCGGCCAGGACCGCCTCGTCCTCGTCCTCGGACTCGTCGGGCGAGCCGGAGAGCTCGGCGATCGAGGGGATCACCTTGTCGACGACGGAGCGGACGAACCCGGGCGGCTGCTCGCCGGTGCGCAGCGTGTGCGCCGTCGCGCCGACCGCGCCGCACGAGTCGTGGCCCAGGACCACGATCAGCGGCGCTCCCAGGACCTCCACGCCGTACTCGATCGAGCCCAGGACCGTGGTGTCCACCACGTGCCCGGCCGTGCGGACCACGAACACGTCCCCGAGGCCCTGGTCGAAGATGATCTCCGCCGCCACCCGCGAGTCGGAGCAGCCGAACACGACGGTGTGCGGGTGCTGCGCGGCGGTCAGCTCGGCGCGACGCACCGACATCTGCGACCTCTCGGCCGGCTCGTCGTGGACGAAGCGCTCGTTGCCGGCCCGCAGCGCGGCCCAGGCTTCCTTCGGGGTCATGCATCCTCCAGGTCGTCGTTCCACGGCGGGTTCGCTCCCGCACGCGACACGGTCACGGCCGCCACGGCGGCGCAGCGCGAGAGCAGCCGCTCGACCGTGGCGTGGTCGATCGTAGCCAGTGCCTCGCGGTGGTCGGCGCCGAGCAGGTCGGCCGACCACAGGCCGTCGAGCAGGGCGCCCATGAACGAGTCCCCGGCCCCGACGGTGTCCACGACCTCGACCGGTCGGGACGGCACGTGCACCTCGCCCGTCGCCGTGACCGCCGTCGAGCCCTCCCCGCCGAAGGTCACGACCACCAGCGCGGCGCCGAGGTCGTGCACCCAGGCGCGGGCGACGTCCAGGGCGGCCGTCTCCGGTGCGAGCCAGGCGAGGTCCTCGTCGCTGACCTTGACCACGTCGGCCAGCCGGACGAGCTCCTCGACGCGCGCACGGGCCTCGGCCGCGTCGCCCATGAGCACGGGACGGGCGTTCGGGTCGTAGGTGATGGTCGACGTCGCGCGTGCGGCCTCGACCACGGCGCGGACGTCGGTGGCGCCCGGCTCCAGCACGGCCGCGATCGAGCCGGTGTGCACGGCCAGCGTCCCGGCGTCCGCGGCCGTCCCGGCGGGTACCTGCCAGTCGAGGTCGAACGCATAGGTGGCGGTCCCGGCGTCGTCCAGCGTGGCCTGCGCCACGGACGTGCGCGCCGCGCCGTCGCTGCCCGGCGCCAGCGTCACGCCCGAGGCGGCCAGCCAGGACCGCACGGTGTCGCCGCGTTCGTCCCGCCCGAGCCAGGTGGCCAGCCGGGCGTCCCGTCCGAGGCGGCCGAGCGTGAGCGCGACGTTGGCCAGCGAGCCGCCCGGGTGCTCGGCGCTCGTGCCGTCGGGTCGGTGGACGACGTCGACCAGCGCCTCCCCGACGGCGAGGACGTGGCCGGCCATCAGCCCTGTCCGTCCGGTGCGGCGGTCTCGGCGCTCGAGGCCGACTGGGCGGCGGCGAGCCGCTCGCGCGCGCCGTCGAGCCACTCCTGGCAGCGGGCGGCCAGGGCCTCGCCGCGCTCCCACAGGGCGAGCGACGTCTCCAGCGGCTCGCCGCCGGCCTCCAGCCGGGAGACGACCTGGACCAGCTCGTCGCGCGCCTGCTCGTACGTCAGCGTGCCGACGTCGGGGGCGTCGGTCGGGGCGGGGGTGAGGTCTGCGTCGGTCACGACACCAGTGAACCGCACCGGTCCGACATCGCGCCCACCGGTCCAGCGGCCGGGCACCGTCGCCCGGGTCGCCCGGGTCGCCCGTCGCGTAATTCGGTTGCCCTCGCGCGGGCCGGACCCGACGATCGGTCCATGGGTCACCTCGAGGTGGCGCACGTCTCCTACGTGCTGCCGGACGGACGTGGACTGCTCGACGACGTCTCCTTCCGGGTCGGTGAGGGCAGCACGACGGCGCTCGTCGGCCCCAACGGCGCCGGGAAGACCACCCTGCTGCGGATCCTGACCGGTGCGCTCCGGCCCGACGCCGGCACGGTGACGGCCTCCGGCGGACTGGGCGTGATGTCGCAGTTCGTCGGCTCCGTGCGCGACGCCACGACGGTGCGCCAGCTCCTGGCCTCCGTCGCGCCGGACCGGATCCGGCAGGCCGCCCGCGCCGTCGAGACCGCCGAGGACGACCTGCTGACGGTCGACGACGAGGCGTCGCAGATGCGGTACGCCCAGGCGCTGGCCGACTGGGCGGAGGTACGCGGCTACGAGGCCGAGACGCTGTGGGACGTGTGCACGACGGCGGCGCTCGGTGTGCCGTTCGAACGGGCGCAGTACCGCGAGGTGCGGACCCTGTCGGGTGGCGAGCAGAAGCGCCTCGTCCTCGAGGCGCTGCTGCGCGGTCCCGACGAGGTCCTGCTGCTCGACGAGCCGGACAACTACCTCGACGTGCCCGGCAAGCGGTGGCTCGAGGACGCGCTGCGGGCCACCCGCCAGACCGTGCTCCTCGTGTCCCACGACCGCGAGCTGCTCGCCGGCGTCGCGGACCGCATCGTCGCGCTCGAACCCGGTGCCGACGGGGCGGACGCCTGGGTGCACGGCGGCGGGTTCGCGACGTTCCACGAAGCGCGCCGGGAGCGGTTCGCCCGGTTCGAGGAGCTGCGCCGGCGCTGGGACGAGAAGCACGCCCAGCTCACGAAGCTCGTGCTCACCCTGCGGCAGGCCGCCGCGAACAGCCCCGACATGGCGTCCCGTTACCGTGCGGCCCAGACGCGGCTGCGCAAGTTCACCGAGGCCGGCCCGCCGCCGGAGCCTCCCCGCGAGCAGCAGGTCCGGATGCGGCTGCGCGGAGGCCGGACGGGGACGCGCGCCGTGACCTGCGAGGCGCTGGGCCTGACGGGGCTGATGCAGCCGTTCGACCTCGAGGTCTTCTACGGCGAGCGCGTCGCGGTCCTCGGGTCGAACGGGTCGGGCAAGTCGCACTTCCTGCGGCTCCTGGCCGGCGACGACGTCGCGCACTCGGGCCGGTGGCGGCTCGGGGCACGGGTGGTGCCCGGGCACTTCGCCCAGACCCATGCTCACCCCGAGCTCGCGGGGCGGACCCTCGTGGAGATCCTCTGGGCCGACCACGCCCGGGACCGCGGGGCCGCCATGGCCGCGCTGCGCCGCTACGAGCTCCACGGGACGGCGGACCGCCCGTTCGACCGGCTGTCCGGGGGCCAGCAGGCCCGCTTCCAGATCCTGCAGCTCGAGCTCGGCGGGTGCACGGCGCTGCTGCTCGACGAGCCGACGGACAACCTCGACCTGGCCAGCGCCGAGGCGCTGCAGGAGGGGCTGGAGGCCTTCGAGGGCACGGTCCTGGCGGTCACCCACGACCGCTGGTTCGCCCGCGGGTTCGACCGGTTCCTCGTCTTCGGTGCGGACGGCCGGGTCCGGGAGACCCCTGAGCCGGTGTGGGACGAGGACCGCGTCGAGCGCGTCCGCTGACCTCCCGTCTCCCCCGCGCCCCCGTCCGTTGTGGGCATGAAATCTGCAGTCGCCACCGCCCGCTGACCTGCAGATTTCACGCCCACAACGTTGGCGGGTGGCGGCATGGCGGCGGGCGGCGGCGAGTGCGGCGCAGGGTCAGGGCGTGGTCGAGGTGACCTCGGCCTCCAGGGCGCCGGCGGCGAGCCGTACGTGGACGCCGTCGCCGGGGGAGACCTCGTCCGCGGCCCGCACCACCGCGCCGTCGCCGCGCTGCACGACGGCGTAGCCCCGCTCGAGCGTGGAGGCGGGCGACAGGGCACGCACCTGCGCGGCGAGCCGGCCGACGTCGCCGGACGCTGTCAGCAGAGCCGCCTGCAGCAGGTGCCGGGCGTGCCGGAGCCGCTCGGCGACCTGTGCCTCGCGGCCCTCGACCATCGTCTCCGGGCGGGCGAGCACCGGGCGCGAGCGCACGGCGTCGAGGCCGTGCTGCTCGCGCTGCAGCAGTCCCTGGACGGCGCCGCGCATGCGCTGGCGCGCCTGGGCGACCCGCTGCCGTTCCTCCGCGACGTCGGGGACGACGCACTTGGCGGCGTCCGTCGGGGTCGACGCCCGGTGGTCGGCCACCAGGTCCACCAGGGGGGTGTCGGTCTCGTGGCCGATCGCGCTGACCACCGGCGTCGTGCACGCGGAGACGCGGCGCACCAGCGCCTCGTTGCTGAACGGCAGCAGGTCCTCGACGGAGCCGCCCCCACGGGCCAGGACGATCACCTCGACGGACGGGTCGGCGTCCAGCTCGGAGACCGCCTGCGAGACCTCCGCCACCGCGTTGACGCCCTGGACGGCGACCTCGCGGATCTCGAAGCGCACCTGGGGCCAGCGGGCGCGGGCGTTGACCACGACGTCGTGCTCAGCCTTGGACTCCCGCCCGCAGACCAGGCCGACGACGGCCGGCAGGAACGGCAGGGGACGCTTGCGACCGACGTCGAACAGCCCCTCGGCGGCCAGCACGCGGCGCAGCTGCTCGATCCGGGCGAGCAGCTCGCCCACGCCGACCTGCCGGATGGCCGCCGCTCGCAGCGACATCCGGCCCCCCTTGATCCAGAACTCCGGCTTGGCGTGCACCACGACGTGGTCGCCCACCTCGGGCCGCGCGTCCAGGCCGTCGAAGGCACGGGTGAGCATGTTCACCGGCAGGGAGGCCTCGACGTCGGTGTCGCGCAGCGTGAGGAACTGCATCCCCGAGGTGCGACGGTAGGTGTGCTCGATGACCTGACCCTCGACCCACACGGGCGACATGCGGGCGACGTAGTCGCGGATCTTGCTCGACAGCAGGCGTACCGGCCAGGGGCGCTCGGCCGTCGTCTCGGCGGCCCGCTCGGGCAGCGGCTGGACGTCGTGGCCAGGTGTGTCGGGTCCGGTCGCGTCGGTCACGGCACCCAGCATGCCCCACGGCACCCACAGCGACCGCGACGGGTCGGGCCGTCCGTCACCGACCCTCCACACCGGGCTCCTACACTGGCACCGTGACTGCGACCGCACCGGCCCCCGTCCGACCGACCCCGACCAAGCGCGTGCTGCTCGCGGCGCCGCGCGGCTACTGCGCCGGCGTCGACCGCGCCGTGGTCGCCGTCGAGAAGGCGCTGGAGAACTACGGCGCCCCCGTGTACGTCCGCAAGGAGATCGTGCACAACAAGCACGTGGTGGAGACGCTGAGCGAACGCGGCGCGATCTTCGTCGAGGAGGCCGACGAGGTCCCGCGCGGGGCGCGCGTGGTGTTCTCCGCCCACGGCGTCTCCCCGGCCGTGCGCGAGTCCGCCGCCTCGCGGGACCTGCAGACCATCGACGCCACCTGCCCGCTGGTGACCAAGGTCCACAAGGAGGCGGTGCGGTTCGCCAAGGCGGACAAGACGATCCTGCTCATCGGCCACGACGGCCACGAGGAGGTCGAGGGCACCGCCGGCGAGGCGCCGGAGCACACCATCGTGGTGAACTCGCCCGAGGAGGCGGACGTCGTCGAGGTCCCGGACCCCGACAACGTCGTGTGGCTGTCGCAGACCACGCTGTCCGTCGACGAGACGATGGAGACGGTGCGCCGCCTGCGCGAGCGGTTCCCGAGCCTGGCCGACCCGCCCAGCGACGACATCTGCTACGCGACCCAGAACCGCCAGGTGGCGGTCAAGAAGCTCTCGCCGGAGTGCGACCTGGTCATCGTCGTGGGGTCGGCGAACTCGTCGAACTCCGTGCGTCTGGTCGAGGTCGCCCTCGACGCCGGCGCGACGACGGCCTACCGGGTGGACCGCGCCACCGAGATCCAGGACGCCTGGTTCGAGGGCGTGAGCACGGTCGGCGTGACGTCGGGGGCGTCCGTTCCGGAGATCCTCGTCGACGACGTGCTGCGCCAGCTCGACGAGCGGGGCTACGGCGAGGCGGAGGAGGTGCGCACCGCGACCGAGGACCTGGTGTTCTCGCTGCCGCGTGAGCTGCGTCCGCCGCGCGACGCCCGCCAGCTCCCGATCCAGCCGGCCTGATCCCGGTCGACCCGATCGGCGGGGTCGTGTCGGCCTGATCCCGGCCCGAGCCCTGGCGCTCGGGCCGGCCTGGCCCGAGCGCCGCGAACGCGGAACCGCCGGGGTCTCAGCCCGCGGCGGACTCGTCGTCCTGCGTCGACGTCTCCTGGGCGCGCTGCAGCGCACGCCGGTCGGAGTCGACCAGCGTCTCGACCGCGGACCGGTCGTCGTCGATGCTCACCTGGCCGATCCCGACCACTCCGCCCTCGTCGGCGGCCAGCAGCTCGGGCTTGGTGATGGGGCGGGTGGTCTCCTCGAGGCCCTTCATCTCGTCCATCTCGTCCTTGGCGTCGACCACGTCGAGCTCGACCATGCGGCGCGCCGAGGTGAGCACGTTGCGCTCGAGCGACCCGATCATCTTGTTGTAGTTCTTGGTGGCCCCGTCCAGCGACTTGCCCATCTTGGTGACGTGGTCGGTCATGGTCACCAGGCGCGAGTGCAGCTCCTTGCCGACCTTGAGCACCCGCTGGGCGTTGTCCGCGAGGGCCTGCTGCCGCCACGAGTAGGCCACCGTGCGCAGCAGCGCCAGCAGCGTCACCGGGCTGGCCAGGATGACGTTCTTGCGGGCAGCGTCCTCCATGAGGGCCGGGTCCCGCTCGAGGGCCGCCGACAGGAACGACTCGGCGGGCACGAACATGACGACGAACTCCGGGGCGTTGTCGAACAGGTCCCAGTACCGCTTGGACGCCAGGTCGTCGACGTGCTTGCGCATGTGCCGCACGTGCGCCGCGAGCCGCTGGTCGCGGACCGCCGGGTCCTCGGACTGCTGGGCCTCCAGGTAGCCGAGGAAGGCCACCTTGGAGTCGACGACGATGTGCTTGCCGCCGGCGAGGTTCACCACGAGGTCCGGGCGCAGGGTCTCGCCGTCGTCGTTGGTGGCGTGCACCTGGACGTCGAAGTCGACCTGCTCGATCATGCCCGCCGCCTCGACGACCCGCTGCAGCTGCAGCTCGCCCCAGGCGCCCCGCTCCTGGGAGGACCGCAGTGCGGTGACCAGGTCGCTGGTGCCCTTGCGCAGCTCGCCGGAGACGTCGGCCAGGCTGCGCATGTTCTCGGTGAGGCGGGAGTCGAACTCGATGCGCCGCTTCTCCTGCTCGGCGACCTCCGTGCGGACCTTCTCCAGGCTCTTCCCGATGGGGTCGACGAGCGCCTTGAACGCCTCCTCGCGCTGGGCGAGCGTCTCGTCGTGGCGGACCGTGGACTGCTTGAGCCGCTGCTCTGCCAGCTCCAGGAACTGCTTGTTGGACGAGGACAGCGCCTCACCGGCCAGGGAGCGGAACTGCTGGGCCATGCGCTCCTGGTCGCCCTTGACCTCGGCGAGCTGCCGGTCGGCCTGCTCGCGCACCGCGTTCGTCTCGCGCTGGTGGCGCTCCTGGGCCTCGGCGACCCGGCGGTCGCCGTCGTCCCGCGCGGCCTCGACCTGCTCACGCAGGTGGGCGCTCTCCCGGCGGACCGACTCGAGCTCGCTGTGCAGGCGTACCGACTCCATCTCCTGGGACCGGTGCCGGCCCGTGGTGCGCAGCGCGTGCCAGAGCCAGCCGAGGAGCACCCCCACGGCCAGGGTGCCGAGCGAGAGCAGCAGGGCGGTCGTCGTCTCCATGCCCACCAGGCTGCCACGGGGCACCGACACGACCCGGCCGACGCACCGTGTCCAGGTCCGACGGGCGGATACGGTGGGCCCGTGACGCACCCCACCGCCCCGCCGGACCCGGCGGCAGCCCTCAGCCTGCGCGGCCTGTGGAGACGCTTCGGGGACAAGATCGCCGTCAGCGGCGTCGACCTGGACGTGCCGGCCGGCTCGTTCTTCGGGCTCGTGGGCCCCAACGGCGCCGGCAAGACGACGGCGCTGTCGATGGCCACCGGCCTGCTGCGGCCGGACTTCGGCACGGTGCACGTGCTCGGCACCGACCTGTGGGCCCGTCCGGACGAGGCCAAGCCGCTCCTCGGCGTCCTGCCGGACGGCGTGCGGTTGTTCGACCGGCTGACCGGGGCCCAGCTGCTCACCTACTCCGGCCTGCTGCGCGGCCTCGACCGGGACACGGTGGCCCGGCGCGGCGAGGACCTGCTGCGCGCGATGGACCTGCTCGCGGACCGCGACACGCTCGTGGTCGACTACTCGGCCGGCATGACCAAGAAGATCGCGCTGGCCGGGGCGATGATCCACGCGCCGCGGGTGCTCGTGCTCGACGAGCCCTTCGAGGCCGTCGACCCCGTCAGCGCCGCCAACATCCGCGCCATCCTGCAGCGCTACGTGGACGGCGGCGGCACCGTCGTCGTCTCGAGCCACGTGATGGACCTCGTGCAGCGCATGTGCTCGCACGTCGCGATCATCGCCGGCGGACACGTCCTCGACGCCGGGACCGTCGACGCGGTGCGCGGCGGGCAGAGCCTGGAGGACCGGTTCGTCGCCCTGGTCGGCGGCCGTCAGGAGTCGGGAGGGCTGGAGTGGTTGCGCACCTCGTCCGACTCAAGCTGACGCTCCTGGGCAACACGCTGCGGCGCAGCGTCTGGCAGGCGGTCGGGCTCGTCGTGGCGACGCTGTACGGGCTGTCGGTGGTGACGCTCGCGGTGACGGCCGCGGTCGCCGGCGGCCTGGCCGACCCGGTCGTGACCGGCCAGGTCCTCACCGTGGCGGGGTCCGCCGTCGTCGTGGCCTGGTGGGTCGTGCCGCTGTTCGCCTTCGGCCTGGACTCCACGCTCGACCCGCAGCGGTTCGCGCCCCTGGCCATCCCGCGCCGTCGGCTCCTGGCCGGCCTGGCCGTCGCCGCGCTGGTCTCCGTACCGGCCCTGGTCACGCTGCTCGGCGCCGTCGGCGTCGCCTTCGCCTGGGTGACCGACCCGGCCGCCCTGGTCGCGGCGCTCCTGGGCGCCGCGGTGGCGGTGGCGTTGTGCGTGCTCGGCGCGCGGGCCGTCACGACGCTGCTCGCCCCGCTCCTGGACTCGCGACGTCACCGCGAGGTGCTCATGGTCGCCGCCGTCGTGCCGCTGCTCGCGGTCGGACCGTTCTTCGCCTGGGTCACGTCGCCGACGCGGGTCGAGGGCGAGGGCGGGGGTGTGACCATGACCGTGTCCGGACCGGGCGACCTGGTGCCCGCCGTCGTCGCACCGGCGGCCGAGCTCCTGGCCTGGACCCCGCTGGGAGCCCCGTGGGCGCTGCCGGGGGCCGTGCACGACGGCGCCTGGGGGCTGGCCGCGGCACGGCTCGGGATCGCGGTCGGGGCCCTGGTCCTGCTCGTGGTCGTCTGGGACCGCGCCCTGGCCCGGGCGCTGGTCGCCCCTCGCGGCGGCCGCGCGGGCGGGACCGCGAGGGGTCTGGGCTGGTTCGGCCGCCTGCCTGCCACGCCGACGGGTGCGGTGGCGGCACGGTGCGCCACCTACTGGGTGCGCGACCCGCGGTACGCCACCACGCTGGCGCTGGTGCCGCTGCTCCCCGCCGTCGCCGTCGTGCTCGGGTGGACCACCGGCGCCGGGGCCGGGCTGCTGCTGCTCGCGGCCCCGGTCGTGGCGTTCCTGCTGGGCTTCGCCGTGTCCGACGACGTCGGCTACGACAGCACGGCCTTCGCGCTCCACGTGGCCTCCGGCGTGCCGGGCCGTGCCGACCGGTGGGGTCGCGCCCTGCCCGTGCTGGTGGTGGGCGTCCCGCTGGTCGTCGCGCTCGCCGTCGTCGGCGCCGCCGTGGCGGACCGCTGGGCCGCCCTGCCGGCCGTGCTCGGGCTGGCGCTCGGCGTGCTGGGGGCGGCGCTGGGGACGTCGAGCGTGGCGTCGGCCCGGCTGGTGTACCCGGTGCCCAAGCCGGGACAGAGCGCCTTCTCCACGCCCCAGGGCGCGACGACGGCGACGATGGTGGCGCAGATGGCCGCGTTCGCCGTCATCGCGGCGCTGACGCTGCCGACGACGGCGCTGGCCGGTGCGGCGGTGCTCCTGGCGAGCGTGCCGCTGTCCCTGGCCGCGGCCGGGGTGGGGCTCGCGACCGCGACGGTCGCCGTCGTGGTCGGTGTGCGGTGGGGAGCCCGCGTGTACGAGCGACGCCTGCCGGAGCTGCTCGCGCAGGTCAGGTCGTTCGCCTGACGGCCCCCGCGCTCGGGCGTGTCGGCCCGACCTGAGAGACTGGGGGGCGTGAATCCCGAGAACGACCGACCTTCCGTGCCGCTGCCCGAGGGCTGGACGGTGGTGGTTCCCGACCTTGCCGACGTGCCCCGGCTGGGCGCGCTGCGGGCGCGCCAGGCGGCTCCGCACACCGGTTCCGACACCCCCGACACGGCTCAGATCGAGAACGAGATCGCCGGCGCCGCCTCGTGGACCCGGCGGCACCTCGCGGTCAAGGACGCCGACGGCGAGCTCCGCGCCTGGGCCCACGCGCACGACCGGGCGGCGGGCCGGACCGTGCTCGGCATCGAGATCGACCGGTCGCTGCCCCGCGAGACCCAGGACCGGCTGGCGGCCTGGTGCTACGACGAGCTCGCCGCCGTCGGGCGGGAGATGGCCCAGCTGCGCGGCGAGTCCGCGACGCAGCTCGACGCCGGTGCCTTCGCCGGGGACGAGCGGCTGCGTTGCTGGCTCGCCGACGCCGGGTTCACCCACGTGCGCACGTGGTGGCAGATGACGCGCCCGGTCACGCCGGACGAGGCCGAGCCCGGGGTCTTCCCCGAGCCGAAGCCGGGGGTGGAGATCCGCCGGGTCGCGCAGCACGAGAACGGCATGCCGGTCGCCGAGGACCTCAACGCCGTGCACCAGGTGCTCGAGACCGCCTTCACGGACCACTTCAACTCCTACCAGGAGTACTTCACCGAGTTCGTGCAGCGGCTGCGCGAGGACCCGGGCCACCGCTGGGACCACTGGTGGCTCGCCTGCGCCGACGACCCGGAGGACCCCGACGCCGACCCGTTCCCGGCCGGTGCCCTGGTGGGCTCGGAGCTGGCCCCCGACGCCTCCGGGGTGCGCGGGACCTACATCGACTACATCGGCGCGCTGGCCGAAGCCCGCGGCCGCGGGGTGGCCACCGCCCTGCTGCACGCCGTCATCGCCGACGCCGCCTCCCGGGGCCGCAACCGCGTGGGCCTCGAGGTGGACGCCGACAGCCCCACCGGTGCCGAGTCGCTGTACACGAAGCTGGGGTGGCGCACGAAGTACGTCACCGAGTCCTGGCACCGCGAGATCACCGTCGACTGACGGCGCCCCCGCCGGGGGAAACCCTCGCCGGGGACACTCTCGCCGGGGACACCCTCGCCGAGATCGACCCTCCCGGACCGAGATCGACCCACCGTGGGTCGATCTCGGTCCGGGAGGGTCGATCTCGCGGTGGCAGTGGCGTCTGCCGCGGTGGCAGTGGCGTCTGCCTCGGGGGGACGACGACGGGCCGGGCGCGCACGACGCGTAGGATGGGGCGACGTGGCTCTCACTATCGGCATCGTCGGCCTGCCCAACGTCGGCAAGTCCACGCTCTTCAACGCACTGACCCGGAACTCCGCGCTCGCGGCGAACTACCCGTTCGCGACGATCGAGCCCAACGTCGGAGTGGTCCCGCTGCCGGACGAGCGGCTGGGCAAGCTCGCGGAGATCTTCTCCTCGGAGCGCGTGCTGCCGGCCACGGTGTCGTTCGTGGACATCGCCGGCATCGTCAAGGGCGCCTCGGAGGGCGAGGGCCTGGGCAACCAGTTCCTCGCCAACATCCGCGAGGCCGACGCCATCTGCCAGGTGACCCGCGCGTTCGACGACGGCGACGTGATCCGCGTCGAGGGGTCCACCGACGCCTCCGGCGACATCGAGACCATCTCCACCGAGCTCATCCTGGCCGACCTCCAGACGCTCGAGAAGGCGCTGCCGCGCATGGAGAAGGAGGTCAAGATCAAGAAGGGTGACCCCGTCCTGTTCGCCGCGGCGAAGAAGGCCCAGGAGATCCTCGAGGAGGGCACCACGCTCTTCCAGGGCGCGGCCGCCGCCGGCCTCGACCTCACCGAGGTGGCCCCGCTGCAGCTCATGACGGCCAAGCCGTTCATCTACGTCTTCAACACCGACGACGCCGGGCTGGCGGACGAGGCCATGCAGACGAAGATGCGCGAGCTCGTCGCCCCGGCCGAGGCGATCTTCCTGGACGCCAAGTTCGAGGCCGAGCTCGTCGAGCTCGAGCCGGACGAGGCCGCCGAGATGCTCGCGGAGACCGGCCAGGAGGAGTCCGGCCTGGACCAGCTCGCCCACGTCGGCTTCGACACCCTGGGCCTGCAGACCTACCTCACCGCCGGGCCGAAGGAGGCCCGCGCGTGGACGATCCGCAAGGGTTGGACCGCCCCGCAGGCGGCCGGCGTCATCCACACGGACTTCGAGCGCGGCTTCATCAAGGCCGAGGTCATCTCCTTCGAGGACCTCGTCGAGGCCGGTTCCGTCGCCGCCGTGAAGGCCGCGGGCAAGGCGCGCGTCGAGGGCAAGGACTACGTCATGCGCGACGGCGACGTTGTGGAGTTCCGCTTCAACGTCTAGCGCTGTCGACGGATCGCGTGAAGCTGACCCGGTGTCAGGTCGGTCGGGATGCACGGGTCCCGCCGACCTCCTCGTGGCCGTCACGTCCGGTGGTCGTGGCATCCGCGACGGCTTCCCCCCGTCCCCGCACAGCGTGCAGGGCGGTACCTGACATCATGGAAAGGTCCGAGGAAACAACGATCTTGGACGGATCCAACTCTTGACAGTGAGAGGTTGTCATGAGCGTGTACCGGGTGATCGACGTGATCGGGACGAGCTCCTCCTCCTGGGAGGACGCTGCGGCGGGCGCCATCAGGACCGCGAAGGGATCGCTGCGCGACGTCAGAGTGGCCGAGGTGACCCAGCAGGACGTCGTCGTGGGAGATGACGGGGAGCTGGTCTACCGGACCAGGCTCCAGCTGTCGTTCAAGTACGAGTCGGAGTAGCCGGCGCCGGGTGTCGGTGAGCGGCTGGGTGTCGCGCGCGGACGTTCACGTCGTGGCACGTCCACGTCGGTACGCCGTCAGCGGCATGATCTCCAGGTGCATCGCCGTCCGGCCCGACTCGGGACCGGGGGCGAAGACGACCCGGATGGGGGAGAGCCCGGCGGGCGTCAGGTCGATGGTGAAGGCGAAGGGGTCCGCCGGGTCGTCGGGGACCAGCTCGACACCGCGGTAGAGGAACGGGACGGGGTGGAGGCACCGCAGCACGAGGCGGCCCCGGCGGACGAGCACCTGGATCCCGGCACCGACGATCGAACGCAGGCGCAGGTCGCTGAGGGTGCTGGGGAGCGTGTAGGTGCCACAGACCCGGTCCCAGACCTCGGGTCGTTGCGCCACGTCGGTCCGCGCCGTGGCGGGCGGTACGCCCAGGAGCCTGCGCACCAGCCTGTTGGCCTCGTCGGGGACCCAGAACATGCCCAGGCGCGCTCCGGTCACCACCGCGAAGACGGCGGTCCGTGAGTCCGGGGCGAGGACCAGGGCGGAGTCGAAGCCGGGGATGATCCCCTGGTGCTCGGCGGTCGGGTGGTCGCCCAGGCGCCCGCGGAAGAACGCCAGGCCCATCCCGGGGATCCGCGGGTCGGGCTGGTAGTGCGGCGCGACCATGTCCGCGACGGTCCCGGGAGCCAATGCCCGACCATGCGTGTTCGCCCCGCCGCCGACCAGCGCCTCGGCGTACCGCAGCATGTCGACCGGCGTCGACCAGGCGGCTGCCGCGCCGACGGTGGCCATGTTCGTCACCGGCACCGGGCGCGGCCCGCGCGCCGTCAGGCGGTAGCCGGTGGCGCGCCGCGGGTCCCCGGGCCGGGACTGGTCGAGGTCCGTGCTGGTCATGCCCCACGGTGCGAAGACGTGCTCCGCGAGGTGGTCGGCCAGCGGGGCGCCGGTGATGTCCTCGACGATCTGGCCGAGGGTCGCCGGTCCGTGGTTCGTGTAGCAGAACCGGGTGCCGGGCTCGGCCGCACCGTGCAGGACACCTCCGTAGTAGTCGCGCAGGGACGGCGCGGGGACGTCGGCCGGTGTGCTCTCCCCGAAGTCGGGGCGGGCGGCGTGACGCAGCGACAGCGACTCGGGGAGCCCGGCGGTGTGGGTCAGCAGCTGCCGCACGGTGACGGGCCGGTCCGTCGGCGCCGGCGGCTCGAGCCGGTAGCCCCGCAGGTAGTCGTTCGCCGGCGCGTCGAGGTCGACGAGGCCACGCTCGACGAGCTGCATGACGGCGACGCCGGTGAACGTCTTGGTGATCGACGCGACGCGGAAGGCGGTGTCCGCCGAGACGGTGGAGCCGGTGGCCAGGTCGGCGAGGCCGCTCGTCGCGACCTGTGTCGTCACGCCGTCCTCGACCAGGCCGAGTGCGATCCCGACCGCCGCCCGGCGGTGCCGGATCGCCTCGACCTCCGCGTCGAGGTCGATCGCTGTCCCTGCCGACATGTCGCCGCCTCTCCGGCCGCGACGGAGACCGCGGCGGCCGGGTCAGGTCGTGGGGTCCGCCCGGATTCTCAGGCAGCTCCAGGATAGGCAGCGGCGTCCGCGCCCGCTCGCGGCTCGTCGGCCACAGGACCGGTCGCTCCGGACGACGGTGTCCGGGGGTCGAGATTCACCCGGCGGGAGCCGCGGATCCACCGTAGGGTCGCGAATATGGCGTCGTCATCAGAATGAGACCGAAAAGCGCCCTCCGCGTGACGACCCTTTTCCATAACACGGGAATAGGACGATTGTGTGATGGAATTCCGGGTGGTGTTTCTCCGCCGTTTCGGCGCAACCGCCCAGTTCGTTCCCAATGATTCTTGGCAGTCTCAGATCCATAACGATCACCAGTCAATCTCGGAAAGTGGCAATTTCGCCTTCTGCTCGCTGGGTACGGTGTGGCGAACACCACGGACCCCCTGGCGGTGAGGTCGGCCACTCGTGACCCGGGCGGCCGCCGAACCTGGCGGGGGGCCCTTCCCATGAGGAGGAACCCCAGTGAAGATCAGGCGTGCAAGCGCGGCCGTCGCGGCCGTCGCCACCGGCGCTCTCCTGCTGTCGGCCTGCTCGAGCCCGGCGTCGGACGACCAGCCGGAGACCGAGGAGACCACGGCGGCCGAAGAGACCGCCGACACCGAAGAGATCACGGACTCGTGCAAGGTCGACACCGGTGTCACCGAGTCGGCCGACGGCGAGATCCAGTACTCGGCCGGTGAGGTGCAGTGGGCCGGCTACAACGGCCTGCTGCCGGACACCTACTCGACGTACAACTCCGTCGTGAACGACCGCATGATGGGCGGCTTCATGTACTTCGGGGTCGACGGCACCATCTGCCAGGACGAGGAGTACGGCTCGTTCGAGGCCGTGTCCGAGGACCCGCTGCAGGTGCAGTACACCCTCGCCGACGACGCGACGTGGTCCGACGGCACCCCGATCAGCTACGCCGACTACCTGCTCGACTGGGCGACCCAGGCGGTCACGGTCGACGGCGCGATCACCGAGGACGCCTCGGAGGAGCCGCTGTTCAACCACGTGTCCGGTCTGACCCTGGGTGACTACGTCCCCGAGGGCCCGCAGGCCGACGGTGCGGACGCCAAGTCGTTCCAGTACGACTACGAGCGCGTCTACGCCGACTGGCAGCTCAACGTCTCGAGCGCCTTCCCGGCGCACGTCGTGGCCGACCAGGTCGGCGTCTCCGTCGAGGAGCTCGTCACCGCCATCGAGGAGCTCGACATGTCGGTCCTCGAGCCGGCCGCCGAGTTCTGGAACACCGGCTGGCTGTCCTCGACCCCGGGCGAGCTGCCCGACCCGGCGCTGGTCCCGGTCTCCGGTCCGTACATGCTCAAGGAGGACGGCTGGATCGCCGGCCAGTCCATCACGCTGACGGCCAACGAGAACTACTGGGGCACCCCGCCCGCGACGACGGAGCTCACCTTCCGCTTCGCGGCCGCGGACACCCACGTGCAGGCGCTGCAGAACGGTGACCTCGACGTCATCGAGCCGCAGGCCACGGTCGACACGATCCCGCAGCTCGAGCAGATCGGCTCGTCCGTCGAGGTCCTCACCGGTCAGACCCTGATCTGGGAGCACCTGGACTACAACTTCGGTGACAGCTCGGTCTTCGCCGACAACCTGGCCGCCCGCGAGGCCTTCGCCTACTGCGTGCCGCGTCAGAAGATCGTCGACGACCTGATCGCGCCGATCGACGAGAACGCGGTCGTCATGAACGCCCGCGAGGTCTTCCCGTACCAGACCGAGAAGTACGAGGAGGTCACGGCCGAGTCCTACGACGGCCGCTACGACGAGGTCGACCTGGAGATGGCCACGGAGAAGTTCGCCGAGGCCGGTCTCGAGGAGGGCACCGAGATCCGCATCGGTTACTCCGCGCCGAACCCGCGTCGTGCCGACGAGGTCGCCGCCATCAAGTCGTCCTGCGACCAGGTGGGCTTCAACATCGTCGACGCCGGTGACCCGGAGTTCTTCGCCGCCGGTGGTGCGCTGGAGACCGGTGACTGGGAGATCGCCCTGTTCGCCTGGGCCGGTTCCGGTCAGATCGCCTCCGGCCAGAACATCTACGCCTCCGGTCGCCCGCAGAACTTCGGCGGGTACTCCAACGAGACGGTCGACGAGGCCTGGGACACCCTGGCCTCGACGGTCGACGAGTCGGTCCACCTGGAGCAGACCAAGGTGATCGAGTCCGAGCTGTGGGACACCCTGTACGGCATCCCGCTGTTCGCTCACCCGGGTGTCGTCGCGCACTCGGCCGACCTGGAGAACGTCCGCTTCACCGCGGCCCAGGACGGGATCGTCTGGAACGCCGAGCAGTGGTCTCGCGCCTCCTGACGTCCTGACCGCCTGACAGGCACCGTGTGGGGGCAGGGATGACCTCCCTGCCCCCACACGCCTGCCTTGACCGAAAAGGGGCACAGCGTGCTCAAGTTCATCCTTCGACGACTGGGGATCTCGTTCCTCGTGCTGTGGGCGGCGTCGCTGCTCATCTTCGTGCTGACGATCAACGCGGGCGACCCCCTGGCAGATCTGCGCGAGTCCAACGCCGAGAACCGCGAGAGCCTCATGGCCCTGCGCACCGAGCAGATGGGCCTCGACCTGCCGTGGTACGAGCGCTACTGGGAGTGGCTCTCCGGCGTCGGCGGCTGCTTCACCGGCAGCTGCGACCTGGGGACGACTGTCAACGGCGCCAACGTCCTCGACCTGACGGCGCAGGCCGCCGGCTCGACGCTCCGACTCGTGACGCTGGCGACCCTGCTGGCGATCGTCGTCGGCATCGCCGCGGGTATCGTCTCCGCGATCCGTCAGTACACCGGCTTCGACTACGGTGTCACGTTCCTCGCCTTCCTCTTCTTCTCGCTGCCCGTGTTCTGGGCGGCGGTGCTCCTCAAGGAGTACGGCGCGATCCGCTTCAACGACTGGATCGCCAGCGGCGACATGGAACCACCGATGATCCTCGGCTTCGCCCTGGTCGCGGCGGCGATCATCCCCGCCGTGCTGGGCGGCCCCTGGCGCCGACGCCTCTACACCGGGGCGGCCACCTTCACCTTCGTCGCCGTGCTGCTGTACGTGCTGAACGTGCTCGACTGGTACCGGAACCCGTTCTTCGGGCTCGCGATGGTGCTGCTCACCTCGCTGGGTGCGGCGGTGCTCGTCACCGCCCTCGTGGCCGGGCTGGGCAACCGACGGGTGCTCTACGCGGCGCTGACCACCGCCGTCGTCGGGACGCTCAGCTACCTGGTCTTCGCCGGGGTCCTGCTGGAGCCCACGTGGCTGCAGCTGATCGGCCTGTTCGTGCTGGCGATCGTCGTGTCGATCGCGATCGGCGCCGCCTGGGGCGGCTACGCCCGCAAGCAGGCGATGTTCATCTCCGCGGTCACCGGTGTCATCACCTCCGGGGTGATCGTCTTCGACATCCTGGTGGCGCACTGGGCCGGCTTCCTCGAGCTCAAGTCGCGGCCGATCTCCACGATCGGGTCGCAGACGCCGAACTTCAGCGGTGACTTCTGGGAGTCGGTGCTGGACTCCGGGATGCAGCTCATCCTGCCGACGATCGTGCTGACCCTGGTCTCGGTCGCCTCGTACTCCCGGTACACGCGGTCCTCGATGCTCGAGGTGATGAACCAGGACTACGTCCGCACGGCGCGCTCCAAGGGCCTGTCCGAGCGGGCGGTCATCACCAAGCACGCGTTCCGCAACGCCCTGATCCCGATCACCACGATCGTCGCCTTCGACTTCGCGGGCCTCATCGGCGGTGCGGTGATCACCGAGCGCGTCTTCGGCTGGAAGGGCATGGGCGCCATGTTCCAGGAGTGCCTGGACCGGGTCGACCCCGACCCGGTGATGGCCTTCTTCCTGGTCACGGGAACGGCGGCGGTGCTGATGAACATGCTCGCCGACATCGCCTACGCCTACCTCGACCCACGGATCCGGCGGTGAGACCCATGACCGGACCCCGTACGCACCACACCCGCGGAGCGCACCATGACTGACCTCAAGAATCCGCCGGCCGAGGAGAAGTCCTACAGCCAGGGCCAGCTCGTGCGGATGCGGTTCTTCCGCCACAAGGGAGCCATCATCTCGATGGCGGTCATGGCGCTGGTGATCCTGGTCGCCTTCACCTCGATCGGCATCGGCCCGATCCCCGGCTGGTGGGACAAGGTGCCCGAGCTGCAGTACCCGAAGATCGGCGACGGCGCCCCCAGCTGGGAGCACCCGTTCGGTCAGGACACCGGCGGCAAGGACTACTTCGCCCTGGTGATGCTCGGGACCCAGAAGTCCCTCATCATCGCGTTCGGCGTGGGGATCATCTCCACCGTCATCGGCACGCTGGTCGGGGCCCTGGCCGGCTACTTCCGCGGCTGGGTCGAGGCCGTGCTCATGCGCATGACGGACCTGCTGCTCGTCATCCCGCTGCTCGTGCTCGCCGCGGTGCTGGGCAAGATGGCCAGCTCCTGGGGCATCTGGGGACTGACCCTCATGCTGGGCCTCGTCACCTGGACCGGTCTCGCCCGCCTGGTGCGCGGCGAGGTGCTGTCCCTGCGCGAGCGCGAGTTCGTCGTGGCGGCCTACGCCGTCGGCACGAGCAGCAGCCGGACGATCTTCAAGCACATCCTGCCCAACGCCATCGGGACGATCATCGTCTCGGCGACGCTGGCCATCTCGGCGGCGATCCTGCTCGAGACGGCGCTCAGCTTCCTCGGGTACGGCGTGCAGGCACCGGACACCTCGCTGGGCCTGCTGATCCAGCAGTACCAGACGGCGTTCACCACGCGTCCGTGGCTCTTCTGGTGGCCGGGGCTGATGATCCTCGCCATCGCCCTGAGCGTGAACTTCATCGGCGACGGTCTGCGCGACGCGTTCGACCCCCGCCAGAACAGGACCAAGGCCTGATGACCACCCTCGATCTCTCCTCCGCGCCGGACGCCACCACCCCCGGCGACGCCGTGCTGTCCTTCACCGACCTCGAGGTGACCTTCGGCACCGAGTTCGGCGACGTCCACGCCGTCAAGGGCATCTCCCTGGAGGTGCGTCCGGGTGAGGTCGTCGCCCTGGTGGGCGAGTCCGGGTCCGGCAAGTCCGTGACGTCGACGACGGCGCTCGGTCTGCTGCCGGGCAACGCCCGCGTCTCGGGACGGGTCCAGGTCGGCGACCAGATCGTCGGCGACCTGGACCCGGCTGGGCTGCGCAAGATGCGCGGCAACGACATCGCCATGGTGTTCCAGGAGCCGATGACCGCGCTCAACCCGGTGCTCACCATCGGCGACCAGCTCACCGAGGCGCTGCAGCTGCACGGCATCGCCTTCGGCAAGCAGGCGATGGCCCGGGCCGCCGAGCTGCTCGACATGGTCGGCATCCCGGAGCCGGAGCGGCGTCTCAAGCAGTACCCGCACGAGCTGTCCGGCGGTCAGCGCCAGCGCGTCGTCATCGCCATGGCGATCTCCTGCGACCCCAAGGTGATCATCGCCGACGAGCCGACCACGGCCCTCGACGTCACCGTGCAGGCCGACATCCTCGACCTGCTGCGCTCGCTGAAGGACAAGCTCGACACCGGCATCCTGCTCATCACCCACAACATGGGTGTGGTCGCCGACATGGCCGACCGCGTCGCGGTGATGTTCAAGGGCGACCTCGTCGAGACCGGCAGCGCCGCCCAGGTGCTGACCGACCCGCAGCACGACTACACCAAGCGGCTGCTCAAGGCGGTGCCGCACCTCGGCGAGGGCCGGGGCCAGGACGACGCCGCGGTGGCCCGCTCGGTGGAGACCGAGCGTGCCGACGCCGAGACCCCGGCGCTCGAGCTGGACCAGCTGGTCATCGAGTACCACCGGCTCGGCAAGCCGCCGTTCCGCGCGGTCGACGACGTCTCCTTCACCGTCGGTGCGGGCGAGATCGTCGGACTGGTGGGCGAGTCCGGGTCGGGCAAGTCCACCATCGCCAAGTGCGCCCTCGGCCTCATCCCGGCGCGCTCGGGGTCGGTCCGGATCCTCGGCGAGGACTTCGGCGCGATGCGCAAGAAGCAGCTCAAGGACCTGCGCCGGCGCATCGGCGTCGTGTTCCAGGACCCGGCGGCCTCGATCAACCCGCGCTTCCCCGTGGGCGAGGCCATCAACGAGCCGCTGGCCGTGCACAAGATCGGCGACGCGGCCTCGCGGCAGAAGCGGGTCATGGAGCTGCTGGACGCCGTCGAGCTGCCCCGGTCGTACTACAACCGGTACCCGCACGAGCTGTCCGGTGGTCAGCGCCAGCGCGTCTCCATCGCGCGGGCGCTCACCCTCGAGCCGGAGCTCATGGTGGCCGACGAGCCGACGTCGGCCCTCGACGTGTCGGTCCAGGCCGCCGTGCTGGAGATGTTCCTGGACCTGCAGAGCGAGTTCGGGTTCGCGTGCCTGTTCGTCAGCCACGACCTGGCCGTCATCGACATGCTCGCCCACCAGGTGGTCGTCATGCAGGAGGGCCGCATCGTCGAGAAGGGGACCCGCGACCGGGTGCTGCGCTCGCCGCAGGAGGAGTACACCAAGCGGCTCCTCGCCGCGGCGCCCGTGCCGGACCCGACCGAGCAGAAGGAGCGTCGCGAGGAGCGGCACCGGCTGCTCGCCGAGTGGGGCGACGAGGTCTCCGAGATCCGCCTGCGCGAAGGGGCCTGACGGCCCCATGCTGCGGTCCGCGTGGCGGCGCGCTGTCGCGCACCGCGGCCTGCTCGCCCTGGTCGCCCTGCTCGTCGCCGCGATCGCGGCGACGAGCGGGGCGACCGCGGGGGCGGTCACCGCCACGACGACGGACGCCGCCCGCACGGCTCTCGACGCCGGCTCGACGGCGTCGCTGCAGGTGACCACGCGGGTCGCCGAGGATCCGGCGGCCCAGGACGCCCGGGTGCGCTCCACCGTCGCCGACCTGTTCGGCGACGCCCCGCTGCGCGTCGACCGCACCGAACGCCCTGACGGCGACGACACCCCGTTCGTCGAGTGGACGCTGACTCCGGTCGTGACGGAGGTCCTGCCCGCCGACCTCGCCGGGTTCGCCGCGGGCGGCGACGCGCTGCACGGTGTGCTGCGGGCCGACGACGCGGTGGCCGTCCGCGGCCTGACCGTCGAGGGCGACCTGGCGCAGCGTGCGGTCGCCGAGCAGCAGGCCCAGGCCGCCGCCCGGGCGGTGCTCACGGTGCCGGTCGCGCTGCTCGTCCTGGTGGCCCTGGTGGCGCTGGTGCAGGTCGCCCGCCTGGTCGCGCAGGCCCGGGAGCGCGAGACCGAGATCCTCGTCGCCCGCGGCGCCGACCCGGGCCGGCTGACGGCCGCTGCGCTCGGAGAGGCGGCGACGGTGTGCCTGCTCGCCGCCGCCGCGGGTTCCGCGGCCGCCGCCGGTGCCCTGAGCGTGGCCGGCACCCCCTCGCCGGCTCCGACGGTGCTGGTCGCGGGCGGTCTGGCCACGGCGGTCGCCGGCACGACCGTGCTCACCGTCGTGGCCGGTTCCCGGGCACGCGCCGTCGCGCGCCGTCGGCTCGCCGACCGGTCGGGACGGCTGCAGCGCGCCGCGGCCGCCGGCACCGTCGCCGGTGTCGGGCTGCTCGCCGTCGCCGGCATGTGGCGTCTGCGCTCCCTCGGGTCGCCGCTGGTCGCGGCGGACGGCGCCACGACCTGGGATCCTCTCGCCGCCGCGGGGCCGGCGCTCGCGCTCGCCGCGCTGGGCCTGCTCGCGCTGGCGCTCCTGGGTCCGCTCGCGCGGGCCGGAGCGCGGCTCGCCGCGAGGGGTCGCGGTGCGACCGCCGTGCTGGCCGCCCGCCAGGTCTCCCGCGGTCTGCGGGTCGCCGTCGTCCCGGTGGTGCTGCTGGTGCTCGCCGGGGGGTCGTCGGTCCTGGCCGCGACCTACGCCGGCACGGCCCCGCAGGCGCGGGCCGACCTGGCCACGCAGCAGCTCGGCACCGACGTCCGGGCCGTCGACGGCGCCGGGGCACGGCTGGCGCCCGAGCGACTCCCGATCCGCACGGCACGGCTCGCGGACCTGGACGGGGCGTCCGGCGCGGTCCCCGTCCTGGCCCAGGACGCCACGGTGCAGGGCGACCCGCTCGGGCTCGTCGCGATGCCGGCCGACGCCGCGCCGGACGCGGTCCGTCCCGTCGGGGCCGCCGCGGCCGTCGCCCCGCTGCGCGGCACGGACCCGTTCGCCGCCGCGCCCGTCCTGCCGTCCGGGACGACGGGGCTCACGATCGACCTGACGGGGACCGCCGTCGCCGACCCCGCCGCGCTGCCCCTCGGGGCCCGCGACCGGTCCGAGCAGGCGCTGGACGTCGCCGTCACGGTGTGGCTCGTCGACGCGCACGGAGCCCTGGCCGTCCTGGACGCCGGCGCGCTGACGCTGACGGACGACCCTGCCGACACCGAGCTGGCCGCCACCGTCCCCGCCACCCTCGCCGACGCCTCCGAGCTGCGGGTCGCGGCGCTTGAGTGGGACCTGCCCGGCGTCCTGGTCCCCACCGAGGTGTCCGTCGCGGTGAGCGGCCTCGACGCGGACGTCGAGGGCGCGCAGGTCCCCGTGGACGTCGCCGGGACCCGCTGGGCCGCCGCGGGGACCGCCCCGACCGCCTCCGACGACGGCGCTCTCGGCGCCGACCTGACGCTCGGGTCCCGTGACGGGACCTGGCTGCGGCTGCTGGCTGCCGACGGACCGGGAGCGCCGCAACGCCCGGTGGTCCCGGCGGTGGTCACCGAGGCGGCGGCGCAGCGCTGGGACGCCGCCGTGGGGGACGAGCTGGAGGCCACCGTGGCCGGTGCCGAGGTGGTCCTCCGGGTCGCCGCGACCACCGACACGGTGCCCGGGGAGTCGACGGCCGAGGCCGCCTGGGTCGATCTCGGGACCCTGGAGGCCGCGCTGCTCGCCACCACGGGCCAGCTGCCTCGGCCCGCCGAGGCCTGGGTCGCGGCCGACGAGCCCGGCGACGCCGCCGCCGTCGACCGCGTCGCCGACGACGTGGCGCAGCGCCTCGGCCCGACGGACGCCGGCGACGGCACCGCCGGCGTCGTCGTGCGGACCGTCGCCGACGTCACCGCGTCCGACGCCGGAGCGCCGGTCCGGCTCGCCATGGTCCTCGCGGCCGCCGGGGCGACCGTGCTCGCCGTCCTCGGCCTCGCCGTCGTGGCCGTGACGACCCTGGGCGCGCGACGCGGCGAGGTCGTCGTCCTGCGCGCGCTGGGTGTGGGCCCCCGGCAGCAGGGCAGGGGGCGCGCCGGCGAGCTCGTCGTGCTCGGCGGCGTCGGCCTCGGCGCCGGCGTCCTGGCGGGTGCGGCGCTCGCGGCGGCCACCGTGCCCGGTCTCGCGCACGCCGTCGTGCGGGGCGGGACGACGCCGGGCCTCGTCGTCGACGCCACGGTGCTGGTCCCACTGCTCCTGGCGGCCGTGGTCGGCGTGCTGCTGGTCGGCGCCGTGGTCGCCTCCCGGGTGGCCGCGCAGGCGCGCGACACGACCTACCGGGCGGAGGTGCGATGAGCCTGCTGCTCCTGGTGCGCCGGCACCTGCGCACCGCGGCCGGCGCCGTGCTGGCCCTGGCGGCGGTGACGGTCCTCGCCGCCGGCACCCTGTCGACGGTGCCGCGGGCGGTCGCCGCGGTGCACGCCGACCAGCTCGCGCACGTCACGGCGCAGACGTCCGCCCTGACGTCCGACGTCATCGCGACGACGCCCGTCTTCCCCGGCTACGGCGAGGACTACGACGCCTATGGCGGCGTGCACCGCGAGGGTCCGACCGACGGGGAGGTCGACCCGCCGGTGCCCGACCTCGACGGCTACCTCGCCGGGCTGCGCGACCTCGCCGCCTCGCGACCGGCCCCGCTGTCCGGCGTCCTCGGCGAGCCCGACCTGGTCGTCGCGGCGGACCGCACCGGGGTGGAGCGGGTCGAGGGCAACGACGTCGCCGCGCCGGGGATCGTGCTGCAGGCGGGCCCGTCGGCGTCGGCGCAGGTCCAGGTGGTCGAGGGGCGCTGGCCGGCCTCCACGCCCGTCCCCGCCGACCCGACGGCGATGCTGCCCGGCTCCGACGGCGTGGTGGAGTTCGAGCCCACCGCGATGGAGGTGGCGGTCTCGACCGCGGTCGCCGCCGAGCTCGACTGGGCCCTCGACTCGGTGCACGCCACCGACGAGCCGCTGCTGCCGCCGCTGCACGTCGTCGGCCTCTGGGAACCGCTGGACGCCGACGCCGACTACTGGGCGCACGTCCCCCGCACGACGACTCCCGAGATCGTGTTCGACCCCAACATCGGCAAGATCGTCACGGCGGGGGTCTTCGCCGACCCGGCCACGCTCGGCTCCTGGGTCCCCGCGCCGTCGGCGCGTGTCTGGTTCCCGGTCGACACCTCCGGCGTCGCCGCGCAGGACGCGCCGGCGCTGCTCGCCCAGCTGCGCGGCCTGACGGCCACGACCACCACCGTCGTCGACGGCGACTCCGCCGTGCTCGAACCGGCCACGGGGTTGCTCGACGTGCTGGAGACCGCGCTGGGCCAGCGCGCCGGCGTCGACGCGATCGTCACGGTGCTCGCCGTCGGACCGCTGGGCGCCCTGGCCGCCGTCCTCGTGCTCGCCGCCGGGCTGGTCGTCGACCGGCGCCGCGCGACGCTGGCGCTCGCACGGGCGCGGGGTGCGTCGATGACGTGGGTCCGCGGGGTGGTCGCGCTCGAGGGCCTGGTCGTCGGGCTGCCCGCGGCCGCGCTGGGGTTCGCGGCCGGGCTCGCCGTGGTGCCCGGGACCGTGACGTCCGGGCAGGTCGGCGCGGCGGTGCTGTGCGGGCTCGCCCCGGCGCTCGTGCTGGCCGCAGTGACCCCGGCCGCCGGGCTGCGGGCCGGCCGCGCGGATCTCGGGGCCGTCCCCGCCCGACGCCGGCACCTGCGCCTCGGGGTGGAGGCCGGCGTCGTCCTCGCCGGGGCCGGGACGTCGTGGCTCGCGGTGGACCGGGGCGTCGTCGCCGCGACGGGCTCCTCGACAGGCCCGACCGGCACCGGCGGCGGTGTCGACCCGCTCCTGGCCGTGGCCCCGCTGCTGGTCGGCGTCGCCGTCGCGCTGGTCACGTTCCGGCTCGTGCCCCCCGTGGCGCGCGCCGTGGAACACCTCGCCGCACGGGGCTCGGGACTCGTGCCGTTCCTCGGGGCGGCGCGCGTGCGCCGTGACCCGGCCGGGGGCCCGTTGCCCGCGGTGGCGCTGGTGCTCGCCGTCGGTGTCGCCCTGTCGTCGGTGGTGCTGTCCGGCACGGTGCGCCAGGGCGTCACCGACGAGGCCTGGGCGGAGGTCGGGGGAGACCTGCGGGTGGCCGGTCCGGTCGTCGACGGCCCGACGGCCGACTCCCTGCGGGGGATCGACGGCGTGGCCGCGGTCGCGCCCGTCGCCGACGCCGGCCGGTTCGCGCTCGGCCGTGTCGGCAGCGGCAGTCCCGTGACCGTGTGGACCACCGACGCCGCCGAGCTCGCGCGGGTGCAGCAGGACGTGCCGGGAGCGCCGGACGGGCTCGACCGGCTCGCGGCCACCGGCGACGGACGGCTCCCGGTCGTCGCGGTCGGCGACGGGGCCGGGCAGGTGACCGACGGACAGGTGCTGTCCGGGCCCGGGGGCGCTCGCACGGAGGTCGTCGTCGTGGACCGCGTCGACGCCCTGCCCGGCCTGCCGCCGTCGTCGGGCGCCCTGCTGGTCGACGCGACCGCGGCCGGGGACCGGGTGGGGATCGCACCGGGGACCGCGCGCCTCGCGCTGGTCGGCCTGGCCGGCGGCGGCGGCGCCGCCGAGGCTCCGGACCCCGACCGGGTCGAGGCGGAGATCGGCGTGCTGCTGCCCACAGCCGTCGTCGACGACCCGCGCGAGGGTGAGCAGGCGCTGCTGTCCTCGCCGGCCGCCGCCGGTCTGGCGGCGGCGTTCACCGTCGCCGTCGCGCTCTCGGCGCTGCTGTGCGTGGCGACCGTGACGCTGATGCTCGTCCTGGCCACGCCGGCCCGCACCCGCGTGCTGGCCGTGCTGCGCACCCTCGGCCTGCCCCGCCGGGCCGAGCGCGGGCTGGTGGCGTGGGAGGTCGGGCCCTGGGCGGTCGCCGCGCTGCTGGCGGGCGGCGTCGTGGGCGTGCTGGTGCCGGCGCTCGTGCTGGCGGTCGTCGACCTGACCCCGCTGACCGGGGGTACGGCGTCGCCCGCGCTGGTGGTCGACCCCTGGGGGCCCGCGGCGCTCGCCGGGGGCCTGCTCGTCGCGGTGGTCGCCGGCACGCTGGTGGCCGGATCGGTGGGGCGGCGCCGGGGTGCCGAGACGTGGCGGACGGCGACGGACTGATGACGAGGAGCGAGGAATGAGCGAGATCCTGTGCCGCGGGCTGGTGCGCATCTTCGCCACCGACGGCGTGGAGGTCCAGGCCCTGCAGGGCCTGGACCTGGAGGTCGAGGCCGGCGACCTGGTGGCCGTCGTGGGTGCCTCCGGGTCGGGGAAGTCCACGCTGCTGGGCATCCTGTCCGGGCTGGACACCCCCACCGGAGGGTCGGCCGTCGTGGCGGGCACGGACCTGCTCACGATGGGGCGCCGGGACCGGGTCGTCTACCAGCGCCGCACGGTCGGGTTCGTCTGGCAGCAGACCTCCCGCAACCTGCTGCCGTACCTCACGGCGGCCGAGAACGTCCGCCTCGTGCTCGACCTGGGCGGCGGCCCGCGGGCCGATCGCGCGGCGCGCACCGACGAGCTACTCGACCTGCTGCAGGTGGCCGACGTCGCCGACCGGTACCCGGCCGAGATGTCCGGCGGGCAGCAGCAGCGGGTCGCGATCGCCGTCGCGGTGGCGAACCGCCCGCGCGTCCTGCTCGCCGACGAGCCGACCGGCGAGCTCGACGAGGCCACCAGCGCGGACGTGCTGGAGGCGCTGCGCGCGGTCAACGCGGCCACGGGCACGACGACGCTCATCGTCACGCACGACCCGACGGTGTCGGAGCACGTGGCCCGCACGGTGCAGATCCGCGACGGACGCACCTCCACCGAGGTGCTGCGCCGGACCGCCACGGACGCCGACGGCGTGCGGCGCGACGTCGCGGAGGAGTTCGCGGTGCTGGACCGGGTCGGGCGCCTGCAGCTGCCGCACGACGTCGTCGAGGCCCTGGACCTGCGCGACCGGGTCCGGCTGCGGCTGCAGGACGACCACGTCCAGGTCCGGCGGGACCGCGACGACACGCGCGACGAGACCCGTGGCGACGCCCGCGAGGACGCCCGCGGGTCCACGGGGGAGGAGAGCTGATGCCGACGACGGTGACGACGCCGGTCCTGCGGACCGAGGACGTGCGCCGCACGTTCGGCCGGGGGGCCGGCGAGGTGCACGCCCTGCGCGGGGTGTCCGTGGAGGTCGCGGCGGGCGAGCTGCTCGTGGTGCGCGGTCCGTCGGGGTCGGGCAAGACCACGCTGCTCAACGTGCTCGGCGGGCTGGACGCGCCGTCGTCGGGCCGGGTGTGGCTGGACGACCGCGAGCTGACGGCGCTGGACCAGGACGAGGTGCTGGCGCTGCGGCGCGACGAGGTCGGCTACGTCTTCCAGTCCTTCGGTCTGCTGCCGGTGCTGTCCGCCGCGGAGAACGTCGAGGTGCCGCTCCGGCTGCGCCGGGTCCCGCCGGCCGAGCGGGCGGCGCGCGTGGCGGACGCCCTGGACCGGGTGGGACTCGCCGACCACGCCGACCAGCGGCCCTACGAGCTCTCCGGCGGTCAGCAGCAGCGCGTCGGCATCGCCCGGGCCCTGGTGGCGGCCCCCCGGGTGCTCCTCGCGGACGAACCCACCGGTCAGCTCGACACGGCGACCGGGCGGCGCGTGATGGACGTGCTGGCCGAGCTCGTGCACACCGCGGGCGTCGCGGCCGTCGTCACGACGCACGACCCGGAGCTGGTCCGGCGGGCGGACCGGGTGGTGGACCTGCACGACGGCGCGACCGCCGAGGCTTGATCCTGCCGTCCCGCCACGGGACAGCGTTTTCACCCGCTCCCAGATGTCGAGCGGGTTCCGATCGGGTCACGATCGTGGTACCGGTCGCCGGGAAGGGTGACCGGGGACACGATGAGGGGTTAGGCTCCTGGGCGCATCTTGTGCTGCGGACGCAGATCCGCGCCCGCACCCCTCGCGTCGGAGCACCCCTCCGACGGCGTGCACATCAACTCAGGAGGACACGTGACACCTCGCGGACGTATGGCAGGCATCGGGGCCTTCACCCTGGCCTCGGCCCTGCTGCTCTCGGCTTGCGGCGGCTCTGGCAGCTCCGACGAAGGCGACTCGACCGCGGCTGCGGAGGGCGACAGCACCGGCGTCGTCTCCATCAGCAGCGGCGAGCCCCAGAACCCGCTGACCCCCGGCATGACCAACGAGGTCTACGGCGGTCTGGTGGTCAAGAACATCTACTCCGGTCTCGTCTACTACGACGCGGACGGCAACGTCCAGAACGAGGTCGCGGAGTCCATCGAGTCCGACGACAACGTCAACTGGACCATCACGATCCAGGACGGCTGGACCTTCTCGGACGGCACCCCCGTCACGGCCCAGAGCTTCGTCGACGCGTGGAAGTACGTCGCGAACCTGGACAACGCCCAGAACCAGCAGTACTTCTTCAACGGCTTCGCCGGCTTCAGCTTCGAGGAGCCGTCCGACATCGCCGTCGAGGTCGTGGACGAGACGACCTTCACGGCCGAGCTCGCGCAGCCGGCGTCGGACTTCCGGCTGTGGCTGGGCTACTCGGCGTTCAACCCGATGCCCGAGGCGTTCTTCGAGGACCCGGAGGGCTTCGGCTCGGAGCCGATCGGCAACGGTCCCTACGAGCTCGAGTCGTGGGAGAACGACAGCCTCATCACGCTCGTGCCCCGCGAGGGCTACGAGGGTCCGCGCCAGCCGGCCAACGGCGGGCTCGAGATGGTCGCGTACGTCGAGGAGGACACGGCGTACAACGACATGCTCGACGGCAACCTCGACGTGCTGCCGAACGTGCCGTCCTCGGCCTTCGCGACCTTCGAGGACGAGCTCGGCGAGCGCGCCGTGAACCAGCCGGCCGCCGTCATCCAGGTCGTCAACGTGCCCGAGTGGCTCCCCGAGTTCCAGGGCGAGGCCGGCGTCATGCGCCGCCAGGCCATCTCCATGGCGATCGACCGCGACACGATCACCGAGACGCTGTACAGCGGCTCGCGCACTCCGGCCAGCGACTTCACCTCGCCGGTCATCGCCGGGTTCTCCGACGACATCCCGGGCTCCGAGATCCTCGACTACGATCCCGAGGGCGCTGCCGAGATGTGGGAGCAGGCCGAGGAGATGGACCCGATCGGCGACTACACGCTGCAGATCGCGTCCAACGCCGACTCGGACCACCAGGACTGGATCGACGCGGCCTGCAACACCATCCGCACCGACCTGGGCATCGGCTGCGAGTTCGCGCCGTACACCACCTTCGACGAGTTCCTCAACGCGCGTGACGACGAGTCCGTCGAGGGCATCTTCCGCGGTGGCTGGCAGGCCGACTGGCCGTCGATGAGCAACTTCCTGGGCCCGATCTACGGCACCGGGGCCGGCTCGAACGACATGAACTACTCGAACGAGGAGTTCGACGCCCTGCTGGCCGAGGCCGCCGCGGCCGAGGACGAGGCCACCGCGGTCGAGCTGTACAAGCAGGCCCAGGAGATCCTGTTCCAGGACGTCCCGGGCATCCCGCTGTGGTACCAGAACGCGACCGGCGGCTACGCGGAGACCGTCGAGAACGTCGAGTTCGGCTGGGACAGCGACCCGATCCTGTACCAGATCACCAAGGAGTGATCCGCTGACACGGACGGGGCACCCGCCTCGGCGGGTTCCCCGTCCGTCGTCGTTTCCGAGCGGTCGCGGCGTCGGGTACCGTCTGACGTCGACCACTCGTCGCGAGGGGGCGGGGGTGCGCACCACAGCACCCCCGCCCCACCGCTGTCCGCGTCCCCGCACGGTCGCGGTTCGAGGAAACCCGTAGCCTGGGGGGACCCCCTGGGCACACGAGGAGATAAATCGCATGCTCTGGTATCTCGGACGCAGGCTGCTGCAGGTGATCCCTGTGTTCCTGGGGGCCACCCTGCTGCTGTACGCGCTGGTGTTCCTGCGGCCCGGTGACCCGATCGCCGGCCTGGGTGGTGAGCGTGGCCTGCCCGAAGCGGTGCAGGAGCAGATCCGCGCCCAGTACAACCTGGACCAACCCTTCATCATCCAGTACCTGCTCTTCCTGCGCGGCGTGGTGACGCTCGACTTCGGCGTCGACTTCCGCGGCCGCGAGATCACCGAGGTGATCGCCAACGCGTTCCCCGTCACGATCCAGCTCGCCCTCATGGCGCTGGTCATCGAGGCGGTCTTCGGCATCGGCTTCGGCCTGGTCGCCGGGATGCGCAAGGGTGGCATCTTCGACGCGACCGCCCTGGTCGTCAGCCTCTTCTTCATCGCGGTGCCGACGTTCGTCGTCGGTTTCGTCATGCAGATCGTCGTGGGCGTCCGGCTCGGCTGGCTGCCCGTCACCGCGGGACGAGATCCCGACTTCGTCAGTCTGCTGATGCCGGCCATGGTGCTCGCCGCGGTGTCCTTCGCCTACGTGCTGCGCCTGACGCGCACGTCGGTCGCGGAGAACCTGTCCGCCGACTACGTCCGCACGGCGCGCGCCCGCGGTCTGCGTCGCTCGCAGGTCACCGGACGCCACGTGCTGCGCAACTCCCTCATCCCCGTGGTGACGTTCCTCGGCGCCGACATCGGCGCCCTGATGAGCGGGGCGATCATCACCGAGGGCATCTTCAACATCAACGGCGTCGGCGGCACGCTCTACGACGCGATCATCCGCGGCGAGAGCATCACCGTCGTGTCGCTGACCACCGTGCTGGTGCTGGTCTACATCGGGGCGAACCTCCTGGTGGACCTGCTCTACGCCGCCCTCGACCCGAGGATCCGCTATGCCTGAGAACCGCTACGAACCCGTGGGCCGGTCGGCGACCCCGACCCCGGCCCCGCGCCCCGGCCAGGAACACTTCACCGCGCCGGCCGACGAGGGCGGCCTCGGCGCCGTCGACGCCGTCGCGACCGACGAGACGCCCACCAGCCTCTGGCGCGACGCCTGGCACCAGATGCGCCGGCGTCCGCTGTTCTGGGTGTCCGGGACGGTCATCGTCATCGTCGTGCTGGTGGCGGCCTTCCCCGGCCTGTTCACCTCGATCGAGCCGCGCGCCTGCGACCTGACCCGCGCGCTCGAGGGCCCGCAGGCCGGCCACCCGTTCGGGTTCGACCGCCAGGGCTGCGACATCTACTCCCGGACCATGTACGGCGCCCGGGCCTCCGTCGTCGTCGGCGTGCTGGCGACCTCGATGGTCGTGATCCTCGGTACGACGATCGGCGCGATCGCCGGGTACTACGGCAAGTGGTTCGACACGATCCTCAGCCGGATCACCGACATCTTCTTCGCCATCCCGCTGGTGCTCGGCGCCATCGTCATCATGTCGATCGCGACCAACCGCACGAGCTTCCTGGTCGCCTTCGTGCTGGCGGTCTTCGGCTGGACCCAGATCGCCCGCATCACGCGCGGCACCGTGCTCTCGGTGAAGAACAACGAGTTCGTCACCGCGGCGAAGTCCCTCGGCATGGGCCGCGGGCAGATCCTGGTGCGGCACGTGCTGCCGAACTCGGCGGCGCCGATCATCGTCTACGCGACCGTGGCCCTGGGCCAGTTCATCGTCGCCGAGGCGACGCTGAGCTTCCTCGGCATCGGCCTGCCGCCGGACGTGGTCTCGTGGGGCGGCGACATCAGCGCCGCCCAGGGCGCGATCCGGACCGACCCCGAGATCCTGCTCTACCCGGCAGGCGGCCTGGCCGTGACGGTGCTCGGCTTCATGATGATGGGCGACGTGGTGCGCGACGCCCTCGACCCGAAGGCGCGGAAGCGATGACGACACAGTTCCCCGTGAGCGACGGCAACGCGACGCCCGAGTCCGCCCCCGCCGTCGCCGACCCGAACAAGCCCCTCCTGGAGATCCGTGACCTGCAGATCTCCTTCACCACCGGGGTCGGTGAGGTGCACGCCGTGCGCGGCGCGAACCTCACCGTCTACCCCGGTCAGAACGTGGCCATCGTCGGCGAGTCCGGATCGGGCAAGTCGACGACGGCCGCCTCGATCATCGACCTGCTGCCCGGGACCGGCAAGGTGACCGGCGGGTCCATCATGTTCGACGGCCGCGAGCTGGTCGGCGCGCCCCGGGCCGAGACCGAGGCCCTGCGGGGCCGCGCGATCGGCATGGTGCCGCAGGACCCGATGTCGAACCTCAACCCGGTCTGGCGCATCGGCACCCAGGTGACCGAGGCGCTGAAGGCCAACGGGTTCAAGGGCTCCAAGGCCGAGCTGCGCACCCGCGTGGCGGACGTGCTCGCCGAGGCGGGCCTGCCCGACGCCGAGCGCCGGGCGCGCCAGTACCCGCACGAGTTCTCGGGCGGCATGCGCCAGCGTGCGCTCATCGGCATCGGCCTGGCCTCGCGGCCGCGGCTGCTCATCGCCGACGAGCCCACGTCGGCCCTCGACGTGACCGTGCAGCGCCAGATCCTGGACCACCTGGGCGACATGACCCGGGACCTCGGCACCGCCGTGCTGTTCATCACCCACGACCTCGGGCTCGCCGCCGAGCGGGCCGAGCACCTCGTGGTGATGTTCAAGGGTCAGGTCGTCGAGTCCGGCCCGGCCCAGCAGATCCTCGCCGACCCGCAGCACCCGTACACGAAGCGTCTGGTCGCCTCGGCGCCGTCGCTGGCCTCGCGCCGGATCCAGACGGCGCACGTGTCCGGGCAGGAGTCCGCCGAGCTGCACGCGCACCACCTGGGCGAGAAGCCGCCGGCCTCGAACGAGGCGGTCAAGGTCGAGCACCTGACCAAGGTGTTCCAGATCCGCGGCGCCCGCCCCGGGTCGTCCACGGACTTCACGGCGGTCGACGACGTCTCGTTCACCCTCGGGCGCGGGCGGACGCTCGCCCTGGTCGGCGAGTCCGGCTCGGGCAAGTCCACGGCCGCCAACATGGTGCTGGGGCTGCTGGAGCCGACGTCGGGCACGGTCGAGTTCGACGGCACCGACGTGTCGACGCTCAACCCGAAGCAGGCGTTCGCCTTCCGACGGCGGATCCAGCCGGTCTTCCAGAACCCGTACGGGTCGCTGGACCCGATGTTCTCGATCTACCGCTCCATCGAGGAACCCCTCAAGCTGCACGGCGTGGGGTCGAAGAAGTCGCGCGAGAAGCGGGTCCGCGAGCTGCTGGACATGGTCTCGCTGCCGCAGTCGGCGATGCGCCGCTTCCCGAACGAGCTCTCCGGCGGTCAGCGCCAGCGCATCGCCATCGCGCGGGCCCTGGCGCTCAAGCCCGAGGTCGTCGTGCTCGACGAGGCGGTCTCCGCCCTCGACGTGCTCGTCCAGGCGCAGATCCTCGACCTGCTCGACGAGCTGCAGACGGACCTCGGCCTGAGCTACCTCTTCATCACTCACGACCTGGCCGTCGTCCGGCAGATCGCCGACGACGTGGTGGTCATGCAGAACGGCAAGGTGGTCGAGCAGGCCACCACCGACGAGGTCTTCGACAACCCGCGCCAGCAGTACACCCGGGACCTCCTCGAGGCCATCCCCGGCGCCCACCTCGTGGGGAACGTCGCGGGCGGCTGACGCCGCCGGTCGCGCCCGACGAGCACCGTGCGACGCAGGACGCCGTCAGACCCCGACCGGGGGTCCACGGCGTCCTTGCGTTTGCCGGTTCGCCCTGATCCCGACAGTCTGAGAGCCATGCCACCCCGCCGTAGCACCCTCGCACCCGCCGTCTTCTATCCAGCGGGTGGACTGATCCTCGTCTTCGTCCTCCTCGGCATCTTCGCCACGGACGCGACGGCCGAGGTCATGTCCACCCTCCAGTCGAAGGTCATCAACGGCTTCGGCTGGTACTACGTCCTCATCGTCGCGGCCTTCGTGATCTTCGCGATCTACGTCGGCCTGAGCCGCTTCGGCGACATCACCCTCGGCAAGGACGAGGAGACCCCCGACTTCAAGCTGCCCGTGTGGTTCGCGATGCTGTTCGCGACCGGCATGGGGATCGGGCTGGTCTACTACGGCGTCGCGGAGCCGCTGTGGCACTACACCGACCCGAAGCCGGGCGTCACCGGTGACGACGCCTCCATCGCCGGGCAGGCGATGGGCCAGACCTACCTGCACTGGGGCGTGCACGCCTGGGCGATCTACGTGGTCATCGGCCTGGCCCTGGCCTATGCGATCCACCGCAAGGGCCGGCCGGTGTCGATCCGGTGGGCCCTCGAGCCGCTGCTGGGCGAGGAGCGCGTCAAGGGCTGGCTCGGCAACGTCATCGACGTGCTCGCGATCTTCGGCACGGTGTTCGGCGTGGCCACCTCTCTCGGCCTCGGTGTGCTGCAGCTGTCGGCCGGGCTCGAGTACCTCGGCGTCGCCGAGTCGACCGTCGCGCTGCAGATGGGGCTCATCGCCGCCATCACCGCGGTCGCCGCACTCTCCGTGGCGTCCGGTCTCGAACGCGGCATCAAGTGGCTGTCCAACGGCAACATGATGCTCGCGGGCGCCCTGGTGGTCACGGTGCTGATCATGGGGTCCTCGCTCTACGTGATGCGCGAGTGGGTCCAGTCCCTCGGCTTCTACCTCCAGAACGTCATGCAGATGACCTTCGACACGCTCGCCTTCCAGGGGGCGGACGGCCTCGCCTGGGAGTCGAGCTGGACGATCTTCTACTGGGGCTGGTGGATCTCCTGGGCGCCCTTCGTCGGGCTGTTCATCGCCCGCATCTCGCGCGGACGCACCGTGCGTGAGTTCGTCCTCGGCACCCTCATCGTCCCGATGCTGGTGACGACGGTCTGGTTCAGCGTGTTCGGCGGCACCGCGCTGCGGCAGGAGATGATGGAGCCGGGCTCGATGCTCGACGCCGAGACCGGTGCGGTGAACTCCGACACCGCGATGTTCCAGCTGTTCGAGACGCTGCCGGGCGGCGGTGCGTGGCTGGCCGTCATCGCCATGATCCTCGTCGTCGTGTTCTTCGTGACGTCCTCGGACTCGGGGTCGTTCGTCGTGGACATGCTGGCCAACGGCGGCGACCAGAACCCGCCGCTGTGGAGCCGCCTGTTCTGGGCGATCCTCGAGGGCGGCGTCGCGGCGGCCCTGCTGTACGCCGGGGGTCTGGCGACGCTGCAGACGGCGTCGATCCTCACGGCCCTGCCGTTCTCGGTGGTGCTGGTCGCCATGGCCGTCTCGGTGTGGAAGGCGCTGGACGCCGAGCACAAGGCGATCGTGCGCACCGAGCGACGGCTGCGGCGGCGGGAGTTCAAGCAGGAGGTGACCGAGCACGTCACGGAGCACGTCACCGAGCACGTGACCGAGCACGTCAACACCCAGCTGTCGGAGATGACCGGGCAGATCCCGGTCGTGACGGACGCCGACTCCGACGGCAACGGGACCTCGGTCGCCGCACGTCGCCGGGGTCCGCGGAACTGGCGCCGTCGGGCACCCGGGCCGGAGACGGACACCTCCGGGTAGGATGGACCGGCCCCGGGTTCCCGGGTGCCGCCCCTCCCACGGAAAGAGAACCCTTGATGTCTGTGCGCTCCGACCTGCGCAACGTGGCGATCGTCGCCCACGTCGACCACGGCAAGACCACCCTGGTCGACGCCATGCTGCGGCAGGCCGGCGCCTTCGCGGCGCACCAGCAGGTCGACGACCGCGTCATGGACTCCGGTGACCTGGAGCGGGAGAAGGGCATCACGATCCTCGCCAAGAACACGGCGATCCGGTACGCCGGACCGTCGGCGGCCGAGGTCGGCGAGGCCGACGGCATCACGATCAACGTGATCGACACGCCGGGCCACGCCGACTTCGGCGGCGAGGTCGAGCGCGGCCTGTCCATGGTCGACGGTGTCGTGCTGCTCGTGGACGCCTCCGAGGGCCCGCTGCCGCAGACCCGCTTCGTGCTGCGCAAGGCGCTGGCCGCCAAGCTGCCCGTCATCGTCGTGGTCAACAAGGTCGACCGGCCGGACTCGCGGATCACGGAGGTCGTCGCCGAGACGACCGACCTGCTGCTGGGGCTCGCCAGCGACCTGGCGGACGAGGTCCCCGACCTCGACGTCGACGCCGTGCTCGACGTTCCCGTGGTCTACGCCTCGGCCAAGGCCGGGCGCGCCTCCACCGAGCAGCCCGCCGACGGCGAGCTGCCGGCGAACGAGGACCTCGAGCCGCTGTTCTCCACCGTGCTGCAGACCGTCCCGGCGCCGACGTACGACGAGACGATGCCGCTGCAGGCGCACGTGACCAACCTGGACGCCTCGCCGTTCCTCGGCCGCCTCGCGCTGCTGCGCGTGCACAACGGCACCCTGCGCAAGGGTCAGACGGTCGCGTGGGCCCGCCAGGACGGCACCCTGAGCCAGGTGAAGATCACCGAGCTGCTCGAGACCAAGGCGCTGGACCGCGTGCCCGCCGAGTCCGCCGGCCCCGGGGACATCGTCGCCGTGGCGGGCATCGCCGACATCATGATCGGCGAGACGCTCACCGACGCCGACGACCCGCGGCCGCTGCCGCGCATCACGGTCGACGACCCGGCGATCTCGATGACGATCGGCATCAACACCTCCCCGCTGGCCGGCAAGGGCGGCAAGGGCCACAAGGTCACGGCCCGCCAGGTCAAGGACCGCCTGGACGCCGAGCTCATCGGCAACGTCTCGCTGCGCGTGCTGCCCACCGACCGCCCCGACGCGTGGGAGGTCCAGGGCCGTGGCGAGCTCGCGCTGGCGATCCTCGTCGAGCAGATGCGCCGCGAGGGCTTCGAGCTGACCGTCGGCAAGCCGCAGGTCGTCACCAAGCAGGTCGACGGCAAGACCTGCGAGCCGATGGAGCGCATGACGATCGACGTGCCCGAGGAGTACCTCGGCGCCGTCACGCAGCTCATGGCCGCCCGCAAGGGCCGCATGGAGACGATGGCGAACCACGGCACCGGCTGGGTGCGCATGGAGTTCGTCGTCCCGGCCCGCGGCCTCATCGGGTTCCGGACCCGGTTCCTCACCGAGACCCGCGGCACCGGCATCGCCTCGTCCTACGCCGAGGGCTACGAGCCGTGGCACGGCCCCATCGAGTCCCGGCTGACCGGTTCGCTGGTCGCGGACCGGGCCGGGTCGGTGACGCCGTTCGCCATGATCAACCTGCAGGAGCGCGGCACGTTCTTCGTCGACCCCACCCAGGAGGTCTACGAGGGCATGATCGTCGGCGAGAACTCCCGCAACGAGGACATGGACGTCAACATCACCAAGGAGAAGAAGCTGACGAACATGCGGTCCTCGACCGCCGACAGCTTCGAGAACCTGGTGCCGCCGAAGAAGCTCACGCTCGAGGAGTCGCTGGAGTTCGCGGCCGAGGACGAGTGCGTCGAGATCACGCCCGAGATCGTCCGCATCCGCAAGGTCAACCTCGACGCCACGGCGCGTGCGCGGGCCGCCGCGCGGGCCAAGCGCGCCTGACCCTGCCGATGCAGGACGCGGGGGAGACCTCGACGGCGGCGGTCCGCCGGGCCGACCCGTCGGTCGGGCCGCTGCTCGCGGTGCACGCGCACCCGGACGACGAGACGCTGGCCACCGGCGCGCTGCTGGCGGCCTGGGCCGTGGCCGGTGCGCCGGCGACCGTGGTCACGTGCACGCGCGGCGAGCGCGGCGAGGTCATCGACACCGTCGCGCACCCGACGGGTCTTGCGCACCTCGAGGGCGACGGCCCGGCGCTCGCCGTCCACCGCGAGCGGGAGCTGGCGGCCGCGCTCGAGGCGCTCGGCGTGCCCGACCACGTGTTCCTCGACACCGTGCCGCTCCCGACGCCCCCCGCGAGTGCGTCGGGCCGCTTCGAGGACTCGGGCATGGCCTGGGTGGCCCCCGGCATCGCCGGTCCGGCGCCGGACTCCGGACCGGCGGCGCTGAGCCGGGTGCCGCTCGAGGCCGCTGCGTCCCGCCTCGCCGCGGTGGTGCGCGACCGTCGTCCGGCCGTCGTCGTCACCTACGAGGCGGGCGGCGGGTACCGCCACCCCGACCACGTGCGGACCTACGAGGTGACCGTGCGCGCCCTCGAGCTCGCCGCCGACCCGGCCGCCGACGTCGCCGGGGAGCCCTGGACGGTCCCGGAGCGCTGGGAGGTCGTGGCCCCGGCCGACCGGTGGCGTGCCGCGCGCACCGCGCTGTCCACGTCACCGGACGCGGTGCGGCTTGCCCGCGCGGCGGACCTGACGCTGCCCGACCCGGACGCGGACCCGCCGCCGCTCGTCGTGGACCCCGCGGAGCTCGCCCGCGACGAGGTGGTCTCGGTCGCGGTGACGCCGGTCCTGGGCCGTCTGCTCGCCGCGCTGGTCGCCCACGCCACGCAGGTCCAGCACGTCGCCGCCATCTCCCTGCCGGGCGTGGTGGCGCACTACGCCCTGAGCAACGGCGAGCTCGCTCCCGTGCTCGCCACGTCCACCGCCCGCGTGCGCCGGTAAGGTCTGTCCGGTGATCTCCACCCCGCCCCACCACTCCCCGAGTGCACCGCGCCGCAGCGGGGTGCTGCTGGTCGTCTGGCGGCTGGTCATCGGCCTGCTGCTCGGCGGGGTCGTCGGGCTCATCGGCACCGTCGGTCACCGCATGGCGTGGTGGGACCTGCCGCTCGGCCTCGTGCTCTCGCTCGCCCTGACGCTCTTCGCGGCCGTGCTCTGCCGCGCGTGGGCCGGCGTCGGCACGCTGCTCGCCTGCGGTGCGGGCTGGCTGGTGACCGTGCAGCTCCTCGCCGCCGAGGGCCCGGGCGGCGACGTCCTGGTCCCGGCCGACACCGTCGGGTACGTGTGGACGTACGGGGGGCTGCTCCTCTTCGCCGTCGCGGCGTTCCTGCCGCGGCGGTGGTTCGTGGACGACCCCGACGCCGGGTGACCTGCGCCGAGTAGGATGCCTACTCGCGTGGCGTCCGCCGCGTCCAGGACGTCCCGGGGGTCGTGGGGCCCCCACGAGAGACCAGCACGGAGCGTGTCGATGGGCCAGCCGACCGAGGGTGACGACCAGGTGCGCGCGTCGCAGAACTCGGCCTCGTCGCCGGGCGACGCCTCCGCCGCCGGGGACACCCCGTACGAGCCTGCGGTGCGGGCCTGGGAGGAACCGGACGCCGGCGACGCCTCGCCCGCCGGGACCGCGGGAACCCCTTCCGCCGGGACCGCAGGCTCCTCGTCCGCCGGGACCCCGGACGCGCCCGCGCAGGATGCGCAGGACGCGCCGGAGGACCCGGACGTCCCGTACGAACCCAGCGTGCGCGCCTGGGAGCAGCCCCGTTCCGTGGCCACCGTGCGGGCACCGTCCAGCACGCCCCCCGCCGCCCCGACCGAGGCCATCCCGGCGGTGTCCGCGACGTCCGCCGCCGGCGCCGGGAGCCCGGCCGGCGAGCAGTCTCCGGCGGTCCCGCCGTCGGACGGTGCCGGGACCCCGCTGGAGGGCTTGCAGGGTGACGGTGCGCCGAGCCGCACCCCGAAGGTGCTGCTCGGAGCCCTGGCCGGGGTCGTCGTCCTCGCGGGCCTGTACGTGGGTGCGCAGTGGCTGGTCGCCGACAGCGTGCCGAGGGGCACCACCGTGGCGGGTGTCGACATCGGCGGCCTGCCCACGGCCGAGGCCGTGACCGCCCTGGACGAGGGCCTCGGCCCCCGCGCCGCCGAGCCGGTCACCGTCCGCGCCGGCGAGTCCACGAGCACGATCGACCCGGCCGAGGCGGGGCTGAGCCTCGACTCCGCCGGCACGGTGGAGGACCTGACCGGTTTCACCCTGGAGCCGTCGCGACTGCTGGAGCACCTCGTCGGCGGCGACGAGGTGCCCCCGGTCGTGGGTGTCGACCGCCCCACGCTGCGGACCGCCGTCGGCGGCGTCGCCCAGTCGTTGGCGACCGAGCCCGTCGACGGCACGGTCCGGTTCGCCGACGGCGAGGCCGTGGCGACCGAGGCGGCCGCGGGTACGCAGGTCGTCCAGGACGCCGCCGACGACGCGATCGTCTCCGCCTGGCTGGTGACCGACGGACCCGTCGACCTGCCGACCGAGCCGGTCGAGCCGGCGATCGACCAGGCGGACACCGATGCCGCCCTGGCCGAGGCCGAGGAGGTCGTCTCGGGGCCGGTGACCGTGGAGGTCGACACCCAGAACCCGGAGCTCCCGGCGCGCGTGCTGGCCCGGTCCACGTCGTTCGTGCCGCAGGACGGCGCTCTGGTGGCGCAGTTCGACGGCGACCGGCTCACGTCCGCGATCGTCGAGCGGACGAACGACCTGCTGCGCGAGCCGAACGACGCCCACTTCGAGTTCTCCGGCGGCGAGCCGGTCATCGTCGGCGGGGAGGCGGGCACCACCCTCGACCCCGAGCAGGTCGCCGACGCCGTCGGCGGCGCCGCGCTGTCTCCCGAACGTGCCACGCAGGTCGAGCTCGTCGAGGAGGACCCGGAGGACTCGCGGGCCTCGCTGGAGGAGCTGGGGGTGAAGGAGGTCGTCTCGGAGTTCTCCACGCCGCTGACCAGCGAACCCATCCGCACCAAGAACCTGGTGCGCGGCGCCCAGCTGGTCAACGGCACCCTGGTGCGCCCGGACGAGACGTTCTCCCTCATCGACACGCTCTCGCCCATCGAGGTCTCCAACGGCTACTTCGCCGCCGGCGTGGTGAGCAACGGGGTGCACGTCGACGCCGTGGGCGGCGGGCTGTCGCAGATGGCCACCACCAGCTACAACGCGGGCTTCTTCGCGGGCTTCGACGACGTCGAGCACCGTCAGCACAGCTACTGGTTCAGCCGCTACCCGGCGGGGCGCGAGGCAACGATCTACGTCGGCGCGATCGACATGAAGTTCCGCAACGACACCCCGTACGGGGCGCTGCTGCAGAGCTACGTCTCCGGCGGGCGGCTGCACGTCAAGATCTGGTCGACGGAGTACTACGACGTCGAGACCTCCGACTCCGGCAGGCAGGAGGTCGAGCCGGTCTCCGAGGTCGACATGTCCAGCAGCCCCGACTGCGAGCCCTACCCGGGCGGGCAGCCCGGGTTCGCCATCACCGTGTACCGCAAGGTGTACCTCGACGGCGACCTGGTCAAGGACGAGTCCGACTTCTGGCGGTACAAGCCGGACGACGCGGTGACCTGCACCCCGCCGGAGCAGGAGAACGACAAGGACGGGGACGACTGATGCTCGGACGGATCTCCCGCGAGTCGTCGGCGCACGCCGCGCTCGCCGCGCACGACGCCGGCTGGTCCGGCGTGGCCGCGGGGTCGGCGGTGATCTCCGCGGTCCCCGACGAGTCGACCGAGCTGCTCGACCTCGGCACGATGACCCAGGCGCTGGCGACGGTGGCCGGCATCGACGACCTGGCCGCCGTCGTGCACCTCGGTCACCCGGAGCAGCCCTCGCCCGCCCTGGAGCAGGCGCTGCTCGACGGCGACCCGCGGCTGATCGTCACCGCCGCCGCCACCGTGGGGACCCAGTGGGTCTGGGTCGCCCCGCCGGGCGTGGTCGGCGGACAGGTCGTGGTCGACGAGGCGGGCATGCGCGACTGCGCCGACGTGCTGCGCAGCATGGGCGTCAGCCCGCGGCTCGTGCCGACGGCGACACCGGTGGCCGAGCGCGCGGCCCTGGCGGGGGAGCAGGGCTCGCTCGTGCTGGAGCGCTCCCGGGTGCCGGCTGGGTGGACCGAGGTCCCCGGCAGCGAGCACCTGGGCGAGCAGCCCCCGGTCTGGTACGGGCTGCTCGAGGCGCGGGGCGCCTGGCCGCAGTTCTCCGCTCCGGCCCAGGTCTGGCTGGCGTTCGGGCCGAGCGACGACCACCGCGGTTCCCTGCGCCAGACGCTCGGCCTCCTCGCCGACGCGGGGGTGGACCTGCAGCACCTGCGCAGCCACCCCTCGACCTACGGTCCGCACGTGTTCTTCAGCTCCTTCCGCTGCCCGGACGTGGCGGTGCTCGACGCCCTGGTCGCCGAGCTGGACGCCCGGTCGGTGTCGCACCGCACGCTGGCGGTCCTGCCGGGCGACCGGTTCGCGCCCGGACCGGAGGCGCTCACCCCCCGGTGGGTCGGCGCGTGAGGGTCGCCTACCTGGGGCCGGAAGGCACCTTCACCCACCAGGCCGCCCGCTGGTGGACGGACCGCGCCGACGCGGGGGCCGACGTCGTGCCCTGCGCGGACGTGCCGGCCGTGCACGACGCGGTGGCCTCGGGGCAGGCCGCCGTCGGTGTGGTGGCGATCGAGAGCTCGGTGGAGGGCTACGTCGTGCCGTCGGTCGACGCCCTCCTGGCCAGCGCGGACGTGGTCGCCGTGGACGAGGTCGTCCTGGACATCACCTTCGACGCGTTCGTGCGTCCCGGCCACGGCGAGCTGGTCGAGGCGACGGCGCACCCGCACGGCCTGGCGCAGTGCGCCCGCTTCGTCGCGGCGCGCGGCCTGACGCCCGTGCCCGCCGCGTCGAACGCGGCCGCCTGCCGGGACGTGCGGGACCACCAGGTGGCCCTGGGGCCGCCCCTGTGCGGCGAGCTGTACGGGCTGGACACCCTCGCGGAGTCCGTGGCGGACTTCGCCGGCGCCCGGACCCGGTTCCTCGTCCTGGACCGCCGGGACCGTGCCCGCGACCGGCTCGGGGCAGGGCACGACGGCGCGACGTGGCGCACGATGCTGGCGGTCACGCCGACCATCACGGGTCCGGGGGTGCTGGCCCGCGTCACCGACGCCTTCGCCGTGCGCGGGGTCAACATGTCGAGCCTGGTCACCCGGCCGCTCAAGGCGCGCGAGGGGCAGTACGTGTTCGTCGTGACCCTCGACGCCGCCCCGTGGGAGCCGGCCGTTCGCGACCTGTTCGGCGACCTGCTGGCCGCCGGCGACGCGCTGAAGGTGCTCGGCGCCTACCCCGCGGCGCCGGGGGAGGGCGGTCTCGACGGTGCGCTGGCGGACGAGGCCCCGACGGGGTCGGTGCGCGCCGGCGACCCGGACGAGGTCGTGGACCAGGGGCTGCTGTGGTGACCGGGACGCGGACGCCGCCGCACGGCCGGGTCGCCGTCGTCGGGCTGGGCCTGATCGGCGGGTCCCTGGCGCGCCTGCTCGCGGCGCGCGGGGCGGACGTCGTGGCGACCGACGTCTCCCCGTCCGCGCGTGCGGCGGCCCGGCGGGCCGGACTGACCGTGACGGACGACGTCGCGGGCTGCGTCGACGCCGCCGACCTCGTGGTGCTGGCCGTGCCGCTGCGGGCGATGACGACGGTGGCCGAGCACGTGGCCGCGCACGCACCGGCGACGGCGACCGTCACGGACGTCGGCAGCGTCAAGAGCCCCGTGCGGGCCGCGGTCGCCGCGGCCGGCCTCGCCGGGCGGTACGTCGGCGCGCACCCCATGGCCGGGACCGAGCACAGCGGGTTCGACGCCTCCGACGTCGGGCTGCTCGACGGCGTGGTGTGGGCGGTGACGGTGGACGACGCCGCGGCGGTCGACCCGGACCGGGTCGCCACGGTGCTCGCGTGGGTCACGGGGGCGTGCGCGGGCCGCGCGGTGGTGCTCACCGACGACGTGCACGACGAGGCGGCCGCCCTGGTCAGCCACGTGCCGCACGTCGTGGCGACCCAGCTCCTCAACGCCGTGGCCGGCGCGCCGGTCGGGCCGGTGGCGCGCCTGCTGGCGGCGGGCAGCTTTCGGGACGGGACGCGGGTCGCCCTGACGGACCCGGCCCGCACGGAGGCGATGGTGACCGAGAACGCGGCCTGGGTGGCGCCCGCGCTGCGCAAGGTGGTGCGCGACCTCGAGCTCGTGGTGCACCGGCTGGAGTCGAACGCCTCGGTGCACGACTTCTTCCACGCCGCGGACGACCTGCGCGTCGAGCGTCGTGCCGCAGCCGGTTCCACGGCCCCCGCGCCGGGGGAGTCCGAGACGCTGGCCCGGGGCGCGGGGTGGCCCGCCCTGCTCGTGGAGCGGTGCACCGGCGGCGCCGTCGTGACCGGTCTGGACGGGCGGGCGATCCACCTGACGCCGTCGCCCTGACGTCGTCGGCCCGACGCAGCCTACCCGGGCCGCGGCGTGGGTCAGTCGGACCTGCGGGGCGGTCGGCGCTCGGGCCGCGGCGGCAGCACCCGCGTGGCCTCGATCTCCTCGGCCTCGATGCGGACCTCGGTCCCCGCACCCGGCGCCGACGGCCGCGCGGGGTCACGGCGGAGCGTGACGCCCGACGTGTCGGACGTCACCACCAGGCCGATGACGTCCGTGGACCGTTTCCCGCTGCGCCGGGCCTCCTCGGCCGAGAGCCGACGCCGCACGACGACCCGGGTCCCGGCCGTCCAGTCTCGCCAGGCGGACGATCCGCCGGCGGCGTGCGAGATTCTCACGTGAGCGATACTAGAGTGAGCCCCCGAAAGACCGGAGCAGCCGCTCCGCCGATCCCCTGGAAGGGAACTGCAGTGACCTACGTGATCGCTCAGCCGTGCGTCGACCTCAAGGACAAGGCGTGCATCGAGGAGTGTCCCGTGGACTGCATCTACGAGGGGTCGCGCTCGCTGTACATCCACCCGGACGAGTGCGTGGACTGCGGCGCCTGCGAGCCGGTGTGCCCGGTCGAGGCCATCTACTACGAGGACGACGTCCCCGAGGAGTGGACCGACTACTACCGGGCGAACGTCGAGTTCTTCGACGACATCGGCTCCCCGGGCGGCGCGGCCAAGATGGGCGTCATCGAGAAGGACGACCCGATGATCGCCGCCCTGCCCCCGCAGGGCTGACGCGGGCCCCGGATGGGTTTCGCCGACCTGCGCGACCTGCCCTACCCCTGGGACACCCTCGGTGACGTCCGTGCGACGGCCGCGGCGCACCCCGGCGGGATGGTGGACCTGTCCGTCGGGACGCCCGTCGACCCCACCCCGCGGGTCGTCCAGGACGCGCTGACGGCCGCCGCCGACGCTCCGGGCTACCCGACGACGCACGGCACCGCCGCGCTGCGCGAGACGGTCGTGGACTGGTTCGCGCGGCGCCGCGGCGTGCCGGGTCTCGACCCGGACGGCGTCATGCCGACGGTCGGGTCCAAGGAGCTGGTCGGGCTGCTGCCCTCCCTGCTGCGGCTCGGCCCCGGCGACGTCGTCGTCCACCCCGAGATCGCGTACCCCACCTACGACGTGGGGGCGCGGCTCGCGGGGGCCACCGCGCTGCCGGCCGACGACGTCGCCACCTGGGCCGGGCGCGAGGACGTCCGTCTGGTGTGGGTCAACTCGCCGTCCAACCCCACCGGTGCGGTGGCCGACGTCGAGCACCTGCGCGCCGTGGTGGCCGCGGCGCGCGAGACCGGCGCCGTCGTCGTGTCCGACGAGTGCTACGCCGAGCTCGCCTGGGACGAGCCGTGGGCCGGCGCGGACGGGGTCGGCCGGGTGCCGAGCCTGCTCGACCCGCGGGTCACGGACGGGTCGCTCGACGGCCTGCTCGTCGCCTACTCGGTCTCCAAGCAGTCGAACCTCGCCGGGTACCGGGCCGCCTTCGTCGCCGGGGACCCGCGGCTGGTCGCCGACCTGGTCGCTACCCGCAAGCACCTCGGGATGATCATGCCCGCGCCGGTGCAGGCCGCGCTCCGGGTCGCCCTGTCCGACGACGCCCACGTCGACGCCCAGCGCGAGCGGTACCGCCGACGTCGGGACGCCCTGCTGCCGGCGCTGCACCAGGGCGGTTTCGCCGTCGACCACTCCGCGGCCGGTCTGTACCTGTGGACGCGTCCGGCCGACGCGGCGGACGCCGCGACGTCGCGGGACCTGGCCCGACGGTTCGCGCGGCTCGGCATCCTGGTCGGTCCCGGCGAGTTCTACGGGGTGGCCGGCGCGTCGCACGTGCGCGTGGCGTTGACCGCGTCGGACCAGGCCGTGACCGATGCTGTGGCGCGGATCACATCGTCTTGACGCGACGATTGGAACCGCATGGGATGAGGGGGGTAGTTTGACCTGCAGGCCGAGGCTGCTCTGTGGTGACACCGTCCAGGCGGGCACGTCAGGTAGTCCGTGACCATGCCACGAGTTCACGTGCCGGAGCCTCCGACGACGGAGGCCGAGGGCCCGTCAGGGAAGGAAGACATGACGTCCACCCAGCAGACCCCCACGGTCGAGCTCAGCGTCGACGGCACGAGCCGAGAACTGCCCGTGGTGCCGGCGACGGAAGGCAACGACGGCATCGTCGTGTCCTCCTTGCTCAAGGACACCGGCATGGTGACCGTCGACCCCGGGTTCACCAACACCGCCTCCTGCGAGTCCGCGATCACCTACATCGACGGCGGCCAGGGCATCCTGCGCTACCGCGGCTACCCGATCGAGCAGCTCGCCGACTCCTCGTCGTTCCTCGAGGTCTCGTACCTGCTCATCCACGGCGAGCTGCCGACCCCCGCCGAGCTCGAGGCGTTCACCGAGCGGATCAACCGGCACACCCTCGTGCCCGAGGCGTTCCGCACCTTCCTCGGCACCTTCCCGCGCGGCGGCCACCCCATGGCGATCATGGCCTCGGCGGTCAACGCGCTGGCGACCTACTACCCGGAGTCGCTCGACCCGCACGACGACGAGGCGGTCGAGCTCGCGACGGTGCTGATCCTCGCCAAGATCCGCACCATCACCTCCTACGTGCACCGGTCCATGCGCGACGAGCCGCTGCTCTACCCGGACGCGGCGCGCGGCTACGTCGACGACTTCCTGCGCATGACCTTCGCCCGCCCCTACGAGGAGTGGCAGGCCAACCCCACGCTCGTCTCGGCGATGGACAAGCTGCTCATCCTGCACGCCGACCACGAGCAGAACTGCTCGACGTCGACCGTCCGCGTCGTCGGCTCGTCCAACGCGACCCTCTACGCGTCGGTGTCGGCCGGCATCAACGCCCTGTCCGGCCCCTCGCACGGCGGTGCCAACGAGGCCGTGCTGCTCATGCTGGAGAACATCCGCTCCGGCGAGGACTCCGTCGAGACCTTCATGAAGAAGGTCAAGAACAAGGAGGACGGCGTCCGGCTCATGGGCTTCGGCCACCGGGTCTACAAGAGCTACGACCCGCGCGCCGCCATCGTCAAGAAGCACGCCGACGCCGTGCTCGACGAGCTGGGTGCCAAGGACGAGCTGCTCGACATCGCCCGGGGCCTCGAGGACATCGCGCTCAACGACGACTACTTCGTCGAGCGCAAGCTCTACCCGAACGTCGACTTCTACACGGGGCTCATCTACAAGGCCATGGGCTTCTCGCCGGCCATGTTCACCCCGCTGTTCGCGATGGGTCGGATGCCCGGCTGGATCGCTCAGTGGCGCGAGATGATGAAGGACCCGCAGACCAAGATCGGCCGTCCGCGGCAGATCTACACCGGGCCGACCGAGCGGGACTACGTGGCGCTCGATCAGCGCTGATCAGCCCGCGAGATCGGGCACGTCCCCACGGCGTCGCGTTCACGGTCGCTGCGCGACCTGCACTTCGCGACTGACGACGCCGTGGGGCGTGCCCCCTCTCGCCTGCGCGACCGGCGCGTGACCTGCACTTCGCGACTGACGACGCCGTGGGGCGTGCCCCCTCTCGCGTGCGCGGGTTCAGCGGTAGTCGGCGGGGATCAGGCGGTGGGTTCGACGACCCGGACGCGGACGACGCCGTCGCGCGGGCCGTTCTCGTCGGGGCCGAGGGCCGTCCAGGCGGCGGACTCGCGGGTCCAGACCCGACCGTCGGCCCGGACCTCGACGGCTCCGGTGGCCTCGGCCGTCGCGACCGCCCAGTGGGCCACGGCCCAGGTCGACCGGGTCGTGTCGTCGTAGCGCAGCGCCGTCGCGTCGATCCTCGTCGTCGCGCCGTCGCCGCGGACCGCACGGCCGCCGAGCCCCAGATCACGGTCGACCCGATCGGCCACGGTGACGTGCGGGGCCTGCGGGGCCTGCGGGTCCGCCGGCGGCACGTCGCAGGTGACCGAGCCGGGGGAGTGGCCCGTCAACGACGACGCCCAGGCCCGCGCGCGGGTCTCGTGCTGGGCGTACGCGTCAGGGAAGGCCGACCGCTGCACCGCCTGCGCGGCGACGGTGACCTCGGCGTCCTGCCAGCCCTCGACCTCGACGAGTCCGTCGTAGAAGGCGTTCGTGGAGTACACCGGGTCCATGACCTGCTCCGGGGTGCCCCAGCCCTGCGAGGGGCGCTGCTGGAACAGGCCCAGCGAGTCCCGGTCGCCGTAGTCGATGTTGACCAGCCGGGACTCCTGCAGCGCCGTGGCCACCCCGATGGTCGCCGCCCGCGCGGGCAGGCCCCGACGGATCGTCGAGCCGACGATCAGGGCGGAGTTCTCCGCCTGCTCGGTCGTGAGCGGCCAGTCCGTGCCGTCGAGACGGGCGGTGCACCGCTCGGCGGCGCGGGGACCGTCGTCGCGGGCCCACAGCAGGAGCAGCACCCCGAGGACGGCCGCGAGGCCGACGGTGAGCACCGCCCCGACGGCGCCGGCCGACCGCGCGGCCGAGCGCCGTCGTGCGGCCATCAGTTGGCGTGCAGCGCGGCGTTCAGCTCGACGCCGACACCCTGGCGCGTGAGCGCCTCCACGGCGCCCGTGCGGGAGTTGCGGCGCAGGAGCAGACCGTCGCGGCCGGACAGCTCGCGGGCCTTGACCACGCGCGGCTCGCCCTCGTCGCCCATCTCGTCCAGGACCGTCACCTTGGTCCCGGCGGTCACGTACAGACCGGCCTCGACCACGCAGTCGTCGCCGAGCGCGATGCCGAGACCGGCGTTGGCGCCGAGCAGGCAGCGCTCGCCGAGGGAGATGACCTCCTTGCCCCCGCCGGACAGCGTGCCCATGATCGAGGCGCCGCCGCCGACGTCGGACCCGTCGCCCACGACGACACCCGCGGAGATGCGGCCCTCGACCATGGAGGACCCCAGGGTGCCGGCGTTGAAGTTCACGAAGCCCTCGTGCATCACCGTCGTCCCCTCGGACAGGTGCGCGCCGAGGCGGACGCGGTCGGCGTCGGCGATGCGCACGCCGGTCGGCACCACGTAGTCGACCATGCGGGGGAACTTGTCCACGCCGTAGACCGTGACCGGGGCGTCCGCCGCGGCACGCAGCCGCAGGCGCGTCATCTCGAAGTCGGCGACCGCGCAGGGACCGCGCGACGTCCACACGACGTTGGTCAGCTTGCCGAAGATGCCCTCGACGTTGAGCCCGTGCGGCTGGACGAGCCGCGCGGAGATCAGGTGCAGGCGCAGGTAGGCGTCCGCGGTGTCCGCCGGCGGGGCGTCCAGGTCGATCTCGGTGCGCACCACCGAGACGTCGACGCGGCGGGCGTCGTCACGGCGCGTGAGCGCGGCGAGGTCAACGGGGACGTCGACGTCGTCCGGGGCCGTGCCGAGCGCGGGCGACGGGTACCAGACGTCGAGCGTGCTGCCGTCGTCGGCGACCGTGGCGAGGCCGAGGCCCCAGGCGGTACGGGGAGAGGTGCTGGGCGTCGTCATGGGCACCAGCCTATCCGCGAGAGGTGGCACGATGACGGGGTGACCGAAGCGCAGACACGACTTCCCGCGACCCTGACGGACCCCGCGACGCTCCCGAGCTCCGACCTCGTCGACCTGCTCGCCGCGATCTGCGACATCGAGTCCGTCTCGGGCGACGAGGCCGCACTCGCGGACGCCGTCGAGGCGCTGCTGAGCGACCAGCCGCACCTGGAGGTGCACCGTGACGGTGACGCCGTCGTCGCCCGCACGACGCTCGGGCGCGACCGCCGGGTCGTGCTCGCCGGCCACCTCGACACGGTGCCGCTGACCGACCCGCCCAACCTGCCGACGCGACTGGCCGGCGAGGGTGACGACCGCGAGCTGTGGGGCCGGGGGACCGTCGACATGAAGGCCGGGGTCGCCGTCATGCTGGCGCTGGCCGTGGAGCTCGGGCGTCCGGGCGCAGAGCCGGTGGCGGATCTGACCTACGTGTTCTACGACCACGAGGAGGTCGAGGAGTCCAAGAGCGGGCTCAAGCGGCTCGCGCGGAACCGCCCGGACCTGCTGGCCGGGGACTTCGCCGTCCTCGGGGAACCGACCTCCGCCGACATCGAGGGAGGCTGCCAGGGCACGATCCGGGTCGACGTGACCACCCGCGGCGTGGCGGCCCACTCGGCGCGGTCCTGGCGGGGCGAGAACGCCATCCATGCGGCCGCCCCGATCCTGGCCCTCCTGTCCGGCTACGAGGCCGTGCAGGTCGAGGTCGACGGGCTGCTGTACCGCGAGGGCCTCAACGCCGTGGGCATCCGCGGCGGCATCGCGGGCAACGTCGTGCCCGACGCCTGCACCGTGACGGTCAACTACCGCTTCGCGCCGTCGCGCACGCTGGCGGAGGCCGAGCAGCACCTGCGGGAGCTGTTCGACGGCTACGAGGTCGTCGTCACCGACGCCTCGCCGGCCGCCCGGCCGGGACTCGACGACCCGCTCGCCGCCGAGTTCGTCGCCGCCGTCCTGGACCGGACCGGGGGAGCGCCGAAGCCCAAGTACGGCTGGACGGACGTGGCGCGATTCGCCGAGCTCGGGATCCCCGCCGTGAACTTCGGCCCCGGCGACGCGCTCCTGGCCCACGCCGACGACGAGCGCGTGCGGGTCGCCGAGCTCGCCGTCTGCCGGGACGCCCTGCGGGCCTGGCTCGTGGGCGCGTAGCCGTCCCGCGGCGCCGACGGGCACCTGCTGACCCGACGACGCCGGTGGTACCGCCCCGAGGGGCGGCGCCACCGGCGTCGTCGGTGTCGGGGACTCAGCCCCGGGTGCGGCGACGGACGAACATCATCCCGGCACCGGTACCGATGAGCAGCAGCGCACCGATCGCGGCCAGGGCCGTGTTCGTGCCGGTCTGCGGCAGCGGCGGCTGCGGCGGCGTCACCGGGACGTCGCGGCAGACCTGGACGGACGCACCGTCACGGTCGAGCTCGCGGGCCCCGTCGAGGAGGTAGGCCTCGTTGGTGACCAGCACGCAGCGGCCCTGCTCGACCGAGACGCTCTGGGCGACCGGGAACTCCGTGACGGCCCCGGCCTCTTCGGCGTCGACCGTCCCCAGCAGCACGGGCGCGTAGTCCGGGACGATCCAGTCGTCCCAGACCTCCACCGACGTCGGACCGTTGTCCATCACGCTCGGGTCGATGTCGAGCGAGTCCGTGGCCTCGTCCGCACCGGCCTCGGCGGGCGTGTCGATGTGGTCCTGCGTCTGCGGGTAAGCCGCCAGGTCCCAGGTCACGGTCGCCGCGAGGGTGCCGACGAAGTCGTCGACGTTCTCGCAGGTGAGCGCCATCGCCGTCTCGCCCGGTCCGAACGAGTACTGGAGGCCGTCGGCGATCCCGTCGGCGTCCTCGGCGTCGACGAGGCAGGCGGAGCCCTCGAACGTCGCCGCCACGGTGCCCGTCATCGCGTAGTCGTTCGGGTTGGACACCGTCACGGCCGCCGAGAGCGTGGCGTCGTCGAGGGTCGTCGGACCCTCCACCACCTGCACGACGAACTCGACCGTGGTCTCCTCCTGGTCGGCCGGCAGGGTGACCGGGTGCGTGCTCGGCTCCTTGTCGACCGTGAAGGTGCGGCTGACGTACTGCGTGCCCTCACCCTCGACCGTGATCTCCATCGGCTCCCAGACCAGCGGGTCGATGAACTCGACCTCGGTGGTCTCGCCCTCGACGAGCTCGACGGACCGGGTGCGGTCCGCCGGCAGCAGGTAGCCGGGGGGCGCGACGGTCTCCTCGACCAGGTAGGTCCCGAAGTCGGCGATCTGCTCGACGGTGTAGGTCCCGTCCTCGCCGGTCACGACCGTGAGGGGCTCCTCGGCGGCCGGGTCGAGCGGGTTCGGCGTGATCTCGAAGGTGGCTCCCTCGAGCTCCGTCTCGTCCTCGCCGACCTTGACGATGGTCAGCTCGGCGTGGGCGCCGCGGCAGATCGACACCGAGGCGCTGGACACGTCGATGCGCTCGCCGCCGGCGCCGGCGCCGGTCTCCACCAGGAAGACGGTGTTGTCGACCTGGAGGCACTCACCCTGGGCGACCTCGAACTCCTTCGAGAACTCGAAGGGCGTCGTGTTGGCGCTGTCGACGGCGTCGACGGTGCCGAGGAGCTCCGGGTCGGCGTCGGGGTTGGTGATGTCGTCCCAGACGTCGACCGAGCGCAGGCCGTTGTCGGTGGTGGCCTCGGCCAGGTCGAGGGTGTCACCGGCCGTGTCCGTGCCGGCGTCGTCCGGGTTGTCGATGTGGTCCTGGGTCTGCGGGTAGTCCGCCAGCTCCCAGGTCACGGTCGCCTCGACCTCGCCGAACAGCGGCGGGTTGGGGCAGTCGACCATCAGGACGGTGTCGCCGGAGGGGAACTCGTTCTCCCAGCCGTCCAGGTCGGTGCCCTCGAGGGTGCAGACGGTGCCGTCGAGGTCGACGTCCACCGTGCCGGTCACGGCGCCCGCGTTCGGGTTGGTGACCGTGACGGCGACCGACCGGGACGGGTCGGCCGACTCGTCCAGGACCGTGTCGCTCTCCATGACCTCGATCGTGTAGTTGATCGTGGCCGACTCCTCGTCGGCCCGCAGGTCGATCGTGGTGGCATCGGCCTGCTTGTCGTCGGTCCAGGTCCGGGTGACGAACTGCTCGGCCGAGACCTCGACCGTCAGCGGCTCCCAGGCCAGCGGGTCGACGAAGGTGAGGGCCTCGTCGGACCCGGTGGTCAGGGTGACGACCTGGTCGCGGTCGGCGGGGAGCAGGTAGCCCTCGGGGGCGATCGTCTCGGTGACGGTGTACTCACCGAAGTAGACGACGTCGGAGAAGGTGTACTCGCCGGTCTCCCCGGTGCTGAACGTCAGCGGGTCGTCACCGGCCGGGTCGACCGGGTTCGGGCTGATGGTGAAGGTAGCGCCCGGCAGGAGCAGGCCGTCAGCGTTCGCCTTGAAGACGGTCAGGTCGGCGGGCGCCTCGCGGCACACGTCGACGACCTCGGTGGCGGAGTCGATCCGGTCTCCGTCGGCGCCTGCCTCGGTCTCGACGAGGTAGCCGTCGTTGACGACCTCCACGCACTCACCGAGCGGGACGTCGATCTCCTGGGTGACGTCGAACGTGGTGGTGTTCGCGCTGCCGGTGGCGTCGACGGTGCCGAGGAACGCGGGCTCGAGGTCCGGGTTGACGAAGTCGTCCCAGACGTCGACCGAGGGCAGTCCGTTGTCGGTGGTCTCCTCGGCGAGGTCGAGGGTGTCGGAGGCCGAGTCGGTGCCGGCGTCGTCCGGGTTGTCGATGTGGTCCTGGGTCTGCGGGTAGTCCGCGAGGTCCCAGGTCACGGTCGCCTCGACCTCGCCGAACAGCGGCGGGTCGGGGCAGTCGACCGTCAGCACGGTCGCACCGGGGGCGAACTCGTTCTCCCAGCCGGCCAGCTCGGTGCCCTCGAGGGTGCAGACGGTGCCGTCGAGGTCGACGTCCACCGTGCCGGTCACGGCGCCCGCGTTCGGGTTGGTGACCGTGACGGTGACCGAGCGGGGCGAGGTCTCGGACTCGTCCAGGACCGTGTCGCTCTCGACGACCTCGATGGTGTACTCGAGCGTGACCGACTCCTGGTCGGCCGGCAGCAGGACGGTGTCGTTGCCGTCGACCTGCTTGTCGTTGGTCCACGTCCGGGTGACGAACTGCCCGCCCGAGACGTCGACCGTCAGCGGCTGCCAGGCCAGCGGGTCGGTGAACTCGACCTCGGTGGTCTCGCCCTCGACGAGCTCGACGGTCTGCGTGCGGTCACCCGGCGGAGGCAGGAGGTAGCCGGACTCGGCCGGGACCGAGACCTCGGTGACGTCGTACTCGCCGAAGTCGGCGACCTGCTCGACGGTGTAGGTCCCGTCCTCGCCGGTCACGACCGTGAGGGGCTCCTCGGCGGCCGGGTCGAGCGGGTTCGGGCTCACCTCGAACGTGACGCCCGGGATCGGGGTCCCGTCCTCGCCGACCTTGACGATGGTCAGCTCGGCGGGGGCGTCGCGGCAGATCGTCACCGAGGCGCTGGACTCGTCGATGCGGTCACCGTCGGCGCCGGCATCCTCTTCGACCACGTAGGCGGTGTTGTCGACCTGGAGGCACTCACCCTGGGCGACCGTGAACTCCTTCGGGAACTGGAAGGTGCTGGTGCCGGCGCTGCCCGTGGCGTCGACGGTGCCGAGGTACTCGGGCTCCGCGTCCGGGTTGGTGAAGTCGTCCCAGACGTCGACCGAGAGCAGTCCGTTGTCGGTGGTCTCCTCGGCGAGGTCGAGGGTGTCGGAGGCCGAGTCGGTCCCGGCGTCGCCCGGGTTGTCGATGTGGTCCTGGGTCTGGGGGTAGTCCGCCAGCTCCCAGGTCACGGTCGCCTCGACCTCGCCGAACAGCGGCGGGTTCGGGCAGTCGAGCTGCAGGACGGTCTCGCCGGAAGGGAACTCGTACGACAGCTCGTCGGCGTCGTCGCCCTCGAGAGTGCAGAACGCACCGTCGAGGTCGGCGTCCAGCGTGCCGGTCACGGCACCCGCGTTCGGGTTGGTGACCGTGACGCTGACCGACCGGGACGGGTCGGCCGACTCGTCCAGGACCGTGTCGCTCTCCATGACCTCGATCGTGTAGGTGATCGTGGCCGACTCCTCGTCGGCCCGCAGGTCGATGGTGGTCTGGTCGGCGGACTTGTCGTTCGTCCACGACCGGGTGACGAACTGCGAGGCGGTCAGGTCCAGCTCCAGCGGCTCCCAGGCCAGCGGGTCGATGAAGGTGAGGGCCTCGTCGGACCCGGGCGCCAGGGTGACGACCTGGTCGCGGTCAGCGGGGAGCAGGTAACCCTCGGGGGCGACGGTCTCGGTGACGGTGTACTCACCGAAGTAGACGACGTCCTCAAAGGTGTACTCGCCGGTCTCCCCGGTGCTGAACGTCAGCGGGTCGTCACCGGCGGGGTCGACCGGGTTCGGAGTGATCGTGAAGGTCGCGCCCGGCAGGAGCAGGCCGTCGGCGTTCGCCTTGAAGATCGTCAGGTCCGCCGGGTCCTCCCGGCAGACGGTCACGACCTCCTGGGCCTCGTCGATCCGGTCGCCGTCGGCGCCGGCCCCGGTCTCGACGATGTAGCCGTCGTTGACGACCTGGATGCACTCGCCGAGGCCGACGTCGATCACCTGGGTGACGTCGAACGTGGTGGTGTTCTCGGCCCCGGTGGCCACGACCGTCCCGAGGAGCTCGGGCTCGAGGTCCGGGGTGAGGAAGTCGTCATAGACGTCCACGGACTGCACGCCCTCGTCGGTCACGTCGGCGGTGATCTCGACCGAGTCGCTGGCGGAGTCGGTGCCGGCGTTGTCGGGGTCGTCGATGTGGGCCTGGGTCTGCGGGTAGTCGCCCAGGTCCCAGGTCACGGTCGCCTCGACGGTGCCGTCCAGGGGAGGGTTCGGGCAGGTGACGTCGTAACCGGTGATGTCCGGGCCGAAGTCGAGCTGCAGGCCGTCGTTCACCGGGTCGATGTCCACGGCTCCGTCGACGGAGCACGCCTCGCCGCCGATGGTCACCTCGAGGGTGCCGACCACGTTCTCCGCGTTCGGGTTGTCGACCACGACGGTGATCGAGCGGTCCTCGGCGGTGACCTCTTCAGCGCTCTCGTGGACCTCGATGGTGTACTCGAGCTCGACCGACGACTGGTCGGCCGGCAGGTCGATCTGGTCCTCGCCGTCGACCTGCTTGTCGTTGGTCCACGTCCGGGTGATGAACTGCTCGGCCGACCCTTCGACGTCGATCGTCAGCGGTTCCCACGGCATCGGGTCGACGAAGGTCAGCGAGGCCGACTCCCCGGCGTCGATGGTGATCGTCTGGTCGCGGTCGGCGGGCAGGAGGTAGCCGTCCGGCGCCGCCGTCTCCGTCACGGTGAACTCGGTGCCCCAGAGGTCCTCGCCGATCTCGTCGAAGGTGAAGGTGCCGTCCTCGCCGGTGGTGAACTCCAGCGGGTCGGGGCCTTCGCCCGTCGGGTTCGGGCTGATCTCGAAGGTCGCCCCCGACAGCGGGACGCCGTCCTCGCTCTCCTTGAGGATCGTCAGCTGCGAGCACAGGCTCGGCACGTCGATCTCACCGGTGGCGAGGTCCTTGAGGGCCGAGTTCCCGGACCCACCGGTCTGGGTGCGCATGTTCAGCGTGCTGAACCCGGTGGCCGGGCAGACGTCGCCGATGCCGAGGTCGGTGAGGTTGATGGAACCCTCGACGAACTTGTCCGCCTCGATCTGGCCGGCATCATTGGCGTTCGGCGAGTCGAACAGGTCTTCGATGGACTCCGTGTTCGTCGTGGCGTTGGTCGCGGACCCCGCGCACAGGACCGGGTCGACCCACGCAGAGCCGTCCCACGTCCGTACGAACTCGCAGACGAAGTTCCCGTTGCCGAGTTCCGCGAAGGCGATGCGGACGTCGCCGACGCTGCGGTCCGGATTCAGCGCGTCGCGGTTGGGCAGCTGGTTGAGCTCGATGAAGTACTGCACCGTTCCGGAGTCGCCGTCGCGGTCCCAGCCGAGGTGCAGCCACTGCGTGTAGTCGACACCGTCGGTGACGATCTCGCTGTCGACGAAGACGTTGCCGAGGTCGGACTTGCCCGAGGGCGTCCCCGGGTTGCCCCCGCCCCAGTTCGGCCAGCCGTTGGCCTCGGAGTCCCCGCCGGCGAACGTCGTCGTGTCCGCGTTACCGATCGGGTCCCGGATGATGCTCGGATCGGCCGTCTCCCAGTCGATCCCACCCTCCGTGACCTGGTTGCCGTCGATCTCGAAGGTGCTGTCGACAGCGGCCGCCGGCGTGCTCAGCGCCACCACGGAGCCCAGGGCGAGCGTCGCGGCCGTCAACGCGGCGAGAGGCCGGAAGAACCGGCCTCTGGGTCGAGTGTTCGCGGCGTCGCGAGTCGAGTTCCTGCTGCGCATCCAAGATCCCCTGTCCGATATGTCGTAGGCCTACTTTCGGCAGGCGCGACAAAACACCAAGTCCGTGGGGAGCGTATCCGCGTCCTTCACAGATCGGACAGGGTTTCGCCCATAAATCACCCGCTCCCGTCACAACGTGATTTGTCCGTGACCCGGCCATGTGTCCGCACCCCGATACGACGGGTACCGATCGCACCACCGGATGGGCGACGACGCCGGTGGCCCCGCCCCGGGAGGCGGTGCCACCGGCGTCGGTGGGAGGGGATCAGCCGTTGCTGCTACGGCGGCGGAGGTAGAGCATCCCGGCGCCGGTACCGATGAGCAGCAGGGTGGCGATGACCGCCATCGCCGTGTCGGCACCGGTCCGCGGCAGCGGCGGCGTCGGCGGGGGCGTCACCGGGACGTCGCGGCAGATCTCCACGGAGGCCAAGTCGCGGTCGAGCTCGGTGTCCCCGTCGAGGAGGTAGGCCTCGTTGGTGACGTCCAGGCACTCGCCCTGGCCGACCGTGACCGTCGTGCTGACCGGGAACTCGGTCACCGCTCCGGGCTCCGTCGCGTCGACGGTCCCGAGCACCGTCGGGGCGAGGTCCGGGGTGGAGAAGTCGTCCCAGACCTCCACCGACGTCGGGCCGTTGTCGGTGACGCTCGGGTCGATGTCGATCGCGTCGGACGCGCTGCCCTCCCCGGCGTTCTCCGGCTCGTCGACCTGCTCCTGGGTCTGCGGGTACTCCGCGAGGTCCCAGGTGACGGTCGCCGCGAGGGTGCCCTCGAAGTCGTTCACGTTCTCGCACGTCAGCGTCATGAGGCTGTCGCCGGACGGGAACAAGAACTGGAGCCCGTCCGTCGCCTCGTCGGCGTCCTCGGCGTCGATCAGGCAGGCCACGTCCTCGAACGTCGCAGCGACGGTACCCATCACCGGGTTGTCGTTCGGGTTGGACACCTCCACCGAGGCCTGCAGGGTGGCGTCGTCGAGGGTCGTCGGACCCTGGACGACCTGCACCACGAACTCGACGGTGGCCTGGGCCTGGTCGGCCGGCAGGGTCGTCGGGTGCGTCTCGGCCTCCTTGTCGACGGTGAAGGTGCGGCTGACGAACTGCTCGCCCTCGCCCATCACCTCGATGCCCAGCGGCTCCCAGGCCAGCGGATCGACGAAGTAGACCTCGGTGGTCTCGCCCTCGAGCAGCTCGACCGTCCTGGTGGGGTTCGCCGGCAGGAGGTAGCCCTCGGGAGCCGCGGTCTCGGTGACCGTGTACTCGCCGAAGTCGGCGATCTCCTCGATCGTGTACGTCCCGTCCTCACCGGTCACGACGACCAGCGGGTCTTCGCTCTCCGGGTCGAGCGGGTTCGGCATGATCTCGAAGGTGGCACCGGGGAGGTAGACGTCGTCCTCGTCCTCGGTGATTTTCTGGGCGGCCTTGACGATCCTCAGCTCGGCGGGGGCGTCACGGCAGATCGTCACCGAGGCGCTGTCCTCGTCGATCCGGTCACCGTCGGCGCCGTCGCCGGTCTCGACGATGTACGCGGTGTTGTCGACGTCGAGGCACTCGCCCTGTGCGACCTCGATCTCCTTCGAGAACTCGATGGTCGTGGTGGTCGCCTCGCCCTGTGACGTGACGGTCTGCAGGAACTCGGGCGCCTCGTCGGGGTCGGTGAAGTCGTCCCAGACGTCCACCGACTGGATGCCGGTGTCGAAGGTCCCGTCCTCGAGGTCGAAGCTGGCAGACGCCTCACCCTGCGGGGCGTTCTCCGGGTCGTCGACGTCGTCCTGCGTCTGCGGGTAGACCCCGCGGTCCCAGGTGACGGTCGCGTCGACCGTGCCGTACAGCGGCGGGTCCTCGCAGACGACCGACAGGACGGTCTCGCCGCTGGCGAACTCGTTCTCCCACATGTCGAGCTCGGTGCCCTCGTACTGGCAGAACTCACCGTCGAGCTCGACGGTGAGCATGCCCGTGACCGGGTCGGCGTTGGGGTTGTCGACCGTGACCGTGACCGACCGGGCCGGGTCCGCCGTCGGGCTGAGGAACTCGTCGCTCTCGGTGACCTCGATCGTGTAGTTGATCGTGGCCGAGGGTTCGTCGGCCCGCAGGTCGATCGTGGTGGCGTCGGCCTCCTTGTCATTCGCCCAGAACCGGGTGATGTACTGCGTCGCGTCGACGTCGATGTCCAGCGGTTCCCAGATCAGCGGGTCGACGAAGGTGAGCGTCTCGTCGGACCCCGGCGCCAGCGTGACCACCTGGCTACGCTCGGCCGGCAGGAAGTAGCCCTCGGGGGCCGTGATCTCCGTGACGGTGTACTCACCGAAGTAGACGACCTCCTCGAACACGTACACGCCGTTCTCGTCGACGGTGAACTCCAGCGGGTCGTCGCCAACCGGGTCGACCGGGTTCGGGCTGATCTCGAAGGTCGCACCGGGCAGCGGGTTGCCGTCGGCGTCCTCCTTGTAGATGGTCAGGTCGGCCCCCTCCTCGCGGCAGATGTCGACGACCTCGGTGGCGGAGTCGATGCGGTCGCCGTCGGCGCCTGCCTCCACCTCGACGATGTAGCCGTCGTTGACCACCTCGATGCACTCGCCCAGCGGGACCTCGATCACCTGGGAGACCGGGAACTCCTCGGAGCCCGCGTCCTCGGTGGCCTGGACCGTGCCGAGGTACGTCGGAGGCAGGTCGGGGTTGGTGAAGTCGTCCCAGACGTCCACGGCCGGCAGCCCGTTGTCGGTGGTGACGATCACGGTGCTGTCGGTCGCCTCGCCCTGGGGAGCGTTCTCCGGGTCGTCGACGTCGTCCTGGGTCTGCGGGTAGACGCCGCGGTCCCAGGTGACGGTGGCGTCGACCTCGCCGTTCAGTGGCGGGTCGTCGCAGACGACGTCCAGGACGGTCTCACCGGGGGCGAACTCGTTCTCCCACGCGTCGAGGTCGGTGCCGGCGTAGCTGCAGAGCTCGCCGTTGAGGTCGACGCTCAGGTTGCCGGTGACGGGGTCCTCGTTGGGGTTGTCGACCGTGACCGTGACGGTACGGCCGCCCTCCTCGAGCATCGTGTCGCTCCAGAACACCTCGACGACGTAGTCGAGCTCGACGGACTCCTGGTCGGCCGGCAGCAGCAGGACGTCGTCGCCGTCGACCTGCTTGTCGTTCTCCCAGGTGCGGGTGACGAACTGCTCGGCCGTGACGTCGATCTCCAGCGGCTCCCACGGCATCGGGTCGACGAACGTCAGCGACGCCGACTCCGCGGGGCCGATCGTGATCGTCTGCGACCGCTCGTCGGGGGGCGGCAGCAGGTAGCCGTCCGGGGCGGCGATCTCGGTGACCGTGTACTCCACCCCCCAGGCGTCCTCGCCGATCTCGTCGAAGGTGAAGGTGCCGTCCTCGCCGGTGGTGAACTCGAGCGGGTCGGGTCCCTCCCCGTCGGGGTTCGGGGTGATCTCGAAGGTCGCGCCGGGCAGCGGGGTGCCGTCCTCGCTCTCCTTGAGGATCGTCAGTTCCGAGCACAGGCTCTGCACGTCGATCTCGCCGGTGGCGAGATCCTTGAGCGCGGACAGCTGCGACTCGCCGGTCTGGGTGCGCATGTTCAGCGTGCTGAAGCCGGCGGCCGGGCAGACGTCGCCGATGCCGAGCTCGGTGAGGTTCAGGGACGCCTCGACGAACCGGTCGGCGGTGATGATCCCGGCCACGGCGTTGGGCGAGTCGAAGTAGTCGACGATCGGGCCGGTGTTGACCGCCACGGCTGCCACGTCGCCCGTGCACGCCTGCCGATCGGTCCAGTCCGCACCGTCCCAGGTGTCGACGCCGACGCAGGCGAGGTCGCTGTTGCCGTCCTCCTCGACGACGATCCGGATGTCACCCACGCTCCGGTCGGGGTTCATCGCGTCGAGGTTGGGCTCCTGGTTGAGCTCGACGTAGTAGTTCACCGTGCCGGAGTCGCCGTCGCGGTCCCAGCCGAGGTGCAGCCACTGGGTGTAGTCCCCGCCCTCCTCGGCGATCTCGCTGTACACCAGGACGTTGCCGAGGTCGGACTTGCCCGAGTTGGTGGCCGGGTTGCCGGTGCCCCAGTTCGGCCAGCCGTTGTTGGGGTTGATCGGATCCTCGACGTTGGAGCCGGCGAACGTGGTGTCGTCGTCGTTGCCGATCGGGTCGGGCACGACGTCCGGACCGACCGTCTGCCAGTCGATGCCGCCCTCGGTGATCTGGTTCCCGTCGATCTCGAAGGAGCTGTCGACAGCGGCCGCCGGCGTGCTCAGCGCGACCACGGAACCCAGCGCGAGCGCCGCCGAGGCGAGAGCGGCGACGGGGCCGGAGAACCGGGAACGAGGAGCGGTGGCGTCCTTGCGGTGGGAACTCCTGGTGCGCATCTGATTCCTGTCTGACCCGTCCGGGCTGCCGCCATCGGCAGAGGTGGCGAATGTCACATCCGAGCGAAGCGTACCCATGGTCGCCGCGGGCACACACTCCGGGACGCAGAGTTCACCCGCTGCCACCACCGGTCGGGTCGGCCTACGCTCGAGGTATGAGCGAACGTACCGACGACGGCGTCCCGGAATCCGGCCGCGGATACCGCAAGGGACCGGTCCTGCTGCGGGGCACGCAGATCCCGGACTCGACCACGGACCAGCGGCTGCTGGCTCCGGGGGAGGGGACCGAGTGGGTCCACACGGACCCGTGGCGCGTGATGCGTATCCAGGCCGAGTTCGTCGAGGGTTTCGGGGCGCTGGCCGAGGTCGGCCCGGCGGTCTCGGTGTTCGGCTCGGCACGCACCGCCCCGGACCACCCGGACTACGTGCTCGGTGAGCAGATCGGCAAGCTGCTCGTCTCCTCGGGGTACTCGGTGATCACCGGCGGGGGCCCCGGCATCATGGAGGCCGCCAACAAGGGCGCGGCGGAGGCCGGCGGCACGTCCATCGGGCTGGGGATCGAGCTGCCGTTCGAGCAGGGGATGAACCCGCACGTCAACCGCGGCGTGAGCTTCCGCTACTTCTTCGCCCGCAAGACGATGTTCGTCAAGTACGCCCAGGGGTTCGTCGTCCTGCCGGGTGGCTTCGGCACCTTCGACGAGCTCTTCGAGGCCCTCACGCTCGTCCAGACGCACAAGGTCACCGGCTTCCCCGTCGTGCTGGTCGGCAGCGACTACTGGGGCGGGCTGCTCGAGTGGCTGCGCACCGCCGTCGTCGACCGCGGCATGATCAACCCGGCCGACCTGGACCTGCTGCACGTGACCGACACGGCCGAGGAGGCCGTCTCGCACGTCATCGAACGCGGGCGGGCGCTGGCCGCCGAGTTCCGCACGTGATCCCACCGGCGGGGGCGCCGCTCGTCCTGCGCGGCCGCGAGGTCGGCCGGGACGCCGACGGCGTGCTGCGCCCCGTGGTGATGGCGATCGTCAACCGCACCACCGACTCCTTCTACGCCCCGGCGCGGCTGGCCGACGACGGCGCGGCCCTGGACGCCGCCCACGCCGCCTGGACCGACGGGGCCGCGATCCTCGACGTCGGCGGGGTGCGCGCCGGTACGGGGCCCGCGGTGAGCGAGTCCGAGGAGATCGAGCGGGTCGTGCCGTTCGTGGCGAAGGTCCGGGCCGAGCTGCCCGACCTGCTGCTCAGCGTCGACACGTGGCGCGCCGGCGTGGCCCGGGCCGCGATCGAGGCCGGCGCCGACCTCATCAACGACACCTGGGCCGGTCACGACCCGGGGCTCGTCGAGGTCGCCGGCGCCGCCGGGGTCGGCGTCGTCTGCTCCCACACCGGAGGAGCCCTGCCCCGCACCGACCCGTACCGCGTGTCCTACCCGACGCCGGAGGGAGCCGACGGCGGCGATCCGCGCGACGGCGTCACCCGCGACGTGCTCGCCACGCTGCGTGCGGCCGCCGACCGTGCCGTCGCCTGCGGCGTGCCGCCGTCGTCCGTGCTCGTCGACCCGACGCACGACTTCGGCAAGAACACCTGGCACTCGCTGCACCTGCTGCGCCGGACCGATGCGCTGACCGCCCTCGGGTACCCGGTGCTCATGGCGCTCAGCCGCAAGGACTTCGTCGGCGAGACCCTCGACCTGCCTCCCGACGACCGGTTGGCGGGCACCCTCGCGGCCACGGCCCTCGCCGCCTGGCACGGTGCCCGCGTGTTCCGCAGCCACGACGTCGCGGCCACGCGGCAGGCCCTGGAGATGGTGGCGGCGGTCCGTGACGAGGCGCCTCCACGGGTCGCGCAGCGCGGCCTGGCCTGACGTTGGTCGCCCGGGGCGGACAGTAGAATGGTGAGACGCACCTCATCCGGCACCGTGCGGGTGCGGGGGCGGAGGAACCGGACAACGGAATGGAGAGCCACACATGGCTGCGATGAAGCCGCGGACGGGCGACGGGCCCCTCGAGGTCACCAAGGAGGGACGCGGCATCGTCATGCGTGTTCCGCTGGAGGGCGGTGGTCGGCTGGTCGTCGAGCTGAACGCGACCGAGGCCGGCGAGCTGGGCGAGGCCCTCCAGGGCGTCGTCGGCTGACGACGTCTGCAGCACTCCCGTGACAGGCGGGCGTGGGACGGGTGTGGCTCCCGTCCCGCGCCCGCCTCGTCGTTCAGGCGGACGGGTGCCGCGGTGCGCGGCGCACCGCGAGCAGCAGCCCGTCGCCGGTCGGGACCATCGCCGGTACCAGGCGTTCGTCCGCGCGGACGGCGTGCGCCGTCTCCCGGACCGCCACGGTGGGTGCCTCGAGCCGCGTCGGGTCGGCGACCCGCCCGCTGAGCGCCGGGTCGACGATCCCCAGCACGCCCCCCTCGCGCAGCAGCCGGACCGCCGCCTCGACGTGCGGGGCCAGCACGAGGGGGTCGACCGCGACCAGCACCAGGTCGTAGGCGCCGTCCGTCAGTCGCGGCAGCACGTCCAGCGGCGGGCGGGTGATCACCCGCGTGCGCGAGGACGCCACCTCCTCGTCCGCGAACGCCGTCTTCGCGGCACGCTGCCGCGCCGCGTCCGGGTCGATGGTGGTCAGGACGCCGTCCGGCAGCATGCCGCGCAGCATCCACAGGGCCGTGACGCCCGCGTCGCTGCCGATCTCGACCGCGGTCCGCGCCTGCGCCGCCGCCGCGACGACCCGCAGCAGCGCCCCGGTCCCGGGGGAGACCGTCGCGCACCCCAGCGAGGCCGCCCGTTCCCGGGCGCGCAGCAGCGTGGCGTCCTCGGTGAGGAACGACTCGCTGAACGTCCAGGCGACCTCGCGGTCGTCCTGGGCCTCCGCCTCGGTGAAGATGACACGGCCCCCTTGATCGCTGGGCAGATCGTACGTGGGAACCTCTCAGGTTGCTCACACGTTCGCATGGGACGATGACCGTGATGACCAAGACCGTGGAGTCCGACACCGCCTCGTGGGTGCCCCCGACCTGGGACGAGATCGTCCGGGAGCACTCCGCGCGCGTGTACCGGCTCGCCTACCGTCTGACCGGTGACCGGCAGGACGCCGAGGACCTGACGCAGGAGACGTTCCTGCGGGTGTTCCGGTCGCTGTCCAGCTACACCCCCGGCACCTTCGAGGGCTGGCTGCACCGCATCACGACCAACCTCTTCCTGGACCAGGTCCGCCGCAAGAAGCGGATCCGCTTCGAGGCCATGGGCGAGGACGCCTCGCGGGTCCAGTCCACCGACGACCGCGGCCGGCCCGAGCGCGGCTTCGAGCACGGCAACCTCGACCACGACGTCCAGGCCGCCCTCGACGGCCTGCGACCCGAGTACCGCGCCGCCGTCGTCCTGTGCGACATCGAAGGTCTCAGCTACGAGGAGATCGCGGTCACCCTGGGCATCAAGATCGGCACGGTGCGCTCGCGGATCCACCGCGCGCGGGCCCAGCTGCGCGACTCGCTGGAGCACCGACGCGGGGACGTGCGGCGATGAGCGCCCACCTCGGCGACCGCGTCAGCGCGCTGGCCGACGGCCAGCTGCCGCCGGCCGAGGCCGAGCGTGCCCTGGCGCACGTGGCGTGCTGCGCGCTCTGCGCCGCCGAGCTCGAGACGGCACGGTCCGCGCGCCGGCACCTCGCCGCCGCCGGCGACGTCACCCCGACGGCGGAGCTGACCCAGCGGCTCCTGGACCTCTCGGCCTCCATCCCACCCGCCGACGGCGACCCCCTGCGGGCCCCCGACCGGGACACCGGGTGGGCCGCACCCGAGGCGTGGCACCCGCCCCTGACCGGCGACGTCCTGGGCGCCGAGCGACGACGGCGCCGCCGCCGGGTCGCGCTCGTGGGCGCCGGGGGAGCGGGCGTGCTCGGCTGTGCCCTGTTCGTGCTCGGCCAGGCACCCGTGGTCACCCCCGACAGCTCGCGCGTCGCCGCCCTGACCACCCTGGCGGGGGCGGGTGGCGCGTCCGGCGACACGGTGACCGAGGCCGGGCTCGGCCGTGCGGGGTTCGTGGCGCCGTCGTCGTTGCCGCCGGGCTACGAGGTGGTGGCCGTGCGCACCGGCCCGACGGCGTGCGAGATCGACCTGGCCGGCCCCGACGGGCCCGTGGTCGTCCGCCAGCAGCAGGGCCGGCTGGCGGCGGGGACCGGGGCGACGGAGCGGACCGAGGTCGCCGGGCGCGGTGACGTCGTCGTGCTGTCCCAGGACCCCTGGCACGTCGCCTGGCAGGTCGGCGACGTCGTCGTGGAGGTCACGACGGACGCTCCCGACGACGTCCTGTCCGAGGTCGTCGCTGCTTTCCCCGAACGTGACTACGACGGGGGCGTCCTGCCCCAGATCACTCGTGGCTGGTCGACCGTGACAGGAGCTCTCACCCTTCCATGACACCCCAGGATCCCGACCTCTTCGCCTCCCCGGAGCCCCCGGCCCGCCGGCCCGACCCCGCACCGCCGGTGGCCGCGCAGCCCGCGCCCCCGCCGTCGGCCCCGGCCGCCGCGCCGTCGTCGGCCCCGGTCGCGGACACCCCGCCGTCGGCGCCGCAGCCCGCGGGCACCCCGGCCGGGGGCGCACCGGCGTCCCGGCGGCCGGCCCGGCTCGGCGCCGGACGCACGGCCGTGATCCTGGTCCTGGCGCTCGCGGTCGGCCTGGTCGGTGGCGTGCTCGGCGACCGGATCGCCGGCGGCGCCCAGGACGAGGCCCCCGTCAGCGCCGACCTGCCGGTCAGCCCCGGGTCGCAGGACGACGGCGCCGACGACTCCCGCCCGGCGGACTCGCACGCGGCCATCGCGGCCGAGGTGCTGCCGTCGGTGGTCTCGCTGGAGATCTCCGGTGCCGGGGGCCGCGGGTCCTCGGGCTCGGGCTTCGTGCTGCGCGAGGACGGCTACATCCTGACCAACGACCACGTGGTCACCGCCGGCGGAGGGGGCGGCGACGTGGTCGTCGTCCTCTCCGACGGCTCCGAGCACGCGGGCGAGGTCGTCGGGAGCACCCCCGACTACGACCTGGCCGTGGTCAAGATCGACGTCGACGGGCTGACGCCGCTCGTGCTGGGCGACTCGGACGACGTCGTGGTCGGGGACGCCGTGCTGGCCGTCGGCGCACCGCTGGGCCTCGACTCCACGGTCACCGCCGGGATCGTCAGCGCGCTGCACCGTCCCGTGCAGGCCGGGGACCAGGCGACGACCGCGTTCATCGACGCCATCCAGACCGACGCCGCGATCAACCCCGGCAACTCCGGCGGGCCGCTCGTCGACGCCGACGGCGAGGTCGTGGGCATCAACTCCGCGATCGCCCAGCCGCCCGGTGCCACGCAGGCCACCGGGAGCATCGGCCTCGGGTTCGCCATCCCGGCCAACCAGGCCCGCACGACGGCGGAGCAGCTCATCGAGACCGGTCAGGCGACCTACCCCGTGATCGGCGTGCTGCTGGACACCTCCTACTCCGGGGAGGGCGTCCAGGTGTCGTCCGAGGCCCAGCAGGGCATCCCGCCCGTGACGCCGGACGGTCCGGCGGACCTGGCCGGGGTCCGCGCCGGTGACGTCATCCTGGCGATCGACGGCCGCCCGGTGTCCCGCAGCGACGAGCTCATCGTGGCGATCCGTGCACGCCAGCCGGGTGACGCCGTCACCCTGCGCGTCCGCAGCGACGGCGAGGAGCGCGAGGTGCGCGTCGTGCTGCAGGAGCGGGCGAGCGAGTGACGCCGGCGCCGTACCGGTCGCGCCGCGCCACGGGCTAGGCTGTTCGCCGTGGGAGTCTTCGGGATCAACGGGGGCGAGCTCGTCGTCATCATCGTGCTGGCGCTCGTGCTCATCGGGCCCGAGCGCCTGCCCCGCTACGCCGCACAGCTCGGCGGTCTGGTCCGCCAGGGCAAGGTGCTGCTGCGGGACGCCAAGAGCCGGGTCGACGACGAGCTCGGCGACGAGCTCCGCGACGTGGACTGGCAGAAGCTCGACCCGCGGCAGTACGACCCGCGGCGCATCGTCAAGGAAGCGTTGCTGGACGACGACCCGGCGCCGACGCGCACCGCCGCGAACCGCAGCGCCGCGAACCGCACCGCCCGCGCGGCCGGTGCCGGTGCCGCCGGGGCGGCCGGGGTCGCGGGTGCCGGGTCGGCCGCCGTGCCCGCGACGCCGAACGGGCCGCCGTCGTCCGGTCCTGCACCGTTCGACGACGAAGCCACGTAGTGACCGCGCTCCCTCGCAAGACCGTCACGTCCGACATCCCGGGTGATTCAGGCGCACCCGCCAGACCTGCCAGAATGAAGACCATGTCCGACCTCCCCACCGCACCGGGCGCGCAGTCCGGATCCCGTCCTCGCATCCTGTCCGGCATGCAGCCGACCGACTCGTCGCTGCACCTGGGCAACTACCTGGGTGCCCTGACGCAGTGGGTGGCCCTGCAGGACGACTACCAGGCGCTCTACTGCGTGGTGGACCTGCACGCGCTCACCGTCAACCCGGACCCCGCGGCGCTGCGGGAGCGGACCCGCGCGACGGCCGCGCAGTACCTGGCCGGCGGCGTCGACCCGGCCCGGTCGGCCCTGTTCGTGCAGTCGCACGTGCCGGAGCACACCGAGGTCGCCTGGCTGCTGAGCTGTCAGACCGGGTTCGGCGAGGCCAGCCGGATGACCCAGTTCAAGGACAAGTCGGCGCGGCAGGGGACCGAGGGGACCACGGTCGGGCTGTTCACCTACCCGGTGCTGATGGCGGCCGACATCCTCGTCTACGACGCCGCCCTCGTCCCGGTCGGCGAGGACCAGCGCCAGCACCTCGAGCTGACCCGGAACCTGGCCGAGCGCCTCAACGCCCGCTTCGGGGCGGGCACCGCCGTCGTGCCCGACGCCCACATCGTCACCGCCACCGCCAAGATCCAGGACCTGCAGAACCCGACCGCGAAGATGTCGAAGTCGAACGCGGGCGGCAAGGGGGTCATCTGGCTGCTGGAGAACCCGAAGAAGGCTGCCAAGGCGATCAAGTCGGCCGTCACCGACGCCGACGACTCCTACGCCGTCTACTTCGACCGCGAGGCCAAGCCCGGCGTCTCCAACCTGCTGTCGATCTACTCCGCCGTCACCGGCCGCGGGGTCGACGACATCGCCGCCGAGTACGACGGCCGCGGCTACGGGTACCTCAAGGTCGACCTGGCCGACGCCGTCGTGGCCTTCCTCGAGCCGTTCCAGGAGCGGGCGAACACCTACCTGTCCGACCCCGCCGAGCTGGACAAGGTGCTCGACGACGGCGCCGCCCGGGCCCGGGAGATCGCCGGCGGCGTGCGCGACCGGCTCTTCGACCGCTTCGGCCTGCTGCCCCGGGGTCACCGGTGAGGATCCCGGCACGAGGTCCTGACCAGCTCCGCATCGGTATCGCGATCGCGGTGCCGGATCCCTACGCCGCGCGCCTGCAGGAGGCCCGGGCGGAGTTCGACGACCCGCTCGCCCAGGTGATCCCGCCGCACATCACCGTCATCGGACCGACGGTCGTGGACCGTGCCGACATGCCGTCGGTGGGGGAGCACCTCGGCAAGATCGCGGACGAGATGCCGCCCTTCCGGGTCCACCTGCGCGGCACCGGGACGTTCCGCCCCGTCTCGCCGGTCGTCTTCGTCTCGCTCGCCGAGGGCATCGCCGAGTGCGAGCTGCTCGAGCAGCAGACCAGGTCCGGGGTGCTCGCCCAGGACCTGCGGTTCAACTACCACCCGCACGTCACCATCGCCCACGAGGTCCCCGACGACGCCCTCGACCGGGCCTTCACGGAGATGGCCGACTTCGAGGCCGTCTTCGACGTGTCCGCGATATGGCAGTACGAGCACGGCGACGACGGCGTGTGGCGTCCGCAGCGCTCCTACGAGCTGCGCGGCGGGCGCGAGTACCTCCGGATGCTCTGACCCGCCGACCCGGGCGTCGTCGCCCGTCGTGGCGCTGCCGACTCCGCCGTGCGCCGCTAGGGTCGAGACCGTGTCGGAGCGTATCGAACGGTGGAAGGACCGGGCGACCCGCCTGGTCGGCTGGGTCAAGGACCGGCGTGAGGTCCGTGCCGTCCAGTGGTACATGGCCCGCCGCGGGAACCTGCTCTCCGGCGGGATCGCGTACTCGGCGATCTTCGCCATCGGTGCGAGCCTGACGATCGGGTTCTCCGTGTTCTCGGCGACCCTGGGCAGCCGGCCCGAGCTGATGGCGGCGGTGACCGACCAGATCGAGCTGTGGTTGCCCGGCCTGATCGGCGACGGCCCGCAGCAGCTCGACCCGGACGACCTGGTCGTCGAGGACATCTGGAACACGGCGACTCTCATCGCCACCGTCGTGCTGCTCTGGACCGCGATCAGCTTCATGGGTGCCCTGCGGCACTCGGTTCGCTCCATGTTCGACGCCCCCGTCGTCGGAGTGAACCCGGTGATGGCCAAGGTCTGGCAGCTCGTCGGGTTCGTCGTGCTCGGTGCGATGATCGTCGTGACGGCCGCTGCCAGCATCCTGGCCCAGACGGTCAGGAGCCAGCTCACGAACTGGCTCGGGAACTCACAGGCCCTCGTCGAGCTCCTCCGCTTCGGGAGCCTGGGTGTCGCTGTCGTGCTCGACGCCGTCGTGGTGTACCTGATCGTCCGGGTGGTCGGGCAGGTGCGGCCGCGGCGCACCCGCGACCTCGTGATCGGGTGCCTCCTGGCAGGGCTGGCCTCGGGTGCCCTGCGTTACGCCGGGACGTCGTTGGTGACGTCGAGCGTGTCGAGCAACGTCGTGCTCGGCTCGTTCGTCACCATCGGGACGATCCTGCTGCTGGCCAACTTCCTGTCCCGGATGCTGCTGATGGTCTGCGCCTGGATGTACGACCCGCCGCGGATGGACGAGATCGCTCGCGCCGAGGCCGAGCTCGCGGCGATGCGGCACCAGGAGGAGGTCGACCGGCTGGTCGCTCAGGGCGCCGGCAGCGGCAAGCCGTACAGTCCGGTCGTCCGCGGCGTACGCCGCGGCATCTACTCCTGATCGCGCGCGGCGTCGGGCTCGCGCTACCTCGCCGCAAGGTTGCCTACCTCGCCGGACCTGCGGCCTCCCTGGCCGGAGGATTGCCTCCCTGGGGGAGACGACGACAGCGGGAGAGGGAGAGCCTCGCACGGTCGTCGTCCCCGAAGTGGAGGGCGCGCAGCGCCCGTGAACGCGACCGTGCGGGGCTCTCCCTCTCCCGCCGGGACGTGAGGATCAGAAGGCGCGGGTGATCATCGCCCGCTTGACCTCCTGGATCGCCTTGGTGACCTCGATGCCGCGCGGGCAGGCCTCGGTGCAGTTGAAGGTCGTGCGGCAGCGCCACACGCCCTCCTTGTCGTTGAGGACCTCCAGGCGCTGGGTGCCGCCCTGGTCGCGGGAGTCGAAGATGAACCGGTGCGCGTTGACGATCGCCGCCGGGCCGAAGTACTGGCCGTCGGTCCAGAAGACCGGGCAGGACGACGTGCACGCGGCGCACAGGATGCACTTGGTGGTGTCGTCGAACCGGTCGCGGTCCGCCTGGGACTGGATGTTCTCCCTGCTCGGCTCGTTCCCCGACGTGATGAGGAACGGCATGATCTCGCGGTAGGAGGCGAAGAACGGCTCCATGTCGACCACGAGGTCCTTGAGCACCGGCAGGCCCTTGATGGCCTCGACGACGATCGGCTTGTCCGGGTTGATGTCCTTGAGCAGCGTCTTGCACGCCAGACGGTTGCGGCCGTTGATCCGCATCGCGTCCGAGCCGCACACGCCGTGCGCGCAGGAGCGCCGGAACGTCAGCGAGCCGTCGAGCTCCCACTTGATCTTGTGCAGGGCGTCCAGCACACGGTCGGTGCCGTGCGCGGTCACCGTGTGCTCCTCCCAGTACGCCTCGGCAGCGACCTCCGGGTTGTACCGGCGGATCTTCAGGGTCACCTGGAAGGACGACACGGCGCCGGCCTGCGCCTCGGAGCCTGAGGTGTCGGTCGAGTTCTCGAGAACAGCAGTCATCAGTACTTCCGCTCCATCGGCTCGTAGCGCGTCATGGTGACGGGCTTGGACCCCAGGACGACCTTGTAGTCCCCGAAGTCCTCGACGTGGTCGAAGTAGCCCGCGACGTGCCCGTCGGCGGCGTCGGGAGCCGACGTCGGACGGCGGTACGCCATCGTGTGCAGCATGTAGTTGTCGTCGTCCCGGTCCGGGAAGTCCTCGCGGTAGTGACCGCCGCGGGACTCGCGGCGGTTGAGCGCGGCGACGACGGTGACCTCGGCGATGTCGAGCAGGAAGCCCAGCTCGATCGCCTCCAGCAGGTCCGTGTTGAACAGCGAGCCCTTGTCCTGGACCGACACGTTGCGGTACCGCTTCTGCAGCTCGCGGATGTCGGCGGCGGCCTTGTTCAGCGACTCGTCGGTGCGGAAGACCTGCGCGTTGGCGTCCATCGTCTCCTGCAGCGCCTGGCGCACGTCGGCGACGCGCTCGCCGTCGGGGCGGTCGCGCATCTCGGACAGCTGCGCCTCGACGCGTGCCGTCGGCCCCTCGACGATCGGCAGGTGCTGCTCGACGGTCTGCGCGTACGCGGCGGCCGAGCGGCCGGCGCGCTTGCCGAAGACGTTGATGTCGAGCAGGGAGTTCGTGCCGAGGCGGTTGGACCCGTGCACGGAGACGCAGGCGACCTCGCCGGCGGCGTACAGCCCCTTGACGACGTTGTGGCCGTCGCGCAGGACCTCGCCCTTGATGTTCGTGGGCACGCCGCCCATCGCGTAGTGCGCGGTGGGGTAGACGGGCACCGGCTCGGTGTACGGCTCGATGCCGAGGTAGGTGCGGGCGAACTCGGTGATGTCCGGCAGCTTGGCGTCGATGTGCGCCGGCTCGAGGTGCGTCAGGTCGAGCAGGACGTAGTCCTTGTTCGGGCCGGCGCCGCGACCCTCGCGGACCTCGTTGGCCATCGACCGGGCGACGATGTCGCGGGGCGCCAGGTCCTTGATGGTCGGCGCGTAGCGCTCCATGAACCGCTCGCCGTCGGCGTTGCGCAGGATGCCGCCCTCGCCGCGGGCCGCCTCCGACAGCAGGATGCCCAGGCCGGCCAGACCCGTCGGGTGGAACTGGAAGAACTCCATGTCCTCCAGCGGCAGGCCGCGGCGGTAGGCCAGCGCCATGCCGTCACCGGTGAGGGTGTGGGCGTTCGACGTCGTCTTGAAGATCTTGCCCGCGCCGCCGGTGGCGAACACGACCGCCTTGGTCTGGAAGACGTGCAGCTCGCCCGTGGCCAGGTCGTAGGCGACCACGCCGGTGGCGTTGACCTCGGCGCCGTCCTCGATGTCCTCCGTGGTCAGGTCGTGGTCGGTGAGCAGGTCCAGGACGTAGAACTCGTTGTAGAACTCGACGTCCTGCTTCACGCAGTTCTGGTACAGCGTCTGCAGGATCATGTGACCCGTGCGGTCCGCGGCGTAGCAGGCGCGGCGCACGGCCGCCTCACCGTGGTTGCGGGTGTGCCCGCCGAAGCGGCGCTGGTCGATCCGTCCCTCCGGCGTGCGGTTGAACGGCAGACCCATGCGCTCCAGGTCGAGCACGGCGTCGATGGCCTCCTTGGCCATCACCTCCGCGGCGTCCTGGTCGACGAGGTAGTCGCCACCCTTGATGGTGTCGAAGGTGTGCCACTCCCAGTTGTCCTCCTCGACGTTCGCCAGGGCGGCGCACATGCCGCCCTGGGCGGCGCCGGTGTGGGAACGCGTGGGGTACAGCTTGGAGATGACCGCGGTGCGGGCGCCCTTCGACGCCTCGAGCGCCGCGCGCATGCCGGCGCCGCCTGCGCCGACGATGACGACGTCGTACTGGTGGGTCTGCATCGGTTCCGATGCCTCCTGCGGACGGTGGTGGTTCAGCGGGCTGGGGTGGTGCGCGGGCTCAGGCCGTGCAGAACGAGGCGAGCAGCTCGGCCGGGGCGTCCGGCGGGCAGGGCTCGAAGGTGAAGATCACCAGCGTGCCGAGCACCACGGTGATCGTGAACGCCAGGTACAGCAGGCTCTTGAGCACGCCGCGGGTGAGGTCCCGCTGGGCGTAGTCGTTGATGATCGTCCGCACGCCGTTGGTGCCGTGGATCATGGCGAGCCAGAGCATCAGCAGGTCCCAGATCTGCCAGAACGGGCTCGACCACTTGCCGCCGACGAAGGCGAAGTCGATGGCCTTGACGCCGTCGCCGACCATGAGGTTCACGAAGAGGTGGCCGAAGACGAGCACCACGAGGACGACGCCGGAGGCCCGCATGAAGACCCAGGAGTACAGCTCGAAGTTGCCCCGGGTGGTCTTGCGGCGCACGTACGGGGAGCGCGGGGTGGGGATGTCGGTCTGGGTGGTCATCAGCTGGCTCCGAACACGTTCATCAGGTGGCGGGGCAGGAATCCGGCCATCGTCACGACGAGCAGACCGAGGACGACCCAGAGCATGACGCGCTGGTAGCGGGGGCCCTTCGACCAGTAGTCGACGAGTGCGATGCGCAGACCGTTGAACGCGTGGAAGACGATCGCGGCCACGAGGCCGGCCTCGCCCAGCCCCATGATCGGCGTCTGGTACGTGCCGATGACGGCGTTGTACGCCTCGGGGGAGACGCGCACGAGCGACGTGTCGAGCACGTGCACGAGCAGGAAGAAGAAGATCGACACGCCGGTCACGCGGTGCGCGACCCAGGACCACATACCTTCACGGCCGCGGTAGAGCGTGCCAGCGGGGGCAGTCGGCACGGGGGGCCTCCATTGGCGGATGCGGGCGGGTTACGTGAGGACACTGTAGTGACACCCGGTCGCGATCGGGTCACGGCCGCCGGAAAAACGGCATTCCCGCGTCGATTCTGTGATCGACGCCACAGGCGACACGTCACGGGTTCGACAGGCGTCACTATGCTGCGTCCATGCCCTCTTCCGCCATCCCCGGATTCCGTGCCGTCATTCCCGCCGGAGGCTCCGGGACCCGGTTGTGGCCGGTTTCGCGGGCGGGTGCCCCCAAGTTCCTGCACGATCTCAGCGGCTCCGGGCGGAGTCTGCTCCAGGGCACCGCCGACCGTCTCGCGCCGCTGGCGGGCCCTGACGGCATCGTCGTGGTCACCGGAACCCGGCACGCGGACGCCGTGCGCGACCAGCTGCCCGAGCTCGGTGCGGACCAGGTGCTGGCCGAACCGTCCCCCCGGGACTCCATGGCGGCGATCGGCCTGGCGGCGGCCGTCCTGGAGCAGCGTCACGGGGTGGTCGTCCTCGGCTCCTTCGCCGCCGACCAGGTGATCTCGGGCACCCGGGAGTTCGAGCGGTCCGTCCGCGAGGCCGTGGAGGCCGCCCGGGCCGGCTACGTGACGACGGTGGGCATCGCCGCCTCGCGCCCGTCGACGGCGTTCGGGTACGTCCACGGTGCCGACCCGCTGGGGATCGCGGGAGCGCCCAGCGCCGTGCACGTCAGCGGATTCACCGAGAAGCCGGACGCCGAGACGGCGCGGGCGTACCTCGCCTCGGGCGAGTACCGCTGGAACGCGGGGATCTTCGTCGCCGCGACGGACGTGCTGCTCGGTCACCTCGCCGAGCAGCGCCCGGCGCTGCACGACGGTCTGCGCCGCATCGCGGCCGCCTGGGACACCTCGGACCGCGACCGGGTGCTGGCCGAGACGTGGCCCGGTCTGGAGAGGATCGCGATCGACCACGCCGTGGCGGAGCCGGTCGCGGCCGCCGGTGGGGTCGCGATGGTCCCCGGGCCGTTCGGGTGGGACGACGTCGGGGACTTCAACTCTCTGGCGGCCCTGCTGCCGGCCGACGACGACGCCGGCTCGAAGGTGCTCGGCGACAGCGCCGACGTGGTCCGCGTCCAGAGCGCGGGGTCCGTCGTGGTGCCCGCGAGCGGCCGGACCGTGACGCTGCTCGGGATCGACGACGTCGTGGTGGTCGACACCCCGGACGCGGTGCTGGTCACGACACGCGCCCGCGCCCAGCAGGTGCGCAGCATGGTCGACGCCGTCCGCGCCCACGGGCGGGAGGACCTGCTGTGAGCGCCGCGGCCCGGGAGCGCCTGGACGAGGTCGTCGCGACGCTGGAGGACGAGCTCGTGGCGGTGCGCCGCGACCTGCACGCCCACCCCGAGACGGCGCGCGAGGAGTTCCGCACGACGGCGGTGCTGGCCGAGCGGCTGCGGGCGGCCGGGCTGCAGCCCCGGCTGCTGGAGGGCACCGGGCTGACGTGCGACATCGGTCCCGAGGTGCCGGGGCGGGGGCGGACGGCGGTGCGCGCCGACATCGACGCGCTGCCGCTGGACGACCTGTGCGGGTGCGACTTCGCCTCGTCGGTGCCGGGCGTGGCGCACGCCTGCGGCCACGACGTGCACGCCGCCGTCGTCCTCGGGGCCGGCCTGGCGCTGGCCCGGCTCGCCGAGGAGGGGCTGCTGGAGTCCGGGGTCCGGCTGATCTTCCAGCCGGCCGAGGAGATCATGCCGGGCGGCGCCCACGACGTGCTCGCCCAGGGCGTGCTCGACGGCGTCGCACGGATCGTGGCGGTGCACACCGAGCCGAAGCTCGACGTCGGGCAGCTCGGGACGCGCATCGGCCCGATCACCTCCGCCTCGGACCTGGTCACGGTGACCCTGTCCTCGAGCGGCGGTCACACCTCCCGGCCGCACCTGACCGGCGACGTCGTCTACGCCCTCGGCCAGGTCATCACCCAGGTCCCGGCGGTCCTGGGGCGCCGGCTGGACCCGCGCTCCGGGGTCAACCTGACGTGGGGTGCGGTCGAGGCCGGCAACGCGCACAACGCCATCCCCGCCACCGGCGTGGCCAAGGGCACGCTGCGCTGCCTGGACGTGCGGGCGTGGGAGCGGGCCGGCCAGGTGCTGCTCGACGCCGTCGAGCAGGTCGTGGCCCCGTACGACGTCGAGGTGAGCGTGCACCACGTCCGGGGCGTCCCGCCGGTGGACAACGACGCCGACGTCACCGCGGTCCTCGAGGCTGCGGGAGCGTCCGTGCTCGGCGAGGACGGCGTCGTGCTCACCGAGCAGTCGCTCGGCGGGGAGGACTTCGCCTGGTACCTGACGAAGGTGCCCGGGGCGATGGCGCGGCTGGGCACGGCGATCCCGGGGGAGCGCCGGTACGACATCCACCAGGGCGACCTCCGGGTCGACGAACGGGCGATCGCGATCGGTGCCCGTGTGCTGGCGCGCGTCGCTCTCGGATGAGAACCTGCCGGTGAGAGCGCCGTGGTGTGACCTGGCTCATTCCGGCGGTGTTCCCATTCGATAACGACTCGGCCACGGTAGGTGCTCGTGGCATGTCCTGAGCCCGTGCGTGGTTAGTCTGTCCATCTCTGATCGTGAGACGGGCGAGCGCCCGTGCTCACCCACCCTCATCGACAGGAGCGACAGGTGAAGAGTGCGATCAAGTTCACCGCCCTCGCCGGCGCGGCGGCACTGACTCTCGCGGCATGCGGCGCGGCCCCGGAGGAGACCCCCACCGAGGAGACCACCGAGACGGAGACGGCGGAGAGCGAGTCCGTCGACTACCAGCCGTGCATCGTCTCCGACCAGGGCGGCTTCGACGACAAGAGCTTCAACCAGCTCAGCTTCGAGGGCACCCAGCAGGCTGCCGACGAGCTGGGCCAGGACGTCATCGACGTGCAGTCGCAGTCCGAGACGGACTTCCAGCCGAACCTGCAGTCGCTGGTCGACCAGAGCTGCGACGCGATCGTCTCGGTCGGGTTCGCCCTGTCGGCGGACACCATCGAGTCCGCGAACGCCAACCCGGAGATCGACTACTTCCTGGTCGACGACGCCGCGGACGCGGACTTCGACGGTGAGGCGGACGCCGACAACATCAAGCCGCTGCTGTACAACACGGCCGAGGCCGCGTTCCTCGCCGGCTACCTGTCGGCCGGCTACTCCGAGGCCGGCAAGGTCGGCACGTTCGGTGGTCAGCCGTTCCCGACCGTGACGATCTTCATGGACGGGTTCAAGCAGGGCGTCGAGTACTACAACGAGAGCAACGACGCCGAGGTCGAGGTCATCGGCTACTCCGGCGGCGAGGACGGCTCGTTCACCGGCGGCTTCGAGGCCAACCAGACCGCCAAGACCACGGCGACGAACATCCTGGACCAGGGTGTCGACGTGATCCTGCCCGTCGGTGGCCCGATCTACCAGTCGGCGATCGCCGCCATCGAGGACTCCGGCCGCGACGTCGCCCTCGTCGGCGTCGACGCGGACTTCTACGAGACCGACCCGAGCACCCAGCCGTACGTGCTGACCTCCATCCTCAAGAAGATGGACGTCTCCACGCACGACGCGCTCATGACCGCGGCCACCGAGGAGTTCGACCCGGAGCCGTACATCGGCACCCTCGAGAACGAGGGCGTGGGCCTGGCCCCGCTGCACGAGTTCGAGGACGAGGTCGACCCCGAGCTGATGAGCGAGGTCGAGGACCTGCAGCAGCAGATCATCGACGGCGAGCTCGAGGTCACCTCCTACCTGGACGAGTGACCCGCTGACGGGATGACCGCCGGCGTGGCGGGGCACGGTGCGCTCACCGTGTCCCGCCACGCCGTGCGACCTAGGCTGGCCACCAGAACCGTGAGGGAAGGGCGGGACGGACCGCGATGAGGCTCGAGCTGCGTGGGATCACCAAGCGTTTCGGTGCGCTGGTGGCCAACGACCACATCGACCTGGTGGTCGAACCGGGTGAGATCCACTGTCTGCTGGGCGAGAACGGCGCGGGCAAGTCCACGCTGATGAACGTCCTGTACGGCCTGTACGACGCCGACGAGGGCGAGATCCTCCTCGACGGCGAGGTGCAGGACTTCGAAGGACCCGGCGACGCGATGAACGCGGGGATCGGCATGGTGCACCAGCACTTCATGCTCGTGCCGGTGTTCTCCGTCGCCGAGAACGTCATGCTCGGCCACGAGACGACGTCGGGCCCGGGCATCCTGGACCTGTCCGCCGCGCGGGAGACCGTCCGCAGCACCGCGGACCGGTTCGGCTTCCACGTGGACCCGGACGCGGTCGTCGAGGAGCTCCCGGTCGGCGTCCAGCAGCGCGTCGAGATCATCAAGGCCCTGAGCCGGGACGCGCAGGTGCTCGTCTTCGACGAGCCCACGGCGGTGCTCACGCCGCAGGAGACCGACGAGCTGATGGCGATCATGCGCCAGCTCAAGGACGAGGGCAAGGCCATCGTCTTCATCACCCACAAGCTCCGTGAGGTCCGCGAGGTCGCCGACCGCATCACGGTGGTCCGGCACGGCAAGGTCGTCGGCGAGGCCGACCCGACCGCGCCGGACAACGAGCTCGCCTCCCTCATGGTCGGCCGCGCGGTGCAGCTGACCGTCGACAAGGAGGCGGCCCGCCACGGCGAGAACGAGCTGGCCGTGGAGAACCTCGTCGTCGCGCGCCCCGACGGCCAGATCGTGGTCGACGACGTCAGCTTCTCGGTGCGCGGAGGCGAGATCCTCGTCATCGCCGGTGTGCAGGGCAACGGGCAGACCGAGCTCACCGAGGCGCTGATCGGTCTGCACCCGGACCTGCAGGGCTCGATCCGTCTCGACGGCGAGGAGCTGCGCGGGCGGTCGGTCCGCAAGGTCCTGGACGCCGGCGTCGGCTTCGTCCCCGAGGACCGCAGCACGGACGGTCTGGTCGGCGAGTTCACGATCGCCGAGAACCTCATCCTCGACCGCACCGACGGCGCGCCGTTCGTCCGCGCGGGCTCGCTGCAGCTCGGCCTGCGCGACGAGTTCGCGCGCGAGAAGGTCGACGAGTTCGACGTGCGCACCACCGGCATCGACCTGCCCGTCGGCCGCCTGTCCGGCGGCAACCAGCAGAAGGTCGTCCTCGCCCGCGAGCTGTCCCGCGACCTGCGCCTGCTCGTGGCCGCCCAGCCCACCCGCGGCGTCGACGTCGGTTCCATCGAGTTCATCCACAAGCGCATCGTCGAGACCCGCGACCAGGGGATCCCGGTCATCGTGGTGTCGACGGAGCTCGACGAGGCGGTGGCCCTGGCCGACCGGATCATGGTCATGTACCGCGGTCGCGTCGTCGGCATCGTGCCCGCCGACACCCCGCGCGACGTGCTCGGCCTGATGATGGCCGGCGTCGCGCCCGAGAGCGAAGGAGACGCCGCGTGAGCGCGAGGAGCCCCCGCGCAGGGGTGGCGAGGTACGAGGCAATCGGAGCAATGCTCGCTGGTCGCGATCGCCCTGCGCTCGCAGGCTCGCTGCGGGCGCTCGCTCCGGCACCGCAGCGGACACGCGAGGAGGGATCGGCGTGAGCGAGACCCCGGACCGGCACTCCGCCGACTCGTCCGACAACCGGCTCGAGGAGGACATCGAGCACGTCGACGCCTCCACCGACCCCGGGCTCGCCGAGGCGCTGGCGCAGGACCGCGCCCGCGAGGAGGGCGACCAGGAGTCCGACGACCAGCGCTGGCAGGACGCCTTCCGGCGGATCATCTCCGGCGGCTGGGCCGTCTCGCTCGGTGCGATCCTGCTGGCCGTGATCGCCGGGTCGCTGATGATCATCGTCACCGACGAGGCCGTCCAGGAAGCGTCGGCCTACTTCTTCTCCCGGCCCGCCGACACCTTCGCGGCGGTCGGCGAGGCCGTGGGCGGCGCCTACTCGGCCCTGTTCCAGGGCGCGGTCTACAACTTCCGGGCCGACACGTTCGCCGCCGGCATCCGGCCGCTGACGCAGACGCTGAACAACGCGACGCCGCTGATCGCCGCGGGTCTCGGTGTCGCGATCGCGTTCCGCGCCGGCCTGCTGAACATCGGTGGGCAGGGCCAGATGCTGATGTCCGCCGCCGCGGCCGGCTGGGTCGGCTTCGGCGTGACGGGCCTGCCCTTCCCGATCCACCTGATCCTCGCCCTCGTCGCGGGCATCCTGGCCGGTGCCCTGTGGGCCGGCATCGCCGGCCTCCTCAAGGCCCGCACCGGTGCCCACGAGGTCATCGTGACGATCATGCTCAACTACGTCGCGCTGTACCTGCTGTCGTACTTCCTGGCGACGCCCGGGCTCATGCAGGCCCCCGGCTCGGCGAACCCGAAGACGCCGCCGACGCCGGAGTCCGCCCAGCTGCCGTCGCTGCTGGGGGAGCGGTACACGCTGCACTGGGGCTTCATCCTCGCCCTGGTGGCCGTCGCCGTCGTGTGGTGGATCCTCAACCGGTCGGCCGTCGGGTTCTCCTACCGCGCCGTCGGCGAGAACCCGCGGGCCGCCCGCGTCGCCGGCATCGACGTCTCACGGTCGACCGTCTCGGTCATGCTCGTCGCCGGAGCGCTGGTCGGGCTGGCCGGTGTGACCCAGGTGCTCGGGACCGTGACCACCGGGTTCGGCGCCGACATCGACGCCGGGATCGGCTTCGACGCGATCACCGTCGCCCTGCTGGGCAACTCCAACCCGATCGGCGTGCTCGGCGCCGGCATCCTGTTCGGCGCCTTCAAGGCCGGTGGTTCGGCGATGCAGGCCGCCGAGGGCATCCCGATCGAGATCGTGCTCGTCGTGCAGTCCCTCATCGTGCTGTTCATCGCCGCGCCGCCGCTGGTGCGGGCCGTGTTCCGGCTCCCGCAGCCGGGCGGCAAGCCGAGGAAGAAGCGGTCGAAGGCCGCGAGGAAGGAGGCGGCGGCATGAGCGCGCCCACCGTCGACGGCGCCCCCACCGGGGCGTCGGACGCTCCCCGCACCGTCACCACCGTCTCGTGGAAGACCTCGATCGCGCTGGCGGTCGTGCTCGCCCTGTACGCCCTGCTGCTCCTGCTCGCCCCGCGCGAGGGCAGCGCACGCTTCTCGCTGTCGACGCCGACCGACTTCTTCCAGCTCCCGGTCTACGTGCTGCCCGGCATGGCGACCGCCTGGGTGTGCGCCGCCGTCGCCGCGGCGCTGCTCGTCGTCTCCGTCGTCGCCACCCGCGCGCAGCGCAAGACCCCGCTGTGGGCCACCGGCGTGTACGCCGCCGCGCTGCTGGTCGGCTTCCTGGCCTGGGCCGCGGCCGGCAGCCCGCGCGACCTGTCCGTCGTCGGGCTCCTCGGCGGGGCGATCGCCCTGTCGGTGCCGCTCGTGTACGGCTCGCTGAGCGGTGTCATCGGCGAACGCTCCGGCACGATCAACATCGCCATCGAGAGCCAGCTCCTCGCGGGTGCCTTCACGGCCGCCGTGGCGGGCTCGCTGACCAACAGCCCGTGGGTGGGCCTGCTGGCGGCCATGATCGCCGCGGCCCTGGTCGGTCTCGTCCTGGCGGTCTTCACCATCACCTACCGCGTCAACCAGATCATCGTCGGTGTCGTCCTCAACGTGCTGGTGATCGGCCTGACGAGCTTCTTCTACTCGCTGGTGCTCGTGCCGAACACCGAGACGCTGAACTCCACGACCCGCTTCGAGCAGATCCCGATCCCGTTCCTCGAGCGGATCCCGGTCGTCGGCCCGGTGCTGTTCGACCAGACGATCGTGGTCTACCTGATGCCTGTCGTGGTGTTCCTCGTCTGGTACGGGCTCTTCCGCACCCGTTGGGGGCTGCGGCTGCGGGCCGTCGGCGAGCACCCGCGGGCGGCCGACACCGTCGGCATCGAGGTGCTGCGCACCCGGTACCGCGCGCTGCTGATCGCCGGCGCGGTCGGCGGCATGGGCGGTGCGTTCTACACCGTGGTGTCGATCAACCAGTTCGGCCGCGAGATGACCGCGGGCGCGGGCTTCATCGCGCTGGCCGCCATGATCTTCGGCAAGTGGAACCCCGTGCGGGCGGCCCTGGCCGGGCTGCTGTTCGGGTTCGCCACCAACCTGCAGAACGTGCTGTCCGTCGTCGGGTCCCCGGTGCCCAGCCAGTTCATGCTGATGCTGCCCTACGTGGTCACGCTGTTCGCCGTCGCCGGCCTCGTGGGCCGGTCGCGCCCGCCGGCAGCGCTCGCCACGCCGTACACGAAGGAGTAGCGCGGTGCCGTCCTCGGTCGACTGGGACGCCCTGCGGTCCGCCGCCACGGACGTGACCCGCCACGCCTACGTGCCCTACTCGGGGTACGCCGTCGGCGCCGCCGCCTACGCGGACGACGGGCGCCTGCTGGTGGGCTGCAACGTGGAGAACGCCGCCTACGGCGTCACCCTGTGCGCGGAGTGCTCCCTGGTCTCCGCGCTGGTCACGGGCGGCGGCGGCAGGCTGACCGCCTTCACCTGCGTGGACGGTCGCGGCCGTGTCATCACCCCGTGCGGACGCTGCCGCCAGCTGCTGTGGGAGCACGGCGGCCCCGACCTGATCGTCGAGACGCCCCGCGGCGTCGTCACCATGTCCGACCTGCTGCCGCAGGCGTTCGGACCGGAGGACCTGGACCGATGAGCGAACCGTTCGACGCCGTCGACGTCATCCGCACCAAGCGGGACCGCCACCACCTGTCGGACCCTCAGATCGACTGGGTGATCGACGCCTACACACGGGGTGTCGTCGCCGAGGAGCAGATGTCGGCCCTGGCGATGGCGATCCTGCTCAACGGGATGAGCCGGGGCGAGATCTCGCGGTGGACGCACGCCATGATCTCCTCCGGGGAGCGCATGGACTTCTCCTCGCTGTCCCGCCCCACGGCGGACAAGCACTCCACCGGCGGCGTGGGGGACAAGATCACCCTGCCGCTGGCACCGCTGGTGGCGGCCTTCGGGGTCGCGGTCCCGCAGCTGTCCGGACGCGGGCTCGGGCACACCGGCGGGACGCTCGACAAGCTCGAGTCCATCCCGGGGTGGCGCGCCGCGCTGAGCAACGAGGACATGCTCGCCCAGCTCGACGACGTGGGTGCCGTCATCTGCGCGGCCGGCGCGGGTCTCGCCCCGGCGGACAAGAAGCTCTACGCGTTGCGGGACGTCACCGGCACCGTCGAGGCCGTGCCGCTCATCGCGAGCTCGATCATGTCCAAGAAGATCGCCGAGGGCACCGGTGCGCTCGTGCTGGACGTCAAGGTCGGGTCCGGCGCCTTCATGAAGGACCTCGAGCAGGCGCGCGAGCTCGCGCGCACCATGGTCGAGCTCGGCACCGACGCCGGGGTCCGTACCGTGGCGCTGCTGACCGACATGTCGATCCCGCTCGGGCGCACGGCCGGCAACGCCCTCGAGGTGCGCGAGTCGGTCGAGGTGCTCGACGGCGCCGGCCCGGACGACGTCGTCGACCTCACCGTCGCGCTGGCCGTGGAGATGCTGGCCGCGGCCGGCCGTCCGGCGGACGAGGACGACGTCCGCCGCGCCCTGTCCGACGGGCGGGCGATGGACGTCTGGCGGCGCATGATCGCCGCCCAGGGCGGGGACCCGGACGCACCCCTGCCGACCGCACGGCACACGCACCAGGTCGTCGCCGACCGCGACGGCGTGGTCAGCGAGCTCGACGCCTACGCCGTCGGCGTGGCCGCGTGGCGTCTCGGCGCCGGCCGGTCGCGCAAGGAGGACCCCGTGCAGGCGGGCGCCGGCGTCGAGATCCACGCGCGGCCCGGTGAACACGTGGCCGCCGGTGCGCCGGTGCTCACCCTGCACACCGACACCCCGGAGCGGTTCGGGCGCGCCCTCGACGCCCTCGACGGCGGCTGGGCCGTCGCCCCGGGCGGCACCGCCGTGTCCCGGCCCCCGATCGTGCTGGACCGGCTGCACTGACGTCCCTGCTCGCGTCGAGCCGCTCGGCGCGTCACCATGGAGGCATGAGCACGACGCCGAACGACGCCTGGCGCGACGCCGGCCTGGAGAAGCCCGAGGAGACCACGAGCCTGCTCGACGAGGCCGGGTCCGCGCCCGAGCAGCCGCAGCACGAGGCCGACGCCGAGGAGTACCACCCGGGGTTCCCCCGACCCGACCTGGAGGGGTCGGCGAACGAGGCCGACGTCGTCGAGCAGGACATCGAGGTGCCGACCGACGACCCGGAGGCACCCGGCGACGACCCGTCCGCGTGAGCCCGCTCACGAGCCGGTCCCGGGGCCCGGCGACGGCCCGTCGGCGCAGGTAGGTTGGGGCCCATGACGCAAGCCCTCCTCGACGCCATCGGCGATCTGCCCAAGGTCCTGCTGCACGACCACCTCGACGGCGGGCTGCGCCCGCAGACCGTGCTCGAGCTGGCCGACGCCGTCGGTCACGAGCTGCCCGCCGGCGACGCCGACGCCCTGGCGACCTGGTTCCGCGACGCCGCCGACTCCGGCTCGCTGCCGCGGTACCTCGAGACCTTCGACCACACGATCGCCGTCATGCAGACGCCCGAGGCCCTGGCCCGCGTCGCGCGCGAGGCCGTGCTCGACCTCGCGGCCGACGGCGTGGTGTACGCCGAGCAGCGCTGGGCCCCCGAGCAGCACCTGCAGCGCGGGATGTCGCTGCCGGACACCGTCGAAGCGGTGCAGCACGGCATCGACGCCGGCGTGCGCGAGGCCGCCGAGCAGGGCCGCACCATCCGGGTCGGCCAGCTCGTGACCGCCATGCGCCACACCGACCGCTGGATGGAGGTCGCCGAGCTGGCGGTCGCCTACCGCGACGCGGGCGTGGTCGGGTTCGACATCGCCGGTCCCGAGGACGGCTTCGCCCCCGACCGCCACGCCGAGGTGTGGCGCTTCCTGGCCGAGCAGAACTTCCCGACGACGATCCACGCGGGCGAGGCCGCCGGTCTGGAGTCCATCGCGCAGGCGGTGCACCTCGGCCAGGCCGACCGGCTGGGCCACGGCGTGCGGATCATGGAGGACATCACGTTCTCGGAGCACGACCGCTCCGCGACGCTGGGTCGCCTGGCGCACTGGGTCCGGGACCACCAGATCGCTCTCGAGGTCTGCCCGGTCTCCAACCTGCAGACCGCGGCGGCGCCGGGCGCGTCCACCATCGCCGAGCACCCGATCACCCGGCTCAAGGAGCTGGACTTCGCGGTCACGCTCAACACCGACAACCGGCTGATGTCGCGCACGTCGATGTCGCACGAGATGCGACTGCTCGTCTCGGAGGCGGGCTGGACGATCGACGACCTCGCCGACGTCACGATGACGGCGGCGTGGAGCGCGTTCCTGCACCACGACGAGCGCCGCGACCTCGTCGACGACCTGATCCTGCCCGGCTACCAGAAGATCGAGGGGGCTCTGCGATGAGCGACGACACCAGCACGCCGGGCACCGGCACCGCCGTCCCGACCGACCGCGCGGCACTGGCCCGCTACGTCGACCACACGCTGCTCAAGCCGGAGGCGACGGCGGCCGACGTCTCCGCCCTGGTGACCGAGGGCGCCGCGCTCGGGGTCTTCTCCGTGTGCGTCTCGCCCACCTTCGTCGCCCACGCGGTCGAGGCCGCCGGCGGACGTCTCGCCGTGGCGACCGTGTGCGGCTTCCCCTCGGGCAAGCACGCCAGCGAGATCAAGGCCGCCGAGGCCGCCCGCTCGGTGCTGGACGGTGCCGACGAGGTCGACATGGTCATCGACATCGGCGCGGCCAAGGCCGGAGGCTTCGACGTCGTCCAGGACGACATCGCCGCCGTGCGCGCCGCTGTGCCGTCCGACAAGGTCCTCAAGGTCATCATCGAGTCCGCCGCCCTGACCGACACCGAGGTCGTCGCGGCCTGCCGCGCGGCCGAGGCCGCCGGCGCGGACTTCGTCAAGACGTCCACCGGGTTCCACCCCACCGGAGGCGCCTCGGTGCACGCCGTCGAGCTCATGGCCGCCACCGTGGGCGGTCGCCTGGGGATCAAGGCCTCGGGCGGCGTCCGGACCCTGGCCGACGCCCAGGCGATGATCGCCGCGGGCGCGACGCGCCTGGGGCTGTCGGGCACCGCCGCGGTGCTCGCGGGCTTCGACGAGGGGACCGCGGCCTCGGGCGCGGCGGACGACGGCGGGTACTGACCCGCCGCGTCGGGTGATCCGCCCGCGGGCCGGGGCTCGGTAGCCTCGGCGCCGTGAGCGATGCACCGGTCGACGTCGAGAGCGTCTCCAAGACCTACGGGACCGTCCAGGTGCTCGCCCCGGCGTCGGTGCGGCTGAGCGCGGGCCAGGGAGCCGCCGTCGTCGGGCCGAACGGTGCCGGCAAGTCGACCCTCCTGCGGCTGGTCGCGGGCACCGAGAAGCCGACGTCCGGCACCGTGACGGTGCTCGGTGAGCCGGCCGACCGGGCCCGTCGGCGTCGTCGTGACGAGATCGTGCGGCTGCTGGGTCCGTTGCCCAGCTACCCGGACCTGACGGTGGCCGAGCACCTGCGGCTCGTCGAGGTCGCCTGGTCGGGCCGGCATCCCGGTCCGGACGTCGACGAGGCGCTGGCCGAGGCCACGCTCGACCGGGTGCGCGACCAGTTCCCGGCCGAGCTGTCGTCCGGCGAGACGCAGATGTTCGCCCTGGTGGCCACGCTCTACCGTCCCGCGTCGCTGGTGCTGCTCGACGAGCCCGAGCAGCGGCTCGACGCCCGCTGGCGCGAGGTGGCGCGACACCTCGTGGTGCGGGCGCTGGACCAGGGGCGCACGGTGCTGGCCGCCACCCACGACCCGGGGCTCCGGGACGTCCTCGCCGACCGCGGACCCGTCGTCGAGCTCGCGGAGCCGACCCGGTGAGCCCCGCGTGGCGCGCCGGCGGGCCCGAGGACGACCCGTCCGACGGCGTGGCCGCGACCGGGCTGCGCATGCCGTACGGGCCGTGGCGGCGGTGGGTCCGCGCGCTGCGGTCGCACCACCGCCGGCGCCGGGCTGACGACGACTCCGGCGACCGCGTCTACCTCGCCTACGGGTTCACGCTGTTGGCCCTGGTGTACGGGCCGGTGCTGTGGACGGCCGTCGCCCAGGCGGGCGTCCCGCTCGGTACGGGTGGGACGACCTCGGCCCCGGCGGCGCTCGTCGCGACCGGTGCGGCCCTGCTGGGAGTGGCGAGCGTGGGCGGTGTTCTCGCGGCCCGCCTGGGCGTGCCGGTGTGGCTCTCGGCGACCGAGGCGGCGTACGCGCTCGGTGGTGTGTGGGACCCGCGCGTCGTCCTGTGGCGACGTGGCGTGGTGCTGGTCCTCGGCGTCGCCGGGGTCGCCGCTCTGCTCGGCTCGGCCCTGGCGGCCGGTGCGTCCGACGCGGCCGACGGCCCGGGGGGACCCCGCGGCGTGCTCGTCTGGGCGGGGTGCGCGGCGGGGCTGGGCCAGCTGCCGCTCGCGCTCGCGGTCGCCGCGCAGTGCCCGCGGTGGCGGTTCGCGGCCCGGACGGTCGCCGTCGTCGTCGCCGTCGCGGGAGCGTTCGTCGCCGCCGACGCCGGGTCGGTGGCCGGCACCGTGTCGGGCGCCCCGGCGGAGGTCGCGGTGCCGGGCGTCGTCGTCGGAGTGTCGGTCGCGGTGGCCGTCGTCGGGGCGTGGCTCGTGCTCGGCGTGCTGCCGCTCCACCTCGACGTCGACGCCGTGGCCTCGGCGTGGGGCCGGACCGTGGCGACCGGGGCGGCGCTGAGCGGCGGCGACGCCACCGGGGTACGCACCGTGGCGGGTACCACCGCGCTGCGGGCGCGGGGACGTTCGTACCGGCCGGTGCTGCTGCGGCACCTGCCGATCGTGGCCCGTGACCTGCTCGGTCTCCGCCGTCGTCCGGGGCCGGTGCTGGCTGCCGTGCTCGCGGGGGCGGTGGGCGTGGTGCTGGTCGCCGTCGCTGCGGCCGGCGGTCCGGGGGCGGTGCTGTCCGCCGTCGGTGGGGGACTCGTGCTCTACGCCGCTTCGGCCACCTGGGCCGGCGGGCTGCGTGACATGGCCGAGCAGTCGGTGCCGGCCGGACTGCTCCCGGGCGGGCCGCGGCGCGCGGTCCTCGGGCACCTGCCGGTCCCGGTGCTCCTCGCGGTGGTGGCCGGCGGCCTCGGCCTCCTCGCGGCTCGTCCGTTCGTCCCGGTCGACGGGTCCGCCGTCGTGCTCGGGACGTCGGCGCTCGTCGCCGTGCTCGGCGTGCGCCTCTGGGTGGCCGGTGCGACGCAGGCACCCCCGGAGCTCTCCACGCCGATGGCGGGTCCGACGGGCGACCTGTCCGTGGTGATGGTGGTGGGGTGGTTCCTGCGCGGCTGGCTGACGGTGGTGGGTCTGGCGTGGCTGCTGGCGCGGTTCGGTGCGGGGTCGGCTCCGACCGTCGTCGTGGTGGCGCTCTGGCTGGCGGTCACGGGCGTCCGTCGGCTCCAGCGGTCGTGACGGGCGTCCGACCACGACGTGCGCTGAAGGTAGGTTAGGCTTACCTTCGATGACTGAGACGACCGAGCGCCGCAGCGGCCCGCCCGCCGGCAAGCGCACCCCGAAGTCCGCGACCGTCGGCGCCGTGCGGTGGCTGACCCCGCACATGGTGCGGATCACTCTGACCGGCGGAGACCTGCCGGGCCTCGACCCGACGGAGTTCACCGACCGGTACGTCAAGCTCGTCGTCGGCCCGCCGCCGGTCGAGGGGGCCCGACCCGTGGTGCGCACCTACACGATCCGCGCGGTCCGCGACGCCGAGTGGGACCTCGACTTCGTGGTCCACGGCGACGAGGGCCTCGGCGGCCCCTGGGCCGCGGTCGCGCGACCGGGGGAGCAGGTCACGTTCCTCGGACCCGGTGGCGGCTACGCCCCCGACCCCGAGGCGCCGTGGCACCTCCTCGTCGGTGACGACTCGGCCTGGCCCGCCGTCGCCGCCGCGCTCGAGGCGCTGCCCGCAGGCGCGCGGGCCCACGCCGTCGTCGAGGTCCCCGGACCGGAGGACGAGCAGGGGGTCGACTCCGCCGCGGACGTGACGATCACGTGGGTGCACCGCGGGGACGTCACCCTGGAGGACACCGTGCAGCGGCTGCACGCGGCCGGCGCGCTGCCCGACGGCGTCCCGCACGCGTTCCTGCACGGCGAGGCGGGGTGCGTGCGCACGCTGCGCCGCTGGGCCCGCTCCGTGCTCGGCGTCCCGCGCGAGCGGCTCTCGGCGTCGGGGTACTGGCGGCGCGGCCACGACGACGAGGCCTGGCGGGCCGCGAAGAAGGACTGGACCGCCGCCGTCGAGCAGGACGACGCCGCCCTCGCCACCCCCTGACCGCGAGATCGACGCACCCGTGCCGAGATCGACGCACCGTGCGTCGATCTCGGCACGGGTGCGTCGATCTCGGCGTGAGAGGGAGGAGCGGAGAACGGGGAGCGGGTCAGAACCCGAGCGCCGCGTTCATCTCCTTGGACAGGTCGCCCAGGCGCTCCCGCGCCGCGACGCGGGCCGTCCCGACGTCGAGCGGCGTCGCGTCCGGGGCCACGTGGGTGACGACCTCCAGGTAGCACTTCAGCTTCGGCTCCGTGCCCGAGGGGCGCACGACGACGCGGGTGTCGTCCTCGGCGAGCAGCAGCACGCCGTCCGTGGGCGGCAGGCCCTCGTAGCCGTCCGCCAGGTCGGCGACCACGCGCACGGGCGACCCGCCGAGCTCGCGCGGCGGGTCCGAGCGCAGGCGGGACATCGCCGCGGGGATCTCGCTCAGGTCGCTGAAGCGGGCCGAGAGCTGCCCGGTGACGAACAGCCCGTGCGCCCGCGCGACGTCGTCGAGGTCGTCGATGAGCGTCCGGCCGGCCGCCTTGAGACGGGCCGCGAGCGAGGCGACCACGACGGCCGCGCTGATGCCGTCCTTGTCCCGCACGTTCTCGGGGTCCACGCAGTAGCCGAGCGCCTCCTCGTAGCCGAAGACCAGCTCCGGGGCGCGGGAGATCCACTTGAACCCGGTCAGCGTCGTGGCGTGCTGCACGCCCGCGTCCCGGGCGATGCGGGACAGCGCCCGCGAGGACACGACCGAGCTGGCGACCGTCGCCCCGGGCCGGCCCACCGCGCGTGCCACGGCCTCGCTGCCGAGCAGGATGCCCACCTCGTCGCCGTGCAGCATGCGCCAGCCGCTGGACCGGGCCGTCTCGACCCCCTGGTGGGTGCCCTGGGTGACGTCCAGCACGGCGACGGCGCACCGGTCGGCGTCGGGGTCGTTGGCGATGACGAGGTCGGCGCCGCAGTCGATCGCGAGCCCCAGCGCGAGGTCCATCGCGCCGGCCTCTTCCGGGTTCGGGAAGGCCACCGACGGGAAGTCGGGGTCCGGGGCGACCTGCTCCTCGACCGGGATGACGCGGGTGAACCCGGCGTCGGCCAGCGCCCGGGCCAGCAGCGGCCCGCCCACGCCGTGCAGCGACGTCGTCACGATCGTCAGCCGGGAGGCGGCCTCGGGGGCGGCCGTGCGCAGCGGAGCCAGGGCGGCCAGGTAGTCGCCGACGATCTCGCGGCCGACCACCGTCCACCCCTCGGCGTGGCGCGGCACCTCGTCCGCCGGGCCGACGGCGGCCACGTGGGCGGCGATGCGCTCGTCGTACGGGGAGACGAGCTGGGCGCCCTGGCCCTCGTCGGTCACCACACGTCCGCCGAGGTAGACCTTGTAGCCGTTGTCCGCCGCGGGGTTGTGGCTCGCGGTGACCATCACGCCCGCGTCGGCCTCCAGGCGCCGGACGGCGAACGCCAGCACGGGGGTGGGCAGCGCGGCCGGCAGCAGCAGGACCTCGACCCCGGCCGCCGTCAGCACCTCGGCGGTCCGGCGCGCGAAGTCCGCGGACCGGTGCCGGGCGTCGTAGCCGACCACCACGCGCGGCCCCGCCCCGGCGCCGAGCGCCTCGTGCAGGTACGTGCCGAGCCCGGCCGCGGTGCGCACGACGACGGCGCTGTTCATCCGGTTCGGGCCCGCCGCCATCGTGCCGCGCAGCCCCGCCGTGCCGAACTCCAGCGTGCCGTCGAACCGGTCGCGCAGCTCCGCGAGCGCCGACGGGTGCCGGGTGCCGCCGTCGGCCGCCGCGTACCCGACGAGCCGGGTCAGCTCGTCGACGTCCGTGTCGTCGACGTCGTGCCGGATCCAGTGCTCGACACGGGCGAGCAGCTCGTCCAAGGACTCCGTCATCCTGGTCCCCCTAGATCTCGCGGACGATGCGGGCCAGCAGGTCGCTGATCCGCGGGCCGGCCGCCCGGCCGGCCTCGAGCACCTCGTCGTGCGACAGCGGGTGCGGGCTGACACCGGCGGCGAGGTTGGTCACCAGGGAGATCCCCAGCACCTCCATGCCGGTGTGCCGCGCCGCGATCGCCTCCAGCGTCGTGGACATCCCCACCAGGTCCGCGCCGAGCACGCCGGCCATGCGGACCTCGGCCGGGGTCTCGTAGTGCGGGCCGGGGAACTGGGCGTACACGCCCTCCGGCAGCTCGGCGTCGACCGACCGCGCCACGTCGCGCAGCCGTTCCGAGTAGACCTCGCTGAGGTCGACGAACGTCGCGCCCTCCAGCGGGGAGGTCGCGGTGAGGTTCAGGTGGTCCTTGATCAGCACGGGTTGCCCGGGGCGCCAGGCCATGTGCAGGCCGCCGCAGCCGTTGGTGAGCACCGCCGTCGTGCACCCCGTCGCCGCCGCGGTCCGGACGCCGTGCGCCACCCGGCGGACCCCGCGGCCCTCGTACAGGTGCGTGCGTCCGCCGATCACCAGGGCGTTGCGGGTCGAGCCGTCGGGCCGCTCGACGCGGATGGAGCGCGTCGTCGCGGCGTGTCCGACCACGGAGGGCCGCGCGAACCCCGGGATCTCGTGCGTGGGGACCTCGGCGACCACGTCGCCGACGAGCTCGGCGGCCCCGCCCCAGCCGGACCCGAGGACGAGGGCGACGTCGTGGCCGCTGACTCCCGTCACCTCGGCGATGTGGTCGGCCGCGGCCCGCGCGACGTCGAACGGGTCGGTCGCCGGGTCGTCGAGATCCGGCGTCGTAGCAGGTGTGGTGCTCATGGACCCGAGGGTATCCCTGCCCGCGCCCCTCCGCCGGTGCTGACACAATGGCACCCGTGATGGCCGAGAAGAATGCCCCTGCCGGACCCAACCGCACCGTCGTCGTCATCGGCGGCGGCCCCGGAGGCTACGAGGCGGCTCACGTGGCCCGCCGCGCCGGGGCGGAGGTGACGGTCGTCGAGCGGCACGGCCTCGGCGGCGCCGCCGTCCTGACCGACGTCGTCCCGTCCAAGACGCTCATCGCCACCGCCGAGTGGCTGACTCTGGCCGAGTCGGCGCCCGAGCTCGGCATCCGCTCCGGCAAGACGCCGGTCGCGCCCGGCGACGACCAGGAGGCACGCCGCGCGCTCGTCGACCTGGAGGCGGTCAACACCCGTGTGCTGGCCCTGGCCGCCGCGCAGTCGGCCGACATCCGCGCCCGCCTGGAGCGCGAGGGCGTCGCCGTCGTCGAGGGCTCCGGCCGGCTCGACGGCCCCAGCCGCGTGGTCGTCACGCCGTCCGACGGCGGAGCGGAGCGCACGCTCGACGCCGACATCGTGCTGATCGCCACCGGGGCCACGCCCCGCACGCTGCCCACCGCCGCGCCCGACGGCGAGCGCATCCTGACCTGGACCCAGCTCTACGACCTCGACGAGCTGCCCGAGCGGCTGATCGTCGTCGGCTCCGGCGTCACCGGCGCCGAGTTCGCCGGCGCCTACCAGGCGCTCGGTTCCGACGTCGTGCTGGTGTCCTCGCGCGACCGCGTGCTGCCCGGCGAGGACGAGGACGCCGCCGAGCTCCTCGAGGGGGTCTTCCGGTCCCGCGGCATGACGGTCATGTCGCGCTCGCGGGCCGCCGCGGCCGAGCGGACCGAGGACGGCGTGGCCGTCACGCTGGAGGACGGCCGGGTGGTCGAGGGATCCCACGTGCTCATCGCCGTCGGCGGCGTGCCGAACACCGAGGACCTCGGGCTGGCCGAGGCCGGCGTCGAGGTCCGGTCGTCGGGCCACATCGAGGTCGACCGGGTCTCGCGCACCTCGGTGCGCGGCGTCTACGCGGCCGGCGACTGCACCGGGGTGCTGCCGCTGGCCTCGGTGGCGGCGATGCAGGGCCGCGTCGCCATGGCGCACGCCCTGGGTGACGCCGTCGCGCCGCTGCGCCTGGGCAACGTCGCGGCGAACATCTTCACCGCGCCGGAGATCGCCACGGTGGGGGAGTCCGAGGCGCGGCTGCGCGAGCGCGGGTCGCGCTACATCACCACGACGCTGCCGCTGGCGCGCAACCCGCGCGCGAAGATGCACGGCGTGCACGACGGCTTCGTCAAGCTGTTCGCCCACCCGGAGGCCGGTGTCGTGCTCGGCGGCGTGGTGGTCGCCCCGCGCGCGAGCGAGCTGATCTTCCCCGTGACCCTGGCCGTCTCGCACCGGCTGACGGTCGACGACGTGGCGGACGCCTTCACCGTGTACCCGTCGCTGACCGGCACGATCGGCGAGACCGCCCGGGTGCTGCACGGCCAGCTCACGGTCTGACCGGCCGACCCGTCCTGGCGGTCCCGCTGCCGCTCAGCCCGCCGGGGCGACGGTGGCGACGAGCGGCCGGTGGTCCGAGGTCGTCGCGTCGAGCACCTCGAACGCGGTGAACTCCAGGTCCGCGGAGGCGAGGATCCAGTCCACGCGGTAGCGGGGGTCCACGGCGGGCGAGGTCAGCACGGCGGGGTCGCCGACGGCGTCCTGGCCGCTGACCAGGCCGCGCTCCTCGAGCGCGGCGATCTCGGGCCACCCGGGCTCGGCGTTGAGGTCGCCGGCCAGTACGTACGCACCGTCGACCGGTTCGGCGTCGAAGAGCGCGTCGAGCTGCTCGAGCCGGGTCGTGCGGCTCTCCTCGCGGTGCTGCAGGTGCGTCACCACGACGCGGACGCCGTCCGTCGTCGTGTCGCCGCCGGCCGGACGGAACGTCGCCGCCAGCGCCGAGCGGTCCTGCGGGCCGTCGCCGAACGGCAGCGCGACCCGGTCGACGTCGGAGGCCGTGACGCGCTCCGGGTCCCACAGCAGCGCGTTGCCGAAGCGCCGGTCCGCGGCGGGGACGAAGGCGTGCTCCATCCCGGTCGCGTCGGCGAGGAACGAGAGCATGTCGGCACCGCCGCCGAGCACCCAGCCGCGGGACACCTCCTGCAGGGCGACGACGTCGGCCCCGGAGTCCTCGACGACGTCGGCCATCTCGCCCAGGCGCACCGACGGGCCCGGCCCGACGCCGTAGTGCACGTTCCACGACAGCACCGTGAGCGCGTCGTCGTCCGCGACGTCCTGCTCGCGGCCGTCCGCGCTGCCGGGACCGCTCCAGAACGTCGTCGCCGTGCCGATGACGGCGAGCAGCGCCACGGCGCCGGTCAGCAGCGGTCCGGCGGTGGGGGCCAGCCGGGCGAGCCGACGTGACCCCACGAGGGCGGGCAGCGCCACGACGGCGGCCGCGACCACCGGGACCAGGCCCGCGGGCACCGGCAGCGGGACCTCGAAGTGCAGCTGGTACACCAGCAGCGGCAGGGCGGCACCGAGCCCGGCGGCCGCGGTGACGCCCACGAGCCGCCGGCCGCGCAGCACCCGGGTGGGCCGGGACCAGGCCGCGGCGAGCGTGCGTGCCCCGGCCGCCGGCAGCGCCGTGGCCACCACGAGCAGGGCCCAGGACCAGACCGGGGCAGGGTCGGCCAGGAGGGGCACGGTGAGGAACAGCAGCCAGGTGCCGCCGACGAACGCCACGGCGGCCGCCCAGGGACCGACCGTCGGCCGGTGGACCGACAGCGCCACGCCGACCCCCAGCGCCGCCACGGCGGTGGCACCGGAGGCCGCGGCGAGCGGCAGTCCCGTGGTCGAGGCGACGAAGGCGGGGTTGGCGAACGCCTGGACGCCGAGCGCGAGGAAGGGGCCTAGCAGCCAGAGCCCGCGCGCCCCCGGCCGGTGGCCGCGACGGCGCAGCCGGACCGCGACGACCAGCGCCCCGGCGCTCAGGAGCCCGGTGACCGCCCAGCTCGCAGCGTCCGACCGCCACACGGCGTCCCAGGTGTCCTGCAGCACGGCGACCGCCGCCGCGCCCAGCAGCCCCAGCGTCACGCCGCGGGCGACGAGCGACCCGGGCCCGGGCGGTGGAGCGCCGTCGTCGGCCGGCTCCGCGGACGTCCCGGAGGCGAACGCGGCCACCAGGACGAGCGTGCCGAACCCGAGCGCGACCGTGCCCAGGCCGCCGTAGAAGCGCAGCTCGCCGAGCTCGGGGGCCGGCGGGACGGTGGCGATCCGGGCGCCGAGGGCCTGCAGCCCGACGCGGGCGGCCACCAGGAGTGACACGGCCACCAGCACGGTGCGTCCCGACACGGGGCGGCCGGCGGTGAGAGCGGCGACGAGCACGGCCGGGGCGAGATAGGTCGCCAGCGCGGCCAGCGCGGCCGTGGTGACCCCCGCCGCGAAAGCGTGGTCCAGGAGGGGGCCGCTGGCCCGGACGAGCTCGGCGACGATCGCGGTGACCAGCGCGAGGAGCAGCAGCGAGTGCCGGTCGCGCGCGGTCGGGCTCATCCTCGTGAGGCTATCGTGAGCAGGCGCGGTACGGCCTGCGCGAAGGCGGGGTGCAGCGGCAGCGTGGCCAGGGCCGACACCGGGACCCAGGCCACCTCGATGCTCTCGTGGTCGGTCGCCGCCGGGACCAGCTCGACGCCGGCGGTGACGTGGCCGACGACGGTCGTGTAGGTCCACACGCCGTGGTCGAGCACGTGCTCGCCGACCACCCGCACGATCGCCGGGTCGATCCCGGCCTCCTCGGCGGCCTCGCGCAGCGCCCCCGTCTCGGCGGACTCGGTCGGCTGGACGGCGCCTCCCGGGATGCCCCAGGTGCCGCCCTCGTGCGACCACGTGGCGCGGTGCTGGAGCACGACGTGGGTCGCCTCGGACGACGCCGCGACGTCGTGGCGCACGAGGAAAAGCCCGGCGGCGCCGTGCAGGCCCCAGTGCCGGTGGTCCCCGCAGGTCACCCAGCCGTCACCGGGGTGACGGTGGTGCGGGACACCGGGAGGCAGGGGCACCGGTCAGGAGATCTCGCAGATGGCCGTGCCCGCCGAGACGCCCGCGCCCGGCTCCAGGCTGAGCGCGGTCACCGTGCCGGCACGGTGGGCGGTGATGGGCTGCTCCATCTTCATGGCCTCGAGCACGACGACGAGGTCGCCCTCGGCGACCTCGTCGCCCTCGGTGACGGCCACCTTGACGATGGTGCCCTGCATGGGGGAGGCCAGGGTGGTGCCGGCGTTCCCGCCGGCGGCGGCCCGCCCGTTGCGGCGCGCCCGGCGCGGGCGGGCGGCGTCGGCGCGGCGGGCCCGGCCCGCGGCCATGCCCAGACCGGCCGGCAGCACCACCTCGAGGCGGCGTCCGCCGACCTCGACGACGACACGCTCGGGGGACGCCTCGGCCGGCTCCTCCTCGTCGACGACCGGTGCCGGTGCGGCGGGGGACAGGGCGGCCAGCTCGTCGGCGAAGTCCGTCTCGATCCACCGGGTGTGCACGGCGAAGTCGTCCGCCCCGGCGTCCTCGCCGGCGGCCGGGACGAAGTCCGGCGCCTCCAGCACGGCACGGTGGAACGGCACGACCGTGGGGATGCCGGCGACCTCCAGCTCGCGCAGCGCCCGACGGGCCCGCTGCACGGCCTGCGTGCGCGTGGCGCCGGTGACGATCAGCTTGGCGATCATGGAGTCGAACAGGCCCGAGATGCTGTCGCCCTCGACGACGCCCGTGTCGACGCGCACGCCCGGCCCGGACGGCCAGCGCAGCGTGGACACGGTGCCCGGGGCGGGCAGGAACCCGGCGGCCGGGTCCTCGCCGTTGATGCGGAACTCCAGGCTGTGACCGCGCACGGTGGTGGCCTCGTAGCCGAGCGCGGCGCCGTCGGCGATCCGCAGCTGCTCGCGCACCAGGTCGATGCCGGTGACCTCCTCGGTCACGGGGTGCTCGACCTGCAGGCGGGTGTTGACCTCGAGGAAGGACAGCGTGCCGTCGGTGCCCACGAGGAACTCGCAGGTGCCGGCACCCACGTACCCGGCCTCGCGCAGGATGGCCTTCGAGGCGCGGTCCAGCTCGGCCTCCTGCTCGGCGGTGAGGAACGGCGCGGGGGCCTCCTCGACGAGCTTCTGGTGCCGGCGCTGCAGGGAGCAGTCGCGGGTGGAGACCACCACGACGTTGCCGTGCGTGTCGGCCAGGCACTGCGTCTCCACGTGCCGGGGCCGGTCCAGGTAGCGCTCGACGAAGCACTCGCCCCGGCCGAAGGCCGCGACGGCCTCGCGCACGGCGGAGTCGTACAGCTCGTCGATCTCCTCGTGCGTGCGGGCCACCTTCAGACCGCGGCCGCCGCCCCCGTAGGCGGCCTTGATGGCGATCGGCAGACCGTGCTCGGCGGCGAACGCGCGGACCTCCGAGGCGTCGGCGACGGGGTCCTTCGTGCCGGGGACCAGCGGGGCTCCGGCCCGCTGGGCGATGTGCCGGGCGCTGACCTTGTCGCCGAGCGACTCGATCGCCGACGGCGGCGGACCGATCCAGGTCAGCCCGGCGTCGAGGACGGCCTGGGCGAACCCCGCGTTCTCCGACAGGAACCCGTAGCCGGGGTGCACGGCGTCGGCGCCGGAGCGGCGCGCGACGTCGAGCAGCTTGTCCACGTCGAGGTAGGTGTCGGCGGCGCGAGCGCCGTTCAACGCGAACGCCTCGTCGGCGAGCCGGGCGTGCAGCGCCTGCCGGTCCGGGTCGGCGTAGACCGCGACGGAGGCGATGCCGGCGTCGGCGCAGGCACGGGCGATGCGGACGGCGATCTCACCACGGTTGGCGATGAGGACCTTGCTGATGGAGGGCACGGCTCACGGTAACGCGCGCCGACCCCTGCGCCGGTACTCCGTGCGGGCCCCGTCCGGAAGTCTGTGCCGGGTGCCAACGCGGATCGCGGGCGTTTGTGCACATCCCACATGGACCGGGGGTCCGGCGCCCCGGAGCGGGGGCGTGCGTTGGCGGATTCGTCAGGCGGGCGGGGTGCTCAGGCGGTGCCGGTGGACGTGCCGGCGGAGTCGCCCGCGGGGTTGCCGTCGCGCAGCGTGTGCCACGGCACCTCGATCTCGGCCAGCAGCGCGCGCAGCAGCGGCAGCGACACCCCGACCACGCCGTGGTGGTCGCCCTCCAGCCGGTCGACGTACGGTCCGCCGAGGCCGTCGATGGTGAACGCGCCTGCGACGTGCAGCGGCTCGCCCGTGGCGACGTAGGCGTCGATCTCGTCGTCGTCGAGGTCCGCGAACCAGACGGTGGTCGAGCTGGTGGCGCCGAGCGTCGCGCCCGTGCCGCCGTCGTCCGGGTCGCGGGTGTCGACGAGCCAGTGGCCGCTGTGCAGCACGCCCGACCGCCCGCGCATGGACCGCCAGCGCTCGCGGGCCTCGTCGGCGTCGGCGGGCTTGCCGACGACCTCGCCGTCGATCTCCAGCATGGAGTCGCAACCGAGCACCAGACCGGCGGGTGCGTCGACGTCGTCCTGACCGGTGTCCTCGAGGCGGTGGGCGACCTCCTCGGCCTTGGCCTGCGCGAGCGTCAGCACGGCGTCCGACGGCGGCAGGTCCGGGTAGCGCTCGCGGGCGGCGGCCAGCACGGCGTCCTCGTCCACGCCGCTGACCATCACGGCGGGGTCGACGCCGGCGCTGCGCAGCGTGGACAGGCGGGCGGGGGACTGGCTGGCCAGCACGAGTCGCGTCACGTCCGGCACCCTACTCGCTCCCGCCCCACCCGCTTGTCCCGTTGTGGGCATGAAATCTGCAGTGGTGATTCGGTTCAGGGTTGCAGATTTCATGCCCACAACGGACGACGGGGGCGCGCTCAGGTGAGCAGGGCGGCCGCGACGATCATCACCAGCGGCGAGGCGAGCGTCGTCATCAGCACCGTGTCGCGGGCCAGCACCTCGCCGCGGCGGAACCGGGCGGCGTAGTTGTAGATGTTCTGCGCCGTCGGCAGCGCGGCGAGCGTCACCGCCGTGGCGACCGCGGCGTCGTCCAGGCCGAACCCGAACCGGGCGACGGCGAACGCGACCGCGGGCATGACCAGCGCCTTGAGCACGGTGGCCACGACCACGGGCGCCCGCCCCTCCTCGCCCCGCAACGGCCGCGACCCGTGCAGCGACATGCCGAACGCCAGCAGGATCATCGGCACGGCCGCCCCGCCGAGGATCTCCAGCGGCGCCAGGACGATGTCCGGCACCGTCACCCCGGTCAGGGACACGGCCGCGCCCGCCAGCGCGCCGAGGATGATCGGGTTGCGCACCGGCTGGCTGACGACGAACCCGAGCGAGACCTTCCGGCTCGTCGCCGAGTCCAGCAGGAGCAGCACCAGCGGCGAGACGATCAGCAGCTGCAGACCGATCACCGGCACCACCGCCGTGGCGTCGTCGAGCACGTAGATCGCCACGGGCAGCCCGATGTTGCCGGCGTTGACGTACCCGGACCCGAGCGCGCCGATCGTCGCCTCCGGGACCCGCAGCCGCCACCAGAGCCGGTTCACGACGACGAACACGGCCGCGGCGGTCAGCGCGGCGGTGAGCTGCACCATCAGCGGCGCACCGAGCAGCCGACCGAGGTCGGCGTCGGCCACCACCGTGAACAGCAGCGCCGGGGACGCGATGAAGAACCCGACGCGGTTCAGCGCCTCGCGGGCGCCCGGCCCGCCGATGCGCAGCCGCGCGGCCACGTACCCGGCGACGATGACGACGCCGATGATGGCGAAGCCGGTGACGACACCCTGCACGTCAGGCGAGCGCCTCGCGCAGCACGTCCAGCCCGACCGACCCGAGGCCCAGCGCCCGGGCGTGGAACGCGCGCAGGTCGAACTCCTCGCCGCGCGACTCCGCGGTCGCGCGGGCGTCGTCGCGGATCTGCTCCCACAGCCGCTGGCCGACCTTGTACGACGGCGCCTGGCCCGGCCAGCCGAGGTACCGGTCCAGCTCGAAGCGCAGGAACTCGGCGTCCATGTCGGCGTTCGAGGTCAGGAATCCCCAGGCCTTGTCGGCGTCCCACGTGCCGCCGCCCCACTCTTCGGGGCACGGCTTGCCGAGGTGCACCCCGAGGTCGAGCACGACGCGGGCCGCCCGCAGGCGCTGGGCGTCCAGCATCCCGAGCCGGTCGCCCGGGTCGTCCAGGTGGCCGAGGTCGGCCATGAGGCGCTCGGCGTACAGCGCCCACCCCTCACCGTGGCCGGAGACCCAGCAGGCCAGCCGGCGCCAGGAGTTCAGGCTGTCCTTGGCCGAGACCGCGGCGGCGCACTGCAGGTGATGGCCGGGGACGCCCTCGTGGTAGACGGTGGTCGTCTCGCGCCAGGTGGTGAACTCGGTGACGCCCGGCGGCACCGACCACCACATGCGGCCCGGGCGCGAGAAGTCGTCGCTGGGCGGCGTGTAGTAGATGCCGCCGGTCTGGGTCGGGGCGATGCGGCACTCGATGGTGCGCACCGGCCCCTCGATGTCGAAGTGGGTGCCGGCCAGGTCCTCGATCGCCGCGTCGGCGGTGGTCTGCATCCAGGCGCGCAGCGCGTCGGTCCCGTGCAGCTGCCGGTCGGCGTCGGCGTCGAGCACCGCCACGGCGTCGGCCACCGTGGCGTCGGGGCCGGCGATCTCGCGGGCGACGGCCTCCTGCTCGGCCACGATGCGGGCCAGCTCGGCCAGACCCCACTCGTAGGTCTCGTCCAGGTCGACCTCGGCGCCGAGGAACTCGCGGGAGAACAGGGCGTAGCGCTCGCGGCCCACGGCGTCCTGCTGCGGCGCCTGCGGGGCCAGCTCGTGCTCCAGGAAGTCCGCCAGCTCGCCGTAGGCCGCGCACGCGGCGGCGGCACCCCGCTCCAGCTCGGCCCGCACGAGGCTGCAGGCGGCCGAGTCGTCCAGGACGCGCGCGGCGTCGTCGCCCCGCACCAGGGCGGTGAAGGTCGACTCCGGACCGGCGAGGTCGCGGGCCTGGGAGGTGGCGGCGCGCACCTGGCGGATCGCTGCCACACGGCCCCGCTCGGCGCTCCAGCGCAGCGACACGGTGTAGCCGGCCAGCGCCTCCGGGACGGAGTTGAGGCGCGCGGCGATGTTCTCCCACGCCTCGACGGTCCCGGTGGGGACGACGTCGAACAGGTCGCGCAGCTGCTGGACCGGCGACTCGATGTTGTTCAGGCTCGCCTGGGGCTCACCGGCGTCGTGCAGCTCGAGGGACAGACCCACGCGCTCGCGCATCGCGGCCAGCGTGACCCGGTCGACGTCGTCGACGGGGGTCGTGCCCGCGGCCTCGAGCTCGTCCAGCTCGCGCAGCAGCGCCCGGTCCAGGTCCGCCCGCGCCTCGTGACCGGCGGGGGACAGGTCGGGCAGCTCGTGGTCGTGCCCGGGCAGTCCCATGAAGGACGCGGCGATCGGTTCCAGGGCGGCGAAGCGGCGGACGTAGGCATCGGCCGCGGCGTCGAGGGCGGTGGGGGTGCGGGGCGCGCTGGTGGTGGCGCTCGGGGTCAGGGCGCCGGAGGTGTCGTGGGTCACGTGCCCGAGGCTATCCGACGGCGTCGAGCGTCTCTGTTCCTCCGGAATCAGCGCCTCGTTCCGGAGGAACAGAGACGCTCGATCACAGGGTCTCCGTGGTGAGCAGACCACGAAGCCGGTGCCGGTGCTCCGTGGACAGCCCGATGGCGTCGAAGGCTTCGTCCGTGCAGGACGCGGCATCGCGCACCAGCGGCGTCGTCCGCGTCACCCAGGACTCCACCTGCTCGGCGGTCCAGGTCTGCTGGCGGTCCGCCGTCGGGGCTTGCGACGCCTGGCCCGCCATCGCGCGGACGGAGGTCGCGTAGTCGGCGGCGACGTCGTCCGGGGCGACGCCGGCGTTCCCGAGCAGCAGCGCGCTGATCATCCCCGTGCGGTCCCGCCCTGCCGAGCAGTGCACGAGCACCCCCGGCCGAGCGTCGGCGATCGCCTCGAGCGCGGACCGCACCAGGTGCGGCAGGATCCGCCAGTTGTGCGACCAGTACGCGGGTGAGTCGAGGATCGGGAAGCAGGTCCGCCGGAACTCGGCGTCAGCGTGGTCCTCGGTCGGCGCGAGGAGCACGGTGACGCTCTCCGTGACCGCGGGGCGGACGACGGGATCCCCGGTGCGGGGACCGACCTCGTCGGGGCACCGAAGATCGACCACCGTCGTCAGCCCCCAGTCGCGGGCCGCTGACCACCCGGACTCGGTGAGCAGCTCACGCCGCGGCCCACGGGCGATCCGACCGGTGAGCGTGGCCCCGGTCGCGGAGAGCGACGTGGGAAGCCCTCCCAGGTCGCGGACGTTCGGGCAGCCGGTCCAGTCGAGCTCGCGCACCCCGACAACCTAGCGGGCGTCGGCTGGGGTGCCGGCGGTGTCGAGCGTCTCTGTTCCTCCGGAATCAGACCCTGGTTCCGGAGGAACAGAGACGCTCGATCGTGGCGGAGGGATGCTCAGGCCCGACGGCGCAGCTCGTCCGCCCAGCCGCGGTGGTACCGCGCCACGACGGTGTCCGAGCCCGGGGCCCACCACACGGCGGCCGGGTCGCCGGGGCGAGGGCCCGGGGCGTCGCCGTCGGCCACGAGCAGCGACCAGGTGTCCTCGGCCGTGTCGTCCTCGCGGGGGTAGGTGAGCAGCCCCCGCAGCATGACGCCGTCGCCGACGGGCCGCTCGGAGACGGTCACCGAGCCCGTCGTGGCCCGGGCGTCGCGCCGCAGAGCCGCGACGTCCTGGGTCGCGCGGGCGACGTGCTGGTCGTCGCGGTAGCGGACCAGCGCCGCGACGGCGGTGACCATGAGCAGGGCCAGCAGGGCGAGCATCAGCCACATCTCGAGCTCGCCCGAGGGGTTCTCGACGAGCCGCTGGGTGACGTAGACGGCGACGGAGGCCGCCAGCGCGGGTGCCCACAGCCACCGGCGCACCCAGCCGGGCTTCTCCGGGTCGGGCAGGTCGCCCAGCGGCGCCTCGACGTCGGCGACGGAGTCGACCTGCTGCCACCGCACGCTCACGACCGGAAGCTCCAGCGCCAGGCGTCCATGTTGTGGCGGCCGGCCCGGCCCCCGAAGCTGCGGGCCGTGGCCGCCCCGTTGCCGCGCAGGTTGCGGGCGTGGTTGGTCCACTCGTCCACGGGCGCGACGTCGTCGGGCAGCTCGTCGTCCGCGGTCACGGCCGCCAGCCCGGCCACGAGCGCGGCCACCTCCAGGTCGTCCGGTGCTCCGCGCACCACGCGTACCTGCGGGGTCATGCGTCCTCCTCGTCGTCGGGGTCGTTGCCGAAGCCCGGTGCCAGGCCGCGCGAGGCGGCCCACTCCATCACCTGGTACCCGCCCTCGGCCATCCGTGTCGCGGCGTCCTGACCGGCCTCGTCCAGCAGCTCGATGACGCCGTTCAGCGTCATCGAGGCTCCCGGCGGCGGGTCCGCGACGACGAACCCGAGGTAGAACACCTCCGCGGAGATCGTGCCCTCGGGCAGGTCCTCCTCACCGCTCTCCTCCGGCCGGCTGCCGGGCTCCGGCTCCCACACCGACGTCGTCAGGTCCGGGTGCATGCCGAGCGCGTCGTGCAGCGTGTCGAACAGCGAGGCGTTGAGCGTGCCGACCCGGTTCTCCAGCGCGAGGATGCGCGGGTCCTCGTCCGCCTCGGTCGCCCCGAACTCGGCCCGCACCCCCACGGCGGCGTCGACGTACTGGTGCAGCGCCGCGGCGAGCGTCTCCACGGCGCGGTGCATCGGCTCGGGGTCCACGTCGCCCAGCGGTGCCGGACCGTGGGTGGCGTCCTCGTGGCTCATCGGTCGATCTTCTCAGAACGTCGGCGGTTCATGGCCGCCTCACAGCGGGATGTTGCCGTGCTTCTTCGGCGGGAGGCTGGCGCGCTTGGTGCGCAGGGCACGCAGCGACCGGACCACCTGCACGCGGGTCTCGGAGGGCCGGATCACCGCGTCGACGTAGCCGCGCTCGGCCGCGTCCCACGGGTTGACGATGGCCTCGGTGTACTCGTCGGTCAGCCGGCCGCGCTCCGCCTCGACGTCCTGACCGTCCTCGCCGGCGGCCTTCAGCGCCCGGCGGTGCAGGATGTTCACCGCACCGGAGGCGCCCATGACGGCGACCTGCGCCGTCGGCCAGGCCAGGTTGACGTCCGCGCCGAGCTGCTTGGAGCCCATGACGATGTACGCGCCGCCGTAGGCCTTGCGCGTGATGACGGTGACCAGCGGGACCGTGGCCTCGGCGTAGGCGTAGATGAGCTTGGCGCCGCGGCGGATGATGCCGTCGTGCTCCTGGCCGACGCCGGGCAGGAACCCGGGCACGTCGACGAACGTCAGCACGGGGATGTTGAACGCGTCGCAGGTGCGCACGAACCGCGCGGCCTTCTCCGAGGCGGCGATGTCCAGGGTGCCGGCCATCGACTGGGGCTGGTTGGCGACGATGCCGACGCTCTGGCCCTCGACGTGCCCGAACCCGACGAGCACGTTCTGCGCGTACAGCGGCTGGACCTCGAGGAACGAGTCCGGGTCGAGCACGGTCTCGACGACGGCGCGCATGTCGTACGGCTGGTTGTCGCCGTCGGGGACGATCGTGTCCAGCACCTCGTCGTCGGCGGTGACGTCCAGCTCGGTCTCCGCCTCGGGCGCGAACGTGGGGGCGTCGGAGAGGTTGTTCTGCGGCAGGTAGCCGACCAGGTGGCGCACGTAGTCGATCGCGTCGTCCTCGTCGGCGCCCAGGTAGTGCGCGACGCCGGAGGTGGCGTTGTGCGTGTGCCCGCCACCCAGGGTCTCGAAGTCGACGTCCTCGCCGGTGACGGTCTTGATGACGTCCGGGCCGGTGATGAACATGTTCGACGTCTGGTCGGCCATGACGACGAAGTCCGTCAGGGCGGGGGAGTAGACCGCCCCGCCGGCGCTCGGGCCGAGGATGAGCGAGATCTGCGGGACGACGCCGGAGGCCGCGACGTTGCGGCGGAACATCTCGGCGAACTGCGTCAGCGCGGCCACACCCTCCTGGATGCGGGCGCCGCCGCCGTCGGAGATGCCGATGATCGGCACGCCGATCCGCAGCGCGAGGTCCTGCACCTTGGCGATCTTCTCGCCGTGCACCTCGCCGAGGGACCCGCCGAACACGGTGAAGTCCTGGGAGAACACGCAGACCTGGCGGCCGTCGATGGTGCCGTGGCCGACGACGACGCCGTCACCCGGCAGCCGCTTGGCGTCCATGCCGAAGTTGCGGCTGCGGTGCATCGCGAGGGCGTCCAGCTCGGTGAAGCTGCCCTCGTCGAGCAGGTCGTCGATGCGCTCGCGGGCGGTCTTCTTGCCGCGCGCGTGCTGCTTTGTCCGGGCGTTCTCCTCGGGCTCGGTGACCGCGGCCGCGCGGCGTCGGTCGAGCTCGGCGAGCTTCTCGGCAGTGGTCTTCACACTGGCGACCCTAGGGGTCGGTGGCCCGTGGGGCGATGCGCGACAGGCTCTGTCGCCCCCGGCGTTCTTGGAGGTTTCCTACAATCCCGCCGCGTCCGTCCCGCGGGGTCGGTGCGAGGTACCACGATGGAGGCATGACGCGCCCACCTCTCGACGTCGCCTCGCTGCGGCCCGCCCTGCTCGCCCCGACCGGACCCCTCGCCCGGGTCGACGTGGTGGAGGCCGCCGCCTCGACCCACACCGACCTCGTCGCCCGGGCGCGGGCCGGCGCCGAGATCCCGGCGGCGCTGGTCGCCGAGCACCAGCAGGCCGGGCGTGGGCGCGCCGGCCGGACGTGGGAGACGCCGGCCCACGCCGCGCTGACGGTCTCGTTCCTGCTGAGACCTCACGTCCCCACCGACGAGCTCGGGTGGATGCCGCTGCTGACCGGGCTCGCGCTGGCACGCACCCTGCGCGCCGAGGGGGTGCGGGCCCAGGTCAAGTGGCCCAACGACGTGCTGCTCCCGGCCCCGACGGCGGTCGAGGGGCTGGGCCGGTTCCGCAAGGTCGCCGGCGTGCTCGCCGAGGTGGTGCCCGACGCCGCGCCCGTCACCGCACCCGGCGATCCCGGGGACGCCGACGACGCACCCGTCGTCGTGGTCGGCGTCGGGCTCAACGTGGACCAGCGGGCCGAGGAGCTGCCCGTGCCGACGGCGACCTCGGTGGCGCTCGCGGGCCGCGACCTGGACCGCGGGGAGCTGCTCGTGGGCCTGACCGGCGAGCTCTTCACGCTCGTGGCCCGGTGGGAGGCCGCCGGCGGGGACGCGGTCGAGGCGGGTCTCGCCGGCGAGTACGCCGAGGTCAGCGCGACGCTCGGCCGGACGGTGCGCGCCGAGCTCGCGGGCGGGGCGGGGTCCGTCGAGGGCGAGGCCGTCCGGGTGGCCGACGACGGCGCCCTGGTGCTGGCGACCGCGGCCGGCGAGCGCGTGGTCACCGCGGGCGACGTGCACCACCTGCGGCGCGTCTGAGACGGCGCGGCGGGTTCGCGCCGCGGACGTCCAGGTTCCGCCCAGGTGACCCCCGTTACAGTGGCCCCGTGACCAGCCAGACCCCCCAGGAACCGCGCGAGCGCGCTGCTCAGGAACGTGCCGACACCGCGCGGCGGACCGACGAGGCGATCCTCGGCGGTCCCCGCATCTACACCTTCGCCGACCTCGTGGAGGGGACGGGGCTGTCCCCGGAGTTCGTGGAGAACTACTGGCGCTGGCTGGGGCTGCCGGTGACGCACCCCGCCGAGGCGCGGTTCACCGCGGCCGACCTGGAGTCGCTGCGGGAGATCGGCGAGCTCATCGCGGCCGGCGAGCTGGACCAGCAGGCGCAGATGACGCTGGTGCGCTCGCTGGGGCACACCTCGGACCGGCTCGCCCTGTGGCAGGTGGAGGCGTTCGTCGAGCACCTGGGCCGGCGGTTCGACCTGGACGACGTCAGCGCCCGGCTGGCGGCGCTGGACCGCATCCCGGGGTTCGCGGACGTGCTGGCCCGCCAGCTCGAGCACGCGTGGCGCCGCCAGCTCGCGGCGCTGATGGGCCGGTTCGCCACCGAGTTCGGGGGCTCGCACGGCACCGAGCTGCCCGGCGACCAGCTGCCGCTGCGCCGCGCGATCGGGTTCGCCGACATCGTGTCCTTCACGAAGCGCACGGCCGGGCTCGGCTCGCAGGAGCTGTCCGAGTACGTCCAGCTCTTCGAGTCCCGCGCCCGCGACGTCATCACCGAGGCGGGCGGCCGCGTGGTCAAGACGATCGGCGACGCGGTGCTGTTCGTGGCCGACGACGTCGCCACCGGGGCCGAGTGCGCGCTCGGGCTGGCCGCCCCGCACTCCAGCGAGGAGGAGATCCCGGTGCGGGTCGGCTTCGTGTGGGGCCGGGTGCTGTCCCGCTTCGGCGACGTGTTCGGGCCGGACGTCAACCTGGCCTCGCGCATCTCGGAGCTGGCCGAGCCCGCGAGCGTGCTCGTCGACCCGCCGACGGCGGCGCTGCTCAGCTCGTCGGCCAAGTACGCCCTGACCGCCCAGCCCCCGCAGGACGTGCAGGGGCTGGGGGAGATCACGCCGGTCCGCCTGCAGCGGGCCTACACGGGGTAGCGCCCGTCTCAGCCGGGCTGCACGGAGCGGACGACCCGCGCCGGGGACCCGACGGCGACCACGCCGGACGGGACGTCCTTGGTGACGAGCGAGCCGGCACCGATCACCGCGTCGTCGCCCACGGTCACCCCGGGCAGGATCGTGACGTTCGCGCCGACCCAGACGTTGCGTCCCAGCACGATGGGAGCGGGGTGCAGGTCGGTCCGGCGGCTCGGGTCGAGGTCGTGGTTCAGGGTCGCCAGGACGGCGTTGTGCCCGACGAGGCAGTCGTCCCCGATGGTCACACCGCCCTGGTCCTGGAACCTGCACCCGGAGTTGATGAACACCCGCTTGCCGAGGCGGATGCCGCGGCCGAAGTCCGCGGTGAACGGCGGGAACAGCGTGACGGAGTCGTCGACCGGTGCGCCGGTCAGTCGGGAGAGCAGCTCGCGGACACGCTCGGGCGGCTGGTACGGGCCGTTGAGCTCGGCGGTGACGAGCATGGCCTCCTGGCTGGCTCGGTGCATCACCTCGTGCAGGGGTGAGCCGCCGGTGATGGTCTTCCCGGCCCGCAGCGCGGCGAGGAGGTCGTCGATGGTCGCGGTCATGGCCTCAACCTACGTCCCGTGCCGGGGGTGCGGCGGCGCCGTCCGGGTTGCGGCGCTCACAGCAGCACGAGGTCGGGGTCCTGGGGGTCGGGGTCGGGCGCGACGAGCCCGGCGTCGTCGAAGCGGACGTTGCCGACCCGTGCGCCGACCGGGTAGGTGCTCATGGGCGCGGAGGCGTCCTCGAGCAGGGCGTTCGCGTCCTGCGCGCCGACCGACGGGTCCAGCCAGGCGTCCCACGCCGCGCGGGGCAGGGCCACGGGCATGCGGTCGTGGATGCGTTCGAGCCCGTCGGACGCGGCCGTGGTGATCACGGTGGTGGACACCAGCCACCGGTCGGGGTCGTCGTCGGCCCGACTGCGGTCGCGCCAGAACTCGTACAGCCCGGCGAAGGCCGCGACGCCGCCGTCCGCGGGGTGGATCCAGTACGCCTGCTTGGGGGTCTTCCGGGTCGCGGACGGCACCTCGAGCTTCCGCCACTCGTAGTAGCCGTCGGCGGGCACGAGGCAGCGCCGCACGGCCAGCGGCCTGGCGAACGCGGACTTGTCCAGCAGGGTCTCGCGGCGGGCGTTGATCATGCGTGGGCCGATCCCGGGGTCCTTCGCCCAGGACGGCACCAGGCCCCACCGGGCGACCTGCAGGGAGCGGGTGATCTCCCCGGCCGTGGTGCCGCCGTCGGGCAGGGGCTCGCGCCGGGGGCGCTCGACGACGATCCGCACCGGGTCGGTCGGGGCGACGTTCCAGCGCGGCCCGAGCAGGCGGGCGTCCTCGGCGATCTCGGCGACGGCGAGCTCGTCGGCGAGGTCCTGGGCGTCGGTGAAGGACGCGAAACGGCCGCACATGGGCCCATCGTCCCGCGCCCCGGTGACAGCCGCGCACCGGCCGGCTCCGGGCGCCGCGCGGTGAGGCGCCTCACCGCGCGGCCCCTCGTACTCGTCGTATCGTTTCGATACGATGGCGGCCATGCCCGAGAAGACCGCCGTGCCCCAGCGCGCCCGTTCGTCGTTCCGCTGGGTCGTCATGCTCGGTGCGCTGGCGGCGATCCCGGCCTTCACGGTCGACATGTACCTGCCCTCGCTGCCCGAGGTCGCGGCCGACCTCGGGTCCAGCTCGTCCTTCGCGGCGCTGTCGGTCTCGATCATGCTCGTCGGCGGTGCCGCCGGCCAGCTCGTCATCGGGCCGCTGTCCGACCGGTACGGACGCCGGCAGCCCCTGATAGTCGGGCTGGGCATGCACGTCGTCATCTCCCTCCTCTGCGCCGTCGCGCCGAGCATGGGCGTCCTCGTCGTGCTCCGGCTCCTCCAGGGGTTCTTCAACGCCGCCTGCGGCGTCGCGGCCATGGCGATCGTGCGCGACCGCTTCGTCGGTGCCGAGGCCGCGCGGATCCTCTCCCGCCTCATGCTCATCATCGGGATCGCCCCGCTGCTCGCCCCGACCTTCGGCTCCGCCGTCGCCGAGGTCGCCTCCTGGCGCTGGGTGTTCGGCTTCCTCGCCCTGATCGGTGTGACGATGGGCGTCATCGTGTGGCGGTTCCTCCCCGAGACCCACCCCGCCCAGCGTCGGGCCACGGGGGGCGCGCGATCCGTCGTCGGCGGCTACGGCCACCTCCTGCGCGACCGGCACTTCATGGCCCTCGCGCTGCTCCCCGGGCTCGGGATGGCGGTGCTCATGAGCTACGTCGTGACGTCGCCGTTCGTCTTCCAGGAGGTCTACGGGCTCAGCCACGGCCAGTTCTCCCTGCTCTTCGCGCTCAACGGGGTGGGGCTCGTGGCCTCCGCCCAGCTCAACGCGGCGCTCGTGCGGCGGGTGGCCCCGATCCGCATCCTGCGCACCGCGCTCGTGCTGCAGGGTCTCTTCGCCGTCGTCCTGGTCGTCGTGGCCGTCACCGGGGCCGGTGGCCTCGTCGGGCTGCTCGTCGCCCTGTGGTGCGTGCTGGCCTTCACCGGGCTCATCCCCGCCAACGCCTCGGCCATCGCGCTGTCCCGGCACGGCGAGCGGGCCGGGACGGCTGCGGCGGTCATCGGCGCGGTGCAGTCCGGGGTCGCCGGCGTCGTCTCGCCGCTCGCCGGCGCGCTCGGCGGTGACGCGGTCGCGATGACCGCCGTCATGCTCGCGGCGTGGACCGCCGCGATCGCCGTCCTGGCGTTCGCCACGCCGGCCTTCCGCCGCGGGGGCTGGGTCCAGCTCGCCTGAGACCCGCCGCCGGCCCACATGACGGCCTGAGGCAAGCGGTCGGTCTAAGGTGGACGAGTGAAGGAATCCAGTCCCCGGCACGCGGGACACCATGCCGGGCATCGTGTCCTGCGCTGGGTCGCCCTCGTGCTCACCGGTGTGCTGGCCTTCGTCGGCACCGCCTCCATCGCCGCCTACGTCGACCTGCAGTCGCAGATCGAGGTGTCCGACGTCGACGCGCTGATCGGCCGGGACCGGCCGGTCCCGCAGCCGCAGGCCGAGAGCTCCGAGGAGCCCGCCGACCCGAGCGACCCCTTCGCCGGCCAGGACCGGAACATCCTCGTGATGGGCACCGACTTCCGTGACGCCGAGAACGCGGAGATCGCCGGCTCCGGCGACGAGTTCCACTCGGACACGACCCTGCTGGTGCACATCAGCGGCGACCGGTCGCGCATCGAGGCGGTCTCGATCCCGCGCGACTCGCTCGTCGACATCCCGTCCTGCCCGCGGCCCGACGGCAGCTCGACGGCGCCGCACAACAACGCGATGTTCAACATGGCGTTCGCGCTGGGCGGCGGCCCCGAGCAGGACGTCACCGGTGCCGCGGCCTGCACGATCCTGACCGTCGAGTCGCTGACCGGCCTGACGATCGACGACCACGTCGTGGTGAAGATGACCGGCGTGGTCGACATCGTCGACGCGCTCGGCGGCGTGCCGATGTGCCTGCCCGAGCCGGTCGTGGGCGACTCCCGGTACAGCGACCTCGACCTCGCCGCGGGACGGCAGGTGCTCGACGGCGAGACCTCGATCCAGTTCCTGCGCGTCCGCAAGGGCGAGGGGATGGGTCTCGAGCTCGGCAGCGACCTGCAGCGCATCGAGCGGCAGCAGGCGTTCGTCGACTCCATGCTCCGCGAGGTCCTGGCCCAGAACGTCATCACCGACACCCCGCAGCTGTACCGCATGGTCCGTGCCGCCCTGCAGGCGATGTCCACCAGCCCGGATCTGGCGAGCCCCAGCGCGCTGGCCGGGCTGGCGTGGAGCCTGCGCAACGTCGACCCGTCGAGCATCGTCTTCGAGTCCGTCCCCGTGGCGGACGCCCCCACCGACTCCAACCGCGTCGTGTGGACCTGGGAGGCCGCCGAGCTGTGGGAGAGGTTCGCCGACGACGTCCCGCTGCACGGCGAGCCGTCCCCGAGCCCCAGCGCATCCGCCCAGGACGGTCAGGTCGAGGCCGGCCCGGACGGCGGTGACGGTGCCGAGGGCTCGGCCGACGCGGAGGGTCCGGACGCGGGCGAGGAGGCCGGCAGCAGCTCCGGGGGCGGCGGCCAGGGCGGTTCGGTGAGCGCCGACGGCGGCGACGGGCCGAGTCCGTCGCCGAGCCCGTCGCTGCTGCCCGGCGTCTGCGGCTGAGTCCGGCTGGACGCACCCGGCCGGCTGAGCCCGAACGGACGATCCCGTCAGGTGGGCGCGAGCGGCAGCGACCGCGACGCCGCCGTGCGGATCGCCGCGGTGACCCGGTCCAGCACCGCTGAGCGCAGCCGCCACTGCTGCAGGTGGAGGGGCACGTCCACGGTGTCGTCGCTCAGCGCGACGACGTCCGGGTCGCCGGCCTCCAGGACCTCGAACCGGGCGCCCGGGCGGGGGAGCGGCCCCCACATGCCCCAGCCGAGCCCGTGCCGGACGGCGGCGAGGAAGTCGGCCGTGGCGGGCACATGGTGGCGCGGCGGGTCGGGGACGGCGGTGCCGGCGGCGTCCGCGACCCGGCGCAGCCAGGCGTCCTGCAGGTCGTCGGTGCGAGCGAAGACGACCATGGGTGCGGCGTCCAGCGCCTCGGGCGTCGGCCCGTGCGGGAACCATCGGGCCGCGAACTCCCGGTCGGCCCGCGGCTGGTAGCGGGTCACGCCGAGCGGCACCGCGGTGCAGCCCTGCACCGGCGTCCGCTGGGACGTCACGGCCGCCATGACCTCCCCGGCGGGCAGCAGGTCGACCGTGCGGTCCTGGTCGGCCAGGTGCAGGTCGAACACGACGCCGTCGACGGCGGCCAGCGCCGGCACCAGCCACGTCGCCAGCGAGTCCGCGTTCACCGCGAGCGGGACGGTCACCGGGCGGTCGCCGTCGTCGGCGGGACCGAGCTCGGCCGCGGCCTCGCTGCCGAGCAGCTCGACCTGCCGGGCGAGCCGCAGCAGGGTCCGACCCGGACCGGTGGGACGCACCGGACGCGTGCGCTGGACCAGCACGGCGCCCGCGGCGCTCTCCAGGGCGCGCACACGCTGGCTGAGCGCCGACGGCGTGACGTGCAGGACGCGGGCGGCGGCGTCGAACGACCCCTCGCTGACGACCGCCGCCAAGGCCGCGAGCTGTCCGGACTCCCATCGCATACCTGAAGTATCCCTTCACCAGACGTAGGAACAGTAGATGGACTTCATCGCGGGGTGTTCGTAGCGTGCTCGACGTGCTGGTCTTCCTCGCGGGCTTCGGGCTCGGACTCTCGCTGATCCTGGCCATCGGCGCCCAGAACGCGTTCGTGCTGCGCCAGGGGGTGCGCCGCGAGCACGTCGGCGTCGTCGTGCTGGTCTGCGCCGCCTCGGACGCCGTGCTGTACGCGGCCGGGGGAGCAGGCCTCGGGGCCCTCGTCGAGCAGCACCCCGCGGTGGTCGACGTCGCGCGGTGGGCCGGGGCCGCCGTCGTGCTCGGGTACGGGGCGCTCGCGGCGCGGCGCGCCTGGCGCGGCGAGGAGGGGCTGACCGCCGCGGGGGACGCGACCGTCGACGACGCCGGGCGGCGGCTGCGCCCGGTGCTCCTGACGACGCTCGCGCTGACCTGGCTCAACCCGCACGTCTACCTCGACACCGTGGTGCTGCAGGGATCCGTCGCGGCCACCTACGGCGACGACCGGTGGCTGTTCAGCGCCGGCGCCGTGGTCTCCAGCCTCGTGTGGTTCACGGCCCTCGGGTACGGCGCGCGGCTGCTCGCGCCGCTGCTGCGGCGGCCGGGAGCCTGGCGGGTGGTCGACGGTGTGATTGCGCTGGTCATGCTCGCCGTGGCGGTCTCGCTGGTCGCGGGCCGCTGACTGCGCACGTGCCCGGCGCCGCGGTCAGCGGGTCAGCGCGGTCAGTCGCTCCACGCCGTCGCGCAGCACCTCGGGACGCTTGACGAACGTGAACCGGACGCGCGAGCGCAACGTCTCGGCCGCCGTCGACCCGGCCCGGCAGAAGGCCGAGACCGGCACCCCGACCACCCCGACCAGCTCGGGCAGGCGCAGGCACAGGTCGTGGCCGTCGGCCAGACCGAGACGCTCGAGGTGCGCCGCGCCGTCGGCCACCACGAAGTAGGTGCCCTGCGGGACGACGACGTCGAACCCGGCCCGCTCCAGGCCCGCGCAGAGCAGGTCGCGGCGCTCGGCGAGCGACGCCGCCAGGGCCTGGGGCGCCTCGTCGTCGCCGAGCGCCTGGGCGATCGCCGGTTGGAACGCCGACCCCGAGGTGTAGGTCATGAACTGCTTGACCGTGCGCACCGCCGTGACCAGCTCGGCCGGACCGTGCATCCAGCCGACCTTCCAGCCCGTCAGGCTGAACGTCTTGCCCGAGCTCGACACGGTGAGGGTCCGCTCGGCCATCCCCGGCAGCGTCGCCATCGGGACGTGCTCGGCGTCGTCGTAGACCAGGTGCTCGTAGACCTCGTCGGTCAGCACGACCGTGTCGCGCTCGCGGGCGACGGCGGCGACCTGCTCCAGCTCGGCGTGCGTGAGCACGGTGCCGGTCGGGTTGTGCGGGGTGTTGACCAGGATCATCGCCGTGCGCTCGGTGGCCGCGGTGCGCAGGGCCTCGGCGTCCAGGCGCAGGTCGGGGGTCAGCGGCACGGGGACGTGCGTGGCGCCGGCCATGGCGATGGCGGCGGCGTGCGAGTCGTAGAACGGCTCGAGGGTGATGACCTCGTCGCCGGGGCCGGTCAGCGCGAGGATCGCGGCCGTCAGGGCCTCGGTGGCGCCGGTGGTGGCCAGCACCTCCGTGTCCGGGTCGACGTCGAGGCCGTACCGGCGGTGCTGGTGGTCGGCGATCGCGTGGCGCAGCTCGGGGACGCCGTCGCCGGGGGCGTACTGGTTGCGCCCCGCGTCGATCGCGGCCTTGGCCGCCTCCTTGATCCAGTCCGGGCCGTCGACGTCCGGGAAGCCCTGGCCGAGGTTGACCGCGCCGGTGCGGTTCGCCAGCACCGTCATCTCCGCGAAGATCGTCTGCGCGATCGCCCCGTCGTCGGACAGCAGGCCGGTGGCGGCGGCGACCTGGCGCCACCGAGGTGTGGACGTCATGCAGGCGACACTACCCACGGCGGTCCGAGCGAGCTCGGTTCAGGCGTCGATTTTGAGCACGAACGCTGCGCTGTTCCCTCCGTACTGGAAGCCGAGGTCGTCGCCGTCGGGCCGCTTGTTCCAGATGTCGAGGAACGCGGTGAAGGCGCACTTGGCCCTGGGCGGGTCGAGAACCGGACGGAGCTTGGTCGCGAAGGTCTGCGAGGCACTGCCGCCCACCGATGTTGTCGGGAATCGTCGGTTGCAGAACTCTCGAGGACGCCAGCATCGAGCCGAGACCTCGCGTCCAGATGATGGGGTGGCGCACCTGAAGTGTCTCTTTCAGGTGGTACGCGCGCAGCACCCGACGCTGAAGGCCGCCGTCGGCGTGCCGCCGAAGAACCGGCACTCGGCGTTGAGGACCAGTCCGTTCCGCGCCACCACCAGGACAGAAGGCGCCGCGGTCGAGCCCTGCCGCGCACGCTGCGATTCGGCATCCATCTCCTCGGGCTGGCGTACGGTCGATGACCACCTTGAACTGACCGAGATGCGCGGGGGTGTCGCCGACGCGGCCGCCGAAGCGTACGAGGTGGAGCGGCGTGGGCCGGGGCGGCTGGAGAGTGAAGTTGCACTTCAACCGGCTAACTGGACCGGCAGATGGGTACCCTACCTGTCTGGACGACATTGACAAGTACGGAGCGCCGGAGGTCCTATCTAGTGACATGCGCACAGGCTCGCGCGACGTGCACGCACGGGCACACGCTGGTGGACCCGCCCGGAGCTCGTACGTGCTGGATCGACGACGAGACACCTGGCCACGGCGGCGTGTATGAGTACGCCACGTTGGCCGATGGCTCTCAGCCGTTTGCCGCTGAGATGGTGAGCGAGATGGCGCGCTATCACCCCAACGTGGCCCGCCTCCTGCGTGAAGAGATCAAGGACAAGCTGCAGGACGGGAGTCTGGGGAGGTTGGTCTACGGACCAGGGCAGGAGTGTGACGTGGAGCACATGCAGTGCACGAACACGATCCTGGAGATTCGCCTCACAACTCAGTATGGAGACAACCCGCTCCAGCGGCTATGCACGCGGATCTACTTCAACGAGCCGTGTGCCATCGACGGAGCGATCCGGCTGGTCAGCGTCGCGACGAAGCATCCGGACACGCACACGTCTGCTGAGCAGACTGCCCATGCCCGAGGGGCCGAGGATCGGCTCCACGATGCGAGCGGGTGGTTCACAACCTAGCCTGACCATGCCAGACTATGACGCTGACGTCATGACCCAAGGAGGGTAGATGGATCTCGACGAGCTGCTCGGCATCGACCGGTTCGACCCACAGCAGGCGCTGGCGGGGCGCCTTGTTGCCGAAGACCGTCGTCTGCTCGACGATCTGATCGAAAGTCGCAAACGCGCTGGCATGAACCAGGCGGCGGTTGGCGAGGCGATGGGTGGCATCAGCCAGAGCGCTGTGGCGCGGATCGAGTCTGGTGAAAGGGACCCACACCTCTCGACGCTGCGACGGTATGCCTTGGCAGTCGGCGTTGAGGTCGTTCACAGAGTCAGGAAATTCGAGTTCGCAGATCATCGTGCTCGGATCGATGACATTCTTGCCGAGTTCGACGTCCAAGACGAAGATTTGCCCGACGGGCCGTACGAGATCAGGGCCAGCAAGAGGGCCGTTTCCTATGGGTGACTCCTCGTTTGACTACCGTGTCGGAGGCATGGGCGTCGTCAGATGTTCTGCCAATCCAGGTCGCTCGAAGGCCGAGGGGATCGGATGGCAGCTTCGTGCCTACGGATTTGAAAAGTCTCCTGAGCTAGTGCTCCTAACTGACCTGATAGTGAGGTCCGAGAGGCAGCGCGCGCTAGTCTCAGTTGAATGCCTCGTGGACTTCTTTGGAAAGAAGCCCCCATTTAGCCCCGACGACGACGACGAAGTTTACCGATGCGCGGAAAAAGTGGCGTCGGATTTTGAGCATGTGCTCTACGATTATGCGGCTTCAACAGCTCGGCAATTGATCGCACTAGCACGCATGGACTTGGAAGTGCCAATTCACACGCCGGAAATGGAAGTCAGGCGTCCTGACGCCTTTGGTCCCACTGACCTTGTCCCGGGTCCCCGATAGCGAGTTGCAGTTCTCGCGGCACGCTAAGACGGGCGGAGCGGGGCCCCCTAGTCGTGTCCACTATAAAAGCCTGGACGCGGCTGCAGCGGTGCCAGGCTGATCGGCTTCGGTCGCCGGTAGTTCGTCGGATCGCTCAGCGCTTTTCGAGAAATGAAGGTTTCTACGACCCAAGGAAACAATCCGTCTCCTGGGTTGCCAAAGTAGACACCACGGAGAGTGTCCGATCTGTTCATCGGCGGTATTGCGGTGGCGTCCCGCGGCGTCGGAGTTTCGAAGATTCTTCGCTCAAAAGCTGCAATAGTCATGAACTGGCCGGCGTCATTCCGGTACGGTCCGATTGCTGCTTTTGCTTCAGTTATCTGCTCCGCTGGAACTGGCCAATAGGGCTCACCGTCGCTGACGTACACGTCCAGGTCGGACGCATATCCGATGCGCGGCGGTCTCGCGATTAGTCCATCCATCTCGGGAGAGAGCTTCAGCTTTCCCGAACCTGGGGGGTCGCCGGGGCGGAGCGTGTCCCACGGAATACGGATGCGGAGAACGCGGTGCGCATCTTGTGCAACTTCTTCTCCCGGATAGACCCGCTTGTCGAATTCCTTGTCATGCAGGACTCCGGTTCGGTCACTGACGCTGGAGTCGAATCCGTACTTGAATATCGGCGGGCCAATTCCGGGCCGGTCGTCTGGTCCGTGGAGGCTGACTTTGATCTTCCCGAGCTCCGGGTTGCGCGGTTTGATGTAAAACGATGTCTTGCTTGCCCAGAATCGCCAGACATGGCTATACGGGTGTGTTGTGTAGGGTTTGTCTCTGGTGCCAACGAGTACATACCCGCCCGTCTTATTGGTCATGGGTCCATGTTAGGGCAGGAATGTCATGCGTGAATGGATGCGACTCCGCATCATTCAGGATGCCCAGGAGCCCGCGCAGAACGGTCGCGAGCTTGACGCCACTGTCACATCGTGTCTAGATGTCCTGGTCGCTGCCGAGAAGGCTGACTAGGCATCCCGGTCGAGGCCGCCCGCCATGCGGCGCCGGTCGAGGAGCTCGGAGGGCCACGTGAGCCTGGTCGCCACCTCCCACCCGCCGTTGATTCGTCGGTTCACCGACGCCTTCGGCGGGGGCATCATCGTGACTGCAACGGCGACGGCACGGGCAGGTTGAGCAGGTTCTGTCGGTCGCCGGCGTCCGACGCCGCGATCCCCAGGCAATTCGTAGGTTCGTCGCAGGCTCTCCCCGGGTAGGCCGCGCAGTCTGGAACACATGACAGTGACGACGAGCCTCCCCGGTTCCTCCGTCCCGTCCGCGGCGGATCGGCGTCCGTGGCGGTCGCGCGCTCGTCGCGACGCCGTCGTCCGGACCGGCGCCGCTGCCGCGCTGTGGCTCGCGCTGCTCGGCGTCGACTGGATGTGGGCCGCCGACGGCGGTCTGCAGGCCCTCACTGCCTGGGACACCGCGTTGACCTCTCTCGGGCAGATCACGGGGCTGGCGTCGGCGGCGCTGCTGCTCGCGCAGGTGCTGCTCATGGCCCGGGTGCCCGCGCTGGAGGCGGCGTTCGGGCGCGACCGGCTCGTGGGGATCCACCGGCTGGTCGGGCTGTGGTCGTTCAACCTCCTCGTCGCCCACCTCGTCCTCATCACGTGGGGGTACGCCGCGGGGAGCATCACCGCCTGGCCCGCGACCTTCTGGGACCTGATGTGGCAGTGCCCGGGCATGCTGCTGGCCGTCGGCGGGACCGTGGCGCTGGTGCTGGTCGTGGTCACCAGCGTGCGGGCCGCCCGACGCCGGCTGCGCTACGAGTCGTGGCACCTGCTGCACCTGTACGGGTATCTCGGGGCGGCGCTCGCCCTGCCGCACCAGCTCTGGACCGGGCAGCAGTTCCTGGCCCGCCCCGCCGTCACCGCCGTGTGGTGGACCGTGTGGGCGCTGGTCTTCGCCGCTGTCCTCGTGTGGCGGGTCGCGTTGCCGGCCTGGCGCAGCTGGCACCACCGGATCCAGGTCACCGGCGTCGTGCCCGAGGCGCCGGGCGTGGTGTCCGTGCACCTGATGGGCCGGCGCCTGCACCGGCTGGTCGAGCCCGGGCAGTTCCTGGTCTGGCGGTTCCTGGGCCAGCAGGGCTGGACCCGGGGCAAGCCGTACTCGGTCTCGAGCGCCCCGACGTCCCGCTCCGCCCGCGTGACGGTCGCCGCCGTCGGCCCGGCCAGCACCGCGGCCGCCGACCTGCAGCCGGGCACCCGCGTCGTCGTCGAGGGAGCCTACGGCCGCCTCACCCGCCGCGCGCGCACCCGCCGCAAGGTGCTGCTGATCGGTGCCGGTTCCGGGCTCGCACCGCTGCGGGCGCTCGCCGAGGGCCTCGACTACGCCCCCGGGGAGGCCGTGCTCATCGAGCGGTACCGCGAGCACCCGCTGTTCGCGGCCGAGCTCGACCACCTCGCCGCCACCCGCGGGCTCGGGGTGGTGCGCCTGCCCGGACGACGCCGGGCCGACGGCTCGTGGGTCGGGCCCGGGTTCGACGGCGACGACGACGAGCGGGTCCTGCGCGGCTGGGTGCCCGACGTCGCCGAGCGCGACGTGTACGTCTGCGGGCCGCCCGCGTGGACGCAGAGCGTCCGCGAGGCCGCCCTTGCTGCCGGGGTCCCCGCCGCGCAGCTCCACAGCGAAGACTTCGGATGGTGACGCGAGATGAAGAAGATCGTCCTCTGGGTGCTGTCGACGGTCACCGTCCTGGTCCTGCTGCTGGGCTACCGCACCTCGACCGACCCTGACGCGCTGAGCACCTCGACGTCGGTGGTGCAGGTGGCGACCGGGACGACGTCGGGATCGACGAGCAGTTCCGGGTCGACCAGCAGCACGACCGGTGACGGGGCCGGCGGGTCCACCGGCTCCGGGTCGACCGACACCTCGAACGGGTCCGGGTCCTCGAACGGCAGCGGGGGATCGTCCGGGTCCGTCAGCACGACGGCGTCCGGCGACGTCGTCCAGACCCGCTGGGGCCCGCTGCAGGTGGAGATCACCGTCAAGAACGGGCAGATCACCGCCGTCGACGTCCCGGTGTATCCGGACGACAACGGCAAGGACCGGCAGATCAACGGGTACGCACTGCCGGTGCTCGTCCAGGAGACGCTCGACGCCCAGAGCGCCTCGATCGACATGGTCAGCGGCGCCACGGTGACGAGCATGGGATACACGCAGTCGCTGCAGAGCGCGCTCGACCAGGCGGGGCTGTGAGCGGCATGGCGCCCACCCAGCCTGCGGTCCGCCGCCGGGTCATGCACGTCATGGGGATGCCGGTCAGCGTGGCGCTGCGGGGCCGCCACGCCGAGGGGCCCGCCGCGGACCGGGCCTGGGACCGGGTGGTCGCCGAGCTGCAGCACGTGGACGCCACCTTCAGCACCTACCGGCCCGACTCGGTGATCAGCCGGCTGGCGCGCGGAGAGATCGGCGTCGACGCTCTGCCCGACGAGGTGCGCGAGGTGCTGGCGCTGGGGGAGGAGGCCCGCCGGGCGTCCGACGGCGCGTTCGACGTCGTGCAGCGGCACCCGGACGGCACCGAGACCTTCGACCCGAGCGGCGTCGTCAAGGGCTGGGCGATCGAGCGGGCGGCCCGGCACCTGCGAGACCTCAAGGGAACCGACTTCTGCCTCGCGGCCGGTGGCGACATGGTGTGCCACGTGGCCAGCGACGACGCCGAGCCCTGGCGGGTCGGGATCGAGGACCCGCACGCCCCGGCGCGGCTCGTCGCCGTCGTGCCGGTGCGGGACGGGGCCGTGGCGACCTCCGGGCTCGCGCACCGGGGTGACCACGTCGTGGATGCGCGCTCCGGGCGGACGCCGACGGCGCTCGCGTCCGTGACCGTCGTCGGGCCGAGCCTGACGTGGGCGGACATCGACGCCACGAGTGCCTTCGCGCTCGGTGCCGACGGCCGCGACTGGCTCCGGACGCGGGCGGGGGAGACGGGGCTGGTGGTCTGGGCGGACGGGCGTGCCGAGCCGTTCGCCGGCGTCGGGATCGCATGACCTGTCTTGTGCCAGGGAAGAAGCTCCTCCGGGGCGTCCCACGACCGGGGAGAGCGACGAGGCTCCCTCACCCTTGCGGTGAGGTCGAGCGGTCGACTGCGGTTCTTCCGCGACCTCCGCCGTAGACTCCGGCGGGTGAGCAACCCAGCGTCGTACCCCACGATGGAGGACGTCATCGGCGGCACCCCGCTGGTGCGTCTGCAGCGCCTGCCGGGGCCGGAGAACGAACGTCGCGGCAACGTGCTGCTCGCCAAGCTCGAGGGGAACAACCCGGCCGGCTCGGTGAAGGACCGGCCGGCGATCAGCATGATCCGGGGCGCCGAGGAGCGAGGGGAGATCGCCCCCGGCGACACGCTGCTGGAAGCCACGTCCGGCAACACCGGGATCGCCTTGGCGATGGCGGCGGCGATCAGCGGCTACCCCTTGGTCATCGTGATGCCCGAGGACGCCTCCACCGAGCGGATCCAGACGATGACGGCGTACGGAGCCGACCTGGTGCTGACCTCGGCGAAGGGCGGCATGGAAGAGGCCCGCGACGTCGTGACGCGGATGGAGCGGGAAGGTCGCGGCCGGGTCCTGGACCAGTTCGGCAACCCGGACAACCCCCGTGCCCACGAGGTCGGTACAGGCCCGGAGCTGTGGCGCCAGACCGACGGACGGATCACGCACTTCGTGTCCGCGATGGGCACCACCGGCACGATCACCGGGGTCTCGCGGTTCCTGAAGTCGCGCAACCCCGATGTCCAGATCGTCGGGGCCCAGCCCGCGGAGGGCTCGAGGATCCCCGGGATCCGCGCCTGGCCACCGGAGTACGTGCCGAGGATCTTCGACCCGTCGGCGGTGGACCGCACCGTGGAGGTCACCCAGACCGACGCCGAGGCGATGGCCCGCCGGCTGGCCCGCGAGGAGGGCATCTTCGGCGGTGTCTCCGCGGCCGGCGCGTGCTGGACCGCCCTGCAGGTGGCCGAGGAGGTCGAGGGGGCGACGATCGTCTTCGTGGTCTGCGACCGCGGCGACCGGTACCTCTCCAGCGGCGTGTTCCCCGCCTGAGAGTCGCCGTCGAGTCCACCGTCCGCACGTGCGGTGACGCGCTGGTGACGCGGCCGTGACGCTCTCGGAGGAACGTGTCGGGCGTGGTCGCCCAGTGGGTGGGCGACCGGAAGGCGCGCCTTCAGGACCTCGGAGGGAGGGCCGACCCATGAAGCGGTCGATGCGTGCAGGTGCCGTTCTCGGAATGGCTGCAGCAGGGATGATGATGGCTGGCTACGCGGTGGCGGGGACCAGCTCGACGACGCTGGCCAACGGGGCTGACCTGTCGGTGACGGTCAGTACCCCGACCACGGGGGACACGTTCCTGGTCCCGACGGGGTCGACGACCGTCGACGTCCCCGTCGAAGGCAGCGCCTCGATCGGCGAGGGCGAGCCGAACGTGCACTGGACCTATGTCGTCGACGTCAGCGGCAGCACCGGCGCCGGCTGTGGATCGGTCGGCGGCACGGTGCTGGACTGCGAGAAGCAGGCTGTCACCAACCTCAACGACACGGTGGTCGCCGACGGGTCCGGCAAGGACGTCGGCGTCAGCGTGTTCGGTCGCGGCGGCGCGTCCGCCGACATGAGCGGCGACGCCGGCAACCAGCCGATCGTGGCTCCGGACGACCCGGGAGTCGGCGTCGTCATCGGCTCGATCGTCATCGGAGGCGTCAACCAGTACACCGCCCGCCCGGTCAACTCCGGCGACACGAACTTCAGCGCCGGACTGACAGCGGCGGGCACCAGCGTCTCTGCGTCCACCGCCGCGTCCAAGAACGTCGTCTTCCTGTCCGACGGCGCATCCAACCTGGGCGGCGGCAACTTCAACGCTGCCGTGGCCGCGCTGGACGGCGCGGGTGCCACGATCTACTCCTTCGCTGTCGGTAGCGGTGCGAGCTGCGCCAGCGGATCGGACGGCACGCTCCAGGCGATGGCCGACGCGACCGGCGGCACCTGCACCAACGTGCCGGACCCGGCCACGTTGCCCGACATCGTCCAGAACGTCACCGACACCGCGATGACGGACGTCGCGCTCGAGGTCGACACGGTGAGCACGTCCTTCGACACGCTCACGCAGACACCGCCGTTCGACGGTCCGGGGAGCACGGACTTCACGGCCACCGCGGCGGACCAGGCGCCGGGTGCGCACGAGGTGTGCGCGTCCGCGACCGGCACGGGGCCGAAGAGCGATGCGACCTCGGAGCAGACGGTCACGCAGTGCGAGACCTACGACGTGTACGCGTTCTCCCTGACTCCCGAGACCGCCACCAACGAGCTCGGGACGGACGACGAGCACACCGTCATCGCCACGGTGGACGGGCCCGACGGGAAGCTGGCGGGGTGGCCGGTCGAGTTCGCCGTGACCGGGCAGAACGCCGGGGCGAGCGGGACGTGCGCCCCCGCCTCGTGCGAGACCGACGCCGACGGTGAGGTGACCTTCACCTACAGCGTCCCGGTCGAGCCCGACAGCCTGGGCACCGACACCATCTCGGCCACGGTCACCGTCAACGGTGACTCCGCCACGGTGGACGTGACCAAGGAGTGGGTGGACACGACGCCGCCGACGGCCACGTGCGAGCCCGGACCCAACCCGGGCGGGCAGATCCCCGCCGCACCCGGCGAGGGGGGCCAGGGACAGAACCAGGACGGGTTCTACACGGTCACGGCGACGGACGACGTCTGGGGCGCTGAGTCCCTCGAGGTCTTCGTCACCGACGACGGCACCGGGCACGTCTTCGGCCCCTACGCCAACCCGACCAACATCAAGTGGACCGAGGCCAACGGGGCCGAGCCCAGCGAGAAGGCCGGCTCGGGCGCCGTCGACCGGGCGCTGAAGGGTCAGGGCGACGCGCAGGTCACCGCCGTCGACGGCTCCGGCAACACGTCGGACCCGGTTGCCTGCCTGGTCCCGCCCGCACCGCAGTGACGGCCGACCCGACCGCTCCTGCCTGACACGGGTGTGGCCGGTACCCGGACGTCACGGTCCGGGTACCGGCCACGACCTCGATCCGCCGCGATGTCGCACCGCTGCTCGAGCCTGCTCACCGACGGCGTGCGTCCCGTCGCGCCGGACGGGAGCCTGGAGGCGTGACCGCCGTCGACCCCAAGAAGACCTGGCGCGCGCTGTACTCGGCATCGCCCGAGCCGGAGCTCGTGACCGTGCCGCCCCGGCCGTACCTGCTGGTCGACGGTGCGGGGGCGCCGGGCGGCCCGGCGTACCTCGCCGCGGTGACGAGCCTGTACCCGGTGGCCTACGCCCTGCGCGCCGCCGTCAAGGAGGCCATCGGGACCGCGTACACGGTGATGCCGCTGGAGGGCCTGTGGTGGGCCGAGGAGATCGAGCGGTTCCGTGAGCTGCCGCGCTCGGCGTGGCTCTGGACGATGATGATCAGCCTGCCCGACGACGTCGCGGCGGTCCCGGCGGTCGACGTCGTCGAGCGCACGACGGCGGCACGCGGCCTGCCGGCCCGCGTCCGGCTGGAGCACTTCGGTGACGGCGACGCCGCGCAGGTGCTCCACGTCGGGCCGTACACCGAGGAGGCGCCGACGGTGGACGCGCTGCACGCGTTCGTCGCGGCCTCGGGACGCGAGCTGGCCGGACGGCACCACGAGATCTACCTGTCCGACCCGCGGCGGGTCGCGCCCGAACGGCTGCGGACGATCATCCGGCAGCCGATGACCTCTGGCTGACGGCGTCGCCCGATCTCCCCGGAGTTGTCCACAGGGTGGATGACCCCCGGCGCAGCGGGAAGGAAGTTCGCTACTGTCGGTCGCGCTTGAGTGAAAAAGCCCGATTGTCCCGACGGAGAGGTACTACGGGTGGACACCGACGTCCTGACCCGCGACGAGGCGGGGAGCCTGCTGACGAGCGAGGTCCGTGAGCTCGTGCGCCGGCGCGGCATCGATCCCGTGACCGACCGGCACGGGCTCGACCGCCTGGTGGCCGAGGCGGTGGCCGACTACAGCGACCGCGCGACGGCCGGCGTCGTGCCGCCTCTGGTGGACGCGGTCGGGACCACGCGGGCGCTCGTCGACGCCTTCGGCGGCTTCGGGCCGTTGCAGCCCTACCTCGACGATCCGGAGATCGAGGAGGTGTGGATCAACAACCCGGCCCAGGTGTTCGTCGCCCGGCGTGGTGTGAGCGAGCTGACGACGACCTTGCTCACGGCTCAGCAGGTCCGCGACCTCGTCGAGCGGATGTTGAAGTCCAGCGGTCGGCGGCTCGACCTGAGCTCCCCGTTCGTGGACGCGACGCTCCCGGGCGGGGAGCGGCTGCACGTCGTGATCCCGGACGTCACGCGCGAGCACCTGGCGGTGAACATCCGCAAGCACGTCGTGCGAGCGCACCATCTCGACCACCTCGTCCGGCTCGGGTCGCTCACGGCGCACGCCGCCGCCTTCCTCGACGCGGCCGTGCGGGCCGGGGCGAACATCCTGGTGGCCGGGGCCACGCAGGCCGGCAAGACCACCATGCTCAACGCGCTCGCGGGGTCGACCCCGGCTGGTCAGCGGGTCGTCTCGTGCGAGGAGGTCTTCGAGCTGCGGCTGCCGGTGCGCGACCACGTCGCGATGCAATGCCGGCAGCCCAGCCTCGAGGGCACCGGGGAGATCCCGCTGCGGCGCCTGGTCAAGGAGGCCCTGCGGATGCGGCCGGACCGGATCGTCATCGGCGAGGTGCGGGAGGCAGAGAGCCTCGACATGCTCATCGCCCTGAACGCGGGTGTTCCCGGGATGGGCACCGTGCACGCGAACTCGGCGCGCGAGGCGGTCACGAAGATGTGCACGCTGCCGTTGCTCGCCGGTGAGAACATCTCGGACCGCTTCGTCACCCCGACGGTCGCGTCCGCGCTCGACGTCGTGGTCCACCTCGGAGTCACGCCCGACGGCGTGCGGCAGTGCCGCGAGATCGTCGCGATCACCGGGCGCGTGGAGGAGGGGCGCGTCGAGACGGCGCAGCTCTTCCGTCGTCGCCCGGCCCGCTTCGGCGGCGACCTCGTCCGGGGGGACGGCTTCCCCGCCGGCGTCGAGAAGTACGAACGCCTCGGTGTCGACGTGCACGCCCTGCTGGCGGGTGAGCGCTGATGGGGGTCGTCGTCGGCCTCGTCGGTGGGGCCGGGCTGTTCTGTCTCTGGTGGTCCTGCTGGGAGCGGCCCGACCGCCGACGACGGCGCGGCCGCCGGTACCAGGCTGTGCAGGACCTCCTCGTCCAGGCCGGTGCGCCGACGGTCACGCCGGGAGCGCTGTGGGCGGTCAGCGCAGGGATCGCGCTCGTCGTGCTGCTCGTGGGGCTGGCCCTGACCCGGTCGCCGGCCATCGCCGCCTGCTTCGCCGTCATGGCTGCGGTGGCACCCGAGGCGTTGGTCCGCACGCGAGCCCGTCGACGACGTGAGGACCTGCGCGAGGTCTGGCCGGACGTCGTGGACCACCTCGCCTCGGGCGTGCGGGCCGGTCTCTCCCTTCCGGAGGCCGTCGCCCAGCTCGGCGAGCGAGGGCCCGAGGCCCTGCGCGAGCCGTTCGCGCAGTTCGCCGCGGACCACCGCGCGACCGGTCGGTTCGGCGAGTGCCTCGACCTGCTCAAGGACCGGCTCGCGGACCCCGTCGCCGACCGGATCATCGAGTCGCTCCGGCTGACCCGCGAGGTCGGCGGCACCGACCTCGGACGGCTGCTCCGCAGCCTGTCGAGCTTTCTGCGCCAGGACCTGCGGACGCGCGGAGAGCTGGAGGCGCGCCAGTCGTGGACCGTCAACGGTGCGCGGGTGGCGGCCGCCGGCCCGTGGGTCGTGCTGGCCCTCCTGGCCAGCCGACCCGAGACCGCACAGGCGTACAACTCCGCGGCCGGGGTGGCCGTGCTGCTCACCGGTGCCGGGTGCTCGGTGGTGGCCTATCGGGTCATGCGCCGGATCGGACGCCTGCCGGAAGAAGGGCGGGTGCTGCGATGACGCTCGCCGTGACCGGCGCCCTGCTGGGGCTCCTCGCCGGGGTCGGGCTGCTGCTGGCCCTGGCCGCCGTCCGCGGCCGCCGCATCTCGCTGGACGAACGCCTCGCCCCGGCGCTGCGTCGTCGCGACGCCACCTCCGGTCTGCTGCGCGACCAGGTGACCCGTTCGCCGTTCGGGGTCGTCGACCGTCTCGTCGCCCCGTGGGTCGCGGACGCGGCCGGGTGGTTCGAACGCCTCGGCTCCACGCGAGAGGACGTCCAACGTCGGCTCGACAGAGCCGGCCTGCGCGAGACGGTCGAGCAGTTCCGTGCCCGTCAGCTGGTCTGGACCACGCTGGGTCTGGCCGGCGGGCTCTTGCTGTCCGTCGTGCTCGCCGCGAGCCGCGGCTCCTCCGTCGTGGTGCTGGCCGCCCTGGTGCTCCTGGCGGGCGCCACCGGCTTCGTCGGGTGCGACCAGCGGCTCTCGGGCGCCGCGCGGCGTCGCGAGGAACGGATGCTCGCCGAGTTCCCCACCGTCGCCGAGCTCCTCGCACTGGCCGTCACCGCGGGGGAGGGGCCGGTGCCGGCTCTCGAGCGCGTCGCGGCCACGGCGCGCGGCGAGCTGTCCGGCGAGCTCTCGACGATGCTCGCGGACGTCCGGGCGGGAGCGCCCATCACCGTGGCGCTGACCGCCATGGCCGACCGCACGGGCCTGCCGTCCCTGACGCGGTTCGCCGAGGGGGTGGCCGTCGCGCTCGAGCGCGGTACCCCCCTCTACGAGGATGCGCTGCTAACGTAGCAGAAATGCGAGCCCTCGTGTATGTCCGACTCTCCGAGTGGAGCGGTGAAGATGATCCGTCCATGTCGCCACAGGGGCAGGAGCAGGCTTGTCGTGACTATGCCGCAGCCGTGGGCTGGGACGTCGTTGACGTCGTCCGAGACCTCGATATCTCCGGGTCTAGCCGTGGCCTGCGCCTGGACCGCCCAGGTATCCGGGAGCTACGTGGCCGGCTCGACGACTGCGACGTGATCGTCTTCAAGCGTTTGGACCGGCTCGCGCGCAATGTAGTGGACTTCCGCACGTTCGCCGATGAGTGCAAGGACCGCAACGTCGTCCTCGTGTCTGTCGTCGACCGTCTCGACATGACGACTTCGATGGGCCGCTTCGCCGCCACGATCATCGCAGCCTTCGCGGAGATGGAGTCCGACATGATCGGGGAACGCGTCCGGGAAGGCAGGGCCAACCAGCGCAAGGCTCGTAGATGGGGCGGGGGCTTCCTGCCGTGGGGTTATCAGAGCGCTCCGAATCCGGATGGGCCGGGCAGGGTTCTCGAAGTGAACCCCGGCGAGGCGGAGGTCGCCCGGGAGATGGCCCAGCGCATCATTCGAGGCGAGTCTCTCTACTCAATCGGTGCTGATCTTCGGAAGCGGGGGGTCCAGGGCCGTCGATCGTCGCGGTGGGACGCCACAACGGTGCGACGTATCGTCGAGGCGCCCTCCCTGGTCGGAACCCTCATGCACGACAAGAAGCCGGTTCTGGACGACCTCGGGCTCCCCGTGCGTGCTTGGCCGCCCGCGATCGACCCGGACCTGCAACTGGAGGCCATCGCAGCCCTGTCTACCCGGAGGGTTCCGCGTCGGGAGCGAAGGGTCAAGGCAGCTCGGTTACTCAGCGGTTTGATCTCATGCCCATCGTGCGGACGTCCGCTGAGCCTGAAGTCCGTACGCGGTGTGTCTCAGTACGCCTGTGCGTCGAGGTCTCGGGGGATCGACTGTGCCGGGGGTGTCTCGGTCAGGGCCGAGCTCGCGGATGCTGAGGCTGAGCGGAGGCTTCTGCTGAAGGTGGGCTCATGGCGTCGAGTCGTAACCGAGCTCCATGAGGTAGAGGCCGATCGAGGAAGGCTGCACGACGTCGAGCAAGCGCTTGACGAGGTTGGACGAGCGTTTCAGGACCCTGCGGCGGATGTCCAAGCACTTGTCCTGCGGCGGGATGAACTCGTGAGGATGCGTGGCGAGCTCTCCGCCGCCAGGTTCCAGCGCAGCACCTCCGAAGCGCGCAAGTCCGTTCGTGAGGAATGGAACTCAGGAGACCTGGTCGATCGTCAACATCTTCTGCGCGCCTACATTGACGAGGTGCAGGTACGACCTAGCGAAGGGCGACGTGGATTCTCCCCGGATCGAGTCGTCATCAAGTGGTCTGAGGGCGTGGTTCATCAGGATGGCTACGAGCACACCTACGTCATTGAACCCGGATGGGCCTACATGAGCGCTCATGACCGGGAGACCCTGGAGGCTGCTTTGAGGCCCCCGCAGAAGTAGCCCCTCCTCGGGCGTGTCTCTTAGACCGTCCGGCGGAATGTGGCGGCGGGGGCACGCCTCGCCTCAGAGTGGGGAGACGCGCCGGGGGCACACATTGATGGTCTATGTGGCCGGGAGGTCGATTGGCAACAGTATCGTGCTGCATTCTGGAAGGGCTCGTCAAGCCGCTAGTCGACCTTTCGCTGTGAGAGGAAGAGGGGCCTTCGATGCGGAAAGTGGCGACTCGTTATGATATTGTGATCACACGTTCCGGGCGTTCCCGGATTCGAACCCTGACCGACTGAGTCGGCCCCTGGAAGAAAGCACGAGGTTGAAGATGCACCCCGCACCCGCAGGGGTCCAGCGCTGTGAGAGCGCTGTTGTCCGTACCTATGGAGTTCCTTCGTGCCTTCCGCTTCACCAGTTGTTGGAAACTGGTCCTCACTTGATGAGATTGCCCCGTGGATCAGACGTGTCCCAGTAGTTGAACCGACGACTGAGGCCATGCCTCACGTCCTTCGGTCCCGTCTCTTCCGTGCCGCGCGCCCGTCCCGTACGTCTGCCTCGGGCAGTCTTCGCCAGCGCTTGTCCTACGCGATCCTCGCCCACTCGTCCGTGGTGGCGCTGCGTCCATCGGAGGTCGCCGGCGAGATCAGAGTCTCCGCGAGTGAGTTCACTGATGCTGTCGAAGATCTGCGTCTGGCAGGCCTCATCGCTGCTCACTCCACTGCTGAGCGCGTGGACCTCCTCGGTCCGGCGGTGCTCGACGTCTTCTCCGTTGCCTCTGTTGATGAGGCGGCACGTTGAGCCGACGTCCGGTCGCCAAGGGAGTCAACTTTGGTGCAGGTGTGCCTTGGCGCGCCGTGAACACGGAAGCTGACGAACGTCTCGCCGACAACGTGGAGGCGCCGCTTGATCTGCGCCTCGTGGCTCTGGCGCGTGCCCGCATGGAACACGGCGGGCACGCTCACTTCGCTCGCAGCGAGCTCTGCCAGCGTCTTCAACTCGTCACCAAGTCGGGGACCCGCGCCGGCGAGGTTCGCGTACCTACGCGTCACGCGGTGAACAAGGCGATCGCGAGGCTGGCGGAATGGGGCGTCATCGCCCCGAAGTCGTGGAGTCAGTGCATCCAGTTCCCGCCGTTTGACGTCCAGAACGGCCTGAGGACGGGCGTGAGTACTCCCTGCCCTCGTCGACCCGGTGCCTGACAGACACCGATCTAGCGTTCTCGGATACCAGGGGTCACCCATCTGCCGCGTTCGGTGACCTCTGGTTTCCACGGCAACGCTCTGACCTGCACAAACGCAGGATGTCTCTTCTCTTCTTTCCCCAACGGCGGGAAACAGGGGGAGGGGAATCAGGGACGAGGACTCTAGACCCTAGGGCTCCATGCCCAGAACCAGGGACCCAGCGCCTCGTTCCATCACTGAACAGCCGCGCGTAGCGCGGCATCAATCCCAGAAAATAGGAGCCTACATTGGCAACTACGTCGAAGAACACGAAGCAGGACTCGATCATCGAGCACCAGGCCCAGATCGAGCTGACTGAACAGCAAGTCGATGACCGGCTCGAAGCGATCGAGAAGGCCGAAGCCCACCTTGACGACCTCAAGGCGCGACTGGCTGGGGGAGACGAGTCCGTCACCGTCCAGCACCTGACCGAGGCCCAGACGGGCGTCGAGCGCGCCCAGATCCTGCACCAGGGAACAGTCGCCAAGGTCGAGCGACTCAAGGCCGAGGCCCCGTTCATCCCGATCGTCGCGGACGCGATGTCCGATGCCCTTGCCGAAGAGCTGGCCGTCCCGGTCAAGGTCGTGGACGAGTTCCCCGAGAACCCGGGCAAGAACCTGCCCGTGCTGTACCTGGTCCAGCCCGGGGCAGCCGAGCCTGACCGCCACCCGCGCCCCTACGGTTCGATGACGGGTCAGGTCCGAGCCCGGTTCCACCGGCCCGCCTACATGCGTGCGGCCATCACGGCCAAGGACATCGAGTCCGCTCTGGCCGGCGTTCAGGGCACCTACCGCGCGGGACGTGTGGCCACGAACGGTCAGGTCGACACCTTCACCATCGATGGTCAGGGCGTGTGGCCCGAGCTGCCCAAGGTGCCGGGCAAGCCCCACGCGCACGTCGTGAAGGGGTTCGCCGCCAACCTCGCCCACTCGGTCCGCGCCTCGACGAAGGACACCGAAACCCGGGTCCTGCCGTCCATGACGGACTCGGGTTACTCCTGGGTCGACGTCTACGGCGTCGGCGTCGAGGTCGTCGATGCGAGCGTTACGGCATACACCGTGGACGAGGGTGTCGCGACGACGACGATCCGGGTCTCGTTCGACGCGTGGGTGTCCCAGGGGTTCGAGCACCGCATCCCCTCCGCCAGCGTCAAGGAGCTGGCGGAGTCTGCCGTGCGTCGGCTCGACGGCAAGGCGTTCGCTTACGTCGGACGGGTGACTGCGGCTGAGCTCACGCGCAAGACGATGAACGTCGGAGCCGTGAAGATGCAGGCCAATCACGGTGGCTTCTTCAAGCGGGACCGAGGCGCTGCCAGCGTCTACGTCGCGACCTTCACGTTCAAGGCGGCCGCGTGACCGGAACCCCTGACCCCCAGATCGGGGACCGGTACGGCAAGTGGACCGTCGTCGGCGATGTGATCCGGCTCAAGGGGCGTAAGCACGCTCAAGTCCGATGCGAGTGCGGCATCGAGCGGAACGTCCAGGTCGGTCACTTGAAGGCCGGCGAGTCCACGCAGTGCCGGCAGTGCTCGGGCCTCTGGGTCCGGTTGCCCGACGACGCCGTGACGTACGACGCCATGCACCAGCGCCTGCGCAAGGAGTTGGGCTCGGCCAGCGAGCACGAGTGCTACGACTGCGGGCGACCCGCTCAACAGTGGTCCTACGCCTACTACAGCGGCGATAGGGAACGACTCGAGCTCCGCAACGGCTGTCTGCTGCGTTACAGCATCGATCCCGATGACTACTACGCCCGCTGCGTGGCCTGCCACATCAAGTACGACGTGGAGATCACCGCCGAGGTCGGCAAGCCCGTCCTGCCCGATCAGGTGGCGCTAGCCGCCTAGCGCCGCCACCGTGCCGCAGCCGGGTCAACAGGAGTCTGACACCTGTTGACCCGGCACGGACGGCGCTCAAGCCCACTCAAGACCCAGACACAGGAGACACGTGATCACACCCGAAGAAGCCGAACGACGCTGGAACCTCGACCTCTGCCACCGCTGCGCACAGCCCCTCCCGGAGCACGACAACTGGACCATGCGCTACTGCTCCTCAAGCTGCCGCCAAGCGGCATACAGAGCCCGGGGCGAGTACCGCAACCACCGTCCCGGCTCGACCGAGGATGAACTCGACCGCGCAGGCGCAGCAGCCGCGTAGGAACGCAACAGGGCCCGTTCAGCTCACCACGAGCACGAACGGGCCCTGCGAGCGGTCACTCGCGCCCCTCAGCCCTTCAGCCGTGCATCTGAATCGCCATATCACACGAACCTGTGTAGCAACCGCGAAGGCCTGTGGATAAACCTGTGGAGAGATTCAGTGAAGCACTCACAGCATCGAACATCTAGTGGTCAATGGTGCCGCTCAGGACCATATCTAGTAGTTACACAACTGTAACTACGCGGGTGCCATGCGATAGACTCTGTGGTGCGGGTCACGGAAGGTCCGAACTCGCAGGGAGGAGTAGCCATGTGGGAGCGCCGCATCACTCACGTCCGCCGCGATCGTCAGGGGGTCACCACTCACGTCGGCATGCCGGGTGTCTGGAACGAGACCGTCCCGGAGGCGATCAAGGACATCGAGAACCGGCAGAAGAACTACTACGTCGAGTGGCCGGAGCGTCGTACGGAGGTGCGGGTGGTCAACGCCTTCCCGAAGTACTTGCGCACCGACCGTGACAACACGCCGCGCAACAACCTCGACGACCTGCCGACCTTCTAAGGGGGACAGCCATGGCTAGGAGCCAGAGCAAGAGCAGCGGGAAGAACCACCGGAGCGCCGTTACCGGTCGCTTCATCAAGGCCGCAACGGCCAAGCGCCACCCCAAGACCACGGTCTCGGAGCGGCGCGGCTGAGGGGTCGCATCCTCAGGTAGGCGGCTGAACTGGGCCGCCGGGGTCGGGTCACGTGCCAGCGTGGCCCGGCCCCTCCATCATTGCATGGGCGAGTGTGTGGTCTAGACATCTCGTCGCCGTCTCGCCGGTGCTCATTCGCCCCCAGCCAACGAGGCGACGGGCCCATCACTGCCTGCGTACATGCCGAGCGAACCGTCCGCCGGGCGGTCTAATCCGTGCTGGCTGGCTGCACGAGGGTGTCGAGCCTCTGGCTCACGTGAGGGTCCAGCTCGGACCTCGCTGCGGCTGTGAATGCCCGAATCCGGGCGTCGGTCATGTTGCGCGTGCGCTCAAACTGGTCCGACGAGTTGGCTTCCCGGAACGTGTTCATGTCCTTCAACGCGGTCACGGCGGGCTCTGAAACGCTTGAGTCCGAGGCCAAAAGCTGCACCCTGAACAGAGCCCCGGCTGCCGCGTCACGAGCGCTCTCTGCGGACGTGCTGGCCTCGCCCGTGTCCGAGTTCCCCGAACGCCAACGGTGGATCTGGGCTCGCCGGTAGGCACGCAGCGCGCTTCCGAAGTCGCAGTAGGCATCCACACGTTCTTGACGAAGTCGCGCCCGCAAATCCTCGCGGCGCGCTTCCGCAGCTTGCCGGCGCTGGGTATAGAAGCCCAGACCGGCACCCAAGAGCAGCACCACGACTGCGAAGATTCCATTCACCATCGAAAAATCATCCACCTAACTGCTGCGCGACACCTACTGCAGGGGCCAGGTGCGGGCGACAGCGGCTGTAGGACGCCGCTCTGGGGTGTTACAGCGACTCTGGAACCCGTACAGAGAGACGGATGCTATACGCTTGCGGACATGGGAGGAAGGGTCGCGCAGGTGATACCCCAGGTCTGCCTGGAATGGTGTTTGATGCAGCATGGTCCTCACCATCACGACTTCCATCATCACAGCGGGACTTGCGTGAATCCGATACGGTCACCTCATGAGTGGCGATGAGATGAAGAACTATGTGGCGGCGCTCTTTCGAGACTGGGTTCCTCCCGAGCGGTGTGTCAGGGGGATTCGCGCCGTTGTGGAGGCATACAACAGAGGTCGGACGGCGGGCGACGATCTTGGTGCTTCGCGAGGTGAATCAGACCTCAGTGCCCCAGTGGAGGCTGATTGTGGTGATTCGCGGACGAACGCGGGTGGCAAGCCTTGAGCGGGCTCTCGCGTGACGAGATCGAAGCCTGGGCACGAGTCCAGGTCGAGAAGTCACCCTTGTGGAGCGAAGCCAAGTGGCGCCAGGTGCTCGCGAACTACGGCCTGGAGCCATGCCCTGACGACGATCAGACGAAGACCGACGGGCGCCAGAGAGTTGAAGGTGCTGGGCCTCCGACGTGAGTCCGTGAGCTCGAACACATGATCGGTCGACACGCCGTGCTGGGTTGGGTGTTCGTCGGTGGCGGAGGCTAAGCTTCCCCCATGACGTCGCCCGCCCCCGCCTTCCGCTTCATCGATCTCTTCGCCGGCATCGGCGGGTTTCATGCCGCGCTGGCCGCCTACGGCGGCGAGTGCGTGTACGCGGTCGAGAACGACAGGGCTGCCGCGACGGTGTACGAGCGCAACTGGGGGCACGCTGCCTTCGGAGACATCACTGAGGACGCGAACGACTCGGTGATGAAGGTACCGCCCCACGAGGTCCTGGCAGCGGGGTTCCCCTGCCAGCCGTTCTCCAAGAGCGGGGCACAACGGGGGATGGACGAGACCCGAGGCACGCTGTTCTGGAACATCGCCAAGATCATCGAGCGGCACCACCCGAAGGTGGTTCTGCTTGAGAACGTCCGGAACCTGGCTGGGCCACGTCACCTACATGAGTGGCAAGTGATCATCGAGACCTTGGGGGAGGAGGGTTACCGCGTTTCGGAGACGCCGGCCATCTTCTCACCGCATCTCCTCCCGCCCGAGCGAGGAGGGCGTCCGCAGGTCCGTGAACGTGTCTTCATCACCGCGACGTACAACCCCGCGGGAATCGACGACGGGCTTCCCGTCCTCCCTGTGGCGACGTCCGGAGTCACGGTCGACGGCTGGAAGCCTAAGGAGGAGTGGCACCTTGAAGACCTGCTCGATGACTCCCACAACATCCCTGGCTGCGAGCTCACAAAGTCGGAGCGCTTGTGGATCGACGCGTGGGACGACTTCGTACAGATGATGTGGGAGGAGCGCGAGGGGCGGCGACTCCCTGGATTCCCGTTGTGGGCCGACTCGTGGAAAGACTATCGCGAGCCGATTGCCGAAGGTACGCCCGCGTGGAAGGTCTCGCACCTAACGAAGAACTACGCATTCTACGCTGCACACCGAGATGCTATCGACTCGTGGGCGGAGAAGTGGGGCGTCTTCACGGAGGCATTTCCTGCATCCCGACGGAAGTTGGAGTGGCAGGCGCAGGACACTCCACGGCTCTGGGACACCGTTATGCACTTCCGGCCCTCAGGAATCAGAGCGAAGCGCCCAAACTACCTACCCGCGCTGGTAGCGATCACCCAGACTTCAATCATCGGGCCACGCGGCCGTAGAATATCTCCTCGCGAAACCGCCAGGCTGCAGGGATTGCCAGACTGGTTTGATTTTGGCGCACAGCGACATGCTCTGACCTACAAGCAAATGGGCAACGGCGTGAACGTGGGTGCTGTCTGGCACATCCTCCGGGAGCACGTCAAGCGAGACGAGGACGTGTTGAAAAGATCGGCGTCGGGGCGGCGTATTCTTGAGAGTGTCTTGAATGCGCCAGACTCGCCTGATGACATACTGTCTACCATGGCTCGCAAACTCTAGTCGGCTCCCATCTTGCGAACCAGGATATCAAATTGGCTATCCGTGATTTGGCCAGCGTCCTTCATCGCTATTAGATCCCGAATCTCACCCATCACTGAGGCGGTCGGGGGGTTCGCGTCCTGAAATAAGCCCGAAAGTCGGGGGAATCGCGCGGGTGCCAGCAGTTCTTGCGTGTAATCCATGCCAGGGTCATGGTTGCCCGTCTTCGGGTTTGTGGGAATTCGACAGAGCGCGACGCACTCAGGATGTGACTGCGCGTGCTCGGCGATCGCCTTGAACCGGATTACCCATGCGTCTGACCGCTTAACTGCTCTTGCTGCAACTTCCTGGTGCACGGTTGGGTCAACGTAGGTTATTCCAGGTAGGTGCGGCGAGAGGAATACGGTCGGTTCAATAAAGCCTGCGCCAGCGCCACCAAGACCATTCGTTAGGCGGTACTCCGACTTCGAACTTGAGCTCTGATTCTTGACTGACCAAAGGCCGCGTGCTTCATTAAGTAGATCTCGCAGGTCAAAGCCACGCGCTTGGTGCCCACCAGGGACGGAGAGTATTCCGACACGGTAGGCGGTTGCGGCAAGGATCCACTCGACGGCACCGCCACTTATAAACCGTCCGCCAGGGTCAGAAGGATTGACTAGGTTCACATTCAGATCTAGAGCGTTCTCCAACTCCGCTCGCAAGCCACTGTCGCCCGCCAGCGCGTCGCGCAGTTGGTCGAACGACTTGGATCCGCTGCTCAACGACACCATGGTGAGAGCCTAGCGAAGGGAGGCCCTGGACCCCAGGGCTTCGGCTGACGCCCACTGGGTAGGACGCCTTCGTCCGTTGGCGGGTTCAGCTCCGAGCCGCGCGAGTTGTGGTGCCAGTACATGGAAGCCTCAGAGCCGTGGTGCCCGCCCTTGGGCTGACGTTGGGCGGCTGGGAACGCCGTCATCACTGATGCTTCGACTCGGGTGATGGCCGTGCGGACTAAGCGAGCGCCTGCTTGATGTTGGCGGGTTGGCGAGCGCTCCATGGACATGGCGGGTGGGTGCCGGCGCTCCGGGTTCGGTTTGGGAGCGGTACCGGGTGAAGTCGGAGACTCCTCTACCGCGCGATGGTGCACGTCCCAGGCGCAGAGGGCTGCGACCAGTTGGTTTACCCCCGCTGCGGTCCTCCGTCACGCGCTACCATCGCATGACGAAGCGGCTTCGGGAGCGTGGTACATTCATGAGTGAACCGTCTCCGGGGTCCGGTTGTGCTTGTGGGCGCCACGCCGAGGCAGCCGGTCCCGTCGGGCGAGTCGAGGACGCGATCGACGGGAAGGGGCAGCAGCCGGCTTATGACTACCTTCGTCAACTTGAGAGAAGTCGACTACGGCGTCGGCGGGATCGCTATGCAGATATTCTGGTTCGCTTAGAGACGTACGCTTCCTCGGGCAAACTCCATATCCCCAGAGAGCTCAACCATCTTCGCGGGGATATATGGGAGTTTAAGACCGCCGCAGACCGAATCCCCTTCTTTGAGACAGAACACGTCGGCATGGCAAAGAGGGTGGCGATTCGATTGACTCATGGATTCGAGAAGGATAAGGGTAGGACTCCGCAAGGGCGGACGCCGCGAAAACACCTCGACAGGGCTGACTGGATCATGCGAAGCGATATAGGGAGGGATGAAGATGGCTGATTCGGCGATCGACCGACTCGCGGGCACGGACGATGGTGCTCGCTCTCTCGCTCGGGCCTCTCTCAGGAGCCGAGTTCTAGGACTGCTCCACCACGCTCTGGATGAGGCCGGGATTACACAGACGCAGTTGGCCTCCAGGCTCGGCATTAGAAAATCGGCAATACATCGTACGTTGAACGGGAATGGAAACCTTCGCGTAGACACAATTGCCGATCTGCTCGCTGCTCTCGGCTACGAGTTGCATCTGTCGGCTTGTGACATTGGCGAACTCCGCCAGTCTCTTAGAGAAGATCGGGCGCCCAGATGTCATTCTTGGCTTCCTGAGAACCTTCACGAAGGAGTCGGTGAGACCACTGTGTCGCCTCCTCCGTTCACGGCCGTCTACACTGCGCACGTCATGAGCCGGGACGGGATGGTCGATATGCCGGTAGTCCAGCATTCGTCCCACGACCCGAGGCACCAAGACGTGGTCCCGTCGGACGAGATGCTCATCTTTGAGGACGGCGCGGACCCGGAATACTGGAAAGCCCCTCGGCCTGACGCCCCGTCTATCATCCGTAGTGGGAGCGCTACGTTTCGGGAGAGGGTTTCCGGATGAACTCTGGTGACGGCGACAGTGATGTCGTGAAGGATCTTCAGATCATCGAACTTTCGGGTATTCGGCATTCGAACAGGCGTGTGCGGTCGGCGACGGCGACCGTCGAGCTAGAGGGGCATCGGTTCGAGGAGGAGACCCCAGTGCAATTGCGGCTCAGGGCAGTCGCAAAGTTAGTTGAGAGCGACTCCGAAGTTGGCCAAGAAGCCGATTCTACGGAGGATGAAGACAGATTGTTGTTCACGGGTGCTGTCCAGTTCCTAATCGTGCTTGATGATGAGCACTCGGACACGGGTGACGACGAGGTTGTTGGGCTCGTTTGGCCTCATATTCGCGCCGAATTGATCGCGCATGCGCGTAGTCTTGGTGTTTCGCAGTTCAAACTGCCTGCATTTGTCCGCTAGTTCTCTTTGTCGGTGGCGCCCGCCAGCAGATATGGTCAAGGGGGCGCCACCGATTTCGGGTCTAGTGCTGATAACTCGCCAGTCTCGCTGGGGCGGCCAGGAGGCCTGCCTGCCTCAGATCGGCCAAGGCCGTCTTCACGAGTGTGACGGACATGCCCGTTGCGGTAGAGAGTTCCTTGAGCTTGGCTCCTTCCCTGCGCATTGTCAGGATCGCGGCCAGGGTATCGGTAGTTCTCTTGCTGTTCGGGTGGGTGGAGGCGAGGTTGCCCAGTAGTTCGCGGTCGTGATCACTCAAGCCGGGAAGGGGAGTTGCGTGCGCTTCGGCCGCGACGTGGGGTTCGACTACGACGAGTGAAGCCAGAGTGTGTACCGAGGTCAGCACGGACACCGGCGCCAAGGCGACCAGGACGACGCCGATCCAGTGTTGATGCTGCTCATTGAGCTCTAGGCCGTGTGCAGCGTTGCCGGCTACGGACACGATGGAGAAAAGGCCCACCAGGCTGAGGGACAACCTCGCTGACTCTGCCCGAGTTCGCAGGACGAGGGCTGCCGCGGTGTAGACGAGGACGGACAGGTCGATGATGACCGGGACGGCCCAGGTCAGGGCTGGTGGCACGTTCCCCCACACTGCTGCGTCGCGCAGGGCGGCGAAGGACAGTACGAAGGACACCAGGGCGACGGTGAGGGTCAGGGCGACGGTCAGGATGAGGACGGGCCGGGAGTCAGGGTTGATCCGGTTGCTGCTCACTGGCCGGCTCCGGGCATGTGTCCGTTGATCGCGGTGTGGGTGGCGACGACCCAGGTCTCGGTTTCGCTGACGGTCAGCTCGGCCAGGATGCGGGCCAGGGTCTTTGCCTGGTCTGCCTTCGGGGTGTTGTCCAGGATCTGCTGGAAGGCCTTGGTCGCGCGGGGTACGGCCTTGTTGGCTGCCTTCTTGGCCTCCTTGGGGTCGATGGTGCCTTCGTTGAGGCTGGCAAAGGTGATCTCGCGGATCTGGCGGGCCGCGAGGTAGGAGAGCTCGCGGTACGCGGTCTCGACCTCGGTGGTGAAGGTCTGGGTCTGCAGGGGCTGGTGCTCGTTCACAGCGGGTTCCTCTCGGAAAAGGGCGGTCAGGTCGGGTGACCCGACCGGGGTGGGGGTGTGGTCAGGCGGGGATGCCTCGACGGCACAGGGGGCAGTAGGTCTCGCCTCGCGGCTCGCCGTGAGGACAGTCAGGGACAGGAGAAGAGGCACGACGGGGAAGCGTCGGGAGACTTCCCCGTGAGGGGGAGGAGGCCTGCACCGAGTTCCGGATGGGCGAGCGACGACGCCTGCCCATCACGAACCTCAGGCCCTCGACGCGTCGCTTGGTCACGACCTGGCGTGCGGCAGTGGCGGCGTCCTTGAGGGTGCGGGCTGCACCGATCAGAGCCAGGACCGCTTCCTTGATGATGCGGATGTGCGAGGGCACGCAGCGTCCGGCGACGACTCCGCCACGACGCCAGAGGATGAGCCCGTGCTGCTCGAGTTCGGCCAGGCGGGAGCGGGCCCAGCGTTCGGAGTAGCCAGACGCGAGCGCAATCTGGGGCGCGGTGACGAGACCCTCGCCTGAGCCGTAGGGGAGCAGGTCGACCAGGGCGCGCAGCATGGCGCGGGTGCCCTTGTGCTCGCTGCCGGCGAGGTCTCCCCACCCAGCACGAGCGAGACTCGTTAGGACATCGCGGGTCGGTGCGTGCGCAGTAAGGTGTCGCAAGTCGGGGTACCTCCCGGCCATGCCCCCGGACCGCTGCAACGGTCGCGGGGGCGTCCTCGCGCAGCCAACAGTGTTCTAGGCGAGCGCGGCACCCCGCTCGCCGACGTCCTGCGGGCCCAGGCGCAGGACGTCCGCGAGTCCGGGCGCCGCGCCCTCATGGAGGCCGGCGGCAAGAAGGAGGTCGCCATGATGGTCCCGGTGGTGTTCCTCATCCTGCCGATCACTGTCGTCTTCGCCGTCTTCCCCTCGCTGGCCACGTTGCAGATCGGACTGTGACACCGACGAAAGGACGAACATGACCACTCCTCAGACCGACGGGCCCGTACGCGATCGGCCTGCTGCCGATGACCCCGAGCGGGGCGACGTTCCCGGCTGGGTCCTCGTCACGCTGATGACGGCCGGCCTGGTCGTCGCGCTGTGGGCGCTGGCCGGGCCGCTGCTCGAGGACGCGTTCACCCAGGCGATCGAGAGCGTCACGGGTCTGTGAGCCGGCGTCGCCCGACGCCGCGACACGGATCGCTCGACGCGTCGCCCGACGACCGCGGCGCGGAGGAACGGGGATCGGCCGTCGTGGAGTTCGCGCTCGTGTCGGCGCTGCTGGTCGCGCTCTTCCTCGGCGTCGTCCAGGTCGCGCTGGCGCTGCACGTGCGGGCCGTGGTGATCGACGCGGCGGCCGAGGGTGCCCGACTCGCGGCGCGGACCGACCGCGACCTGTCAGCCGGCGCACAGCGCACCCGCGACCTGCTCACCTCGGCGATCGGCGAACGGTACGCGGGCGAGATCGCCGTCGGGCGGACCCGTCGCGACGGGTTGGACCTGATCCGGGTGACGGTCAGCGCTCCGCTGCCAGTGGTAGGGATCCTGGGACCCACCGGCGCGATGACCCTCGACGGTCATGCCGTGGACGAGGCGTCGTGACCGGACCGTCCACGACCACAGGGCCCGCGCGCACGAGGACGGCGGCATCCGGCGAGGAGGGAGCGGCGGTCGTCGAGTTCCTGGGCGTCGGCGTGCTGCTGCTCGTCCCGCTCGTGTACGTGGTGGTGACGTTGGGCCAGCTCCACGCGGCGGGGTTCGCGGTCGAGGGCGCGGCCCGGGACGCCGCGCGGGCCGTGGTGACGGCGGACTCCGCAGCGCAGGGGGCCGTCCATGCCCGCGCCGCGACCGAGGTAGCGCTCGCCGACCAGGGCTTCGTCGTCGACGGCGGCGACCTGCTGGAGCTGGAGTGCTCGGCGAGCCCGTGCCTGACGCCGGGGGCGATGGTCGGGGTCCGGGTGCGCTACGAGGTGCCGCTGCCCCTGGCGCCGGCGGCACTGCAGGACTGGGTGCCGCTGAGCATCCCGGTCGAGGCCGCACACGTGGCACCGGTCGAGGAGCACGTGGCGGTGCGGCCGTGACGACCCGGCAGGAGGAAGGCCGCATCATGCTGCTCACGGCCGGGTTCGTGGCGGTGGGACTGATGCTGGTCGGCATGGTCGCCTCGGCGGCGTCGGTGCACCTGGACCGCAAGCACCTGTTCGACCTGGCGGACTCCCTCGCGGTGGCCGGGGCGGACTCGATGTCGCAGGCGACCTACTACGGCGAGGCCACGGCGCCGGACGCCACCGGCGTGCTGACGCTGACCGACGCGGGAGTGCGGACCGCGGTCGTCGAGCACCTGGCGGCACAGCCGACGTCGTCCGCCCCGGGCCTGCGCGGCGTCCGGGTGACGGAGGCGGTGACGCCGGACGGTCGCAGCGCCCGGGTCAGCCTCGTCGGCAGCTCCCACCCGCCGCTGGTGCGGTGGTTCACCGACGCCTTCGGCGCGGGCATCACCGTCACGGCCACGGCGACCGCACGGGCTGAGTAGGGCGCGCCGCGGCGACGCCGAGTACGCCCCCACGGGCATTGCCCGCCGTGGTGAGTGCGCGGCAGCGGAGCCGTGGGCCGACCGGAGGGTGGAGGCGTCGTGCCGTGCACCGGCGTCCGCTCGTGTTGTCGGACGCCGCCCCTACTCTGCCTGTCATGACCCCTACGGATGCCCTGCGCAATGCCCGTCCGAGGATTCAGGCGGCGGTGGCTCAAGGCTCCTTCCTCGCGTGCCAGGAGGCACAGGCCGCCGGAGCCTCGGAGCATGACGTCGCCGCGATCCTCAAGGCCTACGCCTGGGCGTGGAAGGATCTCGAGGAGTGGCTCGACGAACGTGGCGCGACCGTCTAGCGATGAGCTCGATCGCCGGGTACGTCGAGACGACGGCCGGTGCCAGGGGCGCCTGACCGTCAGGTATGCACCGGGGGAGCGGCCGCCAGCTCGGCGAGCCGGCGCATCATGCGCCGGCTCATCGCGGCGCTGACCAGGCAGAGGGCCTCGGACACGGCCCGGTCGACCGGGCGCTTCGACTCGTACCGCTCGCGCAGGTGCAGCCGGGTGGCCGGCGCCGGCCCGACGGAGACCGACTCGAGGTGGAAAGCCCACGTGAAGTCGTGTCCCTCGGGTGTGCCGTCGGCACCCTGCGAGGTCACCACGAGGTGGCTGCCGGGCACGACCTCGGCCACCCGCAGCGCCAGGTCCGGGTGCAGCCGGAAGGCGTCGCCGACCTGGACGTCTTGCCACTCGGGGTGGATCGTCGTCGCGCCGGTGATCCGGCAGCCGACGAGGTTTTCCAGCGCCTCGAACGAGTAGAAGCCGGCCTTGTCCTGGCCGAGCTGGGCGATCCACGGCCAGACGTCCGGCGGTGGGGCCGCGATGGTGCACGCCCGGTCGGCCTGGACGACGCCGCCTTCCAGCAGCTCGTCGCCGGGAAGCCAGACGCGCGTCTCGGCCTCGGTGGTGCCGAGCCGCCGGTGCGCACCGGTGGCGACCACGCCGGCCGCGGCGGTGAGGCCGGCGACGACGGGCGCCGCCAGAGCGGCCGCCGCAACGCGTCGTCCCGTCCTGGGTGTCGTCGTCCCGTCCGCTGCGTCGCTCACGGTGTCCATTCTTCTCCGATCGCTCGGGGTCGCACGGCGCGGATCAGCACTGCTCGAGCACGCGCGTCATGGCTTCCTTCTCGGGCTGGGTGATCGCCAGCTCGTACTCGGCCTTGATGGCGATCTGCCCGGCGATGTACTGGCAGCGGAACGCTCTGTTCGGCGGCAGCCACTCGGCGGCGTTCGCCGCACCCTTGGCGCGGTTCTCGCTGGGGTCGACCATGAGCAGGTTCGCCGGGTCGTTGGCGAACTCCTCGCGGCGGTCCTCGGTCCAGTCGTGCGCGCCGGAGATCCACGCGTTCTGCAGGGCGACGAGGTGCTCGGCGTCGAGGGACAGCGCCAGGTCGTCGCTGCCGCGCTCGAACGCGCGGTCCGTCTCCCCGGTGTACGGCTCGGTCTCCATCGTGCCGGTCAGGACGGTGCAGCCGTCGTCGTCCACCGTCTCCTCGACGAGGTCGCGGGCGAGCATGTCGTTGCGGGCGTCGCAGCCGTTGCCGTCCGGGTCGGTCCAGTGGTCGAACTCGTCGCGGTCGTAGCCGGTCTGCGGTGCCTTGCCCTTGACGGTGATCCCGTCGAGCTGCGCAGTGACCTGGTCGACGTCCACCGACCCGTCCGGGACGGCGGACGAGTCGTCGCCGGAGTCGCCGGTCGCGAGGTCGCCGTCGCCGAGGACGGCGCCCGCCGCCTCGGAGACCACCTCCCCGAGGCCGAGGTCGAGGTTCAGCCGCTCGTCGAGGTCGGTGGCCACGACGGTGACGACGGCGGCGAGCAGGACGGCGATCAGGCCGGTGAGTGTGCGACGCATCCGCACACCTCACCAGGTCGGACGGCCCGGGCGGCGGCGCCCACGCCGGTGTCTGCGCTGCTGAGACGTACGTCGCTGCGTAGGCTGCCCGCGAGGGGAGGGGGTCGCATGACGCACGAGGACACCGGTGCCACGCCGTCGCGCCGTCGGGACCTGCTGCGGCGACGCGCCGCGGCTGCGCCGCAGTCCGCGCCGGCCGAGGTCCCGCACCTGACCCGGTACGTCGAGGACGGCCGTCCGTCGCCGGCGCCGCCGGGCGCGAGCGTGGCCGACGGCCTGCGGTTCGCCGACTCCGCCGACGACCGCATGACCATGTCCCTCTACCCGCGCCCTACGGAACCCGCCGTCCGGGAGCTGGCCGAGGCGTGGGACCTGCACCCGCTGGTCGTCGAGGACCTGCTGCACGCCCACCAGCGACCCAAGCTGGAGCGCTACGGGGACATCCTGTTCCTCGTCGTGCGGTCGGCCTGGTACGTCGACGCCGAGGAGGACGTGGTCCTGGGGGAGTTCCACGTCCTCGTGCGGCCGGGGGCCGTGGCGGTCCTGTGCCAGGACGGTCGCTGGATCGACGGCACACCGGCCGCGGGCCTCGACGAGGAGGCCGTCCGCGCCGACCGGACGGTGGGCACCCTGCTCGCCGACGAGCACCTGCTCCGGCTCGGGCCGGAGGCGGTCGCCTACCGGTTGTTGGACGCGATCGTCGACGGGTACGCGCCCGTGCTGCAGGGCGTCGGGATCGACAAGGAGCAGATCGAGCGGCAGGTCTTCAGCGGGGACGCCGCCGTGGCCGAACGCATCTACCGCCTCAGCCAGGAGGTCATCGACATGCAGCACGCGACGACGTCGCTGACCGAGGTGCTCGAGTCCCTGCGGGCGGGCTTCGCGAAGTACGCCGTCGCCGCCGAGCTGCAGGCCTACCTCCAGGACGTCTCGGACCACCTCACCCGCGCCGACGCGCGCGTGCGGGAGTACCGCGAGGCGCTCGGGCAGATCCTCGACGTCAACGCGACGCTGGTCGCGCAGCGCCAGAACGAGGACATGAAGAAGATCTCCGGCTGGGCCGCGATCCTCTTCGCCCCGACCCTGGTCGCCGCCGTCTACGGCATGAACTTCGACGTCATGCCCGAGTTGCACTGGGCGTTCGGCTACCCGCTGGCGGTCGGCCTGATGCTGACCTTCTCCGTGGTGCTCTACGTCGTCTTCAAGCGCGGTCGGTGGATGTAGCGGCCGGTCCACTACTGTCGAGCCATGAGCGACGACCGGCTGCCCGTCGACCTGGACCAGATGTTCGACCTCGCCCGCGCCGGCGCGGACCTGCTGCTGGAGTTCGTCGACGACGGCGTACCCGTCGACCTCGCCGACGTCCACGGCAACTCCCTGCTCATGCTCGCTGCCTACCACGGCCACGCCGACCTGGTCCGGGGCCTCGCGCAGCGGGGAGCCGACGTCGACCGGCTCAACGAGCGCGGCCAGTCCCCGCTCGCCGGTGCGGTGTTCAAGGGCGACCCGGCCGTCGTCGACGTCCTGGTCGCGGCGGGCGCCGACGTCGACGCCGGTCAGCCGAGCGCCCGCACGACGGCCCGGATGTTCGAGCGTCCGGTGCCGGGAGAGGCGTGAGCGAAAGGTAGGCTGGTTCCTCGTGGCCACTATCGACTTCCCCGCCGAGATCAAGGGGCTCCGCTCCACCCTCGAGTCCATCGAGTCGGTGAGCGACCCCTCTGCCCTGGAGGCGAAGATCGCCGAGCTCTCCGAGCAGGCGGCCGCTCCCGACCTCTGGGACGACCAGGAGAACGCGCAGCGGGTCACCTCGGCCCTGTCGCACGCCCAGGACGAGCTCGACCGGGTCAAGAAGTTCAGCAGCCGCATCGACGACGTCGAGACGCTCGTCGAGCTCGGCCACGAGATGGACGACGCCGACTCGCTCGCCGAGGCCGAGACCGAGGTCGCCGCGCTGCGCAAGGAGCTCGACTCCCTCGAGGTGCGCACCCTGCTCAGCGGCGAGTACGACGCCCGCGAGGCCGTCGTGACGATCCGCGCCGGCGCCGGCGGCGTCGACGCCGCGGACTTCGCCGAGATGCTCATGCGCATGTACCTGCGCTGGGCCGAGCGGCACGGCTACCCGGCCAAGGTCATGGACACCTCCTACGCCGAGGAGGCCGGTCTGAAGTCGGCCACGTTCGAGGTGAACACCCCGTACGCGTTCGGGCACCTGTCGGTCGAGGCCGGCACCCACCGCCTGGTGCGCATCTCGCCGTTCGACAACCAGGGCCGGCGCCAGACGTCGTTCGCGGCGGTCGAGGTCATCCCGCTGATCGAGCAGACGGACCACATCGAGATCGACGAGAACGAGCTGAAGATCGACGTCTTCCGTTCCTCGGGCCCCGGTGGTCAGTCGGTCAACACCACTGACTCGGCCGTGCGCATGACGCACATCCCGACCGGCACCGTGGTGTCGATGCAGAACGAGAAGTCGCAGATCCAGAACCGTGCCGCCGCGCTGCGCGTCATGCAGTCCCGCCTGCTGCTGATCCGTCAGCAGGAGGAGGCCGCCAAGAAGAAGGAGCTCGCCGGCGACATCAAGGCGAGCTGGGGCGACCAGATGCGCTCCTACGTGCTGCACCCGTACCAGATGGTCAAGGACCTGCGCACCGAGCACGAGTCTGGCAACACCCAGAACGTGTTCGACGGCGCGATCGACGACTTCATCGAGGCCGGCATCCGGTGGCGGCGCAACCAGGCGGACGACTGACCTTCTCCTGAGCCGCCGGGCCGCGCGCGGCGTCGACCTCCGCGGCAGCGACCCGCGAAAAACGGTCAATCCCGGGCGATTGCGGCAAGCAACCGACGCGTCACCACGACACGCCGCGTGTCTGTCTCCCCGCGCCCGTCGCGGCGTGCGAGTCTCGGAGCGGGCGGTCGCCGACGCGTGCGACGACGCCGCCCGGGGGGAGGTACGTCGTGATCCGGTTCGAGAACGTCTCGAAGGTCTATGCGCGGGGGGCGCGCCCTGCGCTGGACGACGTCTCCGTCGACGTCGAACGCGGCGAGTTCGTGTTCCTCGTGGGGGCCTCCGGCTCCGGGAAGTCGACGTTCCTGCGCCTCGTGCTGCGCGAGGAGCGCCCGACCGGCGGGCGCGTCTACGTCGCCGGCCGTGACCTGACGCGCCTCTCGCCGTGGCGGGTGCCCGGCCTGCGCCGCGGCATCGGCATGGTGTTCCAGGACTTCCGGCTGCTGCCGAACAAGACCGTCTACGAGAACGTCGCGTTCGCCCTGCAGGTCATCGGCCGTCCCCGCCACCACATCCGCACCACCGTGCCCGAGGTGCTGGAGTGGGTGGGCCTGGACGGCAAGGAGAAGCGCCGGCCGCACGAGCTGTCCGGTGGGGAGCAGCAGCGCGTCGCCATCGCGCGCGCCTTCGTCAACCGGCCCAAGATCTTGCTCGCCGACGAGCCCACCGGCAACCTCGACCCCACCACCTCGCAGGGCATCATGCGCCTGCTGGACCGCATCAACCGCACCGGCACCACCGTGGTCATGGCGACGCACGACGACGAGATCGTCAACGAGATGCGTCGACGCGTCGTCGAGCTGTCCACCGGGCGCATCGTGCGCGACGAGGTCGAGGCCGCCTACGGCCGTCGCGAGGAGATCCTGCCCCAGGTCGGACCCGTCGCCGTCCTCGACGCCCCCGGTCGCGGGGTGCCCGCCCGCCGCATCTCCGTGCGGCCGGAACCGGGCGACGTCGCGGCCGAGCGCGCTGCCGAGCAGGCGGCCGCCCGGGGCGTCGACCCCCCGCCGGTCGAGGTCGACGAGGACTCCCGCGAGATGTCGGGTGCCATGGCGTCCCGGGCCGAGGAGGCCTGAGCGGTGCGCCTGCAGTTCATCCTCGGCGAGGTCTTCCGCGGACTGCGCCGCAACGCCACGATGGTGGTCTCGGTCGTCCTCGTCACGTTCGTGTCGCTGACCTTCGTCGGGGCCGCGGCGCTGCTCCAGATGCAGATCGACAAGCTCCAGGGCGACTGGTACGACCTGGTCGAGGTGTCGGTCTTCCTCTGCCCGGAGGGGTCGACGGCGTCGACCTGCGCCGGGGGAGAGGCGACCGAGGAGCAGATCAGCACCGTCGAGCGCACGATCAGCACCGAGCTCGACGACGTGGTGTCCACGGTCTACTTCGAGTCGAAGGAAGACGCGTTCGAGGCCTTCTCCGCCCAGTACCCGGACGGCTACCAGGGCACCCAGCTGACCGAGGACGACATGCAGGCGTCCTTCCGTCTCCAGCTCGCCGACCCCGAGCAGTACCAGGTGGTCGACGAGGTCCTCTCGGGGCGGGACGGCGTCGAGGTGGTCGAGGACCAGCGCGCGATCTTCGAACCGCTGTTCCTGGCCCTGAACCGTTCCTCGCTCGTCGCGGTCGGCCTGGCGGTCGTCATGCTCGTGGCCGCCGCCCTGCTCATCATCACGACCATCCGGCTGTCCGCCGTCTCCCGGCAGCGCGAGACCGGCATCATGCGGCTCGTGGGTGCTTCGACGCTGTTCGTCCAGCTGCCCTTCATGCTCGAGGGCGCCCTCGCGGCGCTGCTCGGCGCCGTGCTGGCCGTGATCGGGCTGTGGGCAGCCGTGCAGTACCTCGTGATCGACTGGCTCGCCGAGTCGGTCGACTGGGTCGAGCACGTCACCACGGCCGACGTGCTCACGATCGCCCCGCTGCTGCTGGGGCTGGCCGTGGCGGTCGCCGCCGTGTCCTCCGCCGTGACGCTCCACCGCTACACGAGGGTGTGATCCGCCGTGCCCGACGTCGTCCGCCTGCGCCGCGCCCTCGCCGGGGTGCTCGCGACCCTGCTGCTGATCGGCCCGACCGCGCCGGTCGTCGCCGACGAGCTCGACGACCAGCGGGCGGCCGCCGAGGAGGAGCAGCGCCAGAAGCGGCAGGAGCGGCAGGACCTGCAGCACGAGCTGGAGGACACCAACGCCGAGTTCGCCCAGGCCGTGCTCGACCTCAACGAGGTCGAGGGTCGGCTGCCCGTCGCCCAGGCCGAGCTCGCCGAGGCCCAGGCGGCCCTCGCCGAGGCGCGGCGCAAGGCCGCCGTCCTCGCCGACCGGCTGGCCGACGCCGAGGAGGAGGAGAAGACGGTCTCGGAGCAGATCGTCGCGGGAGAGGGCAAGGCCGAGGAGGCGCGGGGCGACGTCGCGGCCATGGCACGTGAGGCGTACCGGCGCGGCGACGACGTGAGCACCATCGGGCTCGTCACCGGCGCGCAGTCGACCGAGGAGTTCCTCCGCGACGTGTCCGTGACGTCCTCGGCGGCGCGCAGCCGCTCGCGGTCGGTGGCCGAGCTGCAGGAGGCGGAGACCGTCGCCCGCAACCAGCAGGCCCGTCTCGACGCGATCCGCGAGACCATCGCCGACCTCAAGGCGGAGGCCGACGCCAACGTCGTCGCCGCCCAGGAGGCCGAGCAGCAGGCGGCGGAGCGCAAGGCCGAGGTCGAGCGGCTGATCGAGGAGCAGCAGCGGCTCAAGGCGTCGATCGCCTCCCAGCGGGACGAGACGATCGCCGAGCTGGAGGAGAACGAGGACGAGCGCGCCCAGCTCCAGTCCGAGATCAAGGACATCATCGCCCAGCAGGCCGAGCGCGACCGCCGGCTCGAGGAGGAGCGCCAGCGCCGCGAGGAGGAGGAGCGCCAGCGCCGTGAGGCCGAGGCCCGGCGGCAGGCCGAGCGCGAGGCCGAGCGCCGGGCCGAGCAGCGCGCCGAGCAGAACCAGAACTCCGGCGGCGGTGGGGGCGGCTCCAGCTCCGGGGGCGGTGGTGGCTCCGGAGGCGGCGGATCCAGCTCCGGAGGCGGTGGTGGCTCGAGCTCCGGCGGGGGCGGAGGTTCCAGCTCGGGCGGCGGGTCGTCGTCGGGGCCGTTCCTCGGCTGGCCCACGAACTACCGGGTCGTCACCAGCAGCTACGGGATGCGGTACCTGGAGATGTACGGCTACACCCGGCTGCACGCCGGCACCGACATCCGCAGCTACTGCGGCACGCCCATCTACTCCTCGCAGAGCGGGTACGTCGAGCAGGCGTACTACGGCTCCGGCCCGGGCAACAACGTCCTGATCAACCACGGCAGGTACCGCGGTGACAGCGTCATGAGCCGCTACCTGCACCTGTCCCGCGACGTGGTGTCCGTGGGCCAGAAGGTCTCCAAGGGCCAGGTGATCGGGTACTCCGGCAGCACCGGGTCCTCCGGTGCGTGCCACCTGCACTACGAGGTGTGGGTCAACGGCAGCACCGTCGACCCGATGGGCGGCTGGCTCAACTGACGTGGGGCGGGCCGCGTGCCGCCCTGAGCGAAAATGCGCTGGTCCGGCGGCCGGGGGTGCGTATCCTGGACTGTCGCGCTACCCGGGAGGAGGAGACCGTGTCCAACAAGGCCAAGGGCGCCAAGAAGAAGCAGCAGTCCGCGGACCCGCGCCAGCTCGTGGCGAACAACAAGAAGGCCCGTCACGACTACGTGATCGAGGACGTGCTCGAGGCCGGCATCGTCCTGTCCGGGACCGAGGTCAAGGCTCTGCGCATGGGCCGCGCCTCGCTGGCCGAGAGCTACGTCGCCGTCGACCACGACGAGGCCTGGCTGGAGAACGCGCACATCCCCGAGTACTTCCAGGGGACCTGGAACAACCACGCACCGCGGCGACGGCGCAAGCTGCTGCTTCATCGTGAGGAGATCGACCGCCTCGGGGTGAAGTCCCGCGAGAAGGGCAAGACGATCGTCCCGCTGCGCCTGTACTTCCTGGACGGCCGGGCCAAGGTCGAGATCGCCCTGGCGCGCGGCAAGAAGGAGTACGACAAGCGGCAGACGCTGCGCGAGAAGCAGGACATGCGCGAGGCGCAGCGCGCGATGCGGCGCCAGGAGCTGCTCACCTGACCCGACCCCGCCGGGTCGTGCCCGCGCGGTCCGACGACGGCGCGGCGGGCGGAAATATCTGTGCGACGTGCGCTGTTCATCGACTACAGTGAGACACGCTGGCGGCGGCATGCCGTGGCCGGCACGGATCTTGACAAATCCATAGGGGCTGATCGGTTTCGACGGTGGTCGTGATTCCAGGGGAAGCGGGCCGAGGAGGCAGGCTCATCTCGTCAACGCTGCCTGCAAACCCATAGGTGCCGATAACAAGCGCACCGACTTCGCCCTCGCCGCCTGAGCGAGCTCCGAAGTCCGTGAGCCCGGGAGCGCTCTCGACCCGGTAGCTCACGTCATCTAGAGAGCCACTGCTCGTCGCCCTCGTCACCGGGGCGGCGGGGACTCGCAGGTGACTGGGCCCGTCCGCACCTTGTCTGCGTGAGTGCGGGGGCCGAGAAAATCGAAGCAGACTGCGCCCGGAGAAGTCCTGGAACAGCGTCACCGGACCCGGGTTCGATTCCCGGCAGCTCCACTCGTCACGACGAAGGCCCACCTGACATCACGTCAGGTGGGCCTTCGTCGTGCCCGGGGCCGCTCCGGCCGGCGATGCGACACGCGGACTTCGCGCCAGCGGTGGACAGCACGGTCCGGCTTCGCCAAGGTGGTTGGATCCCGGCGTGACGGGGATCACCCGCTCGAGTGCGAAGAGAGGTCGGCCATGGCTGAAGGAAAGCTCGATACGCTCGCGAGGAGGCTGGGCCTGCAGACCAACCCGACGATCTTCTTCACGTCGGCCGGGCTCATGATCCTCTTCCTGCTCCTGCTGCTGATCTTCCCCACGCAGATCGGTGACGCCTTCGGCGTGACACGGGAGTGGATCGTCACGAACCTGGGCTGGTTCTTCATCCTCGGGGTGTCGTTCTGGCTGGTGTTCCTCGCCTATGTCGCCCTGAGCAAGTACGGCAACCTCCGGCTGGGCGACAACGACTCGCGGCCCGAGTACTCGAACCTGTCGTGGTTCGCGATGCTCTTCGCCGGCGGCATCGGCACGGTGCTGATGTTCTGGGGCGTCGCCGAGCCCATCTCGCACTTCTCCTCGCCGCCCTTCGACGACGTCGCCGCGTACTCCGCCGAGGCGGCGAGCGACGCGATGTCGATCTCGCTGTACCACCTGAGCCTGCACACCTGGGCGATCTTCACGCTCCCGGGCCTGGCGTTCGGCTACTTCGTCTACCGCTACAAGCTGCCGCTGCGGGTCAGCTCGGTGTTCTACCCGTTCCTCAAGGAGCGCATCCACGGGCCGATCGGCAAGACGATCGACATCTTCGCCGTCCTGGGCACCCTGTTCGGGCTGGCGGTCTCCCTCGGGCTCGGGACGTCGCAGGTCGGCGCCGGCGTCAACGCGTTGTTCCCGAGCGTCGAGAACGGCACCCTGCTGCAGGTCGGCGTCATCACGGTGCTGACGATCGTCGCGGTGAGCTCGATCGTGGCCGGGCTGGACAAGGGCGTGCGGCGCCTGTCGAACATCAACATCCTCATGGCCGTCGGGCTGATGGTCTTCGTGCTGATCATGGGCGACACGCTGTTCCTGCTCCGCCAGATCCCCGAGAGCGCCGGCGTCTACGTGCAGGACCTCATCGGCCTGTCGTTCTGGAACGACGCGATGGCGCAGTTCACCGACGAGAACGGATGGGGCTGGCAGGGCGGCTGGACGGTCTTCTACTGGACGTGGACCGTCACGTGGGCGCCGTTCATGGGCGTGTTCCTGGCCCGCATCTCGAAGGGGCGCACGATCCGGCAGTTCGTCGGCGGCGTCCTGGTCGCCCCGTCGCTGTTCACGCTGGTGTGGTTCGTCATCTTCGGCTGGTCGGCGATGGAGCTCGACGGCATCGGCGGCAGCGGGGGAGAGATCTCGGCGGCGGTCGCGGACAACGTCGCCCTGGCCATGTTCACCTTCTTCGAGAACTATCCGGCGGCCACGTTGATCTCCGGCATCGCGGTGATCGTGGTGGCGCTGTTCTTCGCCACGTCCTCGGACTCGGCCTCGCTCGTGGTCGACATGCTGTGCGTCGGCACCTCGGAGTCCGGGCCGACCCGTCAGCGGGTGTTCTGGGGCGTCAGCGAGGGCATGCTGGCCGCGTCGCTGATCATCCTGGGCGGGGTCACGGGTCGGGACGGCCTGGCGGCGCTGCAACAGGTCATCACGGTGATCGGGCTACCGATCTTCATCCTGAACTTCCTCATGGTGTTCAGCCTCTACAAGTCCTTGCGGACCGAGCGCCATACCGCCGTCGAGGCGCAGTTCGCCGGCGTGATGGCCCGATGGCGGTTCATGGGCCGGGCCACCGCGGGCGCGCGGGCGACGGCGGAGCGTGCGGCCCAGCACAACGCGTCGGCTCGGTCGCGGTCGACCGCGACGTCCGGTGAGGGGATTCCGGCCGTCGGGTCGACGACGGAGGAGGGTCCGTCCTCGACCGGTGCCACGCCGACGGCCACGACGACGGAGACGGACTCCCGGAGCACCACGGACTGACCCGGACACGACCGACCGGGACGCAACGGCCGGAGGGCTTTCCCTCCGGCCGTTGCCGTGTCCGGAGCCGTGTCCGGGCGCGTGTGTCCGGGAGCCGTGACCGTGTCCGGAGCCGGCCGGAACCGCGTCCGGCCGTCGTCGAGCGTGCCCTGCGGTGAGCTGAACCCTGGGTCGTTCAGCGCACCAGCTCGGGCTCGCGGTCCGGAGAGCCCGCCGCCGGTGCCGGATCGCGCGGGTCCTCGGGCGAGGCGCCGTCGTCGGCGCCCCCCGGGCCGGACGGCGGGGCGGCGGACGCCCGACGCCGGCGCAGGATCCAGAACACGAGGAACCCGGCGCCGAGCAGCACGAGCCACGGCAGCAGGACGCCGAGGACCAGGACCACCGTCTGGACGAAGGCGACCAGGGCGCTCCAGCCGGTCTCCAGGCCGTCGGTGAACCCGCTCGACGGCGCCGTGACCGGGGCCGTGAGCGGCGTGATCTGGATGTGCAGGGTGGACATCGCCACCCGGTCGCTGAGCGCCTCGCGCTGCGCGACGAGCGAGTCGAGCTCGGCCTGACGCGACGCGAGCTCGCGCTCCACCTCGAGCAGGTCCTCGGTCGAGCCGGCCTCGGAGAGCAGCTCGGTCAGACGGCCGGTGGAGGTGGTCAGTGCCGAGATGCGGGCGTCGAGGTTCTGACCCTGGCTGGTGACGTCGTCCCGGGAGATCTCGACCTGCTGGACGGTCGCGAGGTCGGAGATCGCGTCGACGGCGCTGGTCGTGCGTGCGGCCGGGATGCGCACGGTCATCGACGCCGCCCCGGGCTCGCCGTCGTGGTCGGGCGACTCCGTGAGCTGCTCGACGCGTCCGCCCGCCTGCTCGACCATCCGGGTCAGCTCCGCCGTCGTGCGGGACGGGTCCGGCGAGGTCAGCTCGATCCAGCCCGTGACGACGACCTCGCGGTCGACGACCCCGGACGAGTCGCGCTCCGGAGCGACGACGGACTCCCCGGCGACGGCCGCCGCCTCGTCGGCGGCGGCGCGGCCGTCCGACTCCTCGGTGACGGCGGCGTCGACGCCGGCGGAGACCCGGTCGTCGGAGCCGGTGCAGGCCGCGAGGCCCACCGTCAGCATCGCGGCGACGGTCAGGGCGGTGGCTCGGCGGCCGAGGGATCGGGTCGGCATGACCACGACTCTAGGGCCCTGACCAGCGGCGATCTGCCGTTCCGCATCGATCGTGATGCGACCGTGCCAGGACCGTGACCTGTGTCCACCCCCTGGGATGAACGGATGGTAACGATCAAATAACGAAGGGGTGCATACGATAGACAGCCGCTCTGTAAGGACGCTCTACTAACAAACATGACGACCACGACGACGCGCACCAGCCGACGAGGACTGGGCAGCGGCCTGCGAGCCACCTCGAAGGTGCTCCCCGAGCATGCTCGGGCGCACAACCGGTCGTTGGTGCTCCAGCAGCTCTTCCACGAGGGTCCGACCTCCCGGGCCGACCTGGCGCGGTCCACCGGCCTGACTCGGGTGACCGTCTCCGACCTTGTCGGCGTCCTGCTCGCCGAGGGGCTCGTGGAGGAGCTCGGCACCCAGCCGGGGCGTCGCGTCGGCAAGCCCGCGATCCTCGTCGGGATGCGGACCGACGCCTACCAGATCGTCGGTCTCGACCTCTCCGATGACACCGTGCTGCGCGGCGCGGTCCTCACCCTGACGGGGGAGGCCGTCGAGCGTCAGTCGCTGCCGGTCGACGGTCGGCGGGGCCAGGACCTCGTCGACCTGCTCGCCCGGTTCGCCCGGCGGCTCGTCGCGGGTGCCACGCGCCCGGTCATCGGCATCGGCGTCGGCTCGCCCGGCGTCGTCGACGCCTCCGGCCGCGTGGTCGAGGCGCCGAACGTCGAGTGGTACGACCTGCCGCTGGCCGAGCTGCTCACCGACCGGCTCGGCCTGCCGGTGCACGTGGCCAACGACGCCAACTCCGCGGCGCTGGCCGAGTACACGTACGGCGGTGCCGGCGACTCCATGCTCATGCTGACCGTGGGCAAGGGCGTCGGCGCGGGGGTCATGGTCGACGGCTCCCGCGTGCACGGGTCCGGCGACGCCGCCGGCGAGCTCGGGCACGTCACCGTCGTCGACGACGGCGGCGAGCTCTGCGCCTGCGGCCGCCGCGGCTGCCTCGAGACCATCCTGTCGGCCCCGGCGCTGCGCCGGGCCGTGGACGGGCTCGAGCGGCCGGAGGCGGACGCCGTGCTGGCCGACGTCGGGCGCACGCTCGGCAAGGCCCTCGCCCCCGTCGTCGGCGCCCTCAACCTCGGGGAGGTCATCCTCTCCGGACCTCCCGAGCTCCTCGCGGAACCGCTGCGCACGGCGGCCCGCGACACCATCACCGAGCGCACGATGCCGGCCACCTCGGCCAGCCTGGACCTGCGCATGGCCGCCCTCGACGACGACGTCGTCCTGGCCGGGGCGGCCGTGCTCGTCCTCGGCGCGCAGCTCGGTGTCTCCTGACCGACCCGAACGACACCCCACGGGCGGTGCGAACGATGCCGTCCTGCAACCCAGTGGAAGGAACCACCCCGTGAAGAGAACTCGACTCGTCGCCGCCACCGCGGCGTCGACGATCACCCTGGCCCTGGCGCTGACCGCGTGCAGCAGCGACACCACCGACGCCGGTGCGGAGAGCGGCAGCGACGCGGAGGAGACCACCGACGCTGCGCCGGAGGCCGCCGACCTGACGATGTGGGTCGCCGGTGGCGACACCCCGGACGAGCTGCGCGAGTACCTCATCGACACGTTCGAGGCCGAGAACGAGGGCTCGACGCTGACGATCGAGGAGCAGGACTGGGGCGACCTGGTCACCAAGCTGACCACCGCGCTGCCCGACGCCGAGAACACCCCCGACGTCGTCGAGCTGGGCAACACCCAGGCCCCGACCTTCACCAACGCCGGTGCGTTCCGCGAGATCTCGCCGGAGCTCTACGAGGAGCTGGGCGGGGACAACCTGCTCGAGTCCTTCGTCGAGGCCGGCACCGTCGACGGCACCGTCTACGCGCTGCCGTACTACTTCGGCTCGCGCTACATGTTCTACCGCGCCGACATCTGGTCCGACGCCGGCCTCGAGGTCCCGACCACGCTCGACGAGTTCGGCGAGGCCGTCAAGGAGCTCCGCACCGACGACATGTCCGGCTTCGCCCTCGGCGGCCAGGACTGGCGCAACGGCATCTCCTGGATCTTCGCCCACGACGGCGAGCTCGCCGTCAAGGAGGGCGAGGAGTGGGTCTCCACCCTCTCGGACGAGAACACGATCGCCGGTCTCGAGCAGTGGCAGGACGTCTACTCCGGCGCCTCGAACCTGCCGGCCACCGACCGCGACGTGGCCTACTGGGACTTCCTCAACGACACGGCCGACGGCGGCGCCCCGGACGCGGCGACCATCATGGCCCCGGGCTGGGCCCGCTGGTCGATCGGTGACCTCACCGAGAACGACGAGGGTGAAGAGGTCCGTGACGGCATGGCCGACGCGGAGAAGTTCGACATCTTCGCCCTGCCGGGCGTCGACGGCGGCGTGGCCCCGGTCTTCGCCGGTGGCTCGAACATGGCCATCTCGGCCCAGTCGCAGCACCCCGAGCTGTCCGAGAACCTGATGCGGATCATCTATTCGGACGAGTACCAGACCATGCTCGCCGAGAACGGTCTGGGGCCGGCCAACACCGAGTTCAACTCGATCATGGAGACGGACAAGTTCGGCGAGATCACCGTCGAGACCGCCGAGAGCTCCAAGCTGACCCCGGCCGCGCCGGGCTGGGCCGCCGTCGAGGGCGCCTCGGTCTACGAGGAGCTCTTCCAGAAGATCGCCGAGGGTGGTGACGTGGCCGAGCTCGCCGCCGAGTACGACGAGACGATCACGCCGATGCTCAACGGCCAGGCGGGCTGACGACCGAGCTCGTCGCACCGCACGCAACACCCTGAAGGGCGGGGTGGCGCCGCAGTACCAGGCCGCCACCCCGCCCCTCCCATGACCGGGAAGGAGGACCGCATGACCACGACCACCGGCGCGAGCACGGCATCGGACGGCATCGCGATCCGCCGTCGGCGCAAGCCGGCCACGCCTTATCTTCTGCTGATCCCTGCGGTCGCCGCCCTCCTGGTCGGCCTCGGCTACCCCGTCTACTGGCAGATCATCACCTCGCTGCAGGAGTTCGGGCTCATGCAGCAGTTCGGCGCTCCGCCGGAGTTCGTCGGGCTGGACAACTACGCCCGCATCTTCACCGACGCCGAGGTCTGGTCCGTCGTCGCGAAGTCCATCGCGTTCTGCCTCGTCAACGCCCTGCTGACCGTCGGCATCGGGCTCGGCCTCGCCGTGCTCATGCGGTCCGTGCACGGCTGGGTCCGCATCACGATGCAGATCACCCTGCTGCTGGCCTGGGCCACCCCGTTGGTCGCGGCCGTCACCGTCTTCCGCTGGCTCTTCGACGACCGCAACGGCGTCGTGAACTGGCTGTTCGTCCAGCTCGGCCAGGAGAACCTCGACGGGTACAACTGGCTCGGCAACGTGTGGACGTTCTTCATGGTGGCGTCCTTCATCGTCATCTGGATGTCGGTGCCGTTCGTGGCCCTGTCCATCTACGCCGGCCTGACCCAGGTCTCCGAGGAGGTCCTCGAGGCCGCCCGCATCGACGGCGCCGGCTCGCGGCAGATCCTGTGGCGGATCATCATGCCGCTGGTGCGGCCCGTCATCGCGATCGTGCTGCTGCTCCAGATCATCTGGGACCTGCGCGTCTTCGCCCAGATCCGGCTGCTGCAGGACGCCGGCGCCCCGATCTCCGAGACGAACCTGCTCGGCAACTACATCTACGAGCTCGGCGTCGGCAGCCAGGACTTCGCCGGTGCCGCCGCCGTCTCGCTCTTCGTCCTGGTGCTGACGATGGTCCTGTCGGGGCCGTACGTCCGCTATCTCATGAAGGAGGACGCGGCATGAGCGCCGTCGTGACGGACACGGACACCCCGGCCCCCACGGCCCCCGCGAGCGACCTGCGTCCGCTGCGCCGCCGTCGGGTCCGCCCCGGCAAGGTCCTGCTCAGCGGGCTCGGCCTGCTGCTCGCCCTGGTGTGGGTCTTCCCGGTCTACTGGATGATGAACTCGGCGCTGACGCCGGACGCGATCCTCGGTGCCGACACCCCGAACTTCTTCCCCGTGCACTTCACGCTGACGAACCTGTCCTCGGTGCTGACCGACTCCGGGTTCCTCAACGCCCTCGGCATGAGCGTGATGGTGACCTTCCTGACCATCGCCCTCGTGCTGGCCTTCGCGTTCCTCGCCGCCCTGGCGATCAGCCGCTGGCGGTTCCGCGGTCGCACCAGCTTCATCCTCGCGGTGCTGTTCATCCAGATGCTGCCGGCCGAGGGCCTGTTCATCGCCCAGTACCAGATGATGTCCAGCCTCGGACTGCTCAACCAGGTCATCGGTATCTCCGTGCTGTACGTCGCGATGCTCGTCCCGTTCACGGTCTGGATGCTCCGCGGCTTCGTCGCCGGCGTCCCGATCGAGCTGGAGGAGGCCGCGATGGTCGACGGTCTCTCCCGTCCCAAGGCCTTCATCCGGATCACCTTCCCCCTGCTGGCCCCCGGCCTGGTCGCCTCCGGCGTCTACGCGTTCCTGCAGGCCTGGAACGAGTTCACGACCGCGCTGGTCATCCTGCCGGCCGAGTCGGCCCAGACGCTGCCGATCTGGCTGCGCAGCTTCCTGTCGGCGTCGGCCAACCGTGGCATCAACTGGGCCGAGGTCATGGCGGCCTCCACGCTCATCGCGGTGCCGGTGATCATCTTCTTCCTGTTCGTGCAGGGACGGATGACCTCGGGCCTGGTCTCGGGTGCGGTGAAGGGCTGACGTGGGCGAGAGCAGCACGGTGACGCCGGTGGCGTCACCCGGTCTCAGCGTGGGTCTGGACATCGGCGGCACCAAGACGCTCGCCGTCGTGCTGGCCCCCGACGGGACCGTCATGGCACAGACGCGGCTCGCCACCTCGCGCGGCCACCACGGGGTCCTCGACGGCGCGGTCCGCGCCGTCGAGGGCGTCGCCCGGGCGGCCGGGGTCCCCGTCGAGGAGATCACCGGCGTCGGCGTCGGCATCCCCGGCCTCGTGGACGCCGACGAGGGCACGGTGCGGCACGCGGTCAACCTCGGCCTGGACGGCGAGCCCCTCGAGCTCGCCACCCTGCTCTCGGCGCGCCTCGGCGGCGTCGGGGTCGGCGTCGAGAACGACCTGAACGTCGCCGCCGTCGGTGCGGCCCACCTCGTCGAGACCGCCGAGCCGACGACGGGTTCGACCGACCTGGCCTTCCTCGCCCTCGGCACCGGGCTCGCGGCCGGCATCGTGCTCGACGGCCGGTTGCGCCGCGGCAGCCACGGGGCGGCGGGGGAGATCGGGCACGTCCCTGTCGACCCGTCGGGTCCGCCGTGCGCCTGCGGACAGCGCGGCTGCCTCGAGCTGTACGCCTCGGGGTCCGCGGTCATCGCCGCCTGGCCGACGACCACGGGACGGCCCGCGCCGGTCGAGCTCTTCGAGGCCGCCGACGCCGGAGACCCCGCGGCCGTCGCGGTGCGCGACCGGTACGCGCGCTCCGTGGCCGCGGCCGTGCGCATGCTCGTCCTGAGCGTCGACGTGCGCTACGTCGTCCTCGGCGGGGGCGTCTCCCAGCTCGGCGAGCCGCTGCTGCGCGTGGTGCAGGAGGCGCTCGAGGACGAGTCCGCGGCGTCGGCGTTCCTGCGCAGCCTCGACCTGCCCGGCCGCGTCCGGCTCGCCCCGGGCCGTGTCCCCGTGGGGGCCGTCGGTGCCGCCGTCGTCGGCCGCGGGTACGCCGCGCGGGTGCCCGACCTGCGCTGAGCCGCCCCCCCCGGCTCCACCCCGAACCAGCACCCCGCACCAAGCACGCCGCACCGGTGGCACCACCCCCTCGCCGCCGGTGCGGACACGACCGAGAGGAACCCTCCACCCGTGCGCATCCGACGGACCCTGGCCGCGACGGTCGCCACCGGCGTCCTGGCCGCCTCCCTGACCGCCTGCGGACCCGAGGAGGTCGTGCCCGAGAGCTCGGACGACATCGTCCTGTGGCTCGTGGGCTCGGACACCGGCGATGAGCTGCGCGACCACCTGGTGACGACGTTCGAGGCGCGCAACCCCGGTGCGACGCTGGTGATCGAGGAGAAGCAGTGGCCTACCCTCGTCGACGAGCTCGACGAGGCGCTGGAGGACCCGGCCGCCACCCCCGACGTCGTCGAGCTCGGCAACACGCAGGCGCCGACGTTCACGAACGCGGGCGACTTCCGGGCGGTCTCCCCGGAGCTGTACGCCGACCTGGGCGGTGACGACCTGCTGCCGTCGTTCGTCGAGGCCGGGTCGGTCGACGGCACGGTCTACGCCCTGCCGTACTACTTCGGCTCGCGCTACGTCTTCTACCGCAAGGACGTGTGGCGCGAGGCCGGCGTCGAGGTGCCGGACACGCTCGACGAGTTCGGCGACGCCGTCGCCGAGCTGACGACCGGCAACCGGGCCGGGTTCGCCATCGGCGGCCAGGACTGGCGCAACGGCATCTCGTGGGTGTTTGCCCACGGCGGCGAGCTGGCGGTCAAGCAGGGCGGCTCGTGGGTCTCGACGCTGTCCGACCGGGACACCGTCGCCGGGCTCGAGGCCTGGCAGGACGTGTACGAGAGCGCCTCCTACCTGCCGGCGACCGAGGTCGACACCGGCTACTGGGCGTTCCTCAACGACGGCGTCGAGTCCGGCGAGCCGGCCGCCGCCGCGATGATGGCGCCCTCCTGGGCGCGGTGGGAGCTCGGGGACTGGGTGCGCAACGACGACGGCGCCGAGGTCCGCGACGGCATGGCCGACGACGAGACCTGGGGCATCTTCCCGCTGCCCGGCGTCGACGGCGGGGTCGCCCCCGTGTTCGCCGGGGGGTCCGTGCTGGCGGTCTCGGCGCTGACCCGCAACGCCGAGCTGTCCGAGGACCTGCTGCGGATCGTGTACGGCGACGAGTACCAGACGATGCTCGGCGAGTCGGGCCTCGGCCCGGCGAACACCGAGCTCACCGACGTGATGACCGACGACAAGTTCGGGCGCACGCTGGTGGAGACGGCCGAGGCCTCCCAGCTCACCCCGCCGGCGCCGGGTTGGGCCGAGATCGAGTCCCGCGGCCTGTACGAGGACATGTTCAAGGAGATCGCCCGCGGCGCCGACGTCGCGACGGTCGCCCGGGAGTACGACGCGCTCATCACCCCGCTCCTCGACGGCCCGGCCGTCGAGGAGGAGTGACCGACACAGGAAGGAGACCTCCATGGAGGTCGTCATCGCTCCCGCGCAGGAGCTGGCGGCGCTGGCCGCCGACGCGATCGAGTCGTCGCTGCGCCGTCGTCCGCGGACCGTGCTGGGGCTGGCCACGGGCTCGAGCCCGCTGAAGGTCTACGACGAGCTGGCCCGCCGCCACGCCGAGGACGGGCTGTCCTTCGCCGAGGCGCAGGGGTTCATGCTCGACGAGTACGTGGGTCTGGCCGCCGACCACCCGGAGCGGTACCGCAACGTCATCGCGACCGAGATCGCCGAGCGGGTGGACTGGCCCGCCGACCAGGTCCGGGGCCCGGACGGGCTGGCGGAGGACCTGCCGGCGGCGTGCGCGGCCTACGAGGAGTCGATCCGGGCGGCCGGGGGAGTGGACCTGCAGCTGCTGGGGATCGGGACCGACGGGCACATCGCGTTCAACGAGCCGGGGTCGTCGTTGGCCTCGCGCACGCGGATCAAGACGCTGACGCGCCAGACGCGGGTGGACAACGCGCGGTTCTTCGACGGTGACGTCGAGCGGGTGCCGACGCACTGCCTGACCCAGGGGCTCGGCACGATCATGGAGTCCCGGCACCTGGTGCTGCTGGCCACGGGCAAGCACAAGGCCGAGGCGGTGCACCAGCTCGTCGAGGGCCCGGTCTCGGCGCTGTGGCCGGCGACCGTGATGCAGTTCCACCCGCACGCCACGGTGCTGGTGGACGAGGCGGCCGCCTCGCGTCTGCAGCTGGCCGACTACTACCGCCAGACGTACGCCTCCAAGCCCGACTGGCAGGGGCTCTGAGCCGGCTGACGTCGCACGAGCCTCGACCGCCGGCGAGGTAGGCAACTCCTCCACCAGGTAGGCGAGGTGCCGGCGAGGTAGGCAACTCCTCCACCAGGTAGGCAAGCTCTCGAGGCGCTGGCCTACCTCGCCGCAGAGTTGCCTACCTCGCCCATGGACCGCCTACCTCGCAGGAGGATTGCCTACCTCGCCGGAGGATTGCCTACCTCGCCACAGCGCCGCCTCTCTCGGCGGGGTGTCGGTGGGTGGCACGTAGGATGGAGCCCATGAGCGAGCCCCTCTCCACCCCGCCCGCCGACCCCTCGCAGGACACCGGCTCGGGGACGAGCGTGCTGGAGCGCCCGGACACGCGGGAGCAGTCCGCCGAACCGGGCGACCACGAGCGGTTTGCGCACTACGTGCGCAAGGAGAAGATCATGCAGTCGGCGATGTCCGGCAAGCCCGTGATCGCGCTCTGCGGCAAGGTCTGGGTTCCCGGTCGTGACCCGTCGAAGTTCCCCGTGTGCCCCGTGTGCAAGGAGATCTACGACGGCCTGCGCGACCCGCAGGACGGCGACGACGGAAACTCCGACTCCGAGTCGTGAGCTCGCCGGTTCCCGAGTCCGAGTCCGTCGACCTCTTCGCCGCCGCTGCCGAACCGACCAAGCCGCTCCCGCAGTCCCCGTCGGTCTCGGCCGCGTCCCACCTCAGCCCGGCCTACCCGCGCCGCGCACCGTGGGGCACGGCGTCGAACCTGCGTGCCTGGCAGGCCGAGGCCCTCGAGCTGTACCACCAGAGGTCGGCGCGCGACTTCCTCGCCGTCGCCACTCCGGGCGCGGGCAAGACGACGTTCGCGCTGCGCGTGGCCACCGAGCTGCTCGACGCCGGCGTCGTCCGGCGCGTGACGGTCGTCGCGCCCACGGAGCACCTCAAGCACCAGTGGGCCGACGCCGCGGCGCGGGTCGGCATCCGCATCGACCCGTCGTTCAAGAACGCCCAGGGCCGGCACGGCGCCCACTACGACGGCGTCGCGCTGACCTACGCCCAGGTCGCCTCCAAGCCGGCGCTGCACCGCGCCCGCACCGAGGCCGCCCCCACCCTGGTGATCCTCGACGAGGTGCACCACGGCGGGGACGCGCTGAGCTGGGGCGACGCCATCCGGGACGCGTTCGAGGACGCGACCCGACGCCTCGCCCTGACCGGCACGCCCTTCCGGTCGGACACCGCCTCGATCCCGTTCGTCACCTACGAGGCCGACGCCGAGGGGATCCGGCGCTCCAAGGCCGACTACATCTACGGCTACGGCGACGCGCTGCGCGACCACGTGGTGCGGCCGGTGCTGTTCATGACGTACTCGGGCGAGATGCGCTGGCGCACCCGGGCCGGTGACGAGGTCAGCGCCCGCCTCGGCGAGGACATGACCAAGGACATGCACGCCCAGGCCTGGCGCACCGCCCTGGACCCGCGCGGCGAGTGGATCCCGTCGGTGCTCGCGGCCGCCGACCGGCGCCTGACCGAGATGCGTCGCGCCGTGCCCGACGCCGGCGGGCTGGTCATCGCCTCCGACCAGACCGACGCCCGTGCCTACGCCGGGCACCTGGCCCGGATCACGGGCACCTCGCCGACGGTCGTGCTCAGCGACGACGACGGCGCGAGCGAGCGCATCGACGAGTTCGCGGCCGGGACGCAGCGCTGGATGGTCGCCGTGCGCATGGTCTCCGAGGGCGTCGACGTGCCACGTCTCGCCGTCGGCGTCTACGCCACCAGCACCTCGACGCCGCTGTTCTTCGCCCAGGCCGTGGGCCGGTTCGTCCGTGCCCGCAAGCGCGGCGAGACCGCCTCGGTGTTCCTGCCCAGCGTGCCGCTGCTGCTGGGGCTCGCCAACGAGCTCGAGGCCGAGCGGGACCACGCCCTCGACCGGCCCCAGACCGCCGAGGAGCAGGGCATCGAGTACGACCCCGAGGCCGCCCTGCTGGCCGCGGCGAACAAGGAGGAGAAGGCCTCGGGCGAGCTGACCGGCTCCTTCGAGGCGCTGGACGCCCAGGCCTCCTTCGACCGCGTGCTGTTCGACGGCGGCGAGTTCGGCACCGGTGGCGAGCTCGGGTCCGACGCCGAGCAGGACTTCCTGGGCATCCCCGGCCTGCTGGACGCGGACCAGGTCTCCACGCTGCTGCGTCAGCGCCAGGCGGCCCAGACCCAGGGGCGCGGCGGTGCCACGGACCGTGAGGCGGCCCTGCAGCAGTCCGAGCAGGAGCACCGCCGGGCCGCCGCCCTGCGCAAGGAGCTGTCGAAGCTGGTCTCGGCGTGGGCGCGCAAGAGCGGCACCCCGCACGGCAGGGTGCACGCCGAGCTGCGCCGCCGGTGCGGCGGTCCCGAGGTGCCCCTGGCCACGGCCGACCAGCTCGACTCCCGGGTGGAGATGGTGCGGGGCTGGTTCGTCGGCAAGCGGTGAGCCGGGGGCGGCTCACGACTGTCACAGAGGTGTTACCCGCGAGAAACCGCCGGTGCGCGGTTAAGTCATAACTTGAATCCAGGTGCTCACGAGGTCGTCGACGACGAGCATCCCGCTCCCGCCCCGCTGCCCCTGGAGACTGCCATGACCGCGACCCTGCCCGCGGAGGAGTTCGACACGCACGTCGGACCCGACCCGAACCCGGCCCTGCACAACGACGACCTCGGCCCGCTGCCGCAGGAGCGTCGGCGCTGGGGGGCGTTCGAGATCTTCAACGTCTGGACGAACGACGTCCAGAGCCTCGCCGGCTACACGCTGGCCGCCAGCCTGTTCATCACCGCCGGCATCAACGGGTGGTGGGTGTTCGCCGCCATCGTCATCGCCGGGTTCTTCGTGAACTGGCTCGTGAACCTCACGGGGAAGCCGAGCGTGAAGTACGGCATCCCCTACGCCGTGATGGCCCGGTCCAGCATGGGGGTGCGCGGAGCCCAGTTCCCGGCCCTCGTCCGCGGGATCGTGGCGATCTTCTGGTACGGCGCGCAGACGTACTTCGCGTCCACCGCCGTCGCCCTCGCGCTCGACGCGATCTTCGGGGACCCGCAGCTGGCGGTGTTCCTCGGCATGGACCTCATCGACTGGGTCTCCTACGTCGTCGTCGCCGCGCTGCAGGTGGTGCTGTTCGTCCGGGGGATCTCCTGGATCGAGCGATTCCTGAACTTCGCGGGGCCCGCGGTCTACCTCGTGATGATCACGCTGCTCGTCGCCATCTGGGTCCAGGCCGGTGACCGGCTGCTCCCCGCCGTCGGGTCGATCTTCACGAACGACTCGGTCGAGGGCTGGGCGGCCGTCGGCGCCTTCGTCGGGGTGATCGGCACGATCATCGCCTACTTCTCCGCCGTCGTGATCAACTTCGGCGACTTCGCCCGGTTCTCGCGCAGCGAGAAGGCGATGCGGCGGGGCAACTTCCTCGGTCTGCCGGTGAGCCTGACGTTCTTCACGTTCCTCAGCCTCTTCATCACCGCGGGCGCGTACATCGTGCTGCAGGACGGCCAGGGGGACCCGCTCACCAACCCCGCCGACATCGTCGGGCTCGTGGGCAACGTCTTCCTCACCATCGTCGCGGCGCTGACGTTCGTCGTGGCCACCGTGGGGATCAACCTCGTCGCGAACTTCATCCCGCCGGCCTACGACCTGTCCAACCTGGCACCGCAGCGCATCAGCTTCCGCCGGGGCGGCTACGTCACGGCGGCGGTCGGGTTCGTCGTGGGCGCCCTGTGGGTCGCGACCATCAGCCAGATCGGGCTGCCGACCTTCGTCGACACGCTCGGGGCGATCCTCGCCCCGCTCTACGGCGTGCTCGTCGCCGACTACTACGTCATCCAGCGGCGCAGCCTGAAGGTCGCCGACCTGTTCAGCATGGACCCGCAGAGCCGCTACTACTACCGCCGGGGATGGAACGTCCGGGCCCTGGCCGCGATCGGCATCGCGGGCGTGTTCTCCGTCGCCGCCGTGTGGGTGCCCGCCCTGGCCGTCCTCAGCGGGTTCGCGTGGGTCATCGGCGCCGTCCTCGGGGGGTGCCTGTACCTGCTCGTCATGTGGGGCTACCGCCCGGCCGGTGCGGACACCGGCACCGCACCGACCCCGGCCGCCGCCGAGTCGGACGTCTGAGCACCGTCGGCGGTCGTCCGGGCGTCGCGCCCGGGCGACCGCCGGTCCACCGGCACCCGCCGTCAGGCCGGAACGCTCAGTCGAGCGACTCGACGACGGTGGGGATCGCCGGGTCCCCGGCCGAGAGCCGGCGCGCCCCGCGCGGCAGCTCGCCGCGGGAGGACGCGTGCCGCTCGGCAGCGTTCTGCACCCCGTAGGCGCCGACCCATCGCGAGTCCGTCGCGCCGTCGGTCACCAGCGGCACGTGCAGCGGGCGCAGCCGCCCGCCGTCGTCCCCGGACCCCCCGGCTCGCGGCTCCCACGCGACCACGTCCTCGTCGGGCCCGGTGTAGAGCACCTCCTCGAGGGCTCGGCCGTCCTCGTCGAGGCGTCGGGCGGCGGCCTTGCGCCCGCCCCGGTCCGACTTGTGCGCGGAGGCCTTGGCCACGGGCTGCATCCGCCCCGCGGCGTCGGAGCGGGCGACGAGCTTGTAGACCATGCCGCACGTCGGTGCACCGGAACCGGTCACCAGCGAGGTCCCCACGCCGTAGGAGTCCACCGGAGCGGCGGCGAGGCCGGCGATGGCGTGCTCGTCGAGGTCGGAGGTCACCACGACCTTGGTCCCGGTCGCCCCGAGCTCGTCGAGCTGGGCGCGCACCTCGATGGCCATGGCGCCGAGGTCGCCCGAGTCGAGCCGGACGGCGCCCAGCCCGGTCCCGCCCGCCTCGATCGCCCGCTCGACGCCGCGACGCACGTCGTAGGTGTCGACCAGCAACGTGGTCCCGACCCCGTGCCAGGCGACCTGGGAGGCGAAGGCCGACGCCTCGTCGTCGTGCAGCATGGTGAAGGCGTGCGCGGCGGTGCCGATGGTCTCCAGCCCGTAGCGGTAGCCGGCCTCGAGGTTCGACGTACCGACGAACCCGCCGACGACGGCGGCCCGGGCGGCGGCGACGGCGGCCTGCTCGTGGGTGCGCCGCGACCCCATCTCCATCACGGGCCGGTCCACGGCCGCACTGGTCATGCGCGACGCGGCCGAGGCGACGGCGGAGTCGTGGTTGAGGATGGACAGCACGAGGGTCTCCAGCAGCACCGCCTCGGCGAAGGTGCCCTCCACCTGCAGCACCGGCGAGCCGGGGAAGAACGTCTCGCCCTCGGCGTACCCGGTGATCGTGCCGGTGAACCGGAACCCGCGCAGGAAGTCCAGGGTGCGGTCGTCGACCACGCGGTGGCGCTCGAGGAAACCGAGCTCGGCGTCGCCGAACCGGAACGCGGCCAGCGCCTCCAGCACCCGTCCGGTCCCGGCCAGGACGCCGTAGCGGCGTCCGGCGGGCAGGCGGCGGGTGAACACCTCGAACACGCAGTGCCGGTGGGCGGTGCCGTCGGCGAGCGCGGCGGCGAGCATCGTCAGCTCGTAGCGGTCGGTGAGCAGGGCCAGGGAAGGTCTCAGTGTCGGCAAAGGTGCGGCGGGGAGTGACTGCGGGACGGTCAGCGGGCTCGTCGCCGGGACGCCGTTGCCCCGTCGCTCGTCGGTCATGCCCCTACGGTACGGGTCGGGGGCCGGATCGGGCAGGACCAACCGCGCGGCGCGTGCGTCCGGACCCCCGGTCGCCGCTCCCCGTAGGGTGGTGCCATGACGGTCTCGGCGACGCAGGAGGACACCAGCACCGAGGAGGTGTCCCGCCTCGCCGACCCGTGGGTCACGATCGTGTGGAACGACCCGGTCAACCTCATGAGCTACGTGTCCTACGTCTTCGAGAGCTACTTCGGGTATCCCGAGGCCAAGGCACGCCGGCTGATGCTGCAGGTCCACCACGAGGGGCGGGCCGTCGTCTCGACCGGGCCCAAGGAGCGCATGGAGGTCGACGTGCAGGCGATGCACGGGTTCGGGCTGTGGGCCACGATGCAGCAGTCGGACGCCCCCGTCGGCTCGGGGGAGGGCGCATGACACCCTTCCGGTCCACCCCGGCCGGGTACGTCGCGACCTGGGAGCCGGTCGAGCGCGAGGTGCTGGCCCGGGTCGCCCGCGACGTCGCCGGTCTCCTGAGCGCGGACTCCGGGCTGCCCGACGACGCCGCGGAGGCCGAGGTGGCGTTCACCGGCGTCGCCCGGGTGCCCCGGGACCCGGCCGTCCAGCGCCTGCTGCCGGACGCCCACCGCGAGGACGCCGAGGCGGCCGCGGAGTTCCGGCACCTGACCCAGACCGACCTGGCCGCGGGCAAGGTCGCCCGGCTGCACGCCTTCGCCGAGACGGTGGACCCCTCCACGGAACCCGTGACGGACGCCGGGGACGGCGACCAGGTGCTCGTCGCACGCGACGACGCCCAGGACTTCGCCGCCGCCCTGACCGACGTCCGGCTCGTGCTCGCCGAGCGGCTGGGGCTCGACGACGACGCGGACGTCGAGCACCTGCACACCGAGGTCCTGGCCGGGCTCGGCCCCGAGCAGGACGAGGACGATCTTTACCCCGCCGACGACGACCCGGATGCCGACGACGACCCGGATGCCGACGACGAGGCCGCGGCGATGGACACCGAGCAGCGGGTCTACTGGGGCGGGGTGTTCGTCGCCGCCGGGTTCGCCCAGGAGTCGCTGATGGACGAGCTCCTCGCCGACCTGCGGGCCCGTCGCAGCGCAGGGTGAGCAACGGCGGCGCTGTGGCGCTGTGGTGCGTGCCACGCGTGGCACCGCTCACGAAACCGGTGCTCAGCGCGCTGCGACGTTAGGCTGCCAGCCGTGAACGACGCCCCGATCGGGATCTTCGACAGCGGGGTGGGTGGTCTCACGGTCGCCCGCTCGATCCTCGACCAGCTCCCGCACGAACAGCTGCACTACATCGGCGACACGGCGAACGGCCCCTACGGGCCCAAGCCGCTCGCCGCCGTGCGCGCGATGGCGCTCGCGGTGATGGACCGGCTGGTCGACGACGGGGTGAAGATGCTCGTCATCGCCTGCAACTCCGCCTCGGCGGTCGCGCTGCGCGACGCCCGGGAGCGGTACACCGTGCGCCGGGGCATCCCGGTGGTCGAGGTGATCCTGCCGGCCGCGCGCCGCGCCGTCGTCGCCTCCCGCTCGGGACGCATCGGCGTGATCGGCACGCAGGCCACGGTGGAGTCCCTGGCCTACGACGACGCGTTCGCCGTCACCCCGGGGATCGAGGTGACCAGCCAGGCGTGTCCGGAGTTCGTGCGACTGGTCGAGGAGGGCACGACGTCGGGACCGGAGGTCCTCGACATCGCCCACCGCTACCTCGACCCGGTCAAGGCGGCCGGCGTGGACACCCTCGTGCTGGGCTGCACGCACTACCCGCTGCTGGCGGGCCCCATCTCGTACGTGATGGGCCAGGACGTGACCCTGGTGTCCTCGGCGGAGGAGACCGCCCAGGACGTGTACCGCAAGCTCGTGGCGCACGACCTCGAGCGGTCGCCGGCGGCGGCGGAGCCCGTGCACCGGTTCGCCGCGACCGGGAGCCCGGCGCCGTTCGCGGACCTGGCCCGCCGGTTCCTCGGACCGGAGGTCGACCTGGTGGAGGCCGCATGAGACTCGTGACCGTCGGTGTGTCCGGCTCGCTGCCGGGCCCGGACTCGCCCGCGTCCTGCTACCTGGTGCAGGCCGACGACGGCGAGCGGACCTGGAACGTCGTGCTGGACCTGGGGTCGGGTGCGCTGGGGCCGCTGCAGCGGCACGTCGACCCGGTGGACGTCGACGCGATCGGCCTGTCGCACCTGCACCCGGACCACTGCTCCGACCTGAGCGGCCTGTACGTCTACCTCAAGTACCACCCGGAGCGTGGCGTCGCCCGCACGGGTGTGCCGCGCGAGCTGCCGGTGCACGGCCCGTCGACGACGCGGGAGCGTGCCGCGGCGATGTACGGCCTCGAGCCGGACGAGGACATGGACACCGAGTACGTCTTCCGGACCTGGCGGCCGGGGACGGCGGTGCAGGTCGGTCCGCTGACGCTGGAGCCGTTCGAGGTGAACCATCCGGTCGAGGCGTACGGCGTGCGCGTGACCGGGCCCTCGTCACGGCGTCCGGGGGAGAGCGCGACGCTGGTCTTCTCGGGCGACACCGACGCCTACCCCGGGCTGGTCGAGGGGGCGCGGGGCGCGGACCTGCTGCTGTGCGAGGCGGCGTTCCTCGAGGGGCGCGACGACGGCGTGCAGCGCGGTATCCACCTGACGGGTCGCCGTGCGGGTCGCGTCGCGTCCGAGGCCGGCGTCGGGCTGCTACTGCTGACGCACCTGCCGGCGTGGACGGACCCGGCTCAGACGCTGGCCGAGGCGCGCGGCGAGTTCGACGGTCCGATCGAGGTCGCGGTCGCCGACGGCGTGCACACCCTCTGACGCGCCCGCGGCAGCGCCGCCCCCGTTGTGGGCATGAAATATGCAGCCTCGAGACCGTCGAGAGCTGCATATTTCATGCCCACAACGGCGCCCGGTAGCCTCGACGCCGTGCAGAAGCTTCCCGCCTGGCCCGCGGTCGTGTGCGACCTGGTCTGCGTCCTCGTGTTCACTCTCGTCGGGACGGCGAGCCACGCCTCGGCCGGCTCCGCCTGGCACCTCGTGGCCGTCGCCGCGCCGTTCGTGATCGGTCTGGCCGTCGGCTGGCTGGCGACGCGCGCCTGGCGTGCCCCGGCGCAGCCCTGGCCCACGGGGGTGGCGATCTGGTTCGCCACCGTGGCGCTCGGCGTGCTGCTGCGCCCGCTGTTCACCGGCGGCTTCGCCTGGACGTTCACCCTGGTCACGGCCGGTTTCCTGGCGCTGACGATGATCGGCTGGCGCCTGCTGGCCACGCTCGCCCAGCGGCGGCGCCAGGCCTCCTGACCCGGCCCGCCTCCTGACCCGGCGCGTCCTCGCGGGCCCGTTGTGGGCATGAAATCTGCAGCTCTCCGGCACCGGAGAGCTGCAGATTTCATGCCCACAACGATGGGTGGGGAGCCCGGCCGTCAGATCGCGGCGGCGACCGCCGGCGCGATCGACCGCAGCGCCTTGCCGCGGTGGCTGATCGCGTCCTTCTCCTCAGGGCTCAGCTCGGCCGACGTGCGCGTCCCCGGCGACCCGTCCGGACCCGCGGGCTGCTCGGCCGGCACGAGGATCGGGTCGTAGCCGAAACCACCCTCACCGCGCGGGGAACGGACCAGCACGCCGGGCATCTCGCCGAGCGCGACCTCCTCGCGCCCGTCCGGCGTGACCAGCGCCGCCGCGCACACGAACGCCGCCGCGCGGTGCTCGTCGCGGACGTCGCCGAGCTGGGCGAGCAGCAGCTCCAGGTTCGCGACGTCGTCGCCGTGCCGCCCGGCCCAGCGGGCCGAGAAGATCCCCGGCGCCCCGCCGAGCACGTCGACGCTCAGGCCCGAGTCGTCGGCGACGGCCGGCAGGCCGGTCGCGGCCGCCAGGGCGCGGGCCTTGATCAGCGCGTTCTCGGCGAACGTCACGCCGTCCTCGACGGGCTCGGGGGCCTCCAGGTCCCCGGCGGTGACGACGGCGTCGTCCGGCAGCGCGTCGAGACCCGGCTCGGCGCGCAGGATCGCCAGCAGCTCGACGAGCTTCTTGCGGTTGTGCGTGGCCAGCACGAGCCGTGCGCCGTGCGGGGCCGACGCCGCGGCGCCGGCCATCTCAGGCGTCCTCGGCCAGCGCGGCCTGCTGGGCCTTCGCGAGCTCGGTGGTGCCCGCCACGGCCAGGTCGAGCAGCGCGTCGAGCTCGTGACGCGCGAACGGCACGCCCTCGGCGGTGCCCTGGACCTCGACGAACTCCCCGTCGCCGGTGGTGACGACGTTCATGTCCGTCTCGGCGCGGACGTCCTCGACGTAGGGCAGGTCCAGCATCGGGGTGCCGTCGATGATGCCGACGCTGACGGCGGCCACCGACCCGGTGAGCACGGTCTTGCCGCGGGCGGTGATCAGGCCGTGGCGCTGCCCCCAGGCGACGGCGTCGGCGAGCGCCACGTAGGCGCCGGTGATCGCGGCGGTGCGGGTGCCGCCGTCGGCCTGCAGCACGTCGCAGTCCAGCACGATCGTGTTCTCCCCGAGCGCGGAGACGTCGACGACGGCGCGCAGGGACCGGCCGATGAGCCGCGAGATCTCGTGGGTGCGGCCGCCGATCTTGCCCTTGACGGACTCGCGGGGGCTGCGCTCGTTGGTGGCGCGCGGCAGCATCGCGTACTCGGCGGTCACCCAGCCCTCGCCGGAGCCCTTCTTCCAGCGCGGCACGCCCTCGGTCAGCGACGCGGTGCACAGCACGCGGGTCTTGCCGAACTCGATGAGCACGGAGCCCTCGGCGTTCTCGCTCCAGTGGCGGGTGATCGTCACGGGGCGGAGCTGGTCAGGGGTACGGCCGTCAGCGCGAGTGGTCATGGCCCTCACCCTAACCGGGCGTCCGGGTGCGCCGGCGGGCACCCCGTCCGGCCCGCGTCACATGCCGAACCGGCGCCGCAGCTCGCGGGCGTGGCGCCGCGAGACCTCGACCCGCGAGCGCTGCCGGTCGTCCATGACGACGACGAGCGAGCCCTGGAAGTCGGGCACGAGCTCGCGCACGTGGTCGAGGTTGACCAGGTAGGAGCGGTGGGCGCGGAAGAAGTGCCCGCGCAGCCGCCGCTCGAGCTCGTTGAGCGACATCGTCACCAGCAGCCGCTCGTCGGCCAGCTTGAGGTAGGAGTAGCCGCGGGCGGCGCTGGCGTACACGATCGAGTCGCCGTCGACCAGCACGGTGCGACCGTCCCTCTGCACGGGGATGCGCACCAGGGTCTCGGCGTCATCGGGCCACGACGGCTGCCCGGACGACGCCTGCCCGGACGACGACGGTCGCGGCCCGGACGGGGGCGGGCTCGTCGCGCTGTCCTCGTCCGCGACGCGCTCCGCGGCCTGCTCGCCGGCCCCCGCGCCGTCGGACCGCAGCGCCCGCTCCAGCGCCCGTTGCAGCCGCTCCGCGTCGAACGGCTTGAGCAGGTAGTCCACGGCCGCCAGGTCGAAGGCGTCCACGGCGTGGTCGGGGAACGCGGTGGTGAAGATGACCTTGGGCGGGCGCGGACGGTCGCGCAGCGCGGCGGCGACCTCCAGGCCGGACCCGCCGGGCATGCGCACGTCCAGCAGCACCAGGTCGTAGTCGAGGGAGTCCAGCAGCAGCAGGGCTTCCTCGCCGTTGGTGGCCTCGCCCACGACCTGCACCTGCCCGACCTCCTCGAGGAGGTAGCGCAGCTCGGCCCGGGCGGGTGCCTCGTCGTCCACGATGAGCGCCTTCGGTCGCACGGGCGTCACCTTAGCGGGATCCGCAGGTCGACGGTCGTGCCCTTGCCCGGCCGCGAGGCGACGTCGAACGAGTACCGGTCCCCGAACAGCGCGTCGAGGCGCTGGGAGATGTTCCACATCCCCACCCCGGAGTGCCGTGCCCCCGGGCCGGCGCCGTCGGGCCGGCGCCCGGCCAGCAGCCGCTGCAGCGTCTCCGGCGGCATGCCGACGCCGTCGTCGCTCACCCGGATCGAGGTCGTGCGGGTCAGCGGGTCCACGCGGGCGCGCAGGTGCACGGTGCCGCCGTCCACGGAGTCGGCGATCCCGTGCTTGACGGCGTTCTCCACCAGCGGCTGGATGACCAGCACCGGCACCCGCGAGGTCAGCACCTGCGGGTCGATGTCGTAGCGCACCCGCAGGCGGTCGCCGAACCGCGCCTGCTCCAGGGAGACGTACGTGCGCACGAAGAAGTACTCCTGGCTGAACTCCGCGAAGTGACCGTCCTGGCGCACCGCGTAGCGGAAGAAGTCGCTGAGGCGCAGCAGGAGCTGGCGGGCCTCCTCGGGGTCGGTGCGCGACTTCGAGGCGATCGTGTTGAGGATGTTGAACAGGAAGTGCGGGTTGATCTGCGCGCGCAGGGCGTCGAGCTGGGCGTCGGAGGCCAGGTGGCGCTCGCGGTCCATCTCGGCCAGCTCCAGGTGCAGCGACAGCATCGAGGCCATGTCGTCGACGAGCACGCGCGGGGCCGGTTCGTCCTGGGTGCGGTAGACCTTCAGCGTCCCCACGATGCGGTCGGCCACGGCCAGCGGGGCGACGACGGCGGTACGCAGCGGGCAGTCCGGCTCCGGGCAGCCGATGCCCTCGCGGGCGTGCACGACGACGGTGCGCCCCTTGCCGAGGGCGAGCCGCGAGACGCGGGTCTGCATCGCCTGGCCGACCTTGTGGTGGTCGCTGCCGGGTCCGACGAACGCGAGCACCTGCTCGGTGTCGGTGATGGCGATGGCGTCCCCGCCGAGCAGCGGGCGGATGAGCTGGGCGGTGCGGCGGGCCGCGTCGCGGGTCAGGCCGTGGCGCAGCGGCACGGACCGGCCGGCGGCGGCGATGGTCAGCCCGTCGCGCATCCCGCGCGGGTCCTGCGGGCGGGCCGCGGGGCGCCACGCGCGGGTGCGCGCCGTGGCCCCGGAGCGCGGGCCGCGCAGGGCCGAGGGGTAGCCGAGCACGACGACGGTGCTCACCACGAGGCCGGCGGCGACGGTGGCCAGCACGTCCAGCGGGGGCGTGACCAGCACCTGGGTGACCAGGTACACCAGTCCCCAGGCGACGGCGAGGACGACCGCCAGCAGCCAGCTACCGCCGCGCACGCCGCACCTCCCGCCGTCGTCGCCGGGTCTCGGCCAGGACCAGGCGGGCCAGCGCCACGGCGTGCCGGTCCGCGGCCGTGCCGTGCATGATCAGCCACGACCGCTCGACGTCCGGCGGGGGAGCCGTGCGCCGGGACACCAGCACGGTCACGACCGTGGTCACCGGCGCGGCGAGCAGGGTCGGGGTGAGCAGCAGGTCGGGCCACACGGAGCCGTCGGCGACGGTCCCGGCGACGAGCATCCCCACGGCGACCGTGACGCCGGTCGCCATCCCCGCCACGGCGCCGGCCGCCGTCGTGCGGCGCCACCAGATCGACAGCAGGAACACGGGGGTCAGCGCCGACCCGGCGATGGCGAACGCCCAGGTGACCATGGTGGCCACGATGGACGGCGTCGAGGCGGAGAAGGTCGTGGGACTGAGCAGGAGCCCCAGGCCGGCCGCCAGGCACGCCGTGGTCAGCGTGGTGACCCGGCCGGCCAGCACGGCCTGGCGCTGCGTCGCGCGCGGGTTGATGTGCCGCTCGTAGACGTCGTGGCCCCACGAGGTCGCGGCGGCCAGCAGCAGGCCGGCGATGGTCGACAGCACGGCGATGAGCGCGCCGGCGGCCACCACGCCGAGACCGGCGTCGCCGCCGTAGATGCGTCCCAGCACCGGCAGGGCGTGCTCGGGGACGGTCAGCACGCCGTCGACCGTGAGCTCCTCGAGCCACGGGTTGTCGGCCACGGCGCGGGGGATCAGCTCGCGGGCCGCCGTGCCCAGCATCACCGCCACGGCGTAGAAGACGCCGGCCAGGCACAGCACCCACACGGTCGTGGTGCGCGCCGCCGTCCCGGTCGGGGACGTGAAGTAGCGGTTCATCACGTGCGGCAGCCCGGCGGTGCCCATCGCCAGGGTGACGATGAGGGCGAGCTGGCCGAGCACGTCGTACCGGGCGCCGGGCTCGCCGAACACGGCGGGCTCGCCGGGGTGCAGCGCGTTCGGCTCGGTGGCCAGCGCGCCGTCGGGGGCCGGGTTGCCCAGCGGCGTGGTGGAGATCCGCTCGACGGCGTCCCCGTAGTGGAAGCCCTCGCCGAGCACCGTGCCGGCGAGCCACAGCAGCGCGCCGAGCAGCAGCAGGAACTGCACCGCCTGCGTCCACGTGGTGCCGCGCATGCCCCCGAACGAGACCAGTGCGGCCACCACCGCGGTGGAGACCACGATGCCGGTGGCGTAGGGGCTCAGCCCTGCCACGCCCTGCCCGACCAGCAGCTCCCAGGTGATCCCGGACCCGACGGTCTGCGGCACCAGGTAGGACAGGATGACGAGCTGGACGACCCCGACCGCCACGAGCCGCACCCGCTCCGAGCCGAGACGCCGGCCCAGGAAGTCCGGGATGGAGAACTCCCCGAACCGGCGCAGCGGCGCGGCGACGAACAGCAGCACGGGCACGAACCCGGCGGCGAACCCGACGGCGTACCAGGCGCCGTCCAGACCCGTGGCGTACACCGCGGCCGCGACGCCCAGGAACGACGCGGCCGAGAAGTAGTCGCCGCAGATGGCCCAGGCGTTGGTCGCCACCCCCACGCGCTGCCCGGCGAGGTAGAAGTCGACGGTCGAGGTCCCGCGCGGGCGCATCACGACCGCGACGACGGTCACCAGGGCCAGCACGGCGGCCAGGGTGAGGCCGCTGGACAGCGTCACGGGGTGTCCTCCTCGGCCGCGCCCGCGCCGTCGGACCCCTGCTCGGCCGCGCCCAGCATCCGGTGCTCGACGGCCGAGGACAGCCGCGCGGCCGCGATCCCCAGGACGGCGAAGAACAGGTAGAGGCCGAACGCGGCGACGAGGAAGCCCGGGCTCATGCCGCCCACCAGGCGAGCCTGTGACCACCAGTCCAGCGTGAGGGTGAGCACGGGGAAGGCCGCCACGCCGAGCAGGAACACGACGAAGTACCCGACCGAGACGCGGCGCAGCGTGCGGAAGGCCGCGTCCACCTCCGCCGGCGTGTCCCGGGTCCCGACGTCGTCGTCGTCCATGACGGAGAAGCCTACGGAGCCGCGGCCCCGGGCGGAAGCGGGGGTCCCGGGGCGGTCACGACGTCGGCGCGGGGGCCGCGCGCAGCACCCGGACCCCGGTGGCCAGGAGCACGACGGCGCCGCCGGCCGCCATGATCAGCCCGATGCCGGGCATGGCCTGGCCCCAGGAGTCCGTGGCCGCGCTGACCTGACCGAGGCGCAGCAGCTGCCAGGCCGCGACGAACAGCACCGCGCCGCCGGCGACGAGGCTGTGGGAGACCGCGACCCAGCGGCGGGGGATGACGGCCCCGGCGACGGCGATGAACCCCGCGCACAGCGTCCACAGGCCCGGGCCGGCCGTGCCGCTCAGGGTGCCGACGGGCGTGATGACCCACGGCAGCAGGCTGCCGACGATCACGGCCAGCGCCCCCAGCAGCATGCCGAGACTGCCGGGGTGGAACACCCGGGTCCGTCGGGCCGGCGTCCGACCGCCGGCGCGCAGCAGGTTGCCCAGGGAGGTGCTCGTCGTCGAGGCCATGGGTCCGACTGTAGGTCGCGTGCGCCGCCGTGCGGCCCGGGAGTCGGTGAGCGGTGCGAACCGTCCCGCGGGCGGTCGCCGTGGCCGCCCGAACGGTGCCGGCACCGGCGGGGGACCGGTCGGTGCCGCCGTCCGACCGTTCGCGGGACGGACCCCGCCGCCCGCCTGTGAAGGTCTTGTGACCCTGGTCACGGGTGCGCTTCGCTCGGGTGCGTACGAGGACGGACGTGCCCCGGACGACGACGTCCGGGGGAACGCGACGAAGGGAGCGTCCGATGGTCGACACCGAGCGAGGGAGCTCGCCGGATCCTGGGCCGCCGCCCCACAACGGGTGGCGTCAGGAGTACTGGAAGAAGAACCTGCGGCTGATGATCGTCCTGCTCAGCATCTGGTTCGTGGTCTCGTTCGTGTGCGGGATCTTGTTCATCGAGCAGCTCAACACCATCGAGGTCTTCGGCTTCCCCCTGGGGCTGTGGTTCGCCCAGCAGGGCTCGATCTACACGTTCATCGTCCTGATCCTCGTGTACACGCTGCGCATGGACAGGCTCGACGACGAGTACGGCGTGGCCGAGCGTGACGAGGAGGGGAAGCGGCTGTGAGCGACATCCAGATCTGGACCCTCGTCTTCGTGGGCCTGTCCTTCGGGACCTACCTGACCATCGCCTGGCGCAGCCGCGTCCGGGAGACCAAGGGCTTCTACGTCGCCGGCCAGGGCATCCCCGCCGTGGCCAACGGCGCCGCCGTCGCCGCGGACTGGATGTCCGCCGCGTCGTTCATCTCCATGGCGGGCCTCATCGCCTTCCTCGGCTCCGACGGCTCGGTCTACCTCATGGGCTGGACCGGCGGGTACGTGCTGCTGGCCCTGCTGCTCGCGCCCTACCTGCGCAAGTGGGGCAAGTTCACCGTCCCCGAGTTCGTCGGCGACCGGTACTCGGAGTACGTGCGGCTCATCGCCGCGGTCGCCGCGATCATCGTGTCGTTCACCTACGTCGTGGGGCAGATGCGCGGCGGCGGCATCGTGTTCAGCCGGTTCCTCAACCTCACCATCGAGGGCGGCGTGGCCGTGGCCGCGGGCGTCATCTTCCTGTACGCGGTGCTGGGCGGCATGAAGGGCATCACCTGGACCCAGGTGGCCCAGTACACGGTGATGATCGTCGCCTACCTCATCCCCGCGTGGACGATCGCGCAGAAGATGACGGGCTTTCCGGTCCCGCAGGTGACGTTCGGGCAGATCCTCGACGAGCTGAACGCGCTGAGCCAGGAGTTCGGCCTCGAGCAGTACACCGAGGCGTTCGCCGTGCGGCCCCAGCTCGACGTGTTCCTGGTGACCCTGTCGCTGATGATCGGCACGGCGGGTCTGCCGCACGTCATCATCCGCTTCTACACCACGAAGTCGGTGCGCGGTGCGCGGTTCAGCGCGCTGTGGGCGCTGGTGTTCATCGGCCTGCTCTACACCACGGCTCCGGCCGTGGGGGCGTTCACCAAGCTGAACCTCATGCAGTCGGTGAACGGGGTGGCGGTGGACGCCTTGCCGGCCTGGGTGAACAACTGGGCCGCCACGGGGCTGGTGACGGTCTCCGACTCCGCGTCGACGATCACGACGTTGAGCAACGACCCGGCCTCCGGGGCGGACCTCATCGTCAACAACGACATCCTCGTGCTCGCCACCCCGGAGATCGCCGGGCTGCCGGCACCGATCGTCGGGCTGGTCGCGGCCGGCGGCCTGGCCGCCGCGATGTCGACGGCGGCCGGCCTGCTGCTCGTCATCTCCTCCTCGGTGTCGCACGACCTGTACTTCCGGGTCGTCAAGAAGCCGACGTCGGACTCGCGCCGCCTGCTCGTCGGGCGGATCGCGATGGGTGCCGCGGTGCTGGTGGCGATCTACGGCGGCATCAACCCGCCGGCGTACGTGGCCCAGGTGGTCGCCTTCGCCTTCGGGCTGGCGGCGTCGACGTTCTTCCCGATCCTCGTGCTGGGGATCTTCTGGAAGCGCGCCAACGCCGTCGGTGCGGCGTCCGGCATGATCTCCGGCCTGGCGTTCACCGGGGCGTACATGCTCTACACCCTCGAGGTGTTCGGGACGTCGTCCCACGACTACCTGTTCGGCATCTCGCCGGAGGGCATCGGCGCGCTCGGCGCGTTGGTCAACGTCGTCGTGACGATCGTCGTCTCGAAGCTGACGACACCACCGACCGAGCACGTCCAGGAGATGGTCGAGGAGCTGCGGTACCCGGCGAAGCGGGTGGTGTCGCCGGCGGCCGAGACCGAGTAGTTCTCCCAGAGGGGTCGATGGTCTGCCGCGCGGTCGCGCTCACGGGCGCTGCGCGCCCTCCGCTTCCGGTCTGACGACCGCGCGGCAGACCATCGACCCCTCTTCCGTGCGTCCAGGGCGCTGCCGCGCGCTTCGTCCGCTCGCGGGCGCCCGTGCGTCGGGCCCGGGCGCTGAGGCAGAGGATCCCGGCCGCGGCGGACGGGCCGGGGTGTCAGAGGGGGCCGGCGCCGAGGTTGATGGGGCTGCCGGTGATGTTGCCGACGATGCCGCGGATGATGCCGCTGCCGTCGGTGCCCCGCAGGCTCGCGTACCAGGCGGCGGTCCGCTCGGGGTCCTCACCGTGCGTCTCCGCGCCGCGCGCGCGGGCGCGCTCCACGAGGTCGGCGGCCCGCCCGGTGCGGCTGTGCTCGTAGCGCCGCAGGGAGTCCTCGACGCTCACGGTGTTCGTCGCCAGGCTGATCGCCAGGGCGAAGGAGTCCTCCAGGGCCAGGCAGGCGCCCTGCCCGATGTCCGGGGCGGTGTTGTGGGCGGCGTCGCCGAGGATCGCGACGCGTCCGCGGACCCAGGTGTGGAACGGGTCGATGTCCCAGATCTCCACCCGATTGAGGGACCGGTCCGGGTCGATCGCCCCGAGCAGCGCCCGGACCCCGGGAGCCCAGTGGCCGAACGCCTCGTGCAGCGGCGCCGCGCCGTCCGCGGCGTCGTACGACAGACCCGCGGGCTGCGGCACGTCGAACCAGAAGTAGAACCGCCCGTCGGCCACGGGCATGACGGCGGCGCGCTTGCCCTCGGCGACGTAGGTCGTCCACTGGTTCTTCGGCCCGACGGCGGTGTCGGCGGCGACCAGGCCGTTGAAGTTCGTGTAGCCCGAGTACGTCCGCTCGATCCGCTCGCCGCCCTCGTGCGCGCCGGTGACGTGGTCGCGCACGACGGACCGGGCGCCGTCGGCCCCGACGAGCAGGTCGGCGGTGTCGGTGGACCCGTCGGCGAAGGTCGCGGTGACCTGCTCGCCGTCGTCGGCGACGGACACCAGCCGCTTGCCCAGGTGGATCTGCTCGGTCCCGAAGCTCTCCATGAGCAGACGCTGCAGGTCCGCGCGCGCCACGGGGTAGGGCCTCTGGCCCGTCTGCTCGGTGACCGGCGCCAGGCTGAACCGGCACAGCGTCTCTCCGGTGTGCCCGTCGAGGTAGGCCATGTCGTCCATGGCCCCGCCGAGCGCGGCGACCTGGTCGCCGAGGCCCAGCCAGTTGAGCACCTTGACGCCGTTCGACCACAGCGACAGCGCGGCGCCCACGGGCTTGTTCTCCCGCATCCGGTCGTAGACGACGACCTCGTGCCCCAGCCGCTGCAGGGCGATGGCGGCGCTGGTGCCGCCGACGCCCGCCCCGATCACGATGATCTTCATCGCTCAGCTCCCGCGGTAGGTCGAGTAGGCGAACGGGCTCAGCAGCAGCGGCACGTGGTAGTGCCTGCCCGCGCCCTCGGGCGTCACGACGAACGTCACCGCCACCGACGGGTAGAAGGTCTCGACCTCCCGCTCGGCGAAGTACGTGCCGGTGTCGAAGGTGAGCGTGTAGGTCCCCGAGGGCAGCAGGTTCGGGCCGAGGTCGGCGCGGCCGTCGTCGTCGGTGTCCGCGTCGTCGATGCGCTGTCCGTGGGAGTCGGTGAGCGCGAGGCGCAGCCCCGTGGCCGGTTCGCCCGTGCCGGCGTCCAGCACGTGGGTCGTCAGGTGGCTCATCAGGTCGTCTCCTCGGTGATCGTGTCGTGCAGCCGCAGCAGCGCGATCTGCGCGAGCTGGTCGCAGGCCTCGGCGGTCTCGGTGGCCTCGTCGTTGGCCAGGCGCCGCTCGAGCTCGGTGAGCATCTCCTGCGGCGACCGCCCCGCGGCCCGCACGAGGAAGACGCGGCCGAACCGCTCCTCGTAGGCCCGGTTGCCCGCGGCCATCCGCGTCTCGACGTCCGCGCCGGCGTCGGCCATGCTCGCCTGCTCCCGGCGCGAGGCCGCGGCCCCGGCGCCGTCGCCCGCGGCCTTCTCGCCGATCCGCGGGTGGTGGGCCAGCGCCGCGTCCAGCGTGGCGCCGTCCCACGAGCGGGTCAGCACGGTGGCGCGGTCGGCCAGCGCCCGGACGGAGCCGTAGGGCCGCCCGGCGACCACGGCGTCGACCCAGGGGGGGACGGCGGCCCAGACGGACACGACCTCGCGGGCGGGCGCGTCGTCCAGGGTGTCGAACTCGTCGATGTGCACAGCAGGCTCCTCTCGTCACCGGAACGTACGTCCCGCACGCTGCGGTGCGGTTTCGGACCGATGACGGCGACGTGACCTGCGGTGCCGTCGCGCGGCGCCGGGGCCCACGTGGCGGCGGCGCTCCGGCGGGCGGCCTACGATGCGTGCAGCCCCCGCCGACAGGAGACACCGTGGACGAGACCCTGCTCCCCGCCCGCATCGGCGGCCGACTGCGTCGGCTGCGCACCGAGAGCGGTCGGTCGCTGGCGTCGGTCGCGCAGGAGCTCGGCGTCTCGTCCAGCGCCCTCTCCCAGATCGAGAACGGGGTGATGAAGCCGTCGGTCCAGCGTCTGGTCGAGCTCGTCGGCATCCTGGGCGTGCCGGTGTCGGCGATCTTCGACGACGTCGCGGTGTCCGTCCCGCGCGTGGACGACGACGTCACCGACGTCTCCGAGCCGCTGCCCGGCGTCCTGGTCGCCACGCGCGAGGCGGACTCGCCGGCGCAGCTGGGGCAGGGGGTCACCTATCGCCGGCTGTCCCCGGCACCGCTGCCGGGCGTGACCTGGTTCGAGTCCACCTACCCGCCCGGGGCGTCCTCGAGCGAGGACGGCTCCATGCTCGTGCACACCGGGTACGAGAGCGGGCACGTCGTGTCCGGCGAGCTCGTCTTCGAGTTCGCGCAGGGGTCCGTCCGGCTGGGCCCGGGCGACTCGCTGTCCTTCGCCGCCAGCCGGCCGCACCGCGTGGTCAACGACGGCGAGGTCGTCGCGGTGGCGCTCTGGCTGACCGTCGAGCCGTCGGCCGCGGCCGAGGCGGAGGAGGCGTAACCACGCCGAAACGCGGGGGATGGCGTTAAGCAATAACTTCACGCCAGGATGGTCCGCACCGGACGCGCTCGCGTCCGGCGCCCGACCCGCCCGGCCCTGGAGGACGCATGCCCGTGAGCCCGACCGCCGCCACGACCGCACCGCCGAGCCCGTGACGGCCGCCCGGCAGGTGTTCCGCGCCGAGCGGGCCTTCGTCGCCGGCGCCTTCCGGCCGGCCGCCGTCGTCGTCGAGGACGGCCGGATCGCCGACGTGCTCGACGCCGACGCGCCCGCCCCCGCGGCCGAGACCGTCGTGGTCCCCGACGACGCGGTGCTCCTGCCCGGCCTGGTCGACTCCCACGTGCACGTCAACGACCCGGGGCGCACCGAGTGGGAGGGCTTCGGCTCCGCGACCGCCGCCGCGGCCGCCGGCGGGGTCACCACCATCGTGGACATGCCGCTGAACTCCCTGCCGCCGACGACCACGGCCGACGCGCTCGCGGTCAAGCGGGCCGTGGCTGCGCCCGCGGCGCGAGTCGACGTCGGCTTCTGGGGCGGCGCGGTGCCCGAGAACCTCGGACGCCTCGCGCCCCTGCACGCGGCCGGGGTGTACGGGTTCAAGTGCTTCCTGGCGCCGTCCGGCGTGGACGAGTTCGGCCACCTCGACGCCGCCGGGCTCGACGCGGCGGCCGCGGAGGTCGCCCGCCTCGGCTCGCGGCTCATCGTGCACGCCGAGGACCCGGGGCTCCTGCACGGCGGCGGGGCCCTCGGCCGCGGCTACGACGCGTTCCTGCGGTCGCGGCCGCCCGCCAGCGAGGCCGCCGCCGTCACGGCCGTCGTCGAGGCAGCGCGGCGCCACGGCGCGCGGGTCCACGTCCTGCACCTCAGCGACGCCGGGTCCCTGCCGGTGATCCGCGCGGCCCGGGCCGACGGCGTCGACCTGACCGTCGAGACGTGCCCGCACTACCTGACGATCACGGCCGAGGAGGTCCCCGACGGGGCGTCCGAGTTCAAGTGCTGCCCGCCGATCCGGGACGCCGCGAACCGGGACCTGCTGTGGGAGGGTCTGCTCGACGGGACCGTCGACGCCGTCGTCAGCGACCACTCGCCCTCCACCGTCGAGCGCAAGCGCGCCGGGGACGGGGACTTCGGCCTCGCCTGGGGCGGGATCTCCGGGCTCCAGGTCGGGCTGTCGGCGGTGTGGACCGAGGCCCGGGCCCGCGGCGTCGCCCTCGAGACCGTGCTGCCGTGGTTCACCACCGGGCCCGCCGGCGTCGCGGGCCTCGACGGGCCGGGGAGGATCGCCCCCGGCGCGCCCGCGCACCTGGCCGTCTTCGGCGTCGACGACCCGTTCGTCGTCGACGCCGCCGCGCTGCTGCACAGGAACCCGATCACGGCGTACGACGGGCGCGCGCTGCGCGGCCGGGTCCGCGCCACGTGGCTGCGGGGCCGGCAGGTGTACGCCGTCGACGGCGCCGGCACCGGCGTGGTCGACGGCGACCCCGCGGGCCGTCTGCTGGCCGCCCCGACGGAGGTGCCCGCATGACCACGCCGATCCTGCAGCCGGGACGGGGCGACCTGCCCGGCGACCACTACCTCGCCGCCACGCCCGGCACCGTGTCGTGGGGACGGCTGCCGTGCGCGGCCGACGTCCCCGTCCTGACGATCGCGTCGGGCGAGACCGTCACCGTCGACACCGTGAGCCACGAGGGCCTGCTCGAGGACCAGGGCTCGGACCCCCGGGCGTACTTCGGCAGTCACGGTGTGCCGCCCGAGGGCGTCCTGGACGACGCCGTCACGATCGCCGCCGAGGTCGCCCGCGACCCCGCCCACGACGGCCCGCACGTCGTCACGGGCCCCGTCCGGGTCGAGGGGGCCGAGCCCGGTGACCTCCTGAAGGTCACCGTCGAGCGCCTCCAGCCCCGGGTGCCCTACGGCGTGGTCTCGAACCGGCACGGCAAGGGGGCGCTCGCGGGCGAGCTGCCGCGCGGTGCGCACAACGTCAGCGTGTTCTGCCCCGTCGCCGACCGGGCCGGCCGGTCGGTCGGCACGCTCCCGGTGACCGACGGCGGACCGCGGGTCGTGGAGTTCCCGCTCGCCCCCTTCCTCGGGATCATGGGCGTCGCGGTACCGGGCGACGAGCGCCCCCACTCCGTGCCGCCCGGCCCGCACGGCGGCAACATCGACATCAACCTGCTCGTCGAGGGCGCCGAGCTGTACCTGCCGGTGCAGGTCGCCGGGGCGCTCGCCTACGTCGGCGACCCGCACTTCGCCCAGGGCGACGGCGAGGTGGCGCTCACCGCGCTGGAGGCCTCGCTGCGCGCGACCCTGCGGTTCGACGTCGTCCCGCGGGCCGAGGCGCTCGCGGCGTTCGGCGAGGTGACGGGGCCCCTGGCCCGGGCCGGCGGCTACCTCGTCCCCACGGGGCTCGACGAGGACCTCGACGAGGCGATGCGCCGTGCCGTCCGCGCCGCGATCGCGCTCGTGCGGGCCCGGTGGGGCCTCGAGGAGCACCTCGCGTACGCATACCTCAGCGCGGCGACCGACTTCGACGTCTCGCAGGTGGTCGACGTCGTGTGCGGCGTGCACGCCCGCATCCGCGAGTCCGACTTCGACGGCGTGCCCGGCACCGGCGGTGCCGAGCACCCGAGCGACGGGAGCGAGTCATGAGCGACATCCGGGGTGCCGACACGGTGCCGGACGACCTGCTCGAGGCGTTCACGCGCTACGAGGCGGGGGTCGTGGCGAACGACCTCGACCACCTCGACGCGGCGTTCGCGCCGGGGGAGTCCACCCTGCGCGGCGACGCCGCCGGGCTGCTCGTCGGCCACGAGGCGATCTCCGCGTTCCGCGGGACCCGCGGCGGCGTGCCCCCGCGCCGGATCGAGCGCATCGAGCACCGCGAGCTCGGTCCGGACGTGGCGCTGCTGGTCTCCGTCTCGCGCTACGACTCCGGCGGCACCGGGCTGCAGACGCAGGTGTGGCAGCGCGTCGACGGGACGTGGCTCATCACCGCCGCGCACGTGACCCCGCGCGCGACGGCGCTGGACCGGCGGGTCTGGCGCACGGTCGGCGACCCGATGTACCAGGGAGCGTGGGAGGGACCGCTGGCCGGGCTGACCGTGGCCGTCAAGGACCTCTTCGCGATCTCCGGGTACCGCATCGGCGCCGGGAACCCCACGTTCCTCGACGACGGTCGCGCCGAGACCTCGACGGCCCCGGCCGTCTCCGACCTGCTGCGCGGCGGTGCCTCGCTGCGCGGCATCGCCCGCACCGACGAGCTCGCCTACTCGGTCGCGGGCGACAACGTGCACTACGGCACGCCGCCCAACGGGGCGCTGCCCGGCGCGCTGCCGGGCGGTTCCTCGAGCGGGCCGGCCTCCGCCGTGGCGACCGGCCAGGCCGAGGTCGGACTGGCCACCGACACCGCGGGCTCCGTCCGCGTCCCCGCCTCCTACCAGGGGCTGTGGGGGCTGCGCACGACGCACGGGCTGGTGCCGCGGCAGGGGATGCTGCCGCTGGCGCAGTCCTTCGACACGGTCGGCTGGCTCACGCGCGACGGCGGCACGCTGCAGCGGGTCGCCGACTGGTGCCTGAGCTACGACGGGTCGGAGTCGACCGAGAACGTCTACGGCGAGTCCGGGCACGACCTGCCGTGGCGGTTCGTGGTGCCCACCGAGCTGCTCGCCGTGGCCGAGCCCGACACCCGGGCGGCCCTCGAGGAGCTCGTCGACACGCTCGCACGGCACCCCGAGGCGCCGGCGGTCGGCACCGGCGAGGTCGGGGACCTCGACGAGTACCTCACGGCGTTCCGGACCGTCCAGGGCGCCGAGGCGTGGCGCAACCACGGAGCGTGGCTGCGCCGGCACCCCGACGCCGTCGGCCCCGCCGTCGCCGAGCGCTTCCGGGCCGCGGCGGCGGTGACGGCCGAGCAGGAGTCCGCCGCACGGGCCGCACTGTCGCCCCTCGCCGCGCGCGTGCACGCCCTCGTCGAGGACGCGGTCCTGCTCCTGCCCACCGTCCCCGGGCCGGCGCCGCTGCGCACGAGCGGCGGCGAGCGGGTCGACGCCGTCCGCGCCGCGACGCTGCGCCTGACCACCCCCGCCGCGGTCGCCGGGCTGCCGGCGCTGTCCGCGCCCCTGCTCACCGTCCCGTCGCTGCTCGGCCCCGCGCCCGTCGGGGTGTGCCTCGTCTCGCGCGCCGGCACCGACATCGCCCTCGTCCGCCTGGCCCGTCGGCTCGCCCGCCTCCTCGGGCCCGGCGACGGCGGCCCCACCACGACCGGAGGAACGATCGCATGACCGCCGCCCTGCCTGGTTCGAGCCTGCCCCGACTGCCCGGCCCGATCGAGCCGCCCGCCCGCCTGCTCATGGGTCCCGGCCCCGTGTCGGCGTACCCCAGCGTGCTGCGCGCGATGTCGGCGCCGCTGGTGGGCCAGTACGACCCCTTCATGACGGCGTCGATGACCGAGACCCAGGAGCTGTACCGCCAGGTCTGGGGCACGACGAACGAGGCGACCGTGCTCGTCGACGGCACCTCGCGCGCCGGGATCGAGGCGGCGATCGTCTCTCTGGTGCGCCCGGGGGAGCGGGTGCTGGTGCCGGTCTTCGGCCGGTTCGGCCTGCTGCTCGCCGAGATCGCCGAGCGGGCGATGGCCGAGGTGCACACGATCGAGGTGCCGTGGGGGCAGGTCGTGCCCGTCTCGATGATCGCCGAGGCGATCGAGCGGGTGCGCCCCACGCTGCTGGCCCTGGTCCAGGGCGACACGTCGACCACGATGAACCAGCCGCTCGACGAGGTCGGGGCGCTCTGCGAGAAGCACGGCGTGCTGTTCTACTCCGACGCCACCGCCTCGCTCGGCGGCAACGCCTTCGAGGCGGACGCGTGGGGGCTCGACGCCGCCACCGCCGGCCTGCAGAAGTGCCTCGGCGGGCCGTCCGGGTCGGCGCCGATCACGCTGTCGCCCCGCGCCGAGGAGGTGGTGCGGTCCCGCAAGCGGATCGAGGCCGGGATCCGCGAGCCGGACGACCCCGAGGCGACCGACTTCGTGCGCTCCAACTACTTCGACCTCGGCATGATCCTCGACTACTGGGGGCCGCGTCGTCTCAACCACCACACCGAGGCCACGTCGATGCTGTACGCGGCGCGCGAGTGCGCCCGCGTGATCCTGGCCGAGGGGCGGGACGCCGTCGTCGAGCGGCACCGGCTCGCCGGGGAGGCGATGCTCGCCGGCGTGCGCGGCCTGGGGCTGCAGGTCTTCGGCGACGTCGCGCACAAGATGCACAACGTCGTCGCCGTCGAGATCCCCGAGGGGGTGCCCGGCGACGCCGCCCGTGCCGCGCTGCTGGCCGACTACGGCATCGAGATCGGGACGTCCTTCGGTCCGCTGCACGGACGGGTGTGGCGCATCGGCACCATGGGCTACAACGCCCGGCAGGACGCCGTCCTGGCCACGCTGGCCGCGCTCGAGGACGTGCTGCGCCGGTTCGGGTGCTCCGTGCCCGCCGGGGGCGGGACCGAGGCGGCCGCCGACGTCTACCGAGGCGCGTGATGGCAGCGCTGCTGCAGACCGCCCCCGACACCGTCGCCGCGGCCGCCCGCCGGGTGATGGCCCGCTGCGACGAGCTCGCCCGGGTCAGCGCCACGGCCGGGGGCATCGAGCGCGTCTACCTCTCCCCGGAGCACGCCCGCGTGAACCGGCTGGCCGCGCAGTGGATGCGCGAGATCGGCATGACCACGCGCCTCGACGCCGCCGGCAACCAGGTCGGGCGGCTGGAACGCTCGACCGCGTCCGGGGCGCCCGACCTCGACGCGCCCGCCCTCGTGCTCGGGTCCCACCTGGACACCGTGCCCGACGCCGGGCGCTACGACGGGATCGTCGGCGTCCTCATGGGTCTGGAGGTCGTGCGGATGCTGCGCGTGCCGGGCCCCGACGGGACGGGGTGGCGGTCCCCGCTGCCGTTCGCCCTGGAGGTCGTCGCCTTCTCGGACGAGGAGGGCACCCGGTTCGGCAAGGCGCTGCTGGGCTCCTCCGCCGTCGCGGGCACCTGGGACCCCGACTGGTGGGACCTCACCGACGCCGACGGCGTCACCCTGCGCGAGGCGTTCGCCGAGTTCGGCCTCGACCCCGGTCGCGTCGGGGAGGCGGCCCGGCGGCCCGAGGAGCTCGCCGGCTACCTCGAGGCCCACATCGAGCAGGGCCCCGAGCTCGACGAGCGGGGGGAGTCGCTCGCCGTCGTGTCCTCGATCGCGTCCGCCCGACGGTTCCAGCTCGTCGTCGAGGGGGAGGCCCGGCACGCCGGCGGGACCCCGTACGACCGCCGTCGCGACGCGCTCCTCGGGGCGAGCGAGGCGGCGCTGGCGATCGAGCGCGTCTGTCGCGCCGAGCACCACGTCATCGGCACGGTCGGGCAGCTCGAGGCCTACCCGGGGGCGGTGAACATCGTGCCCGGGGAGGCGCGCCTCAGCCTCGACCTGCGCGGTGAGTTCGACGACGCCCGGGACGACGTGTGGACGTCGATCGAGCGTGAGCTCGACGTGATCACGGGGCGTCGCGGCCTGCGGTGGCACGCCCGCGAGGTCCACAGCGCGCCCGCCGTGTTCTGCGCGCCGCTGCTGCAGGACGTCGTCCGTGAGGGCATCGTCTCGACCCTCGGCCGCGGCGTCGACGACCCGGCGACGATCTTCAGCCGTGCGGGCCACGACGCCATGGCGATCGGGTCGGTGACCGACGTGGGGATGCTGTTCCTGCGCAACCCGGACGGCATCAGCCACCACCCGGACGAGGCGGTGTCCGCCGGGGACGTCGCGTACGGCACCCGCGCGCTGGCGGAGTCGGTGCTGCAGCTGGCGGCCGACCGGGCGGTGTCGGCGGGCTGAGGCCGGTGCCGCCGTCGTCGTGCCCCACCGGTGGCACGGCGCGGTGGTCGTCAGGGGTGCGCACCCTGTCCTGTCGGCGCCGGGGGTTCGTACCACGCCGGGGGGCCGCCGGCGACGATGGTGCGGGCCAGCGCCGGGATGTCGGCCCGGTCGCCGTCGGCGCGCAGCCAGGCGCTGATCGCGCCCACGGTGCCGGCCGCGGAGTAGGCGACCAGCACGGCGCGCGCGTCCGTGGCGGGCAGCCCGCCGGGGATGGCGGGCGCAGCCTGCGGGTTCGCGCGCAGGTACTCGTCGAGGCGCGCCGCGATGACGGTGTGCAGGACCTCGCGCAGGCGGCCGTCCGCGCCGTCGACGAGCGCGGCGCGGTAGATGGCCCGGTGGTCGACGACGTGGTGCAGCAGCTGCGTCTCGGCGCGCACGAACTCGTCGGGCTCGCCGTGCTGGGGTGGCTCGATCCGCCGCAGCTCCTCCTCGAGGACGCCGGCGAGCAGCTCGGTGGGGCTGGTCGTGTGGCGGTAGAAGGTGTCACGCGTCACACCGGCGGCGCGGGCGACCTCGGCGACCGTGAGCTCGCCGACGGGCCGCTGACCAGCGAGCTCGAGGATCGCGGCCCGCAGGCTCGCCCGGGTGCGCCGCTGACGGGGGTCCATGGCGACATCGTGGCACAGGCCACCATGTATCCAACACCTGTCAGATTAGTGTACGGTGCCTGCACCGCCGCCGACGGCACCGACACACAGAGAGGTGGAACCCACCATGAAGGCCGCAGTGCTCCACGCCCAGGAAGACCTCCGCGTCGAGGACGTCGCCGAGCCCACCCCCGGGCCCGGTCAGGTCAAGCTCCGCAACGCCTACGCGGGCATCTGCGGCTCGGACCTCCACGCGTACTTCGACCCGGCGGGCGCCGGACTCGACCTCGAGAACCCGCACCCGGTGACGGGCTCCACGCCGCCCCAGATCCTCGGCCACGAGTTCTCCGGCACCGTCGCCGAGGTCGGCGAGGGCGTCGAGGGCCTGGCGGTCGGCGACCGCGTCGCCGTCTGGCCCGTCTACTCCTGCGGCGAGTGCACCGCGTGCCGCCGCGGCAGCCCGAACGTCTGCCGCACCATCGGCTTCCACGGCCTGACGTCGCACGGCGGCGGCATGGCCGAGTACACGACCGTCCAGGCCGCGAAGTGCCACCGGCTCCCGGAGAACGTCGACCTCAAGCTCGGCGCGCTCGTCGAGCCCATGGCCGTCGCCTGGCACGCCGTCGACCGGGCCCCCGTCCAGGCGGGCGGGAGCGCCCTCATCGCCGGCGCCGGCCCGATCGGCATCGGCCTGTTCTTCGCGCTGCGCGCCCGGGGTGTGGAGAACATCGTGGTCTCCGAGCCCAGCGCCGAGCGTCGCGCGGCGATCGCCGCCGTCGGCGCCACGAACGTCGTCGACCCGATGACCGAGGACCTCGCCGCCCGCGTGGCCGAGGCCACCGGTGGCGACGGTGTCGACGTCGCGTACGACGCCGCGGGCGTCGGCCCGGCCGTCACGTCGAGCCTGGCCTCGCTGACCCCGGGCGGCACCGTGCTCGTCGTCGCGATCCACGAGCGGACGATGGAGATCCACCCGACGGCCCACCTCGTCATGGGAGAGACCACCATCACCGGTGCGCTCGGCCAGCTGCCCGCGGACTTCGACGCCGTCATCGAGGCGATGTCGAAGGGCCTCTACGAGGTGTCCGAGGCCTGGGTCTCCGAGGTCTCGATCGACGAGGTCCCCGAGGCGATCGCCGACCTGCGTGCCGGCAAGCGCATGAAGGTGCTCGTCCGGGCCTGACCCCCCCAGCCGGGGCCGGCCGGGCGTCCCCCGCGCCCGGCCGGTCCCTTCGTCCGTCTCAGCGCTGCGCGGACGTCATCGCCATGCGGGTCAGCACCACGTTCTCGATCACCTGGACCACGTTGTAGAGCAGCAGCGTGACGATCGTGATGAGCGCGACCGACGCCCACAGGTCGTCGAAGCGGGCGGACGCCGTGAACTTCACGATCGACCCGCCGATCCCCGTGCCCGTCGACAGCCACTCGGCGAGCAGCGCGCCCGTGACCGCACCGGGGACGGAGACCCGTGCCGCGGCGAACAGCGACGGCAGGGCGCCGGGGATGTTGACCTTGCGCATCGCGGTCAGGCGGGAGCCGCCGTAGACGTGCACCAGGTCCAGGCTCTGCACGCTCGCCCGGTTGAGACCGAACAGGATCGACGCCAGCGCCGGGAACAGCACGACGATCGAGCCGATGACGGCGACCGAGGCCTGGGTGCCGCGCCCCGTGATGAGGATGATCACCGGCGCGATCGACACCAGCGGGATCGCCCGCAGCAGCAGGGCCAGCGGCATGACACCGGCCTCGACGGTGCGCGACAGCGAGAACGCCACGGCGAGGACGCCGGCGACGCCCATCCCGGCGACGAAGCCGAGTGCGGCGTCCTGCAGGGTCTGCGTCAGCAGCGGTGTCAGGTCCGCACGGTTCGCCACGGCCTCCTCGCCGGAGACGAGGAACTCCCAGACGTCGGCCGGGCCCTTGGCGACGTAGGGGGACATGCCGGTGAGGTTGACGACCGCCCACCACAGGGCCAGCACGATCACCAGGGTCAGCAGCGCGTTGAGGACGGCGCGCCCCACGGGGCGCCAGGACACGGTGGTCATGACGTGCTCCGTCCTGCCACCCACGGGGTGGCCACGCGCGAGAGGAGGCCGACGATGCCGTAGCCGATCAGGGCGACGGCGGCGGTGAGCAGGAAGACGGCCCACACGCGGGGCGAGTCGAGCTCGCCCTGCAGGCGGATCAGGGTGATGCCGACGCCTTGGTCGATCCCGCCCATGTACTCGCCGAGGACCGCGCCGAGGAACGCCGACGGCACGGCGATCTGCAAGGCGTTGAGGATCGCGGGGGTCGCGGCGATGAGCCGCACCTTGCGCAGCTGCGTGAACCGGGTCCCGCCGTAGACGCGCACGACGTCGAGGCTCGCCTTGTCGGCCGACTTGAACCCCAGCAGCGCGCCGACCACGGTCGTGAAGAAGACCGCCAGGGCCGCGAGGAAGATCGCCGTCGCGCTCGGCTCGCCCGGGCGCGGCGCCCCGCCGAGGACCACGATGGCGATGCCGCCGACGGCCACCACCGGCAGGCAGTAGCTGACCACGGCGATCTGGGTCACGACCGTCTCGATGCGGGGCGCGAGCAGCACCGTCGCGGCGAGCAGCAGGGCGATGCCGTTGCCCCAGGCGAAGCCGATGAGCGCCTCGGTGATCGTCACCGAGAACACGCCCCGGTAGGCCGCCAGACCGTCGTCGGCGATCGTGGAGAACACCACCCACGGGGAGGGGACCGGCGTGAAGGTGGTGCCGGGCGGCGGCTGGAAGATCGTGGCCGAGAACAGCCACCAGGCGCCCACCAGCGCGACCGCGCCGATGACGCCCGCGAGCCAGCCGGGGATCCGTGTACGCCGGGACATCAGGCCTCCGCCGCGGCGCCGTGCGCACCGAACAGGATCTCGGAGGCGCGGTCCACGAGCGCGTGGAACTCCGGGGTGCGCATCATCTCGGGGGTGCGCGGGCGCGGGAGGTCGACCTCGATGATCTCCTTGATGCGTCCCGGGCGGGCCGACATCACCGCGACCCGGTCCGACAGGAAGATCGCCTCGGAGATGCCGTGGGTGACGAGCAGCGTCGTGGCCGGCTTCTCGGTCCAGATGCGCAGCAGCTCCAGGTTGAGGCTCTGGCGCGTCATGTCGTCCAACGCGCCGAACGGCTCGTCCAGGAGCAGCACGGACGGCTTGAGGGCCAGGGCGCGCGCGATCGAGACGCGCTGGCGCATGCCGCCGGAGAGCTGGGCGGGCTTGGCCTTCTCGAACCCGGTCAGCCCGACGAGCTCGATGAGCTCCTCGACGTAGGCCTTGTCGACTTTGCGGCCGGCGACCTCGAAGACGAGGCGGATGTTGGTGAGCACGCTGCGCCACGGCAGCAGGGCGTGGTCCTGGAACGCGATGCCGAGCTCGCTGTCGCGGCGCAGCTGGGCCGGCGTCTTGCCGTCGACGAACACCTCACCGGCGGTGGGGTGCTCGAGGTCGGCCAGCACCCGCAGGATCGTCGACTTGCCGCAGCCCGAGGGGCCCAGCAGAGCGAGGAACGAGCCCTTGTCGGTGTGCAGGTGGGCGTCCTGCAGCGCGGTCACCGTCTTGCGGCGACCGGTGTGGAACGTCTTGGTCAGTCCGTCGATGTGGATGCCGGTGCCCCCCGGGGCTGCCGCAGCTTCCTGCGGCAGCCCCGAGGGGCGGGCACCCGACGTGGTGTCGTGGCTCATGGGTCCCTACGGCAGGTAGTCGACGAGCTCGGGCTGCTCGGCGTAGATCTCGTCGATGAGCGTGGTGTCGAAGAGGTCGTCCACGCTCACGTCCCAGCCGGCCGCGGCCAGGGAGTCGACGGTCTCCTGCTGGAGCTCGTCGGAGATCGTGAACAGGCCGTTCTCCTCGGTCTCCGGGGTGGAGATCAGCTCCTTCTCGGCCTCGAGACCCATCTGCGTCTTGGTCGGGTCCAGCGCGCCGAACGCGGCCTCCAGGCCGTCCTCCGACGACGCGGCGGCCTCGTTGTAGTACTTCTCCACCAGCGCGACGGTGTCCTCGGAGGATTCGGTGAAGACGTCGGTCCAGCCCTTGATCTCGGCGGTGAGGAACGCCTTGAGCAGGTCGGGGTTCTCCTCGAGGTACTGGTCGGTGACGCTGAACGTCTCGGCCACGTACGGCACGCCGTTCTCGGCGTAGGCGAGGTTGGTGACGTCGTACCCGGCCAGCTCGACGGTCAGGGCCTCGTTGGTGAGGTAGGCCATGAACCCGTCGACCTCCTCGTTCATCAGCGGCGTCGGGTCGAAGTCGACGGGCACGACGGTCACGTCGCCCTCGTCGATCCCGTTGGCCTGCAGCAGCGCCGCGAACACCGAGGAGTTGGAGTCCTGCACGCCGATCGTCTTGCCGACGAGGTCCTCCGGGGAGGAGATGTCGGCGCCGTCGGCCAGCGACAGGATCGTGAAGGGGTTCTTCTGGAAGGTGGCGCCGATGATCTTCAGCGGCGCGTCCTGCTCGGCGATGGCCGCGCCGATCGAGGCGGCGTCGCTCAGGGCGACCTCGACGGAGCCGGACAGGAGCTTGGCGACGCCGGTGTCCGGGCCGGAGATGCCCACGACCTCGTCGAAGCCGGCCTCGTCGTAGTAGCCGTTCTCGTAGGCGTAGAACTCGCCGGCGAACTCCTCGTTCTTGATCCAGGAGTACTGGACGCTGATCTCGCCGTACGAGGCGTCCTCGGACTCGCCGGAGCCGCTCGCGGTGTCCTCGCCGCCGCAGGCGGCGAGTGCGAGGGTGCTCGCGGCGACGGCCGCGACGACGGCGCCCGTCCGGGCGCGGCGTGGGAGGTTGCTGTGGACTGCCATGGGGTGGGACTCCGCTCGACCTGGTGCGATGGGAACGAACGGCAACGTAGCCATCGGACGTTTCGGCCGGACGGTCGCGGCGTTTCAGGGGTGTGAAGCCATCACTTCACCCGGGGCTCGGGTGCCTCCTGCGCCAGCCGCCACACCCGTTCGCGGGTGAACGGCTGACGGAACGGCCGCCGTCCCAGCGCGCGGGCGATCGCGTTGCCGACGGCGGGCGCCACCGGGTTGTACGGCGACTCGCTCATCGACTTCGCGCCGAACGGCCCGATCGTGTCGACGGTGTCGGCGAAGTACACCTCGGTGTCCGGGATGTCGGCGGACTGCGGGACACGGTAGGTGCGGAACACCGGGTTGGTCACCGCGCCGCGGTCGTCGACCAGCACCTCCTCGTACAGCGCGCTGCCCAGACCCTGGGCCGCACCTCCCTCGACCTGGCCGCGGCACTGGGCCGGGTTCATGACGAACCCGGCGTCGGCGGCCTGCACGGACTGCAGCACGCGCACCGACCCGGTCTCCTCCTCGACGGCGACGCGCACCGCGTGCACGTTGAAGGCCAGGCTGCGCTCCTTGCCGTCGTCGCTGCCGTGGGTCGTCAGCTCCCGGCTCTCCGGGTCCCCGGCAGCGGTCACGATCTCGGCGAACCCGACGAGCCGGTCGCCCACGCGGACGCCCTCGGCGACGAGCTCGACCGGCTGCGCCGCGCCTCCCGCCGGTGCGTCGCCGTCGGACACCTGCCGCGCGACGTCGATCATCAGGCCGCGCAGCGCGGTGCACGCCCGTGCCAGCGCCTTGCCCGCCACCACCGTCCCCGCCGAGGCGAACGCACCGGTGTCGTGGTCCACCAGGTCGGTGTCCGCGGCGCGCAGCACGATCCGGTCCGGCGTCGCCGCCAGGGTCGACGCCGCGATCTGCCGGTGCACCGTGCTGGTGCCGTTGCCGAACTCGGCCGTCCCGACCGACAGCGCGAACGTGCCGTCCGGGCGCAGCGACGCCGCCGCGTGCGCGTGGTGCCCGCCGGGGGCCGCGCCCGCGATGAACGCGATCGCCATGCCCTCGCCGACCCGCCACCCGGGCGGGGCCTCGACGCCGTTGCCGCGCCGCAGCGCGTCCTGGGCGAGGTCGAGGCACTGGTCCAGCCCGTAGCTGCCCCAGCGCAGGTCCGGCTCCGGCTCGTCGTCCACGGTCAGCAGCGGGTCGCCGTCGCGCACCGCGTTGCGGCGGCGCAGCTCGAACGGGTCGATCCCGAGCCGCTGCGCCAGCATGTCCATCGCCGACTCCACGCCGAGGATCACCTGGCCCAGCCCGTAGCCGCGGAACGCCCCCGAGGGGACGGCGTTGGTGTACACCGACTCGGCGTCGACGCGCTTGACCGCGCAGCGGTAGACGTTGATCGACTCGGCCACCGAGTGGAACAGCACCCCGATGCCGTGGTTGCCGTAGGCGCCGGTGTTGCTCAGCACGTCGACCTTCATCGCCGTCAGCGTCCCGTCGGCCGTCGCGCCGAGGGAGACCTCCACCCGGAAGGGGTGGCGCAGCGCCGCCCGCCGGAACTCGTCGGTGCGGGAGAACTCGTAGGACACCGGGCGGCCGGTGGTGAGCACCGCGAGCGCCACGACGTCCTCGACGAACATCTCCTGCTTGCCGCCGAACCCGCCGCCGACCCGAGCGGCGTGCACGCGGACGCGGTCCCGGGGCAGGTCGAAGACGTGCGCGAGCTCGTTCCGGGTGAGGAACGGCACCTGCGTGCTGGAGCGGATCACGAGCCGTCCCTCGTCGTCGAGCCGGCCGAGCGCGCCGTGGGTCTCGAGCTGGGCGTGCGCCACCCGTCCCGTGTGCCAGGTCCCGCCGACCGTGACGGCGCTCGCCGCGAGCGCCGCGTCGACGTCGCCGCCGATGCCGGCGTGCAGGCTGCCGAGCACGTTCGGGCGGTCCGGGTCGGCCTGGACGGCGACCGGCCGGTCCGGGTGGACCGCCGGGGCGTCCGGCCGTCGCGCCTCCTCGGCGTCGAGCACGAACGGCAGGGGCTCGTAGGTCACGTCGATCAGCCCGAGCGCGGCGTCGGCGATCTCGGCGGTCTCGGCGACGACGGCGGCCACGCGCTGGCCGACGAAACGGACCGTGTCGTCGAGCACCCGGGTGTCGTCGGGGTCGTCGGTGCGGTGCTCGTGGCGGGCGGTGGAGAAGCGTGTCGCGGGGGCGTCGGCGTGGGTGAGGACGGTGACGACCCCGGGCAGCGCACGGGCGGCGGCGGTGTCGATCGCGGTGATCCGGGCGTGCGCGTGCTTCGAGCCGAGGACGCGCAGCACGAGCGTGCCCGTCGCCTCGGGGGTGTCGAAGGTGTACGGCTCCAGGCCCTGGACCACGCGGCGCGCGGGCTCGGGCGAGACCGACCGTCCGACGCCGGCCGCCGGGGTGCCGTCGTCGTCCCCGGTGCCGGGTTCGCCCGTGGTCGCGGGCCCGCTCGTGGCCGGGTCGACCGGCGAGGACGGCGCGTCGCCCTCGCCGAGGGTCCGGCGGATCGCCGAGCGGATCGGGCGGTAGCCGGTGCAGCGGCACAGCGAGCCCTTGAGCCGCCGGTCGAGGTCGGGCAGGTCGTCGGCCGTCAGGCAGGACGCGGTGACGCTCATGCCCGGCGTGCAGAACCCGCACTGGAAGCCGAACTCCTCGACCAGCGCCTCCTGCACGGGGTGCAGATCGTCGCCCGGGGCGAGCCCGGCGGCGGTGGTGACCTGCGCGCCCTCGGCGCGCGGGGCGGGCACGATGCACGAGTGCACGGGCTCGCCGTCCAGCAGGACGGCGCACGCCCCGCAGTCCCCGGCGTCGCAGCCCTTCTTGACCTCGGTGTGGCCGTGCTCGCGCAGCAGGGTGCGCAGGCACTGCCCGGGGCGGGGGTCGGTGTCGTGGCCGGTGCCGTTGACGTGCAGCTTCATGCGGGGTCCTCCGGGTCCTTCTCCGAGTCGCCGGCGAGCTCGCCGCGCAGGCGTTCGGCGAGCACGATGCTCACGCCGCGCCGCCAGTCGGCCGCGCCGAGGGAGTCGGTGTACCAGCCGTCGAGGTCGCCGACGGCGGCCGCGAGCGTGGCGGCGTCGGGCAGCGCGGCGAACCGCAGCACGGCGGGTCGTTCGACCGCGGCCGTCACCGCGACGACGCACGTGCCGTCGGCGTCGCGGCGGCCCGAGACGACGGCGCCGGACCGACCGAGCTCGGCGAGCGCGATCTTGTGCAGCCCGGCGCGGGAGCGCAGGGCGCTCGCGGGCAGCTCGATCGCGCGCAGCACCTCGCCGTGGCGCAGGGCGGTCTCGCCGGCGCCGGTGACGAGCTCGGCCACGGGCAGGCGGTGGCTGCCGCCGTCGGGCGTCCACACCTCGGCGACCCCGTCGAGGGCCACGGCGAGCGAGACCATCGCGGCGGCGGGGAAGGCCCGGCAGACGTTGCCGCCGACGGTGGCGGTGTTCCAGATCTTGAAGGAGGCCAGCAGCGCGTCCGCGGCGTCGGGGATCATCGCGACCGCCGACCAGTCGGCCGGCACGGGCACGGGGCCGCGTCCCTCGGCCCAGCCCCGCAGCGTGGCGATCGTGCAGGTCGCGGCGATGCGCAGCCCCTCGGTGCGGACCTCCAGGTCGGGCCAGCCGAGCGTGGTGAGGTCGACGAGCCCGGTGGTGCCGGGCTGCGGCTCGCTCATCAGCCAGGTGCCGCCCCCGAGGAAGACCTCCCCGGGGTCCAGCGCGAGGTCCTCGCGCGTGCGGGCGGTCCGGAACCCGGTGACCGAGGTGACGTCCATCAGAGCCGCTCGGCCAGCTCGCGCGAGGCGAGCGCCACCTCGTGGGCGAGCGTCGGCTCGTCGGTCGTGACCAGCGCGGCGTCCTCGACGACGGCCCGGCCGCCCACGTAGAGGCGCTTCAGCGGCGGCAGCGCGCCGAGCCCCAGGGCGGCGACGGGGTCGAGGATGCCGGCGTGCTCCACGCCGTCGACCCGCCAGACGGCGACGTCGGCGAGCTTGCCGACCTCGAGCGAGCCGATCTCGTCCTGACGTCCCAGGACGCGCGCACCGCCGATCGTCGCCAGACGCAGCCCGTCGCGCACGCTCATCGAGTCCGCCCCCGTGCGCAGCCGGTTCATGAGCACGGACTCGCGGATCTCGACGCCGAGCTGGCCCGACTCGTTGGAGGCGGCGCCGTCGACACCCAGACCCACCGCCACCCCGGCGTCGAGCATGGCGCGCACGGGCGCGATCCCGGCGGCCAGGCGACCGTTCGAGGACGGGCAGTGCGCCACGCCCGTCCCGGTGGCGGCGTACCGCTCGATCGCGGGGTCGTCGAGGTGCACGGCGTGCGCCATCCAGACGTCGGGGCCCAGCCAGCCCTGGTCCTCCAGGTACTGCGTGGGTGTCGTGCCGAAGTGCTCGAGGCAGTAGGCGTCCTCCTCGGCGGTCTCCGAGGCGTGGGTGTGCAGGCGCACGTCGAGGGAGCGGGCGAGGACGGCCGCCTCGCGCAGCAGGTCCGGGGTGACCGAGAACGGCGAGCACGGCGCGATCGCGATGCGCACCATCGCCTCGCGGGAGCGGTCGTGGTACCGCTCGACGGCCTCGGCGGACGCCGCGAGGGCCGCGTCCGTGGTCTCGACGGCGAAGTCCGGCGGGAGCCCGCCCTGCGAGGCACCGAGGTCCATCGACCCGCGGGTGGCGTGCAGGCGGACGCCGACACGGGAGGCCGCCTCGACCAGCGCGCCGACGATGTCGCCCGACCCCTGCGGGAAGACGTAGTGGTGGTCGCCGACCGTGGTGCAGCCCGAGCGGGCCAGGACCGCCATCGCCCCGGCCGCCCCCGTCCCGGTCAGGTCGGCGTCGATGCGCGACCACAGCGGGTACAGCGCGGTGAGCCAGTCGAACAGGATCGAGTCCTGGGCGTAGCCGCGGGTGAGCCACTGGTACAGGTGGTGGTGGGTGTTGATCAGGCCCGGCGTGACCAGGCAGCCGGAGGCGTCGACGACCTCGGCCCCGGCGCGCAGGTGCTCCGGCGCCGGGCCGGCCCCGACGGCCACGACCTCGCCGCCGTCGAGCACGACGTGCCCGACGGCGTGCTCGGTGCCGGCGGCGTCCACCGTGGCGACGTAGCCGTTCTCGACGATGGTGCGGGTCATGGGCGGGTACCTCCGAGGGCGGTGCGGTCCGGGCCGGTGACCCGGCACGAGGGTGCGGTCGACGGACCGCGGTGGATCCGGCCCGCCGTCTCGCGCAGCGGGCGGCCGGAGCCCCCGTGCCGTGAGGCGACGATCTCGGCCAGGACCGACAGGGCGGTCTCCTCGGGCGAGGACCCGGCCAGGTCGAGCCCGAGGGGGGAGTGCAGGCGGGCGAGGTCGACCTCGGCGACGCCGACGTCGCGCAGCCGGGCGGCACGACGCGTCACGGTGGCGCGCGCCCCCATCGCGCCGACGAAGCCCACCGGCATCGACAGCGCCTGCCGGATCGCCGGGACGTCGAGGCGCTCGTCGTGGGTGAGGACGCACACGGCCGTGCGGGCGTCGGTGTCGTGCTCGTCGAGCCCGGCGAGGTACTCGTGGGGGATCGCCGTGACGAGCTCCGTCGCTGCGGGGAACCGCGCGGGTGTCACCAGGGTCTCCCACGGGTCGCACACGGTCACCGCGAACCCGGCCGCCGCGCCCACGTGGCACAGGGCCGCGGCGTGCTCACCGGCGCCGAGCAGGACGAGGCGGGCCCGGGGCGCGTGCTGCACCACCAGCAGGTCCTCGCCGCCGTACGCCCCGGGCAGCAGCCGGCTGGCGCGGTCGGCGAGCGTCGCCGCGGCGGTGGCGTCGACGGTGGCCTCGACGTCGACGGTGCGTCCGGCCGCCGGTCCGGAGACCACGAGGCCGAGCCTGGCGGGCCGGTCCGCCGCGGCGTCCTCCAGCGCCCGCACCGTGCGGGTGTCGGTCGGTTCGAGGCGCTGGGCGACCACGTCCACCTGGCCGCCGCAGGCGAGGCCCGCGGCGTGGGCGGTGGCGTCGTCGAACCCGAAGCGGGCCGTCTGCGCCCGGCCGGTCGCGATGGCGGCGTGGGCGAGCACGACCGCCTCGCTCTCCACGCAGCCGCCCGAGATCGACCCGAGCACCGCGCCGTCACCGGTGACCGCCATCGCCGAGCCGACGCCGCGCGGCGCGCTGCTGGCGACGCGCGCCACCGTGACCACGGCGACCGGCGCGGACGACCGGACCAGCGGCAGGAGATCGCGGGCAAGTTCAAGCATGGACTTAAGTGTGCCGAGAGGATGTTTCGCGCGGGCTACGCTCCGATGACACGTCGACGAGGGAGGGCTCATGCGGGTCTGCGGGCTGGTGCTGGCCGCGGGCGCGGGCACCCGGTTCGGCGGCCCCAAGGGCCTGGCGCGCACGACGTCGGGCGATCCGTGGGTGCGACGTGCGGTCGCGATGCTGCAGGACGCGGGGTGCGACGAGGTGCTCGTCGCCGTGGGCGCTCGGGGGCCGGAGGTCGCCGCGCTCGTGCCGCCGTCCGCCCGCGCGGTCACCGCCGCGAGCTGGGCCGACGGGCTGGCCGCCACGCTGCGCGCCGGTCTCGACGCCGCTGCGCGTGGCGACGCCGAGGTGCTGGTCGTGACCCCGGTCGACACCCCCGACGCGCCGCCGGAGGCCGTGCGACGCGTGCTCGACCGGGCCGCACGCGAGGCGGCGACGCCCGACGACGCCCTGGCGCGCGCCGTCTACTCCGGGCGTCCCGGTCACCCGGTGCTCCTGGGACGGGCGCACTGGGGCGAGGTGCGTGCCACGCTGACCGGCGACGCCGGGGCGGGGCGCTACCTCGCCGCCCGCGGGGCGCTGGCCGTCGAGTGCGGCGACCTGTGGTCCGGGCACGACGTCGACCGTGCCTAGGCTGGTGCGGTGCAGCTCGTCGCCACCGACCTCTCCTACGCCTACCCGGAGCACCCCGTGCTCGACCGGGTGGACCTGCGCGTGACCGACGGGGTCCGCCTCGGCGTCGTGGGGGAGAACGGGTCGGGCAAGTCGACGCTGCTGCACCTGCTGGCCGGCGACCTGCCGACCCAGACCGGCGAGGTGCGCCGGCACGGCTCCGTCGCCCTGGTGACCCAGGAGCTCCACGAGGAACCCGGCCGCACCGTCGGCGACCTGGTCGAGGCCACGCTGGCCGACCTGCGGGCCCTCGCGAGCGAGCTGCAGCGTGCCGCCGAGGCCTTCGACCACGAGCGCGGAGACCTGCGCGAGCTCGGCGGCCTGCTGGGCCGCGTCGAGCACCTGGCGGCGTGGGACGCCGACCGCCGCGTCGACGAGGCCCTGACGCGCCTCGGTGCCGTGCGCGACCTCGACCGCCGCCTCGACACGCTGTCCGTCGGCCAGCGCTACCGGGTGCGGCTGGCGTGCCGGCTGGCCGAACGGGCCGACCTGCTGCTGCTGGACGAACCCACGAACCACCTCGACGACTCCGGGGTCGCCTACCTGACCGAGCAGCTGCGGACCTGGCGCGGCGGCGTCGTCCTCGTCACCCACGACCGCGAGCTGCTCGACGACGTCGCCACCGCGATCTACGACCTCGACCCCTCCATGGACGGGCGGCCCGTGCTCTACGGCCAGCCCGGCTACCACTCCTACCGGCTCGGCAAGGCGGCGATGCTCGCCCGCTGGCAGCAGCGCTACCGGGTCGAGCAGGAACGTGCCGAGGAGCTGTGGTTCCGCCGCGACCGCTCCTACGAGGGGCTCTCCGACGAGTGGCGCCCGCCCAAGGGCTCCCAGAAGCACCGCCGCGGCACCCGGGCCCGCATCCACGTCAAGGCCGCCGACCGCCTCGTGGAGAAGCTCGGGGCCGAGGCGGTCGAGGTCCCGCCGCCGCCGCTCGAGCTGAGCTTCCCGGACCTGCCGGCGATGTCACCGGGGTGGGACCCCGGCGAACCGCTGGTGGAGCTGCGCTCGCCCCGGGTCGAGGCGCCCGACGGCACCGCGATGCTGGACCTGCCGGGCACACGGCTGGCGGTGCCGCCGTCGGGCCGTCTGCTCGTCGTCGGGCCGAACGGGACCGGGAAGTCCACGGCGCTCGCGGCGCTCGCGGGCACGGCCGAGCTCGCCCGCGGAGCCCGGACGCTGCGCGACGGCGTCCGGCTCGGCGTCGTCGCCCAGGAGCGCAGGACGGCGGACGGCGGTGGCGGGGCCGGGCGGTCCGGGTTCGACGCCTACGCGGCCGAGGCGCTGGAGCTGCTGTCCCGCGGGGAGCTGGACCCGGACCACCTGGTCCCGGTCGCCGCGCTCGGGCTGCTCACCGAGGAGGAGCTGGAGCGTCCGCTGCGCGAGCTGAGCGTGGGTCAGCAGCGGCGGTTCGACGTCGCGCTCGCCCTGCTGCACGCCCCGCACCTGCTGATCCTCGACGAGCCGACGAACCATCTGTCCGTGGACCTGGTGGACGCGCTGACGCTGGCGCTGCAGCGCACGTCGGCGGCCGTCGTCGTCGCCACCCACGACCGCCGCATGCGGGCGGACCTGGCGGACTGGCCCGTGCTCGACCTGAGCCGTGCCTGAGCCGTCCCGCGAGGTAGGCAACCCGCCGGCGAGGTAGGCAACCTTCTGCCGAGGTAGGCAAGTTGCCCGCGAGGTAGGCGTCGACCCTGCGAGGCGTCTCGCTCCTCGCGCTACCTCGCCGAGAACTCGCCTACCTGGCCAAGAAGTTGCCTACCTCGGCGAGGGGCCGCCTACCTGACCGGGAAGTGGCCTACCTCGCGGTCAGTCGAGACGGCCGACGTGCGCCATCGCCTGGCGCACGAGCGCCCCCTGGCCGTTGACCATCTCCGCCTGCACCGTGTCGCTGCACGCCTCCTCGGGCGTGAGCCAGGCGAGGTCGAGCGCGTTCTGCTGCGGACGGCAGTCGCCCGTCACCGGCACCACGTAGGCGAGCGAGATCGCGTGCTGGCGCGGGTCGTGGAACGGCGTGATGCCCGGGGTCGGGAAGTACTCCGCGACCGTGAACGGTTGCGGGGAGGCCGGCACCCGGGGGAGGGCCACCGGGCCCAGGTCCTTCTCGATGTGCCGCAGCAGGGCGTCGCGGACGCGCTCGTGGTAGAGCACCCGGCCCGTCACCAGGGCGCGGGTCATGTTGCCCAGCGGGCTGGCGCGCAGCAGCAGACCCACGGCGACGACGTCGCCCGAGTCGTCGACACGGACCGGGACGGCGTCGACGTACACCAGGGGCAGCTGGGCACGCACGGAGGCGAGGTCCTCGGGCGTGAGCCAGCCGGTCGGGCCGGACTCGTGCCCGTTGTCGTCGTCGGGAGGGAACTCGGCGGTGTCGGTCACCCCTCGTTTGTACCAGCCGCACGGTGGTGAGGGCCTGCGCAGGTGTGATCCACTGGTCGGAGTCCGACCACGCGGTCCGGGAATACCCCGAGGGGTTTTATTGCTCCCACCCGTAGCAGGACATCCCAACGAGAGGACTTCGCATGGCCACCGTCGAGCTCACCGACTCCACCTTCGAGCAGGCGATCAAGGACAACGACATCGTGCTGGTCGACTTCTGGGCCTCCTGGTGCGGCCCGTGCCGCCAGTTCGCGCCCGTCTTCGAGGCGTCGAGCGAGGAGTACCCCGACGTCGTGCACGGCAAGCTGGACACCGAGGCGCAGCAGCAGATCGCCGCTGCCGCCGGTGTCACCGCCATCCCGACGCTCATGGCGTTCCGCGAGGGCATCATGGTCTTCAACCAGGCCGGCGCCCTGCCCGCGCCCGCCCTGAAGCAGGTCGTCGACGCGGTCAAGGACCTGGACATGGACGACGTCCGGACCCAGATCGCCGCGGCGCAGGACGGCGAGCACCAGCACTGATCGCCAGGACGCCACGAACGGCCGCCCCGGGTCTCCGGGGCGGCCGTTCGTCGTTCATCAGCCCTCAGCCGTCGAACGGCAGGGTGAGGGTGGAGTCGGGGCCGGTGGTCACGGTCGGGGTGGCGGTGCCCAGGGCGCTCCAGATCTCGACGCGGACGGTGCCGTCGTCGAGGTCTCCGAGGGTGCCGTCCTCTGCCGCGAGACGTCCCTGCGAGGTGTAGGTCTCGTTGCCGGGGACGGGGTCGGTGGCGAAGTAGCCGTAGGTCTCGATGCGGTCCCAGGTGCCGTCGCCGGTGAGGTCGTAGCTGACGCGGGCC